>CAZQFV010000006.1:0-162809 GCA_964592645.1 uncultured Chloroflexia bacterium
CTGAGCTTTGGCATCGGCATCGTCACCGGGCCGGCCATCGTCGGCAACGTCGGCTCGCCCATCCTGCAGAACTATACCTGCATCGGCGACAGCGTCAACCTGGCCTCGCGGCTGCAGGACCACGCCAGCCCCGGCCAGATCCTGCTGAACCCGACGGCCTATGAGCGTGTGCGGGAGGCGATCGTCGCCCGCGAGTACGGCTATATCCAGGTCAAGGGGCACAGCGAGATGGACCTGGTGTACGAGCTGGTCGGGCTGCGCCGGGGAGGATAGCAGCATGGACAGACGATGCCTGGGAACCGCCGCGGGGCCGGCCGCCGCCCTGCTCCTCCTCGTACTGGCCGCGGCGTTGCTCTCCTCCTGTGGGCCAACAATGGGCCTTTTGCGCCCCAACGGGGTGGCAGTGATGCCGGACGGCACCCTCTACATCATGGACCGCGGCAACTACCGCGTGGTCCACGCCGCCGCCGACGGCCGCTACCTGGGCGCCTTCGGCCGGCTCGGGACGGCGCCCGCGGACATCTTTGCCGGCTGGGACATCGCCGCCGACGCGGCCGGCAACCTCTACATCTGCGACCTGGCGCGCGACGAGAACGGCGCCCTGGTCCGCGACGGCGTCAAGGTGTTCAGCCCCCAGGGCCGGCTCCTGCGCGAGGTCGGCCGAAAAGAGTACGGCTTCGATGATCCCGCCCACACCCCCTATGGCCTGGACGTCGACGCCGCCGGGCGGGTCTACCTGGCCGACAACTCGCAAAACACGCTGCGTATCTTTGATGCCCAGGGAGCGCTCCTGGCCGAACTCTTTGACACTGGCACGGGACCCGGCCTCTTCCTGGGGCTCAACGACGTCGCCGTGGACGACACCCGCGGGCTGGTCTATATCAGCGACAGCATCGCCAGTTGCCTCCAGCAGTTTGCCCTGTCCACGGACGCCGCGGGGAACATCAGCCTGACCCACCGCCTGACCTTTGGCTCCTACGGCAGCGGCGCCGGGCAGTTTTCCTATCCGCAGTACCTGGCGGTGGACGAGCGGCGCGGGCTGCTCTATGTGAACGACATGGGCAACTACCGCGTCCAGGCGTTCGACCCGGACGGCAGCTTTGTCGCCCAGTTCGCCCCGCCCGAGGTAAAGAACTGGCAGGGCATGGGCCTGGCCGTGGGCCCCGACGGGGCGGTGTACATCGCCGACGCCCTGAACAACGTGATCTGGGCCTTTGAGCCGGACGGCCGGCTGCGGGCCCGCATCGCGCTGCACTGAGAGGTGCGAGTTGAAGATCCGAGTGCCGCTGGCGATCAAGATCCTGGCCCCGCTGGTGCTGCTGATGACCCTGGCCGTGGGCCTCTCCGGCTACCGCATCTACCGGGCCAGCGTCGAACGCTGGCGGACGGAGATGGACACGCGCCTGGAGCACGTGGCCAACCTGGTGGCCACCAACGTGGACGTGGGGCTGCTGCAGGAGGTGCAGAAGCCCACCGACCTGGACAACGAAGTCTACCTCCAGGTTCGTAAACCGATGGACACCGCCGTCACGGCCGGCAACATCGAGTGGGTCGGCATCTACTACCGCCAGGGAGACCACCTGTACTACTGGGTCGATTCGAGCAGCACCGGGGTGGGCTACCCCTTCTTCTACTACACGCCGGAGCACCTGGCGGCGTTCGACGACCTGCAGACCCACCGCGTCGAGTATACCGACGAGTTCGGCTCCTACTACGGCTTTGTCGCGCCCATCGTCGTCCAGAGCAGCGCCGGGCCGCAGGTCATCGGCATCGTCGAGGCGGCGCTGGCCGGGGAATCGACCCAGCTTCTGGAGCAAGCCACGCTGAAGCGCGTGCTGCCGATCCTGGTCGTGGGCACCGCCGCCGCGGCCGGCGCGACCGCCCTGGTGATGGTCCTCTTCCTGCTGCGCCCCATGCAGCGCCTGGAGCGCGGGACGCTGGCCCTGGCCAGGGGCGAGCTGGGGCGCACCATCGACCTGCCGTCCAACGACGAGCTGGGCGACCTGGCCGCCACCTTCAACCAAATGTCGCGGCAGTTGGCCGGCCTGTACGGCGAGCTGCAGGACCACAACCGCGTCCTGGAGGAGTGCGTGCTCGCCCGCACGGCCGAGCTGGAGGCCGAGCGCAGCCGGCTGGACACCATCCTGCAGAACGTGGCCGATGGGCTGGTGGTCACCGATCCGCAGGGCCGCATCGTCCTGGCCAACCCGGCCTTTGCCCAGATCGTGCAACTGCCCCCTGAGCAGTTGTCGGGCGACGTGCTGGAGCGCATCCTGCCGGTGGAAGAGCTCCGGGACATCGTCCAGGCCGGCCTTCGCCGGCCCGGCGAGGTGCAGACGGTCAACCTGCAGTGGATCGTCCCCAACGCCCGGGCGACGGCCCCTTGCACCTACAAGGCCTCGGCCAGCGCCCTGGTACGCCGCGATCCGGAGGCCCCGCGCTCCAGCGAGGTCCTGGGCGTGGTCACCGTGCTGCGCGACATCACCCACGAAGCCGAGGTGGACCGGATGAAGACCGACTTCATCTCCATGGTCTCACACGAGCTGCGCACCCCGCTGACCGCGGTGCTGGGGTTCGCCAAGCTCATCGGCAAATCGTTCGAGCGCGACGTAGCTCCCAAGGTGGATGAGGACGACGCCCGCGGCCGGCAGGCCGTAGCGCGCATCCGCGAGAACCTGGAGATCATCGTCAGCGAGGCCGAGCGGCTGACCCGCCTGATCAACGACGTGCTGGACATCGCCAAGATGGAGGCCGGCAAGATCGAGTGGCACTTTGCCGATGAATCCATCGCCGAGGTCATCGGGGAGGCGGTCGTCGCGGTCGGCCCCCTGGCCGAGGCCAAGGGGTTGACGGTGCGGACGAGCGTGGAGGAGGGGCTGCCCCTGGTCCAGGCCGATCGCGATCGCCTCGTCCAGGTGCTGACCAACCTGCTCTCCAACGCCGTCAAGTTCACCGACCGGGGCGAGATCGAGGTCCAGGCGCGCCGGCTGCAGATCGCCCCCGACGGCGCGGTCACTCCCGATATCGGCGGCGAGACGCGCCTCCTGGGCGTCGGCAACTGGCTGGCGGTGAGCGTGCGGGACACCGGCATGGGCATCCCCCCGGAGCGGCTGAAGGAGGTCTTTCAGAAGTTCAAGCAGTTGGGCGACATGATGACCAACCGGCCCAAGGGGACCGGGTTGGGGTTGGCCATCTGCAAGGAGATCGTCGAGCACCACAACGGGCGCATCTGGGTGGAGAGCGTTGTCGGCCAGGGGAGCGCCTTTACCTTTGTCCTGCCGCTGGCGCGCATGCACGCGGTGGTGCTGGACGAGCTGCGCCGGCGGGTGGCCGAGACGCTGCCGGCCGCGCAGGGCGGGCAGCCGGTGCTGGTGGTGGACGACGAGGAAAACATCCGCCGGCTGCTGGCGCAGGAGCTGAGCAGCGCCGGCTACCAGGTGCTGGAGGCGGCCGACGGGTTGGAGGCGGTGAACCGCGCCCGCCGCGATCGGCCGGCCCTGATCATCCTGGACCTGATGATGCCCAACATGAGCGGGCTGGACGCGCTGCGCGTGCTCAAGGGCGACCCGACCACCGCGCCCATCCCGGTGCTGATCCTGTCGGTGCTGGAGGACCGCGAGCAGGGGCTGCGCCTGGGGGCCGACGAGTACCTGACCAAGCCGGTGGACAGCGAGCACCTGACGCGGACGATCGCCGCGCTGCTGGCCCGCGCCAAGCGCGGCGAGGGCCGCAAGAAGGTGCTGGTGATCGACGAGGACGCCACGGCGATCGAAATGATCAGCCGGCTGCTGCGCGAGCGGGGCTACGAGGTGGTGGAGGCAGGGGATGGCCAGGCCGGCCTGGAAAAGGCCCGCCGCGAGAACCCCGACCTGGTGATCCTGGACGCGGTGATCTCGCGCATGGACAACTACCGCGTGCTGCGGGCGCTCAAGTCGGAGACCAAGGACCGCGAGCTCTGCGTGATCGTGTTGACGGCCACGGCCACGCCCGAGGAGGTCGAGGAGATGCTGCGGCACGGGGCCGACGCCTACGGCCCGCCGGAGGGGCTGCCGGAGCTGCTGAAGGAGTAGGACAAAGGGTCTCTACGCCCACACGATCAACCCTGGCAGGAAGGGCGTCGCCAGGTCCGGATGGTGCGGCAGCACGCGCACGGCGTAGCCGTACAGACCGCTCTCACGCACGACGGCGCCGGCGCTGAAGGGCACCACCCCCTCGCGGGCCCGGCCGGAGAGCGCCATCGACTGCACCTCGGCCACGACGATCTCCCCGCTGCCGTCCACCCGCCCCAGGCACAGCTCCACCGTCACGTCCTGCGGCCGCAGCGGACCCAGTTGCACCCGCGCCCGCACCCGCACCTCCTGTCCTGCCTGCACTTCCCGGGCCGCCTGCAGCTCCACGCTCACGACGCGCACCTGGGGCCAGGCCTCGGTCACGCGGGCCTTCCAGGCGACCAGGGCCCGGGCCCGCGCCAGGCGGTCGTCGACCAGTTGGTTGAAACAGGCCGCGGCCAGCACATAGAAGCGCCGGGTGTAGTCGGCGACCATGCGGTGGGTGTTGAAGAAATAGCACAGCCCGCCGATGGAGGCCTTCATCCGGGCGATCCAGCGCCGCGGCAGGCCGCCGGGACCGCGATCGTAGAAGGTGGGGACGACGTCCCGCTCCAGGATCTCGTAGAGCGCCGCGGCCTCCAGTTGGTCCTGGTAGTCCGGGTCCTGGTAGCTCTCGGCCCGCCCGATGGCCCAGCCCAGGTCCGGGTGATAGGCCTCGTCCCACCAGCCGTCGAGCACGCTCAGGTTGAGCACCCCGTTGGCGGCGGCCTTCATGCCGCTGGTGCCGCTGGCCTCGCGCGGCCGGCGCGGCGTGTTCAGCCAGACGTCGCAGCCCTGCACCAGGCTGCGCGCCGTAGCCATGTCATAGTTCTCCAGGAAGACGATGCGCCGGCGGAAGCGCTCCTGGCGGGCCAGCGCCACCACCTGGCGGATCAGCTCCTTGCCGGGGTCGTCGCGTGGGTGGGCCTTGCCGGCAAAGATGACCTGCACCGGGCGCTGCGGATCGTTCAGCAGGCGCGCCAGGCGGTCCAGGTCGCGCAGCAGCAGCGTGGCCCGCTTGTAGGTGGCAAAGCGCCGGGCAAAGCCGATCGTCAGGGCCGCCGGGTCGAGCACCTCGTCGGCGGCCTCGATCTCGGACTGGGGGGCGCGCCGGGCCACCAACTGCTCGCGCAGGCGGCGGCGGGCAAAGGCCACCAGGCGCTCGCGGCGGCGCTCGTGGGTGCGCCACAGCTCCTCCCCCGAGATCGTGCCGACGCGCTGCCAGACCGCCTGGTCGGCCGGCTCCTCGCGCCAGCGGGGGCCCAGGTAACGCTCGTAGAGCTGCTTCATCTCCAGCGAGATCCAGGAGGAAAAGTGCACGCCGTTGGTGATGTGCTCGATGGGCACGTCGTCCGGCGGCAGGCCCGGCCAGAGCTGCTGCCACATACGGCGGGAGACCTCGCCGTGCAGCCGGCTGACGGCGTTGACCTGGGACGCCATGCGCAGGGCCAGGCAGGTCATGCAGAAAGGTTGGCCCTCGTCGTGCGGGTTGCTGCGGCCGAGGGCCAGGAAGTCGTGCCAGGATAGGCCCAGGCTGCGGGCATAGTCGGTAAAGTAGTGGGCCATTAGGTCGGGGGGAAAATAGTCGTGACCGGCGGGGACAGAGGTGTGGGTGGTAAAGACCAGGCCGGCCGCGGCGGCCTCGCGGGCCTCGTCAAAGCTCACCCGGTGGCGCTCCATCAGGCAGCGTGTCCGCTCCAACGACAGGAAGGCGGAGTGGCCCTCGTTCATGTGGCAGACGGGCGGGTTCAACCCCAGCGCCAGCAGCGCCCGGCAGCCGCCGATGCCCAGCAGGATCTCCTGCCGCAGGCGCATCTCCAGGTCGCCGCCGTAGAGCTGGTCGGTGATGTCGCGGTCCTCCGGGCGGTTGGCCGGGAGGTTGGTGTCCAGCAGGTAGAGCGGCACGCGGCCCACCTGGACCCGCCACACCTGGGCGGTGACGATCCGCCCGGGGTAGGCCACCTCCACGGTCAGCGGTGTCCCATCCGGCCGGCGCTCCAGCGTCAGCGGCAGGCTGTAAAAGTCGTTATCGGCGTAGGCCTCCTGCTGCCACCCGGCCTCGTCCAGGTACTGCTGGAAGTAGCCCTGCTGGTAGAGCAGCCCCACCCCCACGAGCGGCACCCCCAGGTCGCTGGCCGATTTCAGGTGGTCGCCGGCCAGCACCCCCAGTCCGCCGGAGAAGATGGGCAGGCACTCGGTGAGCCCGAACTCGGCCGAGAAGTAGGCCGCCAAGGGGCCGGCCGGCGCCCCGTGGGCCCGGCTGTACCAGGTGGAAGGCGCGGCCATGTAGCCGTCAAAGTGGCGGGCCACGCCGTCCAGGTGGGACAGGAAGCCGTCGTCGTGGGCCGCGGCCTCGAGCCGCGATTGGGCGATCGTCCCCAGCATGCGCACCGGATTGTGGCCGGACGACTCCCACAGGTCGCCGTCCAGCCGGCGGAAGAGCTCGATGGTGGCGTGGTCCCAGGCCCAGCGCAGGTTGTAGGCCAGGTCGCGCAGGCGGCTCAAACGCTCCGGCAGGGCCGGGGTGACGACAAAGGTAGCCAGGGGCTGCATCGGTTTCCTCCTCGAGTGGGCTCGAGCCCGCACTCCATCACACTACCCCTCCAGCAGCCTCTCCACCCGATATCCCGAACCCTCCGCGGCCCGGCGCAGCCGCCGCACGATGGCGTAGCGCGCAGCGATGAGGCCGGCCACCTCCGCGTCCGGCCGTCCCACCACCGCCTGCGCCTCCACCACCGCCGCCACCAGCAGCCAGCCCAGGAGCTCGGCGAACGACTCCCGGTTGAACCAGAGCACGTCCTGGTAGCGGTTGACCTGCAAGAAACGGCGCACGTCGCCGTCCTGCAGCAGGCGCTGCAGCACGGCGCGGGCCGCCGCATCTATCCCGGTAGTCCCCAGCCCCTCCCCGGCCTCCGCCCCTTCGCCGGCGGGAACCTCCAGCCCGGCGAACCAGTCCGGCTGCACCGTCAGCCAGCGCACCGCCGTCAGCGCGCGCTCCACCGCCCCCTCGTCCAGTCCCCACCCGGCCAGGGCCGGCCCGGCGACCCGTAAGAGCAGCCACTCGTCGATCAGGCTGCGGCTGCGTTCGGGAGCGCCCTCCGGCCCACAGACGGCCCCCAACGGGGCCAGGAAGAGCCAGGTGAAGAGCGCCCCCCAGCGGGCGCGATCGTCGCCCAGGTGGGCCTGCGCCTCGCGCACGGCGGCCATATCCGGGGTCGCGGCAACGGCCACGGCCTCCGTAGGCAGCGGTTCGCGCCCCCAGGCCGGCAGGCGCAACGCCATCCGCAGGCGGGCGCGCACCTCGCGGGCCAGCGCCCCCTCGGCGGCCGTGCCGCCGGCCGCCTGCTTCGCCTGCCGCAGCAGGCGCTCCACCTTCTCCGTGACCTCGTCCAGGAGGGCGACGTCGGGTTCGGTGCCGAGGAGCGGGCCAAAGGCCGCCTCGCCGGGTTGCTTCCGGGCCTCCATGAGGCGCCGGAACAGGTCGGGCTGCAGCAGCTCGCCCAGCGCCGCGTGCAGCGGCAACAGGGCCATCTCGCGCAGCGCCTCCTCGATATCGGGCACGCCGCGCTCCCCCAGGTAGTCGGCCAGCCGGGCGTAGCTCCCCGCGGCGTCGTCCTGCACCTCGCGCCAGTCGAGCAGCACCTGGCACTGGTAGGCGCCCAGCTCGACGCGCAGCCCCTTGGCATGCAGCTCCCGGCTGCGCCGGATATAGGTCAGGCCGCTGCGCTGCTCGCGGAAGAGGGCAAAACAGCGGGCATCGTCGTGCAGCGCCAGCGCCTCCCCCAGGGTGCGCCGCACCAGCTTGCCGCTGCCCTTGTCCAGGGAGGCCGCCGCCGTGCGCACCCAGCCGCGGGCCTCGGCGTAGCGATTGTGGTAGAGCACCAGCGCCCGCTCCTCCCCGCGGCGGTTGGAGTAGGCCAACACGTCCTCGTTGACCGTGCCCTCGGCGGTGAAGAGGTCGTAGAGACAAAAGTTTTCCACCTCGGCAAAGAGCGCCCGCCGGTGCAGCAGGGGAAAGATCTCGCGCTCGTGCCGGGCCACCAGATCGGGGTCGGGCTGCTCGTCCCACTCGGCGTAGCGGTACTCCATGCCGTACTTTTCGGCAAACCCCTCCACCTGGCCGTGGCCGAACATCGGCAGGCCGGGCAGGGTAGCCAGCAGCGTGCAGACGCCAAAGTACTTGTCGCCCTTGCCGAACTGGGCCACCGCCGTCTCCTCGTCGGGGTTGTTCATAAAGTTGACATAGCGCTTGAGGATCTCGGGGTCGAACTCGATGGTGTTCTTGATCACGCTGCGGTAGTTGGCGTTCTGCTCGTCGCGCAGCATGTGCATAAAGGCGCTGTTGTAGACCCGGTGCATGCCCAGGGTGCGCACGAAATACCCCTCCATCAACCAGAAGGCCTCTGCCAGGAGAAGGGTATCGGGCGCTTCCTGGGCCACCCGGTCCACCACCTCGCGCCAGAACTCGGTGGGCATGGCGGCGTCGAACTGGGCCTTGGTCAGGCCGTGTTCGGCGCGCGAGGGGATGGCCCCGCCCGTGCCCGGCTCGGGGAACCACAGCCGCTGGTAGTGGCGCTTGGCCAGCGTCATCGCCGCGTCGAAGCGGATGATCGGGAAACGCCGGGCGACCGAGAGGATCGCCTGGATCACCGCTTCGCGCACGGCGGGGTTGAGATAGTTCAGTTGGGCGGTATCGTTCCAGGGCATACGCGTGCCGTCGTTACCGTGATAGATGTAGCGCACCTCCCCGGTGCGGCGGTCGACGCGTCTAAAGACCACGGCGGCATCGGTGCGGCTGTAGTAATGGTCCTCGATGCGGATGTCCACCCGCTCGTCGGCGGAGAGGTCCGGCCCGTCGAAGGTATAGGCCGGAAAGGGGCTTTCCGGCAGGGAGAGGAACCATTCCGGGTGTTCCACCACCCAGGGCGAATCGATGCCCATATGGTTGGGGACCATGTCGCTGGCCAGGCGGATGCCGTGGCGCCAGGCGCGTTCGCGCAGCGCCTGGTAGGCGGCCTCCCCGCCCAGGTCGTCGGCGATGCGATAATCGTAGAGAGAATAGGCCGAGGCCACCGCCTTGGGGTTGCCGCAGAGTGCCTTGATGCGCTGCGAGGCCCGGCTGCGCTCCCACAGGCCGATCAGCCACAGCCCGGTGATGCCGCGGTGGGCCAGGATCGCCAGTTCCTCGTCGGGGATGTCGTCCAGGTGGTGGATGGCCCGCCGATAGCGGCGCGAGAGCTGGTCCAACCAGACGTAGGCGTTGCGGGCCAGGAGGACCAGGCGGGGCATCCAATCGCGGTCGGGGCTAAAGCGTTCGGGTTCGGCCTCCCCGGCCGGGCCGGCCAGGGCGCGGAAATCGGGCACCTGGGCCACGCCCGGGCCGCCGGCGCCGAAGAGGGCGGCCTTTTCCTCCTCGCGCAGCAGGTCCAGGCTGGAGAGCAGGCGGTAGAAATCGCGCCCCAGCAGGTAGCCCCACTGCTCGCGAATGTATTCCAACTGCCCCGGCAAGGAGTGCGGCACGGTTACGGCCGGGTCGCGCAGCATGTCGAAGAGGCTCTGGCGCTTGGGGCCAAAGGGGGGCTGGGCGACAAAGTAGTCGCGCAGCGCGGCCACGACCTGGCGATAGGGGGTCTCCCCCTCCAGACCGGCATCGTCAAAGAGCTCCCGGAACGGGCCCAGCGCCGGGTTGGCGTTGGCCAGCCAGAGCATGAGCAGCTCCTCCAGGGCCACCTGGCGGTTGGGTTGGCCGGCCGTCTCCCCGGCCAGGTACTCGGCAGGGGTTTGCTCCCGCCGGTAGACGGCCAGGGGGGGGAACTCGGCCACAAAGCGCCCCAGGACGGCGTCGACCGCCTCCGCGCCCAGGCGCTCTTCCACAAAGGCCAGGGCCTGGCCCAACACCGCGGGTTGGACCTGCTGACGGTAGAGGCCGACCACCAGGTGCAGCACCTCGTCGATCAGGCCCATGGCGTTGAGCAGGCCGGCGCGCACCGCCCGCTCGGGATAGTGCAGCAGGTCGCGCCGTTCGTTCATGCGCCGGGCCAGGAGGCGCGCGGCGTGAAAGTTGGCCAGGACGACATTGCCGTCCAGGGCAAAGAGCGATTCCTCCAGGCGGTAGCGGTCGCGGGCCTGCCGGGACACGTGGAACTCGCGGGTGAGCATCGGCTATTCTCCGGTGAACGAGCGCTATGCCGTCAAAGGAGCAGGCGGCTCCTGGCCCCTATTGTAGCCGGCCGGCCGCGCCCTGTCAAGGCGAGCGCCGCCCGGGATAGCAAGTAGGGGCGACGCGTGCGCCGCCCCTACTTGCTTGCTGCGCCATCCCCGCCGTCACCGGACGATGAGCGGCAGGTACAGCCGGTACTGGAAGAACTCGACCCGCACCTGGCCCTGGGCCGGCCCGCCGGACGCCTGGACGACGGCCCAGCCCGGCACCCGCGCCGAGCGCAGCTCCCCCCGCGCATGCCCGTTCGCCGTCCAGACCAGCTCTGGGCTGATCGTCCCCAGCGAGGTGGTCAGGGTCACGGGCGTGCCGTCGGCCACCGGGTGCCCCAGGCCGTCCCACAGGTAGGCCGTGACCGTGCTCGTGGTGACGCCGTCGGCGTAGAGGCGTGTCGGGGAGGCCGTGAGCAGGAGGGTGGCCGGCGGGCCGACCACGAAGCGCACGGTCAGGTGGTCTTCGGCGTTGCCGGACTGTCCGGCGAACGACCGCACCGTAGCCGTGCCCACGGCCGTGCTGGTGAGCGTGGCCGTGGCCCAGCCCTGCACGGTGGGAGCCTGCGGGGGCCGGAGGGTGCCCAGCGTGGTGTAGAAGCTGACGGCCGTGCCGTCGGCGACGGGGTTGGCGAAGCGGTCGCCGACCCAGGCGGAGAGGTAGGAGGCGGAACGGCCGTCGGCGACGACGACGCTGGGGGTGGCGGCCAGGGTCAGGGTGAACGGCGACAGCGGCGTGAAGCGCACGGCCGCCGTGGCGCCGGCCGGCCCACTCTGCGCGGACACGGTGGCCGTGCCGGCCTGCGTGCCGGAAAAGAGAACGGCCTGGGCGCGCCCGTTGCGCGTTGTCCCCAGCGTGGGGGTGATGATGCCCCGGTCGGTGGCAAAGGCCACGGGCGTGCCGTCGGCCACGGCGTTGCCGTAGGCGTCGCCGACGACGGCCATGGCGGCGGCGCTGCTGCCGCCGACCGGGATGCTGGCGGGGCTGACCGTCAGGACAAGGCCGGCGGCCTCCCCTGGGAACAAGGTGACGGTCACCAGGGCCGACTCACGTTCGGCGACGGCCATGACCCAGGCCGTGCCGGCGCGCGTGGCGGCGGTCAGGGTAGCGGCGGCGGTGGCGGTGGCGTTGTCGATCGGCCCCACGCCGGGCGTGATCGTGCCCAGGGTGGTGCTGAAGGAGACCCAGTGGGTGCCGGTGAGGGGCTGGCCGTCGGCGCGGACCAGGGTCGCGGTGAGGGCGGCGGTCGACTGCCCGTCGGCGGGCAGGGCCGGCGGGGAGACCTCCAGGGTCAGGGTGTAGCTGCTGCCCTCGCCGATGCGCACGGCGGCGGTGCCGGCGGCGCGGCCGCTGCGGGCGACGACCGTGGCCAGGCCGGCCAGCCCTTCCCCGTAGAGGGTGGAAGTGAATATGCCGCCGCGGGTCGGGCCCGTGGCCGGGCCGATATGGCCCAGCGTGGTCGTCAGCGTCACCCCGGTGCCGTCGCGCACAGGGTGGCCCAGGACATCGCGCACGGTGGCGGTGAGCGCCGCGGTGCCGGTGAGCGGGATGGCGGTGGGGTTGGACTCCAGCAGGATCGTGTGTGGCTCCAGGGAGGCAAAAGGCACCTGCACCGCGCCCATCGCCTGGCCGGAGGTGATGGTGACGGTGGCGGTGACGACCTGGGCGCTGGAGCGCAGCAGGACGCCGGCGTTCCCCTGGGCGGTGGTCGTAGCGAAGTAGGTGTCGCCGTTGGGAAAGGTGCCGTGGTCGGTGCGAAAGGCCACGGGCGTGCCGTCGGCCACGGGGTTGCCGGCGGTATCGGCGACGTGGGCCTGGATGAGCGACTGGGAGGCGCCGTCGGCGGGGATGGCCGGCGGCTCGGCGGTGGCGGCGACGGCGTAGGGCGGGCCGGCGACGACCTGCAAGGAGACCATGTCGGCGTTGTTCTGGGTGCTGGTCTCGTGGGCGGTGGTGGTAAGGAGCGCCGCGTTGAGATAGGTGCCCACCGGGGTCTGCCAAGAGAGGTGGGCGCTGATGGTGACGGTGCCGGACCGGCCGGCGACCATGTCGGCGACATCCCAGGTATAGCGTGTTCCGGGGCGGGCGGTGAGGGCGATCCCGCCGGCGCTCACCGTGGGGCTGACGATGTAGGGGGAGAGGGCATCGTCGAGGACGATGTGGTGGGCGGTGGCCGGGCCGGCGTTGGTCAGGGCAAGGGTGAAGGTAATGGGGTCGCCGGGCCGGAGGGGCGTCGGCGGTTCAACGGCCTTGTCCAGGGCCAGGTCGGTCTTCAGGAGCGGCATCTCCAAGGCGGGATCGCCGAAGAGGAGGTAGGTATCGAGGAGGTCTAGGTCGGTCTCCGCGGCCCACAGGCGCAGCTTGCCGGCCAGGGTGGCCGGCCCCAGTTGCCAGCCGTCGTCCAGGAAGACGGCCTGGAGAAAGCCCTCGTTCAGGTAGTTGTGTCCGGCGGCCAAGCCCATCCCGGTAGGCGACCAGGAGGCGATCCAGCCGTTGGGCGAACGGACGAACGCCTCGGCGAACCCCGAATAGTTGGGAAGGGGATAGAAATATTGCCCTTCCGCGCAGGCCATGGCGAGCGTCACCGGGTAGTACGGTGCGTTCGCCAAGCCGGAAAGGGAGTCCACGTTCAAGAGCCCCTCGGCCGCCCAGGATGTAGCGCTGGCGTGTCCCACGTAGTTGACCAGGACCCGCCCGGCGTTGATCGCCGCGATGATGGCACCGCGGGCAATGACCGCGGGCCACTGGTAGGGGTGGGTTACCCCCAGAAAGACGCGGTCCGCCTGGTAGGGTCCCGATATGTAACCGGCAATCAAGGCTTGGGATATTGCGGCGAAATCCCCGGCATCGTCGGCGTTGTCGGCGACGAAGAGGGCCTGCCGGCGCCAGGCGCCGGGCGGCGGGGCGCTTTCGTAGGCGATGATCTTGTCGACCATCACCTGGGCCTGGGCAGGGGTGTTGGCCGGCAGCCGGCCCAGGTGCATATCGGGGAGGATATCCTGGCCGCTCACACAGACGTAACGGTTGTCGGCCGCCACCTGGCCGAGCCAGGGGTCGACCCAAGCCAGGTAGGGGTAGATAAAGTTGCCGACGCCGTAGCCGTAGTGGTCCATTGGATCATAGTGGCCGTCCCCCAGGAGGACCACGTAAGCCGGCGCCGGCGGGGACCAGTTCTCGTAGGTGTAGGCTAGAAAGGCGCGGATGGCTTCGGCGTCCTGCCGGCCGTAGGCAAAGAGGTCGTACAAGTCGGCGACATCCACGGCGGTTGCCCGCAGTCCCCGGCCGGCCCAGAAGGAGGCCAGGGTCGCGGCCTGGTCGGAAAAGTCAGCATGGCCGACGACGATGTAATCGGCTCCGTTGCCCGGGTCGCGCAGGGCGGGCAACTGCGCCAATTCTACGGAGACCGGTTCAAGCAGCGCCGCTTCCGCCGCCGCCCGGAACTCTGTGGTAGAAGTCATCGTGGCTTCAAAATAGAGCGCATAGCCGGGGGGGGCCGGCACGACGGTCGCGCTGACGACCTCGACGGGGCTGGTGGGGTCGCCGACATCGAGGAGCAGGATGCCCGGCGCGGTAAAGCCCTCCAGGTGGTATTCCCAGTATCCCGGTATCGCCGCCCAGTCGAGCCGGTCCTGCTCGGCGACAAAGCGGCGGCGGTGCTCCAATTCCAGCCAATCGTAGAGGGCCAGGTCGGCAAAGGCTCCGGTGTCTCCCGGGGCTTCAAAACGTGCGGTGTTGCCGCTTGCTTGAAGCAATGGGGAAGCCAGCGCGAAGGTGGCAATCAACTCCTCCCGCCCATCCCACCACAACTCGCCGAGCAGGGTGCCGTTCAGAAGAACACGGATGTGATGGTCGGGGATGACTTCCATATCGCTGGTGTACCCCTGGGCGGCCAGCCGCAGGGTCGCCGTGTAGCTTTCCATGGCCAGGGGGTGGGCAGGAAAGTGGTATTCTTGCGCCGGGATATTTCCTTCGGGGTAGGTATAGTTCCAGAACCAGTGGCTGTGATCGGCCCGCCAGGGGAGCGAGGAGGTATAGAGCAGGTCCTGCTCCAGGTGCTCGGTGACGACGAACGAGGAGGGCACCGGGGCGACCCCGGCGGGGGTGCCGTCGCGGCGCGCCATACGGCGGCCCGGCAGTCCGCCATAGGTAAGCCAATAGACCTCGCTGTCGGTGTAGCGATTGTCGGCCAGCGGCCGGCCGTAGAAAAGCACATAGTCGAGGGAATCAAACTGCCCATCTTCCTCGCCGACCACGCGGATGGCCACCTCCTCCCCGTAGCAGTAGAGGCGCAGGGTACGTGGGTCGAGGGTGTCGACCGGCAGGCCGGCCGCCTGCAGCCGCTGGTAGGAGAGCTTGTAGATGCCCTCCCGGCGGACCGGGATGCGCCAACCGGGGTCGGGTGGCGCGGGAGGGATTTCCAACGGCTGCGCGGTAGTGCGCCGCCAGGCGCGCGCTTGGCCGTAATTCAGCAGGCTTGCCGCCAGCAGGCGCTCGAAGGCGGCCGGCTCGGGTACATAGCCCGTAGGCTCGCCGGTCTCGCCCCAGGAGATCTCCAACCTCACCCGCGGGTGGTAGACCAGCTCGCCGCTCCGCGGCCGGTATTGCAAGGGGAAAAAGGCGATGGCGGCGATGCGCTGATGCCGCAGGAAGGCGGCCTCGCCCAGGGCGGCCGGCTCGGCCGGGAAGGGGTCGTCGCGCCCATAGGCCGGCCCCTCCACGCGCACCTCCCGGATCACCGGCGGCCGACCCACCGCTTCCGCGGGCAGATCCGGCTCGATCGCCAGGTCGGGCCGCGGCGGCAGGCGGAAGCCGGCGCCCAGGAAAACGGTCTCCGTCTCTACGATACGCAGCGTGAGCGCGGCGTCGGGCGGCACCCCCAGAAGGGCAGAGCAGATCGGCAGGTCGGGCTCCCCCGGCACACCGGCCGGCGGGCAATCCGGCATCCTGATCTGCTGCACCGTTTGGCCCCCCACCATGTCGGACACCATCTCATAGGGCGGGGCGGCCCACTCCAAGACGATGTGGCGGTCGTCGGACTCGACGATGACGGGGCCGGCCGGCGTGCTGCCGCCGGCCGGGGCGGCGAATGCGGCCGGGCCGGCCGCCGGGGGGTTCCCCGCACCGTCCGCGCCCCGGGCGGCGAGCGGCGCCGGGGCGGCAAGCGGGGACGATAAGATGAGGACGAGCATCAAACCGTAGAACGATCGGCGCATCGGGTGGCCTCCGGAAGAAACTCTGGACTCAAGGACAACGATCGTGGTTTGAGAAGCCGCGTCTCTCGTCCCACAGATGGGTGGGATTCCCCTACCCCTGCGTGGTTTCTCAAAGGACGACCATATATAACCATATCGTACCACAGGGCCTGGGGGGTGTCAATGCGCCCGCTCACATTTTCATCGGGGCAAGGGGCGGGAGCAAGCCCCGCCCCTACAGGTACGCCGTTGGCAGTGTCCGCCGTGGGCGAACTGGGCGACCCGTCCCGCAAGCCTCGGCCCATTTTCACGATCTTTTTACGGCCGACCCGTACACTTGACACGCGGCGCCGATGTGTTATGATGTGATTATAGTGGAAATGCGAGAGCGACCCGGGGTATGGATATCTATATGGATATCTATGTACTGCATCCGGCCGTGG
Organism: uncultured Chloroflexia bacterium; assembly: GCA_964592645.1. Classification (GTDB taxonomy): domain Bacteria; phylum Chloroflexota; class Chloroflexia; order DTKN01; family DTKN01; genus CAZQFV01. The sequence continues at coordinate 15,932 of CAZQFV010000006.1, forward strand.
CCATCGAGTCGTTCGGCGAGCGCTCGTTGGCCCTGCATTGCGAGGACCTGCGGCTGGTGGAGCTGAACGCGACCGCCGCGGATCTCCTCTCCCGGTTGGGCGGGCAGGCCTCGCTGCAGGCGGTGGCCGCGGCTATGGCCGCGGATTACGGCCGGCCGGTCAACGAAGTGTGGGCCGACGTGCGAGAGAGCATCTCCCAAATGACGGCCCTGGGCCTGGTCCAGCGGATTTCCCCCGGGGAACGGCCCTCTGCGCCTGAGGACATTTCGGCTGACTGAACCTGCAACCCGACCTTGCCGCCGCTTACCGGAGGTTGCTATGACTGTCGCTGAGGCGATCCGGTATATCGTGAATCCCGACGTCTCCTGCCGCGAAGAAGGCCCCGATGGGGCGCTGCTCTTCAACCCCGACACCGACCAGGTGCTGGTGATCAACCCCACCGGGCTGCTCATCTGGCGGGTGTTGGAGCAGCCGCGCACGCTGGAGGAGATCGTCGCCGCGCTGGTGGAGCAGTGCGACAACGTCCCCCCCGACCAGGTGGGGCCGGACGTGCGCGAGTTCGTGGATACGATGGTGGACAAGGGCTTTGTCGGCATCCATGGGGGGATCGTCCAGTGACCGAGGCCGCGCTGCCGCGGGTGCCGTCTGCCCCGCTCGAGGTGGACATTGCCATCACCGGGCGCTGTAACCTGCGCTGCCGGTACTGCTACTATGCCGACGAGATGACGGCGCGCCGTGACCTGCCCACCGAACGATGGCTGGCCTTTTTCGACGAGTTGGGCCGCCTGGCAGTCCGGCGCGCCTACCTGACCGGAGGGGAACCCCTGACCCGGCCCGACCTCTTTGTCCTGATCGACGGTCTCATCGCCAACCGGATGCGCTACAGCATCCTCACCAACGGGACGTTGATCACCGACGAGTTCCTGGCCCGGTTCGAGGTCGGCAAGCGGCGCGTCCGGCTGGACTATATCCAGGTCTCGATCGACGGCTCGCGGGCCGAAACCCACAATCGCAGCCGGCCGGACAGCTTCGAACGGGCGCTGCGCGGGCTGCGGCTGCTCGTCGCCGGCGGGTTCCCGGCGCAGGCCCGGGTCACGGTGACCCGCTACAACGTGGACGACCTGGAGGACATTGCCAAGTTGCTCCTGCACGACGTGGGGCTGCCCTCGTTCAGCGTCAACGAGGCCTTTCCCTGCGGCATCACCGTCCGCGCGGAAGAGGCCATCACGCTGACCCCGGCCCAGCGCCGCCGGGCGATGGAGGAGCTGCTGTCTTTGGAGGCCCGCTACTCCGGGCGCGTCCTGGCCAATGCCGGCCCGCTGGCCCTGGCGCACATGTTCGAGAAGATCGAGGCGGGCCTGGCCGCGGGCCGCGCCGGCCTGCCGGGGCGGGGCACGCTCTCGGCTTGCGGCGCCCCCTTCCATAAACTCTCGATCCACCACGATGGGACGATCGTGCCCTGCCACCAGTTGACGGGGCTGGAGATGGGCACCATCGGGGTGGACGACCTGCAAGCGATCTGGCGCGACCATCCGGCGATGCAGGCCATGCGCCGGCGCACGCAGATTCCCTTGCAGAGCCTGGATACATGCCGCGATTGCCCCTACCAGGGCTTTTGCGCCGGGGGCGACCCCGCCGGGGCGCTCTTCTTGACCGGTGAGCTCAATGCCCGCAATCCGATGGGCTGCTATCGCGTGCATCGGGGAGAAGATCCGTTCTATGCATTGGAATAAGCACAACCACGGAAATCCTGGGCTATGCGGCGTGAGTCAGCGGCCCTATAACGGCTGGAAGTCGTCCATCGGTATTTTTTGTGTTTGCGCTTGGAACGTCGACACGTTGAAACGTTCCAACCTGTAGCCTGGCCGACGAGGTCCCGATGTCCTGTGATCCATTGCCCGCCAAGGTGACGGAATCCCGCCCGCCGGCCCTGCCGGACGGCGTTCCGGCGCTGACCTCGCTCTACCTCTACCTGACCGAGGGCTGCAACCTGCGCTGCCGGCACTGCTGGATTGCCCCTTCCTTTGCCCAGGGGCGGCCGGCCCCCGGCGAGTACCTGGACGTGAGCCTGCTGCGCCGGGCGGTCGAAGAGGCCCTGCCGCTGGGGCTGGGCAACGCCAAGCTCACCGGCGGCGAGCCACTGCTGCATCCGCGCTTTGTCGAGATCGTGGATCTCCTGACGGCCGCCGGGTTGGATCTGGACATGGAGACGAACGGGACGTTGCTCGATGCCGACCTGGCCCGCTACCTCCGCGAGCACACCCACCTGACCTCCGTCTCGGTGAGCATCGACGGGCCCACGGCCGAGGTGCACGACCCGTTTCGCGGCGTGGCCGGCTCCTTCGACGCCGCCGTAGGCGGCTTCCAGGCCCTGGTCGCGGCCGGCTACCGGCCGCAGTTGATCATGTCCCTGCACCGGGGCAACGTACGGCACGTGGAAGAGGTCGTCGCCCTGGCCGCCCGGCTCGGCGCCGGGTCGGTCAAGTTCAACCCGGTCATCCCCAGCGGGCGCGGCCAAGCCATGCGGGAGCGCGGCGAGACGTTGGACTTTGACGAGGTGTTGGCGCTGGCCCGCTTCGTGCGCGGGGAGCTGCAGCAGCGCACCCCCATCCGCCTGATCCTGCACACCCCGCTGGCGCTCTACACGGTAGCGGAGCTGGCCCGGCGGGGCGCCGACGGCTCCTGCCACATCCGCCACATCCTGGGCATCCTGGGGTCGGGCGAGATGGCGCTCTGCGGCATCGGGCGGACGATCCCGGACCTGTGTTTCGGGAACCTGGCGACGGCGGGCGTGGTAGAAGTATGGTGCGAGCACCCCGTCCTGCGGCGGCTGCGGCAGGAGCTGGACGGCCCGTTCCCGGGCATCTGCGGCCGCTGCCTCCACGCGCCGCGCTGCCTGGCCGACTGCGTGGCCCGGAACTATCAGGAGAGCGGGCGGCTGGTGGCCCCGCCCTGGCTGTGCGCCGAGGCCGAGCGGCGGGGGGCCTTCCCTGCCGGCCGGCTGCGGGAGCCGTGACGATGGACCGCCGCGCGCGCCTGCCGAACCGGGCTATCTCGCTGGCCGTCCACGCCTCGGCCGTGGAGATAGGGAGCGCCGCCTGGCTCTTTCTCGGGCCGTCCGGGACGGGCAAGAGCACGGTGTGCCGGCTGTTGGAAGAGCGCTGGCCGAGCCTGGCCCAGGATGTGGTCTACCTGTTCCCCCTGGCGGCGGGCGGCTGGGGGGTGGTCGACGGCGGCCGGCGGGCCTACGAGGAGGCGCTGCCGGCCGCGGAGTGGGCCGGCCTTGGCGCCCGGCCGTTGGGCGCGGTCGCGCGCCTGTTCCAGGCGGCCGAACCGCGGCTGCAGTCCATCGGCCCGCTGGAGACCTGCCGCTACCTGGCCGACGCCCTGTTCGAGATCGCCTGGCAGCGGGAGTACGACGTGGCCACCAAAAAGATGATCTTTGCCCATCTGGCCGCCGTAGCCCGTTCCGTGCCGGGATACGAACTGTACTTTGGCCTTTCGCCGCGGACCCGGGAGGTTGTCGAACATGCCGTTTCCTGATCCCGGCGTAACCTGGTATGCCGCTCGCGGCCTATCCCGGCGCGATTCGCGCGCGCCGGGGTTGGAAACGCATGCCGAGATCCGTCCGGGCCGCTTCGCGGCCCTACGCACAACGATGACCATTGCCTGATAGGACTACCTGATCGGCCAGATCTGGACACGATAGGAGGGAACGATGGAACACGATAAAGAGGCGCAGCGGATCCCCTATGTCAGGCCACAAGCGCTCGACCTGGGGCCGGTCACGGCAGCGATGGGGGGGACGTGCACTCCTACGGGGAACATCCCAACGGGCAAGCCAGGATGCGATCCTACGGGAAGCTGGGTTTCTATATGCCAATTCGGCACTAATGGGAGCCCGACGTTGTAGTTCAATCCCCGAACGATGGCGCTCTCGTACGCGAACCCCTCCTCTACGCCCATACCTGGCCGGCCCGCCGACCGGGCGTACCGGCTCTTTTCCTACCGGGGCGACAGCATGGAGGGCACTCTGCGGCGGGGCGACCTGCTTCTGGTGGCCCCGGTCGAATTCGCGGCCGTTTGTCCGGGGGACGTTATCGTCTTCGGTTCCCCGGAGGCCGGGGGCGGCCGGCCCGTGGTCGTCCACCGCGTCCTGGGGCGCACCGCCGCCGGGCTGGTCACGCGGGGCGATGCCCGTGCCCGCCCCGACTCCCAGCCCGTCGGGGCGGCGTGTCTGGTGGGGCGGGTCTGTTTCGTCCGGCGGGAGGGGCGGCTGCGGCGTGTCTGGGGAGGCGCGCGCGGGCGGCTGTGGGCCGGCGGCCTGCGGCTGTGGCGGCGGGTGGCGGCGGCCGGCCGGCTGCCCTACCGCCTGCTGCGGGCCAGCGGCCTGGCGCGGCGCCTGTGGCGGCCGGCGATTGTGCCGGTCCACCTGCGTACGGACGAGGGACCGCTGGTCAAGTACGTCCACGGCCGGCGCACGGTGGCCTGTTGGTGGCCCGGCGAAGGGCGTTTCTGGTGCTGCAAACCGTACGACCTGGTGATCGCGCCGCCCCGCTCGCATCCGGCCACGCCATCGTGCCCGCGGGGCGAATAGGCAGGGAGCTGATCCCCCCGATCTTTCCAGAGAGCCGTTGCCCGGAACTTTCGCCCCAAGCGCGTTGTATAAGGGAGTAGCAGGCCCACGACCCAAAGTCGATGTCGTCCCCGGTGAGCAACCGGCCCACTGTGGGATACAGGAGGAAAGCAATGTCACGCAAGATGCGGCGCACCATCGGCAAGTGGCTCAACTGGAAGACCGGGACGGCGGTGCTGGCCGTCCTACTGATCGCCGTGCTCGTCGTGCAGTTCACGGTCGGGTGGGGCAACATCTGGGGCTCCCTCTTTGGCACGGCCGGCCCCGAAGGCGGGCAGACGTGCATACCGAGTTGCAGCGAAACCGATGGCAAGTTCCTGTCCGTGGCCGGCCAACGTATGGACAGCTTCGCCCAGTCCAGGATCGTACTGTGGGTTTCCGTGCCGGCCGATTGGCCCTCCTTCGAGCTCGGCTTCTTTGACGGCGACTCGGGCAAGGACAACAACGGCAATGTCGGCGGCATGTGGGTGGGCAACTGGGACGAGACGACCGATGAGATTGTCTACCGCCTCTATGCCGACCCGGTGAAGAACGGTAGCGGAACCCAGCCGATCCAGGAGTGGCGCGGCAACCGCGATATGCCCAACAACGCCTGGTTCAATGCGACCCTCAATAACGATCCACGGGCCCTGGGGCCCAACCAGAAGTGGTACTATTACCGGCTGGAGTGCACCCGCCAGGGCAATAGCTGGGGAATCAGCGCATTCAAGGTGCGTTCCACTGCCTGGCTGACGACAGGCAAGGCCGATCTGGTCGATGCCAGCCTGTCCATCGTCGGCATGGTGGGTAACGAGAACGATCTGCGCGTCATGTACCCCAACTTCCAGAGCTACACGAACCTGGGCCCGTCCAATTATACCGGGGATTGGCAACTGTACTTTTACGTGCCCACCGAAACCGTCTACCTGGAAATGTGGGACGGCGACTTTGACCGGGGTTCCTGGAACAACACCGCCCTTGACAACGACGACCCCAACACGGAAGGGGTGCCTCCCTGGGCAGGTTCCGATGCCAAGCCCGAGGGAATAGGGGGATGGCTAGGAAAGGGATCGCCGGCAGACAACTATTCCTGGAATGTGTGGCGTGTTGGCGAACCTGTCTGGTACCAGATCGTCGACCCCGCCGGCGTGCCCATCCACATCAACGGCGAGCCCGGCAACCCCATGTGCCCCTCCGGGACGGAGGAATGGGAGCGCTTCTCCATCACCTCCGACCCGGGCCGCTACCCCGTGCCGAACGTGGCAGACAAGTTCGCCGACCGCATCCAGCCCGGTATGTACCGCTGGGACATCCACGGGCTGGACCTGCACAACACCGTCTGGGTCCGCGTCAACTACGAGATCTGCTCGCCTGAGGGCTGCCCGCCGCCGCCGTGGTGCGACACCGAGTGCTCCTGCCCGCGGACGATCGGCTACTGGAAGAACAACGTGAACAAGGTCCTCAACAACAAGAAGGGGACTCAGGAGACCCGCGAGAGCCTGGAATTTGCCCTGCGCAACATCGCCCTGGTCAGCCCGCTCTACCGCAGCGGCATCGACCTTTGCAACCCCGCGCCGATCGGCGGCACCACCCCGCTGACGCTGGAAGAGGCCAACCGCATCCTGCAGCGCAAGGCCAACGACTACCCGGGCTGCGACGTCAACAGCATGCTCGCCCGTGCCCTGCAGCAGAACCTGGCCACCTGGCTCAACCTGGGCTCGAGCAAGATCGGCTACAACGTCACCACCACCCTCAACGGGATCGCCGGCGGGTACTACGAGGGCTCCATGTGGGAGGCTCTCAACTATGCCCAGAATATCATCCTTTACCAGCGCGGCGACGCCGGCCTCCTGGAGCGGGCCAAGGACATCGCCGACATGATCAACAACGGCGAGCTCAACGTCGACCCCGAGGACCGCGCCTGCGACCAGTACACCAACGTCATCCCGCCGGCCAAGCAGCCGCCCAGGCACAACGATATGCCCAAGCAGCCCAAGCACCCCGAGCCGCCCGCGCCCATCGTCGGCTGCGACGTGCCGCGCACCAACCAGTACAACGTCGAGAACCCGACCAACAACCCGTTCTACGGCATCAAGTTCGAGTACCAGTCGGGCACCGAGATCCGCGACGGCGGCTTTGACCAGTTCCGCTTCACCCTGCCGGCCGACGTGGTCAACGGGATGACTTCCATCCAGCTCGAGGCCAAGGCCGCCGACATCGTCGGGATGGCCACCCTGGACGGCTGCCAGTTCAACGGCTTTACGCCCTGCGAGCGGGCGGTCGAGAGCAACGGCTTTATCTTCACCTTCCAGGGGGCCGTGGACAACGGCGACGGCACGCTGACGCTCGTCTTCCACGTGCAGAACATGAACGGCTTCGGACTCAGCCACGCCACCTTCGGCCTGCCGGATGGCGTCGTGCCCGCCAGTCCCTCTGGCAATTACCAGAGCGCGGTGTGCCCATAGGTGCAGGCCGGGCGGTGCCCACGCCGTCCGGGTCACCAAGATTTCGGGGGGGCAGCGAACGCTGCCCCCCCCTTTTTCAGACCCCAGGCAATAATCGCGCCGTCCGCGGGCGGCCTGCGTCACGCGGAATGACGGCGGCGCCGGAACTTGGGGCTCATCCGAGTTGTAAAAGTGACAGAATGGACCTGGCAGCCCCAGAGACAGGTGCCGTTTCCGGGCAGTAGTCGCAAACAAGGAGCGAAAGGCGATGTGGCGCAAAATGCAACGCAGTATCCGCAACTTTCTCACCACCCGCACTATTCTGACCATCGTGGTCACACTCGTCATCGGTCTGCTTATCGGGTCGACGCTGGGCTCTTTGAAGCCCCTGCAAAAAGCCCTCTTCGGCACGGCTTTTCCGCCGCCTCCCGGCGGCTACACCTGCCTGCCCACCTGTGCCGAGAACGACGCCCGGTTCTTTTCCATCCCCGGCACGAACATGGATTCGTTCGCCGGGGCCAGGACGGTGGTCTGGATCACCGTCCCCTCGGACTATACGTCCTGGGAACTGGGCATCTTTGACGGCGACTCGGGCAAAGACGAGAGCGGGCAGATCGGTGGGTTCGGCGTGGGCCACTGGGACGAGAACGACGTCGAGGTAACCTACTCCCTCTACGCCGACCCGGCCAAGGACGGGGCCGGAAAAACACTGCTTGGGGAGTGGCACGGCAACCAGGACCCGATGCCCGACAACGCCTGGTTCAACATCCCGCTCAACGTCCACCCCGAGGCCCGCTCTCCCTCCGGGCACTATATCTACCGGCTGGAGTGCACCCGCCCGGCCGAGGGTTGGGGCATCAGCGCGTTCAAGCTGCGCTCGAACGCCTATCTGAGCACCGGCATAGCCGACAAGGCCGATGCCAGCTTTGCCTTCGTCGGCATGATCGGCAGCGAAAACGACATGCGTATCGTCTACCCCCAGTACGCGGGGGACATGAACAACCCGGGCCCCAGCACCTATGATGGAGCCTGGACGTTCCGCTTTGCCGTACCCTCGGAAGAGGTAACCCTGGAATTTTGGAACGGCGACTTTGACCGCGGCGCGACGGACGGCGGGGGAGCCGACACCGACGACCTCAATACCGAGGGCCGGCCCTACTGGGCGGGACCTTACGCCGTGGAGGAAAGGGCCGGCGGCATGGGATCACCGGCGGACGACCATAGCTGGGTCGTCTGGCGGCGAGAACCCCCGGTCTTTTACGAGATCCTCGATCCCAGCGGCAACCCCATTTACACGGACGCCGAACCGTCGGGCACGGAAGAATGGGAGCGGTTCGTCATCAGCACCGACCTCAATGTGCAAGCCGACACCGGTGCCGGCCGGCTGCCGGCCGGCCTGTACACCTGGCGCATTACCGGCCTGGACGCCCACAACACGGTGTGGATCCGCACGAATTACGAGATCTGCGCGCCGGAGGGCTGCCCCCCGCCGCCCTGCCCGGTCTGCGAGCCCTGCCAATTGTGCGAGGAACCCACCCCCGTGCCCCCGGCCCCCACGTCGACCCCCGAGCCCACACCTGTGCCGGAACCGCCGCCATGCCCGGCCCCCGCGCCGGTGGACCTGCTCTACATTCTGGACACCTCCGGCAGTATGGAGTTCCTCTACCCCGGATCGGGCACCAAGTTGGATGCCGCCAAAGAGTCTATCCTGACGCTCAACAACTGGGTGGCCCAGCAGAACAACGGTAGCCGCGTGGCGTTGATCACCTTCCACGGTGCCGGTCAGGGGAATGGCAGCCCGCCCATTTACTCGACGGATATCCAGGTCGTCTCCGGCTTTACTGCGGACATCGGTGCCGTCAACAACATGGTCCAGGGACTAGGCGCTTCCGGCAGCACGCCGACGGCCGAGACGCTGAACCTGGTCGCCTCGTGGCTGCCCGGCAACTGGGACCCGAACCATCTGCCGCTGGTGATTCTCATCTCCGACGGCGTACCGACGGTAGACCTCGATCACTTTGGCTTCCAGGACAACCACGTACAGAAAGTCGACGTGTACGAGGGCGGCAACCCGCGCAGCCCCGACAGCGTGCGGGGCAGTGGGCGGCTCTACGACCGTTACGGCCAGCGCGCCGGCGAACCGCTGGCCGACACGATGCTCGCCATCCAGAACCTGAAGGCCACGCTCCCCAGCCTGCCGGTGTACGCCGTGGCCGTACAATCGACAGAAGGCGGCATCTTTAACGACCAGATCCTGCGCTATATCGCCGCGCTGGGCGGCGGCGAATTCTACTACGCCTCCGACGCGAACAGCCTGGCCGCGGCGCTCCAGTGGGCCTATATCGACAGCGCCTGCGGCGGTACGCCGCCGCCACCCCCTCCCCCGCCGGAGCCCCCCCAGGTCGACTGCAGCCAGTACGTGCTGGCCGGCCGGGAGAAGACGGCGCCCCGCCAGATTACCCTGAAGATCCGCAACAACAGCAACGAGAACCGCCAGGTGGTCCGTGTACACATCGGGAACTGGCTTAGCGAATGGGGCGCCTGGGACTGGGTCAAGGTTTTCGGCGAGCAGTATGCGCAGGGCACTGCCGCGCCGCCGGCCGATGCGGCGGTCAATCGGGTGCTGAATGCCGGGCAGGAAAAGCCGATCATCTTCAAATTCATGAACCCGCTCAACGATGCCCCGGGCTTTAACGGGTTCATCGAACTGGACAACGGCTGCCAGATCAACTTCTAGGGTATCGCTTGCAGTCAGGATGACCTGCAAGCACGGCAGTTCCTGGCAGCACCAGGTCTGCCCGTCCAAACAGGCCCGGAAACCAGCGCGGGGGGTGCAGCGACTGCTGCACCCCCTCGTTTTTTTACTGCCGTTGCCTGACGGGGAACAGGCGGGAAACCGGGCTATGGCCCACGATTTCGGCGCGTGGCGCAACGCGGCTCGCGGCGGAGGAGGAGGGCGCCCATCGTTCGCTCTACTCCCGTTCGATCTGGTCCACGATCTCGGCCACCCCCCGGGAAAAGGTGTTCGCCGGCGCGCGGAGGGAGATCAGCGGGCCGGGGCCGGGAAGGGTCAGCTCCTCGGTGAAGGCGATCAACGCGGCGACGGGACAGCCGTAGGTGGCCTGTAGTTGCCGGCAGGCCTGTTCGCGGTCGGTGCTGGGCAGCGCCATGTTCAACACCAGCAGGATGCGCGGCATCTCCACCCAGCCGGCCACCTCCAGCATCACCGCCGTCCCCAGGTAGTCCTGCGCATCCGGCCGCAGCACGAGCAGCAGCAGGTCGCCGGCTGCCAGCGCCAGCAGCGTCTCCTGGCACATCCCGGAGTGGGTGTCGATGAGGAGATAGTCCAGCCGCAGCCGCGCGATGAGCGTCTGCAGGCCCTCATGGAGGCGGTCCGCCCCGTAGCGGCCGCGGATACCGCGGGTGATCTCCTGGGTGTGTGCCCCTCCGGGGACCAGGTAGAGGGCCCCGCCGGCCGGCAGCGGCCGGCCCAGCCGCTCCCCCATATCCTCCACCGCCTCCTCGATGGCGCACTCCCCCAGCAAGTAGTCGTGGATCGTCCGCGCCTCCCCGGCGGCCGGCCGCAGTTGTATGTGCAGCCCCGGCGTCTGCAGATCGACATCCACCAGCGCCACCCGCCGGCCTCGCAGCGCCAGCTGCGCCGCCACGTTGGCGATGATGCTGGACTTGCCCGTCCCCCCGTGGAAGGAGTGAATCGTGATGATTCGGGCCAACGACGTCTCTCCTTGGTGCCTTCGTGCCTCTGGTTGCCCACCTCTGCAAATTGACGCCCTTGCGCTCCTATCCTCTCTTTGGTGCCTTCGCGCCTCCGGTTGCCTACCCCTGCAACTTGGTGCCTTTGTCGTTCACGGACCCCGGGTGCCGGCGTCTTCAGAGTTGGACAAGCCCCCCTCGGACCGGGGCGGCTGCTCTGCCCCTTGCTCCTTCCCTTCTCCCCGGCTGCGCTGGCGCATGTCCCGCGCCCGCTGCCGCAGGTCCTGGAAAAAGTCCGTGCCCGTGATCTCGGTCACCTGCCGCTGGCGTTTGACCTCGTCGATCTCGATACGCAGTTCCTCCACCTGGCGGCGCAGTGTCTGCTCGCGCTGGCGAACCTTGCCCAGCATGATCTCGAACGTCCGCGCCAGGGTGTCGATCTCGTCCGGCAGGCGGTCCGCCTGCAGCGGCGCCAGGTCCTGCTCATAGTTGCCCTCGCCGATGCTCTCGGCGATCCGCGTCAGCTTGACGATCGGCCTCGTCAGCACCGTCGAGACGGTATAGACCAGCAAGAACAGCGAGCCGTAGGTGATGACAAAGGCCAGCACGATGCTGTCGCGGATGCCCTGCTGCACCTGGCGGACATAGTCGGCGCGAAAGTCGATGCCCACCGCCCCGACCACCCGCCCACGGGAGCTGAGGATCGGGCCGTAGGCCGAGACCCACGACCCCCAGGCATCGGTGTAGATGTTCATGTTGATCGTCGTGCGGGACAGCCCCTCCAGGATGACGCTGTCGACCGTCCTGGTATAGACCTCCAGGAAACAGGTGGCCTCGTCGGGGTTCAGAAACCGATAGTTGTCCCCTACCCACTGCAGCGTATCCGTCCGCGGTCCGGCGATGTAGGTGTAGGGGCTGGCCCGGGGCTCGATCTGCACGATGCTCTCCAGCCATTTCTGGTGCGCCTGGTAGCGCGGATCCGCGGCGGGCACCAGGGGGTGCTGCGGATCGTCGGCCACTCCGGGGATGCACGGTGGGTTTTCCTCCACCATAGCCGCGAAATCGTCGCCGTCCACGCCGGCGATGGCCCCCCGCAGGGTGTCCTCCAGGTCCTCGCGGATGCGGTTCATGGCCATCTGCGTGCTAAAGGTATAGAACCAGTAGTAGGCGGCGGCAAAGACGACGCCAAAGATCAGCGTGAAGCCGATCAGGATCTTGATGCGCAGGCTCACGGAGGGGCGCTTGCGTGGGGCGGGTGCCTCGTCAGTCATCTGTTCCTCCGGACGTTCGGTTTCCAGTTCAGAAGGTGCGGTTCCGGGCAGAGGAGAGGTGAGAGATTGGAGCTGAGAGCCTGGCCCGGCGGACTTCTTGCCTCCCATGGTTCATCGCGCTCTTCCGCTCTCCACGCCCTACTCTCCGCTCTCCGCTCTCAACAGATACTCGGATATAAACCCCTCGTACTCCTTCCTGAGCTCCTCCGGCAGCTCGGAATAGTACCCCAGCTTTCCCCGGCAGCGCGACGATCCGCAGCGGCAGGTCAGGTCGAACTCCAACTCGGGCGAGGGGCGCTCATAGTGGCGGTACTCGGTCATGGCGTAATCGTAGGTCAGCTCCTCGCCGGCGGCGATGTCGCGCAGGGCGACGAACTCGGGCCAGCCCCGGCGGTTGGTGCGCACCCCCAGGTTCGGCCGGCAACTGTGGTTGAAGAACCGGGTCGGCGGGTCCGGCTCCAGGTGCCGGCCCCAGCCGATCTGGAACGAGTGCTCCGTCTGGTGATCGATCTCCGTGCCCGTGGCCCGGGCGACGACCTCTCCTTGGGCAAAGGGGCGGCCGGCAAACACTCCCAGCCCGCGGTCCGCGGTGCGCTTCAGATAGATATCCATCCGCTAAAAGTCCAATCGGTCCAGCACGGACTTGCCGCGCTGGCGCCTCTTCAGCCGCCAGTTCCACAGGCTGGACTCGTACACCGCGCGCAGGCGGACGACGGCCACGATGGCCAGCGCCGCGCTCACCACAGCCAGCCCCAGGTAGGCATAGTAGAGGGCCGGGATGTTTAGCTGCACGCCGGCCAAGACAATGCCCCCGGTAAGCAGGCAGCCCAACAGCACGCCGACGACATACAGGTACGAGTCCATAAAGATGCTAACCCGGCCGCGCCGCTCCTCCGGCACCAGCGCCAGGAAGGTCTTGCGCGCCGAGTCGTCCACCGTGTACTGCGGGATGCGCAGCAGCAGCACGCCCCCCACCGCGGCCAAGATGCCGGGAGAGACGATCATCGCCACCGCGCCCAACAGCACGCCGATCGGCTTGACGAAGAAGGCGTTCTTCAGGGTCAGCTTGGCCAGGATGCGGCTGGTGAGAAAGCCCTGGAGGACGAAGGCGACCACTGTGAGCCCCAGGCGATAGAGGCTGTAGAAGGTCTGGTAGCGGCCGGGATCGGGGAAAGCGCCGTCCGAAACCACCAGAAAGCGAAACTCGATCACCGTATCGCAGAGCAGCATGGCGATGATGACCAGGGCCAGGAAGCGGAAAGAGGGCACCTCCTTGACGAACCCCCAGCCCTCGATCAGCGTCTCGCGCACCGGTTCGTGCGGCTGGACCGTCTGGCGGATCTTGACCTTGCGCAGGGCCAGGGTGATCCCCAGGGCGGCCAGAAAGTAGATGGCGGCGTTCAGCACCAGCAGGTCCTGGGTCTGCAGCCCGGGGATGGCGCGGACCACGAACGGCGCCGCAACGGCTACGCCGATCCCCAGGAGCTTCCCGGCAAAGTCGCTGCTGCTGATCAGCGGAAAGAGGCGCTTGGCCTGGGCCATGTCAAAGATGTCGTTGGCCAAGATCCAGAAGACCAGGGGGAAAAAGATCCACTGCTGCTGGCCCAGCAGGTAGAGCAGGGCGTAGTTGAGCCAGTCGGGGGCGCCGAAGACAAAGAGCAGGCGCAGCAGGACAAAGGCCAGGCCCAGGCCCAGCAGGATCGCCCGCACCAGCGCCACCCGGTTGAAGCGGTCGATAATGAGCGACTGCAACCCGGTTGTCAGCAGGAGGACCCCGCTGTCCACCGCCCAGACGATCAGGATCTGGTTCACCCCGCCGGCGCTGAGAAAGTTGCTGACGGCGGTGATGTCGGACACCTGCTGGGCCAACGAGTTGCCCAGAAGGATCAGCCCCAGCGCCAGGACCAGGCCGGTTTCCCCAGGGAGAAGACGCAAGAACTGCTGCAGTCGGTTAGACACTCTCGATCCTTGGCCAAGTCTAGACAGCAGTTATCAGTGTTCAGTGTCCCCGCCCGCAGGACCGAAAACTGAACTGAAACCTGACAACTGATCAGTAAATCTCCGGCATCTCGATCGGCTCGGGCTGCGGCTTGCACATCCCGCAGAAGACCGCGTCGCCGACGACGATCGCCTTGGGCACGTTGCCGGCTCCCACATAGACGGTGATGATGTAAGGCATCTTTTTCATGTGCGCTTTGCACACCGCCCGCCCGCAAAAACGGCAGATCCCCTGGGCCGGCTGGTTACAGTGTACGCACTCCATCGGCCGATCTCCTTAGTGTTCCTCGCACTTGTCGTCCAGGGAAGCCCAGATGTCCAGCGGAATCTCCCGTCCACGCTTGAGCGCCAGGCGGATCCGGAAGAACGTCTTGCCCCGCATCTCGAACTCGATCGCGTAGCCTTTCTCGATCAAGTTGTCCATCAGTGCCCGGATTTCCTCCGGGCTTTGGCCCAGGTAAGCCTCCGCCGCCTCCAGTTCCACCTGCCGCTCGCGGATCATCCAACTGACCAGCCGGCGCAGGTTATCGGGCATGGTGAGGATATCGCTCATGCTCAGACCGGGTGTCTTTTCCCGGGCTTCCAGTTCCTGCTCCAATCGGCCGAACAGCCCTGAGCACACGGCCTCGCCTCCTTACGCCACCAGTTGCGCGGCGATCTCTCGGATGCGCTGCGTCCAGGGATGATCGGGGTAGTGCAGGCAAAAGACCTCCCGGCTGCCGATGCGGATCAGGTCCTCGGTCAGGGGCAGGACGGCGGCGACGGGGGCGTTGTAGCTTTTCTGCACTTCCTGGCGCACAGCATCGGGGTCGAACGAGGAGAGCACCTTGTTGACCACCAACATCATCTTGGGCACTTCCAAGCGCCGGGCCACATCCACCGTGACGGCCGTACCCTGATAGTCCTGCTGGTCCGGGCGCAGGATGATGATCAGGGCGTCGGAGATGGCGATCGACAGGAGCGTTTCCTCGTTGAGGCCGGGGTGGGTGTCGATGAGCAAAAAGTCCAGCTTGAGGCGCTCGACCAGGTCGCGGAAGCCGTCGTTGAGCATGCCGACATCGTACCCCTCGCGCAGGATGCGGGCGATCTCCCCGGCCTTGATGCTGGAGGGGATCAGGTAGATGCCGGCCCCGGCTGCGGCCCCGCCCGCGGCGGTGCGCAGGATGCTGCTGACGTCGTAGGCGGTCTGCTCGATGGCGCACTTGCCCCACAGGTAGTCGTTGAGCGACTTGTCCATCTTTTCCTCGTCCAGCCCAAAGAGCACGTGGATGCCGGGGGACTGGATGTCGGTGTCGATGACGCCGACGCGGTAGCCGCGCAGGGCGATGGTGGCCGCCAGGTTGGCGGTGAGGTTCGATTTGCCGGTGCCGCCGCGGAACGAGTGGACGGAGACAATCTTGGACATGGAGGCCTCCTTTGGGTGTTTTCTGATAATGTTTACCTACTTTGGGGGACCAAAGTTTCGGGAGCCATTATATCATAGTTGAAAGGTAATCACAACCGCGCTTTACAGGGGCCGTAACTTGGGGTACAATAGAGGGGATCAGTGTGTAGCTTCCAGTTCTCAGTGCCTCACCCTCAGGGCTGAAACCTGGCAACTGAAAGCGATTGGCGATTTCCTACTCCAGGAATGGCCACAGGTCCTGAGATGTCCAAGGGCATTTACCGCACAAGGACGCTGGATCGAACCCCGGCCGCCGGCACCCCTGGCCTGTGGCAGCGGGTGGAACTGCGCCTGCCGGCCGGCGAGGAGTCCGGCCCATGGCCCGGGCTGGAGGAGCGCCTGGCCGCGGCCCGCGCCAGGCCGCGGCTGCGCCCCGGCCTGGCGCTCAAGGCGCTGCCCGCGGAAGAGGGTCCGGGGGCGCTGCTCAGCGATCCGGCCGGGGGCCGCCACTTCCGTCTGGGCGAACGCGAGGCCTTTCTCCTGCTCCTGCTCGACGGCCGGCACGCGGTCCCCGACCTGGCCCAGGAGTGCGCGGCGCGCTTCGGCCCCGTCTCTCCCCAGGCGGTGGAGCAGTTCCTGCAGGGCCTGAGCCTGGCCGGCCTGCTGGACGAAAGGGCCGGCCTGTGGCAACGCCTGCGCGGGTTGCAGCGCAGCGGGCCCCTGGTCCTCTGGACGCTGCCCGGGGCCGAGGAGCGCCTGGCCGCGCTGCACCGCCGGCTGCGCTTGCTCTTTTCGCCGCCGGGGGCGGCCCTGGCGCTGCTCCTCCTGGCCGGGGCGGCGGCGCTGCTGGCGGCCCGCTGGGACACGCTGCGCGCCGATTGGTACCTGCTGACCGCGGCCTGGTGGCGCGTCCCACTGTTGCTGCTGGCGGCCTATGTCGCCGCGGTGCCGCTGGTCCTGACACACGAGCTGGCCCACGCCCTGGCCTGCGTCCGGGCCGGCGGGCAGGTGGCGCGCTTCGGTCTGCTGGTGCGGCACCTGCTGCCGGCCGCCTTCGCCGACGTGTCCGACATCTGGTCGCTGTCCCGGCGCGCCCGGGTGGGCGTCTTCCTGGCCGGGCCGGCCTCGACGGGCTTCTGGGCGGCCGCCGCCGCGGCGCTGTGGCTGGCCGCGCCGCCGGCCTCCTGGCCGCACCTGCTCGGCGCGGCCCTGCTGCTGCTGGCCCTCTACAGCGCCCTGGTGGGGCTGGTGCCGGTCGCCGGGTACGACGGCTCCGAGATCCTGGCCGAGTGGCTGGGCAGGCCCGGCCTGCACCGCGAGTCGCTGGCCTACGCCGCGGCTTGGCTGCGGGGGCGGGCCCCGGCGCTGCCATCGGCGGCGCGGCGGGTCTACCTGGCCTACGCCGCGGCGGCCCTGCTCTACAACGCGGCGATGTTGGCCCTGGTCGCGACCCTGCTGCTGGGCGTTCTGCTCCACTGAGGTGGTCTGGGGGAATCCGCCATGGCGCCGCCCGACGCACGGGGATCTTTAGACGAAGAACGGGCCGCCATCCAACGCGTCCTGGAGGGCGAGACGGAGAGCTTCGCCCTGCTGGTGCGGCGCTACAGCGGGCCGCTCTTCCGCTACCTGCTGCGCATGGTCGGCCGGCCCGACGAGGCCGAGGACCTGGTCCAGGAGTCCTTCCTGCGGGCCTACCTTTCCTTGGCCACGTACAACGACGCTTACCGCTTCTCCACCTGGCTCTTTCGCATCGCCACCAACCTGACCCTGAACCGGCTCAAGGCCGAGCAGCGCGTCGTCAGCCTGGAGGCGCTCCGCGCGCGCCCCGACAGCGCCCCGCTGGAGCTGGAGGACGGCCACGAGGACTGCCGGCCGGAGCGCCGCGCCGAGCAGGCCGAGCTGTCCCAGGCGGTGCAGGAGTGCCTGGAGAGCCTGCCCGAGGCCTACCGCTCGGTCTTGGCCCTGCGGTACATCGCCGACCTGTCCTACGAAGAGATCGCCGACTGCACCGGGCTACCGTTGAACACGGTGCGCAGCCGACTGCACCGCGGGCGCGAACGGCTGGGCGAGTGCCTGGAGCAGCGCCTGCCCAAGGAGGACCGCCGATGATCGTCGTGGCCTACGCCATCGCCATCCTGCTGCCGCTGGGCTTCCTCTACCTGATCTATTCCCAGGACCTCTTCGGCCAGGGCAAGTTCAAGTACGTCCTGCTCTCCTTTGCCTGGGGCCTGCTGGCCTTTGGCGGCGCCTATGGCATCGCCTCGCTCCTCAAGTGGCAGCTGACGATCGCCTTCGGCTCCACCATCGAGGCCGGCAACTGGCTGAGCTTGTGGCTGCCGGTGCTGATCGCCCCGGTCGTCGAGGAGGTACTCAAGTCGCTCTCCCTGCTGCTGTTCCTGTGGAAGCGCATGACCTACTTTGTCGACGGGGCCATCTACGGCTTTGCCGCCGGGATCGCCTTCTCCATCGTCGAGAACATCCTCTACCTGTCGCGGGGCGAGACGCGCACCGCCGTCCTGCTGGCCATGCTGCGGGTCTTTTCCACCTGCCTGATGCATGGGGCGGCCGCGGCCCTGGTGGGCACGGCCCTCGGCCGGCTGCGCTACGGCCGGGGCAGCAGCCGCTTCCTCTCGGCAGTCCTGGGGTGGGCGCTGGCCATCGGCATGCACATGGGCTTCAACCGCCTGGTGAACGTGGGCGGCGGGCGGGGCTCCTCGCTGGTGCCCGTCCTGGGGGCCATGGGCATCGGCATCGGCGGGGCCGTGCTGATCGTGCTCTTTATCCGCTGGGGGCTGGCCGAGGAAAAGCGCTGGATCCAGGAGACCCTGGGCCTGGGCGCCAGCGTCACCGGGGTGACCAAGCAGGAGCTGTCCCGCCTGCAGGAGTACGACCGGGTGGACGAGCTGCTCAAGCAGATCGAGGAGCGCTTTGGGGAGAAAAAGGCCGAGGCGGTGGAGATATTCCTGCTGCGGCAGGCCCAGATGGGCATCAAGCGCAAGGCCCGGGCGCTGAGCCAGGACGCGCGCGAGCAGGAAAAGCTGGACGGAGAGATCAAGAGCCTGTACGAAGAGATGGAGGCGATCCGCCGGAAGGCCGGGGTCTACTGCATGTCGTACGTCCGCGTGATCCCCGAGGAAGTGCTGGAGGACATGGCCAGCCGGCTGCAGCGGCGGGTGGACGAGATGGCCGCGCGGCCGGTGCAGGGCAAGGGGCTGCTGGAGACGACGCTGGACCGGCGCCTGCCCGCCGCGGCGGAGGGGAAGGAGAGACGGCCGGCCGGCGGGCCGGAAGAGCGGCCCACCGGGCGCGATATCTTTGGCCGGGTCGAGGACCGGCAGAAGGAAAGGTCGGACGAAGAGTAGCAATGGGAACTTTTGGCCGCCGCGGATGGTATGCTCTGTGGAATGTCGTGTCGGGCAAGGGGTGCGGCCGTCCGGGAGCAGCGGCGACAGATAGCAGGCAACACTTGAGACCCGACGAGTCTAGTGGAGTGCGTTGATGGCGCTCACCTGTCAGCAGGCGGAAGAACTGGTCGAGCAACTCCTGGAAGGGCAACTTCCCTCCCGGCAGGAAGGGAAGCTGCGGCGCCACCTGGAGAGCTGCCCGCACTGCCGCCGGCGCTACGAGCGAGAGAGGCGCGCCATCGATGGGCTGCGCGCCCTGCCCCGCGGCGCCCCGCCGCCGGGGCTGGTGGAGCGCGTGATGGGCGCGCTGCCCGCAGTTTCCCCTCACCTGCTGGGGCGGGTGGCCGAGGTGCTGCGGCGGGCCAGCGTCGACGCCGACCTGCGCCGGCGCCTGCGCGAGAACCCGTACGGCGCGCTGCTCTCCCAGCACGTCGCCCTGCCCCCCGGAATACGCCTCGAGGTCGTCTCCGAGGTCCCCGCTCCCCTGCCGGCCGCCGGCGTGATCTACCTGCCCCTCCCCGAAGTTCCCCTCCAGGTGCAGGAGTTGGAGCAGCGCCTGGCCGCCATGGGCCTGGGACCGCTGCTCGGCTTTTGGTGGTAACCTCTCGCAGAACATGCGTTTGACAAATCGCCAAAAATGTGGTACAATTGTTCTGCGCGCGAGGAGGTGTCGATGGCCGTACTGCGCTCGACAGGGGAACCTTGGTATTTCAGGCGCTGCCTACACAGCGGCCGCGTGACGATGTGGCCGTACGCGGGGCCGGCCCCGCGCCTGGTGGGCCAGGAACCAACCAACCCGGCGCTCCTGGTGGCCCCCAACCCGCTCAACGCCGGCGTGACCATGCTCCGTATGCCGCAGAGCTACCAGTATTGGGGCGAGGGCCGGCTCCTGGCGGTGGTCGGGGAGGTGGCGGCCGGCCGCTACGACGTCACCGTGGCCTACCACGATGGGCCGGAGGCGCCGGAGACGCTGCTCCTCCCGCCGGAGTGGGTCCGCGGGGGCTGCTTTGCCCTGCGCGTGCGCGGTCACTCCATGCAGGAGGCCGGCATCCAGGACGGCGATTACGTCGTCGTCCGGCCCCAGCCCAGCGCCGACAACGGCGACCTGGTCATCGCCGGCCTGACCGACGCCGAAGACCCGGCCGGTTATGTCACCCTCAAGCAGTTCTTCCGCGAGGGCGGCCGTGTGCGCCTGCAGCCGGCCAACGCCGCCATGGCCCCGATCCACCTCTACCCCCAGGGCCAGAACGACCCTGTGGGCATCCAGGGCAAGGTCGTCGCCGTGGTCCACTTGGAAGAAGACAGCGCCTGGAGCTAGGAGTCTTCCCCCCACCCCCGTTCTTCCGCCCCCTCCAATCGGAGGGGGCGGAACCTTATGTGATGGCGGTATTGCGGTGGGGGCAAACCCGGCGGTCGCCCTTCCCGTTCCCATTTGACTTTTTGCCCTCTCGCTGGTACACTGGCGAAAAATGCGAAGGAGTTGGCGCAATGAAGCTGTGGGTGTTCCTGGTTCTGCTCCTGGCCATCCTCATGACCACAACCGGCGAGATGTTGACCAAGGCCGGCCTGAACAAGGTCGGCGAGTTCTCCTTCCGCTGGGAGATCATCTGGCGCACCTTCACCAATTGGATGGTGCTCCTGGGCTTTGTCCTGATATTTGGCGCCGCCGTCCTTTGGCTGGTGGTCATCTCCCGCGTCAACCTGAGCCTGGCCTACCCCATCCTGGCCCTGGGCTATGTCATCACCGTCGTCGCCTCTTGGCTCGTCCTGAGCGAGCCGCTGACCTGGCAGAAGTTGCTCGGTTCGGTGGTGATCTGCGCCGGCGTGGCCCTGGTGAGTTGGTCGGGGAAATGAGAGCCAATATCTGAAAACAATTCCTTGGGGGTTCATCGTGACCTCGAATCCAGATCCAATCGATGTGGCCACGATTATCGAACAGCTCCGCCAGGAGGTGCGGCAGCGGCGCGAAGGGCAGCTCGAGAACGGCGTCCATCACCTGGAGAACTCGTTCGACGAAGTGGAGCTGGCACGCAGCCTGGAGGAAGTGCGCGCCAGCCAGGGGGTCAGCGCGCACTGGCCCATCGTCTGGAGGACACCGCTACAGGCCTTTTTCGCCTTCATCCAGCGCCTGACCCGGCGCTTCCTACGCTGGTATATCAACCCCATCGTCGAGCAGCAGAACGCCTTCAACGCCGCCACCGAACGCGCCCTGGGTCTGCTCGTGGCCGCCAACGCTCGCCTGCGCGAAGAGGTCATCGCCATGCACGGCCGGCTGCGGGCCCTGGAAGAGGAAAAGGGGCTGGGGCCGGTCCGCACCGAGGACGGGGAGAATGGCCGCTAAACGCATCCTCATCTGCTCCACCCAGGTGCCCTTCGTTCGCGGCGGTGCCGAGCTGCTGGTAGAAGGGCTGGCCCAGGCCCTGCGCGAGCACGGCCACGATGCCGAGGTGGTGCAACTGCCCTTCAACTGGTCCCCGGATAAGACGGCCATCGTCAAGGGCTGCCTGGCCTGGCGGCTGCTGGACCTGGAGAAAATCAATCAAGTCCCCGTAGACCAGGTGATCTGCACCAAGTTCCCCAGCTACGTCGTGCGCCACCCGCGCAAGGTCGTCTGGCTCGTGCACCAACACCGCCAGGCCTACGACTGGTACGGCACCGGCTACAGCGATTTCGGCTACCCGGAAGAAGACCGCGAGGTCCGCCAGGTGATCCAGCGCATCGACCGCCGCTGCCTGGGGGAAGCGCGGCGCATCTTTACCATCTCGCAGAACGTCTCCCGTCGGCTGGCCCACTACAACGCCCTGCGCAGCACGCCGCTCTACCCCCCCTCGCGCTACCGCGAACGGCTGCGCCCCGGACCCTACGGCGACTACCTGCTCTATATGGGCCGGCTGGACCGGGCCAAGCGCGTGGACCTGCTCATCGCCGCCCTCTCCCAGACCAGGGGGCGGCTGCGGGCGGTGATCGCCGGGGCCGGCGCGGAACGCAAAGCCCTGGAGGCGCTGGCGCGCCGGTGCGGGGTGGCCGACCGCGTGCGGTTCCCCGGCTTTGTCGACGACCAGGCCCTGGTGGACCTCTACGCCGGGGCGCGCGCCGTCTTCTACGCCCCGGTCGACGAAGACTACGGCTACGCCACGGTGGAGGCGTTTCACGCGGCCAAGCCGGTGGTGACGACGGAGGACGCCGGCGGCGTGCTGGAGTTTGTCACGCACCGCGAGACGGGGCTGGTAGCGCCGCCGGACCCGGCGGCACTGGCCGTCCACATCGACGAGCTGGCCGAGGACGCTGCCCTGGCCGAGCGGCTGGGCACGGCCGGCAGCCGGCGAGTGCAGGACATCACCTGGGAGAAGGTGGTGCGCGCGCTCGTGCTCGGCCACGGAGGGTAAAGGGCATGCCCAGGAGCGTTTGGCGCGTGGCGACGGCCGTTTCCCTGCTGCTGTTGGCGGCCTGCGCGCCGCCGGTCTCCACCCCCACCGCGGCGCCCGCGCCGAGCCCGGCGCCCTCCCCGCCGCCGACCGACCCCTGCGCCGGGGGCCCTGCCCCCACGAACGGGAGCATCACGCCGCCCTGCGGCGGCGCCCACGACCGGTTCACCATGGATATCTGGGGTTTTGCCGCCGACGAGCAAGTGGGTTTCTGGCTGGATAGCTGGGATCACGGGATGATCGCCGGGACGCGCGAGACGATGAGCATCGGGCCGACCGGCAATGCCGCGGGCATCTACTTTTATCCTTACGAGTTCGACCTGCAGCCGGGCACGTACCAATGGGTCTTCCATGGGGTGACGTCGGGGCACCAGTCCATCTTGCCCTTCCGGGTACTCCCCTGAATAGAACCCACCTCATAGACCACGCAGGAGTCAGTAACGTGGATGGCGATTCCGGCCCGGCCCCCGACATGGCCGCCTTCCTCCCACGCCTGGAACGCTACCTGCCCCCTTACCTCTGGGAAAAGGCGCGGGTGGACTCTCGCCGCGGCGTGGTGCTCAACATGCTCGAGCGGCTGCGTTCCGTCCTCTACCTGTTGAGCACATACCTGCCGAGCCCCCTGGTGCAGGAGGTGCTCTGCCGCCCGGAGCCCGGGTGGGTGCGCGGCCAGATTCTGGGCGGCACCCTGCTCTTTGCCGATGTCAGCGGCTTCACCGCCCTTTCGGAGCGCCTGTCCGCTCTCGAGCGCCCCACCGGCGATTCGCTCTTTGAGCTGATCGGCGACCCCAGCCCCGAGGGCATCGAGCGGCTGACGGCGGCGATCAACCGGTACTTGGAGCGTATGCTCGAGATCCTGGCCTGGTCGGGCGGCATCCTGCTCAAGTTCGCCGGCGACGCCCTGCTGGCCTATTTCCCGGAGCAGGAAGGGGGCGAGCAGGCGCGCCGGGCGGCGCGGGCAGCGCAGCGCATGATGCAGGCCATGGGCGAGTTCTCGGCCATCCCCACGCCGCACGGCCCGGCGACACTGCGCATGAAGGTCGGCCTGGCCACAGGCCCCTTCCTGGCCGCCAGCGTCGGCACGGCCCGGCGGATGGAGTATGTCGTGCTGGGGGAGACGGTATCGCGCACCCTGGTGGCCGAGAGCACGGCGGAGGCCGGCCTGGTGGTCGCAGACGCGGCCACCGCCGCCGCCCTGGGCGCGGAGCGCGGCGCGGAGCGGGCCCCGGGGCTCTTTGCCGTCCCGCCTATACCCGGGGAGCTCCTGGGCACCTTCGAGATCGGCCCCGGCGCCCGGCGCCGCGGCGGCGCCGCGCCCTGGATCGCCGGCACCGCAGAGATCGCCGCCGAGCTACAGTCTACCCTGCGGCAGGTCGAGGCGCTGGCCCCCTATCTGCCGGACGTGCTGGTGGAGCGCATCGTCGCCGGCGCCCAGCAGCGCCGCCTGGAGAGCGACTTTCGCCCGGCGACGGTGCTGTTCCTCAACCTGGCCGGCCTGGAAGAGATGCTGGCCGGCGGCGCGGCCCCCGCAGAGGTGACGGCGCGGCTGAACGACGCCTTCAACGCCATCCAGGCGACCGTGGCCCGGTACGACGGCATCGTCAGCCGCATCGACCCCTACAAGTGGGGCTCCAAGGTGCTGATCCTGTTCGGCGCGCCGGTGGCCCACGAGGACGACCCGCAGCGCGCCGCCCGCGCCGCCCTGACTATGCGCCAGGAGCTGGCGGCGCAGATGTCCGCGCCGCCCATCGAGCTGCGCGGCGGCATCGCCCAGGGGGTGACCTTTGCCGGACAGTGCGGCTCGGCGACGCGCCGCGAGTACACCGTTATGGGGGACGACGTGAACCTGGCGGCACGGCTGATGGCCGCCGCCCGGCCGGGCCAGGTCTTGCTCTCGCAGAGCGTCCACCAGGCCGTCCAAGACACCGCGCGGACGGCGGCCCTGCCGCCGATCCAGGTCAAGGGCAAGGCCCAGCCTGTACCGATCTATGAGCTGACGGGCCTGCGCGAGGACCGCCTGGCCCGCCGGCTGCGGACGGCGGGGCCCTTTGTCGGCCGCGGCGCCGAGCTGGCGCGGCTGCGGGCGGCCCTGGCGGCGGCCCTGGCCGGCCGCGGGGCCATCGTGACGATCGAGGGGCCGGCCGGGGTGGGCAAGAGCCGCCTGGCCGACGCCCTGGCCGCCGAAGCCCAGGCCGCCGGGGCCCTGGTCCTGCTGTTGGAGTGCCCGGACTATGCCGCCGAGTCGCCCTACACGCCGTGGATCGCCCTGGTCGAGGCGGCCGCCGGGAGCGGGCCCGCCGACTCCACCAAGGTGCGGGCGCAAAAGGTGCGGCGGCGGCTGCTGCGCCTGGGGCTGGGCGGAGCAGCCGGCGGCCCGCTCCTGGAGCTGTTGGGGCTGCCCGTGGCGCCGGAAGAGGCCATGGCGCGGCCGGCCGTCGTCCCGACGGCCGCCCACCCGGCAGAAACCCGCCCCTCCCTCTTTGCCCGCCTGGAGCAGCAGGTCGAGGCGCGCCCCGCGGGGACGCTGGACCTCTGGAAGCTGACCGGGGAACGCCACAGCACGCCGGCCGGCCGGCTCTGGCAGCGCCTGGAGACGCGCCTGGCGGCCCGCGAGCGGGCCCGCCTGTTCGCCGCCCTGGGCCGATTTCTGCAGCGGCTGGCCGCGGAAGCGCCGCTGGTGCTCCTGCTGGAGAACGCCCAGTGGCTGGACACGGCCTCGCGGGACCTGTTCGCCCACCTGCAGGCGGACCTGGCCGGCCGGCCCGTCCTGGCGCTGCTCCTGCAGCGCAGCGCGGAGGGCCCGGGCGCGCCGCCCGTAGGAGAGGTCCTCGGCTTGGCGCCGCTAGGCCCGGAAGAGACCGCCGCCCTGGCCCGGCACCTGGTGGGGGAGGCGGCCGGGCAGCAGGGGGAGGCGCTGGTCCGGCTCGTCCAGGAGCAAAGCGGCGGCAACCCGCTCTTTGTGGAGGAACTGGTCCGGCGGCTGCGGCAGGCCGGCGGGGACCGGGCGGCCCTGGAGTCGCTGCCGCGGGCGGGCACGCTGCGCGAGCTGGTGCTGGGCCGCCTGGACGCTCTGCCCCCGCCGGCGCGGGAGGTGGCCAAAACGGCCGCAGTGATCGGCGACGAGTTCAGCCGCAGCGACCTGCGCGCCCTGCGGGAGGGCGGCGCGGGCGGGGACCAGGATGAGGAAACCGGGCTGGCCGGCCTGGAGGAGGCCCAGTTGATCGTGCCCCGCGCGGGCGGGGCCGACCCGGCCTACGCCTTTCGCCATGCGCTGCTGCGGGAGGCGATCTACAGCAGCCTGTCCTTTGCCCGGCGGCGCGCCCTGCACGCCGGCCTGGCGGCCCACTTGGAGGCGCGCTGCCTCGACGACCCCACGGCGAGCGCCGGGGAGAGCCTGGCCGCCCACGCCGAGCTCCTGGCCCACCACTATGAGCAGGCCGGGCAGTTCCTCCCGGCAGCGCGCTACCTGCTCATAGCGGGGCAAAAGGCCCGGCAGCGCTACGCCCTGGCCCAGGCCGGGGCCGCCTACCGGCGGGCGCTGGCCGGCCTGGACCGCCTGCTGGGACAGGAAGCCGATTTCGAGCTGCAGGTCCTCTACGCCCAGGCCCGCGCCGGCCAGGGCGACCTGGTGGTGCTGGAGGGCGATTTTACCGCCGCCGTGGGCGCCTACGCCGAGGCGGGAGTTGTCCTGTTGGGAGAGGATGTGGTAGAATATGACCGGGCGCGCTTCCTGCTCAAGTACGCCCTGGTCCTGCCGATGCTGGGGCAGGCGGAAGCGGCGCTGTCCTGCGCGCGCCAGGCGGCAGCGTTGGCGGCCCCGGGGACGGAGCTGGCCGCGGCCGCGACCATCGCCTGGCTCCTGCAGCGGGCCGGGGAGCCCGAGGCCGAGCATTGGCTGGAGCGCGCGGCCGAGTTGGCCGCGCGGGAACCGGGACGCTGGTCCGCGGGCGTGGCCGCGCTGCTGGCCGACCTGCGGGGCGACTGGGCGGCGGCGCGGGCGGCCTACCTGGAGGTGGACCGTCTGGCGGCGGCCGCGCTGGCGGCCTGTCGCCTGGGCGATAGGCACCTGGCCCATGGAGAAACCGCGGCCGCCCTGGCGCTGTACCTCCAGGCGGCCGGCTACTGGCAGGAGGAAGACGACGCGGCCGGACTGGCGTTGGCCCGCTACCGGCAGGCCGAGGTCCATGGCCGGCAGGGCGAGCGGGAACAGGCCGCGGCCCTGCTGCAGGAAGCGCTGGACCTGCTGGAGCAGGGAGCAGGAGCGCCCGACGAGGACAGGGCGACATTGGCCCAGGCCCACGGCGCCCTGGAAAAAGGGCTTTCGACCTGGCCGGCCTGGCGCTGGCAGCACTATGTCGATGCCCTGTACGTTACGCTGCTGTTCCACCCATGACGGCGCCGCGGGCCCGGCTTCCGCGAGCTGCCCCCCGCGCCCGCCGGCGGTGACGCCGAAGTAGAAACCGTTCGCCGAACGCAGCATCCGCACGATGCGAAGGAGACCTCTATGGCCGAGATCGGGACACTGCGCAACATCGCCCTGTTCGAGGCGCTCACGGACGAGGCGCTGGCCGAGCTGTCGGCCGCCCTCCAGCCGCGCGCGCTGCCGCCCGGAACGGTCCTGTTCAACAAAGGGGACCCGGGCGACGAGATGTATGTCGTCCGGCAAGGGGGCATTGCCCTGTACATCCCCAGCGCGGACCGCCCCGGGGAAGAGCGCCCGATCCGCATCATCGGCGCGGGCGAGGCGCTCGGCGAGATGGCCCTGATCGACCGCCAGCCGCGCTCGGTGAGCGCCCGGGCCATCGAGCCGGCCGAGGTCCTCGTGCTGGAGGGGGATGCCTTCCGGCAGATGCTCCACCGCTACCCGGAGATGGCCCTGGCGGTGATGAGCGGGCTGAGCAACCGCATCCGCTACACGACCGACTTTCTCGGCGAGGTGCGCGAGTGGGTCCGGCGGGTGGCCACGGGGGAGTATGCCCGCGGCTTTGTCCCCTCATCCGAGTACCGCGACCGCTCCCTGGCGACCCTGGCCGGCGAATTTGCCCAGATGGCCGCGCAGGTGCAGAAGCGCGAGGAAGAGCTGCGCCAGCAGATCGCCGACCTGCGCATCGAGATCGACCAGGCCAAGAAGGAGCGGCAGGTGGGCGAGATCGTGGAGAGCGAGTACTTTCAGAACCTGCGGGCGCAGGCGGCCAGGCTGCGCCGGCAGCGGGAGGAGTAGGGGGTGTAGCCTATGCAGTGCCCAGCGTGCGGGACGACCAATCCGGCCCAGGCCCGTTTTTGTCTGAACTGCGGCCGGCTGCTGGCCAACGGGGTAGTCTGCGCTTCCTGTCACACCCTGCTGCCGGCCCAGGCCCGCTACTGTTTCCACTGTGGGGCCCTGGTCATCGGCGCGGGGAGCAGTTGCTCCCAGTGCGGGGCCTGGGTCGAGCTGGGACAGCCTGTTTGCGGAAGCTGTGGCGCGGCGGCCGCGCCGGCGCCGTCCCCGGCGCCGGCCGCCCCCGCGGCGCCCCCGCCCCCGGCCACCGGCCTGGTCCTGACCCCGGTGCGCGCCGCGCCGGAGGGGGCCCCGGCGGGCCTGGCGGGACTGCTGCCCTCCCTGCAGCGCTACCTGCCCCAGGACCGCTACGAGCCCCTGGAGCGCCGGCCGACGGAGCGCCATCTTGTCCAGGCCCGGGAGCACCTGGCCGCCCTGCTGCGCACGATCAAGACCTACCTGCCCCGGCCGGTCGTGCAGCATCCCCAACCGCTGGGGCAGCCGGCCGGCGGCATGTTCCGCGGCACCTTTCTCTTTGGCGATGTCTCCGGCTTCACCCCCCTCTCCGAACGCCTCAGCCAGTTCGGCAAGGCCGGGGCCGAGCGGGTCACCGAGATTATCAACGACCTGTTCCAGGAGCTGGTGGCGACGCTGTCGGAGCACGGCGGGGTATTGTTAAAGTTCGGCGGCGACGCCCTGCTCGGCGTCTTCCCGGCCGATTCCGACGAGGCCATGACGGCCGGCGCGCTGCAGGCCGTGCAGGCGGCGCTGGCCATGCAGGGCAAGATGGGCCGCTTTGCCGCGATCGAGGCCGGCGGCAAAACCTTTCCCCTGCGCATCAAGTGCGGTATCTCCTCCGGCCCCTACTTTGCCGCCCACCTGGGCACGCAGCAGATCATGGCCTATGTCACCACCGGCCACACCGTCAACCGCGCCGACCAGGCCGAGGGCAACGCCACCCCGGGCGACGTGGTCATCTCCCAGGCCACCCTCGACCTGCTGGGCGGCCGCGCCGTCGTCGAGACCCGCGCCGAGGGCTTTTACCTGGTGCGCGAGGCGCCCCCCGCGGCCGGGAACCTGGCCCTGCCCTCCCTGGAGGAGACGGCCGAGGGCGACCCCCTCGCGCAGATCGCCTACTACGTGGCGCGCATCGACCGCCTGGCGCCCTACCTGGCCGCCGAGCTGCTGCCGCGCCTGGTCACCAACCCCGACCAGGTGCAGATCGTCCCCGACCACCGGCCGGTGACGGTGATGTTCGCCAACTATGTCGGGGTGAGCGACCTGATCGACGACATGGGCGACACCCGGCCGGAGCTGATCACCCAGCACCTCAACGACTATTTCGCCCACATGGCCGCCGTCGTCGAGCACTACGAGGGCACGCTGGCGCGCATGGACCAGTACTCGGTGGGCGACCGGCTGGTGATCTTTTTCGGCGCCCCCCGCGCCCACGAGGACGACCCGGTGCGGGCCGTGTACACCGCGCTGGACATGCAGGCCAGCACGGCCCGGGACTTTGCCGCTCTGCAGACCCCCGACGGCGTCTACCGCTTTCGCCAGCGCATCGGCATCAACACCGGCTACCTCTTTGCCGGCAACGTCGGCTCGCCCGGGCTGCGCCAGGAATATACCCTGATGGGCGACGACATCAACATGGCCGCCCGGCTGATGTCCAAGGCCGGCTGGCAGCAGATCTTTGTCAGCAAAAAGACCCAGGAGCGGGTCGCCGCCTATTTCGCCCTGGAGAGCCGCGGCGAGCTCAAGGTCAAGGGCAAAGAGGTCCTCATCCCCACCTTCCAGGTGCTCGGCCGGCGCGAGGAGATCGGCCGGACCCGCGGGCTGGAGGGCGGAGAATCGCCCCTGCTGGGCCGCGACGACAGCCTGGACCTGCTGCGGGGCTGCGGCCAGAAGCTCCTGAACCGCCGGGGGCAGATCGTGGCCCTGGTCGGCGACAGCGGCCTGGGCAAATCGCGCCTGCTGCGCGAGTTCAAGGCCTGGATGTCGGAGGTCGGCGGCTGGCAGATGCCCGACGGCCAGATGGGCCAGGTGCTGTGGCTGGACGGCCAGGCCCTCTCCTTCAGCGAGCAGACCAGCTACTGGCTGGTGGTGCAAGTCCTGCAGGCGATGCTGGGCCTGCCGGCCGGCGCCAGCGCCGACGACGTGCTCTTTACGCTGTGGGAGATGGGCGAGGACCTGATGGGCAAGGAGACGGCCCGCGAGGCGGTGCCCTTCCTGGCCCATCTGTTGGACCTGCCGCTCAAGGACGCCTGGGCCCGCTGGGTACAGGAGCTGGACCCCAAGGTGCGGCAGAAACAGATCTTTTGGGCGGCGCGCGAGTTCTTCACCCAGGCGGCGCGCCGGCGGCCCATCGTCGTCGCCCTGGACGACCTGCACTGGGCCGACGAAGCCTCGCTGGCGTTGGTGGAGGACCTGCTGGCGACGACCGACCACGCGCCGCTGATGTTCTGCCTGGTCTTTCGCC
The DNA here is from genome assembly GCA_964592645.1 of uncultured Chloroflexia bacterium. Taxonomy (GTDB): domain Bacteria; phylum Chloroflexota; class Chloroflexia; order DTKN01; family DTKN01; genus CAZQFV01. Next base: position 45,926 of record CAZQFV010000006.1, read on the forward strand.
CGCGGCGCGACAAGGGCTGCTGGCGGCTGCGCGACAAAGCCGCCGGCAGCTATCCACACCGCTACACCGAGATCGAGCTGCAGCCGCTGAACGAGGCCCAGAGCCGGCAGCTCCTCTCCGCCCTGCTGCCCGGGGCCGAGTTCGCGGCCGCCACCCTGCGGGAGCTACTGGACAAGGCCGCCGGCAACCCATTTTACATCGAGGAGGTGGTCCGTTCGCTGGGCGAGAGCGGGGCTGTTGTGCCGGACCCGGAGCAGGCCGGCCGCTGGCAGGTCACCGACAAGGTGGCCCAGATCAGCGTGCCCGACACGCTGCACGCGGCGATCGTCGCGCGCATCGACCGCCTGACCGAGGATGCCCGCCAGGCCCTGCAGATGGCCGCAGTCATCGGCCGGCGCTTCGAACTGGACCTGCTGCGCAGCCTGGCCCAGGCCGAGGCCCAGATCGACACCTGGCTGGCGCAACTGGAGCGCAGCGGCCTGATCCAGTTGGCCGGGTCCACCGCCGAGGCGGCCTATGCCTTCCCCGACGCTCTGGTGCAGGAGGTAGCCTACGAGAGCCTGCTGGTCCAGCGGCGCCAGTTGTTCCATGCCCGGATCGGCGAGACGCTGGAAAAGGTCTTTGCCGGCCGGCTGGAGGAGGGCTGTCACCTCCTGGCCTACCACTTTGGCCGCAGCGGCGACACGGAGCGGGCCGTCCGCTACCTGGAGATGGCCGGCCGCAAGGCCCAGGCCGAGTTCGCCAACGAGACCGCCCTGGCCCACTACTCCCGCCTGCTGGAGCTGCTGGGCGAGGGGGAAGAAACCTGGTCCCACCGCGCCGATATCCTGGCCCGGCGCCAGCATATCCTCGGCCAGCTCAGCCGCCAGGAGCCGCGCAAGGCCGACCTGCTGGCCCTGCAGGCGCTGGCCGAGGCCCACGGCGACGAGGCCCGCCGCGCCGACGCCCTCAACGGGCTGGCCGATCTCTACCTCTGGACCGGCCGCTACGCCGAGGCCGAGGCCGCGGCCCGCGAGGCCCTGGAGGTCAAGACCCGCCTGGACGACCCCTCCGGCCAGTCGGAGGCCCTGCACCAACTGGGGGTGCTCGAGTACTACCGCGGCAACTATGAGCAGGCCCGCCCGCTCCTGGAGCGCGCCGTGGCCCTGCGCCGGGAGGCCGGCAACGCCGAGGGCGAGATCTGGAGCCTGATGTACCTCTACATGATCCACCTGATGCAGGGCAACTATGCCCAGGCGGCCGAGCTGAACCGCCATGCCCTGGCGGCCGCCGACGCCCGCCAGGACTGGTTCCAGCGCGGCATCCACCTGACCAACGCGGCGCGCATCTCCCTGCGCCTGGGCGAGTACGGGGCGGCCCTGGAGCAGTTCCAGGAGTCACAGGAGGGCAAGAGCCGCGTCGGCGACCGTATGGGGTTGGGCTTTTCGCTGTACGGCGTCGGCCTGGCCAGCGCCTACCTGGAGCGCTACGACGAGGCCGAGGCCGCCTTCCAGTCCTCGCTGGCCCTGCGCCGGCAGATCAACGACGAGCGCGGGATCGGCTACTGCCTGCACGGATTGGGGCTCGTCGCCCTGGGGCGGGGGCAGTTCGCCGCGGCCGAGGACCTCTTCCAGCAGGCCTACGAGGTGCGGGCCCGCCTGGGATTAAAGGCCGAAACCATCGCCGACCTTTCCTACATCGGCCAGGCCCGCCTGGGCCTGGGCCGGCCGGAAGAGGCCCGCCAGGCCTCGCAGCAGGCCATAGCCCTGCTGGCCGAACAGAAGAACGTCGAGGATATCCAGCAGATCTACCTGAACCACTACCAGGTGCTCGCGGCCCTGGGAGACCCAGGGGCGCGTGACTTTTGGCAAAAGGCCCACGATGCCATGATGGAACAGGCGGCGCGCCTGCCGGAGGGCGAGAGCCGGCAGGCCTTCCTGGAAAAGGTGCGCGTGAACCGACAAATCGCCGCCTTGGCGGGGGTGGCCGGCCAAGAGCAGCAGAGTTGAGCCACCGCGGCCGCAGAGGTGCGATGCGCTGTCCGCACTGCCAGACGGAGAACCCCGACCAGGCCAAGTTCTGCTTCAACTGCGGGACGGTGCCGGCCGGCCCCGCGCCCCCTCCCCCCTCCGACTCCCTCGAGACCGCCCTGCGGCGCCTGCTCCCCCGGGGCTACGCCGAGCGCCTCCAGGCGGCCAAGGGACGCCTGGGCGGCGAGAAGCCGGCGAACCCCCCGGCCGGCCCGATGACGGTCACCTTGCTGTCGAGACAAATTTGCCCTGTCACGGCCTGTTGTGATAGAATGTCCGTGGGGCACTCCGCTCGCCGGCGACCGCCTGACCGGCGCCGCTTGCCCAAACGGGAGGCTATATGACCAAGACCCTGACCCCAGAAGAGTTGGCCCGCCTGCGCCAGGCCGGCCAGCCGCAACTGGAGCCGGACGAATCTCCCCACGCCCCCTTGCTCCGCCTGCTGGCGAGCATGGGCCGGGAGCGGTTGGTCCAACTGCTGACGGAACAGCACTATGCTCCCGCGGAGGTGGTGTTCGCCGAGGGGGAGCGCGGCGACGCTATGGCCCTGATCTGGGCCGGCCGCGTGGCCGTAGTCCGCGGCCCGTGGGAGGCCCCGGTCGTCCTGGGCTACCGTGGACCGGGCGAACTCGTCGGCGAGATGGCCCTGCTGGAAGAGGCCCCCCGCTCGGCCTCGGTCGTGGCCCTGGAGCCGCTGCGCCTGCTGCACATCGACCGCGCCGCGTTCGCCGAGCTGCTCGACAGCAACCCGGCGATCGGGGCCAGCATCATGACCTCGCTCAGCGCCCGCCTGCGCGAGGCCGACAACATCCGCCAGGCCGACGCCCAGGCCGGCCGGGAGCTGAGCCGACAGGTGGCCAGTCTGGAGAGCGAAAAGGAACAGCTCCTGGAGTCCCAGCGCCTGCGCCAGGAGACGAGCGACCTGATCATCCACGACCTGCGCAACCCGCTGGGGGTCCTCCTGAACGTGCTGCAGATGCTGGAGATGACGCTGCCGGCCGAGACGCTGCAGGCCAACTACCAACTGCTGCAGATCGGCAGCGCCGCTGGCGAGCGCATGCGCCGGCTGGTGGACTCGCTCCTGGACGTCTCCCGTATGGAGACAGGCGAGGCGCCCCTGCACCTGTCCGAAGTCGACCTGGGCCGCCTGGTCCAGGCGGCCTTTGAGCGCGAGAGGCTCACCTGGGACGAGGGCCGGGTGCGCGGCGCATGCCATGTGCCGCCGGACCTAGGGACGGTCGTCTGCGACGAGGAGCGCATCGACCGGGTCGTGGCCAACCTGATCGACAACGCCATCAAGTACACGCCCGGGGGCGGGCAGGTGACGGTAGCCGTTGAGGCCCAGGGCGACCAGGTGGTTCTCAGCGTGACCGACACCGGGCCGGGCATCCCCCCCGAAGAGCGGGAGCGCATCTTTGAGCGCTTTGCCCGGCTGGCCCGCGACCGCAGCAAACGCCGCGGCTTTGGGCTGGGGCTGGCCTTCTGCCGGCTGGCGGTGGAGGCCCACGGCGGGCGCATTTGGGTGGAGCCGGGGCCGGGCGGCGTGGGCAGTTCCTTCGTCCTGACGCTGCCGCGGCGGCCGGCGCCGGCCGGCCGACCGCCCAGGAGCTGTGCGACCTGATCATGGCCCACGTCGTCGAATTCCGGGCCGAGGCCGAGCAGTACGACGACATGACGCCGTTGGTAGACCGGGTGAAGTGAACGCCATGCGCTGCCCCCAGTGCCAGACCGAGAACCCTGAGCAGGCCCGTTTCTGCTTCAACTGCGGGACGGCGCTGGCCGGCCCCTCGCCCTCTCCCCCGCCGCCTCCGGCGGTGCCTCCTCCCCCTTCCGACTCCCTCGAGGCCGCCCTGCGGCGCCTGCTCCCCCGGGGCTACGCCGAGCGCCTCCAGGCGACCCTTGGCCGCCTGGGCAGCGAGCGGCGCATGGTGACCATCCTCTTCTCCGACGTCAAGGGCTCCACGAGCATGGCCGGCACGATGGACCCCGAGGAATGGATGGATGTCATGAACGGGGCCTTTGAGTTCCTCATCGCCCCCATCTACAAGTACGAAGGCACGCTGGCCCGGCTCATGGGCGATGCCATCCTGGCCTTCTTCGGCGCCCCGCTCTCCCACGAGAACGATGCCGAACTGGCCTGCCGGGCGGCGCTGGAGATCATCGCCGGGGTGCAGGAGTATGCCGCGCACCTGGAGCGGGAGCGCGGGCTGCCCGGGTTCAACGTGCGCGTGGGCATCAACACCGGGCTGGTGGTGGTCGGGGAGGTGGGGTCCGATATGCGGGTGGAATACACCGCCATGGGCGACGCGGTGAACCTGGCGGCGCGCATGGAGCAGAACGCGCCGCCGGGGGGCATCCTGATCACCGACGACACCTACCAGCATGTGCGCGGCCTCTTCGAGATGGAGGCCCAGCCGCCGCTGCTGGTCAAGGGCAAGGACGAGCCGATCCAGTCCTACTTGGTCCGGCGGGCCCGGCTGCGCGACTTTCGCACCATCACCCGCGGCCTGGAGGGCATCTCGACGCGCATGGTGGGCCGCGAGCGCGAGTTGGGGCGGCTGCAGGAGGCCTGGCACGCCGCCATGGCCGGCCGGACCCACATGGTGACCGTCGTCGGCGATGCCGGGGTGGGCAAGACCCGCCTCCTCCTGGAACTCGAGGACTGGCTCACCCGCCAGCCCGACGCGCTCCAGTACCTGCGCGGTCGGGCCACGCCGATGAGCGTCCAGGTCCCCTACAGCCTCTGGCGCGACATCTTTCGCGACCGCCTGGCCATCGCCGAAAACGAGCCCCTGGAGGCGGTGCGGGCCAAGTTCGAGGCCGGCCTGGCCCCCTATCTGGAGGCCGGCCAGGCCCAACTCGTCGGCCATCTGGTCGGCTTCGACTTTTCATCCGCCCCGGCGGTGCAGAGACTGTCCGGCTCCTCCTCCTTCGCCCCGCTGGCCATCGCCTACCTGGGCAACTACCTCCGCGGCTTCACCGCCGACCATGCGGCGGTGATCCTGCTGGAGGACCTGCACTGGGCCGACAGCGCCTCCCTGGGCCTGCTCTCCGGCCTCCTGGATGAGCTCCTGGACCGCCGGCTGCTCATCGTCGGGCTGGCGCGGCCAGCCATCTTTGAACGCGCCGCCCTTCCCACGGGCCTGTTTGACCGACCGGGCACCGTGCCCGGCCAGGAAGGACGGGGGGACGAAAGGACGGGAGGACGGGGACAGATACTGAGCCTGCGACCATTGAGCCCGGCCGAAAGCCAAAGCTTGGTGGACGAGATCCTGCAGAAGGCGAGGGACATCCCTCCGGACCTGCGGCAGATGATCGTCGAGAAGGCCGAGGGCAATCCCTTTTACGTCGAAGAACTGATCCGGATGTTCATGGACGACGGCGTGATCGTGCCCGGCGAGGAGTGCTGGAGCGTGCGCATGGAGCGCATACGGGAAAAGCGGGTGCCGCCGACCCTCCATGGGGTCCTGCAGGCCCGCCTGGACAGCCTGCCCCCGGCCGAAAGGTCGCTGCTGCAGCGCGCGGCGGTCGTGGGGCGAAACTTCTGGGACCGGCTGGTCGCCGACTTTGGCGGCGTGCCCGGGGAAGATATACACGGGGAACTCGCCGCCGCGCAGGCCCGCGAGTTGGTGCTGCCGCGGGCCTACTCGGCCTTTGCCGGGGCCCAAGAGTACGCCTTCCGCCACGCCATCCTGCGCGACGTGACCTACGAGTCGGTGCTGCTGAAGCTGCGCCGGGTCTATCATCGGCAGGTGGCCGAGTGGTTGGAGAACCACTCCGGGGAGCGACTGGAGGAGTTCGGCGGCCTGATCGCCGAGCACTATGAGCGGGCCGCGGAGAAAGACAAGGCCCTCTACTGGTTGCACCGGGCCGCCGACAATGCCTATGCCCTCAGCGCTTTCCGCGAGGCGCTGGCCTATATGGAGCGGGCCCTGCCGCTGGCCGGCGAGGAGAAGCGGGCCAGTTTGCTGCTGCTGACCGGCAGTTGTCACGACAAGCTGGGCAACTACGAAGCGGCCCAGGAAAACTTCCAGGCCGCCTTTGAACTGGCCGGCCGGACCGGCGACCTCCCGGCGGCGGCGGGGGCGCTGATCGGGTTGGCCTGGCTGGCCTGCGTCCAGGGCCGGCGCGAGGAGGAACGGGCCTATGCCCGGCAGTCGCTGGAGTTGGCCCGCCAATCGGGGCAGCCCGGCGTCCTGGCCAGGGCCCTGATGCACTGGGCGCCCTTCCAGGAGAGCGCGGCCGAGTCGCTGCGCGTCCTGGAGGAGAGCCTGGCCATCTTCCGCGCCGAGAAGATGGCGCCGCAAGAGGCGGTCTGTCTGCTGAACATGGGCAACCTGGTGTTCGGGCAGCGCGACCTGGAGGCCGCCGCCCGCTACTATGAGCAGAGCCTGGAGATTTTTGTGGGTCTGGGCGACCGCTGGGGCGTGGCCAACTGCCTGGGCAACCTGGGCATGGTCGCCTACTGGCGCGGCGATTGGTCGACCGCCATGGGGCACGGCGAGGAGTACCTGCGCACCTCGCAGGAGATCGGCGACCGCGAGGGCATCTGTCTCTCCCTGAGCAACATGGGGTACGTGGCGACGCGGATGGGCGACCTGGCGGCCGCCGAGCGTTTCTTCCGCGAGGCCATCGGGCATGCTTTTGCGCTGGAAGCGCCGCCGCGCCTGGCAGACATCCTGCTGGGCCTGGCCGACATCCGCATGCAGCAGGGGCAGCTGACCCGGGCCGCCGAGTGGCTCGGCTTGGTGATCTCCCACCCGATGGCCCAGGACAACCCCGAGCAGCAGATGTACATCGAGCCGGTGTCGGAGGCGCTGCGCGAGGTGCTGCCGTCCGCGGAGTTCGAGGCGGCGTTGGCCCGGGGGCGGGCGCTGGACCTGGAGACCGTCATGCGGGAGATCATAACGGGGAGCGGGAGCGAGGGAGAGAAGGCGTGACCTGCAATCGAGGAGTTCGCCGCGGCCCTGGCCGACTGTGGAGCGGCTCGGCGGTCAGGGACGCGCTCCCTGGAAAGTTCGGACCCAGCAGTTGGACGTGTAGAGGACCTTGAAGCCCATCGCCAGGTAAAAGGGCCGGTTCGAGCCGATGTAGGCCGCGGTGGCCTCCAGCTCCCCACAGCGGCGGATGCCCTCCAGCACCGCGGCGGTGCCCAGGCCCAGGCGGCGGTAGTCGGGGTCGGTGGCCACCGGCTCGACGTAGCCGAGGCGGTTGACCGGGTCGAACCACAGGCCGCTGTAAGCCACAAAGGCGCCGTCGGGGGCCTGCACCACGATCGCCAAGTCGTGGCGAAAGTGGGGGCCGGACTGCACCTTGCGGCGGCCCTCGATCCCGTCGGGCGGAGGTTCTCCGGGGTGGTTGAACCCGCGCCAGAGGGCGCAATCCGCTTGAAAATTCCCCCAAACTGGTTTACAATGGGCGCGAGCCGGCACGGTCTGCCGGACGGAGCCGCCCATCCATGGACGCCTTGCAAACGCTGCTCGAACAAGTACGCCAGGACCGGGAGCTCGACCTAAGCTCCTACAAACCCTCCTTCCTGGAGCGGCGGCTGGCGGTGCGCCTGCGGGCCCGCGGGTGCCCCGACCTGGCGGCTTACGGCCGGCTCCTACGCCAGGACCCCGCGGAGTACGGTGCGTTGCTAGATGCCCTATCGATCAACCTGACGCGCTTCTTCCGCGACCCCACCACCTTCCAGACCCTGGAGGAGCGCTTCCTGCCCGAACTGCTGCAGCTCCGGGCCGGCGAACGCCGGCTGCGGGCCTGGAGCGCCGGGTGTGCCGCCGGCGAGGAGCCCTATTCCCTGGCCCTCCTGGTGTGCGCCGCCCTGGGGCCGGCCCTGCCGCAATGGCGCATCGAGATCCTGGGCAGCGATGTCGACGACAAGGCCCTGCAAAAGGCTCGCGCCGGGCAGTACGACTCCACCGCCCTGCAGGACCTGCCCCCACGCTACCAGGCCCTCGTTGAGCGCTACTTCAGCCCCGGCCCACGGCGCACCCTGGCGGAGACCGTGCGCTCCCTGGTGACCTTTCAGCAGCACGACCTGACGCGCGATCCCCTCCCGACGGACCTCGACCTGCTGCTGTGCCGCAACGTGCTCATCTACTTTGAACGCGATCAGCAGGACCGCCTGTATCGCCGCTTCTTCGAGGCCCTGCGCCCGGAAGGACTGCTGGTCCTGGGCAAGACCGAGATCCTGCCGCTGTCGTGGGGGCAATCCTTTGCCGCCGTGGACCTGCGCGAGCATATCTATCGGCGCAAGGGCGGGGACGCCGAGGCGTAACGCCTCTGCCTGGAGCACGGGCCCGGGCCTGCCCGCGGGCGGCGCTCCAGGCCGTCGCGGGGGTTCGATCGCCACACTTGACGAAAAGGATATAGGCCGATGAAGATTCCCTGGTACAGCCGCCTGGCTCCCAAGAATTGGCCGGTCTCCTGGAAGTTGAGCACCTCGATCCTGAGCGTCTTTTTGCTCGTCCAGCTCATGATCTCGCTCGTCAGCAACTATATGGTGCGCACGAGCCTCCTGGAGGGACAGGAGACGGAGCTCCTGGAGCGGGCCACCCAGCAGGCCCGCCTGGTGCAAAGGTGGCGCGACGGCCTGTTGCGCGGCCTGGTGGAGGCGGCCGTGGCCAATCGCGACGACCTGCTGCGGGGCTCCACCGGGTTTCGCCGCCTGGCCCTGCGCAGCACCGCCGCCCGGCTCGGCAGCATAGCCGACCTCAGCCTCCTGGACGCCCAGGGCACCGTGGTGGCCTCGTCGGACGAAGCGCTGGAGGGCCGAAGTTTTGCCCCGGCCCCTTGGTTCGCCGAAGCCCAGGCGCGCTTCGCCGGCATCTCCCACCTGGAAAGGTATGCCGAGCTGGCCGACCCGGCCTTTGTCTTCCACGTGCCGGTCCCCGAGGTCGATACCGGCTCAGGGTTGCTCTCGATGACGCTGGTTGCCCGCGTGCCGGCCGGCGCCCTATGGGCGCTGGTGGACCCGGTGCGGGTGCGCCAGAGCGGCTATATCTTTATGTCTGACGACAACATCGTGACGATTGCCCACGGGATACAGGAAAAAGACGGCCGCTTTCTCCACAAGTATGTCCTCTATGCCATCGGCGATCCCGAAACGCCGGCCATCATCGAGGCCAACCTTCGGCAGCTCTACGGGGAGCAACAGATCACGGCCACGCGGACGGTCAAGATCTATCCCCTGGCCCGGTGCATCGAGCAGCTGCCGCCGACCATGACGGAGGACCGCAAAGCGAACATCTGCCGCTACTACTGGGACGTGCAAAAGGCCGACAAGACGGCGGTGCTCATCCCCGTGGGCAGTCCGGAAGGGATCGCGGTGGCCCACCATGTGGAGGCCAAAGACTGGGTCCTGGCCGTGAGCGTGAAGGACGACGATTTCCTGGCCCCCCTGGCCAGCCTGCAGCGCGGCCTGCTGGCCGTCACGGTGATCGGGGCAGCCGTGGTGATCGGCTACGCCGTGCTCTTTGGCAGCATCTTCACCCGGCCGCTGCGCCGCCTGGCCGCGCTGGCCGCCCATGTGCAGGCGGGAGCCTACGGCGAGCGCGCCGGCATGTCCCAGCGGGACGAGCTCGGCCAGTTGGCCCGCGGCCTGGACGCCATGCTCGACCGGCTGGTGGCCTCGCTGTCGGCGCAGCAGCAACAACTGGACACACTGCTGCGGACGGCCGAGGCGGTGGACCAGGACGCCACTACCGTCTCGGCCTCGGCCGAGGAGCTGGCCGCGGCCACCGAGGAGCTAAACGCCTCGGCCGAGGAAGTCTCCTCCACGGTGCAGGCCATGGCCCAGGACGCCTACGAGCAGATGAACCAGGTCCAGCGGACGGCCGGCGAGATCCAAGGGCTGGACCGCGAGATCGCCCAGGTGGCGGACCTGTCCAAGCAGATCGAGCTGTCGTCGGAGCGCCTCTGCACCCTGGCCGACGAGGCCGGCCGGGCGGTGGCGGCAGCTCAGGAACACTCCCGCCGGGTGGAGGCGGTGGTGCGGATGATCGAAAAGTTCAGCCGGCAGACCAACCTGCTGGCCCTGAACGCGACGATCGAGGCGGCGCGGGCCGGGGAGATGGGCGAAAGCTTTACGGTGGTAGCCGACGAGGTGCGCCGCCTGGCCGAGAGTTCGCGGCAGGCTCTGACCGAGGTGGCCGGCCTGAACGAGGCCATCCGCCAGGGCATGGCGACGATCCGCGGGGCGGTGGAGCAGACGCGGGCGGCCATCGGCGAGGTGGTGGAGCGTGGGACGGCGCTGGCGCAGATCGCCGGCCGGCAGTCCGACGCCTCGCGCTCGCTGGTGGAGGTGGTCAACCACCTGGCGGCCATCGCCGAGAAGAACGCCGCCGGGGCCGAGCAACTGGCGGCGGCGGTGGAGGAGCAGACCAACGCCTTTGCCGAGATCAGCACCTCCAGCCAGGAGATGGCCGGCCTGGCCCTGCACCTGCAGTCGCTCTCCCAGCAGCTCTCGGCAGACCGGGCCGTGGAAAAGGAGACCATCGATGAGCAACGCTAGCCTGGAGCTCCAAGAAGGCCGGGAACAGGTCCAGGAGCAGGCCGGCCGGCTGCGCTGGCTGATCATGCTGCGCTTCGTAGCCGTTCTCGGCATCGCCGCCTCCGACTTTGCCACCCAGGCCGTGGGGTACACCCGTTCGGGGCAGGGCATCGTGCCCTGGCTGGTGGTCCCCTTTACCCTGGGCTATAACCTGGTCTTCTGGCTGTGGCTGCACCTGCTGAGCCGGTCCACGGGGGCCTGGCGGGCGCAGCGCCATTTGCGCTGGCAACTCTTCCTGCAGTCCCTCTGCGACATCCTGGCCCTGAACTTGCTGGTCTATACCAACGGCGGGATCGAGTACCCGCTCTTCTATATCCCGGTGATCGCCCTCCTGTTGACCGGCCTGATTCTGCCACGGGGGGCGGTCTTTATCCAGGCCAACCTGGGGGCGCTGCTCTTTGGGCTGATGGCCATCGGCGAGTGCCTGGGGTGGCTCCCGCACACCTTTTTCCTGACCCCGGAGTACCGCCACGGGCTGTACCAGGACTGGCGCGCCGCGCTCGGCACCAGTCTCTCCCTAGCCGGCATCCTGAACGTGGCCGCCTTCCTGGTATCCAGCGTGGGCCGGCGGCTGAGGCAGGCCGAGGGACGCGCCCGCGGCCTGTTGGCCGGCCTGCGCCAGCAAGTGCAGGCCGCCGCCGGGCACCTGTCGCACTCTGCCGAGAGCCTGCGGGGAGGCGCGGAAGGAGTGAGCCTTGTCGCCGGGCAACTGGCAGCGACGGTCCAGCAGATCGCCCAGGGCGCAGGGGAACAGGCCGGCCAACTGGAGCGGCTGTTGGGCAACCTGGGGCACATGGCCGACACGGCCCGCCGGGTGGCGGAGGGGGCCGAGGAGAGCCACGCCGCGACGCTGGAGTCGGTGAGCGAGGCCGATCGCGGCCGGCAGGCGGCGGAGGAGGCCGCGGCCCGCATGGAGGAGATCGCCCGCGTCTTTGCCCTGGCGGGAGACTCGCTGGCCGCGCTGGCCGCGCGCTCGGAGGAGATCGGCGAGGTGGCCCTGGCCATCGATCGGTTCGCCGAGCGCACCGACCTGCTGGCGCTGAACGCCGGCATCGAGGCCGCGCGGGCCGGCGAGCACGGCCGCGGTTTCGCCGTGGTGGCCGGGGAGGTCAAGAAGCTGGCGGCCAACTCCTCGGCCTCGGCGGCGCGGGTGGGGGAAATGGTGGCCCAGGTGCGGGCCGGGATCGCCGAGGTGGTGAGTGCCGTGCAGGCGGGGATGGAGCGGGTGCGGGAAGGGGAGGCCGGCATCGGTGTGCTGCGGCAGGTGGTGGAAAGGATGGCAGAGGTGATTCGGCGGACGGATGGGCTGGTGGGGACGATGGAGCACCTGGCGCGGCAGCAGATGGAGGCGCAACGGGAGATGGTGATGACGGCCGGGGAGATTGCCAGCGGCGCCGAGGAGACGGCGGCGGGGGCGGAAGAGGCGGCGGCGGCGGTGGAAGAGCAGGTGGCCTCGTTTGGCGAATTTGGACACGCGGTGCAGGAGCTGGCCGATCTGGCGGCGCGCCTGGACCAGGCGGTGGCCGGCCTTTCGAGCTCGGCTGCCAACGCGGGGCCCCTCATCCGCCGCGGCCGGTAGAGCGCGCCCCGGCGACAGGAGTGAAGGATGGGCAAGAAACCTGCTTGGCGGAGAGGTGGTTCGCCCCGGCAAGGCGGGCCAAACGAGACGGCCCTTTCGCCCCTCCTGGCGATCGGCCAGGTTGTGGCCGCCGGCCTGGAGCTGGAAGAGGTGCTGGCCGCGGTCCACACGCAGGTCAACCGCATCTTTGACGCCAGCAACTTTTACATCGCCCTCTACGACGAGAAGAGCGACGAGTGGTCGTTCGCCTATCACCTGGAGCATGGGGAGCGCCAGCCGGTGACGCGCGGCCGGATGGGGGCCGGCCTCACCGGCTACATCATCCGCGAGCGCCGGCCGCTGCTGCTGCGCAACAGCCGGCAGAGCAAGGAGTTCTGCCGGCGCGAAGGGGTCCAGGTTGTCGGCGAACCGGCCCGCTCCTGGATGGGCGTCCCGCTCCTTGCCACCGATCAGTTGGTCGGCGTGATGACGGTGCAGAGCTATGCCCAGGAGAACCTCTACCGCGAGTCCGACCTGGACCTCTTTACCACCATCGCCGCCCAGGTGGCGGTGGCCGTCCGCAACGCCCGCCTCTACCAGGAGGCCCGCCGCCGCGCCGAGGAGACGGCCCTGCTGCACGAGATCAGCCACACACTGAGCGCCACGGTGGGGCTGCGGGAGACGCTGGAGGCCCTGATCCGCGGCCTGCAGCGGCTCATCCCCCACGACGGCGGCGAGGTCTGCCTGTACGACGCCGAACGCAACCTCTTCACCAGCGAGGCCTCCCTGGGCAAGATGATCCAGGTGGCCTCGGCGTCCACCTATGCGGCCGACGAGGGCTATACCGGCTGGCTGGGCCAACAGCGCCGGCCGCTGCTGATCGACGACTGCGCGGCCTTTAGCGAGGTGCGCCCCAAGCGCGAAGAGGCCCTGGCCAGCGGCCGCCTGCGTTCCTACCTGGGCGTGCCCATGCTCATGGGCGATCGGCTGGTCGGCACCGTCGAGCTGGTAAGCGAGGTGCCGCAGGCCTTTGACCTGGACCACCAGCGCCTGCTGACCACCGTGGCCAACCAGGCCGCGGCGGCGGTGGAGCGGGCGCGCCTCTTCGAAGAGCTCAACCAGCGGCTGCAGGAGGCCCGCCTGCTGTTCGAGGTGTCCCGGAACGTCCTGGGGACGGATACCCTGGAACAGACGCTGGAAAGGGTCATCCAGGCATGTGTGGAGGCCGTTCCGGCGGCCGAGAAGGGCTCGCTGCACCTGCTCGACGAGGCCACGCAGACATTGTCGATCCGCGCGGCGGTCGGCTACAGCCCGCAGGTCATCCGCACGGTGCGCCTCAGGGTCGGCCAGGGCCATGCCGGCCGGGCCGTGGAGACGGGACAGCCAATGGTCGTCGACGATACCCGCACCGAACAGACGGCTTATCGCACCGGCCTGGCCGAGGTCGAAGAGATCCGCTCCCTGGCCTGCGTTCCGCTGCGTGTGCAGGAGCGGACCATCGGGGTGATCGCCGTGGACAACTTGCACACGCCGGGGGCCTTTCGCCAGCACGACCTGGAGGTTCTCGGCGCGCTGGCCGGCCAGGCGGCGGTGGCCATCGAGCGGGCCCGCCTCTACGAGCAGCTCCGCCTACAAGTGGAGCGGCTGGGCCAACTTGCCGAGCAGGTCCTCCAGGCCAGCAGCCAGACCCAGGGGCTGGTGCACTCCTCCGCCGCGGCCATCGCCATGCTGGAGGAGCGTTCCCGGTCGATCGGCCAGGTGGTGGGCCAGGTGGAGGGCTTTGCCGAGCAGACCGACCTGTTGGCCCTCAACGCCACGATCGAGGCGGCCCGTGCCGGGGAACATGGGCAGGGCTTTGCCGTGGTCGCCGAGGAGGTGCGGCGCCTGGCCGAGTCCTCGGCGCAGGCGGCCGGGGAGATCGCCGACCTGAGCCAGCAGATTATTGCCGGCACCCGCCAGGCCGTCCAACAGATGGAGCAGGTGCGCCAGGCGGTGGAGCACACGACACGGCTGGCCCAACAGGTGGCCCATTCTTGAGGGGCCGGACGCCGTACAGGAGCGTTCGATGACCGAACATCAGAAACGGACCCGTATCCAGTTGATTGTCTTTCGCCTCGGATCGGCCGAGTTCGCCGTGCCCATCGAGCAGGTCTGGCGGGTCGAGCCGCTGGCCGAACACACGGTCACCTGGGTGCCCCGCGCTCCGAGCTTCCTGGAAGGGGTGTGCAACGTCCGCGGACAGGTGATCCCGGTGCTGGACCTGAAGAAGCGCCTGGGGATACCGGCAGAGGAGCGGACGGCCCGGGCCCGCGTGTTGATCGTCGAAATGGAGGACCAGCGCGTGGGCCTGATCGTGGACGCGGTGAGCGACATCCTGTGGTTTCCTACCGACCAGATCGAGCCGCCGCCGCCCATGGTGGCGCACATCAGTGGGGTCTTTGTCCAGGGAGTCGGCAAGGAGGAGGGCCGGCTGTTGATCGTCCTGGACCTGCGGGAGGTGCTCAGCCCGGGGGAACGGACGGAGCTGCGGGAGAGTATGGAACGGGAGGACGTTGGAACGCTGGAACGTTGAGGCGTTCGGACGTTCCGACATTCCAACGCGGAAGTGTGGAAACGAGGCCACGATTATGGCAATCCGTATCCTGCTGGTGGACGATACGACCTTTATGCGGCGCATGCTGCGCGATATCCTGATCCATGGCGGGTGCGAGGTAGCGGGCGAGGCGCACAACGGGATCGAGGCGATCGAACAGTACCGCCGGACGCGCCCGGACCTGGTGGTGATGGACATCACCATGCCCGAGATGGACGGCATCGCCGCGGCGCGTGAGATCCTCCGCCTGGATGCCGACGCGCGCATCATCATGTGCAGCGCCCTCGGCCAAGACGAGCCGATCGTCGAGGCCCTGGAGGCGGGAGCGAGCGACTTTGTGCTGAAGCCGTTCCTGCCGGAAAAGGTGTTGGAGGCGGTGCGGAAGGTACGGGAGATGTTGGCCGGAGAATCGGACACAAATGAACGTAGATGAACAGATGGGCACGGATAAAGAATAACGTTTTGACTCTCCAAATCTGTATATCTGTGTCATCTGTGTCCCCATCTTGTGCGGGCAGTGAAAGTTGTAAGGAGTAAACCCATGCGCCTACGTGTCCTCGTCGTCGATGACTCCAAGCTGATGCGCCGGCTGATCCGGGACACGCTGACCTCGGACCCGAGCATCGAGGTGGTGGACGAGGCCCCCGACGGGCCGACGGCCATCCAACTGATCCACAAGCTGCGCCCGGACGTGGTTACGCTGGACGTGGAGATGCCCGGGATGACGGGGCTGGAGGTCCTGGGCTATGTGATGAGCGAGATCCCCACCCCGACCGTCATCCTCACCGGGCTGCGCGACCCCGGCCTGGCCCTGCGCGCCCTGGCCCTGGGAGCCGTGGACTTTATGCGCAAGCCGTCGGGGACGATCTCGGTGGACATGTACAAGGTGCGCGAGGAGCTGATCCAAAAGGTCAAGGCCGCGCCGCTGGCCAACCTGCGGCAACTGCGCAAGCAGGCCGAGGCGACGGCCGCGGCGCCCGAGGTCCAGGCCCCGCCGCCGGCCGCGGCTCCGGCTCCGGATGGCGCGGCGGCACCACGCTGGGCGGTGGTCGTGGGCGCGTCCACCGGGGGGCCGCCGGCCCTGGAGCGGCTGTTGGGGACGCTCTCATCAGAGCCGCCGGCCGGCCTGCTGGTTGTGCAGCACATGCCGGCCGGATTCACCCGCTCGCTGGCCCAGCGCCTGAACGAGCGCTCGGCGCTACATGTGGTCGAGGCCGAGGAAGGCGTCCCCTTTCACGCCGGCTGGGCCTACATCGCCCCCGGGGGGCACCACCTGGTGCTGCAGCCCGGGGAAGCGCCGGGGAGCATGGTGATGCACCTGGACGATTCCCCGCCGCGGGGCACCCTGCGGCCGGCCGCCGACGTGACCATGGCCGCGGCCGCCGGGCTCTACGGCCCGCGCACGCTGGGCGTCCTCCTCACCGGCATCGGCAACGACGGGCTGGAGGGGTTCAGGGCGATCCGCCAGGCCGGCGGACGGACCATCGCCCAGGACCGCCAGACCAGCCTGATCTATGGCATGCCGCGCGCCGTCGCCGAGCAGGGCCTGGCCGACGAAATCGTCCCGCTGGACCAGGTCGCCGCGGCCATCGAGCGCATCGTCGCGGAGTAAAGGAGTTGGCCCGTTCTAACGCTTCCCCGCGGATCTTGGGGCTCTGCCAAGGGTGAGAAGCCGTGGAGATCTCCCAGTATCTAGATCTGTTCGTCGCCGAGGCCCAGGACCACCTCCAGGAAATGAACCAGGCGCTTCTGGCCCTGGAGGAAGAGCCGGACAACCTGGTCCACCTGGAGGCCTTCTTTCGGGCCGCGCACACCCTCAAGGGCATGTCGGCGGCGCTCGGCCTGGGCCACGTGGCCGGCCTGGCTCACGAGATGGAGGACGTGCTGGACCTCCTGCGGAAGCGCGAGCGCCGCCTGAACCCCGACCTGGCCACGGTCCTCTTCCGCTGCCTGGACGTCCTTTCCGGTCAGGTGCGGCGCATCGCGGCGGGCGAGGCGGCCGGCGAGGACACCGCCGAGATGCAGGCCGCGCTGCGGGCCGCGCTGGAGACCCCGGCGGCGCCGGCCCCTCCCCCCGCGGTCCCGGCCGCGCCGGGGCAGGGCTGGGACCTGCGCGTGGAGATCGCTCCCGATTGCCAACTCAAGGGGCCGCGCGCCTTCCTGGTGCTGAAAAAGGCCCGGCGGATCGCCCCTCTCCAGGGCAGCGACCCCCCGGAGGCGGCGCTGCGCGCCGGCCGGTACGAGAGCTCCTTCCGCCTCTTCTTCCCGCCCGAGGCCGCCGCTGCCGAGCTGCAGCGGGCCCTCCTGGCCACGGCCGAGGTGGTGGCGGTCAGCGTTCGGGGGCTCGGGGAAGGGGGCCCGGTCGGGCCGGCCTCCAGCGCCCCCTCTTCGCCGGCCCGGCGGGAAAAGGCCCAAGCCCCGCCGGCAAAGCCCCCGGCCCGGCCCCTTTCCCCGCCCCCCGCGCCCGAGAAGCCGGCCCCGCCGGCCGCTGCCGAGGAAGGCGCCGCCGGCGCGCCCACCGCCCCCATGGTGCGCATCAGGGTGAGCCTGCTGGACCGCCTGCTGGAGGCGGTCGCCGAGCTGGTGATCAACCGCAGCCGCATGGTCCAGGTTGCCCGCCGCCACGCCCTGCCCGACCTGGAGGATGCCGTCGAGGGCTACACCACCACCCTCAACCGCCTGCAGGAAGCGGTGTTGGCCATGCGCATGACCCCCGTGGCCCAGGTGCTGAGCCGCTTCCCGCGCATGGTGCGCGACCTGGCCCACACGCAGGGCAAAGAGGTGCACTTTGAGATGCAGGGGGCCGAGCTGGAGCTGGACCGCACAATCCTGGACAAGATCGCCGATCCCCTGGTGCACCTGCTGCGCAACGCCGTGGACCACGGCGTCGAGATGCCCGAGGATCGCCGGCGCCTGGGCAAGCCCCTGCCGGCGCGCATCACGCTGCGCGCCCAGCGCCTGCAGGACAAGGCCGCCATCGAGGTGCTCGACGACGGGCCCGGCATGGACGCCGAGCGGATCGGCCGGCTGGCGATCGAACGGGGCATCGTCACGCCGCAGGAGCTGGCCGAGATGGACGAGGCCGCCGTGTTGGAGCTGGTCTGCCGGCCGGGGTTCTCCACCAAGGTCGAGATCAGCGGGGTGTCGGGGCGGGGCGTGGGCATGGACGTGGTCAAGCGCGCCATGGACGAGGTCGGGGGGACGCTGGTGATCGAGACCGCGCCCGGCCAGGGCACCTGCTTCCGGATGGTCCTGCCGCTGACGATGGCCATCCTCACGGCGCTGCTGGTGCAGGCCGACGGCGAGACCTACGCCCTGCCGCTGACCCACGTGATCCGCACGCTGGACGTGCCGGCCGGCGCCATCCGCCGGCTGCACGAGCAGGCGGTGTGCGATTGGGAGGAGAGGATCCTGCCGCTGGTGCGGCTGGGAGAGCTGCTGGGATCGACCGGCCGGCAGGGAGCCGGGAGCCCCGGCAGCCTGTTGGCGGCGGAGCCGGACGCCATCTTTCCCACGGTGATCGTCGAGCGCGGCCGCCAGCGCTACGGGCTGGTGGTGGACGAGATCACCGGCAAGGAAGAGATCGTACTCAAGCCCCTGGCGCGGCTGCTGCAGCAGATCGAGCCGCTGGCCGGGGCCACCATCCGCGGCGAAGGCCAGATCGTCCTGGTCTTGGATATCCCCAGCCTGGTGCGCCAGTTGGCCCGGGAAGAGGGCGGGAGGGGCCGATGAGCGAGGCCGGCAGCTCCCAGCAGCTCTATTTCCTCTACGAGCTGGCCAAGGTGCTGGCATCCTCGATCAACCTGGCAGAGGTGACGGAGTTGGCCCTCGACGGCGCCTGTGCCCTGCTGGGGACGGAGCAGGGGTTCCTCTACTTCCTGGACGAGCAGGGGGAGCTGGCCCCGCACGCCAGCCGCGGGTTGACGACCACGGAGCTGGAGGGCCTGGCCGACTATCTATGGGGGGATATCGGCGAACGGCGGCCGGCGACCGCGGCCCACCCAAAGAGCATGGCCGGGGCGGTGCTGGCCGCGCCGCTGGTGGCCCACAACCAGGTGCAGGGGGCGGTGGGCGTGGCCACTGTCTATGAGCGCCACTTTACTCCCGCCGAGAAAGAGCGCCTCTCCGCCGTGGCCCACCTGGTCTCGTTGGCGTTGGAGAACGCCCGCCTGCACGAAAAGGCGCAGCGCGAGCTGGCCATCCTGCGGCGGCTGATGCAGGCGGTGCACAAAATGGCCGAGGGCCAACTGACGCCGGCCGAGGCCGCCGAACTGGAGCAGGTCGAGGGCTGGGACGACGTCAGCCGCCTGGGGCAGCTCTTTGGGCAGATGGCCAGGCAGGTCATCCGCCGCGAGGAGGACCTGCGCCGGGAAGTGGAGAGCCTGCGCATCCAGATCGACGAGACCAAGCGCCGGCGCCAGGTGGCCGAGATCACCGAGACCCAGTACTTTCAGGAACTGCGCAAAAAGGCGCGGGAGATGCGGGTGCGGGAAGAGGACTGAGTCGGGGACGCGCCGCCGGCCTCGCTGGGGTCGGGACTACCCCAAGATCCCCAGGGCCCGGGCCCGGGCCACGGCCTGGGTGCGGCTCTGGACCTCCAGCTTGCCGTAGATGTGGTTGACGTGCCGCTTGACCGTCCCCGGGGCGATGACCAGCTTTTCGGCGATAGCGGCGTTGGACAGCCCCGCGGCGATGAGGGCCAGCACCTCGAGCTCACGCCGGCTGAGCGGCTCCACCAGGGGCTGAGCGGCCAGGTGTGCCGGCCGGCCGGGGAGCCCGGCGTACGCCAGGAGCCGGTCCACAAAGGGCGGGGCGGCGCGGCGGACCGCGGGGAGCAGGGCCAGGATGCGCTCATCGGCGTCAAGAAAGGCCCGGAAATAGTCTTCCGGCGCGGCCAGCTGCAGGGCGGCCGCGAGCAGCTCGCGGGCGGCCGGCCGGCCGCCGGACAGCTCCGCGGCCAGGGCTTGCAGGATGAGGACGGCAATGCGCGGGCGGTCCATGGTGTGCTCGGCAGTGTACTGCTCCAGGCGCGCCAGCAGCCCCTGGGCCTCGGCCAGCCGGCCCTCGGCCAGCAGCAGTTGGGCATAGAGCAACTGCTGATCCAGCCGCAGGTAGGTCACGGGCTCCTCCGGGGTGAGGCCGGCCGCCTCGGCCCAGCGCCGGACAAAGGGCAGGTCGCCCTGTCGAAAGCGCAGGGCCGCCTCGTAGGTGAGTATCCAGGCAGGATCGGAGAAACCGGTCTGCACGGTCAGGCGGTAGGCCCGCTGCAGCGCGTCGAGCGCCGCCTCGCGCTCGCCCCGGGCAAAGCGGGTCGGCGCGGCCAGGGCCTGGGCGAAGGCATCGACGTTGGCCAACCCCAGCCGCCGACCGAGGGCCAGGCTGCGCTCGAAGCACTCGTGGGCCTGTTGTAGTTCATTGGCCTCATAGTGCAGCATCCCCAGCCGGCTCAGGATCAGGCTGCTTATTGGGGAGAGGTGCCCCGAGGCATCGGTGTAGCGGGAGATGGCCTCCTCACAAAAGGCCACGGCCGCGCGGCGTTTCCCGTGGTTGTTGAGGACCAGGGCCAGGGACATCTCGACCATCGTCAGCGAGATCTGGTTGCCGGCCGACAGGCTGACGCGCCGGGCCTCGCGCAGCGTGGCGATGGCCCCGGCGATGTCGCCCAACGACTCCTGGGACTCGGCCATGCTCCAGAGGGCAATGCTGCGCCAGTGCGGCTGGCCTGGATCGAGGCGCTGCAGCGCCTGCGCGGCCAGTTCCACGGCGCGCGCATAGTCCTGGGATCCCATCACGGCCAAGAAGCAGCGCAGGGTCAGGAGATGGCCCATGGCCGGCGAGTCCAGCGCCTCGGCGCCGGCTTGGCGCAGGCTTTCCTCGGCCAGGCGGGCATTCTCCTCGGCGGCGGCCAGCTCGCCATCCAGGCAAAAGGCCCAGCCCCGGAAGATGAGCAGGTCCCGATCGCCCTGCACCAGCTCCTCCGGCAGGGCCTCCAGCCAACCGCGCACCGTCTTGACAGCTCCCTCCAGGAGCGTCCCC
This sequence comes from uncultured Chloroflexia bacterium, assembly GCA_964592645.1. Classification (GTDB taxonomy): domain Bacteria; phylum Chloroflexota; class Chloroflexia; order DTKN01; family DTKN01; genus CAZQFV01. The sequence goes on from CAZQFV010000006.1 coordinate 66,676, forward strand.
TCGACGGCGCGGCGCACGAGGGCGCCGGCCGGCCCGAAATCGCCGGATACGGCGGCATAGCGCAGCCCGTGCCGAATGGCCGGCTCCACCGCCTCCTGGGCGGCGTACCAGTCCATGGCCCGCCGGTGCAGCACGGCCTGGTCTTCCGGCGCCAGCAGGCCGCGCAGGACCTCGGCAAAGAGGCGGTGGTAGCGGTACCACTCGCGCCGCTGGTCGAGCGGGACCACAAAAAGATTGGCCCGCTCCAACTGCTCCAGGATTTCCTTGCTGCCCGTCTCCCCGGTCACGGCGTCGCACAGCGGAGCGGTCAGCCGGTCGAGGATGGACGTGGCGCAGAGAAAGGACCGCATCTCCTCCGGCTGCCGCTGGACGACCTCGGCGACCAGATAGTCCATCACGTAGCGGTTGTCGCCGCGGAAGCCCAGGACAAAGGCCCCGGAATCGTCGCTCTTTTCCTGCCAGGAGAGCGCCGCCAGTTGCAGGCCGGCGGCCCAACCTTCAGTGCACTGGGCCAGCGCGGCGACGGTGTCGTCGGAGACATCCAGCCCCATCGTCCGGCGCAGAAAGGCAGCGGTCTCCTCGACGGTGAAGCGCAGCTCCTGCTCGCCGAGCTGGGTGATCTGGCCGCGCGCCCGCAGCCGAGGGAGCGGCAGCGGCGGCTCCTGGCGCGTCAGCAGGACCAGGTGCAGTTGGGGCGGCTGGTGCTCCAGGAGGAACGCCACGGCGCGGTGGACTTCCGGGGCAACGATCACCTGGTAATCGTCGAGGACCAGGACCATGGGCCGGTCCTCGGCAGCGATGTCGTTGATCAGCATGGCGATCAGCGACTCGGGCGGAGGAACCTGGGGCCCCAGGAGCCCCTCCTGGGCCATGCGGCCGATGTTGGGAGATAGCCTCTGCAAGGCGGCGACGAAGTAGGCAAGGAAAGTGGCGGGGTCGTTGTCGGCTTCGTCCAGGGAAAGCCAGGCCAGCCTCGGCCTCCCTCCTCCCCCCCGGCTTCCCGCCCCCTCTCCGGCTTCGCCGGAGGAGGGCAGGCCGGCCAGCCAGGCACCGACCAGCGTCGTCTTGCCAAAGCCGGCCGGCGCGGCGACGAGCGTGAGACGGTGCCCATGGTCCAGGCCCTCGTCCAACAGGGCCAGCAGGCGCGGGCGAGGCACGAGGTTGGGCCGCGGCGGCGGGCTGAGCAGCTTCGTGGCCAGGAGCGCCCGGCGAGGCCGGGGCTCGGCCGGCGCAGCAGGGGCCAGCAGCTCGTCGGGCATGGCCGTCCTCTCCAACCGGGCTCGGCAAGAGTCTTCCAAAGACGCGCATCACGAACAGCTCCTATTATATCACATCTGTCCGCGAGGACTTGGCGAACCCTCACGCCAGCCGAAGGACCCGCCCCAGGAGCGGCGTCTTCCTGCCGATGGCCCGCTCCGGGCACATCTCCTGGCAGCAGTAACAGCGGATGCAGCGGTCGTAATCGTAGCGCGGGGGGCGGTCGCGCCCGTCGCGGAACTGCAGCGCCTTGCCAGGGACCGGGCAGGCGGCCACACAGAGCCCGCAGCGGACACAGCGGCGGGGGTCTATGGCCGGCCGCGGGACCACCAGCCGCTTGATGGTGTTATAGTAGGTATACGAGGCGTTGCTGTAGACCGGCTTGCGCACCACCTGGAAGTCTCCCCGGATAAAGTCCGAGAGGGTATCCCCGACATACTCGATGTCCTCCTCTCCGTACCGGCCCAGGCCGGCCCGCTGACCCACCACCGAGGTAGGCATAAAGGCGGGGTCCAGGTCCACCAGCCGGCAGGCCGTCGCGTCCACGGCCACCGGGTCGGTGGACAGGATCAGGACGTTCAGCGCCTGGGGGTCGCCGCTGCGCGGCCCGTTACCCTCCATGGCCACCACGGCATCGAGCACGTGCAGCCGCGGCCGCAGGCGCAGGTTGATGTCGACCAGCAGCCCGCAAAAGTCCATGATGTCCTGGAACTGGACATGGTAGAGCGCCTTGCGCTTCCCGGGGATGCAGCCGAACAGGTTCTTGACCGCCCCGGTGAGGCGGGTGAGCTGGTGGGTCTTGAGCTTGGGCAGGTTGACGATACCGTCGCACTCGTGGACCGCCCGGGCGACGGGGAAGCGACGCACGAGACGGCCGGACGGGTGGTCCAAGGAGCCGCCGTTGGAAAAGTCGCCCGGCGCCGCGCCGCTGCGCCGGCCGGCCTCCTCCAGGCCCGACCTTCTGACGGCGTGGGCCTCGTTCTCCAGCCCCGGCGAGTCGCCGAAGGAGACGACGGCCCCGCCCGCGGCGAAGAGACGGGCGCAGCCGGCCAGCACCTCCGGGTGGGTGGTCACCGCCTTCTCCGGGCCGTCCCCGGCCAGGATATTGGGCTTCAGCAGGATGCGTTCGCCGGGCCGCACGAAACGTCCCAGGCCGCCCAGGAGATCGATCCCGCGCCGCAGCGCGGCATCGACCACCGGCGCATCGTATCCAGCACAGCGCACAACCGCTACCGTAGAACGGTCCATCTTGACCTCCCTGGCAGGGACGGCCCGGGCGGTCGCCCCGCAGGCGGGGCGGGGGCCAACCCCGCCCCTACAAGAACGCCCTCCGGCTCAATGGCCGAGCTTATTATACACGATCTGCCAGGGGAGCGCCTAACGGGGCGGCGAAGGCCTCGCCCCGGGCGGACGTCCACCCCCAGAAGTTGGCCACGACGGCGGAGACGGCCCATTGCGGCACGACCTTGCTCACGGACGCCAGCGCCCGGTTCAGGACGCCGGGGACGATCACCGCACGGCCGGCGAGCATCCCACGCACGGCGCGCCTGGCCACCTGGCCGGCATCCATGCAGGTCAGCTTCGCCGCCAGGCCGCCGGCGGCGATCTTTTCCCGGCACAGATGGTTCGTGCGGATGCCGTTCGGGCAGAGCACGCTCACGCGCACCGGCGTGGCGCGCATCTCTTCGCGCAGCGCCAGGCTAAAGTGGACGATGAACGCCTTGGACGGCGCATAGACCGGCATAAAGGGCATCGGGAAGAAGGCCGCCAGGCTGGCCACGTTCAGCAGGAAGGCCGAGGGGTGGCCCCGCAGCTCGGGCAACAGCAGGTGCGTGAGCTTGACCATCGCCAGGTTGTTGAGCAGGATGCAGGTCTCGTTCTCTTGTAGCGTCGAGTCCTCGAAGCAGAAAAGATCGTGCTCGGCTCTTGACAAAACGACTTTCCCGGGTATAATCGGGATGTGGGGGCAAGGGCGGGTTACGATTTCCCCTGGTCGACGATATGCGGCCGGCCTTTGGGGCCAGCTCCCGTGAGCGTGACCCAGATTCCAGAAGATCCGGCGCCGGCGCGGTAGAATGATGGCGTTCACCCTATGGGGGCGGATGCACGGGTAGCTGCCGGGTAGAAGCGATGAAGTCCGGCTCGTAGTTGGACGCCTGAACCGGACGGAGCCAATGGCGTAACCGGCTACTCTAACAACCGATGTTCCGTCGTAACGGAAGCGATGAAACCCGACCTGTATCTGGACGCCTGGGTCGGGCGGAGCTGGTGGCGTACCCCGCCGTTTTTTGTGTTGGCGACGGTGGGCCCCTTGGAACCATCGAGGTGGCCACATGCGAGGCAAGGTTGTATGGCAGCGGGCCGTTTCTGCCCGCCTTTTCGGCACCCGGCGCGGGGGTGGGAGCCGCACCTGCCGCCTGCCGCGAGCCGTGGGCCGCGGCCGGGCGCTCCGCGCCGCCTGCCTGGCCGCCGGCTGCGCCGTGCTCCTGGCGGCTACGCTGCGGCCGGCCGGCACCCGGGCCGCTCCCCCCGTTCCTCCCGACTTTCAGAAGGGCCTGTCCTTCGCCGCCTGGTGGGCCGGGCAGTACCAGGAGCCCGGCGCGGCCCTTTCCCTGGCCGCGCTCCAGGAGACGGGCGCCAATTGGATCAGCCTGATCGTCACCGCCTACCAGGAGCACTACGACTCCACGACCATCGACTACTCCAGCCCCCACACCCCCACCGACGCCGACCTGGTCCACGTCATCGCCCTGGCCCATAGGATGGGCCTGAAGGTGATGCTCAAGCCCCACCTGGACCTGGCCGACGAGGCCGTGAGCGGCAAATGGCGCGGCGACATCGGCAGCGGATTTGTCGGCGAGGACCAGTGGGCCGCCTGGTTCGAGTCCTACGAGGCCTTTATTGAGCACTATGCCGAGCTGGCCCAGGCCCACGGGGTGGAGCAGTTCTGCATCGGCACCGAGCTGCTGGGGACGACCCACCGCGCCGCGGAGTGGCGGAAGATCGCCGCCGACGTGCGGGCGGTCTACGGCGGGCCCATCGTCTATGCCGCGCTGCACAGCGGCGAGGAACGGGAGATCACCTGGTGGGACGCCGTCGACCTCATCGGCGTCGACGCCTACTATCCCCTGAACCACGATCCGGCCCTGCACCCCACCGTGGAGCAGTTGGAGCCCTCTTGGGGCGAGCCCAAGACGGTGCTGGCCGGCCTCTACGCCGCCTACGGCAAAAAGATCATCTTCACCGAGATCGGCTACCGCAGCCACCACGGCTGCAGCGTCCACCCCTGGGACTCCCTGGCGCAATCCGAGATCGACGACGCCGAGCAGGCCCACGCCTACGAAGCGGCCTTCCGGCAGGTCTACGGCCAACCCTGGCTGGGCGGGATGTTCTGGTGGTCGTGGTACGCCGACCGCTTCAAGAGCGGCCCCTGCGACGACTCCTACTCACCCCTGGACAAGCCGGCCGAGGATGTCATCCGCGCCTGGTATGGGGGGATAGACTCCCCAGACGAACCGCCCCTCCTCCCCGACTACCACGACACGCTGGACCTCTACGCCGAAGGGCTGGCCGGCAACTGGCAGGACTGGTCCTGGGGCGCGGTCGTCGACCTGGCCTCGACCGACCTCGCCCACTCCGGGACGCGCGCCATCCGGGTCGCTACGTCGCCCTGGGGGGCGCTTTCCCTACGAGGACCTTCCTTCGATCCCCGCTCCTACGCCTGGCTCGAGTTCTACGTGCGCGCCGCCGTGGGCAGCGCGCCGGACCTCCAGGTATTCCTGGATGCGGCCGACGGCACCCGCCTGGCCGCCGTGCCGGTGAACGACTGCCGCTTCAGCGACGGGCCGCTCGGCGACGCCGGCTGGACGCGCGTGCGCATCCCGGTGAGCGACCTGGACCCGGACGGACGGCCCGTGGACCGGGTAAGCATCGCCGACCGCGGCGGGACGGCCGCCTCGTTCTGGGTGGACGACCTGCGGTTCCTGGCCGGAAAGGAGCCGGTAGCGGTGCAGTTCCTGCCGTTCATGGAAAAGTAGGCGGCTCCTCGGCCGGGCAGGGATCAACCAGCGCCGGGCCGGACAGGTCTTGGCCCGGGCCCTCCGGGTCCAGGCAGATCGCCGCGATCCGCCCGCAGCGCCGACAGCGCGCTTCCCAGGTGGGCTTTCCCTTGACCTTGACAAACTCTCCCAGGACATGGCCGCGCTGCTCGGCGGCGACCTGGGCCTGCTCGATCAGCCCGGCCCGCTCGGCGGCACAATAGTCCCCGCCGCAGGCCCCGAACACCCCCACAACGCAGTCCCTACAGCGCATGGCTACACCTCGGCCGATGTCTCACTTGAAGGTCGGGTCGCTGATGGCCGCCTTGAAGGCCGCCAGGCTCTCCGGGCTGGAGGCCACCGACCAGTTGATCGCCGGCCACTCGCGGTCCACCGGCATCTCCAGCAGCAGGACGGCGTGGACCAGCAAGTACCGCGTGCGGATCGACGTGAAGGCCTCCCGCAGCCAGGCCGCCTTGTCGCCCCCCTGCTCTGCCGTGGCCACCTCGGTGAGCATCACCGGCTTGCCCAGCTTCTGGGCCACCAGGTACTCGTTGGAGAACAGGTAGTCGAAGGTGCGCCACCGCGCCCAGTCCGCCGTGGTACCCAGCCCGTGGTTCAGGATGGTCGTCCCGACGAGGTCCACCACGTCGTCGCCCGGGTAGTACTCCTGGGCGTACAACTGCAGCCACATCGCGCTCCACACGAACTGCACATTGTAGGCTCCCTCCTCGCGGAAGATGGCCACGATGTGGCGGAAGGCCTCCCGGTAGCCCTGAGGATCGCCCTGCCAGGGGTACCAGGGGCGCGTCCCGACGCGCGTGCTCTGCTCGTGCGCAAAGCGCAGGACGATCGGCACGCCGGCCTCCTTCGCGGCGCGCGCCCAGGAGCGGATGTAGTCGTCGTGCCGGCCGGCGCTGATCGTCTGCAGGGCGTACTCCGGCTGGACGACCCACGGGGTGGCAAAGTCGCGCTTCCAGGGCTCCCAGGTGATCACCGGCACCAACCCCTTTTGGGCGGCCAGCAACACCCAGTCGCGGCGAAAGTCGGGGTCGTCGCCCCACGATTGGAACCACAGGACATAGGCCATCTTGTGCTGCAGCAGGGCCTCGAACTGCTCGACGGCGGCAAAGTTGTCGTAGGGGGAGCTTTCCAGGTATACACCCAGGCCCACGCGGCCGCCGGGGTTGAGCGTAGCCACCGGCGTGGGGGTGGGGCCGGGCGTGGCCGTCGGCACCGCCGTAGGGTCGCGGGGCACCGTCGGCGGCAGGATCACCGGCGGGACCGGGACGGGCTCCATGGTCAGGTCGGGCGTGCCCCCGAGGAGCGGCGCCGGGGTGTCCTCCAGGTTCAGCGTCGGCGCGGGGGTGGGTGTCACATCGACGGGCAGGCCGGGGATGCCCACCGTGCAGGCGGCGGCGATGGGCAGCAGGAGCAGCAGGAGACAAGCGGCGTACTTGCTCATGGCGCCTCCTCCGCCCGGCGGGCCCTGCGCCGGGCCGGCCCCAGGCCATACCAGGCGTTGCGCACGACACGGCTCAAAAGCAGGATGAAGAAGCCGGCCCAAAAGAGGCTGCCCAGATCGGCCTCGAGCAGCAGGGAACGGGTGGCGACATGGTAGAGGGCGGAGGCAACCAGGGCCAGGAGCAGGATCGTCTGGGGCAGCACCTCCCGCCAGTACCAGCCGGCGATCGTCTCCTTGCGCGTGACGCGATAGGCCGGCTTGCGCCGTGGCCCGTAGAACAGCGCCAGGATGGTCGCCCAGGCATAGACCGGGGCCATCCCCAGCCAGGTCTGCCGAGCTCGCCAGAGGGCCTCGTAGGGCAGGCCGTCGGCCAGGGCGACGAGCAGCAGTTCCACCGCCAGGGCATAGGGCCAGAAACGGGCGGCGTAGTCGGCCTGCGTGGCAACCAACGGATGGATGTCCAACGTCAGGGCAAAGATGGGGACCACGGCAAAGGTCAGGATGGCGAAGCTGAGCATGTAGAAAAAGCCCAACTCGGAAAACTGTAGGTTCTGGCGCAGGCTCAGGCCGCGCTTGTTGCCCCAGAAGGTCAGGCGCATCGTGTCCAGGGCCCAGGTGCCGCGCTGCTTGATCATGTTGGGGATGTCCTCCGGCGCCGTCTGCCCCACCGCCCCCACGCTCGGCAGGTAGAGGCCCCGCCAGCCCCGGCGCAGCGCCTCCACCCCGGAGTGCAGGTCCTCCACCAGGTTCCAGGTGGGAAAGCCGCCGATATCGTCCAGGGCCCGGCGCCGCCAGAGCAGCCCGGAGCCGCAGGGAAAGACCGAGTTGGCGGCGTTCTTGGCCAGCATGGCCCGGCGGTAGAACAGCGGCTCCTGGTTGCCAAAGGGGTCGCCGGCCCCGACCACCGCCTCCTTGATCGTCTGCACGAAAGCCACCTGGGGATCGGCCAGCAACTGGCCCACCGCCTGGCGGAGGAAGGTGCGCTCGCCCACCAGGTCGTCGGCGTCGCGGGTCTCGACGAACTCGATGTCCGGCGCCAACGCCACCAGCCGTTCCATGGCCGAGTTCAGGTTGCCGGCCTTGGCCTCGCCGCGCCGCCGTGGGTCGCCGCGCCGCGGCGGCTCATGATAGACCACCGTGGCCGGGGCGTAGTCGAGCCGCAGACGCTCGACCATGGCCCGCATGCTGGGACGGTGCGCGTCGTCGCTGATCACCAGGAGGAGCCGGCCGGCGGGATAGTCCTGCTCCAGGACGGAGCGGGCCGTCCTCTCGACCATGTCGGGCGGTTCGCCGTAGGTAGGGATGATCACCCCGATACGCTGCTCCCACCCCTCGGGCACCAGGTAGGTGTCGGGCACGCTGTAGCGCCAATGGTTGACGACGGTGACCACGGTCATCACCGCCGTCATCAGGCCGGCCAGGGCAAAGGGGACGGCCAGCCAGGGGGCCTGCCAGTTCAGGTGGGTAAACATCCAGGGCAGGTACCAGGACGTAGCCAGGAGGAGCAGGATGCCGGCGAGGCGGATCTTCCAGTTGTCGACCTTCACCGCGCACCTCCGGCGGAGATGCGCTGCCAGACCTCCACCCGGACCGGGTAGCGGACATAGTTCCAGTCGGCGCCCAGGGCGATGACGTTGCTGGTGGAGGAAAAGACCTGCCGATAGCTCCCACACTGCAAAATCCCCTGGCGCACGGCCGGAGGCCAGGCATACGACCCCTGGGAATCGACGAACCAGTCGTAGGCACAGAGGTCCATCTCGGCCTCGCCGTGGGTGATGCGGTAGTAGTCGTAGACGTCCCAGGGTGAGGTGATGCGCCCCTGGGCGTACAGGTACATCGTGTAGGGCCAGGACTCGTTGACCAGCAGCTTCTGGCCGGGCTGGACATGGGCCACCAGGTACTCCGCGGCCGGCCGCGGGTCGGGCCAGGCGTGGTCGGACTGGTTCACCTGGATGGCGGCGTAGGCGCCCAGGACCAGGACGATGGACAGGGCGGCGCTCCGGGTGAGCCACAGGCGCCAGGCCGGGGGCCGGCGGGGCCCGCTCGCCGGCGCCGGAGCGTCCACGGCCCACTCCTCCCCGGCCGCCCGGCGGGCCCGCCCCAGGCCGTCCCAGAGGGCGCCGAGGGCCAGGCCGGCCAGGGGATAGGACAGGGCAAAGGAAAAGACCAGGTGTTTGTTCACACTCACCGGGTTGGCCGACAGGAGGTGGTAGGCCGGCCACAGGAGCAGGTTCAGCAGGAGCACCGTGGCCAGGCCGCGCCGGCGGCGGGCCACGAGCCAGCCGCCCAGGGAGAGCAGGGCCGGCAGCGCGCCGGCGTAGAGGATGCCGGCCAGGATCATCGAGCGGCTCACGCCAAAGGTGGGCTTGTTCACGGTTTGCCAGGCCACCAGCGCCGCCACCTGCTGGCGCGCCGGCAGCAGAAAGGCCAGGGTGATGGCCAGGGCGATGAACCCCCAGATGCCTACATCGAGCAGAAACTTGGACCGGCGCAGGAAGAAGAGCACCCCCAGGAGCGGCAGCAGCATCAGGCCCATGGGGTACTTGGAGAACAGGCCGAACATGAAGGCGACGGCGGCGATCCCCAGGTAGAAGCGCTGGTCGCGCCGGGCCAGCTCGGTGATGGCCCAGAAGGCCACGGCCACCCCGGTGAGGGCCGGGGCGTCGTAGACGCCCAGGCGGGCCAGCGCCAGCAGCGGCCCACACAGAGCCAGGGCCAGGGCCGTCCAGAAGGCCGCCCGCGGGCCGAACAGGTTCTCGGTGGCCCGCAGGATGGCGGCGAAGGCGGCCGTCACCAGGAGCAGGGCGAGGAGGCGCGTGCCTACCAGCCCGGCCACGCGGAACCCGACGCCGGCCAGCGCCGGCCAGAGCAGCGAACCGGCAAACCAGCCCATGTAGCCGTCGCTCAGGCCATAGCCCTCCAGCGTGCGCTGGCCGGCCGTGATATAGATGGCCTCGTCGAAGAACGGGCCGTTGTAATCGATGGTCGCCAGGCTGACGATGAACCACAGGGCGACAATCAGCCAGGCGGCCCAACGCAAGCCGCGCAAAGGTCCCCCTTTTGGCAATTCACATTTGCCAGTGCGGAGTATACCCGATTCGCCCCCGGACCGCAAGCGCCTGCATCACCTTGCCCAGGCTGCCGATGTAATCGGATGGTAACCTCTCCCCCTTGTTCAGGGTCGGCCCCCTGACATACACTACGGAAAATAGAACTGGTTGATCTCTGCATAGATCCCTAAAGTCAGGGCACGCGGATTTCGGCTTCAAGGTAGTATGGCGAGCTATGCAGGAGTCAGTAACCGAGGGAAACCCTTGGAACGTTTGGCCGGGCATCACGTCGGCAAATACCGCATCCTGGGAGAGATCGGCCGAGGCACGGTTGGCAGCGTCTACCGGGCCTACGACCCCGACCTGGACCGCGACGTAGCCATCAAGATCTTGTCCCCCCGGAGCACCTGGGACCAAAACTTTGTGCAGGACTTTGTCCAGCGGGCCCGGCTCACGGCGCGCCTGCAGCACCCCCACCTGGTGGCCGTCTACGACCTGGGGCAGCGCGAGGGCTGGTACTGCATCGTGATGGAGCTCCTGGAAGGGATCTCCCTCCACGACCTGGCCCGGCTGCGCGGCGGCCTGCAGCTCAACGAGGTCTGCGCCATCACCCGGCAACTGGCCGGCGCGCTCGACTATATCCACGGCCAGGGGCTGGTCCACGGCGACGTGCGCGCCGGCAACGCCATCCTCACTCCGCCCGACCGGGTCGTCCTCACCGAACTGGGCGTCGTCCGCGCCAGCTGGGAGGGGCGCATCGCCGCCGGCGCGGTCACGGCGGCCATCGCCCCCGAGCAGGTCTCCGGGGCGGAGCTGGGGCCGTGGACCGACCTGTACTCCCTGGGGGCCATCGTCTACGAGCTGCTCACGGCACGCCCCCTCTTCACCGCTGAAACGGTCCCGGCGCTGCTGCACCAGGTGCTCAACTGGCCGGTTCCTCCGCTGGCGCCGCCGCGTCCCGACCTGCCGGCAGCCGCGGAACAGGTCCTGCAGCGGGCCCTGGCCAAGGATCCGCAGGCCCGCTACGGCAGCGGCGCCGCGCTGGCGATGGCGCTGGAAGAGGCGGCGGCGCGGCCGGCCCCTCCCATGCGGCCGGCCTGGCCGTCCGTACCGGCCGGCCAGGCCGGCCCTGCCGCTCCCGGCCCAGACCAACCGGCGCCGCTCGTCTTTTCGACCGCGCCGGGCGCGGGCCCCGTGGGGACTCTTTCTCAGGCGGCGGCCCCCGGGGAGCCCGCGGCAAGATCCTCCCCCCCTTCCGCCGGGCCAGCAGCGCCCGAAGCCCGGCCCCAAGAGGTCCGGCGCATCGTCTCTGCCGCGCCGGGATCGCCGCCGCCGGCCGCACCCACGCCCGCGAGCGCCGCGGTGCCCCCGCCGCGCCGGCCGGTCCGGCCGGGGAGCCCCGCCGAGCGCCTGGTCCCCAGCAGGGCAGCGATCACCCGGGTGGCCCCCGCCCCGGCGCCGGAGCCAGAACCGGCAGCCGGGCAGCCGGCCCCGCGCCGCCCGCCACCATGGCTGTGGGTCGCGCTCGGCGCCGAGCTGCTCATCCTGCTCGTGGGAGTGGTGCTGCTCGTCCTGTTCCTTGTTGGGAAGTAGAGAGCAAAATGCCGGGGCGTCGGGCCCGGCCGTGGGAAGCCATGCCCGGATGCTCTCCGCGGTTATGTCCCTTGGGCCCCATCCTGTCCGGCAGCATCGAGCTCCACGGCCCGCCGCAGCGCGGCGACGGCCACCTCGATCATGCGGTCGTCGGGCTCGCGGGTGGTGATGCGCTGCAGCAGGAGCGCCGGGGCCATAAGGACGCGCACGGCCGGCCGGTCGAACCACTCGGCCCCCAGGCGCATCAGCTCGTAGGAGATGCCGGCCAGCACCGGGACAAGCAGGATGCGCGAGAGCAGACGCCAGGCAAAGGGCAGCCCGCCCAGCGGGGCGAAGAGGGGGATCGAAAGGACCACCACCAGCAGCAAAAAGGCCGTGCCGCAGCGCGTGTGCGCCGTGCTGAAAGGACGCACGCTGGCGATATCCAGCCCGGCACCCGACTCCAGGGCATTCACCGCCTTGTGCTCGGCGCCGTGGTAGGCAAAGACGCGCTTGATGTCGCGCATCTGGGAGACGGCGATAAAGTAGAGTAGCACGATTCCCAGCCGCAGCAGCCCCTCCAGGAGCACCTGTAGCCACGGGGCCGTCACGGCGCGCTCGATCAGCCGCACCAGCAGCAGCGGTACGACGAAAAAGAGGCCCACCGCCAGGAGCAGCGACACCGCCAGGATCCCGGCCATCTCCCGCGGCCCCACCTGGTAATCGCTCTCGCCCAGGGCCACGTTGGCCGAATAGTTCAGCGCCCGGACGCCCAGTTTCAGCGTGTCCCACAGGCTGAACAGCCCCCGCAGGAACGGCCAGCGCGTCCACGATCGGGACGGCCCAGGCAGCCGCTCATCGTGCAGCACGATCTCTCCCTGGGGATTGCGCACGGCGATGGCCATGGCCTGCTGGCCGCGGATCATCACCCCCTCCAACAACGCCTGCCCACCATAGTGCCACTTGCTCATGCCTCTCCCCCAGGCGTGTAACGCACCCAGGAATCGGGCGACTCGTACACCTCGACATGGGCCAGGCGCACCGGCGCCCCGCCCAGGGCCTCCTGGAGCCAGCCGTAGATGACCCGGGCCAGGTTCTCCGTGGAGGCGTTGATCTGGTCAAAGGGCGGGACGTCGTTGATGCAGTGGTGGTCCAGCCGGGACAGGACCTGCTCCTTGAGGAGGCGCTTCAGGCGGGTGAAGTCGTAGCCCAGGTCGATCTCGTCCAACTGGGCCGTCTCCAGCGCCGCCACGACCTCCCAGCGGTGGCCGTGCAGGGCCTCACACTGGCCCTGGTAGCCCCGCAGGTAGTGGGCGGAGTCAAAGTGATCTCGGACATGAATGCGGTACATGGAATCTCCTTTTTGATCTCTGCCTAGATCCCGAAAGTCGGGGCACGCGAATTTCGGCCTCCAGGCAGTATGGCGAGCTATGCAGGAGTCGATAGGCGTTTTCGCAGTGCCTCAGTTCCTTGTCTCCACCTTCCACAGCCGCGCGGCGTTGCCTCCCAGGATGGCGGCGCGGTCCTGCTCCTCCAGGGGCAGCTCGCGGAGATGGGCGACATAGTTCTTGGGGTGGATCAGCGGGTAGTCGCTGCCGAAGAGGATCTTGTGCGCCCCCACCATCTGCACGGCGAGCGGGACAATGCGCCAGCGGTAGAGGTAAGGCGAGGCGGCGGTGTCGTAGTAGACGTTCTTCAGTGCCTCGGCAACCTCGGGCATCAGCTCGTAGAAGGGCAGGCCGCCGCCCCAGTGGCCGCAGACGATCTGCAGCCCCGGAAAGCGCTGGGCCAGGGTGACGACATGGCGGGGCAGCGTGGCGCCCTTGCCATGGTACTGGTGGCCCAGCGGCTCGCTGGTGTGGGTTAGCAGCGGCCGGGAGAACGCCCGCAGGATCTCGACCAGGGGCGCCAGCAGGTCGGTATCCTCCAGGGAAAAGCCCTGACCATCGGGGAAGAGCTCGCCCAGGCCGCACAGCCCGCCCTCCAGGCAGCGCTGCAGCTCCTGGGCCGCGGCGCGGCCGGCCCGCGGCTGCACCACGGCCAGGCCGATAATCCGGTCCGGGTAGCGGGCCGCGCACTCCAGCAGGTAGTCGTTGTGCTCGCGGCAGAGGCCGGGGTCGGACCAGGCAAAGCCACAGGCCACGGCGCGGTCCACGCCATCCCTGTCCATGACGGCCAGGAGGTCCTCGGCCGTAGCCATGCGCGCCCGCGGGTCGGCGTAGAGCTGGTCGAACCAGTCGTCCCGCGGGCAATAGGTCTCGCGGCCGGCGCAGATCGCCGGGGGAAAGATGTGGGTGTGGGCATCGATGATCACGGCCGGGCCTCCCATCCGCCCCAGGCGACGACCATGGCGATAGCCATAGTGCGCTCGTGGGACAGGCTGACGGCGAAGCTTTCCAGCCCCAGGGCGGCGGCGCGGGCCGCGGCGCGGCCGTGCAGGCGCAGGAGCGGCCGGCCGCGCGGGTCGGAGAGCACCTCCACCTCGCGCCAGCCGACGCCGATGCGCCCGGTGCCCAGGGCCTTCATCGCCGCCTCCTTGGCGGCGAAACGCACGGCCAGCTCGGCCGGCCGGCCGCGGGCTCGGGCCTGCTCGCTTGGGGTGTAGATACGGTCGAGGAAGCGCTGTCCATGGCGCCGGAGGACAGCCTCGATACGCGAGATCTCCACCAGGTCCACACCCACCTGAAGGTACATCTTGCTTCCTGCCTCTGGCCCCCCGCCGCGTCGGGAGCCTGGGGCTCATCTCAAGCGCCGATCGGCATCTCGTACACCCGATATCTCCGCAGCGGCTTGGCCGCCAGCCGGCGCAGGGCGTTGTTCATCGGGGCGTTGTCCTCCAGGACATAGTTGACCTCCACCCGCACTCCGCGCCGGTAGAGCGCCTCGTACGTCTTGCGGTACAGGAGGGCATCCACCGCCCGGCGCTGGTACTCCGGGACAACCCCCAGCGCCCACATACGGTACTGCCGCAGCCGCGGCAGCCCCCACAGCAGTTTCAGCCAGCCCAGGGGCCACAGCCGGCCGTTCAGCCCGCGCAGCAGCACGTTGATGTCCGGCAGGGCGATGGCGAAACCGATCGGCCGGCCGTCCGGCCCCTCGGCGATCAGCACCGCCCGCGGGTCGATGATCTGCTTCAGATCGCGCGCCAGCACCCGCCCCTCGGCCTCCGTAACCGGGTAGTAGCCCCAGTTCTGGGCGATGGAGCAGTTGCTGAGGTCGACGATGGTCGCGACCTCCTCCTCCAGCCGGCGCATGTCCACCGCCCGCACCCGCACCCCGTAGCGCTCCTGAACGCGGTCGGTCAGCTCCAGGTAGCGCGCCGGGATGTCGTACCCCTCGGCGGGGTCGGCATAGTAGACCAGCAAGTCCTTGGCCTTCCGCAGGCCGAAATCGGCCAGTTGGCGGTTGTAGTAGGGCGGGTTGTAGGGGGCCATGAGGACCGGCGGCGGGGTGAACCCCTCCAGCACCAGGCCCCACTCCTGGGAGGCGAAGCTCCACGGCCCGCGCATGGCCCGCATGCCATGCCCTTCGAGCCAACGCCGGGCGGTGCCCAACAGCAGCCGGGCCCCGGCATCGTCGTCCGGGCACTCGTAGGAGCCAAAGAGGCCGATCGGCCGGCCCCAGTACTCGACCCCCAGGTGGTCGACAAAGGCGGCGATGCGCCCAACCACCTCGCCCCCGTCCAGGAGCAGGAAGAGGTCGTAGGTGCAGTGGTCCAACATGGGGTTGCGGCGGCGATCGAACTGGGCCCATTGCTCGGAGCGCAGCGGGGCCACCCAGTTGGGGTCGCCGCGGTAGTGGCGGTAGGGCAGACCGATGAAGCGGCGCAGATCGGCTCTGCTTTCCACGCGCCGGATTTCCATGCGACCTCCTGGCCGGCCTAGGGCAGGGCCTTTGCCATAGGAACAGGGCCACCGCCCCTCGGTGTTGTCTTTATTTCACCTCTCGGCCTCTCCGTCCTCGGCGGCAGGTGGTGCCCCGAACCACACAGGCCGAACCTCAGGAGGCGGCACAGATCAGGGCCGGCCCACACCATAATAGCGGAATCCCAGACGGCGCATCTCCGCCGGTTCGTAGACGTTGCGCCCGTCCAGCAGCACCGGCTGGTGCATCAGGTCGCGCACGCGCTGCATGTCCAGCTGCTTGAACTCGTTCCACTCGGTGATCACCAGCAGCGCATCCACCCCCTTGGCCACATCGTAGGGCGTGGCGCAGTAGGTCACCCAGGGCATGAGCTCCTCGGCGCGGGGCATGGCCTCGGGGTCGTAGGCCTTGACCTCGGCCCCCTTCTCCCGGACCTGGGCGATGATGTCGAGGGAGGGGGCGTCGCGCATGTCGTCGGTGTTGGGCTTGAAGGAGAGCCCGAGCACCCCGACCGTCCGGCCGTGCAGGTCGCCGACCATCTCCTCCAGGCGAGCCACGAAGCGCCGGCGGGCGTCGGCATTGATCTCCATCACCGCCTGCAGCAGTTGGGGGTGGCAGTTGTGCTCCTCGGCCATGTAGGCCAGGGCGCGGACATCTTTGGGGAAACACGAGCCCCCATATCCAACACCGGCATTGAGAAAGTGGGGCCCGATACGCTTGTCCATGCCCATGCCGCGGGCCACCTCGCGCACGTCGGCGCCCAGTTGCTCGCAGATATGGGCCATCTCGTTGATGAAGGAGACGCGCGTGGCCAGGAAGGCGTTGGAGGCGTACTTGATCATCTCGGCGGTGCGCAGGTCGGTGATGATCACCGGGGCATTCAGCGGGGCGTGCAGCTCGGCGACCTTTTCCGCCGCCGCGCGGTCCACCGCCCCCAGGATGATGCGGTCCGGGCTAAAGACATCGCCGACGGCGGAGCCCTCGCGCAGGAACTCGGGGTTGGAGACGACGGCAAAGTTGGCCGGCTCGGTGAAGTGGCTGAGGATCTCGGTCACCAGGTCGCCGGTGCCGATGGGCACGGTGCTCTTGTTGACGATGATGGTGTACTGGTGCAGGTGCGGGCCGATGCCCTCGGCGGCCATGCGCACATACTTGAGCTCGGCCGCGCCGCTGTCGGCCATCGGCGTGCCGACGCAGATGAAGATGAACTCGGAGTGCGGGATAGCCTCGGCATAGTCCAGCGTAAAGTGCAGCCGGCCGGCCGCGGCGTTGCGGGCGATCAGTTCCTCCAGCCCCGGCTCGTAAAAGTGCGGCTTGCCCTGTTTGAGCAGCTCCACCTTCTGGGGGTCGATCTCCACACACCAGACATCGTTCCCCAGGTCGGCGAAGCAGACCCCGGTCACCAGCCCAACGTACCCCGTACCGATCACGCTGATCTTGGCCATCAGGAAAACCTCCTCGTCTATGGATTGGGCGCAACAGCCCGCGGCTACAGAAACGGGTTGAACCTCTTTTCGTGGCCGATCGTCGTCCGCGGCCCATGGCCCGGGTAGACCACCAGGCCCTCGTCCAGCGGCATCACGACCTGCTCCAGGCTGCGGATCAGCGTCTCCATGTCCCCTCCGGGGAGATCGGTCCGCCCCACGCCCATGGAGAAGAGGGTGTCGCCGCTGAAGAGCAGGCCGTGGCCCAGGAGACAGATCCCGCCCGGCGTATGCCCCGGGGTGTGCAGCACGCGGAACGACAGGGTCCCCACATCGATCGCGTCGCCGTCGCGCAGCAGGCGGGTGGGGCGGCAGGGCTCCCGCCGCAGCCCCAGCAGGATCGAGAGATCGAACTGCGGGGCATAGAGCAGCGGCGCGTCCAGCTCGTGCACGGCCAGGGGGGCCCCGGTGGCCCGCACCAGCGCGGCGTTGCCGACGATATGGTCAAAGTGGCCATGGGTGTTGACGATCAGGGCCACGCTCAGCCCCAACTGCTTGGCCCGGTCCAGGATCGGGGCGATCTCCCCACCGGGGTCGATGACCAGCGCCTGCATTGTCTCCGGGCAGCCGACCAGGTAGCAGTTGGTCTGGAACAGGCCCAGGGGCAGCACTTCCACGATTGGATTCGGCATACGGCGATCTCTCCTTACGAGACCTCACTCATCGGTCAGCGCCGCGGTCAGCGACACATTGGCCACCCAGCTGCGATAGTCCTGGCCGGAGGCCAGCAGGTCCACGCCGTTCAGCAGGACGGGGCGCGGCTGCAAGGCCAGCAGGTCCAGGGAGACATGCTCCCAGCGATAGTGCGGGAACTTGAAGGCTTCGCCGTTGTCCGGCGTAGTCTTGGCCCCCGCGCCCGTGACAAAGTAGAAGCCGTAGAGGTACTGCCGGCTGCGGCCCTCGGCGTCCTTGTAGCGGACGCGCACGGCAAAGGGATAGTCCTCGCCCCGCGGGCCGCCGCCCTTGAGCCCCTGGTCGCGCAGGTTCAGGTCGAAATCCAGCCGCACCGCGCGGTAGGGCGACAGGTCCTGCTCGACCTCCTGGGACAGGATCGCCGCGCAGAGGTCCTCCAGGCCGCCCATGCGCTCCAGTTCGATAACCCAGACGACCCGCCCGGCGATCGTCTCCTGGATGCGGCGGTAGACGGCGTTGACATCACCGCCGTCGCCGTACTGGTCAGAGCGAAAGCGCCAGCCCTGATCCTCCTGGGCAAAGTCGCCGTTCTCCAGCAACTGCCAGCGAGCCGCTTCGACCACCAGGGGCTGGCCGGGCCACACGGTCACCTTTTGGCCGGCCGCGATCTGCACGGAGGCGCGGTCTGCGGTGATCCAGAGGTGGGCCTGGCCACGGCGCACGGCCACCTCGGGCCGCGGGCCGGCACGCAGCAGGTAGGTGCCGCCGGGCTCCAGCTCCACCCGCGCTCCCGGCAACAGGACGGCGAACTGCACCCGCTGGTAGCGGCCCACCTGGGCCACTCCGAGCAGAGCCTGGCCGGCCTCCAGCTTCAGGACGACATCCTGGAACTGGTCCGAGTAGGAGGTGGCCTGCAGGCGGACGAGCGACACCCGGGCCCCGGCATATAGCTGCAGGGTGCTGCCCTCCCACAGGGTCACCAGGGCACCGGACCCCGGGGGGGCGCTCTCCCCAACGCGCACGGTCTCCCCCTCCTGCAGCGCGACGGCCCGGTGCAGGGGCACCTCGATCGCCTCCACCTGCCCGGCATAGATGCGATAGACCGGGCTGGCAAACGCCTCGATAGTACTGCCCTGCTGGGGGCCGACCGCCGAGGCCCGCAGGCGCCACAGTCCATAGCCCACCAGGCCACACAGGGCCAGGAAGCAGAGCAGCGCCGCGCTCAGGATGGTCCAGGCCAGGCGGGCCGTAGCTTGCGGCCCCCGCGCCGGCGGCACTTTCTGATAGGAGAGAACCTGGTTGGCCATCGTTGGGCCCTCTGGGAACGTTCGCCGCGGCCGGCCGGCTAACGGGCCAGCCGGTGCAGGCCGTTGGACAAAGCCAGGGCTACCGCCTGGTGGTACTCATCCTCGGAGATACGTCGCCGCAGTTCCGGGAACTCGCCGGCATGGTAGCAAGGACGGTACTGGGCCATGACGTTGACGTAGGTATCCGGGGAGATCTCTTGCGCCAGGAACTGCATGACCTGGGCCGTGCCGGCCAGCCCCTCCGGCAGGACCAGGTGGCGCACGATCAGGCCGCGCCGGGCAATCCCCCGGGCGTCCACGACCAGGCTGCCGACCTGCCGGTACATCTCGCGCAGGGCCTGCCGGTTGACCCGCGGGTAGTGCCGCACCCCGGAGAGCCGCAGCGCGGTCTCGGCGTCGGCGTACTTGGCATCGGGCATGTAGATGTCCACCACCCCATCCAGGAGCCGCAGGGTGGGCAGGGCGTCGTAGCCGCCGGTGTTATAGACCAGGGGAAGGCGCAGGCCGGCGGCCGCGGCGATGGCTAGGGCCTCCAGGATCTGCGGCACCACGTGGCTGGGCGAGACCAGGTTGATGTTGTGCGCCCCGGCCCGCTGCAACTGTAGCATCATGGAAGCGAGGTCCGCGGCCTGCACCTCCAGCCCCTCGCCGAGTTGGCTGATGTCATAGTTCTGGCAGTACTGGCAGTGCAGGTTGCAGTGGGTGAAAAAGATCGTCCCGGAGCCGCCCCAGCCGACCAGCGGCGGCTCTTCGCCAAAGTGTAGATGGTAGGAAGCGACCACGGCCCGCCGGCCGGTGCGGCATTCCCCGCGTTCATCGGCCAGCCGGTTCACGCCGCAGGCGCGGGGGCAGACATGGCACCGCTCCAACAGGCGACGGGCCTGTTCCGCGCGACGGGTCAACTCCTCGCCGGCCAGGGACCGATAGGCCGGCCCATCCTGTAGCAATCGCTCGCCCAAGGGCTGCTCCTGTCTCGTACGTCCTGAGGATTGTACTACAACCCCCCCCATTCCGCAACCATCGTTTCCCCTTACGGAAGTTGGTCAAGAAATAACTTGACAAACTTACCCTACTGTGGTATACTATACCTACATACCCCAGGTGGGTATATAACGAGGAGGCCCAGGCATGGCTACCCAGAGCACCCGCGATCAGATCATCCACATCCTGCGCATCCATGGCCCCCAGACAGCCGCAGACCTGGCGCAACGGCTGGGAGTCACGCCCACGGCCGTACGCCAACACCTGGAGCAGTTGGTGGCCGAGGGCTTGATCGAGGTCAACGGCCTGCGCCGTGGCCGGGGCCGGCCGCAGCAGGTCTTTGCCCTCACCGCGCGGGCCGATCGCTTCTTCGCCCAATACTACGACTCCCTGGCCCTGGACCTCCTGGAAGCGATTGCCCGGCAGCCGGACGGCACCAACCTGTTGGCGCGCATCCTAAAGGCGCGGCGGCAGCTCTGGATCGAGCGCTACGGCCCCCGATTGGCGGCCAAGCCCTTGGCCCGGCAGCTCCAGGAAGTGACCGACCTGTTCAACGAAAAGGGGGGACTCACCGAGTATGCCGCCCAGCCCGACGGCACGATCCTGCTGACCAAGCGCCACTGCAATATCGCGGCGGTGACCGCGCTGTACCCCAACTTCTGCCAGGAGGAACGCGCCTGGCTCGAAGAATCCCTGGGTATCCCGGTCGAATCGCTGCGGTCGCGGGCCACGGGCGATCCGGCCTGCGTCTTTCGCCTCCGGCCCCGGTCCGGCGGCAACACAGAAAATGTCCGAAAAGGAGGGTAGCGCTATGAAAAGCGGTTCATTCCCCGGCGTGTTCAAGACCGTTCACGACCCCTGGTCCGCGCTGCGGCGGGCCGCGGAGCGCCGCGTGTTTCGCAAGAAGGAGATGCTGTACGAGATTGGCGGCCCGGCCGACGAGCTCTACCTGTTGGAGCAAGGACGTGTGCGCCTCTTCAACAACTCGGCGCAAGGCCGCAGCCTGACCTTGAGCGTCGTCGAGCCGGGGGACATCTTTGGCGAAATGGCCCTGGCCCCCAACCGGCGCTGGGCCAGCTATGCCCAGGCGCTCAGCGACGGTGTGCTCTATGCCGTATCTCGCCGCAAGCTGCAGGAGCTGCTGGAGCAGGACCCCTCGCTTGTGCTACGCGTAATGGAGAACCTGGGCCGGCGCCTGCAGGCCGTGGAGCGGCGGCTGGGTGACTTGGTGTTCAAATCCGTGCCCGACCGGCTGGCGGCCCTGCTCCTGGACCTGGTCGAGCCCGCGGCCCGCCAGGGAGGCGGCCCCACCCGCCTGCCGAACCACTACACCCACCTACAACTGGCCGAGATGATCAACACCCACCGCGAGACGGTGACCAAGGTCTTTAACCGCTTCCGCGACGACCGCCTGCTAGAATTCGACCGGCGGGGGATTGTCCTGCTGGACATGGACCGCCTGCGCGAGATGGCCCTGCGCTGACCCGCACGGATGTCGCCCGGGACCGTTACCTGGAACCGGCAAGGGTCAATGGGCCCCATCGAGCAGCGCTCGTAGCTCATGAGCGCTGCTCGTCGGCGGCCGGCAGGTCGATCCCGAGCAGACATAGGCCGTGGCCCGGCCTCCCAGCGCGTCGCGTCCCTGCAGGAGCGGGACCGCTGCCCGTTGCTCATTCGTGGCGCCCAGCGCCACTACCTGGTGTGGGCGGTAGCCGTCCCAGGCGGTGTGCAACAGCTCCTGGGTGTCGTCCCTCGCGGCTTCGCCGACAATGGCGATCTCGCGGGGGGAGGACAGCAAATAGTCCAGCGCGATGAGCCACTGTCCAAACCCCAGGGGGAACTGTCCAAGGAGCGGCTGCACGCGGAGGAGGCTCTGCTCGGCGATCTCGCGATAGCGCGGCTCCATGGACAGGCCGGCCAGCCGCAACAGCACGTACGCCGCCATCCCGTTCCCCGATGGAACGGCGTTGTCCTGCACATCGCAGGGACGCACGATCAGGGATTCGTGGTCGTCGCTGGTATCGTAGAAACCGCCTTCCGGGTGGCGGAAGTGCGCAATCATCGTCTCGGCCAACTCCTGCGCCGCGGTGTACCAGCGCGGCGCGAATGTGGTTTGATACAGCTCCAGCAGGCCTTCGATCAGGTGGCTGTAATCCTCCAGGTAGCCGTTGCCCCGGCCTCCTGTTTCCCGATCCCCGCCCCCTGCTTCTCTCCAGGTGCGCCACAGCCGGCCGTCCTCCCGGCGCATCCGGCGCAGCAAGAAGTGGGCGCTGCGCTCTGCCACCTGTTGATAGTCCGCGCGCTCCAGGACCCGCGCCGCCTCGGCGAAAGCGGCCAGCATCAGGCCGTTCCAGGAGGTCAGGACCTTGTCGTCGCGCCCCGGGAGGACACGCCGCTGGCGCACAGCCCGGAGCTTTTGGCGGGCCGGGGCCAAGGCATCGCGTTCGGCGACGGAGCCCACCAAGGTGAGGACGTTTTGCCCCTCAAAGTTGCCGTCCGCGGTGACGCCATAGGCGGCTATGAAACGTTCCGCCTCTTCGCCCAGGATCGCTCGGATTTCGGCCGGTCGCCAAAGGAAGAAGAGGCCCTCCCGCCCGTCGCTGTCGGCATCCTGGGTGCTGTAGAACCCGCCCCCGGGGGCGGTCATCTCGCGCGCCACATAGTCCAGGACCTCCACGGCGATAGCCCGAAAGAAGGGATGGCCGGTTAGCTGCCAGGCATGCAGATAGACCCGGGCCAGTTGGGCGTTGTCGGTGAGCATGCGCTCGAAATGGGGCGTGCCCCAGCGGCCGTCGACCGAATAGCGATGGAACCCGCCGCCCAACTGATCGTACATGCCGCCCCGGGCCATCGCCTCCAGCGTCTGGGTGACCATGGACAGGGGCGCCGTCTCTCCCGTGCGCAAGTGCCGACGCAGCAGGAACTCCAGGGCCATGGGCTGGGGAAACTTGGGCGCGCCGCCCCAGCCCCCATAGTCCGCGTCGAAGCCCTCCCGCAGCCGGGCGACCGCCGCGGCCAGGGTGGTGGGCCGGAGCGTCCCCTCCTCCCCGCGGATGCCGCCCCCTTGCTGCTGCTGGAGCACGGCCAGCACCTGCCGACCGCTGGCAAGCAGCTCCGAGCGGCGCTCTTGCCAACCGCGAACGATGGCCTGCAGGACCTGCCGAAACGAGGGCCGCCCATAGCGCGGCGTCGGCGGGAAATAGGTGCCGGCGTAAAAGGGCACCCCCTGCGGTGTGAGAAAGACCGACATCGGCCAGCCCCCACCGCCGGTCATGGCCTGCACGGCCCCCATGTAGACCGCGTCCAGGTCCGGCCGCTCCTCGCGGTCCACCTTGATCGAGACGAAATGCTCGTTCAGCAGCGCCGCCACCGCGGCGTCCTCGAACGACTCGTGAGCCATCACGTGGCACCAATGACAAGATGAGTAGCCGATGCTGAGAAAGATCGGCTTATCCTCGGCCCGGGCTTTGGCCAGGGCTTCCTGCCCCCAGGGATACCAGTCCACAGGATTGGCGGCGTGCTGCAGCAGGTAGGGGCTGGTCTCCTGGCCGAGATGATTGGGCATGCTGACCTCCGCGTTGCTTTTCTTGTCCTCCCCACCATACCACGGGTCTGCGCCTGCTTCAAGGGCTGCCATCACCAAAACGGGCCGGTGGGCTCCCAAACAGGAGGACGGCCCTGAGGAAACGGGGAAAGTAGCGGGGCGACCCAGGAGGGTCATAGGGGGCCCAGGACGAGATGGGGAAAAATGGCTAGGCCGGGCGGTCCCCTTCCGGGCGGAAACGCACGCCGAAATACTCCTCCACCTGGACCTGCTTCAGGGCCCCCGTCGGGCAAGCCGCGAGGCAGGCCTGGTCCGGATAGTCACGGCAGAGGTCACACTTTTCGGCGCGGATCGGGGCATCGTCCGCAGGCGATTCGCTCTCGCGCCGCAGGAGGCCGGCCAGCAGCCGGCCCAGCAGTCCACGGCCCGGATCGGGGGTCACCTGGACCATCTCGATCGCCCCGTAGGGACATGCTCGAACGCAGCGGCCGCAGCCGGTGCAGCGTTCGTTGACAAAGAGCCGGCCGGCCTTGTCCCATTCCAGGGCATCGGCCGGGCAGACCGGCACGCACTCCGGATACAGGCAATGCCGGCAGGCCGTCGGGATGGCCAGGTACCCCACGATCATCCCATCCAGGTGAATGCGCGTGCGCCCAAACCGTTCCCGGCAGGCTTCCTCGCAGCGGCGGCAACCCTGCGGGCAGCGCTCCCGCTCGCGCAGCAGCAGCCGGTCGGTCACCGCCGCCTCACCGCGGATGACGGCCTGGTTCAGCACCTGGGCCATTCGGCGGTCTCCCCGGATCTCGATCACCCGCTGCAGGCGGCCGGCGATGATCTGCTCGATAGCTTGGCAAAGGCCGGCGTTCTCCTCCAACAGCCGCCGGAAGCCCTCCTCCGGCAGCTCCAGCACCTCCAGGCGTGTCAGGGTCCACACCGTGGCCGAGCGCGGCTGAGAAAGCAACAGGGCCATTTCGCCAAAAAAATCCCCTGCCTCCATGATCGTCAGGGCCTGCTCCCGGTCCGTACCGTATCCTTGCACGGCTGCGGCCTGCCCCCAGACGATGATAAAGAGGGAGCAGTCCAACTCCCCCTCGCGGATGACCACCTCGTGCCGGGGAAAGGTCCGCGGCACCAGGAACGACGCCAACGTCTGGCGCTCTTCGCGGGAAAGGCCGCTGAAAAGGGGCACCCGACTGAGGGCGGTAACGGTCTGGCGGGACTGGTGGGCCTGGTAGAGCGCCGCTCGCAGGAGCGGGGCATGTCTCAGATGTTCCTCAAACTCGGCCCGCGGCACCTGCAAGGTGGTGCAGGCCGTGGCCGCCTCCACGGTGGCCGAGCGCCGCTGTCCGCTAAAGAGGCTGCCCTCGCCAAAGAAATCGCCCCGCTCCAGGACGCTCAACAGGATGGTGCGGCCGGCCCGATCCTTCGTCGTCACCCGGACCTGGCCGGAGATGATCCAATAGAGATGCTCCCCATCTTCCCCCTCGACCACGATGCGCTGCTGGGGATCAAAGACCCGCAAGGTCAACAATGGCACCAGGGGGGACACCTCGGCCTCGGGCAGGCCCGCGAAACAGGGCAACTGCTGCAGCTCAACCAGGGCAGCAGACCGATTCCCCATACGCCATCACCTCCGGCAGCGCCGAAGCGCTGTCCATCGTCCGTCGAGAGCCCCTACCGGGAGGCACAACTGCCATGGTCGGTACAAGGCCGTCTACGCTTACCCATTATACTCGGTTCACCGCGCCGATGCAAACTGCCGACAAAGGTTGCACGCCGGGGCCGGTTGTAGTACAATGGGGGCAACGGCAAGGCCCGGCTGTTCATATCCAGGGGCGGCGCCAGATCCGGCTATCGTACATTTCCATCGAAGATGGTGGGCATCGCCGGAGGGGCAACCCTTGCGGTTACCCGTAGGTGGGGCGGGGGCAAGCCCTGCCCCTACAAGAACATCCCGAGGATCGATGGCGGAAATGCACCAGGAGCCCCGTCCGGTGATGGTCTAAGGGGGGATGCATGAGCGAAGAGGTAAATCGCCTGCTGCAGGAAGGCATAGCCGCCGCGAAAGCCGGCGACAAGGCCCGGGCCCGCCGACTCCTGATCGAGGCCACCGATCTCGACCAGCAAAACGAGCAGGCCTGGCTGTGGCTCAGCGGGGTCGTGGACGACCTGGAAGAGATGCGCATCTGTCTGGAGAACGTCCTGACCATCAACCCGGGCAATGAGCGGGCGCGCCAGGGGCTGACCTGGATCCAGAGCCGCCTGGGCCCGCCGGCCCCGCCCCCGCCAGCGCCGGCCCCGCCCCCGGCGGCCCCCTGGGAGCCGCCGCCGGAGCCGGCATCCGCCACCGAGACTCCCATACCACCCCCCCCTCCCGCTGTCGCCGGGCCGGAGGAGCCGCAGCCCCATGGGAGCCGCGTGCCCTGCCCGCAGTGCGGTACCCTGAACTATGATTTTGCCGACCGGTGCATCAAGTGCGGCTTCCCCCTGACCATCCAATGCCTCAACTGCGGGGAGATCGTGCCCACCGAGCGCGGCATCTGTCCCCACTGTGGGACGGACCTGCCCCTGCCGCGCAAGCTGGGCGCCGTCCGGGAGCGCGAGGAAAAGCTGGAGGAAGCCTACCGCCAGGGGCTCGCCGACCTGGAGGAAGGCCGCTACCAGGAGGCCAAGGAGTCGTTGGAACAGGTCATCGCCATCAGCCCCGGCCATGTCGAGGCCCTGCACAACCTGGGCCTGGCCTGCGCCAAGCTGGGCCAGGCCGCCGAGGCCCGCCAGTACTGGGAAGAGGTACAGCGGCTGAATCCCGACTACCCCGACATCCAGCGCGATCTGGACTCTCTACTGTCGCCGCAGGAACGCCGCCGGCTGGCCAAGCAGCGCAAAAAGGGCGAGCCCACGCCCCGGAAGAAACCGGCCGCCGAGAAGAAGGAGCCGGCCGAGGGCCAGGGTCTGCTCGTGGAGATCGAAGCTCCGCCCCAGCCGGAGCCGCCGGTCCCCGAGGAAGAGATGGGCGGGCTGGAGATTCTGCTCTACGTCCTGATGGTCGGGCTGGTGATCGGCGTGGCCTACGCCCTCAACCGCCCCTCCACCGTCACCGGGCTGCCTCCCGAGCGGATCGCCCGCATCCTCAAGCAGAGCGGGGTCATCACCGCCCTGCTGCTGGCCTTCTGGATCGTCCTGGGCATCCTCACCAGCCTTCTGAGCAAGGTGTTCAAGGGGCGCGGCGCCATGGGCGGGTACATGGCTTCCAGCGCCCGTTTCCTGATGCCCTTCTTCCTGCTGATCCTGCCGATCGTGTTGGGAATCCCGCTGTTGGTGGAGCGCCTGCCCGAGTCGATCCGGCCCTGGCTGAAGCAGTTCCCCGCGGGCTCGCCGCTGGAGTCCCTGCCGCCGCCGCCCTGGCTGCTCTTTGGCGCCCTGGCCCTCTTCTGGGGGCTCTTTGCCCTGGTGCGCGGGGTGAGCCGCGTCGGCCGGATGGCAATGTGGAAAGGGTTCCTTGTCAGCATCGTAGCCCTGGTCATCGCCGTAGCCATCGTCGGCGGGGGGGGCTACCTGGGCTACACCATGCTCGAGGGGCTGGGTTACATGGACGTGCTGGGATTTGGCCCCGAGCCAACACCGACGCCGGGGCCATGACCGGGCGGCCCGGAGCCGGCCGCCGCGGGCCCCCCGCTGCCGATCCAAACGATTTACCCGACCCATGCATAGCTTGCACTACCTTGAAGCCGAAATCCGCGGGCACCGACTTTAGGGATCTATGCCGAGATCAATAGAGCCCATCTCATGCTGAAAACCGTGTCCAACTACCTGGACTATTACGCCAACAAAAAAGCTCTCATCACCGGCGGGCTGGGATTCATCGGGTCGAACCTCGCCCGCCGGCTCCTCGACTGCGGGGCCCATGTCCTGCTGGTCGATTCCCTCATCCCCTCCTACGGGGGCAACCTCTTCAACATCCACGGCGTCGAGGACCGGCTGCAGGTGAACATCGCCGACGTGCGCGACGAACACAGCATGGACTACCTGGTGCGCGGCCACGACCTGATCTTTAACCTGGCCGGCCAGGTCAGCCACATCGACAGCATGCGCGACCCCTACACCGACCTGGAGATCAACTGCCGCGCGCAGTTATCGATCCTGGAGGCCTGCCGCAAGCACAACCCCACGGTAAAGGTGCTCTTTGCCGGCACGCGGCAGCAGTACGGCCGGCCGCTCTACCTGCCGGTGGACGAGAAACACCCCACGTACCCCACCGACGTCAACGGCGTGAACAAGCTGGCCGGGGAGTGGTATCACATCGTCTATCACCGCGCCTACGGCCTGCGCACCTGCTCCCTGCGCCTGACCAACACCTACGGCCCGCGGATGCTGGTCAAGAACAACCGCCAGACTGCCCTGGGCTGGTTCATCCGGCTGGCGCTGGACAACCAGGAGATCGAGATCTGGGGCGATGGGAGACAACTGCGCGACTATAACTATGTCGACGATGTCGTCGACGCCTTCCTGCGCGCCGGGGCCAGCGACCAGTCCGAGGGGCAGGTCTTTAACCTGGGCGGGCGCCAGCCCGTGAGCCACCTGGAGCTGATCGACACCCTGATCGCCATGGCCGGGAGCGGCTCGTACCGCCTGCTGCCCTGGCCGCCGGAGCGGCAAAAGATCGATATCGGCGATGTCTACAGCTCCTACGCGCTGATCCGCGAAACGCTGGGCTGGGAGCCACACGTAGAGCTACGGGAAGGGCTGGAGCGGACGGTGGCGTTCTACCGGGAGTACAAGGAGCACTACTGGTGAGGATCAGGGGGGACAAGGAAGGAGCGCGGACCCTCGCCGTTGGGATAACGGCCGGCTGATCCTACTGATCTCTGCATAGCTCCCTAAAGCCGGTGCCCGCGAATTTCGGCTTCAGGGTAGTATAGCGAGCTATGCAGGACTCTAATCGGGAGGCCTCAACTTTCCCTCAACCCCTCGTCTTTCCCCCGGCCGCATCATTGAGCACAGCCTCCAAGTGCGCACAGTGCCGATCCCAACTGTACTCTGCCACCACCCGCTCCCGGGCGCTCTGCCCGAGCGCCCGCGCCCGTTCCGGCGCATCAAGCAGCTCGCCGATAGCCCGCGCCAGGCCGGCCACGTCCCCCTCGGCCACCAGGAGTCCCTCTTGCCCCTGCCGCACGATGCGGTCCAATGGAGCGACGGCCGTCGTCACCACCGGCAGGCCCATGGCCATGTACTCAAATATCTTGAGCGGCGACCAGAAGAAGCCGGCCGCCTGCAGGGCCGGATGGTAGTGGGTCTGGAATGGAGCCACCCCCACGTCGGCCAGCGCCAGGTAGCGCGGCACGTCGCCGTAGGGCACGCTGCCGACAAAATGGAAGCGTCCGGCATGGGCGCTTTCCCGACAGCGAGACTCCACGGCCGTCCGCTGCGGACCCTCGCCCACCAGCAGGAAGTGGACATCCTCCCGCTGCCCCGCCAGGAGCAGGCCGGCCTGGACAAACTCCAGCGCCCCATGCCAGGCGCGAAACGAGCCCAGGAAGAGGGCCACGTGCGCCCCGGAGGGCAGCTCCAGGCGCCGGCGCAGCGCCTGGACCTCGGCGGCCTGTCCGGTGCGCACCTCCGGCCGGAAGCGCGCCGTGTTCGCTCCCCAGGGGATCTCCACGACGCGCTCGCGGGATATCTCGGCCGGCACCGTGGTGTGCAGCGGGGTGACGATGCGCGTGGCCCAGCGGCACTGGGCCAGCGCCCACCGGCGCATGGGTCCACCCAACAGATCGTCCAACCGGCGCTTGACCACCGGC
This sequence comes from uncultured Chloroflexia bacterium, assembly GCA_964592645.1. GTDB lineage: Bacteria > Chloroflexota > Chloroflexia > DTKN01 > DTKN01 > CAZQFV01. Next base: position 95,668 of record CAZQFV010000006.1, read on the forward strand.
GGCGGGTCTACGATCAGCGCGTTCACCTCCAGCACCGCCGGCAGCCCCAGCCGGTGGGCCCAGTACATCCCTGCCCCGGCAAAGTTGTAGTAGCGCTCCATCAGCACGTCCGGGCGATACCGCCGCACCAGCCGGCCGATGTGCGGGATGCCCAGAAAGGAGAGACCCTTGGGAATGTCCACATAGTCCACGGGGACGCCCTCCACCGCCCCGTGCCCCACGCGGAAGAAAGGCCGCACCCCGCCCCAGCCGGCCCGGTGCGCCGCCACCACCTGTACCTCGTGCCCGCGCGCCAAAAGCCCCCGCGCAACCTCCAACGTGTGCGTGGAGCCGCCATAGTTGCCGGGCAGGGGGATGCCCGAGGCTACGTAGAGGATGCGCACCGCGTCAGCTCTCCTCCGGGGGTTTGCCCCAGCGTTTGCGGATCGGCACCACCAGGCGTTGGACCTCCTCCGGCCCAGGCCTGTCGTCTGTCATGTAGATGTAGGTCCGGCCGGGCTCGCTGCTGAAGCCGGCATGCCGGCCTTCCGCGTCCACGGCGACCAGGTTCATCTCGTCGATGTAGTCGCCTCCCAGGTCGTTCAGGTCGGCCATGGCCTGCCGGCCGGCCTCCGCCAGCGGCCGGCCCACCCTCAGGTAAAAGACCACGCTGTGGGCCGTGCCGGCGCGGATGGCCATCTCCCCCGTCCCGGTGCAGGCCGCCGCTCCGTAGCGGTTGTCGGCGTAGAGGCCCGCGCCGACGATGGGGGAGTCCCCCACCCGCCCCGGATAGCGCATCGGCCACCCGGCCGTGCTTGTGCCGACGGCCAGGTTCCCCTGGTTATCCCGGGCGATCATGTTGACCGTACCGTGAGTCCGCTGACGAGAGATGGCTTCGCTGACACAGCGCCACAGGTCGGGCCGCTCGGCCAACGCCCGCAGGTTCTCCTCCGACATGGGCATCTGCATGCGCTGCTCCCAGACCTCGTGGACCACCTCCTCCGTCAGCAGCTCGGCCGGGGCAAAGCCCATCTCGCGGGCGAAGCGCGCCGCGCCCGGACCCACCAACAGGACATGGGGCAGGTTCTCCAGCACTTTGCGGGCCACGGAAATGGGGTGAGGGTAGCCCGGCAGCGCGGCCACCGCTCCTGCCTCCAGGGTGCGGCCATCCATGAGGGCAGCATCCAGCTCCACCCGGCCCAGCAGGTTTGGAAAGCCGCCGTAGCCGACGGTATGATCGTGAGGGTTGTCCTCGACGCAGCGGATGCCGACCTCCACCGCATCGAGCACCGACCTACCGGCCCGCAACGATTCCATCGCCTCCCCGATGCCGACGCCGGCATTCTCACTGGCGACAATCAGCATCTTGCCTCCTATCCCAAGAAACGTCGCCGCAGCTTCATCGCCCAGCGATCCAGCACGGCGCGGCCCCGCACCCAGTCGTACAGCTTATTGGCAGCGTAAAAGAGGGTCACCGTAGTCCAGCGGGACGCGAGGAGCCGGTCCAGGAGGCGCTCGGCCCAGGGCCGGCGCAGGGCGGCGCGGTAGAGCCGTGCCAGCAGCGGAAAGTAGCGCCGGATAAAGACGACGCGGTTGCGCTGCACCTTGTCAAAGCCCAGGATCGTGTCGGTGGCATAGTCGCAGACGACGCGCTCGGTGAGCAGCCCCTGCTGGCGGCTGATCTCGTGCAGCTTGGTGCGGGGATAGGGATAAAAGATCGTCACCCGGGTGACATCGGCGCGCACTGCCGCGTTCAGCTTCACCGTCTCCAGCATCTGGGCAACCGTCTCGCCCGGAAAACCGACGATATTGAAGGCAAAGACCTTCATCCCGGCGCGGTGACACAGATCGATCGACCGGACGATCTCCTCGCGGCTGAGATGGCGGTTCAGCAGGCCGTTGCGCACCTCGTCGCTGCCGCTCTCGATGCCCAGGCGCACCTCGTCGCAGCCGGCCTCCGCCAGCAGCGCGACGACCTCTTCGTCGGCCAAGTTGGGACGCAGGTTGCAGGCAAAGGGCCGGCCGATCTCGCTCCGGTAGGCCGCGGCGAAGGCGCGGAACCAATCCCGGCGCAGCGGCAGGATGTCGTCGTCGAAGACGAAGCGCCGCACAAAGGGGTAGCGCTCCAGCACGGCCCGCAGCTCGGCGATGACCAGCGGCACGCTGCGGAACCGCACCGGCCGGCCCAGCCCGCGGTAGACCTCCCGCAGCGCCTCGTTGCAGCAGTAGGTGCAGGCGTACGGGCAGCCGCGCGAGACCATCATGGTGGCCTCGCCCTGGCGCTCGTGGTGCAGGTGGGGATAGTCGTAGAGCTCGCGGTCGGGAAAGGGCAGCGTGTCCAGGTCCACCAGCGGCCGCAGGGGGTTCTCCTCGATCGTGCCGTCGGGCCGTTTCCACCACAGGTTGCGGATGCCCGCGGGGGGGCGGCCGGCCTCCAGGGCCGCGGCCAGCTCGACGATGGCCCCTTCGCCCTCGCCCACGCAGACCATGTCCACGGCCGGATGCTGCAGCACCTCGTGGGGGACCAGGGTGGGGTGAACGCCCCCGGCGATGATCAGCGCCTCGGGCCAGGACTCCTTGATCCAGCGGCCCCACTCCTCCAGGAACGGGTACTGGTTCGAGGTGACGGAGAAGCCGACCAGCCGCGGTCCAGCCGCGGGAAGGAGCGCTTCCAGCCGGGCCAGGAAGCCCTCGCGGGTGGGCGGCTGGGTGATATGGAGGAGGGCCGCCTGGTGGCCGGCCTCCCGGAGCACCGCGGAGAGGATGCCCAGGCCCGAGTAGTAGTAGCCGCGCCAGGAGGCGCCCTCCAGGAGGTCCGGGTAGACGAAGACGACTCTCATGGCCGCTCCAAGAGCAGGAAGTACGACCCCGACCGCAGCCGCCCAAAGAGGGCAATGTCCCAGCCCATCCACCACGTCAAGGCCCGCGCGGCCCAGTAGAGCGGACCCCGGCGCGCGGCCTGTTCCCGCAGGCGGGGCTTGGCCTCGGCCGGTGGGAGCGGGGCCCTCGCGCCGGGCACCGCGGCGGGCCCCGTCCGGGGCGGGGGCAACAGCGCCGGCATCAGCACATGGTCCACAAACGACGTCACCAGGCTGTTCCAGAAGCGCACGTCGACCACGCGGAAGCCGTGGGCCTGTACCAGGGCTTGCAGCTCCTCGAAGGTCGCCACGGCCTTGATATGGTCGGCCTTGCGCAGGGCGTCGGGATCGGCAGCCGCGCCGTGGCGCCGGCGCAGGCGACGCCCGATGCGCCGCCACAGTTCGATGGCCGGCTGCAGGCGCGAGGGCTCGCGGGTGTTGGAGTAGATGAGCAGCCGGCCGCCCGGACGCAGCAGGCGGCGCAGCTCGTCCAGGGTGGCCTCCAGGTCGGGCAGCGTGAGGTGCTCGAACACATCGATGGAAAAGGCCTTGTCCAGGGAGCCGCTGGCCAGGGGCATCCGCCGGGCGTCGCCCTGCACCAGGTCCACCTGCTCCACGGCGGCATCGGCGAAGAGGGTCGCCGGGTCCAGGCCCACCATCGTGGCCACGGCGGCGCGGTTCCAGAGGGCAAACTTGCCGTTGCCGCAGCCGCAATCGAGGACGCAATCGGAGGGCTGCAGGTCCAACATGCGGCGCAGCACGCGCTGGCGCACCCCGGCCGCCAACAGCGGCGGCCCGATGTGGCGATAGTCCAGCGCCGCGGCAAAGGCGTCTTGCTCGGCCGCGTAGTGGGAGGTGTGGGCGAAAGCGGCCCCGCGCGGACGGAGGTCCAGGTAGCCCGGATGGCGGGAGTACCTTTCTCCGCAGCGCCGGCAACGCAGCGCGGCGCCTTCCTCTTGGAGCAGCCCCTCATCCCGGCAGTCCGGGCAGCGAACGATGGACAGGAGTCGCGAAGAGATCATCACGCACCTGGGAAGACATTTGGAGCCCATTATACCACAATCCCAGGAATTTGATTGCCTTTTTACGGCAATCCGTGTATAATAAGGCCAACTCGAGCCGCGGGGCAGGCAGGCCATGGACAATCGACCATCGGAACCACCGCCAGTAGAGCCGATCCGCTTCACCAACCGGGCGCGGGCGGTTACCATGTGGGTGCTGGTGATCATCACCCTGGTGCTGCTCTACAGCGTCCGCGATGTGGTCGTGCCCTTTTTCTGGGCTATAGTCGTCGCCTACATCTTTCATCCCCTGGTCAAGAAAATCCATGAAAAGACCAAGGTGCCCCGGCCCATCTGGATCATTCTGCTCTACCTGGTCGCCTTTGCCCTGATCGGCTGGGCCGTGGCCGTGCTGATCCCCCTGGTCGAGCGGCAGTACGGAGACCTGGTCAAGGGCGTGCCCGATATCCTCAACTCGATCCAGACCTTTGTCCGCGAGAACAGCCGCCTGGAGTTCTACGGCCTCACGGTGAACCTCCAGGCGATCAGCGATGAGATCGTCTCTACCCTGGGCAGCCTAGCCCGCAACCTGCCCGGCCAGGCCATCCTGGGGATCACCGTGGTCTTTGGCACCGTGCTCAAGTTCGTCGTCTTCCTGGTGGCCACCTTCCACTTCCTGCTCTTTGGGGAGCGCTGGGTCGGATTCTCCATCTCCCTGCTGCCGCCCCGGCTCCAGGCCGAGCTGCTGCCCGTCCTGAGCCGCATCCATCGGACGCTGGGCGCCTACCTGCGCACGCAACTGATCCGCATTGCCATGGTCAGCACCATCGTCTATGTCGCCCTGACCATCCTGCAGGTGCGCTTCGCCCTGATTTTGGCCATCATGGCCGGCTTCCTGGACATCGTGCCGACGATCGGCCCGACCGTGTCCAGCGCCGTGACCGCCCTGGTGGCCCTGGTCCAGCCCGAAACGCCCTTCGGCTGGAGCCATCTCACGTTGGCCATCGCTACCGTCATCCTGTACATCGGCCTCAACCAACTGGAGGAGAACATTATCCTGCCGCCCTTGATCGGCTTTATGGTGGACCTGCCGCCGCTGGTGGTGCTCTTTGCCGTCCTGGCCGGCGGGCAACTGGCCGGCATCTTGGGCCTGCTCCTGGCCGTGCCGGTGGCCGCCTCGACCAAGATCATCCTGCGCTACCTCTACGCCAAGCTGATGGACAAACCAGTGCAGTTGGACGAGGCGGTCGTTCGGCGGTTCCGTCCGCTTTGGAAAAAGCGCCAGGAGAGACGGCGATGATCATCCGCCCGGCCTCCCCGACCGACCTGACCGCTTGCCTGGCCCTGGACGCCTCCTACCGCACCGGGCAGGTTTGGCAGATGCGCCTGCAGCGCGGCGACATCCTCGCCGAGGGGGAAGACGGCTTCTTTGCCTCTTTCCGCCCGGTGCGGCTGCCGCGTCCGATCGTGCTCGACGTGCCCGGCCTATCGGAACGGCTGACGGCCGGCTGGCAGCGCCGTGCCCTGACGCTGGTCCTGGAGCAGGACACCACGATCTGCGGCTACCTTGGCATGGACCTGCACGCGGGGCAGAACCTGGGGTGGATCGACGTGCTGGTCATCGCCCCCGAGAAACGGCGCAAGGGCTGGGGGACGCGCCTGCTACAAGAGGCCGTGAGTTGGGGGCAGGCCCATGGGCTGCGGGGCATTGTCGTGGAGACCCAGGCCCGCAATGCCCCGGCCATCGCCATGCTGCAGCGGATGCGGTTCACCTTTAGCGGGTATCACGAGCAGTACTACGATGCGGCCGAGGTAGCCCTCTTCTTCACCCTAGTCCTGGAGTGAGTTTCACTCTTACTCTTCCCCGCGCGCCAACTCCTCGTAGCGGTGGAACGCCTGGACGGCGCGCACCGTGTCGCCAAGCGACTGGTAGGCCTTGCCCAGGAGGTAGTAGGTCCGCGGGTTATGGGGCCGGATCTGGATCGCCTGGCGGAAAACGTTGACCGCCTCCTGGAGCCGCCCCTGTTCGCGCAGGGCTACGCCCAGGCCGTTGTAGGCATCGATATCCTCCGGGTTCAGCCGGATGGCCTCCTGAAAGGCCGGCACGGCCGCTTCCAGGTCGCCCTTGGCGGCCATCGCCACCCCCAGGTTGTAATGCGCCCCGGTATGGGTGGGGTCCTTGAGCACCACCTGCTGCAGCGCGTTGATGGCCTGGTCGTACTCCTTCATGGCGGCGTGTGTCAGCCCCAGTTGGTAGAGGGCCTCGGCATCGCCGGGGCGGAAGCGCAGGTATTCGTTGAAGGCGTCGCGGGCCTCTCCGTAGCGGCGCAGGTGCCGAAAGACCACCCCCAACTCCAGGCGGGCGGGCAGGTTCTCCGGGTCCAACTCCACCGCCTTGCCCAGGGCAACGGCGGCCTCCTCGTATTTCCCCAGCTTGTTGCAGGTCTGCCCCAGGAGCGATTGAAACTGGGCATCGTGGGGCCGCAGGCCGGCCGCCTTGGCCAGCGCGGGGTAGGCCCGCTCCTGATCGTTCTGCGACAGGTAGACCAGCCCCAGGTTGAAGTGGGCCTCGGCATGGTTGGGCTGCAGTTGGATGACCCGCTTGTACAGGTCGATCGCCGCGGCGATGCCCTGGGGCATCTTGCGCGCCCGGGCTTGGGCGACGACCATATTGGCCAGGCGGTACGCCGCCTCGGCGTCGTCGGGGCGATTGCGCAGGTTGCGCCGCAGCACCTCCACCGCCCGCTCCAACTCCCCGCGCTCCTGGTAGATGCGGCTGAGCATGTCGTAGGCCGGCACCAAGTTGGGATCCATCTCCAGGGTCTCTTCCAACTTGATGATGGCCATGTTGGGTTGACCGCGGTCGTAGTAGACCAGGGCCAGGCAGTAGTGCGCCTCGGCGTTCTGGGGGTCGAGCTCCAGGGCGTGGCTGAACTCGGCCTCGGCGTCGGCCAGGCGGTTCTGGCTGCGGTAGGCCAGGCCCAGGTTGATGTGCGTCTCGGTGGTGTCGGCCGTGATCTTGGCCGACGCTTCCTGGAACTCGCTGGCGGCGCGGTCGGTCTTTCCCTGGCGCTTATAGATCAGCCCCAGTTCGTAGTGGGCTTCGGAAAAGTTGGGGTTCATGCGCAGCGCCGTATGGTAGGCCTCTTCGGCGGCTTCCAGGTCCTCACGCTGGCGATGAAGCCGTCCCAGGCGCAAGAAGCTCTCGGGATTCTCCGGCTCCAGGGAGATGGCCTGGTTCAGCTCCTTGAGCGCCAGGTCGAGCATCCCCCGGTCCTGGTAGAGGTCGGCCAGGTCGCGGTGCACATCGGCATAGGTGGGGTGGATGACGAGGGCCTGACGGAACGCGGCAAAGGCCTCGGCGATCTGCTTCTGCTGCCAGTAGATCAGGCCAAGCAGCCGATGGACCTCGGCCCTTTGGGGGTCGATCCGGCTGGCGGTCTGGAGCTCGCCGATCGCCTCGGCCAGCCGCCCCTGTTCGCGGCAGATCAGGCCCAAGCTGTAGTGAACGAGGGCGCTGTGGGGCTCCAACTGCAGGGCCAGCCGCAACTCCTCCTCGGCCCCATCCAGGTTCTTTTGGCGCCAGTAGAGCAGGGCCAGGTTGTGATGACAGGCCGCCAGTTGCGGAAATATCTCGGCAGCCGTGCGGTAGGACTTTTCAGCCTCTTCCCATCTCTGCTGGAAGAAGTAGGCATTGGCCAGGAAAAAGTGAATGACGCCGGTGGTGGCCATATCGTGCTGGGCGTACGTGTCCGCCTGGATCATAGCCCGGATCAACGCCGCCTTGAACTCGTTCACGGCCTCTTCGTAGCGGCCGCAGGCATAGTGCGCCAGCCCAACGGTGAAGGAGGTGAGCAAGGTGGCGCCGATGGCCGGCCGCGGCAGGCGGCTGATGCGCTCCTGGCTGAGGCGGAAGGAAGGAAGCCCCATCAGCCGGGCGTAGCCCAACAGGGGCGCCGACTCCAACGAGCGCAGCAGGCTAAAACAGGGGACGATGGCCGAGGGCTCATCGGCCGACACCCAGCCCCACAGCACGGCATCGACCTTCTGGCTGCGGCCCAACTCCTGGGCCTCCTCGACCCGGGAGACAAAGGGCATACGCCACAGCGCGGCGCCATGGCAGGCCTTGTCCTCCAGGTCCACCTGGATCTGGTGACAAACCACATCGGTAACATCCTCGCTGCCCAGCGGAGGCGGCAGGAGGGGCAAAGGTTGGCCATGCTCATCGAGTGGGGTCTCGACGGGGATACGCTTCCGGCCCCAGGGCACCAGCCGCATGGGCGGCGGACGCACGCGGCCGGCCAGGGCCTCGCCCGGCTTCTTCTCTTCGCCCAACGCCGCCACGCCGAGGATAAAGTCCCCCGTGGGCGGCTTGGGGCTGGGCATGTTCATCAGCCCCCAGTTGACAATCAGGGCAATGGCGATGCCGATCTTGATGGCCCGTACTGCCGGGTTGCTGCCGGGCGCCAGGAAAAAAAGGGCCGCCGTCAAGGCTCCCAGAAAAAAGATGACGACGCCCGCGACGACCGCGATCCGCTGCCAGTTCCAACGACGAGACATGGGCCCTATCCTCGTACACGCGCTTTCCTGACGGGCCCATTATAGCATCGTCCCGGCAGGTTGTAAACTTCAGTTGACGTACCCCCTGAGTTGCGGTATCATAGGGCCGTTCCCGGCCGTCGGGAAAGTTTTCGTTCTCTGGAGAGAGCACCTTGCTGCGCTACCTGTTCATCAGCATGCGCCCGCGCCAATGGACCAAGAACATCTTTGTCTTTGCCGGCGTGGTCTTTTCGCGGGAGCTTTTCAAGTACCCGCTTGCCCTGGCCGAAGCGTTGCTGGCCTTTGCCCTCTTCTGCATGGCCTCCAGCGCCGTCTACCTGATCAACGACTGTGCCGACATCGAGCGCGACCGCGCGCACCCGGTCAAACGCAACCGCCCCCTGGCGGCCGGGCTCCTGAATCCGCGGGTAGCGATCGCCGCCGCCATGGCCCTGATGGTCACCGCTGCCCCCATCGCCTTTCTGATGAATCCCTACTTCGGGGGCATCCTGCTCATCTACTTTGGCCTGATGCTGGCCTACTCCTTCCTGCTGAAGAACGTCGTCATCGTCGACCTCTTTGCCATCGCCGCCGGTTTCGTCCTGCGCGCGGCCGGCGGGGCCGTGGCCATCGAGGTGTCCATCTCGCCATGGCTGCTGGTCTGCATGACGTTGCTGGCCCTCTTCCTGGGGCTGGCCAAACGGCGGCACGAACTGCTACTCCTGGAGGGCGGTGCCGGCAACCATCGCCACATCCTCCGGGAGTACTCCGCGGGACTGTTGGAGGAGATGATCTCGATCGTCACCGCCAGCACCATCATGGCCTACTCCCTCTACACCTTCTTCGGCACCGAGTGGGAGACCATGCCCTACCGTTACACCAACCGCATTCCCTACATGATGGCAACGATCCCCTTTGTCATCTATGCCGTCTTCCGCTATCTGTACCTGGTCTACCAGAAGAACAGCGGCGGAAGTCCCGAGGAGATCCTGTTGGGCGATATTCCCTTCCTGATCAATCTGGTGCTCTGGGGCATCTCCGTCGTGGTCATACTCTACTTTGTCTGAGCCGGGGTTGCTGGCATGCGCTACACCCTCCCGCTCGGGCCTTTCCATACCGGATGGCCTGGAGCCCTGCGTTTACAGTTGACCCTGGAGAACGGGGTTGTGCAGGCCGCCGAGATGGCGGTGCTGCGGCCCCGTTCCCCCCGGCCCGAGGAGTGGGCCGGCTTCTCCCTGGACGAGGGGCAGGCCGGCCTGGCGCACCGCTGCGCCGACACGGCCCATGCCCATGCCCTGGCCTACTGCCAGGCCCTGGAGAAGCTGGCCGGACTGGAGGTGCCGCCGCGGGCCCGCTTCCTGCGGACCCTGCTGGCCGAGATGGAGCGCATCGCCAACCACCTCGCGGCGCTGGGCCGCGTGCTGCAACTGGCCGGCCTGCCCCATCATGCCGGCCGCGCCATGGAGCTGCGCGAGGAGGTGATCCGGGCCCGCCAGCGCCTGACGGGGCAGCGCTTCTTCGCCGGACTGGCCTTCCCCGGTGGGCTGCGGCAAGACCTGCCGGACCTGGCCCCCGTGCCCGAGTTGGTCCGACACCTCAAGGGCGCCGTCTATCGGCTGGCCCACCGGGTGATCTCCAGCCGGGCGGCGGTAGCTCCGCTGATCGGCGTCGGCCTGCTGACCAAGGAGCAGGCCGAGGAACAGGGAGTGGGCGGCCCGCCGCTGCGCGCGGCCGAGGGCACCGGCGACATGCGACGGGACCAGCCCTACGCCGCCTACGGCGAGCTGGACCTCCAGGTGGTGACCCAGGGCGGCGGCGATGTCTTCTCCCGCTGGATGGTGCTGGTCCTGGAGGTCCTGGAGAGCCTGCGCCTGATCGAGACCATCGCCGACAACCTGCCCGGGGGTCCCGTCCGCAGCGCGGTGTTCGACATCCCGGCCGGCGAAGGCCAGGCGCGGGTGGAAGCCCCGGCCGGCCCCCTGGCGGTGCGGGTCCAGGTGGACGAATCCGGCCGGTTGGCCGGCCTGTGGCGGACGCCGCCCACCCTGGTCCACCTGGCCGCCCTGCCCCAGACCCTGCTGGGGCAACGGCTCGAACTGGTCGGCGTGATCGTGGCTTCCTGGGAACTCTGTTCCTCCTGCCTAGTGAGGTGAATCGGTGACCCGGGCCATCCTGTACACGAGCGCTATTCTCGCCGCCGGGGGCATCGCGTTGCTGCTGGCGGCCCGCTGGCTACGCCCGCGCTGGACCGCATGGGCCGCCATGGCCATCGGCCTGGCCTCGCCGATCCCGCTGCTCCTGCCCGGCGGGCCGGGGACCATCGTCCTCTGGGAATGGCTGCCGGGGAACGGCTGGGCGACGGCGGTGACCCTGCACTTTGACACCCTCTCCGCGACCATGGCCATGTTGGCCGCCGGCCCCGCCCTCCTGTTGTTGCTGTGGATGAGCCTGGGCGCGGCGCAAGAAGAGGGCTCCTGGGCCCCCTTCCTCCTCCTGTTGCCGGCCGTTTTTCTCCTGATCGTCAGCAGCGCCAACCTGCTCCTGGCCTTTGCCGGGTGGGAAGCCCTCCTCCTGATCACCTACTTCCTGCTCGTCTACCGCCGGGGCGCCCTGCCCACACCGGGGATCGCCGAGTGGTTCCTGGGCAGCCAGCATCTGGCGGGCTATCCGCTGCTCTTCGCCCTGGTGGGGATCGGGCAGGCGGCCGGCACCTGGGACCACACGCTTCTGGAGGCGGGGGCGGTGGCGCCCTTGGCCATGGCGCTCCTGCTGCTGTCGGCATGGGTGCGCATGGCCCTGGTGCCGTTCCAAATATGGGCCATGGGGGTGGCCGAGAGTCCCGGGCCGGTCAGCACCCTGCTCCTGGGCAGTTGGAGCCTGCTCCCAGGGTTCTATTTCTGGCTGCGCCTGCTGCCGCTGACGGCAGCGCAGGCGCCCCGGGAGTTCGCGCTGATCGTCGGCACGGCCGGTCTGCTGCTCGGAGCGGTGCTGGCCCTGCGGCAGGAGAGCAGCCGCCGCGTCCAGGCCGGAGACACCGTGGCCCGGCTGGGGCTGGTCTGGATCGCCCTGGGGTTGAGCGGCCCCCTGGGGATCGCTGCCGGACTCCTGCTGCTGCTGGACCTGCTCCTGAGCAAGGTGGCCTTTCACCTGGCTCTGACCAAGGGCCTGGACCGTCCTCTGCGCCAGGGGCTGTTCCTCGTCGGGGCCTGGCAGTCCCTGGGGCTGCCGCCGTCGTTCGGCTTCGTCGGCCGCTGGCTGTTGGTGCTGGGGCTTTTCCAGGCCGGCCGGGCCTTCTACCTGCCCTTTCTGCTGCTGGCCGCGCCGCTCACGCTGGCCTACCTGTGGCGGGGCTGGACCCTGGTCCCCGAGGGGGCGCCGGCACCTTCCCGCGCCGAGGGGGCGGTGCAGCGCGTGATAGCCGCCCTGGTCGGGCTGCTTCCCCTGGGCAGCCTGGCCGCTCCCTGGATCGGCCCGTTGAGCGGCCAGGCGAACGCCTGGCTGCCCGCGCTGCCGGCGTTGGCCGCGGACGCCTCCGTGTCCACGGCGCTGGGGCCCCTGGCGCCATGGTTGCCGGCCTGGGGGCTCCTGTTCCTGATTATCGGCGGCCTGGGGGCCTGGTGGAGTGGAGCGCTGGCGGCGCTCGGGGCCTCCCCCGGCCGGGCCGCCCCCCCCGTGCCCCAGGAAGGAGCCGCGGGCGTGGAGGAGGGCGCCGCAGCCCCGGCGGCCCCGGGCCACGGGCCGCTCCAGGAGCCGCTGCCGGTCCTGTCCCAAGAGACGGGCTGGCTGGCCTGGGTCAGCCGGCCGACCTCGCTCTTTGGTCTGCTTGGGCGGCTGGCCGGCCTCCTGGCCGTAGCCCTGCACAGCCTGGTCAATTTCCTGGAGCGACACACGACCTACTTCCTGCTGGTCGTGCTCGTCGCCGCGGCCGTCGTGTTGATCGTCCTGACGAGATAAGCCTATGGACATCGGACCGCTGCACTTGCCAACCGAACTGCTGCTCTGGGCCGGGTTCATCGCCTTTGGCAGCCTGCTCATCGTCTTTCGCAACTGGTGGATCACGCTGGCCGGCCTGCTGGGGCAATATGCCCTGCTCTGCATCCTACTGGCGCGCTTTCCCTTGGCCACGCCCGACCTGGCCATCGGACCGCTTTCCGTCAGCCAGATCGTGCTGGTCAAGGGCATCACCGGGTTCACCGTCGTCGCCATCCTGGCCATCACCGTCGTCACCCGGCACCGGGCGGTCCCGGAGAGCGAATCCGCCATCGACGAGGTCACCGCGGCCCGCCTGCGCTGGGCGGCCCGGAGGGTCGCCCGCCGCGGGGAGCAAGAGCGCTTTCGCCTGGCGAACTATCTCCTGCCCATCGCCTCCCTGTCCGTCCTGGTCATCGCGGCGCATGCCCTGGCCGTCATCTATCCGCTGACACGGGCCACGGCCCCCGCGGCCGGAGAGTTGGGGGGCTATGTCGACCTGGTCTGGTATTGGCTGGCGCTCTCCGGCATCCTGATCGTCCTGCTGGCCCAGGAGATGCAGGAGGTCAGCGTCGGGCTGCTGCTGTGCATCAGCAGCGTTGACCTTCTCTACACCGTCCTTTCGGGCAGCATGGGACTGCTGGCGCTCGGCCTGCTGAGCGCCGTCAGCATCCTGCTGGCGCTGGGCTCGGCCTACCTGGCACAGCTCTTCAACCTGCGACTGCACCGTTGGCGATTGCCCTCGGCCGAGGAGTGGGACTGAATGCTGTACCTGCTGCTGATCCTGCTGCCCATCGTCTTTGCCCTGTACGCCTACCTGATGGGGCGGCACAGGCACATGGTCCTCTGGGCCGCCGGCCTGGCCCTGATCCTGGAGGGCTATATCTGCGTGTATATTCCCTTGAACCAGTCCGTCCGCCTGATGGGCGCCCTCTTCGGCCTGAACGCCATGGGCCAGCTCTTTATCTATGCCTTCCTGCTGCTGGCCGGGGCAATCATCGTCGGCGCCTATGTCCTGCGCCAGGGCGAGCTCCCGATCCCCGTCGTCCTCTTTGTACTGGGGATCACCTGCGCCATCGTCCTGCTGGACGACCCCTTCGTGGTCGCATTGCTGCTAGAGATCGTCGGCCTGGCCATCGTCCTGAGTACGGTGGACCAGCCGCACGAGCCGATCGGCCTGCTGCCTATCCCAGCCCTGATGGCCGGGCTCAAGTACCTGACGATGATGGTCCTTTCGGGCATGGCCCTGGTGCTGGGCTTTCTCACCCTGGGGCTCTTCCAAGACGCCCCGCAACAGGTAGCCATGGTCAAGCTGTCCTTCGGCCTGCTTGTGGTAGGATTTGGGCTGGGGACGGCCGTGGTCCCCTTCCACCTGTGGTTTCCCGACCTGGCCGGCCACACCTCCACCGCCGTCACCGGCACCTTGGTCGCCCTGGTCCAGGGGGCGGGGCTGCTCCTGCTGGGGAGGAGCTTCCTGCGCTTCCCCGAGCTCATCCTCGACAACCCGACGGCCGCGCCCTGGTTGATCGGGGGGGCCGTCGTCGCCGCCATCGTCGCCGCGCTCCTGGCCAGCGGGCAGGAGCGTTGGAAGCGGCTGGCAGCCTACGCCGCATCGTACGATGTGGCCCTCATCCTGTTGGCTTTCGGGCTGGCCAACGCCGTGGGGCTCCAGGCCGGTTTTTTCCTGACGCTGCACCATGGACTGGCCCTGGTGCTGCTGCTGACCTGTATCGGCACGCTGGAGTGGAGCACGGGGCGGGACGACGTGGCCGGGCTGGTCGGCGTCGGCTACCGCATGCCGATGGTTGGGCTGGGGCTGATCGTCGCCATCCTGAGCCTGGCCGGCATCCCCCCCTTCCTGGGTTTCGCCGGGCGCTGGATGCTCTACCTGGAGGCGCTGTCGCGGAGCTGGCTCTACCTGGCCGGGATATTCGTCGCCGGGGCGCTCTTCCTGCTGGCCATGGTGCGGGCCCTGTGGCCCATCCTCCTGCCTACCGAGCAGACGGTGACCTTCCGCCAGCCTCCCTGGCCTGTACTGCTGGTCATCGGGCTGCTCATCGTGGCCCTGCTGGTGTTGGGGATCTATCCCTCCCCGGTGCTGGCAGTGCTGCGGGAGGCAGTCGTGGGCGTCGGAGGACCCTGAGATGGCGATCCTCGTCTGTCTGCTGGACGGCGCCGGATGTGGCGGCTGCGCCCTGGAGGCCGAAGCCGCGCTGACGACGCGCTATGGCGCGGCGCGGCGGGGGGTTCGGCTGGTCGAATCGCCCCTCCATGCCGACGTGCTGCTGCTGTGCGGCCCCCTGCGGGCGCCGCTGGCCGAATATGTTCAGCAGCTAGAGTCCCAGGCACCGCGGCCCTGGGTGCGGCTGCAGATCGGGGACTGCGCGGGCGAAGAAACCGTGGTCCCCGTCCTTCCGGGCTGTCCTCCGGCCCCGGAGGCCATCCTGGCGGCCATCCTAGAGGCCTGGCGCCGGCGGCCGCGGGGGGGGCAGGAGGGGCCGCCATGAGGATATGGGAACACCTGCTGCGGAGCCTGCTCTGTCCGGGCCTGTTGAGCGCGCTGCTGTGGGGTGGGCTGGTCCGCGGGACGGCGTCCTGGCTGGCCGCCGCAGCGCGGCGGCGCCCGGCCGCCCCGCCATGGCAGCCCCTGGCCGAACTGGGCCGCCTAGCCGGCAAAGGCCGGCCGGCCGCGGCCAGCCCCCAGGCCCGCGCCGCCGGGCCCCTGCTCCTGGGGCTGGCGGCCCTGGCCGTAGCCCTGGGCATGCTGCCCTGGCCCCGCTGGCTGCTCGGGGAGGACACGGCCGCCGGGCTGCTCCTATACTCCCTGCTGCTGCTGGCGCCGGCCCTGGCCCGGCTGGCCGCGGCCGGCCTCTCCGAGCACGCGCCGGCCGGCCTGGGCACCTACCGGCAGGTCGCCGCCGAGATCGCCCGCTTCTGGCCCCTGCTGCTGAGCTGCGCGGCCGTGGCCCTGCTCAGCGGCCAGGCCTCCCTGTCGCCGAACGGGCCCCTGACCCTGCCCCGGGCGCTGGTCGGCGCCGCCGCCGCGGCCATGCTCCTGGCCACGCTGCCCTGGCCGCTGTGGGACCGCGACGCCTACGATGCGCCCCTGTCCGGTCTGGGAGGCCGCCCATTGGCGCTCGCCCGGGCGCTGGAACTGCTGGAGCTGGCGGCGCAGGCCGGCCTGGTCGCCGTCGCCCTGCGCGCCGGCGGGCTCCTCTCCGGATCGGAAGCCTGGACCCCGCTGGCCGCCATCGCCGCCGTCCTCGCCGCCCTGACGGCATTCGAGATCTGGGGGCGCCGTCCATTTCTGCCCGAAGCGGCCCGCTTCTACACGCGCTGGCTGCTGCCGGCAGCGGCCCTCCTGGCTTTCGCCGGCTGGTGGTTTGGCCCCTGAGATGGTCCCTCCTGTCACAAGACGCCCCTTGGCGGTGTTATAGGAGCAGAGGCAAAACCAGCAAGGAGCGCGACAGGATGATCGAGGCGTGGTGGTCGGTGAAGCCCGGACCGTGGGAAGAGGCCGAGTTCGAGCGCCTTTTCCTGGCCCACTACCAGGGCCTCGCCCGAACGCTCGTTCGCCTGCTCGGGTCGGTCGAGGAGGCCGAAGACGTCGCCCAGGAGGCGTTCCTGCGGCTCTACCGGCAGCGTTTCCTGCCGGGCCGCGAGCACAATGCGCGGGCCTGGCTCTATCGCGTGGCCACCAACCTGGCGTACAACGCCCGGCGTGACCGGCAGCGTCGGGAGCGCCGGCAGGAGCGAACCGCACCTGAGCGCGACGGCAACCTGACAGGGGGCGACCTGGCCGAGGAGGCCGTGCGCAGCGAGGAGCAAGAGGTCGTGCGCCGCACCCTGGCCACGCTGCCCGCCCGCCAGGCCCGGCTCCTGCTCCTGTACTACGCCGGCCTGAGCTACCGCGAGCTGGCCCATGCCGCAGGCATCGCCCTGGGCTCCGTCGGCACCTTGCTGGCCCGTGCCAAAGCCGCTTTCGAGAGGCAGTACCGGGCGCTGGCCACAGCCCAAGGAGGAAAAGGCGATGAGATGTGATACCGGCAAGTTGCAGGCTTACCTGGACCAGGCGCTTTCTGCCCCAGAACAGGCCGCCGTGGAGTCCCACCTGGCGCGGTGCAGCCGCTGCCGGGAAGAAGTGGCCCACCTGCGCCAGCAGGGATCGGAGGTGGCCAACCATCTGCGGGCGCTGGACACAATGCCGGAGCCGGGCTCCAGCGACACCCAGGCCCTGGCCCGCTTCTGGAAGCGGGCCCGGCCGGCCGGGCGCACCGCCGCGCCGCCGGCCGGGATGCGCCGCTGGCGCCCCGCGGCTATCGGGCTGGCAGCGGTGATCCTCCTGGCGGTGCTCCTGAGCTTCGCCCCGATCCGCCAGGCGGCTGCCGATTTCCTGGGTCTCTTCCGCGTGCGCAAGTTCGCCGTCATCCCGATCGACCCGGCCCGCCTGGAGCAGTTGGCCGGAATGGAAGACCTGGTGATGGCCGCCTTGGGCGAGCCCACGGTGCTGCGCAAGGCCGGCACGCCGCAGGCGGCGGCGGACGCCGCGGCGGCGGACGCCATGGCCGGGTTCCCCGTGCGCAGCCCCACGCGGCTGCCGTCCGGCGCGGTCCTGGACTCTTTCACCGTGCAGGTGGGGCCGGCCGTGCGCGTCGACGTGCGGCGCGAACAGGCCCAGGCCCTCCTCGACGCCGTCGGCATCACAGAGATCAAGCTGCCCGAGGCGGAAACCTTCCCGGTCACCGCCGACATTGCGCCGGTCGTCTCCCGGGTCTACCGCGCGGACCGCGGCACCATCCTGCTGCTGCAGACCCCCAGCCCCGAGGTCACGCTGCCGGCCGGCATCGAGCCCGCGCAGATGGGCGAGGCCCTGCTCCTCTTCCTGGGCATGCCGCCGGCCGACGCCCGCCGCGTCGCCCGAGAGATCGATTGGACCAGCACCCTGGTGATCCCCCTGCCCACCAACGTGGCCCAGTTCCACGAGGTCACGGTGGACGGCGTCACCGGGCTGCTGCTGGAACAGTCCGGCGCGCAGTCCCCCGGCGAGCCCGCCAGGATCTTGCTGTGGCAGCGCGACGGCACGATCTATGTGTTGGCCGGAGACATCAGCCCGGAGCAGCTCCTGCAGATGGCCGATTCGTTCCGCTAAGGCCCGTTCCATCCCAGGACAACCCATGCCGGTGATCGAGGCCCACGAGTTGCGCAAATTCTATGGCTCCACGGTCGCCGTGGACGGAGTGACGCTATCCCTGGAGCGCGGCGAGGTGCTGGGGTTCCTGGGGGCCAACGGTGCCGGAAAGACCACCACGCTCAAGATGCTGCTGGGCCTGGTCCGTCCTAGCGCGGGCCAGGCCCGCGTCCTGGGCCGCGCCCCCGGCGACCCCGCCGTGATGGGCCGCGTCGGATTCCTGCCGGAGCACTTTCGTTTCCACCCCTGGCTGACGGCACGCTCCTTTCTCGACCTGCACGGGCGGCTCTACCGCATGCCGGCCGCGGCGCGCCGCCGGCGTGTCTGGGAGCTCCTGGAGCGTGTCGGCCTGGCCGACCGGGCCGATTCGCGCCTTTCCGAGTTCTCCAAGGGCATGCTGCAGCGCATCGGGCTGGCTCAGGCCCTGTTGAACGCGCCGGACCTGGTCTTTCTCGACGAGCCCACCTCCGGACTGGACCCCTTGGGCCGGCGCGAGGTGCGCGACCTGATCGCCGAGCTGCGCCAGGCCGGGGTGACCGTCTTCCTCAACTCCCACCTCCTGAGCGAGGTTGAGGCCGCCTGCGACCGGGTGGCCATCATCAAACAGGGGCGGATCGTGCGCAGCGGCATGCTGGATGAGCTCACCGGCGGGAGCACGGAGGTGGAGATACGGGCCGCCGGGCTCACGCCGGAGCTGCAGGCCGGCCTGGAGCGCTGGGGGCAGGTGACCGCCGCGCACGGCCAGACCCTGACCATGGTCATCGCCGACCGCGAGTCCCTGCCGGCCATCGCCCGCTGGCTGGTGGAGGGCGGGGCCCAACTCTACGCCCTGGCCCCGCGGCGGCTGCCGCTGGAAGAGCTGTTCATGCGCATCATGCAGGACGAAGGATGAACGTACTCGTCGTAGCGCAGTTGACCTTTCTCGAGGCCCGTCAGCGCCGGCTGTTCTGGATCATCCTGGTGATCGGCCTGGTGGCGCTGGGCCTGTTCACCACCGGTTTCTACTTCATGTACCGCGATCTCTCGGCGAGCGGCGCCTCCACCATGGTCCGGGCGCAGCTCAGCAACGTCCTGCTGATGATGGCCCTCTACGGGGTCTGCTCCCTGGGGGTGATGCTGGCCGTGCTGATCTCGGCCGATACCATCTCCGGAGAGATCGCCTCAGGCACCATCCAGACCATCGTCACCAAGCCGCTGCGACGCTGGGAGGTGGTCCTGGGAAAATGGCTGGGGCTGACGACGATGCTGGCCATCTTTGTTGTGGCGGTGGGGGCCGGGTTCGTGGCCATCGTCTGGGGGTTGGCCGGCTACCTGCCGCCCCACCTGGGGGAAGGACTCGCCCTGATGGTTCTGGAAGGGGTATGCTTCCTGACCCTCTCCATCCTGGGGGGAACGCGCCTGCCGCCCATGGGCAACGGGGTGGCCGTCTTTATGCTCTACGGCCTGGCCTTTGTCGGCGGCTGGGTGGAGCAGGTCGGCGCTTTTCTGCACATCGAGCCGGCGGTGAACATCGGCATCATCTCCAGCCTGCTCGTGCCCGGCGAGACGATGTGGCGCCGCGCCGCCTACCTGATGCAGCCGCCGATCATGCGCGAGCTGAACCTCTCCCCGTTCACGGCCGCCACCGCTCCCAGCACGGCTATGGTGATCTACACGGCGCTTTACATCGCCCTCGCCCTGGGGGTGGCGATCCACTCATTCGGGAGGAGGGATCTCTAGGGAAGATATCGGGTATCGGTGCTCGACCTGGGGAATCGGCCCCCTCACCCGATCAGCGATTCAACCCATAGATCAGCCTCAGCCCCTCCAGCGTCAGCCATGGGTCCACGGCCTGGAAGACGCGCGTCTCCCGGGCGATGAGCTCGGCCAGCCCGCCGGTAGCGATGACCCGCATATCGTCGCCCAGCTCCCGGCGGAAGCGGGCCACCATGCCCTCTACCAGGCCGACATAGCCAAAGAAGAGGCCGGACTGCATGCTGTGGACCGTATTGCGCCCAATCACCTGGGGCGGAGGCGCGATCTCCACCCGCGGCAGCTTGGCGGTGCGCTCCGCCAGTGCCCAGGCGGCGACGCCGACACCCGGGGCGATGGCCCCGCCCAGGTAGTCCCCCTCGGCGGAGATGGCATCGAAAGTCGTGGCCGTGCCAAAGTCCACGACGCAGGCCGGCCCGCCGTACTTGCGAAAGGCCGCGGCGGCGTCCAGTACCCGGTCGGCCCCTACCTCGCGGGGGTTGTCCACGCGCAGGCGCACGCCGGTGCGGACGCCGGCGTCCACCACTAGCGGGTCCACCCCAACATAGCGCTGGCACAGCTCTACGAAGACTCCCGTCAGCTGGGGGACGACACTGGCCAGGGCCGCATCGTGAATGTCGGCGGGCTGCCGGCCGGCATGCTGCAGTTGGACCAGCAGCAGCGGGCCGTACTCATCGGCCATGCGCTCGCGGCCGGTGGCGATGCGCCAGTGATGGGCCAGGGTCTCGCCATCGTAGAGCCCCAGGACGATATTGGTGTTGCCGATGTCGACACAGAGAAGCATGCGGATACCTCCTGGCGGCGCAGGGTAATCCCTGGCGCGGCGCAAAAGCCGAAACGGGAGAACCTTTCTCTCCCTATCTCACGCCTTCACGTTTCAGTCCTGCAGGATGCGCGCCCCTTTCCTGCCCACCTCGATCTGCTTCCATGCGGCCACGACCGCCACGGTGAGGACCACCGCGACGACGACTTCCGGCAAGCCGTTGGTCAGGCCGATGGCCAGGAGCAGGCTCCAGGGGAGCGGCGGGTTGGCCACCCCGGCGCTGCTCAGGACCCCCAGCATCGTCAGCACGAGCACCGTGTTGGTCAACGTCCCGACCACGGCGGCAGCCCCGCCGGCCGCCAGCTCGCTGTGCGTGGCCAGGACCAGCGCCAGGCCGGCCAGGGCCAGGAGCCCCAGCACCAGGCAGGAGATCAGCACCAGCCGCTGCAGGCCGGCGTCGCCCCCCAGCAGCGTCGTGCCGTAGCCCAGGATGGGGCCGAGAATGGCCACGGCCAGGATCAGCCCCAGGACCAGGATCGGCTTCCAGCGCCGCGGGGCGCGCACCAGCCGGTAGGCCAGGTAGGCCATAGGGCCGATGAAGAGCCGCGGAAGCACCGAGAGCAGGGGGTTGCGGAAGTAGAGGTCGCCCGGCCCGGTCGGCGCCCAGTAGGCCCAGAGCAGGCTGGAGAGGCCAAAGAGCAGGCCGATGATCAACCCCACGATGGGTCCCTCCAGGACGGCCCCGATGATCACCGGGATATGGATCAGGGTGATCGCGGTTCCCAGGAGAAAGGGAATGTACCCCAGGCGCAGCGGAGGCGCCCCCAACAGGATGACGATGGCGATCATGGCGGCGGTGATGGCGATCTGGCGGGTGGTGATTTTCATTTCCAACCTCCTCATTCTACGCTCCACGGACGGTCCGACACGCTAGTTTCCCCGGCGATCACCTCCCCAGCAGTCCTCGCAGCCCCAGGGCCGCGGCCTGTTCCACCGGACCCAAGTCCACGATCCACAGGGCCACGACGACGACGACGGCCAACACGAGGGCGGCGACATCGGCCGGCCGCATCCGCAGGCGCACCAGGTGAGTCCGGCCCTTGCCCCCCACGTATCCGCGGGCCTCCAACGCCACCGCCAGTTCCTCGGCGCGGCGCAGCGCGGCCAGGAACAGGGGAACCAGCAACGGCAGCACGCCGCGCACCCGGCGCAGCAGGCCCCCGCGTCGCCGGCCGAAATCGGCGCCCCGCGCCGCCTGGGCCTTCATGAGCCGCTCCAACTCCTCGCCCAGCAGTGGGACAAAACGCAGGGCAATCGTCAACACCAGGGCGACCTCGTGCGCCGGCAGCCCCAGGCGCTGCCATGGGCGCAGCATACCCTCGATCCCGTGGACAACTTCGGTGACATCGGCGATGGCCGTCAGCAGCGTCAGCAGCAGGACGACATCCACCATGCTCAACAGGAGGACCCCCAGGGAGATCAGGCCGGCCCCGCTGATCACCACCGGCCCCCAGGAAAAGATCGCCAGGCTGCCCTCGGCAACGGCCTGGCGGTGGGGATAGAAGAGCAGTTGCAGCAGGGGGGCCACGAGGAACAGGGGCAGCAGCGGGCGCAGACCGCGCAGCGCATACGCCCAGGGGAACCGCGCCAGGGCCAGCAAGGCCAGGGCCAGCAACAGCCCGACCAGGACGACGGCCGGCCCGGCCCGCAACATCAGCGCGAGCATCAGCAGGCCGACCGAGGTCAGCTTGACCCGCGGGTCCAGGCGGTGCAGGATCGAGCCGGTGGGCAGATACCGGCCGATGGCCAGGAAGCGCAACACCTCGAACTCGCTCATAGCAGTTTTTCCAACACCGGCACCGCCTCCTCCACCGTGATGGCCTCCGTCGGCGGCAGGAGGCCGGCCTGGACCAGCTCCTCCAGGACCTGGCGGATCGGCGGCAGCTCCAGCCCCAGGGCGAGCAGCTCCTGCCCGTGGGCAAAGATCTCCCGCGGGCTGCCCTGCAGCGCGATCTGCCCCTCGGCCAGCACATAGACCCGATCGGCCATCGTGGCTACCTCGGCCATGGTGTGGGTGGCCCAGACGATGGCCCGCCCATCCCGGCGGCGCCACGAGTCCAGGAAGGCGAGCAGCTCCCGCCGGCCGCGCGGGTCCAGGCCGGCGGTGGGCTCGTCCAGGACCAGCACCTGGGGCTCCAATGCCAGGATCCCGGCCAGGGCCGCCCGGCGGCGCTCGCCGCCGCTGAGCCCCATCGTCAGGCGGTTGCCGTAGACCTCGCTTTGCAGCCCCACCAGCGCCATCGCCCGGCGCACCCGATCCCGCACCTCGTCCCGCGGCAGCCCCATCTGCAAGGGGCCGAAGGCGACATCGTCGGCCACATACTGCTCAAAGAGCTGGTCCTCGGGGTTTTGAAACAGCAGGGCCACGCGCATCCGCAGGGCGCGCAGGTCCGTCTGCGGGTCGGCCAGGTCCAGGCCGGCCACGCGCACCGTACCCGATTGCGGGCGCAGGAGGCCGTTGAGGTGCTGAAGCAGGGTCGATTTGCCCGACCCGGTGGGCCCGATGACGGCGACGACCTCGCCGGGGTCCACGGTGAACGAGACCCCGCGCAGCGACACGGTCTCCAGCGGCGTGCCGCGCATATAGGTGTGCCAGAGGTCGCGGGCCTCGATCAGCGGTGTCGTCATAGGGTGGCTCCCAGGGCGTGCGCCCGCAGCGCCGCGGCAAGCTCGGCTGCCGTAAGGAGGTCCACCGGGAAGGCCGGCCAGCGCGCCTGCAGCTGCCGGGCCACCTGCGCCATCGGCGAGCCATCGAGTCCCACGCCGCGCAGGAACGGTTCGTCGGTCAGGACCTCGCGTGGTGGACCCTGCCGGGCAATGCGGCCGGCCTCCAGGACCACCACGCGCTCGGCAGCGGCAGCCTCCTCGATATCCTGGGTGATGGCAACGACGGTCATCCCCCCGCGGTGCAGTTCGTGGACAACCTGGTGCACGGCGCGCCGGCCGGCCGGGTCCAGCATGGCGGTCGCCTCGTCCAGCACCAGGCAGGCCGGGCGCATCGCCAGGGCGCCGGCCAGGGCCAGGCGTTGCCGCTGTCCCCCGGAAAGGTGCCGCGGCGAACGCCGGCGCAGCGCCGCCAGGCCCACGGCCTCCAGCGCCCAGTCCACGCGCCGCCGCAGCTCCTCGGAGGGCAGCCCCAGGTTCTCCGGCCCAAAGGCGACATCTTCCTCCACCACCAGCGAAACGACCTGCGTGTCGGGGTCCTGGAAGACCATGGCCACGGCCAGGCGGATCTCGCGCCAATGAGCCCGCTCCCGGGTATTCAGGCCCCGCACCCATACGTCGCCCGCGGTGGGCAACAGGAGCGCGTTCAGGTGCCGGGCCAGGGTCGATTTGCCCGAGCCATTGGCCCCGAGGATGGCTACCCGCTCACCGGCCGCGATCTCCAGGTCGATGCCCCGAAGGGCCGTGATGGCCCGCTCCGTACCGGCGTGGTAGGTAAAGTGTACCCCCTGGAGTCGGATCAGTGCGTCGGCTGCCATCACTATCTAACCGCCTGGGTTCCCCAAAACAAAAACGCCCCCGGTGATACCGGAGGCAGCCATAGCAGTGGGCCTATTCCGCCGTCTCGGTCGCACCGCGATCCCAGCGACGATCCTGTTGCCAGAGTCCCTGCTCACCGTCCTTGCGGATCGATGGCAGGATCATTATACCACAGCCCAGGGCCGGCCGCAACTTCAGAGCGCCTAACAAGACCGGTTTGGGGTGTATAATGGCCGTATGGCCAAACCAATCTTACCCGACGAACTCTGGAGCATCGTGGTTCCCCTGCTACCACCGGAGCCGCCCAAGCCCAAAGGAGGACGACCTCGCGTGCCCAATCGCGCAGCGCTCACCGGCATTATCTTTGTCCTGCGAACCGGCATCCCGTGGGAGATGCTGCCCCAAGAACTGGGCTGCGGTTCCGGGATGACCTGTTGGCGGCGCTTGCGTGATTGGCAGCAAGCCGGCATCTGGCGCCAGGTGCACCAGACGCTGCTGGACCAACTGGGCGCAGCCGACCAAATCGATTGGTCGCGGGCCTCGCTCGACTCGGCGAGTGTTCCCGCCCCCGGGGGGCGCTGAAACCGGCCCGAATCCGACAGATTGCGGCAAATCGGGCTCGAAGCGCCATATTGTGGTCGACCGCGGAGGACCCCCCCTCGCGGTGACCCGGTCGGCAGCCAACGTCCACGACGCGCGGATGCTGGAGGCGACCATCGATGCCATCGATCCGATCAAGCGTCCGCGCGGCCGGCCGCGGAAGCGGCCCGCCAAGCTGCATGCGGACAAAGGGTATGACTTCCCGCGTTGTCGGCAGGCGCTGCGCAAGCGGCACATCAAGCCACGGATCGCACGACGCCGGATCGATTCGCGCGCCCGCCTGGGCCGGCACCGCCGGATAGTCGAGCGGACGCTCTCCTGAAGGCAAAAAGAAGGGCCAGGGGAAACAGCCAACCATGCTTCAGGAGATACCAGTAGTTGACAGGCTCCCCCTCCCGTGGTACACTACCGCCACTGAAGAGTATCGGAGGTCACGTATGGAGACGCGGGAAACAGAACAGCGCCAGTGGGGCGGTCCCCTGTGGGTCCTGATCCTCATCGCCCTCGTGATTACCGTCGCCGTCGTGTTGATCCTCCTGCCCCGCCCGTTTGCCTATATCACCCCACCCCCGACCGCCGCTCCCTGGACCGCCGCTCCCGGCCTGTACACGATCCCCACCGTGCTGGTCCCCACCCCCACGGTGCCCCCGCCCGCCGTCTCGCCCACACCCTAGCGCATTTCCGGCGAGGATGGCTGGCATTGCCGTAGGGACAACCCTTGCCCCTGCAAGAACGCCCCTACAATCCATGGCGGCGACGCCCCAGGGCCGCTGGGAACCGCGCATTCCACGCCGGCCCCGGCTCAACCGGCCCCCTGGTAGGGGTCGGATTCCGGCGCAAAGGCCTGTCGCAGCCCCTCCCCGCCGAGCCCCGCGCCCAGGGCGACCATCAGCTTGAGGCGGGCCTTGGGGCCGTTCACCCCCCCGGCAAAGAGGACGCCGGCCGCAGCCTGTTCGCGGTGCGCGCCGGCATAGCCATAGTGGTCGCCCACCCAGCCGGCCGGGCAGCGCGAGGTGACAACCACGGCCACGCCCCGCTCCACCGCCTCGCGGATCGTCGGCATCCACCAGGGAGGCACACGCCCCCCGCCCAACGTCTCCAGCACAACCCCGCGCATCCCCCACTCCACGGCGTAGCGCAGCAGGTCGTCGGCCATCCCCACGGCCAGCTTGATGAGCAGGACCCGTTCCTCCAGCCGCTCCGTCGCCAGGACCTGCCGCGCCGGCCGGCCCAGCAGGACCACCCGCTCCCCCTCGACCCGCCCCAGCGGCCCCCAGAAGGGCGACTGGAACGTCCGTGGGCTGGTCGTGTGCATCTTGGTCACCAGCCGGGCCGCGTGAATCTCGTCCTCCATCACCACGACGGCGCCGAGCCCCCGCGACTGGGGGGCCGCCGCCACACGCAGCGCCGCCTGCAGGTTGGCCAGGCCCTCGTAGCCGGGGTCGGAGGCGGCGCGCATCGCCCCGGTCAACACGATGGGCACATCCCCGGACACCGTCAGGTCGAGCAGGTAGGCGGTCTCTTCCATCGTGTCCGTGCCATGGGTAATCACGATCCCCGCGACGCCGGGCTCGCGCACCAGGGATTGGACCCGTTGGCAGATGCCCCACAAGGTTTCCAGCGTAAAGTGGGCACTGGGCAGGCGGCAGTGCTCCACCACCTCGAGGCGGCCGGCCCAGCGGCCCAGGCGTTGGTAGAGGTCCCGGCCCCCAAGGGTCGGGACGGCGCCCCCCAGGGCCCGGTCATCGGCCATAGAGATGGTCCCGCCTGTGCTGAGCAATACAACGCGGTCGGACATCGGGATCGATTCAGGATCTGGAAGCCGGCATGGGCACGACGACCATACGGCGCGCGCTTCCCTTCTTCTTGGCCTCGCGCAGCGCCCACTCGACTTGCTCCAACAGGTTCATCTTGTCCCCCGCATAGTCCTGGGAAGCGGTGGTGAGGCCGATCCACAACGGCGGTCCTTTCCCCGCTGCTGCGCCGTCGGCCAGTTCCGCCTGGGCCAGCCGGTGGATGCGTTCGGCCAGCTTGATGGCGCCCGCCTCGTCGGTACAGGGCAGAAGGATGGCCAGGGTACACTCGCTGTAACGGGCCAGGACATCGGCCGTGCGCGTCTGGCGCTTCAGCAGCCTGGACAGGTGCAGCAATTGCCCAACCGCCCGATCGGGGTCCGGCATGTCGAAGGCCAACAACATGAGCGAAAGGGGATAGTGATAGCGTCGGGCGCGGGCGATCTCTTCGGCCAAACGCGACCACATCGTCCGCCGGTCATAGAGACCCGTGGCCAAGTCGATGAACGTCTCATAAGAGCGTTCGACCTGCTCCACCATCGACGCCTCCTTCCAGCACTTACGCAGCCCAGCGTACGATATACTGTAGCACGCCGCCGCCGGGTTGTCAACATTTCCGCCGGGACCGCTTCACCCGACTACGGCCAGCCCTTGGTGATCAACGGCAGGTAGATATACTTCAAACCCACGGCAAGGACCGGCGGCTCGGACGTCCTGTTGTTGAACTCGTTGAGTTCGTAGACATCATAGATCGGCGCCGGCTTGGACGGCGTATCGTTGTAATCGACGTAGCCCACCAGGTGGTAGATGCCTGCCGTTGTGAAGGTATAGGTGGTTGTCAGCACGAGCGGCGGGGCCCCCTCCGGGAAGCTGTTGGGCTGCAGGCCGATGATCAGGGGACATCTCTGGGTCGGGCTGTAGACATCGCAACCGGCCGGCAGATCCGGCACGACCGGGACATAGTCCGACCTCCCCGCCGGAAAGATCATCGCGTAAAAGCCGTTGCCCTGCGGCAGGTTGGAGCCGTTGTTGCGCACCGCGAGGGTGATCTGCACCGGCTCGCCGAGAGGGACAAAGCCCGGACAGGTATCGCAACCCGTCACCGTCAGGGTCATGGCTTCCAGGTCGGGAGGCGCCAGTACGCTGACGCGCACCCAGTTCAGCTGCGGTGTCTGGGTGGCCAACTCCATGTGGTTAAAGTTGCCGGTGAGGGTAACGGCGTACTGGAACAAGTCACACGTCGCGGTCAACGGGAAGGTAATCGCGCTGGTCTCGCTGATGCCGGCCGGCGAACCTATGGGTTCGGACCAGGGGGTCCAATCGCCCAGTTCGGGGCTATAGTAGCGATAGGTCATCGAGATCGCCATAGTCGCCGGATTGGTGATGGTCGTGTTCCAGGAGAGGCCGGTCAGCGTGGCATGGTAGCCGGGCCAACGGACCGGGCGCACGTCCCAGTAGGACGACCTGAAGGTGCCGTAGGGGGCGTAATAGGTCACCGTATTGTCCGGGGCGCTCTGCGCAAAGCGGCCTCCACCCCCGGCGTAGGCCGGGGCGATGTCCACCCGCAGGAGGGGCTCGGTGGGAGGGGGAGTGCCCGGCGCCCAGCCGCCGATCGAGTAGAGCCAGCCCATCTCGTCCTGGACGACGCCGTGGTAGTAACGGGGCGGATCCATGCCAATGGTCGACACCCATTCAAAGGTCTGTCCACTTCCATGGTCCACCAGGGCCGCGCGCACGTCGCCCGTCGGGCTGCAGCCGCCTTCCCCGCAGGCCCAGGCCCCGGCGACGGCCAGGAGCAAGCCGGATTGGTAGGCCGCGCCCTCGCTGGCGTAGCAGTTCTGCGGCAGGAACTCGGTGTTGACGCTCCAGCTGGGGATCATGCCGGTATCCGGATCCACCTCGCCAAAAAAGACAAAGTAGGAGTAGGTAGCCCCACTCACCCCACTACCGCCACCGTAGACATAGATGCGGCCGTGCTCCACGGTCACCGCCGACTCCCGGTACCCGCCGACGGCCAAGGTGGGGAGAGGGGTCGTTGTCGACCAGACAGTGATCTGCCCCGTGGTCGGGTCCGGCTCGGCCACATAGACCGTTTTCTGGGACACCCCGCCAAACATTCCACCCACCACATAGAGGCGGTTGTAGAGGACCGCGCTTTCCATGTCGACAAGGGTATGGGGCAGGGGCGCGGTCGTCAGCTGCCAGGGTCCCAGTTGGCCGTCGGCCAGGACCTCGGCGAAAGCCACCTTGTCGTAGTAGGTGCTCATGCCGCCGTTGTCTTCCGCGCCGCCGATGACATAGAGAAAGGTCTTGTTGGTCTCGGTAAAGTGGAGAGCCGCGGCATCGCAGCGATAGAGTCCCTCGGGATAGAAGAGGATGTCCGTCGGCAAGGGGGTCGTGGTCTGCCAGTCGTCCAGGCGCGCCGTCGGGGTCAGCACGTTGGTGTAGACGGTGGTGAAGTAGACGGCGTTCGAACCCAGGGTGGACCCCGTGTCTCCGCCGATCACATAGATGTGGCCATTGACCTGGGCGATCCCCATGCGGGCAATCGGGACCAGGCCGGTAGTGTTACCCGGCACCCAGGGCTGGCCCAGGCCGATGGGCAGGAGCTGGATTTCGCCGTCGTCGCGCAGGGAAAGCGCCGAGTGGTAGAAGGATCCCTGGTTGAAATCCAGCAGCGTCGTATCGGTGAAGTAAAAGTTCAACGCCAGGGCCGGCCGAACGAACAGGAGGAAAAGCACCACGCCGACGGCTACCAGGAGGATCAAGGTCAACGGGACCGTGACCGATTTTCGTCGTCTGCGCATCGTCCACCTCCAGGCATCGAGGATGCCGAGTCAACGGGCTGCTTGGGTGTGTCCCATTATAGCACAGCCCCGCGGGGGGGACAATCACCCAAAAGTCCTAGTGGGCGGGGAAGGGCCCCATGCCCCGGCCAGGCGGTGAGCCAGGCGGGTAGTCTCGGGCAGGCGGTAGCGGGTGCAACAGGCCAGCACATAGTGGAGGGCCGTGGGCAGGTCCATGCGGTGCCCCGGCGAAACGAACAGCGGCGCCGTGCGCGGGCGCGTCCGCAGCGCGGCGCCGATGACCTCCGGCCCGTCGCGCAGCTCGGCCCAGTCGCCGCGCTGCGGGCCCAACGGGCCGTGCTGGCCGCAGAGCCGCGACTTGGCGCAGCCGATGCTGGGCAGGTCCAGGAAGAGCCCCATGTGGCAGGCCAGGCCCAGGCGCCGGGGATGGGCCGTGCCCTGCCCATCGAAGAGGACCAGGTCGGGCCAGAGGGTCAGCCTTTCGAAGGCGGCCAACACGGCCGGCCCCTCGCGAAAGGAGAGATAGCCCGGGATATAGGGGAACTGGACGGGCACCTCCGCCTGGGCCTGGTCGACGGCGGCCAGCGCCGGGAAGGACAGGACGACGACCGCGGCCCGGGCGCGTTCTCCGCGGAAGGAGACATCGACGCCGGCCACGCGCTGCACCCGCTCCAGGTCGGGTGCCAGCCGCAACTGCCGGCGCAGCTCCTGCTGCAGGATCCCGGCCTCTTCCGGCGTCACATCCCAACGGTGCAAGCGGTTTATGCGCCCACCAGTGTCAGCCATCCGTGGCGATCCTCGACCCGGCCCTCGACGATAGCGAAGAAGGACTCCTGCAGCCGTTTGGTGATCGGACCGGGAGATCCCGAAGCGATAGGGAGCCCATCCAGCGAGCAGATCGGGGTGATCTCGGCGGCCGTCCCGGTGAAAAAGGCCTCGTCGGCCGTGTAGAAGAACTCGCGCGGCAGGACCTGCTCGACCACCCGCAGGCCCATCTCCTGTGCCAGGGTCATCACGGTGTCCCGGGTGATGCCCAGCAGGATGGAGGAGGCCAACGGCGGCGTGTACAGGGTCCCGTCGCGCACGGCAAAGACATTGGCCCCGCTGCCCTCGCTGACATAGCCGCTGGGATCCAAGGCGATCCCCTCGGCGTAGCCGTCCTGCACCGCCTCCATCTTCATCAACTGCGCGTTCATGTAGTTGGCGCCGGCCTTGGACATCGCCGGAAAGGTGTTGGGGGCCATGCGCGCCCAGGAGGTGAAACAAGCGCCGACCCCCTGCTCGATGGCCTCCGCGCCCAGGTAGCGGCCCCACTCGAAGGCGGCGACGACCACTTCGACGGGGCATTGCCGGGGGTAGACGCCGAGCTCGCCGTAGCCGCGAAAGACCAAGGGACGGATGTAGGCCGAGGGCAGGCGGTTGCGGCGCACCGTCTCCACGATGGCCGCGGTGATCTCCTCGGGAGGATAAGGGATCGGCATGCGGTAGACCTTGGCCGAGTCGTAGAGGCGGCGCACGTGCGCCGCCAGCCGGAAGACGGCCGGCCCCCGAGGGGTGGCGTAGGCCCGGATGCCCTCAAAGACGCTGGAGCCGTACGAGACGACGTGGGCCAGGACATGGATGCGGGCCTCATCCCAGGGGACGAAGCGCCCGTTGAACCAGATGACCTCGGCTTTCTGAATCGGCATGATCTTCTCCTTTGAACCCATCTCATAATCACCAAAGGCAGGAGGCACAAAAAAGCGGAACAGGCATGTGGTGGTTTACGAGATGACTTCTTGTCATTCCGCGGTGTCGGCAGCCCCGGCCGACAGTTGCCCGAAAAAGGTGTGGATATCGAACAGGAACCGGCGCTGTGCGCCGCACTGTTGGCAGACCGCCTCCAGCAGATCGTAGTAGCGCCCCTGGTCGTGCAGCAGCGCCTGGCGAACGGGCCGGAAGTGCCCCCCGCAGGGGCAGGTCTGCCCCGCCAGGATGCAATACTCCTGGGCCACGCTGTCCACCGGGATCGCCTGCCGTGGATCGACCTCCATGGCCATCGCCTTCTCACTAGAACCAGCGAGCGTACAGCGCGCGGTAGGCCGCGGCCATCCGCATCGCCGAGAACAGTTCCTCTGCCCGGGCCCGGTTGAACTGGCCCATCTCCCGGCGCAGGGCCGGATCCTCGGTCAGGCGGCGCACGGCGGCGGCGAAAGCAGGCAGGTCGTCCACCGGGCAGAGGAACCCGCCGCGTCCCTCCACGACCAACTCGGGGAGGGAAGAAGACCGGCTGGCGACCACCGGCAGGCCGCAGGCCATGGCCTCGGCCACGGCCAGGCCAAAGCCCTCCAGCCGGGAAGGGAAGAGGAGCGCGTGGCAGGACCCATAGGCCTCGACCAATTCCGCGGGGGACAGCCGGCCCAGGGCCCGGGCGCGCGGGGAGCGGATGGGCACCTCGTCCTGGCGTTGGCCGCCGGTGTACCACAGCTCGCAATCCGGCCCCAGCCGGGCCAGCAGCGGGTCCAGCAGGTCGGCGCCCTTGCGCCGGGTGCGGTTGCCGACAAAGAGCAGGCGCCAGGGGGGGCCGGCCGGCCGGCCGGCGGGCGGGCGGAAAAGCGCCGTATCGATGCCGTTGTAGACGACGACGGCCTCCGTGCGCCGGTACAGCGCCGCCACCTGCCGCCGGGTATAGTCGCTGACACAGGCCACAGCGTCGGCGTGGGCGATGGACAGTCCGTCGTAGAGCCGTTCCAGGCGGTGAAAGAGGCGCTGGGCCGGCCGGGTGTAGGGGCGCAGGGCGGGGTCGGCCACCAGATGGTGCACGGTGACCACCAGCGGCCGGCCGCGGGCCCGCAGGAAGTAGCCGGCCCGCGAGCCGCTGTGTACCAGGCGGGCCGGGCCCGCCCAGTCGCCGCGCAGCACCAGGGGCAGGAGGAAGGGGGCAAAGTTGTAGGGGTATGGAAGGAGCTGCAGCCGGCTGGGCACCTGGGCCTGTTGCATCGCCCGGTGGATGTTCTGCATCCACACGTCCACGCCCCCACGGGCCTGCGGAGAGATGTAGAGGACCATGTCGATCCCGCTGCCGATGGACTGCCCCGGCGCCGGCCGCCGGCCATGGAAGCCCCGCGGCATCAGCGCGCTACCAGCACGCAGATATCGTCATCCTTGCCGTAGCGCCGGGCGATGGTTTCGGCCAGTGTTCGTGGGTCCTGCTCCCGGAGGAGCAGGGCCTCATCGCTGTGGAAACGGCTGTCGATGCCGTCACTATAGAGGACAAAGGTATCGCCGGGGTGGTATCGACCGACAAACTCGTGGACTCGGGGCAATCGGTATCCCACGATCCCGTTGTAAGAGATAGGGTGAAAGGGCTCCTTCGTCAGCACGCGGATACCGACATTGCCCACCCCGGCGTAGCGCATCTGGCCTTCGGCCGGGCTCACCCGCAGCAGGCCCAGGACCACGCCGCGGGTCGTCCGCAGCGCCTCATGGCACTGCCGTAGGATCTCGATCAGCGGCAGGTGGGCGTCCCTCTCCACCTGGGCCACGGCGATCCGCGCGGCTCGCGCCGCCTCCTCGCCGCTGCCCAGGCCGTCCACCAGTCCAAAGAGGACAAAACCCTCCCCCTCGCACACGGTATAGGAATCGCCCGAAACGGTCCGCTCCTGTTTCGCGCGGGTGTAAACGCCATACTTCATCGCAGCCATTTCCGTACAACAATCTTGGTCCCTACGCCCGCCTTGGACTCGATCTCGAAATCGTCCATCAAGCGCTTGGCGCCCGGCAGTCCCATCCCCAGCCCGCGGGAGGTGCTGTAGCCGTCCTGCATCACCATGTTGATGTCCTCGATCCCCGGACCGCGATCCTCGCAGACCACCTCCAGCCCCTTGCGCGGCCCGCGCTCGACAGGCCGGATGGTCACGGTCCCCTCGCCCGCGTAGAGGACAATGTTGCGCGTCAGCTCTGAGATGGCCGTGGCAATGCGGGCCTGGTCGATCGTGCCAAACCCCAGGGCCTTGGCCATGTCCCGTCCCTCGACACGCGCGCTGACGATGTCCAGGTCACTGCGGATGAGGAGGGTGCGCTCTTGCATCATGGCCTCCCCTCCAGCGCCTGCTCGTCCTGTTTCACCAGCCTTCGCAGATAGGCGATGCCCTTCTCCAGGTTCAGCGCCGTGATGATGCCGGGCAACTCCAACCCCAGCTCCGTCAGGGTGATGGCCACGGCCGGCTGGAGCCCCGAGACCACCACCCGCGTCCCCATCAGGGCGGCCATCTCCGCCACATCCCCGATCAGCCGCCCGATGAAGCTGTCGACGATATCCACGGCCGTCAGGTCGATGATCAACCCCTTGGCCTTGGTCTCAAAGATGCGCTGCAGGAGGTCGTCGCGAAAGTGCACCGCGCTGCGGTCGTGCAAGGCTACCTGGATCGAAGCCACCAAGAAATCTTCAATCTGCAGGATAGGGATGCGTATCAGTTCCGTAGTCATCCAGGTACCTCCTCTCTCGCCTACGTGCCGGCCTGCGGCTCTGCGGCCTCGGCAGGGAGGCTCTCCCCGCGCGGGGCAATCTCCAGCCCCATCTGCTCAAGCGCATACTCGATCCCCGCCTGCAAGTTGGAGCGGGTCACTACCCCGGTCAGGTCGACCTGCAGGTGCACCAGCGCCTGGGCCACTTCGCTGCGGATGCCCACCAGGATGGAACGGGTCCCCAGGAGACGGGCAGCCTTGATCGTCTGCATCAGGTGGTTGGCCACAGCCGTATCGACCACCGGCACGCCGGTGATGTCGACGATGACCATCTCGGCCTGGTGCTGCGTGATCCCCAGGAGCAGTTCCTCCATGATGCGGTGGGAGCGAGCCGTATCGATGGCTCCCACCAGGGGCAGCACCAGCACATTCTCATAGACCTTGATCACCGGCGTCGACAGCTCCGCCAGGGCCCGCTGCTGTACCTCGGCCTGCTCCTCGTAGGCCTGGTGATAAACGTTGAAGGCTTCCAGGCGCGCCCGATGGGCCAACTCCTCAAACTGCCGGACACTCTGACGGTAGGCCATCGGATTGTCCGCGTAAGCCCGATCCAGGAGGTCCATCACCACCTCGCGCAGGATCGAAACAAAGGTCTGGACCTCCTGCATCGCGTAGCGCTCCTGGACCCGCTGGCTCACCGAGGCGGTGATGTACTTCTCCAAGATGGTCGCGTCGTTCTGGGAGACAGAACGATGCAGCGCCTCGAAAAGGCGGTCCATACGGGGGCGCAACTGTTCCAGGGGCGTCGCCGCATAGCTTTCCCCTGCCTGCTCCTTGGCCCGCCGGGCCAACTCCTCGACGATCGTCACCCTGTTCTGCGCCAGTAGATCGGGGAAAGACAGGCTCATAGTCGCCTCCTAGAAAGGTGCCCCTATCTTACCACAAAACGGGCTGTTTGTCAGCCCGGCGCTCGACCTGGCGAAACGCATACTCCAGCCCACTCTGCAGGTCGGCGCGCGTCACCAGGTCGGCCAGGTCCACGCCCAGCGAGACCACCGTCTCCGCCACCTGCGGCGACACCCCGACAAGCACGGCCTCTGCGCCCAGCAGCTGCACGGAGCGCGCGGACTGCAGCAGGGCCTGGGCCACGGCCGTATCGACCACCGGTACACCGGTGATGTCCAGCAGCACCACCCGGGCGCGCTCCCGCTCCACCGCATCCAGCAGCGCCTGGACGATGTGCTGGGCGCGCGTGGCATCGATAACCCCGACCAGGGGCATCACCAGCACACCTCGGCGGACCGGCACGACCGGGGTGGACATGGCGCGGATCGCCTCCAACAGGCGCGCCTGGTCCTCGTGGGCCTGGCGGACCTCGTCCAGGGCTCGCTGGACCTCCGCGGCCTTCTCCTCGCGTTCGGCCAGGGCCTGCTGCAGCTCCAGCGTGGTCGTCCGCAGCGCCTGCTCGCGCTCGGCTGCTTCCGCCGCCTGGATGCGAAAACGCTCCGCCGCCTGGCGCAGGCTGCGGGAGATCATCCAGTTGAACAGGCTCGCCGCCCAGTAGACGATGATCACCTCAACGGAGAAAGAGACGTACTGCCCCACCCCGGCGGGGCCGGCCCGCCGAAAGAGCGGGATCGGCAGGGCCTGGGTGAACTGGCAGTAGGAGAAGCCGCCCATCAGCCCGGTAGCGATCAGCGCCACAACCAGGGCATAGGCCGGCTCCAGGACGATGCTGCTGACCAGGATCGGCCAGATGAGGAAGAAGGGAATCGAGCCGCGGGTCCCGTAAAAGGCCAGGAAGTACCCCAGGATCACCAGCATCCCCGCCACCAGCAGGATGCCCCCGGCGCGGACCGCCCCGCGATGGGCGAGCAGGTAGCCGGCCACGGTCATGACAATCGTCAGGACGCTGAAACCGACAACCACGGGGATGTTGCTGGGCGCCTCGAGGCTGTCCAACACCCCGCTGACGGCGATCAGGACGGCGGCCCCGCCCTGGACGATCACCAACGTGCGCAAGAGCTGGATGCGCCGGTGCCGCTCCTGGTCTGTCAGAACTGGAAAGAAGCTGTCCTTGAACCAGCTCATCCTGCTGTCTCCACCCCACAGTCGACTACCCGGCCGGCCGCAGTTGCCGCAGGGCATACTCCAACCCGCTCCGCAGGTCCGCCCGCGTGACCAGGTCGGACAGATCTACCCCCAGGGCCACGATGGTCTCGGCCACCGGCGGAGTAATGCCCACCAGCACCGGGGTCGCTCCCAGCAGATGGGCCGCCCGCGCGGTCAACAACAGGACCTGGGCCACGGCCGTATCCACCATCGGCACACCGGTAATGTCCAGGAGCACCACCCGCGCCTGTTCCTTTTCGATGGCCGGCAGCAGCGTCTCGACAATGTTGCGCGCCCGGGCGGAATCGATCACCCCGACCAGGGGCATTACCAGGATCCCCTCATAGACCGGGATGACCGGCGTAGACATCTCGCGTATCATGCGCAGCAGCCGGTCCTGCTCATCGTGGCCCTGTCGAACCTGGTCCAACGCCTGCTGCAGCTCGGCGGCCTTCTCTCCCCGCTCGGCCAGGGCCCGTTGCAGCTCGGCATAGGTCGCCGAAAGTTGCGCCGTCATCTCGTTGAACGACATGCCCAGTTTGCCGACCTCGTCGGCGCTGCGCACCGGGACAGAATGGCTCCAATCGCCCTGGGCCACGGTCTGGGTCGCCCGCACCAGGTTACGCAGCGGCTGCACCACCAGGCTATTCTGCAGAAGGTAGAGGGCCGCCAGTACCAGCACGCTCATCGCCAGACCGCTGCCCCCCAGCAGCAAGGCGACCTGTCGCGACGCCTGCCGCTGGCGGTCCAGGCGAAAATCGATCAGGCTCATCCCCAGGTTCGCCTTCTCCGTACCATGGCATTTTTGGCAGCTCTCTTCATTGCGCAGGGGCACGGCCGTGCGCAGGACCACTTCCCCTTCCAACTCGTGCTCGACGACCGTCTCTCGCTCGGACGGGGTCTTGCTGTGGCAGACGGCGCAGGCGGCACTGTACTCCTTGCGTTCCAGCGCCGACCGGGGGATATCGCGCCCCCCGGGAAAGCCGGTAGCAAAGACCACCAGCGAGGTCCGCTCATACGACAGATCCGAAGGATCTTTCCTCCTGCCGTACACGGCAATCACTTCGATCTGCGAGTCCTTCTCCTGCCCGGCTTCCTCGGCCGCCTCCTGGATGCGGCTCCAGTTATTGGCCACCATTTCGCTCTTGGTATTGCTGACAAACATCGCGTTCAACTGGGCCGCCGACCGCTCTTCATATCGGCGTAGTTCCCTGCCGATCAAGACCCCTACCAGGACCATGGTGGTGCTCAACACCAGGAGCAAGATCAAGCTCACCCCCAGGGCCATCTTGAAGCGCAGTCCACGACGCCGCCACCAGTTCATTTCGCATCCTCCGAGCGCAAGGCGTAGGCCAGCCCTTCCTCCAAGGTGGCCTGCGTGACTACGCCGGTCAGATCCAGGCCCAGCCCGACCAGGGTCTGGGCCACCTCCGCCCGGATGCCGGTCAGGACAGCTTCCGCTCCCAGCAGGCGCACCCCCTGGGCCGCCCGCAGCAGCGCGCCGGCCACCGCGGTGTCTACAACCGGCACCCCGGTGATATCGATGATCGCGACCCGGGCATGGTGGTCCGCCACCCCCTGGAGCAGCGCGCTGGCAACCTGGCGGGTGCGCTGGCTATCCAGGGCGCCGATGAGCGGCATGGCAATGACCCCGCGGGCCAGGGGGACGACGGGGCTGCCCAGCTCGCGCACCGTCTCCAGCAGGCGGCGCTGGGCCACGTCACGGGCCTGCACCTCGGCCAGCAGGCGATCCTTCTCGTCGGCCAGGGACTGCAGTCTCCGGCCCCGCTCCTCGGCCTTGGCGATCACCGATTCCAAGGAACGGATCGTCAGCCACGTCGCCAGGGCAATCACGCCCAGGCAGCTTACGATCAGCACCAGTCCACTCCACGGCGACTGCACGGGCGGTTTGGCAAACCACTGCCACTCTTCCTGGGCCAGCAGCAACAGGATATAGAGGGCGATCTCGATCACGCCGGCGATCGCCCCGGCCGCGCCGCCGATGGTCAGGCCGGCAAAGAGCACGGCCAGTGTCAGTATGATGGCCGAGACGCTCGTCGCTCCCCGCACATAGCCCGAGTAGAGCGCCACCAGGATCGCCGCGATGGTGATCACCACCGCGGCGGCCCGCACGCGGCCGCGGCGCGAGAGGGCGTACGAGCCTATGGTCAAGAGGACGGCCCCCCCGCCGCCGAGGAACGAGGCGCTGTGCACGTTGCCCCCGGGCAACATGGCCACGACCGCCAGGTTGACCAGGTACAGCAGGCTGAAAGCGCCGGCCGCCAGGGACACGATGTTGACCAACTGCTCCTGCCGGGCTATCTTCTCATCGGTCGAACGTGGCTCAATCCAACGACGGATGTTCATGGCTGCTCCTGCGACGGCAGCGGCGCGCGGTCTTTTTCCCCACCCGTTTTCGCCGCGCGCCGGACAATCTGCGCCCCCGTCAACTGCAAGGCATAGGCCAGCCCTTCCTGGAGGTTCGCCCGGGTCACGATCCCCCGCATGTCCAACCCCAGCTCGACCAGCGCCAGGGCCACCTCGGAGCGGATGCCCACCAGGATGGGGGTCGCGCCCAGCAGCCGCACCCCCCGGGCCGTCTGCAGCAGGGCATTGGCCACGCCGGTGTCCACCATCGTCACCCCGGTGATGTCGATCAGGGCAGCACGGGCCCGCAGGCGGGCGACCCCCTGCAGCAGGGCGGCCATCACTTCCTGGGCGCGCGCGCTGTCGATCGTCCCGATCAGCGGCATGGCGACGACCCCCTCGGCCAGCGGGATGATCGGCGCGCCCAACTCGTGGACCATCTCCAGGAGGCGACGCTGGGACTCGTCCCGGGCTCGCAGCTCGGACAGCAGACGATCCTTATCGTCGGCCAGCGTCTGGAGAGCCTGGCCGTGTTCCTGGGCCCGCTCCAGGAAAGAGTCCAGGGCCGCCAGCGTCAGCCAGAGCACCAGGGCCATCAGGACCAGGACGCTGGCCACCAGCACCACCCCGGTCAGCGGGGAGAGGCTCTCCACCAGGGTCGGGATCCAGCCCTGCAACTGGGCCACCGTCAGTCCTCCATAGAGCGCCAGTTCGACCAGCGCGGTGAGCGCTCCCGCCCGCCCACCGATCGCCACGCCGGCAAAGAGGACCGCCGGGAAAAGCATCACCGCGGCCACGGTGACCGTCCCGCGGACGTACGCCGAGTACAGACCGACCAGGGCCGCTCCGGAGACGATAAAGATGGCCGCCACGCGCGCGTAGCCCCGGCGGGACAGGGCATAGGTCGTCGTCGCCAAGACCACGGCGCCCACTCCCCCCAGGACCGAGGGCAGCTTGACCTCTCCGCCCAGGACCAGGGCGATAAAGACCAGGGCCAGCAGGTAGAGCAACCCCAGCCCCCCGGAAGCCAGGGCCAGGATATTGACCAACTGTTCGCGGCGCGCCGTGCGCTCATCAGCAGACCGGGGTGCGATCCAACTGCGTATGTCCATCGTCTAGCTGCTCCTCTGAAGCGGCGTGGCGTCCAGCAGAACGGCCCGGTCCCCGGCCGCCAGGCCCCGGGCCGCCAGCGCCTCCCGGGCATACTCCAGACCCTCCTGGAGGCTAACCCGCGCGACAATCCCGCGCATGTCCACGCCCATGGAGATCAACGTCTGCGCTACCTCCGAGCGGATGCCCACCAGGACGGGCATCGCCCCCAGCAGTTCGACCCCTTGCGCGGCCAGCAGCAGGGCCTGGGCCACCGCCGTATCCACCATAGCCAGGCCGGTGATATCGATGATGGCGGCACGGGCCCGGTGGGCGGCAACCCCCCGCAGCAGGGCGACGCGGATCTGCTGGGCCCGGGCGCTGTCCACGGTCCCGATCACCGGCATGGCGATGATCCCGGCACCCACGGGGATGACCGGGCCAGCGAGCTCCCGGACCGTCTCCAGCAGGCGGGCTTGCGCCTCCTCGCGGGCCGCAAGCTCCTCCAGCAGGCGGGCCTTTTCCTCGTTCACCGCGCGCAGGGCGGCCTCGCGCCCCTCTGCCTGACGGATGGCCTGCCGCATGCCGCGCGTGAAGAGGCCGGCCGCCAGCGCCAGGCCGAGCAATATCAGCACCACCGCGGCGACATCGGAGGGAAACGGCGACTGCGAGACGACGGTCAAAAGCCCAAACTCGTGGGCCATGCCGAGCCCCACATAGAGCAGGCTGTTGACCGCGACCATAACCAACCCCATTCGACCCCCAGCCACCAGGTCCGCAAAGACAGCGCTGGCAGCGTAGAACAGAATGCCGGTGGACCTGGGGCCTTCGATAGCCACAAAGTAGGTCGGCACCAGCGTCAACAGGACGTTCAACACGATCCCGGCGACCGGCAAGTGCCCCCGCCGCTCCAGGAGGTAGATGACACCTCCGAGCATGGCGATTCCGGCCGCCCCGACGATATCCAGGACCGGCCCATTGCCCTGCAGCCACAAGACGGTCCCGGTGAGACCAAACAGCATCCCACCCACGGCCAGGGTCAGGGCGATGATGTAGATGACCCACCGACGAGAGTCCGGCTCACCGCTGGACATTGCCCATCGCTGCGGCATTGGCTCCTCCAACATCACGCTGCCGTGGCGATCTCCTGGGCCAGGGCATAATGCAAGCCGTCCTGCAACGTTGCCCGCGTCGTCACCGCCGAGAAATCCAGGTCCAGGTCCATCAGGTGCTCGGCGACCGCGGGACTGATCCCGGTCAGCACGGGCTCGGTTCCCAGCAGGCGCGCTCCCTGGGCCATCCGCAGCAGCGCCGCCGCCAGTTGCGCATCCACTGTCGAAACGCCGGTAATATCGACGATGGCGAACCGTGCGCTCTGCTGCTCGATCCCCTCCAGCAGAGCGCGGGTGATGTCGGCGGCCCGCTGCTCGTCCACCACGCCGATGATCGGCATGGCGATCACCCCGGCGCTGAGCGGAATGATCGGGCTACCCAGCTCGTGCACCTGCTGCAACAACAGGCGCTGCCCCTCCTCCCGGGCCAAAAGCTCAATCAGCAGACGGTCCTTCTCCAGGTCGGCATCGCGCAGGGCTTGTTCATTTTCCTGCGCTGCCCGCAGGGCCGCTTTCATCTCCCGGGTGAAGTAGCCGGCCGTCAGGGCCAGGGCCAGGCTCACCGCCACCATAGTGATGGCATCGCCGACAAAGGGCGAGGCATACGTGGCGCGGCTCAACCACTCCGGCCCGGCGAGATGGACCAGGCCGGCCCCCAGGTACAGGAGGCACCCCAGGATAGCGGCGTGCAGCCCGCTCTGTCCGCCGAGCAGGAAGTCGGCATAGATCACGCCGCCGGCCAGGAGCAGGATGGCCGTGTTCTTGGGCCCTTCCAGGAGAATATAGTAGACGGGGGCAAACAGCAGCACGGCGCTGAGGACTATGCCGGCCGCCCGCTGCGCCCGGAGACGGTTCAACAGGAAGATGGAGAGCCCAAGCAAAGCCAAACCCAGCACGCCGAGCGAGTCCAGCAGACTGCCCTGCCCCCGCCACCAGGAGATCAGCGTGACAAAGGCCACCAGGGTGCCCCCGGCCAGCAGGAAAAGGGCCATGCTGTTCACCAGCCGCCCCTTGGCCACTTCCTCGCGGCTCAATAGGGGGGTCCGCCCGGACAGCGCGCGTTCCATCGGCCCGATCCCTCTATCCCTGCCAGCGCCGCAGGCGATCGATGGCGTACTCCAACCCGCTCTGCAGGTTGGCCCGCGTCACCAGGGCGCTCAGGTCTATGCCCAGCCCCACCATGGTCTGGGCAACCTCCGGCATGATCCCCACCAACACCGCCTCGGCCCCCAGCAGGTGGACCGCCTGGGCCGCCTGGACCAACGCCTGGGCGACCATCGTGTCCACCACCGGGACGCCGGTGATGTCCACGATCACCACCCGGGCGCGATGGCTCTGCACGCCAAGCAGGATGCCCTCTACCGTCTGCCGGGCTCGGTTGCTGTCGATATGCCCCACCAGCGGCAGGAGAATGATCCCCTCCATCAGCGGCACCACCGGCGTCGACAGTTGGCGGATCGTCTCCAGGAGCTGGCGCTGGGTCTCAAAGGCCCGCTGCATATCGTCGTTCAAGCGCTGCATCTCGGCCACCGTGCGCGCGTTCTGTACGGCGACGGCCGCCTGGCGAGCAATGGTCAGCAGGACACGCTGGTGGTCCTCGTCAAAAGCCTCTTCACGCTCATAGCTCTGTACGGCAATCACCCCGACGACATGCTCGCCCAGGAGCATCGGCACCCCCAGCCAGGATTTGCTGGCCCGGCCGATCCGCTCGATGCCCTGCTGGCGCAGGAAATCGGTGGCCCCATGCTTCAGCAGCAGCGGCCGGCGGTTCTGGATGATCCACCCCGTCAGGCCGGCCCGCAACTTTTGCCGGCCTATGCCCGGCTGGCGCTGCCCATCCTCGATGGACAGCCGCTGGTCCCACTCCTGGGTATCTTCGTAGTACAGGGTAATGAAAAAGTTGCTCGTGTCCATGAGCTTGCTGGTCTGATCATAGATGCGCTCCAACAGCTCGTCCAGGTCCAGGGTCGCGCTGATCGCCCGACCCACCTCCTCCAGGCTGGACAGTTCGGCGATGCGCCGCTTCTGATCGCGCAGCAGCCGGGCCGTCTCCAGCGCTACCGCCGCCTGGTCGGCAAAGGAGACAAACATCTCGACCTCTTCCGGGGCAAAGGTGTGCTCCTTGGCGTAGTAGGCCGAAAGCAGCCCTACGTTCCCCGTGCGGCTGCGCATGGGGACATCGATGAAGGCGGCGTAGCCCTCCTGGTGCGCCAGGACCTCCAGCTCCTCGGTCTCCAAGGAGTACACGTCGGCCACGACCAACGGCTCTCCCCCCAGGACCGCCGCGGCCCGCGCGCTCCGGGCGTCGACCCGGCGCGCGCCCTCGGCGTAGGCATCGCTGAGCCCCTCCCACGCCCGGATCGAGAGCACACTGCCCCCCTCCTCCAACTCATAGATCGCCGCCTTCTCGCAGCCCATCACCTGGACCGTCAGGTGGACAATCGTCTGTAGGACCTCCGGCAGGTCCTGGGCCGAGGCCACTGCCATCGCGATGCGCTGCAGGACAGACACCTCGGCTTCGCGCCGCGTCAATCGTTCCCGCAAAGAAGCGACCTCTTGCTCAAGGCTCATCATTTTTTCTCCATGGAAAGGTTCGTTGGCCACGTCCCCGCCGGCTCCCGTTTTTGGCGAGCCCGGTGGATCGC
Organism: uncultured Chloroflexia bacterium; assembly: GCA_964592645.1. Lineage (GTDB taxonomy): Bacteria > Chloroflexota > Chloroflexia > DTKN01 > DTKN01 > CAZQFV01. The sequence goes on from CAZQFV010000006.1 coordinate 138,231, forward strand.
ATAAACCACCCCGCTCTGCAGGTCGGCACGCGTGGTAATCTTGGAGAGGTTTACCCCCAGGCTGATCAGGGTCTGGGCGACTTCGGGCCGGATGCCCACCAGCACCGCTTCCGCCCCCAGGAAAGCTACCGCCTGCACCGCCTGTAGCAGGATCTGGGCCACGGAAGTGTCGACCACGGGCACTCCCGTGATATCGACCAGGACCACCTGGGCCCGCTGCTGCTCCACCGCCTGCAACAGCCGCTCCAGGATCTGCCCGCCACGGGCACTGTCGACGCTCCCCACCAGCGGCATCAGCAGGACTCCCTGCAGCAAGGGGACAATCGGCGTGGATAGGTCCTGGACCAGCCGCAGCAGCTCGGACTGCGTCTCGGCAGTGTCCTGGAGCTCCCGCATCACCGACTGCATCTGCTGGAACAGCCGGGCATTGCCGACGGCCACCGCCGCCTGGTCGGCCAGGGCCTGCAGCAGGCGCAGTTCGTTCGGCGTGAAGCGATGGGGTTCGTAATAGGAGACGTTGAGCACGCCCAGCACCTCGCCCGCCCGCACCAGCGGCGTGCTGACAATCGACCGCAAGTTGCGCAGCTGCTGCCCTGCCTGAGCGTACAGGGGATGGTTCGGGGCATCCTCGATCACCATCATCTTGCCTGTCCGGGCCACCGTGGCCGACAGGCCATCCCGCCGCGGCATGGGCGCAAAGAGACCGCGCTCGCCGGCCTCGTTCAACCCCGTGCCCAGGGTGAAGTTGTCCTGGGCAGCGTCGTAGAGAAAGATGAGGATGTCGTTGGAGTGGAAAAGCTCCTTCGTCGAGTCGGCCACGGCGTTGAGCGTCTCGGTTAGGTCGGTCGCCGAGGCCAGCTTCAGCCCGACCTCCTGCAGGGCCGAGAGCTGCGCCACCCTGCGCTGCGCTTCTCCGTAGAGCCGGGCATTCTCGATGGCCGCGGCCGCCTGGTGGGCGATCATCTCCAATATCTGCTGATGGTGCTCGTCAAAGGCGCCGGCTTCCCAACTCTGCGCCGAGATCACGCCGATCGTCTCCCCGCGGGCCACCATGGGCACCCCCAGCCAGGAGCGTGGTTCGCCCCCCTCACCCTCGGTAATGGCGATACGGTGCAGCTCGTCGGGGGCATGTTCCCAGTCCCGCAGCAGCAGGCTCTCCTGGTGGTCCAGCACCCAACCGGTCAGCCCCCCTCGCTCCGATTTCTTGATCCGGCCAAGTCCCGCCGGCTTGCCGTTTTCATAATCCAGTTCAAAGACGATCTCGTCCCGTTCGCGGTCGTAGAGGGCGACGAAAAAGGCGCTGGTATCCATCACCACGCTGGCCTGCTCATAGACCGATTGGCAGATCTCCCGCAGCTCGAGGTGCGAAGCCGAGGCGGCTCCAATCCGGTAGAGCGCCTCCATCTCCTCGACACGCCGACGCGCCTCCTGGTAGAGGCGGGCGTTCTCCAGCGCCACGGCGGCCTGCGCGGCGATGGTCGATAGCACCCGCAGGTGGCCCTCGTCGTAGGCCCCCTCCTGCTCGTAGCTCTGCACGGCGATGACCCCCACCACGCGATCCTGCACCAGCATCGGCACGCCTAGCCAGGACTTGCTGGGCCGGCCGACACGGGCGATGTTCTGCTGCTTCAGGAACTCGTCGGGGCCATAGGGAAAGTGCAGCGCCTGGCGGTGGCGCACGATGTAGCCCGTCAGCCCGCTGCCCAGCTCGCGCCGATCGCGCGGTATGCGCTCTCCATCCTCGATGCGCAGGACAAAGTCCAACAGCTCCTTCTGGCGGTCGTAAAGCACCAGGAAAAAGTTGGTGGTGTCCATCAGCCGGCTGGTCTGCCGGTAGATCAACTCCACCAGGGCATCCAGGTCCATGGTCGAGGTGATCGCCCGGCCGACCTCGTTGAGCACTTCCAACTCCTCCAGGCGGCGGCGCGTCTCGGCAAACAGGCGGGCGTTCTCGATAGCCACGGCCACCTGCCGGGCCAACCCACTGAGCAGTTGCAGGTCGACCGGCTGGAAGGCGCCGGTCTGGGCGCAGTTGTCCAGGCTGATGACGCCGATCGTCCCCGTCCGCCCGGTCAAGGGCGCGGCCATGACGGCGCGGATGCCCCCGCTCGCCGCGGCCCCCTTGAAGCGCGGGTCCTGCTGCGTGTCCTGGATGACATCGCCGCGCTGCTCCTGGAACACCCAACCGGCAAAGCCCTCCCCAGGCCACAGGCGGACCTGGTCGACGACTTCGGGGGAATAGCCATACTGGGCGCGGATCACCAACTCGCCGGTGCGCGGGTCCAGCAGGAAGACGGAGCCCTTTTCGGCCGAGGGGACGACGCGGATGGCCATCTCCAGGACGGCCGGCACCAGGGACTCCGGATCGAGCATGCTCCCCACGACCTGGCTGACCTCCAACAGGGCCTCGACCTCGCGCCAGCGGCGCTGCGCTTCCTCGTAGAGGCGGACGTTCTCGATCGCGGCCGCGGCCTGATGGGCGATCATTTCCAGCACCTGGCGGTGGTGCTCATCAAAGGCGCCGGCTTTCCAGCTCTGCGCGGCGACGACACCCACCGTCTCGCCCCGGACCTGGAGGGGCACCCCCAGCCAGGCGCTTGGGGCGTCGCCCACCTGGATGGCGATCCCGCGCAACTCCTCGGGGGCTTCCGCCCAGTTCGAGATCAGCAGGGGCTCTTGGTGGTCCAGCACCCAGCCGGTCAGCCCACCGCCATCGGCCTTCTTCAAGCTGGTCGTCTCGGCCCGCACCCCATCCTCGTAGTCCAGGGGGAAATGGATCTCGTCGGTCTGGCGATCGTACAGGGCCACGTAGAAGGTGGAGGTGTCCATCACCACCTTGGCCTGCTCATAGACCGACTGCAGCACCTCCTCCAGGCTGAGGCGGGTGCCGGCAGCGGACCCGATGCGGTAGAGCGCCTCCATCTCCTCGACCCGGCGGCGGGTATCGGCGTAGAGGCGGGCGTTCTCCAGGGCCACGGCGGCCTGCGCGGCGATCGTGCTCAGGATGCGCAGGTGGCCCTCGTCGTAGACCCCCTCCTGGGAATAGCTCTGCACACCGATGACCCCGACGACGCGCTCCTGGACGATCATCGGGACGCCCAGCCAAGAGAGGGCCGGCTCGCCGATGACGGCGATGTTATGGGCTTCCTTGAAGGCCGCGTTCTCTTCCTGGCTGCGCAGCAGGGCGGGTTGGCGGGTGCGGATGATGTAGCCGGTCAGGCCGGCCTGCAGGGGATGGCGGCTCGGCGGCTGCCGTTCGCCCTTTTCCAGGTGCAGGCTCGAGATCCACTCCTGGGCCGGCTCATCGCACAGGGCGATGTAAAAGTTGGTCGTATCCATCAGCCGGCTGGTCTGCCGGTAGACTGCCTCCAGGAGCTGTTCCTGGTCGATCGTCGAAGCGATCGCCCGGCCGATCTCGTTGAGCACCTCCAACTCGACGACCCGCCGCTGGGCCTCCTCGTAGGCGTGGCGCAGGGCCTCCTGTTGCTCGAGCAGCAGGCGCTGCTGGCGGTCGGCAAAGCTCTCGGTGACCTGGAAGATATAGCCGGCAAAGAACTTGCTCAGGGAGACAATCACCTGGTCCAGGCGGGGATCGCTGGCATAGTCCTGGGAGAGGGCGGTCAACAAGCTCTGGCGCAGGGCCGACAGCCATTGTCCGAGGAAGGCGTGGCCCAGTCCCTGCAGGGCCATGGCTTCGCCATAGTGGCGGCCCTCCTGCCAACCGTCCGCCGGCCGGCCGGCCGCCAGGGCAGACAGCAAAGCCAGGGCGGTGTCCACCGATTCCTGGCGTACAGCTTTCCGCGCGGCAGCCACCTCGCCCGCCAACAGGTCGTCCAGCGTGCGCTCCCAGCCGGACTTCAGGGCCGGGATTCTCTCCTGCAGCCGCTGCCCCAGCTCCCCCAGTAGCACATGTTCCTGCGGAGTCAGTTCGGAGATCGCTTCGCCCACCGCGGCATCTCCTGCTTTGAGCCCCTCCCAACCGCCGCCGGCCGGCGATCAGGAGCGGGTGATCTGCCGGTCCCACCAACGGCGCAGCCAATCGGTGGGCCGGCGTAGCCAACGCGTCGCCCGTACCCGGCAGCCCTGACCGGGCGCGCTCTCGATCTCGAACGTATCCATCAGCCGGCGCACGGCCGGCAACCCCGACCCCAGGCCCTTGCCGCTGGTCGTATAGCCATCCTGGAGGGCCAGGTTCAGGTCGGCAATGCCCGGCCCCTGGTCCACCGCCTCGATCTGCAGCCCCCGGCGATTGCCCTCGATGACCTCGCAGACATGGATCTCCCCGCAGCCGGCATGGCGGATGATATTGCTGGCCAACTCACGCACCGCAATCTCGATCCGCGCCGAGTCGGCCTCGTTGAAACCCATGCCCTTGGCCATCCCGCGGGCCATCCCCGCGGCCGCGTAGATGTCCGCCTCGCCCTCGATCCGACAGGACTGCTTCATCCCTGCTCCTATACCTGCGCCCGACCCAGGCGCCAGGCGCGCAAGTTCAGCTCGGCAAAGCGTGCCGGCACCCGCTCACGCACGATCTCCTCCCACAGGGCCTCTGGAAACGACAACCGGGCCGCCAGCGCCCCCACCAGCACCGTGTTGGCCACCCGCGGGTTGCCCAACTCCCCGGCCACCCCCGGCGCGTCGACCAGGAACAGGTGCCGCGCCCGGCCGGCCAGTTCCTGGCGAACCTCCTCCCGATCGGGGTAGCGGGCCCCGCCGCTGGTCACGGCAATGGGTGGCAGACACTGGGTGCTCACCAGAGCCGTCCCCTGGGGGTTCAGGAACGTCGCCCAGCGCAGCGCCTCCAGCATCTCGAAAGCCAGCAGGAAGTCGACCTCCCCCTGGCCGATCAGGGGGGAATAGACCCGCTCTCCAAAGCGGACGTGGCTGCTGACCGCCCCCCCGCGCTGGGACATGCCGTGCACCTCGGACTTTTTCACGTCGTAGCCGGCCCGCAGGCCCAGCTCGGCCAGGATGTCGCTAGCCGTGAGGATGCCCTGTCCACCGACGCCGACCAACAGAAAGTTGATAGGTTCCACGGCTAGCTCCTTTCTTGGCCCGGGTGAATGGCCCCGCGCGCGCAGACCTGAGCGCAGAGGTCACAGGCAGCACAAAGGGTCGGGTCGATCTCGGCCTGGCCCTTTTCTGTTCGCCGGATGGCCGGACAGCCCACCTCGAAACAGAGGCCGCAGCCGTTGCAGCGCTCGAGGTCCACCCAGTAGGAAGCCCCGCGCCCGGCCCGCGCCTCGGGCAAAAGGACACAGGCGCGCCGGGCCACCAGCAGGGTAGGTTCGTCAGCCTCCAGGCTCTCCTTGAGCACGCGGCGCATCTCCCGCGTGTCGTAGGAATCGACGACAAAGACGCGCTTCAGGCCCAGGGCCCGTCCGATCTCCTCGATAGGGATGCTGCGCAGTTGTTCCTGGTGTGTGCCGAGGCCCGTGCCGGGGTGCCCCTGCTGGCCGGTCATCGCCGTGGTGCGGTTGTCCAGCACGATGACGATGGTCCGCCCGCCGTTGTAGGCAATGTTCAGCAGGGCCGAGATGCCGCTGTGAAAGAAGGTGGAGTCGCCGATGGTGGCGACGCCGCGCTCCGCCCGGCCGGCCAACTCCATGCCGTAGGCCATGCTGATGCTCCCGCCCATGCAGCCCATCGTGTCGGTGGCCAGGAGCGGGGGCAGCACGGCCAGCGTATAGCAGCCGATATCGCTGTTGACCACCAGCTTCAGCCGCTTCAGGACGTGGTAGACGCTGCGGTGTGGGCAGCCCGGGCAGAGGATCGGCGGGCGGGGCGGGATGCCGATGGTCGGGGCGGCCGGCCCAGGGCCCTTGTCTGGCAGCAGGCCCAGCTTTTGCCCGGCAGCCCAGACGATGTCCGGGTCGAACTCGCCCAGCAGGGGGAAAACGTCTTTGCCGGCCGCGACCGGGATCCCCAGGAGGCGGACCTCTTCCTCCAAGAAGGGATCCAGCTCCTCGATGACGATCAGGCGCTCAACGGCGGCGGCGAACTCGCGCACCTTTTGGGCCGGCAAGGGGAAGGGCATCCCCAGCTTGAGGAAGGAGGCTCCGGAAAAGACCTCCCGCGCATAGTTGTAAGAGACACCGCTGGTGATGATGCCCACCTGCCGGTCGCCCCACTCGATGTAGTTGAGGGGGGTCTCGTCGGAATAGGCGGCCAGCTTCTTCAAGCGCTCCTCGACGATGACATGTCGCGGGCGAGCGTAGGCTGGGATCATCACATACTTCTTGGGGTTGCGGGGGTACGGCGGCAGCTCCACCGCCGGCGGCTGAAAGTTGGCATCCACTTCCACCGGGGAATGCGAGTGCGAGACGCGCGTCGTGGTGCGCAACATCACCGGGGTATCGAACTGCTCGCTGATCTCGAACCCCAGCCGGGTCATGTCGCGCGCCTCCTGGCTGTCGCACGGTTCCAGGAGCGGCACGCGGGCGAACTTGGCGTAGCGGCGGTTGTCCTGCTCGTTCTGCGACGAGTGCATGCCCGGGTCGTCGGCCGAGACCAGGACCAGCCCGGCCTCGGCACCGGTGTAGGCGCCATAGAAGAACGGGTCGGCGGCGACGTTCAGCCCCACGTGCTTCATGGACACCAGGGTGCGGACCCCGGCATAGGCGGACCCCAGGGCCGTCTCCAGGGCTACCTTCTCGTTCGGTGCCCAGAGGGTGCGGATGCCGGGGTAGCGAGAGAGGTTCTCCAGGATCTCTGTGCTGGGCGTGCCCGGGTACGCCGTGCCCACCCGCACCCCGGCTTCGAAGGCTCCTCGGGCGATGGCTTCGTTGCCTGAAAGCAGTCGCTTCAACGCTGGCTCCTTTCTGGGCCGGCCGACGCTGGCCGGCGCGGTAGGCGCGGCAACGCGCCGCCGCGCACCGGTGGCTCTGTTGGGCATGTATTGTACTACAATCGGCCCAGGCACGCAACATGTGCCCGGTAGTCCGGTAGTGTACCCTTAATTCAGGATGGGCAGTAGAAAGCGGCGACCTCCTCTGCTATACTTGTTTCACCGAAAACAGTCAGCAGAAGGAGGCCACCGTGAATACCAGTATAGCACACTTTTCCCGCCGGGGTGTCGTCTTGCACCCCCAGCCAATCCATGATCGACACGCTGGACCAGTTCCCGGTGCTGTGGTCGGTATGGCGCAAGGGAGACGCGAACGCGGCGCCGTGGACGACGGGGGGGACATGGGAGCGGCGCTTCTACGACGGGCTGGGGCGGCTGGTGGAGACGCAGACGCCGGACTATGACTGGACGGGGGCGGCGAACACGCACAAGATCGTGGTCTACACGCAGTATGACGGGCTGGGGCAGGCGACGGCAACCTCGGTGCCGTACCAACGCCTGGCCTATCAGTACGCCCAGTGCGGGGGCCAGATCTGCACGCCGTACGCGGCGCCGGACCTGAACCAGCCGCGGACGCAGTACCAGTATGACCCGCTGGGGCGGGCGACGCAGGTGACCAACCCGGACGGTTCCACGGCGCGGACGACCTACGACCAGTGGATCACGACGGCGTACAACGAAGAGAACCACAAGGTGGAGCGGGAGGTGGATGGGCTGGGGCGGATGACCCTGGTGCGGGAATACCTCGGGGCGAACCCCTACACCTGGTACACGACGACAACGTACGGGTGTATGACCAGAGCCTCGGTCAGTTCCTCAGTCCGGATACCATTATACCACAACTGAGCGATCCGCAGCAACTCAACCGGTTCAGCTACGTGAGAAATAACCCAATGCGATATTCGGATCCGACGGGACACTGGATTTTCGAGAACGATCCATGAGATTGAGGAGTATAGCGCGGCTCACTTCCAGGCCCCCCTTGCCAATCTAGCTGGTAGTGGGGGGTATGACTGGGGGGACGATAACTCTGAATGTACTTGTTTAGCGTCCAATAGGACCACCGGGGAACCTGATGGCTGCCACTATCCTACCACAAATGCGCGTTCAACGCAACTGGTCCGCTGGTGACCAAGGGCCTCGCTCGCTACAGAGGTCCCAGGGCGGGCGCGGTAGCCTGTTGCGCTTGCGCCAGAAAGCCGAGAATGGAGATCGCCCGCTGCCGGCAGGTTACCAGGATACTGGCCAGAATGGTGTGGGCCTCCGCCCCACCGGTCGTGCGGTTGCAGCCGTTCGTTTTACGGGTAATCACGGCCGGCCGCCCCCGTCGCTGCCGAAATCTGCTCCGGATGGCGCGACCGCACCCGCTTCCGGCAGTGCGCGCAATAGCCGCTCTCCGTCACGTAGCGGGTAATGACCGGCTCCACCGGCGGAATGTCCACCACGTACTGTTCGTGTTGCTTGCGCGCACTCACAGGGCCGCCACACGCCGGGCAACCCTCCAGCGGGGTCACCTTGGTTTCGTGCACTTGCGGGGGCGCCGGCGGGCGGCGGTAGGAAAAGCGGCCCTGCCCCTTCTTGCGCCCCGGCCGCTTGGGCCGCTCGACGCGTTTCGCGCGGGCAAAGGGCGTGGCTTGTCGCTTGCCCTTCCGGTTGGCCTCGTCCAACTGCTCGCGGAGTTGGCGCACCAGCTCCTGCAAGTGGCTTACTTCGACCTGCAGCACGGCGATCGACGCATCGCGTTGCTGCAATTGCCGCTCCAACTCCGCGATACGTTGCGCCGGGTCGCCCTGAGGCTGGCTGGTCAAAGGGTCACTGGTGTTCATCGTAGTCGCGATTATGCCAGCAAAATGCCTGGTTGTCAAACTGCGCCAGCGCAGGCCGGCGCCCGGCCGAAGGCCCTGCGGAGCCGACTTTCAGTCGGCGACAACGGGGACGCTAAACAAGTACGTCCGAAGCGTTGAAACTAAAGAGCGTCCGCCCCTGTTCGGCGGCATAGGCCAACTGCTCGGCATCGGTGCGCCCGCGCCGGCCGGCCTCGCGTACGGTGAGCACATCATAGCCGTGCTGGCGCAGGGCCGGGGCCACGCTTTCGTGGACATCCTCGTCGACATAGAGGCGGATTCGCGGGGAGAGCTCATCCATCGCGTCGGCTTACCCTTGGGGGCGCAGCACGCCCCCGGCCCCCATTTGCAGGTGAAAGCGCTCCAGGACCGCCGGCAGCTCATCCGCTTCCATATCGGCGTCGATCTCGGCCTGGTGGTCATAGTAGTAGCTCAGAGCATCGTGCAGTTGCGCCGGTGTCAGGTCGGGAAAGCCGGCCAGTATCTCTGCTGGGGAATACCCCATGCGATGATATCCAACCAACACCTTGACCGGAATGCGTGTCCCCTGCACGACCGGCCGACCGCCACAAACCCCAGGGATATGGGTAACGTGGGGATGACCGGTCAAGGCTTCGGGGTCCAGGCTGATCTGCACGACCTGCCGCTCGGACAACTCCAACGGGCGGGCCGGCCGCAGAATGCCATCCTCATAGATCGCCTGAACGATGATCGGTTCCGCCATGCTGACCCTCCTCCCCGGCGCCCGCGGACACTGGGGGTCCTGCTGCTCGCCGCAGTTTTGAACCTACTGGCCCTATTATACGTACTCCCTTGTCGTATCAGGCGAGCTACTCCAGCAGCGCCCCGGCCTCGACCAGGTCCGGTATGGAAAGCCCTTTCGTGAAGCAGCCATAGATGCCAGCAGCAGTTCGCGGGTCTGGGCCGGCCGGCGAGGACTCTCGCAGAGTCTCCCGCACCTTCCCCGTGAACTGAAATGCACCCCGAGTCAGTTGTCCTACTTGCAGAATCATATCGTTTGTGATATAATAGCGGTGTGAGGAAAAGGCAGGATGGAAAACCAGTTGGCCTGGACTGTCGAATTCTATACGGACGCACGCGGCCATAGCCCCGTGGTCAAGTTCCTGACCAGCCTGCCACTACAGGAACGGGCCAAGATAGCGCGCGTGCTCGACCTGCTGCGGGAGTTTGGCCCGCTGCTGGGCATGCCACATGCTCGCCCGGTTGGCGACCTGTGGGAACTGCGGGCCGGGCCGGGGCGGTTGTTTTACTTCGCCTACACGGGCCGGAGGTTCATCATTCTGCACGGCTATCGCAAGCAGGGCCCAAAAGCACCGCAGCGGGAAATTGAAACGGCTATGCGCAGGTGGGCCGACTTTCTGGAGAGGGAACTATGAGCAAGACGGTTCGTTACGAGGATTGGCTGGAAAAACAGATGGCGGACCCCGAGTTCCGTGCCGTATACGAGGAACTCGATCCGGCCCACCAGGTCGCCCGGCTGCGGATCATGCGCGGGCTGACCCAGGAGCAGTTGGCCAGCATGGTCGGTACCCGGCAACCCAACATCGCTCGCCTGGAGAGCGGCCGGACGATGCCGAGCCTGCCCTTCTTGCGGCGGGTCGTGGAGGCGCTGGGGGGCGAGTTGGAGATCAAGATCACGGTGCCCGACGAAGCCAGAACCGCCAGTCACGGCAGATAGTCGCCGCTGAAAGGCGTTATGCGCGGCCCCTTTAGTGGTGTTCTCGCCAGGTAGATGTGCTATAATACCCTCCAGATCGCATAGGAGGGTAAGATGTCAAGGAAACGCATTCGCTTGCGCACTTTAACCGGTGAAGAAGAAATGGAAATCCGACGGCTGGCGGCTTCGCGGAAGGAACCGATCCGGCTGGTCCAGCGGGCCCGCATCATCGCCGCCATGCTGGACGATCCCGAGCTGACCGCGAGCCAGGCGAGCTTGCAGGCAGGCTTCAGCAGCGAAGTGTCGGGGCCCTTTTGGGTCCAGCGGGTCAATGAAGAAGGACTGCCTGGGCTGCAGGACCGCCGGCGGCCAGGACGGAAACCGACCCATGCGCCGGAAGTCCGTAGCGCGCTGATCAGCCTGGCGCTCCAGAAACCCCGCTCGCTGGGATACCCCTTCGAGTTGTGGACCCTGGAACGGCTGCAAACCGCCTTCGAGGAGCGCCAGGGGGTCCATCTGTCCGATTCGACCATCTGGACCTGGATGGACGAGGAAGGCTTCAAATGGAAACGCCAGCAAAGCTGGTTCCACGACGCGGAGCGACATGATCCCGAGTTCGTGGAAAAAAGGGGGCCATCGTCCGGGCCTACACCGCTCCGCAGCCCGGCGTGCGGGTGATCTGCCTGGATGAACTGGGGCCGCTGGCGGTCAAGACGTATCCGGGCGAAGAATGGCAGCCGGGTCGAAATCGCGCCACCTTCGAACCGGATTATGGCCGGCGGGGCAAGTTGTGGGTCCACGGGGCTTTTGAACCGGCCACCGGGCAGGCAACCATGCTGTTGAGCCCGAGCCGGGATGGCGCCAGTCATATCCAGTTGCTGGAGCAGATACTGCGGGTCTTTCCGGGGGAGCGCTGGCTGATCATCGAAGATAACCTGTCGATTCACCGCAGCCGCGAAGTGCAATTGGCGCTGGCCGCGCGGCCCGAGGTGCAGATCCAGTTCCTGCCCAAGTACGCGTGCTGGTTGAACTTGATTGAGCCGTGGTGGAAGCAGCTCCGCTCGCCGGCCCTGAAGGGGAGGCGGTTCGAGACGCTGGAGGAACTCACGGAGGCCTTGAACGCGGCCCTGGACTACTGGAATGCCCATTGTTATCCTTATCGATCGTTGGAAAAAGCAACCCCAGGAGCAAGTGGCGATTCTCGGTGGGTTCAGTGTTGCCCATACAGCACAAGCCATGGTTATTTAGCGAGAGAACCATTAAAGCAGCCGTTCCAGACAGCTGTCCTACTTGCAGAATCATATCGTTTGCGATATGATAGCGGTGTGAGGAAAAGGCTGGTGCGATTCAAATCATACCTGAACATGAGGGCCACATGGCCGAAGCAAACCCGACCCACGACGAATGGCGCGGACTCTACCAGGCGGCGATCCAGTTGAAGGAAATCGCCCCCTGGGAGTGGATGACAGAGACGGACATCTTTGGCGTGCAGAACCCCGAGACGGACGAGTTGGGCTTTGTCAGTCTGATGGGGATGCGGAGGCAGCACCTGGCCCTGGCGCTCTACCTGGGCGTAGAAGGGCTGTCCCGCTTCTGGAGTTTCCAAGAGATGGCGGACAGCGCCCCTGCCGAGACCCTGTTCTACATCCCGCACCTGCAGGCCTCTTTTGAGAACCGCAACGATCTGAGCGAACCGGATCGACGGTTGATCAGAGAGTTGGGGCTCCAGTTCCGCGGGCGACAGGCGTGGCCGGCCTTTCGCAGTTTCCGCCCCGGGTTCTTTCCCTGGTCGCTAGAGGCGCCCGAAACCCATTTCCTGACCCACGCGCTGGAACAGGCCGTCGAGATAGGGCGGCGGTTCAGGGAAAACCCGCGCCTCCTGCCCTCGCCCGAAGGGGGCCGCTTCCTGGTACGCGTGCCGCACAAAGAAAAGGGAACGCTGAGCTGGATGGACCAGGTCATCACGTTACCGCCGCCCGAACAGCGACACATCCCCGTGATGGTGGATGACCAGTCGCTGCAGGTGCTGCGGCGACTGCCGCGCCGCCAACTTGCGGCCGAGGTGGACTTTTTCTTCCTCCCGGCGCACATCGGCGAAAGGGGCGAGCGCCCTCGCCTGGCCCACGTGCTGCTGGTGGTGGAAAGCGACAACGGCTTTGTCCTGGGCAGCGAACTGCTGGAGATGAAATCGAGCGAGGAGGAAATGTGGGGATGTATCCCCGCAGCACTGCTGCGCCTCCTGGCTCGGAACCAGGTCCGCCCCTCGCAGCTCCGCGTCCAGTTGCCCCTGTTGGCCAAGGTGCTCGATGTACTGGCGGAGGAGATAGCGTTGCCGGTTCGGCTGGTCGCCCATATGCCGCGGCTCGAGGAGGCCAAAGCATTTATGCTGCGGTCGTTTTCTTGACGGAGACGTAGAATGCGTATCCTGGCAACGAGACCCTGCCGGAGGATGCGGTGGTGGCTGCGTTGGAGAGCAGGACAGACTGGGCGGATACTTTGCCGTCGTCGAGGATGACCGCGTCCGCATGGTTCCTCTTCCCGCAGCGCTATCCTGAAAGGCCAGAAGTACGACGAAACGACGGCCTGGGGGTTTTCCCCGGGCTCTCTGTTGTGCCGGCCATCTGTCGGCAGACCAGAGCGATGAATCGTCCTTTGCAGCGCCTTCGAGATCGTAGTATACTGTATATGGGCGATGTGCCGACGGCCGTGACGCCGTGTTGGTGACAACAGGGCGTTCGCTCCAGAGTGAGCTGATGAGCGTGATCGGCAAGTGGGTGACGTGAACCAAGCTGTTGTTCAGCAGGAGGTCTTTTATGAGCTGGCAAGAGCAAATTGTCCTAGATCCCGGCATCTTGGTTGGGAAACCGGTAGTCAAGGGCACGCGCCTGGCTGTGGAATTCATCATCGATCTGTTGGCCCAGGGATGGAGCGAGGAGGAAGTGGTGCGCAACTATCCCGGACTGACCTACGAGGACATCCAGGCTTGTCTGGCCTACGCCAGCGCCATCCTGCGAGCCGAAAGGGTGTATCCGCTGGTCATGATTGAGGCGTAGCATGCGTATCCTGGCTAATGAGAACATGCCTGGAGATGCGGTGGTCGCTTTGCGGGATCGAGGTCACGATGTGGCCTGGGTGCGCACAGATGCCCCGGGCAGCAGCGACATCGAAATTCTCGAGCGTGCGCAGCGAGAAGAGCGGATTGTCGTCACCTTCGACAAGGATTTTGGGGAGTTGGCCTTCCGTATGCGAGTCCCCGCTGCGCGCGGCATCGTACTCTTGCGAATCTCAGCCCCCTCATCTGACTATGTGGCCAGAGTGGTGGTGGCCGCGCTGGAGAGCAGGGCGGACTGGGCCGGACACTTTGCTGTTGTCGAGGATGATCGCGTCCGCATGGTTCCTCTTCCCGCAGCGCTATCCTGAAAGGCCGAAAGCGCGGCGCAAGACGGCTCCATAAGATCCAGCGCATCGTCTATCGCGACTATCTCCTCGATCGCGCTCATCGCGGCGAACTCCTTCAAGATGCCGGTCTCGTACTGGCCGGACAGGACCCCGCCCAGGTTTACGCCCGCCTCCAAGCCTTCTGCCAGAAGTGGCAAGAGCAGGAACCCCGCAGCGTGCGCTGCTTCTTGCGCAACTTCGGCCGCTGCCTGACCTACTTCCAGGTCGAAGGATTCGAAACGCTCCAATTCGCCCGCACCACCAGTCACGCCGAACGCTTGATGCGCGAGTTGCGGCGCAAGGTCCGGCAGCTCGGCCCGCTGGTAACCGACATCGGAGCAGAGGCAGCCCTGGGGCTCCTCTTTGCTCGACTAAACGGACGCCGGTGCGATCAGCCCTGGCTCTCGCCACGGATGAAGGCAACCTTGGAGGTAGCATGAGTCCATCCTGAATAGATCATACACTACCATGTGCCCCAGCTTTCTTGACGCCCCTCCGATTCGGGCGTATAATGCACCTGCGAAAGTTTACACAATGCCGCCCGGAGGCCGGAGCGCTCGCCGTTTCCGCCCGGCCGGGAGGCTTGAAGAAAGCGGCCTGTCCGCGGAGGTCCCCTTGGAAGAAGTCGTCCCTGTCGAAAAGGTCGGCGCTGTCCTGGTGGTCGGAGGCGGCGTAGGCGGCATGCGTGCCGCCTACGACCTGGCCGAGGCCGGCCTGAAGGTCTACTTGGTCGAATCCACCCCCGCCCTGGGCGGCAAGATCGCCCAGCTTGGTTTTATGTTCCCTTCCCACGACTGCGTGCTCTGCCGCGGCACCGCCGAGCACGGCTACGGCTGCACCCGGCCCACCATCTCCTATACCTTTCTCGACCACAGCACCCACCCCAACATCCAGGTGATGACCCTCACCCAGGTGCGGGGCGTCGAGGGCCAGGCCGGGAACTTTACCGTGCGCCTGCACCACGCCCCGCGCCATGTCGATATCACCCGCTGCACCTCCTGCGGCGAGTGCGCCAAGGTCTGCCCGGTGGAGCGGCCCAGCGAGTTCCAACTGGGCATGGGCAAACGCAAGGCCGTCTACAAGGTCTCGCCGCGCACCGCGCCCGACGCCTACCTCGTCGACAAGGGGCCCTACTGCGAGGGCTGCAACAAGTGCCAGGAGATCTGTCCCACCGGGGCCATCAACCTGAACGAGGAGCCCTGGGAAGAGACCCTGGCCGTCGGCGCGATCATCCTGGCCCCCGGCTTTACCCTCTACAACCCCATGCTGAACGAGGAGTTGGGCTTCGGGCGCTATCCCAACGTGGTCACCTCCCTGCAGTTCGAGCGCCTGGTCAGCCGCTCCGGCCCCACCGAGGGCGCCACCCGCCGGCCCTCCGACGGCCGCCCTCCCAAAAAGATCGCCTGGCTGCAGTGCGTCGGCTCGCGCGGCCAGGAGCACAACTATTGCTCCTCCATCTGCTGCATGTACGCCACCAAGGAGGCCGTCCTGGCCCGCCAGCGCGACCCCGAAACGGAATGCCGCATCTTTATGATGGACGAGCGCACCTTCAACAAGGAGTATAACGCTTACTTCATCCGCTCGCGCGACCTCTACGGCGTACAGTACGTCCGCTGCCGCATCAGCAACATCCGCGAAGACCCCTCGACCCACGACCTACTGATCCACTACATAGACCCCCAGGGGAACCTGCAGCAGGAGCGCTTCGACCTGGTGGTGCTCTCGGTAGGCTCGGAACCACCGCTGCAAGCGGTCGCCTTGGCCCAGGAGTTGGGCATCGAGTTGAACGAGTACGGTTTCTGCCGCACCGGCAAGTTCACCCCCGTGGACACCAGCCGGCCGGGCATCTATGTCGCCGGCGCCTTCTCCAGCCCCAAGGAGATCGCCGAGACCGTCGCCGAGGCCAGCGCCGCCGCCGCCGCCTGCATGGAGTTGCTGGCCGACGCCCCCCGGCCCGGCAACGGGCACGAGTCCTATCCGGAGGAGCGCGATGTCAGCGCCGAGGAGCCCCGCATCGGCGTGCTCATCTGCCGCTGCGGGAAAGAGATCTCCAGCGTGATCAGCACCACCGCCGTGAACCGCTACGCCCGCACGCTGCCCAACGTGGTCCGCGTCGAGGAGATCGACTACGCCTGCATCGGCGATGCCCTGGAGGTCATCGCCCGGGTCATCCGCAAGGAGAACCTCAACCGCGTGGTCATCGCCGCCTGCAGCCCGCGCACCCACGAGGCCTTTTTCCAGCGCGCGCTGCGCATGGCCGGCCTCAACCCCTACCTGCTGGAGATGGTCAACCTGCGCGCTATGTGCGCCTGGACGCACCGCGAGTCGCCGCGCGCCGCGACCCGCCAGGCCCGCGAGATGGTGCGCGTGGCCGTGGCCCGCGCCCGCCGACTGGAGGCCGTCCACCGCACCCCCGTGGGCGTGACCAAACGCGCCCTGGTCATCGGCGGGGGGATGTCGGGCATGCACGCCGCCCTGACCATCGCCGCCGCCGGCTGCCCCGTCACGCTGATCGAACGCAGCGATGTCCTCGGCGGCCACGTGCGTTATCTCTACTCCACCGCCGAGGGAGCCGACCCCCAGGCTTACCTCTTCTCGCTGGTCCACCGTGTGCTCCAGGAGCCCCTGATCACCGTGCTGTTGGACAGCGAACTGCTGCACCACGAAGGGTTCGTCGGCAACTTTCGCTCCCGCATCGCGGTGCACCGCAGCGACCCGGCCCGCCGGCACATCGAGGAGGTCGAGCATGGCGTGACGATCGTCGCCACCGGCGGGCAAGAGTTCCACGGTTCGGTCTATATGCTGGGGCAACACGAACAGGTCATGACCCAACAGGAGTTGGAACGGCTTATCCTGGTCAACCCCGGGCGGATCGCCCAGATGGACACCTTTGTGATGATCCAGTGCGTCCGCCCTCCCGACGCCGCCTACGACTACTGCAGCCGCATCTGCTGCACCAACACCGTGAAGAACGCCGTGCGCATCCGTCGCCTCAACCCCAAGGCGCGTATCTATGTCCTGTACAAAGACCTGATCACCTACGGCTTTCGCGAGCAGTACTACACCGAGGCCCGCAGCCAGGGGGTGGTCTTTGTCCGCTACGACGAACAGCACCCGCCGATCGTCGAAGCGGTGGACGGCCGGCTCCAGGTGCGCATCACCGACCCCTCGCTGGGCGATGAACTCCTGTTCCGGCCCGATGTGCTGGCCCTGAGCATGAGCATCGAACCCGACCCCAGCGCCATCCGCCTGGCCGAGATGCTCGGCGTGCCGCTCTCGCCGGAAGGCTTCTTCATGGAAGCGCACATCAAGCTGCGTCCGATCGACTTTTTGCGCGAGGGCATCTTCCTCTGCGGAATGGCCCACTATCCCAAGTTCATCGAAGAAGCGATCGCCCAGTCCCAGGGGGCGGCCGGCCGAGCTCTGACCATCCTTTCCCGCGATACGCTGGAGGTCGGCGGGGTTGCCGCCGTCGTCGACCCGGAAAAGTGCGTCGGCTGCCTGACCTGCGTGCGCGTCTGCCCCTTCGACGTGCCGGTGGTCTTGCCCAGATACACCGGCGTGGGGGGCATCCGGGGAGCGGCCTACATCGAAGCCGGCCGCTGCCAGGGCTGCGGCACCTGCACCGGCGAATGCCCGGCCAAGGCCATCCAACTGACGTTGTACCGCGATGAACAGGTCATGGTGCCGGAGATGGCCGTGCTGGGAGCATGGCTGCCCGACGAGCGCGAGGAATAGCCACCATGGAACAGGAAAAACCGCCCGAGATCACCGTCTTCACCTGTATCTATTGTGGCTACACCGCGGTCGATATGGCCGGCACACTCGGACTACAGTACCCGGCAAACATCAAGGTGGTCAAGCTGCCTTGCACCGGCAAGATGGATACCCTGTACATCCTCAAGGCCCTGGAGCAGGGCGCCGATGCCGTGATGGTCGTGGCCTGCACCAAGGGGACCTGTCACCACCTGGAAGGGAACCTGCGCGCCGAGAAGCGCGTCGGCCGGGCCAAGCAGATCCTGGATGCCATCGGCCTGGGGGGAGAGCGGGTGGAGATCGTCTTCGTCACCGGGTCGCAGGGCTATTCCTTCGCCAACGCCGTGGCGCAGATGACCGAGCAGGTGCGTAAGCTGGGCAGAAATCCCCTGAAGCGCGTTTGACAACCGCGGCAACCTATAATATGATACCGGCGCCGCTCGATACACGACTCGACCGAGGTGAGGAATGGTCCGTAGACTTTTGCCAGTTTTACTGCTTGTCCTGCTGCTCCTGCTCACCGTACTGTTGTCGGCCTGCGAGGAGGCTACCACTCCCCAGCCAACGGCGGTTTCGCAGCCTCCTACCGCCGCTCCGCCCGTGACCAGGCCGACGACTCCCCCGCTGGCCCCGGCCACGCGGCTCCCCGGCTATCCCACGCCGATCGGTTACCCCTAGTCGCCAGATGCCGCGCGCCGGCCAGGCCCGCCCACGGATACTCGAGCAGCTCACGCGCATCGCGGGGCTGCTCGTTCTCTGCCTGCTCCTGGGCGGCTGCGTGGAAAAGGCCGACGGGGCGGCCACCCAGCGCCAGGCCTTCGCGCCGGCCGGCGACCTCTACGGCCGGCACACCGTCGGCCAGACCTTTGTCCCCAGCCGCGACGGCCTCGACCGCGTGGAGGTGCTGCTGGTCGACTACGGCGCCGAAAGCGGCCGCTCCAGCGCTCCCCTGGAGTTGTTTCTCTGCCGGGACCCAACCTGCGACGACGTGGTCACCCGCACCGTGGTCCCACCGGAAGAGATCGCCCACAACCGTTCCTTCTCGCTGCGTTGCCCACCCCAGCCCGATTCGGCCGGCCGCGCCTACACCCTCCTGGCGGCCGCCCCCCAGGCCCCGGACCCCGCACGGGTCACCCTCTGGGCCCACCCCGCCGACTACTACCCCGACGGTTTCCTCCTCATCGACGGCCGGCCGGCTCCCGGCGACCTGAACTTCTGGACCTTTTACCAGGTCGACGCCGCCCGCCTCTCCCGCGACCTACTGGCGCAGG
Source organism: uncultured Chloroflexia bacterium (assembly GCA_964592645.1). Taxonomy (GTDB): domain Bacteria; phylum Chloroflexota; class Chloroflexia; order DTKN01; family DTKN01; genus CAZQFV01. Next base: position 157,065 of record CAZQFV010000006.1, read on the forward strand.
CCGCGGCCGGGCTGGGCCAACTGCCGGCGCTCCTCCTCCTGTTCCTGGCCCCCGGCTACCTGCTGGCTCGGCTGCTGCCGCGCTCCCGGCACGAGGACATCCTGGACATCCTCGGCACCTGCCTGGCGCTCAGCGTGGCTGTCGTCCCCGTCTTTTTGCTGCTCCTCTCCCTCCTGGGTCCCCTGTTGAGCGGGCCGGCCGTGCGCTGGGGCGGCGGCCTCCTGGCCCTGCTGACCCTGGCGCTCCTGGCCTGGGACCTGCGGCGCGGAAGTTGGCGCGGCTTGAGCCGGATCTCCTGGCCCGCCGGGCTGGCCTTCCTGGGCATCGTGGGCATCGGCCTGACCCTGCGCGCCGTGCATGCCCTGGACCTGGGAGGCCCCATGTGGGTGGATGCCGTCCATCACGCCACCCTGGCCCGGCTGATCGTCGAGCGCCAGGCCATCCCCGGCGACTACCGGCCCTACGCCGAGGTCGCCCCGGCCACCTACCACTTTGGATTCCAGAGCATGGTGGCCCTGCTGCACCAGCTGAGCGGCGCCTCCTGGCCCTCCGCGCTGCTCCTGCTGGGGCAGGCCCTGAGCGGGCTGACGGCGCTGCCGCTGTACACGCTGGGCAAACGCTGGGGGGGAAGCCGCTGGGCCGGCCTCTGCGCGGCGGCCATTCCCTCGGCCCTGTCGCTGCTGCCGGCTTACTATGTCTCCTGGAGCCGCTACACCGAGCTGGCCGGGCTGCTGCTGCTGCCCGTGGCCGCCGGGCTGCTGGAGCGCTGGCTGCTCCAGCGGCGCCGGCACTGGGGCCTGGGAGCGGCTACCGCGGTCGCCCTGGCCGGCTCACTCGTGACGCACCTGCGCGTGGCCGCCTTCCTGTTGATCCTGGGGCTGCTCCTGCTGCTTCAAGCCACGTGGGAGTGGCGCTACCGCCGCATCGCCGAGCCCTGGGCGCGGGCCCTGCTCGCCGGGCTGGCCGCCGCCCTGCTCACCTGGCCGTGGCTGGGGCCGACACTGCTGCACCTGGCCCTCCCTGCGGCCCAGGCATGGCCGCTCGTCGAGGAGACGCTCTCGCTCTACTACCCGCTCTTTGGCCCCGGTCGCGCGGTCACCCCGCTGATCGCCGCGGGCGCCATCCTGGGCCTCCCCTGGCGGCGGCACCGGACCCTGCTCCTGGCCGCCTGGGTCGCGCTCATGGTCGTCCTGGCCAATCCCGGCCTGGTCGGGCTGCAGGCGGGCGGGCCGATCGACCTCCTGACCGGCTGGCACCTGGGCGGGATCGTGGACGACACGGCCGTGGCCATCGCCCTGTACGTCCCCCTGTCCCTGGCCGCGGCGCTGGCCGGGGGCGGGCTGGCCCGGCTCGTCCGCTGGGGCGGCCGGCGGCTCTTGGGGCGCGCCGCCGGGGAGGGAGAACGCCGGGCCCCTTGGTGGGGGCGGGGTTGGCGCTGGGCGGCAGCCGCCATCCTGTTGGCCGCCTGCGCCTGGGGCGCCCATGACCTGCGCCAGGTCGTCAACCCGAGCACGGCGCTGCTGGCCCCGGCCGACGAGCATGCCATCGCCTGGATCGCCGAGAACACTGCCCCCGGGGACCAGTTCCTGATCAATGCCTACGAGTGGCTGCCCCACGTGTACGCCGGGATGGATGGCGGCTACTGGATCACGCCCCTCGCCGGCCGGCCGACCTGGCCACCCCCGGCCCTCTACGGCCTGGGCACCGCCGAGTACATCCGGCGGGTCAACGACCTGCTGGCGCCGGCCATGGCCAGCGCCGGCGGCGAGGAGCTGCTGCCGCTGCTGCAGCGCTCCGGGATCGACTATGTCTACCTGGGCCGCTACGGGGGGCCGCTGCAGCCGGAGAAGCTGCTGGCCAACCCCGGCTTCCGCCTGGTCTACCAACAGGAAGGGGTGTGGATCTGGGCCGTGGTGAAGTAAGAGAGCGCGCCCAGATCCACCGCATCCGTCTCGTGGCGCTGCCCTCGGGGATCGTCGGCGCGGCCGGGTCGATGTAGCCGTACCGGCGGTCTCAGGCCGGCATAGGGACGGCGGCGGCGCACAGGGCCCGGAACCGGTCGGCGAATACCCTCATCTGAAAAGGACGTGCGGCGTGTGCGGGTTGGCCGCCAGGGCCGGCAGCCCGATCAACATCCTCTTGCCGCAGACCATCTCACGCTTCTCCCGGCGGTTCCGCCTGCCAGACCCGGCCGGCCCCCGCCACCGCGCACCGGCCCGCCTGTGCGCAGCCCGCGCACTGCCGCGCGCACTGCGCCTCCACGCGGTGCAGGTAGCCCCGCCGGGCCAGGTCCTCCAGCATGGCCTCGACCAACACCGGGCTGGAGCCCAACTCCTGGGCCACCTCCTCGATCGACCGGACGCCTCCCTCCCGGACCAGGGCCAGCAGTCGCTCCAGGAGCGTCGCCCCGCCGGGAGAACCATGCTCCTTCCTGCGGTTCCGCATCACTTCCACCTCGTTGGGCTGGGAAAACACCAGTTGGCGCGGCACCTCGCCGCTCACGCGCCGACCAGCAGCCGCGCCAGTTGGTAGGCCAGCGCCCCCATGCCAAAGGAAAGCACCAACTGCACGGCCACGCCCAGGAGCGGCCACTTCCAGGAACCGGTCTCCTGGCGCATCGCCGCCAACGTGGCCACGCAGGGGATAAAGAGTATCGTCACCACCATAAAGGCCAGGCCGCTGGCCAGGCTCACCTGTCCGGACAGCACCGCGGCCAGCCCTTCCTCGCCCGTGCCATAGAGCACGCCCAGCGTGGCCACGGCGTTCTCCTTGGCGATGAAGCTGGTGAGCAGCGCCACCATCATCCGCCAGTCCAGCCCCATCAGCGATCCCACCGGGGCCAGCCCGCGGCCGATCGCCGCCAGGATGCTCGTGTCGACCCGGCCACGGGGCAGGGTGGCCAGCCCCCACACGGCGATCGAGACGACCAGGATCACCGTGCCGGCCTTGCGCAGGAAGGAGAGCAGCCGCTGCCCCACTCCCAGGCCGATGGTGCGCCAGTTGGGCAGGTGGTACAGCGGCATCTCCATGATGAACGCCGCCCGCTCCCCCTTGAAGAGCATCCGGTTCAGGGCGGCCCCCAGGAGGCCCAGCAACAGGAGGGAAAAGAGCACCAGCCCCCAGGAGACCCACAGGGCATAGGGGCCGAAAAAGATCGGCGCCAGCACGGCGACGACGGCCATGCGCGCCGTACAGGGCACCAGCGGGGCCAGCAGGATCGTCAGCAGCCGCGCCCGCGGTTCGTCGACGATGCGCGTGCCCATCACCGCCGGCACATTGCAGCCAAAGCCCAGGAAGAGCGGCATAAAGCTCTTGCCGTGCAGCCCCATCTGGTGCATGAAGCGGTCCATGCTGTAGGCCGCCCGCGCCATGTAGCCGACATCCTCCAGGAAGCTCATGGCCGCGAAAAAGATCACCAGGATGGGGGTAAAGGTGAGCATCGTACCGACCCCGCCGATGACGCCGTCGACCAGGAGGCCGGAGAGCCAGGCCGGGCCGCCGGCCAGCAGCCGGAGCAGCCAGTCCGCCAGCTCCTGCACCACGACGCGGTCCAGCCACTTTTGCAGCGGTGTGCCCACCGTGTAGGTCAGCCAGAAAACCAGCCCCAGCACCCCGGCGAGCACGACAAGCCCGCCCAGCGGGTGCGTGGCCACCCGGTCCAGCCGCTCGGTGAGGGTCACGCGGCCGGCCCGGGGCCGGGCCACCGCGGCGCGCACCATCCGCTCGATCCAGTCGTAGCGCCCGCCGGCCACTGCCAGCACGGCGTCCTCGTGCCGGTGCAGGATGGCCTCGACCTTGTTCCAGGCCTCGGCCGGCAGTTGCTCGCGGACCAGGCGGGTGATCTCCCGGTCGCCCTCCAGCAGCTTCAGGGTGACCCACTCCGGGGGATAGGGGGCCTGGATATAGGGGCCGGCCAGCGCTAGCAGGTCGTCCAGCACTGCCTGGTGGTCCTCGCGGATGGCCGGCCGGCGGGGCGCCAGCGCGATCTCGCCCCGCGCCAGGGCCGCGACCCGCTCCATCAGCTCGTGGACCCCCTGGTTGCGGCTGGCCACCATCGGCACCACCGGGATGCCCAGCGCGGCCTCCAGGACCTGGGGATCGATGCGCAGCCCCTGCTGCCGGGCCACGTCGACCATGTTCAGCCCCAGCACGACCGGGACCGGGAGGTGCATAATCTCGGCCAGCAGGTACAGGCTGCGCTCCAGGATCGCCGCGTCCACGACCACCACCACGACATCGGGCCGCTCCCGGATAATATAGTCGCGGGCGACCTGCTCCTCCGGCGAGTTGGCGGTCAGGCTGTAGGTGCCCGGCAGGTCGACCAGGCGCATAGCTAGGCCGTCGTGGCAAAAGGTGCCGGTCTTTTGCTCCACCGTCTTGCCCGGCCAGTTGCCCACGTGCTGCGAGAGGCCGGTCAACAGGTTAAAGACCGTGGACTTGCCCACGTTGGGCTGGCCGGCCAGGGCCACCGTGATCGCCCCGGTCGGCGGATGGCAGATCCCTCTCCCCGCCAACTCGCAGCCGCGCACCCGGTCCGGGGCTTGCGCCGCCTTCATCCTATTCCTCCCGCTGTACCAGCACCTTGCGGGCCTCGCCCCGGCCCAGGGCAATGCGGCAGTCGCGCACCAGGACGATGATCGGCCCCCGCCGCCCATGATTCTGGACCATGGTGACCGGCGCTCCCGGTGTGAACCCCAGCGACAACAGCCGGCTGACAAAGCTGTACCCTCCACACAGCCGGCGGATAAACCCCCTTTCCTGGGCCAGCAGCGTATCCAAGGGCACCCAGCCGTCTTCCATACGCGCGCCTCCGCACTTGCACAAAAGACCGTCTTATGCTATAATACAGTATATCTAACCTGCTTTGTTAGTATATACTAATAGTTGGTATTTGTCAAGTCTTGCTCTCTGGGCAAGGAGGGGGCATGTCCGAGGCCCTGACCCCGACATTAGAAGACTACCTGGGGCTGATCTACCTGCTACAGCGGGACGGCGAGACGGTCATCGGTGCCCGTCTAGCAGAGCGCCTGGGCGTTTCCCGCCCCACGGTCACCGTGACCCTACAGCGGATGGAGCGAGCCGGCCTGCTGACCTTGAACGAGCGCAAGGAGGTTTCCCTGACCCCGGCCGGCTTGGAAGCGGCCCAGGACCTGCTGCGGCGGCACATGTTGGCCGAACGCCTCCTGCACGACGTGCTCGGCTTGCCCTGGCACCAGGTGCACGAGGAGGCCGACCGCCTCGAGCACCATTTTTCCCCCGCCGCCGTGGCCCAGATGGAGGGCCTCTTCAACCAGCCCCTTGCCTGCCCCCATGGCAACCCGATGCCCGGGGAGGTCCCGTTGCCCTCGGTGCCCCTGGACCAGGTCGCCGCGGGCGCCACGGCGGTCATCGTGCGCATCGTCGAGGAGGCCGAGGAGCAAAGCGACCTGCTGGCTTTCCTGGAAGAGAACGGCCTCCTGCCCGGCGCGCGCCTGCGCGTGCTCTCCTGCCGCCCGTACAATCAGACGATGTCGATAGAAATCATCCCCACGGCGCCGGAAGCCCCGCCCGCCGCGCCGGTTGTGTTGGGTCTGGCCGCTGCGCGGCTGATCCGGGTAAGCTGTTAGCCCGCCGGGGCCCGGCGAGCGCCCAGCAGGAAGAAGGGCGACTCGCGCCGCTGGCACCGGGGGGCCATGCCGCCGAGGCCAAGATGGGGATGTGAGCGTTTCACGCTGGGGACATACCCCTGTAGAAAAAGATGCTGAA
>CAZQFV010000007.1:0-143765 GCA_964592645.1 uncultured Chloroflexia bacterium
TTCGCTTGTGCCTGGATTACCTTTCGGGCCGCCGAGGTTTTCGGATAGGCTCTTACTGCCCCGGTCCCTTGACCCACTGACCATTCTCCACCTGCATGAAGACGATGTTGGCCGCGGCGCATTCGCCGGTGGCCGAGCAGGTGAGCGTACCCGTCAGCCCGGTGTAGTTGGCCGTGGCGCGGACCGTCTGGGCCAGGGCCTGCCGCGGGATGATCAGGCTGCTGCCGCTCTTGACGGCGACCTTGTCCAGGGCGTTCAGGATGAGCGTGGCCGCGTCGTAGCCGTGCGGACTAAAGGGGCTCAGCTCGCCCTGCTCCTGGCCGTAAGCGGCCTTGTAGTCCGTGCGGAACTTGGTGAAGGCGTCCGACTCCGGGATGGGCACGTAGGTGGAGAAGGTGCCCTCGGCCGCGGCGCCGGCCAGGTTCAGGTAGTTCGCGCCGTAGGTGCCGTCGTCGCCGAAGAACTTGACGTCCTTCATGCCGGCCCCGGCCATCTGCGTGACCAGCACGGCGGCGTCCGCATCGTAGCCGCCGTAGTAGATCAGCTCGGGGCCCAGGGCCGCCACCTTGGCCAGGGGGGCGCTGTAGTCGGTCTCGCCCGGGGTGATCGGCTCGACGCCCAGCACCTCGCCGCCCAGCGCCTTGAACGCGTTGGCGGTGATCTCGGCCAGTCCCTGTCCGTAGGCGCCGCCGTCGTGCATCACGGCGATCTTGCGCACGCCCAGGACGTTGTAGATGTACTTGGAGGCAAAATCGCCCTGCATGCCGTCGTGGAAGCAGACGCGGTTAAAGACCGGGGAGCCGAGCTGGGTCAGGGGCGGGTTGGTGGCCGAGGGCGAGACCATGACGATGCCGGCCTCGCCGTAGATGGGGATAGCCGCCTCGGTCGACCCGGAGAAGGTGTGGCCGACGATGCCCACGATGCGCGGGTCGGCGGCCAGCTTGTTGGCCACGGCCGCCCCCTGCGTGGGGTCACCCTGGGTGTCCTCGACCGCCAGCTCGATGTCAAAGCCCTGCACCTGGGGGTGGGACCTGAGCGCCAGCTCGACACCGCGGGAGATGTCGATGCCAAAGGCCGAGTAGTCGCCGGTCATCGGGCCGACGTAGGCCAGCTTCAACTTCTGACCGGCATCGATGGTGACACAACCCCAAGCATCGGTGCAGGTGTAGGGCTGCGGCCCACACTGCGCCAGGGCCAGCCCCAGGATCACCAGGATCAGCAGCAAACCGACTCGCTTTGTCATATCTTCTTCTCCTCGCTTGTTCGCTGAAATGTCTGCCCAGGAGCGTTGCCGTCGGTGGACGGCTCACCATGGGCAAGGGAAGGGAAGGCGCCGATTGCCGACCTGCGCCGGCCCTCGTCCGACTGCCTGGGCCGGCCTTCCGGCGGTCGCGGGGCGGCCATCCCCGGCGCGTGAGCCGCGTGGCTCTGCCGCAGGTCGCTGGAGCTACTGACATCTGCCTGGCCCAACCACCCCCTTTCGCGGGAGTCACTTGGGATGGCTTCTTCGCCCGGGTCCGCAGTCCTCGCTGACTGCGCTTGTTTTTGAAAAGGTTCAGAGGTATTTGGCAGCGCTCTGGCAAGCGTATCAGGCCGGCCCATCAAGGTTGGGATGCCCTTGGCGTTAGGGCCCATTACAACGATGGTGTAATGGGGATATTCTAACATGTCCGAAAATCTTTGTCAATATTGCGGAAGCATGGTATAATGGCTCAAGGCAACCTGGTCAGGGAGACGACAAGGAGGTACGACGATGAACGGTCCACGACGGATTGGCCGGCGGCTGCTGCTGGCACTGTGGCCCATCCTGCTCACCCTGGCCCTCATACTCCCCCTGGGGGTCGGCGCCAGCGGCGAGCTGGTGATCAAGGAGTACATCTCCAAGGATGTCGTCCAGGTGGGCGAGGTAGTCACCTTTGGCTACGGCGAGCCCCCCGTGGCCGGCATGATCGTGCGCTGGAACTTTGGCGACGGCAGCCCCGAGCAGACCGGTTGGCCGGTGACCCACACCTACACCAAGGCCGGCACCTACACCATCACCGCCGTCGTCACCTACCCGAGCACGGGGACCACGGCCCAGGCCACCCCGGCCACGATCCGGGTAGTGGCTACCGGCAACAAGCCCCCGACGGCGCGGGCTCAGGTGGAACCGCGGCAGACGCTGGCCGGCCTGCCCATCTCCTTCGACGCCTCCGCCTCCAGCGACCCCGACGGCCAGATTATCCGCTACCTGTGGAACTTTGGCGACGGCACGTCGTCGGCCAAGGCTCAGGATGAGCACGCCTACAGCCGGCCGGGCACCTACAGCGTCATCCTCACCGTCACCGACAACGGCGAGATGGACGCCACGAGCATCGTCAGCGTCACCGTCGGCGCCCTGCCCGATTCGATCATCTCCGGCATCAACCGCGCCATCCTGCCCCCGGCAGGCATCTCGCGGCCCTTTGCCCCTATGGTGCTGGTGGATATGGGCGTGTGGGAGACCGAGCGCTTCCCCTACCGCGTGTACGAGTACCCCGTCGACCTGCCCTTCACCTGGGTGGCCACGACCAACCAGCCCTGGCTGCTCGTGGAGCCGGCCGAGGCCACGCGCACCGCTACCGAGACGATGGCCGTGATGAGCGAACGCATCTCGGTCAAGAGCACCAGCCTCCTGCCGCGCGCCCACACCAGTTGGGGCACCGTCACCCTGGTGATCAACGGCCGGATCGTCGAGATGCCCACGGCCGTCACCGTGCGCGGACCGGACCGCGACATCTCGTCCGACGTTTGGTCCCTGTACGAGGAGGTCCTGGCCCACCTCACCGACCGCAACCGGCGCAGCGCCATGGTCTATACGGCGAACTACCCCAACGGGGCCGACTTTGCCCTGGGCCTGATCACGGAGTATGTCCTGGAGGACGGCTACAAAGGGCAAATCACCCGCCAGGATTTTGTGATCAAGGTCTCGGAACTGCTGGTGAACGCGGACGAGAACGGCGACGGCGTCGTTGGCTTTACCGACATCGACCGTGGCCTGGGGATCAAGGCCAAGTAGCGACCTTGTGGACAACGAGGAGGAGACCGATGCGCAGGATTGTGAGCGGACTGTTGCTGATCGCGGCGCTGGCGGCGATGCTGGCGGCCTGTGGGCCGGAACCCGCGGCCGCCGATCCCAAGGCGGCGGCGGATGCCTATCTGAAGTATATGAGCGAGCGCAACTACGCCGAGGCCTACAAGCTGCTCAGCGCGGATACCCAGGCGACGGTGACGGCCGGCGACTTTCAGAAGATGGTCGAGGATGCCTGGCAGAGCGCCGGGATCACCGCCTTCCAGGTGAAGGAAGTCCGGGAAGCGATCCTCTCCGAGAGCGGATACCGGGCCTCCGTCCCCTACCAGGCCACGCTGACCACGGCGGCCGGTTCCACCGATGTCTACAACGCCCTCAGCCTGGTCCTGCAGAACAATCAGTGGCGGGTGATCTGGCCGCCGGCCCGGTAGGATAGCACCGCAAGACCACCGCCGAGAACGCCGAGGCCGCGGAGAGAGTCGGGTTTCACAGGAAAGGAACTCGGCGCTCTCTGCGCTCTTGGCGGTAAGTTGGGCAGTTCTCCTGACAATCCCCAGAGTTGGATTGGCAGCGTACCGGTGGCCTGACCGACCCCTGGAGCTTCCGCATGGCGCGGTCCCTCGTCCGGCGTATCCTGCTGATCGCCATCGTGGCCATCCTCCTGACCCTGGCCGGCCTGGCCGCCTGGCGGCTGTACCGACGGCCGACGCTGCCCCCGCTCTACGCCCGGGGCAACCTGCTGCCCAACCCCGGATTCCAGGACGACCGCGACGGCGACGGCCACCCCGACGGCTGGGAGGTTGGCCCGGCGGCCGAGCTGGCCGACTGGACGATCACCCCGCAGCCAGGCGGGCACTCCCTGCGGCTGACCGGCACCTCCTCCTATCTCCGCAGCGCCCCGCTGCTGGGCTGGCCGGGGAAAAGCTACCAGCTCTCGCTCTACGCCCTGGCCGACGCCGCCGACCCCGCCCGCCTGCAGGCCGTTTTCCTCTGGGAAGATACCCGCCGGGAGGTGCTCCTGCGTCAGGAGGGGGCCTGGCAGGCCGTGCCGGCGCGGCAATGGCGGCTGCTGACCTGGACGGCAGAGGCCCCCACCGGCGCGGCCGGCCTGTCTATCCTCCTGCGGCCGGCCGGCGACGCTCCCCTCTACCTGGACGACCTGCGCCTGGCCGAAAGCGGCGTGCGCCTGGAGCCTTTCCCCGACTATCACCGCGCCGCCCTGGCCATCACCCTGGACTGGGAAACGGCCATGGGCGGACTGATCCACTCGCGCAGCGGCGACGGCTACGACCCGGCCACGGCCGAGCAGCGCGGCCTGGCCATGCGCCGGGGGACGGAGAATCTCCTGGCCCTCTTTTCGCACTATGGGGTCCGCGCCACCTGGTATGCCTCCGGCTACAGCCTCTTGCCCGGCAACAGCGCGCGCCGGACCTTTTCCGGCGACCCCACCTACGCCTGGGCCTCGGCCGCCAACGGCTGGCCCGACGACCGCTGGGTGACCACCCCCTGGTTCGCCGACGATCCCTACGGCACGGCGCAGAGCCATCCGGCCTGGTACATGGGCGACCTGGTCCAGCGGCTGCGCGCCGCCGGCCAGGATGTGCAGAGCCATACCTTTGGGCACCTCTACCTGGGGTACGCGACGCCGACGGAGCTGCGCGCCGACCTGCAGCAATGGAACAGCGCGGCCGATGAGGCCGGCCTACCGCGGGCCCGCACCCTGGCCTTTCCATGGGGTGCCAGCCTGGGGATGGGCGACGCCAACTGGGCCACGCTGCAGGACCTCGGCTATATCGCCGTCACCCGTACCTATCACGAACCGCAGGGCCGCTCGCAGTACTGGATCTTGCCGCCCGACGACCTCTTTCACATGCGCACGGTCCCCGGCTATCCCGGCCTGTGGGCCTTTCCCGATCACTACTTCCCCGGCCGCAGCAGCGACGTGGCCTGGGCGAAGGCGGCGATAGACCGGGTGCTCGCCGAACGGGGCGTCACCAGCCTGTGGGCGCACAGCGAAGAGGCCGTTTCCCCGGAGCAGATGGCCGCCTGGGAGGCCGTCCTGGCCTATGCCGCCGGCCGGCGCGACGCGGGACTGTGGATCGCTCCCCTGACCGAGATCGTCGCCTACCGCAACGCCCTGGCCCATGTCCAGGTGACCGCCGAGCGCAGCGCCGGCCGCTGGCGCGTCACGGTGCGCAACAGCGGCGACCAGGCCGTGGCCGGCCTGACCCTGACCCTGCCAGGCCCCGTGCGCTCCGCCGAGCTCGGCGGGGCACCCTACGCCGACTTTATCCAGGACCAACTGCGCCTGCCCCCCCTGGCCCCCGGCCGGCGCTTCTCGCTCGAGGTGGTCCTGGCCGGCTGGGAGGAAGGAAAGTGAGCCTGCTCCTGGCCGTTGTCGGCATTCCCCTGGCGTTCGCCCTGCCAGGACTGGCGACGCTGCTGGCGCTGGCGCCGCGGCGGGCGCTGGACTGGCTGGAGCGGACCTACCTGATCCTGGCCCTCAGCCTGGTGCTCGGCGGCTGGGTCGGCCTGGTGTTGGCGCAGTTGGGCATCTTTTCGGCCGGCCTGTTGCTGGCGATCCTGGCGCTGTACTGTCTGGGGATGGGGCTGGTGGCCTGGCGGAAGGGGTGCTTGCCAGTCGGGGCGCGGCCTTTGCGCGTTTGGGTTAGGGCCGCCCTCCCCCCCGAACGCCGAGAAAAGCTTGCCCTGGGGCCCTGGATCAGGGCAAATGCCGCATCCTTACTTTTCCTGGCCATCAGCGCCGCCTTCGCTTTTCTAGCCTTTCGTCCGTTCGAGTTGATCCTGGGGCCGCGCGACGCCGCCGTCTACCCGGCCACGGCGGCGCAGATCGCCCGGCACGGCGGCATCCGCATCGTCGACGAGATCGTGCCCACCCTGTTCCAGGCGACGGCAGAGGAGACCCACGGCACCTTTGTCCAGTTCTTTGGCGTCCAGCACCCGGGGCGTTTCTACTACCACTATCAGCGCATGCCCGGCTTCTTCCTGGCCGACACCGAGGAGGGGGTCTGGATCCCGCAGTTCCTACCGTCCACCGACGGGCGCATCGTCGTGCCGCAGTTCTACCACCTCTACCCGACCTGGCTGGCGATCGCCTTCAGTCTGGTGGGGCTCCAGGCCGGCCTACAGATGACCCCCTACCTCTCCTTCCTCGGCGGGGTCGGTGTCTACCTGTTGGCCCGCCGGCTGCTGGGGACGCGCGCCGCGCTGCTGGCCTACCTCTTCCTGGGCCTGCAGGCGCTGCAGGTGTGGTTCGCCCGCTACTCCACGGCGGAGGGAGCCACCCAGTTCCTGATCTTCCTGGGCCTGTACGGGCTGGCCCGCCTGGACGAGGGCGACGCCTCGCGCGCCGATCCGTTCTGGGGTCTGCTGGCCGGCGTGGCCATCGGCATGGTCGGACTGGTGCGGGTCGAGTTCTTCTTCCCCTGGCTGCTGCTCTTGCCCTACCTGGCCTACCGCTTCGTCTCCCGCAGCTTCCGGCGGGGACACCGCTGTATGCTGCTCGGCGGCGGACTCCTGGCCCTGCACACGCTGGCGCAGTTCATCACCCACACCCGCGGCTACACCATCGGCATCTACTACCACCGCATCCAGGACTGGGCCACCCTCTCCTGGCTGGTCCAGCCCTTCCTGACGCCGACGCTGCGCGTCTATTTCGGCGAATCGGACACCCCGCGCACGCCGGTGCTGCAGCAGCCCTGGCGGCTGGCGGCGGAGCTGGGCGTGGTGGCCCTGGTCATGGCCGTGCTGGTCGTCTTGCGTTATTCGCCGCGGCCGGCGGCGCGCCTCGGGGCCTGGTTTTCGCGGCACCGGCGGCCGCTGCTGGCCGTGGCGGCCCTCCTCTTCCTGCTGGCCTTTGCCTACCTCTACTTGGTCCGGCCGGGGATCCTCACCCTCGACGTTCTGCGGCATCCGCTGCAGAACTGGCTGAAGCTGCAGGGCTATATCGGCGCGCCGGTGCCCGAGGGGCGCGCGGCCAACCTGGTGCGGGTGGGCTGGTACTTTTCGCCGCTGGGGATGTTGTTGGCCGCCGTGGGCATCGCCGGGCTGATCCGGCGGGAGTCCTCGCGGCGCTCCTGGTTCCTGATCGTGCTGGGGCTCTTCTACCTGGTCTTGTTCAACTACGAGACGTTCGGCGAGCCCCACCACATCTATATCATGCGCCGCTACGTCCCGGTGGTGGTGCCCTTTTTCTGTATCGCCATGGCCTACGCGCTGGAGTGGCTGGGAGGGCTTGCCGTCCACAGCGGGCCGCGCTGGCTCGCCCAGGCCCGGCGCGGGGCCGCCCTGGCGCTGGCGCTGGCGATGGGGGGCTACCTGGTCTACACCGGACTGCCCTTTGCCCTGCACAACGAGTACCGCGGGGCGCTGGAGCAGGTGGGCGGACTGGCAGAGCGCTTCGGGCCGGACGATGTCATCCTGCTCATCGACGACGCCCGCGACGCCCCTTTCACCATCGCCACGCCGCTGCGCTTTATCTTCGACCGCCACGCCCTGGTGGTGATGCCGCCGGGGCAGGAGGCCGACACGGCCCGGATCGAGGCCCAGGTTCGACGCTGGTGGGGGGAGGGGCGGCGGGTCTACCTGCTGGTCGGCAACGACGGCGGCCGGCTCTACCTGCCGCACATGCGCCTGCGCTGGCTGGACAGGTTCGTGCTGACGGTGGAAGAGTTCGAGGCGCTGACGGCCCAGAAGCCGCACAACGCCTACGCCCTGAACCAGCCGTTTGGCATCTATGCCGTCGAACCGTGGGCGGGTCCGGGCAGCCCACTGGGCAGCCTGCCGCTACAGGTAGACGTGGGCGGCGGCGGCTATCTCTACCAGGTCGGCGGCTTCTACCAGGACGAGACGGCGGCCGACGGCACGAGCTACTGCTGGACCAAGGGGGAGGGTCTGCTGCGCCTGCCATGGGCGGAAGGCACGCTGACGCTCACCCTGCAGTTGGCCGGAGGACAGCGGCCGGCCGCCCTGGGGCCGGCGCGGGTCAAGCTGCTGGCGGGAGAGAAGACCCTGGCGTCCTGGGACCTCTCCGCCGGGTTCCGCCCCTATTCCGTCGTCCTGCCGGCCGGCGCCGTCCCGGTGGACACGGAAGGGAACGCCCTGCTGCGCCTCGTCTCCCCGACCTGGAAACAGGCCGACTACGGGCTAGGAAGCGATGTCCGCCCGTTGGGGGTGCAGGTCGATTGGGTGAGTGTGAAGCCCTAGAAGACGCTGAACAGCTACCGCCGTGGTTCGACACTCTTCTCGGTTCCTTGGTGGTCATACCGATTCCAGTGTCCGCTGGTACAGCCGGTGCGTCTTGTAGAAGTCGACCCCCAGGTCGCGCAGTTCGCGCTGCATACGCTCGTTGCCCACGCCGACCTGCACGATCTCCACATGTTTGCAGCCGCTCTCGACGATGCTGCGCCGGATCTCGCTGAAGAGGAGGGCGGTCGCGCCGAGCCCGCGGTGCTGGGGCAGGATGCCGGCGCCGTTGATGTTGATCCAGTCGGTGCGGTGGAGCTCGCGCAGCAGGTCGATCCAGCCCCAGGGGAAGAGCCGGCCCCCCGTCCGCTGCAGGGCCGATGAGATGTCGGGGTAGGCGAAGAGAAAGCCGATCGGCTCTTCTCCTTTGTAGACGACCTTGATCAGGCGGGGATCGGCGAACCACAGGATCTGCCGGGCCAGGGTCCGCGCTTCTTCGGCGGTAAGCGGGGTATTGCCGGGCGTGCCGACGATGGCGGCGTTGTACAGCTCCTGCAGGCCGGGGATGAGCACCTGCAGGTCGCGCCGGCGCCGGAAGCGGGCCACGCGCAGGCCGCGGCGGGCGGCCACCCTGTCGGCCACCTGGTGGATGCGCTCCGGGAAGACGGTGTCTGCCCCCAGGTAGCCGGAAACGACATCTTCCAGCTTTTCGAAACCCACGGCCTCCACCAGGCCGGCGTAGTAGGGCAGGTTGTAGGGGATGCCCAACGCCGGGCGGTGCTCAAAGCCGCGGATCAGCAGCCCCATCCCGTCGAGGGCAGTGAATCCCTTGGGCCCCACCATGCGGTTCAGCCCGCGGCGGCGCGCCCAGGCAAAGGCCGCGGCGAACAAGCCCTGGACGGCATCGAGCTCCTCGGCGCACTCCAGCAGGTAGAAGAAGGCGGTGCGCTCGCAGTTGTAGGCGTTGTAGTGGGCGTTGTCGAGCACGGCCAGCCGGCCGTTGGGCCGGCCCCGGGCATCGCGGGACAGGAAAAAGGCCGCGGCAGAGTGCCGGTAGAACGGGTGGCGGCGCGGGTCGAGCATGCGGGCGGCATCGACGGCCAGCGGCGGCACCCACTGCGGCACGCCGCTGTAGAGCTGGAAGGGCAATTCCAGGAAGGCGCGCACCCGGCGGCGGTCGGCAAGGGAAACCTGTTCGATCGGCATACGGCGCCACCAAGAGTGTCTTCAGGGCTCCCGGCTCTGGCCGTTGGTTTGCTGCTGCAGCCAGGCCAGCGCCCGGGCCGCCTGCTCGCTCCGCCCCGGCCACTGCGCGCTCAGGAAGCACTTTTCGGCCACTTCGTACTGCTTCTGGGAGGCGGCGGCCCAGCCGAGCCACAGCCAGGCGTCGGGCTCCTCTCTACCGGGAAGGAGATGGCCTGCCCGTCCGAGGACCACTGCGGGGCGCCGCAGTGGCCGGTGCGCGGGCCCGGCGCTTGCCCGGCAGACCAGCCATCCTGCCATACGGTCCAGAGCAGGTTGCCGGAGGCGTCCACGATGTGAATCTCGCCGATGTAGGTGGACACGTCCTGATAGCCGGCGGAAGGATCGCCGGTTTGGATCTTGTGCACATAGGCCAACATAGTCCCGTCGGGGTTCCAGGAAGGGTAGACGTCGCGGCCCACGGTGAGCTGGTGGAGGTCGCGGCCGTCGGGATAGACCACCCAGATGCCGGCCTCGCCCTCGGCCTGGCTGGAGAAGGCGATCCAGGTGTCATTCAGGTTCCCCTGCGGCGATGGGGCCGCGGCCCCGGGCAGGGCCATGGGCAGCGACAAGAACAGTCCGGCCAGGACCAACGGTCGCGGGCTCTTCACCGCTCCTCCTTCTTGGACAAGTTTTCGCGAGGCGTCGCCCTCACTTCTGGCCGGTGTCGGTGCGCACGATCTCGATCCTGATCCGCGCCACCAGGGCGGCCAGGGCACCCAGGGCCGCCAGAAGGGGGTAAAAGACGGTCAGCGCCCCGCCGACCACCACGCCGGCCGTCAGCGGGATCTCCAACAGCGTATCGCCGGTCTGGTTACGGATGATCAGCCGCCGGACGTTGCCTTCCTCGACCAACTCCTTGACCCGGTCGACCAGTTGGCTGCCGGCGACCTCAATCTCCTCTATCCAGGTGCGCTCTTCGGGTTTCTGCTCGGCCATCGGTTCCTCCTGGGAATTTGCACATGGGTTGATCCGGTCCTATTCTATCACAAAGCGGGCAGAAGCGCCAAACTGATACTGGATAATCGACCCCGGCCGGAGTACAATGGGTTGTTCCGCAGTTTGCCGTCTCCTATCGACCACGTATGGCGCCGGGCCCGAGATCCACGAGGCCACGGGCGCGTCGCACGACATCCTCGGTCCTGTGCTGGCGGGGCCTGGCGCGGTGGGGATCGGCCCCCGGGGGCGGCCCCGGCAGCGCTAGGAGGAGGCTGAACCGGGCGCCGAGCAGATCGATGCGCACCGTAGTGGCGGATCCTTCGCCCCTACGGTGCTTTGAGCGTCTGCCGCCGGTGGGGGCGGTCCTCTCCGGGGCGCGGTTCGCGCCCGACACGGACGGCGCCCCTTCCGCGCGGTTGCGTGTCGGGCCGGCCTGTAGTACAATAAAGGCCGCCGAAGGTGCGCCGGCGGGGTGAACGTTCGAGCGAGAGGATTTCCCCATGGCCTATACCTTTGCCCTGGCCAACCAAAAGGGCGGCGTGGGCAAAACCACTACCGCGGTCAACCTCAGCGCCTTCCTGGCCCAGGCCGGCTTCCGGGTGCTTCTGGTGGACGGCGATCCCCAGGGCAACGCTACCACCAGCCTGGGGGTGAAGAAGGAAGGGTTGCAGGCCACCCTCTACGACGCGCTCCTGGACCATCGGCCGGTAGACGAGATCATCATCTCCAGCGGCCGGCCGGGCCTGGACGTGATGCCGGCCACGCTGCAGTTGGCCGGCGCCACGGTGGAGCTGCTCAACCAGGAAGCCCGCGAGCAGCGGCTGGCCGCCGCCCTCCTCCCCTGCCAGGAGCGCTATGACCTGATCTGCATCGATAGCCCCCCCTCCCTGGGCGTGCTCACCGTCAACGCCCTGGTGGCCGCAGAAGGGCTGGTCATCCCCTTGCAGTGTGAGTACCTGGCCATGGAGGGGCTGGCCCAACTGTTGGGGACCGTGCGCCTTGTCCAGCAACAGCTCAACCCGGGGCTGCACTTGGTCGGCGTGGTGATGACTATGTTCGACCGGCGGACGCGCCTGTCGCTGGAGATCGTCCAGGAGGTGCAGCGCTACCTGCCGGGGCGGGTCTTTACCAGCCTCATCCCGCGCAACATCCGCCTGGGCGAGGCCCCCAGCCACGGGCAGACCATCTGGGAGTACGACGGGCACTCGCCCGCGGCTATGGCCTATACCCTGCTGGGACGCGAGTTCCTGGCGCGGCTGGGGCTGGCGGCGGATCACGGCCCGGGCGACTTGCCGGCAACGATGAAAGCATAGGCCGGCTCCACGAAGGAGGGTATCCATGCTGGAACGCCGTCGATTGGGCCGGGGCCTGGACGCGCTGATCCCCCTACCGGAGGGCGGCGAGGGCAACGTGCGCCCGCTGCCGCTGGAGCGGATCGTCCCCAACCCGCACCAACCCCGCCAGCATCAGGACCGCGAGTCCCTGGCCGAGCTGGCGACCTCCATCGCCGCCCACGGGGTGATCCAGCCGGTGATCGTCACCGAGGTGCCGGGGTCGATCCCACCCACCTACCAACTGGTGGCCGGGGAACGGCGCTGGCGGGCGGCGCAGATGGCCGGCCTGACGACGATCCCGGCGCTGGTCAAGGAGCTCTCCCCGCGACAGGTCCTGGAGCTGGCGCTGGTGGAGAACCTGCAACGCGAGGACCTCAACCCATTGGAGGAGGCCGAGGCCTTTCGCATGCTGGCCGAGGAGTTTGGCCTGAGCCACGAGGACATCGCCCGGCAGGTGGGCCGCAGCCGGCCGGCCATCTCCAACGCCCTGCGCCTGCTCCTGCTCCCACCGGCGGTGCGCGAGCGCCTGGCCAACGGCGAGATCAGCGCCGGCCACGCCCGATCCCTATTGGCGTTGCCCACCCCCCAGATGCAGGTCGAGACGATGCGCCTGGTGTTGGCCAAGGCCTTGAGCGTGCGCCAGACCGAGGCCCTGGTGCAGCGCCTGCTGCGCGCCGCCCGGCGCCCGCCGCGCACCCCGCCGGCCCAGGCCGAGGTCGGCGACATCGAGGCCCGCCTGCGCGAGGCGTTGGGCACGCGCGTATCGCTCCAGCGGGGACGCAAGGGCGGGCGGGTGACGATCTACTTCTACTCCGACGAGGAGTTGGAGCAGCTCATCCAACGGCTGGGCGGTGGGCTATAGCCGCGCGTTCTGGACTGCGGTCGGGTACGGCGGGTAATGCGCCGGCCTGGATACGTAGGCAATCGAGTGAGGACGGTTCTTCCGAAACCTAGAGGAGGACGACATGCCACTGACCAACTCTCGCCACCTATTCGAGCGCGCTTCCCGCGAAGGCTATGCCGTCGGGGGCTTTAACGTCAACAACATGGAGCTGATCCAGGCCATCGCCGACGCGGCGCAGGAGAAGCGCGCCCCGATCATCTTCCAGGTCTCGGCCGGGGCCCGCAAGTACGCCCGGCAGGAGTACCTGGTAAAGCTGGTCGAGGCCGCCGTCCAGACCACCACCATCCCCATCGTCCTGCACCTGGATCACGGCGAGGATTTCGAGATCTGCCGGGCCTGCATCGACGGCGGCTTCTCCTCGGTGATGATCGACGGCTCCAAGTTCCCCTTCGAGGAGAACATCGCCCTGACGCGCCGGGTGGTGGAATACGCCCATCCGCGGGGCGTCACCGTGGAGGCCGAGCTGGGCCGGCTGGCCGGGGTGGAGGACAATATCTCGGTGACGGAACAGGAAGCCCGTTTCACCGACCCCGACCAGGCCGCCGAGTTCGTCGCCCGCAGCGGCTGCGATTCGCTGGCCATCGCCATCGGCACCAGCCACGGCGCCTACAAGTTCAAGGGCCAGCCCCGCCTGGCCCTGGATCGGCTGCGGGCCATCGTCGCCAAGCTCCCGGCCGGCTACCCCCTGGTGCTGCACGGCGCTTCCAGCGTCCTGGCCGACCTGGTGCAGATCTGCAATGCGTTCGGGGGCCGGATCGCCGGGGCCCAGGGCGTGCCGGAGGAGATGATCCAGGAGGCTTGCCGCATCGGCATCCGCAAGGTGAACATCGACACCGACCTGCGGTTGGCCATGACCGGGGCTATCCGCAAATACCTGGCCGAGAACCCCGCCGAGTTTGACCCGCGCAAGTACCTGGGACCGGCCCGCGAGGCCGTCCGCCAGGTGGTGCTGCGCAAGATCGACGTGCTGGGCAGCGCGGGGAAGGCGGACTGAACCTGCATCCGGCATCTTTCTCCAAGGAGGACCGTTGGCCCACGTCAGCGTCACGACGGCCTCCTCGCGCGACCTGCCCGACCTGGCGCGTTTCTTCCAGGCCGTGGCCGCGGCAGAGTCTCCGGGCGACCCCCAGGCGGCGGAGCGGGGCGAGGCCGATCTGCGGCGTTCCCTGGCGGCCTGGGATTTCCTGTGCAGCGACGCCTGCACCTTGCTCCTGGCCCGCCTGGACGGAGAGCCGGCCGGCTACCTCCTGGCCGTGCGTATCCCCAAGGCCGATGCCCGGGTGGGCTTTCTCTTCGTGGACGAGCTCTACGTCCTGCCCGCCTTTCGCCGCCGGGGGGTCGCCCGGGCCCTGCTGCGGCGGGTGCAATCCCTGGCCGTGGAGCTGGGACTGGCCGGCGTGCGCCTGCTGGTGCGCCCGGAAAACACCCCCGCGCGGCGGCTGTACCGGCAGGGCGGGTTCACCGAACATGAGTCGGTCTTTTGCCAGTGGCCGGCGCCCGGCCCGTAAGGGGCGCGCGGCCCGCTTATTCCCAGCGGAAGGTCAGCGCCGACACCGCCGCGCCAACAACCAGCACGCCCAGCAGCACAACGATTTGGACCCAAAGCTCCCCCCATGACCGGCCGACCCACAGACCGCGCATGAGGAGGACCACGTGGGTCAGGGGAATAAAGTTGGACACGCTGCGCAGTCCTGCCGGCAGCGTCTCCAGGGGGATGGTGGCGCCGGAGATGAACATCATCGGGAAGGCCAGGACCATCCCGACCACCTGGGCGAGGCGGGCTGTGGGGGCCAGGCCGGCAATCAGGTAGCCAAAGGCGAAGAAGGAAAGCGTCCCCAGGCTAAATCCTCCCAGTACGCTGAAGACGTTGCCCTCGAAGTGCGCGTCAAAGGCCACTTTGCCGATCAGGATCAGCAGAAGCACACCCAGCACGGCCATACAATAGTAGACCAGCACATCGGCCACCAGGTAGGTGATCGGGCGCAGCGGGGTGGCCCGGTAGCGCCGCAGCACGCCCGTCTCGCGGTTCGTCGCCGCTTGGATCGGTACGCTCATCAAGCCCACCGTGACCGTGACCAGCCCGATGTAGGCCGGCACCATGACGTCCATGGTGCCCCGGCCGGCAAAGAAGGGCGTCGGCTCGTTGCCGTAGATCAGGCCGAAGAGGACCAGCGACAGCGGCGCCCAAGCGATGGTAAAAAAGGCAGCCACCGGCTCCCGTAGGTAGAGCTTGGCCTGTACCCAGGTCAGTTTGAGCAGTCCGTGCATCGTCAACCTCCGTGGAACGATCACTCGCGCATCTCCCGACCGGTCAGGGCCAGGAAGACGTCCTCCAGGTCGGGCTGCTCGGTGCGCAGGTCGCTATAGGGGCAGCCGGCCCGCTCCAGGGCGTTGACCACCGCCGCGACCAGGCCAGCAGCCCGCCCATAGATCACCACCCGCTCGCCCGATCGCTCGACCCGGCTGACGGCCGGCAAGGCCTGCAGGGCGGCCAGCGCCGCCTCGGTCATGCGGTCGCAGACAAAGACCACCCGGTTCTCCGCGCCCAGGGAGCGGATCAGGTTCTCCGGCGTATCGAGGGCGACCACCCGGCCCCGGTCGATGATCAGCACCCGGTCGCAGAGCCGCTCGGCTTCCTCCATGTAATGGGTGGTCAGGAAGACCGTCTTGCCCCGCTCACGCACCTCGCGGACCAGGTCCCACATGTTCCGGCGGGCCTGCGGGTCAAGACCGGTGGTCAGTTCGTCCAGGAAGACGAGCTGCGGATTTCCCACCAGGGCCAGGGCGATGAACAGGCGCTGTTTCTGCCCTCCCGACAGTTTGGCAAAGGGGGCGCGTTTCTTTTCGGCCAGGCCCAACTGGTCCAGCAGCGTGTCGACTTTGACCGGGTGTTTGTAAAAGGAGGCAAAGAGGTCCATCGCCTCCCCCACCAGCAGGCGCGGGGGCAAGGCACTTTCCTGAAGCTGCACACCGATGCGCTCGTAGAGCGCGCTGCCGGCCTGGCCGGGGTCAACGCCGAGTACCTGCGCCAGGCCGCCGTCGGGCCGGCGCAGCCCCTCCAGGCATTCGATCGTCGTCGTCTTGCCGGCCCCGTTGGGCCCGACCATGCCAAAGATCTCCCCTTCCTGGACCTCGAAGGAGATGCCGTCCACAGCACGGATTGCCCCGTAGTGCTTGCGCAGTCCCTCCACGGTAATCACTGCTTTCATCTTTTCCTCCTGGGCCGGACGCCGGCCCCGACCCCGACGATGGCCTCCAGGGCGGCGACGTGCTCGGCAAAGGCCTTCCGGCCGGCCGCGGTGGCCTGGACCCAGGTGCGCGGCCGGCGGCCGACATAGCCCTTGTCCACGGCGATGTAGCGAGCTTCCTCCAAGGCGCGCAGATGGGCGCTCAGGTTGCCGTCGGTCAGGTTGAGCATGGCGCGGAGCGAGGAGAACTCGACCCTTGTTCCCATATCCAAGGCCACCAGCGTGGCCATGATCCGCAGGCGCGCGGGCTGGTGAATCAGTTCGTCCAGTTGCGGCGTTGTCATCGGCCCCACCGGTAGAGCATCCACAGGCCGAGCAGGATCAGCGTTCCCCCGCCGAACAGGCCCATCATCAGGAAGAAAAGGCCCGGCAGGAGCAGGTAGGAGCTGACCGTGACCGCCGCGACCGCCACCCCGGCCACGGAGACGGCGCGGTTGGTGAAGAGGCCACAGACGATATAGGCCAGGGCCATGGTCAACATCAGCAGCAGCGAGCCCTGCCGGTAGTCCAGGGCCAGCAGCCACCACAGCAGCGCGATGTGGCCGAGAACGGCCAACCAGATGAGCCACAGGGCTTGCTCAAAGGGAGCGGAGAAATGACGGCGATGGCGCCAGACGATCAGGATGGTGCCGACGATGCCCAGGGTATCGATCCCACCCCAGAGCCAGCCGGCCGCTTCCGGGGGGAGAAACTGGGTCCCGCAGTAGCCCACCAGCCAGATGCAGCCCCAGAGGAAAAAGATCCAGCCGCCTCCGCCACGGTGCACCGCCCGGCGGGTCTCGGTCATCACCGTGCGGATGATCTTGAGCTCTTCCATCGCCTGTTCCCGGTCCATGTTCCCGCTCCTCTGCATACAATTACGCAAAGTGCTCTGTGTTGCAAAGTATTGTACCATACCGGCGCGATTCTGTCAAATCCGCGCTTCTGTGTTGACGTGTGCTGGCAAACCGTGCTATAATCTGCCCCGACCGGTCGCCCGGTGCGCTGCGCGGCCCCTGGCCGGACGCGGCGAGGGAAGGCCATCGATCCCGGCATGGACTGCCAAACTCTTCGCGCACGGGTGATGGTCCGGGGATGATGAGCAGCCAATGCGGAGTTCAGCAGCAAGAGGGAGGGTGCTCAGCGGAGGGGAGGTCCGGCGAGCCGCCCCCTCTCCCCGGCGAAACAGGAGGTTGGCGAATGTCCACTCGGAGCATCTTCACCCAGTCGGTCCACGCCGGCGAGCGTGGTCCCCGCCCCGACTACACCCCCGTGGTCACGCCGATCCACAACAGCGTGGTCTACCTCTACGACGAGGTGGACCGGCTGCACCGCATCCTGGCCGGCGAGCCGGGCTACGTCTACTCGCGCTACGGCAACCCGACCACGGCGGCGCTGGAGGAGGCCGTGGCCGTCCTGGAGGGCGGGGAGAGCGGCGTGGCCTTTGCCTCGGGCATGGCCGCCATCCACGCCGCCATCCTGGCGGCCGGCCTGCGCAGCGGCGACACCATCGTCGCCGCGCGCGACCTCTACGGCGTCACCTACGCCCTGCTGATCGAGACGCTGGCCCCATTGGGGGTGCGCACGCGCTTCGTGGAGATCGCCCGCGCGGAGGAGGTCATCGCCGCGCTAGAGGAAGAGCGCCCGCGCCTGTTTCTCCTGGAGACGATGTCCAACCCGCTGCTGGTGGTACCGGACCTGCCGGTCCTCGCCGCAGCCGCCCACCGCGTGGGGGCACAGGTACTGGTGGACAACACCTTTGCCACGCCCTACCTGCTGCAACCGTTGGAGCACGGGGCCGATTTCGTCGTCCACAGCCTGACCAAGTACCTGGCCGGTCACGACGACGTGCTGGGGGGCATCGTGGTAGCAGACAGGGAATGGGGTGCCAAGGTCCGCCGGCAGGCCCAGGTGGTGGGGGCGGTGCTGGGGCCGAACGAGGCCTGGCTGGCCCACCGGGGCTTGAAGACGCTGGCGCTGCGCATGCACGCCCACTGCGAGAACGCGGCGCGGGTGGCGGAGTGGCTGCAGGCCCATCCCAAGGTCGCGCGGGTCTATTTCCCCGGCCTATCCGGCCACCCCCAGCACGCCGTCGCCGCCCGCCTCTTCCGCCCCGCCTCCTTCGGCGGTATGGTCTCCTTCGAGGTGGCGGAGGGCACGGCCGAGGCGGCCATCGCCGTGATGGAGCGCCTGAAGCTGATCCTGCCGGGCACGACGCTCGGCTGCGTCCACAGCCTGGTGCTGCACCCGGCGCGCTCCTCGCACCGCGCCCTTTCCCCGGAGCAACGTGCCGCCTGGGGCATCGGCGAGGGGCTGCTGCGCCTGTCGGTGGGCATCGAGGATGCCGAGGAGATCATCGCCGACCTGGCCCAGGCGCTGTAGGGGCGACACGGACCTGTTCCCATGCGCTATCTATTCAACCACATCCTGATGCGCGACGCGGTCTATGATATGCAGTTGCGCGCCCGCCTGCGGGAGCTACACCGGCTGGCCGCCACGGCGATCGAGGCGCTCTACGCGGACAACCTGGTGCCGTACTATGCCGACCTGGCCTATCACTACGGCCGGGCGGAAATGTCCGAACAAGAGCGGCGCTACGCCACGCTGGCCGGGGAACAGGCTGCCGCCGATTACGCCAACGCCGCGGCAGTGCGCTTCTTCAGCCGGGCCCTGGATCTGACGCCCGCCGCGGACCTGGCCGGGCAGTACGCGCTGCTGTACCGCCGGGAACAGGCCTATGGGCTGCAGGGCGCGCGGGAGGCGCAGCGGCGGGACTTGGCGGCGCTGTGGCAACTGGCGCAGCATCTGGACGAGCGCCGCCAGGTCGAGGTCCTCCTGCGCGAACTCTTTTTCGCCAACGCCGTCGGCGATTGGGCAACGGCGACGGCCGCCATTCAGTCGGTGATCGAGCGGAGCCGGGAGGGGCGTTGGTCCGAGTTCGAGGCTGTGGCCCATGCGATCTGGGCCCAAGTCTTGTTTTCCCAGGGCGAATACGGAGCCGCCCGGGCCCAGATTGAACAGGCCCACGCCCTGCTCCGGTCCCCCCAGCCTTCCCAGGATAAAGTCCGCTGCCTGCTCACCCTGGGCAACGTCGCCTATCTCCAGGGCGACCATGCGACGGCGATGGCCTTTTATGAACAGGGACTCCAGGTCTCCCGGGCCGGTAGCCACCGACAGGGCGAGTGCGCGGCCCTAAACAACCTGGCAACCGTGCTCAGCGATCGGGAGGACTATGCCCAAGCCCGGGACCTTTACGAGCGGGTCCTACGCCTCAGCCGGGAAATTGGCTGCCGGAACGATGAAGCGTTGGCTCTCGGCAACCTGGCCCGTGTGGCCATCGATCAGGGGGACTATACCGCCGGGATCGCCTATGCCCAGGCAGAGCTGCAAATCGCCCACGAAGCCCGCGGTCCGGAATGCGAGCTGCAGGGCCCTGTTTTGCTCGGCGCGGCCTGGCACCGCCTGGGGTTCTATGACCGGGCCACGAGCTACTACGAGCAGGCCTTGCGCTCCAGCCGCCAGTTCAACGCCCGCCGCTTCGAGGGTTGGGCCGAGGCCCTGCTGGGCCTGGTTTCCCATCACCAGGGCGACGATGGCGCCTGTATCCGCCATTGCCGTCGCGCGCTGCAGATCACCCGGGAGACAGGGGAGCGCTACGCCCGAGCCTTTGCCCTGACGCACCTGGGGCACGCGTGGGCGGCCCAGGGGCGCTGGTCCAGAGCGGCTACTGCTTACCGGCAGTCGCTGGCCTTGCGGCAACAACTGGGGCAGCCGGCCCTGGTGATAGAGAACACGGCCGGCCTGGCCCGTGTAGCGCTGGCGCAGGGGAACTTGGCCGAGGCCCGGCGGCATACGGTGACGATCCTGCACCACTTGGAGGAGCGGCCCCTGGAGGGAGCGATGGGGCCATTTGAGATCTATTTGACGTGCTACCGGGTCCTGCGGGCCGATCGGGACCCTCGAGCCGGGGAGATCCTGGCCCAGTCTTACGATGTCCTCCAGCGATACGCCGGCCGGATCACCGACCCGGAAATCCGCCGCTCGTTTCTGGAGAACATACCGGCCAACCGGGCGCTTGTGGCTGCCTGGAAGGAATTCCAATCGGAGGAAAGCCTGCCATGCCCAACCTGATCCCCCACTTGATCCACGAGCAGTTCCAGCAGGGGAGCACCGGCGGCACCTTCCCGGCCGCCGCGCTCTTTGTGGACATTTCCGGCTTCACGCCCCTTGCCGAGACGCTCATGCAGCACCGCAAGGACGGGGCCGAGGTCCTCACCGAGTTGCTCAATCGCCTCTTTCAACCCCTGGTGGCCGAGGTCTATGCCTACGGCGGCTTTATCTCCACCTTCGCCGGCGATGGCTTCACGGCGCTGTTTCCGGCCGGCCTCTGCCTCTCCGGCAAAGCCGGCGGGGGAGAGGCCGGTGCCCTGCAGACGGCCTCTTTCATCCAGGACTTTTTTGCCCGCCACGGCCGGTTCGAGACCCGCTACGGCGCGTTCGACATGGCGGTCAAGGTCGGCCTGGCCGCCGGCCCGGTCGAATGGGGCATCCTGGGCGCGGCCGGCCGCCACGCCTACTTCTTCCGTGGGCCGGCCCTCTCCGCCTGCGCCCGGGCCGAGCAGCAGGCCGGCCGCGGCGAGATCGTCGCCGCCGGCGAAACCCTCTCCCCAGAAGTACTCCGGTTGTGCCCAGCCGAAGCTGCCGGCCCATACTGCCGGCTGCTGTCCGCGCCGGCCCTGGACCTCCCCCGCTTCCCCGCCCCGCCCGACCTGCCGCCGGAAGCCCTGGCCCCCTTTGTCGCCCGGCCGGCCGTCGACTTGGCGTGGAGCGGGGCCGGCGCCGAGTTCCGCGACGTGGCCCCGGTCTTTCTCTCGCTGCAGGCAGACGCGGCCGGCGAGGCCTTGAATACCTTCGTCGGCACAGTGCTGCGGCTGGTCGACCGCTACGGGGGCTACTTCAAGGATATGGATTTCGGCGACAAGGGGCCGGTCCTCGTCTGTCTCTTTGGCGCGCCCATCGCGCGCGAGAACGACGTGCAGCGGGCGGCAGATTTCCTGCTCGCCCTGCAGGACGAAGGCCCCGCCCTGCGCTGGCGGGCCGGCCTGACCTATGGCACGGTCTATGCCGGGATGATCGGCGGCGCGGAGCGCGGCGAGTACACGGCCATCGGCAGCGTCGTCAACCTGGCGGCCCGCCTGATGATGGGCGCGGATTGGGGCCAGGTGCTCGTGTCTGCAGACGTGGCCGGCTGGCGGGGGCTGCGGGCCGAACTCCTGGGCAACCGGGCCTACAAAGGGGTCGGCCAGCCTCTCCCCACGTACCGCCTGCTCGGCCGGCGGGACGGCGACGAGGCGCTCTTCGAGCAGCGCCTGGTCGGCCGGGAAGGGGAACTTTCCCGCCTGCTCGCTGCCGCCCAGCCCATCTGGGCCGGCCGCTTCGCCGGTGTCGCCTACATCTACGGCGAGCCGGGCATCGGCAAATCGCACCTGCTCTTTGAGCTGCGCCGGGCCCTGCAGCGGCAGGGGACGATCGCCCACCTCACCGGCCAGACAGACCCCATCCTGCGCCAGGCCTTTACCCCCTTTGTCTACTTCCTCAAACGCTACTTTCGCCAATTCCCCGAGGCGCCGATCGAGGAGAACAAGGCCCGCTTCGAGGCCCACCTGGACCGTCTGGTCCATGCGCTGCGCAACATGGACCGGCCGCCGGCCCCGGCGGCCAACCCCGCCGCCCTGGCCGCCGAGCTCGTCCGCACCCGCTCCATCCTGGGGGCCTTGCTGGGCCTCCATTGGCCGGGCGCGCTCTACGAATCGCTGGACGGCAACCTGCGCTACCAGAACACCCTCTTGGCCCTCAAGAACCTGCTCCTGGCCGAGTGTTGCTTCCACCCGGTCGTCCTCGAGATCGAGGACCTGTGCTGGCTGGACAACTCCTCGAAAGAGGCCCTGCTCCTCCTCATCCGCAGCGCGGCCGATTACCCGCTCCTGATCGTCGCCACCTCGCGCTACGCTGACGACGGCAGCCGGCCGGCCCTGCAGGTCGCCGAGGGCACGCCGGTGGTGGCGGTGGATCTCAACGTGCTGGCCCGCGACGACCTGCGGCGGCTGGCCGAGGACCTGCTGGGCGGCCCCGTGGACGACGACCTGCTGGCCCTGCTCCTGGAGCGCACCCAGGCCAATCCTTTCTTCGCCCAGCAGTTCCTGGCCTATTTCCGGGAAAATGAGCTATTGACCCGTGACGAGGGCGGCGACTGGACGGTGCGGGCAGATATCCCGGCCGACGTGCCGACCTCGATCAACGCCATCCTGATTGCCCGCGTCGACCGCCTGGCGCCGAACGTCAAGGATGTAGTCAAGGCGGCGGCGGTGCTGGGCCGCGAGTTCGACGACCGGGTGCTGGCGCGGATGCTGGAGATGGAGGTAGTGGAAGAAGTACGGGCGGCCGAGCGGGAGCAGATCTGGTCCGAGGTGCGGTGATGCGCTACCTGTTCCGGCATGTGCTGCTGCGCGACGCGGTGTACAACATGCAGCTACGGGCCCATCTGCGGAGCATACACAGCCGGGCCGGGGCGGCGATCGAAACACTCTACGCTACCGACCTGGCCCCCTACTATGCCGACCTGGCCTACCACTACGGCCAGGCCCAGGAGCTGGAGCGCGCGGCCCACTATGCCCTGCTGGCCGGCCGGGCTGCCGCCGATATCAGCGACTACCGCCGGGCCCTGGACTGGTTCGACCAGGCCCTGGGTTGGACGCCTCCGGCAGAGGTCGGCCGGCGGGCCCTCCTGTTGATCGAAATGGGCAGTGCCCACGGCAAACTGGACGAGTATGGGCCGGCCTCCGAGCAGCTCCAGGAGGGCCTGGCCGCGGCCCGCGCGGTGGGCGACACCGCGGCGGTCGTGGGCGCCCTGGAGGCCATGAGCCGCGTGGCGCTTTACTCGGGGACCCTGGAGCAGGCCCGCGCCCTGGGAGAAGAGGCGCTGGCCCTTGCCCGCCAGGCCGGCAACGAGCGGGCCATCGTCCGGGCCACGCACCGGCTGATCGCCGTGGCCTTCTTTCAGGGGGACTATGAGTCCGTCGGCCGGTGGGGGGAAGAGGCCCTGGCGCTGGCCCGGACGCTGGGGGACCCGGCGCTGATAGCCCAAAGCCTCCAGTTCCTGGGCAACGGTGCCTACCGCCGGCAGGACTATGCCGCGGCGAACCGCTACTATCGCGAAAGCCTGTCGCTGTGGCAGGAGAGCGGCGGGCGGTTCGGCGTCTCCGACTGTCTCAGCGGCCTGGGGAACGTGGCCTTGGAGCAGGGCGATCTGGCGGAAGGGGCGCGCTGCCATCGCGAAAGCCTGGCCATCGCCCGGGAGATCGGTAACCCCAGCGGCGTGGCCATCGAGCTGGTCAACTTGGGGGACGCCCTTTCCCGCCTGGGCGATTTCGACGGAGCCGAGTCCTGCTACCGCGAGGCGCTGCGGGAATCGTGGACCGTCGGGACCGTCTGGATTGTCCTGGCCGTCCTGGTCGGCTTGGCCGAGATCTGGGTCCACGAGGGGCGCTATCTCCAGGCGGCCGGACTGGTCGGCCTGGCCTGCGGCCATCCGGAAAGCAACCGGGAGGTTGTCCAGACCACCGGCCGCGTGCAGGCCATGCTGCGGGACCGCCTCGGTGCGGAGGAGCTGGAGAGGGCCATGGAACATGGGAGCCGGCTCGACCTGGACGAGGTCGTGGCCGGAATCCTGGGCGGCGATTCGCGCTGACCTATTCTCTGGGTGGGTCCCGCACCAGCCAGGTGATCAGGGCGATGACCCCCAGCGCCAGGACCAGCCCGACCCAAAGGGGAGCGCCGAAGCCCTGCCATTCGTACAGCCAGGCGGCCAGCAGGGGCGCGGGGAAGCGCGCCAGGGCCTGCATGGTGAATACGGCCCCCAGCGTCCGACCCCGCTCTTCCTCCGGCACGCTGCCGGCCAGCCATTTGTACAGTGCCGGCACCCACAGCGCCGCCGTAAAGCCGAGCAGGGCGTACGAGAGCACCATCCCCCAAAAGGTTGGCCAGAAGATGAACATCAACAGGCAGCCGACGGAGAGCACTTCGGAGAGGATCATGAAGCGCTTGCAGCCGTGGCGGTCGACCAGCCGGCCCACCGGCAACTGGCTCAATGCCCAGGCCAGGGAGAAGGAGGCGTTCACCCAGCCCAACTGCCCGTCGGTGAAGGCATAGCTCTTTTTCAGGAAGCCAAAGAGCAGGGACAGGGAGAGCCCCCAGCAGAAGCTATCGCAACCGAGCGGAAGGATGAAGCGCCACAGGCGGGCCAGCGTGGTCCGCAGTTGGCCCAGGCGGGTGCGGATCATGTGGGCGAGGCTCACGCGGGGCCGCTCCTTGTGCATCTGGGCGGTGGGCGGGGGCTCGCGATTTCGCGTCTCGCGCAGGAAGCGGATCAGCAGCAGGAGGATCGCCGCTTCCAGGATGAAGCAGGCTGCCATCACCGGGAGGTAGCCCCAGCGCTGGCTGACCTGGCCGCCGATCACCGAAGAAACCACCCCTGGAGCGATAAAGGCAAACATAGTCAGGCTGTAGGCGATGCCGCGCCGCTCCGTGCGGACCGACTCGGCGGTGACCGAGCTGTTGGCCGGCCGGCTCATCAGCCCCATCCCGGCCAGGATGATCCCCGGGACCAGCAGCGGCCAGAGGCGCAGCATAGCGGCCAGCGTGTAAAAGAACATGGCCAGGGCCGTGAAAAGGCTGCCCAGGATCATCACCGGCCGCCGGCCCAGGCGGTCGGCCAGCCAGCCGCCCAACAGGTTCATGATCGAGGTCACCAGCCCTCCCCACCCGCCCAGGCTCTCCAACAACCCCAGCAGCGAGACCGAGCCCCCCAGGTAGAAGACAAAGGGCTGCCACACGGGGGTGAACCCGCCCTTGTAAAAGCCGCCGAGGGCGGCCACCGCCACCTGCAGCCAGATGTTGGTGGGCAGGACACGCCCGGTCTCCTGGATGCCGCGCCAGGCGGCGGAAATGCGGTCTCGCACCATCTTTTTAGCCTACAGGAGGGTCCCCAGGAGGTAGAGCACCCCGGCCGCGGCGAACGGCACAAAGAGGTTGTCGGTGCCCTGGGGGGCGAGGGCCTCGGCGACGGTGGCCGCCAGGCCGGCCAGGACGGCATGCAGCAGGGCGATGGGGCGCGGATAGGGGGCCAGGAGGATCAGGGTTACGGTGATGGCCAGCATGCTCCAGGAGAAGCAGGCTAGGCTGCCCAGCCAGGTCTTGCGCTGTCCCCAGATCGTGTAGCCCTTGCGCCCATAGGCCCGGCCCACCAGCGACGCCATGGCATCCCCCCAGGTCATGGCCATCACCCCGCCCGCGGCGACCGCCGGCAGCCCCGCCGGCCAGAACAGCGCCAGCAGGCCGGCGAACGACAGGGGAAAGAGCACGGTCCCCAGGCTGCGCTCGGCCACCTCGATGGCGGCAAAGAAACGAAAGCGCAGGGAAAGCCCGTTGAGCGCGGCAAAGACTGCGGGCGGGACCAGCGCCCAGGGCCAGTGGTCGAACAGCAGCAGCGTGGGGAATACCCACATCCCCACGGCAATGTGAACGCCCTTGCGCGTCGCCGCCGCCGCCACGCCCCGGCGGCGGAGGAAGTCGGCCACGAGCAGCACGGCCAGGACATAGGCGAAGGACAGGAGCAGGGCCCGCAGGTCGGCGCCGGTCATGGGGTTTTCCCCTGGATCACGATCCCTCGCCAGCAGCGCATCACCGCCAGGGTGCTCTCCACGTCGCTGGCGCCATCGGGACCGGCCCATCCGCCGTCCGGCTTTTGCCGCAGCAGCAGTTGCTCCCAGGCCATGCGCACGAGCGGGGTCTCCATCCTGTACCCGGCGAGCAGCAGGTTGTGCAGCAGCGCCGCGAACATCGCCGGGTGCCAGTCTGGTTCGGTCAGTTCCCGCCCCAGGGCCAGCAGGATGTTCTGGGCCGGCCCCGAGCGGCTGCCGAGCAGTCGGGCCAGCAGCGGCAGGCCGTACCAGGCGGTGTGGCGGGGGAAACCTTCAAAGAGGCCGCCCTCCAACTGGTACTTTAACAGGAAATCGAGCGCCCGCGTGGCCCCGGCCTCCGCGGTGCGGCCATAGGCCACCAAAAGGGAAGAGGCCCAGGCGGTGAGATAGAGCCGGCCGGCCTCCGCCCCGCGTGCCTGCCAGAACGGCGCCGGCGCGTCCGTGGGCATGGGGTCGTTCCAACCGCCGTCGCCCTCCTGCCGCGCCAGCAGGAACTGCAGCCCGCGCTGGGCCGCCGGCTGCCCCGCCAAACCCAGGTCCTGGGCGATTTCCAGCGCCCGACAGGTCCCCCCGACGCCGGCCGCCCCCCCGGCCGGGAGATCGAGTGGCCAGCCGCCCTCGTCTCCCTGGGCCTGCTCCAGCAGGGCACGGGCCTCCGGCGGGGCCGGCAGCAGCTCCACCAGCACGGCGGCCCGGGCCTGGTCGAGCGTGTTACCGTGCTCCTTGACAAACTGTAAAGCCTGGCGAATATCCACGGCACTCTCCTTTGTCGTCGGGGAGAAGGGACAAAGGGCAAGGAGCCTACTTCCTTGCCCTTTGACATTCTAGCCGAACTTGTCTTCCCGGTCAAATCCGCAGCCGCTCCAGCAGCTCCTGCGCCATCCGCTCCACGACGACGGTCCGATCCAGGTCGGGGTAGCGCGGCCCGTAGTGCACCTGGACCAGGGGCGCGCGCACATCGCTGTAGCGGGCGGTGATGGCCGCGGCGGCACGCAGGGCAGACTCGTCGGCCGGCCCGCGCAGCAGCGCCACCGGGCTGCCCCCCTCCCAGACCTCCAGGAACAGGTCGCCAGCCTGGCCCAGGCGCACCAGGCGCTCGTTCTCGGCCTCGTCGCGCCCGACGACCACCCTGGCCAGGGGAGAGAGCCGAAAGTGCCGCCCCACCCGGGCCAGGTGAAAGTCGTTGGCCGAAAAGTCCGGCGTGTGCGCCAGCAGGTCGCGCAGGCGCCGGGCCATGTCGGCGTTGGTCAGGCAGCAGCCGCCGGCCGGCGGCGGAAAGTCCGTGATCCCGTACTGCCGGGCCAGCGCCATCTGCCGCAGACGGCGGCGCCCCTGGAGGTCCAGCAGCCGGCTGCGGTCCACCAGCCCCTCCTGCTCGGGGAGAGTCGGCGGCAGGAGCCGGGCCGAGAGGGGCCGCAGCAGCCGCCCGGCCAGGCCCGACTTGCGCTCCACCAGGTCCAACCCCAGTTGGGTCTGCGACATAGGCCGCTCGCCCAGCACCTCGCCCGTGAAGACCAGCGCCGCCCCCACCTCGCGCATGCGCTCCCCGGCCAGGCGCACCATGAGCACGTGGCAATCGAGGCAGGGGTTCATCCCGCCGCCGTAGCCATGGCGGGGGTGTCGCAGGATGTCCAGGAAGGGCTCCTCGGCATCGACGATATGCAGCGGTACCCCTATCCGCGCCGTCGCCTCTCGCACCCAGGCCGACGTCCTGGGATGGTGCACCGGCAGGACGACGTGTAGCGCCTCTATGCCCAGCCCCTGCTCGAGCATCAGATGCAGGGCCAGGATCGAGTCCAGCCCGCCGGAGAACAACCCAATTGCCTGCAAGTCCGCCATCTTCTTGGTGCCTTTGTCCCGGCGTTTTCCCTCTTTGGGGAGTGTCTTTGGAGGCCGTTATCCTTCTGGGCGCCCTGGGGTTCCCGCGACAGACGATTGCTGCGCCAGCGCCTCCTCGATCACGGCGAGCGTCTCGCGGGCGCAGCGTTCCCAGGAGAAGCGCGCCGCCCGCTCCCGGCCCCGCCGGCCCAAATCGGCGCGCAGGTCGTCGTCGGCGAGCAGCCGCTGCATGGCGGCGGCGATCTCTTCCACGCTCAGCGGGTCCACCATCAGGCCGGCCTCGCCCACCACCTCGGGCAGGGAAGAGGTCCGCGCGGCGATCACCGGCGTGCCGCAGGCCATAGCCTCCAGGGCCGGCAGGCCAAAGCCTTCGTAGAGCGAGGGGTAGACCAGGGCGACCGCCGCGCTCAGCACGGCCGGCACGGCCTCGTCGGGGATATAGCCGGGCAGGAGCACCCGGCGCTCCACCCCCGCGGCGGCGATGGCCGCGGCGATGCGCTCATAGTACCAGCCGCGCGCGCCGGCCAACACCAGCGGCGGGGCATCCTCGGGGAGCCGTGCATAGGCCTGCACCAGGCGCTCCAGGTTCTTGCGCGGCTGCAGCGTGCCTAGGGAGAGCAGGTAGCGCGGCGGCAGCCCGCAGCGGGCCACGGCCTCCGGGTCCACCGTAGGCCGGAAGCGCGGTTCGACGCCATGGTAAACGACACGGATCTTTTCCGGTGGGATGCGGTAGTGCCGCACCAGGTCCTGCTTCGTCGCCCCGGAGATAGCGATGACCCGCGTGGCGGCGCGCGCGTTCCAGGCCGTGCTCAGGTGCAATTCCAGCCGCCGGCGCGGCGGGTGCGCCGCCGGGAAGTGGAGGTAGCCCAGGTCGTGGATCGTCGCCACCGTGCGCCGCGGGCGCCATAGCGGCAGGACGTGGGCCGGGACAAAGAGCAGGTCCGGCGGGCGGCGCAGCATCTCCCATGAAAGGCGCAGGTGTGTCCATAGGCGGGGGAAGGGCATAGCCCGCACCACGACGCCGGCCGGCCAAGCCGGCGGCGGCGAAGGGGGGCGGTTGAAATAGAGCACCAGGCGGCGCGCCGTCTCCAGGCGCGTGAGGGACTCCAGGAGGTGGGCGGTATACTGCTCCGTCCCGGTGCGCTGGGTCCAGGCCATGCGGCTGGCATCGATCCCGATAGTCACCATGGAACCTGCTCGCCTGCTTCTGCGTAATATCCTGCGGTTGGCGCGGGCTTGCCGCCCGTTAGCGCAAGGAGGATACGATGGGACGCCGTGGCGGTTGTCTGAGTGGCCTTCTGCAGCTCTTCCTCTTGGGTTGGCTCTTCGACTGGCTGGAAAAGAGCTTTGGCTGGGGCCGCAACCGGTCCTGCGTCGGCTGCGGCTGCGGGTTCATCATCTTTCTGATCTTTGCCTACCTGATCATCGCTACCCTCTTGGGCTGGCGGATATTCAACTTCTGATCTCCTGGTACAGGGCCTCCACCCGCGCCGCCACCACCGGGGCGGCGAACCGCTCCCGGGCCGCCTGGCGGGCACCCTCCCCCAGGCGGCGCCGGCCGGCCTCATCGGCCAGCAGCGCCACCAGCCTCTCGGCAAAGGCCCCCTCTTCCGGCGGCACCACCGCCCCACTGACCCCCTCCTCCACGATCTCGGATGTGCCCCCCGTGGCCATGGCCAGGATCGGTGCCCCGCAGGCGCAGGCCTCCAGCAGCACGCGGCTCAGCGGCTCGTCCCAGCGCGAGGGAAAGAGCAGCAGCTCCGTGCGCGAAAGCAGCCGCAGCACCTCGTCGTGGTCGGCCCACTGCAGGAACTGCGCCGGCCAGCCCAGGCGCGCCAGTTCCTGCTCCATCCAGCGCCCGCGCGAACCGTCGCCGGCGACCAGCAGCGGCAGCCGCCCGCCCTCCGGCACCCGCTCCGCGGCCCGTCGCAGCGCCCCCACCAGCTCCACCACCCCCTTGTTGGCCTCCACCTTGCCCACAAAGAGCAGGAACGGCCCCGGCAGTGGCGTCCGCGGCTCATCGGCGGTGATGGCAGCGACCTCTTCCATGTCCACCAGGTTGGGCAAGACGTGCAGCCGCTCCGCGGGGATCACCGCGGCCAGCCGGCCGGCCACCGCGCGGCTCACGGCGATCACCGCCGTGGCCTGGGCCAGGAGGCCGGCCTTGCGCCGCACGTTGGCCCGCATATAGGGATAGGCCAGGGCCACCAGCGGGGCCAGTGGACCGAGCGGCTTGCCCATGCAGCGCACCAGCGAGCGGAGATCGCAGCGGCTGCAGGGCTCGTCGGCCGGGCCGAGCAGGGTGGAGCGGTAGCAGAGCGGCCAGTAGTCGCGCACCGTGCCGACGACGGGGATGCCGGTGATGCGGCCGGCCAGCACCGCCGCCGGGATGGTCTGGCTGTGCTGGGCGTGGATCAGGTCGTAGGGGCCGGCGCGGACCAGGACGGCCAGGTAGCGCCCCAGGCGTGGCCAGAGCAGCTCGTTGCGGAAAAGGTTGCGCAGGAATGGCACGTGCGGGCCGGCGTAGCCGAAATCGCGGATGGCGACGCCGCCGTAGGCGCGCTCCCGGACGCCGCGCTGCCCCTCGCGTGGCACGACGGCCAGCACCTGGTGCCCGCGCCGGGCCAGGGCCCGCGCCAGGTGGTAGGAGCTCCAGCCCGCGCCGCCGCACTTTGGCGGGAACACATCCACTGCCAGGACGATGCGCATAGGTAGAATCCGGGTCGTCAATTCTCAGCGGTCAGTTATCGGCTCGCCGGGCTATCCGGCACATTGACCGTCGAAAACTGATCTTTACAACTCCACATACTCCCGTTTCACCAGGTTCTCCTGGGGGATGCGGAACAGCTCCAGCAGCTCCCCGATCAGGCGCACCTTGTTCTCGGCGTCGGCGCGGGACCAGGTGCGGCTCTTGATCTCCAGGAAGGTGCCCCCGGGCAGCTTCGGCAGCGTATCCAGGTTCATGGCAAAGTGCTGCCCCTGGTAGCTGATGTGCGCCCGCTGGCGGCGCTTTTCCACCTCGCGCACCTCGTCCGGCTGAAAGTACTCGCGGTAGAAGCGCAGCGAGCGGTCGGCGGTGGCGGTGTAGCGGGCGCGAGAGAGGATGGCGGCGTTGGGATACTCCTCGCGGCGCGACGGCAGGGTCAGCGTCAGGGTGTAGGTGGGGTGCAGCCGCCCCTTTTCGTCGATCAGGTTGTCCTCGCGGTAGCGCAGCCGGCCGCGGCGCTCGTCGCGGAAGAGGAAGTAGGTGTCGTACTGCACCCGCTGGCTGCGCCGGCGGTCGCTGATCTGCGAAAAGGCCAGCAGTTGCTCTAGCATCGTCGTCTCGGGCACGCGGGCCTTGACCTGCACCTCAAAGATCTCTTCCTGCTCCACTCCGCCGATGGCCAGGATCTTGTCCAGCAGGTTCTCCTCGCGGGCCACGACAAAGCGCCCGATCTCGTCGGCGACCTCCTGGGCCCGGGCGATGACCCCGGCGATGTCCAGGGTGGTGAAACGGCCGTCGCGCAGCAGGAAGCGGCCGGCCACCAGGACATGCTGCACGTCGTCCGGGCCGGCGGCGTAGATGATCTGCGAATAGATATTGTCCTCGGCCACGTGGTAGTGCGGCACATTGTGCGGCCGCTGCAGGTCGATGGTCACGATGTCGGCCTGCTTGCCCTCCTCCAATGAGCCGATGCGCTCATCCATATGCAGGGCCCGCGCTCCCTCGATCGTCCCCAGCGCCAGCGCCTGGCGGGCCGGCAGCGCCGTGGGGTCGTTGCTGGTCACCTTGGCCAGGAACGCCGCCAGGCGCATCTCCTCGATCATGTTCAGGTCGTTGTTGCTGGCGCAGCCGTCGGTCCCCAGCCCCAGGCGCACCCCCCGCGCCAGCAGCGCCTTGTACGGGGCGATACCGCTGGCCAGCTTCAGGTTGCTGCTGGGGTTGGAGACGACACCGACGCCGCGCTGGGCCAGGATGGCCAGGTCGCCCTCGTCCACATGCACGCAGTGGGCGGCGACGACACGGCCTCCCGTGAACAGGCCCACCGAGTCCAGCCACGACACCGGCGAGAGGCCCATCTCCTCCAGCGACTCGTCGACCTCGTGCGCGGTCTCGGCGATGTGGACCAGGATGGGGACGCCGTACTCGTCGGCCATCTGCCGCACGATGGCCAGTATCTCGGGGGTGGTGGTGTAGGCGGCGTGCGGGCCCAGCGCGGGGACGATGCGCGGGTGGTCTTTCCAGCGCTTGATGAAGCGCCGGGTATAGTCCAGACTGGCATCGTAGCTCTCGGCGTCGGGGGTGGGCAGCTTCATGATCGTCTCGGCGCAGACGGCGCGCATGCCGGCCTGGTCGGCGACGGCGGCGACGGTGTCCTCGTGGTAGTACATGTCGGCGAAGGTGGTCGTGCCGCCGCGGATCATCTCGGCGCAGGCCAGCAGGGTGCCCCAGCGGACAAAGTCGTCGTTCACGAAGCGCGTCTCCACGGGGAGCATGTAGCCAAAGAGCCAGACGTCGAGCTGCAGATCGTCGCGCAGCCCGCGCAGCAGCGACATCGCGGCGTGGCCGTGGCCGTTGACCAAGCCGGGGATGATCGCCTGCCCCGGACAGTCGACGACCTCCGCCGCCGCGCAGCGGCCGGCCACCTCCTCCAGGGGGCCCACGGCCACGATGCGATCGGCAGCGACGGCCACAGCCCCGGGGTCGAAGACGCGCCACTGGCGGTCCATGGTCACCACGGCGCCGCCGCGCAGCAAGAGATCGACCGGTACGCGCTTTTCTTCCATAGCCGCCCTCCGCGGAGAGATCGAGTTCTTGGGCGGCATTATATCCTGGGGCAAGGGAAAAGGCAAGCGCGGTGGTGCCCTGGAGCACGCCCCGCACTGTTGCCCGAAAGTTCACCGCTTTTTTCTTTGTTGACAACGTCGCTCAAATGTATTACAATAGCAAGTAGCAAACTTGAGGACAACGACGATGCAGAGCCGCGAGATTCGTCAATCGTTCCTGGACTTTTTCGCCCGCCACAGCCATACCGTCGTGCCCGGCTCCTCGCTGGTGCCGGCCCAGGACCCGACACTCCTCTTCACCAACGCCGGCATGAACCAGTTCAAGGATACCTTCCTGGGGCTGGAGAAGCGCCCCTACACCCGCGCCGCCACCGCCCAGCGCTGCCTGCGCGTGTCGGGAAAGCACAACGACCTGGAGGAGGTCGGCCCCTCGCCCTGGCACCACACCTTCTTCGAGATGCTGGGCAACTTTTCCTTCGGCGACTACTTCAAGGCCGAGGCCATCGCCTATGCCTGGGAGCTTCTGACCCAGGTCTGGGGCCTGGACCCACGGCGCATGCGGCCCACCGTCTTTGGTGGCGACGCCGACTTTGCCGCCGACGACGAGGCGGCGCGCCTCTGGAGCGAGGTGGCCGGCTTTTCCCCGGAGCAGGTCGTCCGCCTGGGACGCAAGGACAACTTCTGGCAGATGGGCGACGTGGGGCCGGCCGGCCCCTGCTCCGAGATTCACTACGACATGACCGGCCGCTGCCGGCGCGACAACCCGCACTGCGACCCGCGCTGCGACTGCGGCCGCTGGACCGAGATCTGGAACCTGGTCTTTATGCAGTTCGAACTACGGCCCGACGGCAGCGTCGTGCCCCTGCCCCGGCCCAGCGTCGATACCGGCATGGGCTTTGAGCGGGTGACTACGGTCCTGCAAGGGGTCGCCAGCAACTATGAGACCGACCTCTTTGTGCCCATCATGGTCCGCCTGCAGGAGATGCTCGGCCACGGTGCCCAGGACCGGGCGCGCCTCCTGGCCCCCTACCGCGCCGTGGCCGACCACAGCCGCGCCGCGGTCAATATGATCGCCGATGGCGTCCTGCCGGGGAACCTGGGGCGCAACTCAATCCTGCGGCGCATCATCCGCCGGGCCATATACCAGGGGCGACTGCTGGGCTTCAGCGGCCCCTTCCTGCAGGAACCGGCCCGCGTGGCCTGCGCTATCCTCTCCCCGGCCTACCCGCACCTGGCGGAGAAGGAGCCGTTCATCATGGAGGTCATTGCCGACGAGGAGGAGCGCTTCGGGCGCACCCTCGAGGCCGGCCTCTCCCGCCTGGAGGCGCTGCTGGATGAGCTCGGCGACCATACGATCCCCGGCGAGGCCGCCTTTGAGCTCTACGCCACCTACGGCTACCCGGTGGACCTGACGCGGCTGATCGCCCGCCAGCGCGGCGTGGCCGTGGACGAGGCCGGCTTCGAGCAGGCTGTCGCCCGACACCAGGCGATCAGCCGCGGCGAGGGGGCCGGGGACGAGACGGCCGTGGTCGGCCCGTACCGCGACCTGGGTTTGCCGCCC
The DNA here is from genome assembly GCA_964592645.1 of uncultured Chloroflexia bacterium. Taxonomy (GTDB): domain Bacteria; phylum Chloroflexota; class Chloroflexia; order DTKN01; family DTKN01; genus CAZQFV01. The sequence goes on from CAZQFV010000007.1 coordinate 33,829, forward strand.
ACCCTCTTCACCGGCTACGAGACGACAAGCGATGTAGGCCACATCCTGGCCATCCTCGACGCCGGCGAGCGGGTGCGGCGGGCCTCCCAGGGCGAACACCTGGAGATCGTGCTGGACCGCACCCCCTTCTATGGGGCTGCCGGCGGTCAGGTGGGCGACACCGGCGCGCTGGTGGGTCCGCACGGCCGCTTCGCCGTGCGCGACACCATCCGCCCCATCCCCGACCTGGTCGTACACCGGGGGGTAGTCGCCGAGGGCTACCTCGAAGAAGGAGAAGCTGTCCAATCGGAGGTGGACCGGGAGCGCCGGGCCGACATCGCCAACAACCATACCGCCACACACCTCCTGCACCGCGCGCTGCGCGAGGTGCTGGGCGAACATGCCCAGCAGTCCGGCTCGCTCGTGGCGCCGGACTATCTGCGCTTCGACTTTTCGCACCTGCGGGCCATGAGCGCAGAAGAGATCGCCGAGATCGAGCGCCGGGTCAACGCGGCGATCCGGCGCGACTTGCCTGTGGTCCCGCGCATCCTGTCCAAGGACGAGGCGTTGAAGCGCGGCGCCATCGCCCTGTTCGGCGAAAAGTACGGCGACACGGTGCGCATGGTCAGCGTCGAGGAGGCCGAGGACCGGCCCTACACCCGCGAGCTGTGCGCCGGCACGCATGTGCAGCGCACCGGCCAGATCGGCGCCTTTTTCATCCGCGGCGAGGGCAGCATCGGCGCGGGCCTGCGCCGGATCGATGCCGTCACCGGCCGCGGGGCGGTGGAGTGGGCCCGCCGGCAGGCCCGGCGCCTGGAAGAGGCGGCCGGTCCGCTGGGGGTCCCCCCCGACCGGCTGGAGGAAAGGCTGCAGAGGCTGTTGGAGGAGACCAAGGAGCGCGAGCGGCAGATCGTCGCCCTGCAACGGCAACTGGCCCAGGCCCAGGTGGACCGGCTCCTTGGGCAAGTCCGGGAGCTGGATGGAGTACGGATCGTCGCTGCGCGGGTGGATATGCCCGATGCCGCTCGCCTGCGAGAGCTGGGGGACACGCTGCGCGAGCGCCTGGGCTCCGGGGTCGTTGCTCTGGGCTGCGCCATCGGCGGGCGTGCCCACCTGCTGGTTATGGTCACGCCCGATCGGGCGAAACAGGGGTTGAACGCGGGCCAGATCATTCGCCCCGCGGCCGAGCTGCTCGGCGGCACCGGGGGCGGCCGGCCGGAGATGGCCCAGGGCGGCGGTCCCCAGGTGGAACTCCTGGACCAGGCCCTGGCGCGCATACCGGCCATCGTGCAACAGGAGATCGGCTCATTCGCGCGCTAGCGCGCCAGTTTGCGTGTCAGAGGTTCCGGGAAGGGGTCCGGGGCGTCAGGCTCCCAAGGAGGATAGAGATGCCAGAAGACTCGGTAACGGTCATGCTCATGCCGGAGGACGAGACCGAAACGATCCTGGAAAAGGTCCGCATGGCGGGGGCGAAGAAGGTCAACCTGATCGTGCCGCCGGGGACGCGGGCCCTGCAGACCCTGGGCGGATTCACCACGCTGCGCAAGGCCTGCGACATCACCGGGATCGACGTGACGGTGTACTCGCAGGACGAAAAGACGCGCGACATGGCTACCGTTTGCCGCTTCGAGGTCGTCAGCCTGGACCAGGAAGTGCGCCCGCGGCCGGCCGCGCCGCCGGAGGAGCCCCCGCGCATCGTCGTCTCCACCAGGCCGCCGGCGCCCGGGGTGGCCGAGGCCGGGGCGCCGGTCGGGGAACGCCCGGAGGGCATCCGCGAACGGCTGGGTGAGCTTTCGGCCGACGACCTGGCCCTCTTCGACGCCTTGGAGGGCATGTCCGCCGACCAGGACGTGGAGCTGCGGGCCGAGGCCTTTGCCCGTCCGCCGGCCGCCCCGGAGGCGGTGGTGCCGGCCGCCCCGGAGGAGGAGCAGCCGGCCCGCCCCAAACGGCCGCCCAAGGAGAAAAAGGCCAAGAAACCCTCGCCGCTGCGGTTCATCCTCGATCCGCTCGCCAGCGCCCTGGGCAACGTCTATATCGCGGTCGTCGGCCTTTTCCTGCGCATCGCGCAGCGCAGCATGCAGAAGGAGAAAAAGGCGGCCCCCGCGGCCCTCGGCCCGCAGGAGCGCACCGCGGACGAGATCCGCGCCCTGCGCCAACGTAAATTGCGCTATTCCCTCTGGGCGCTGGTAGGCGTGGTCGCCTGCACTATCCTGATCGTCGGTCTCTATGCCCTGTTCCAACCCGTTGTCACGGTCTCGCTCACGCCGCGCGAAGCGGAGAACCGGGAGATGGACCTGGATGTCTCGGTCGTCATCACGAACTCGGTCGATCCCAAGGGCGGGGTGAGCGCCGTCGAGGGCGGCGGCGTCGCCATCCAGGTTCAGCAGGTCCAGGTGGAGCTGCAGGGGCAGGCCTCCCTGCCGACCTCCGGCATGGCCGTCATCCCCGAGGGCAGCGCGACCGGCGCCGTCATCTTTGTCAACGTCACCTCCTACGCGGTGAACATCCCGGTGGGCACCCGGGTCACTGTCGCCGGGGGCGGCATCACCTTCCACACGACCCAGGACGTCTGGGTCCCGGCCTCCGACTTCCGCGGGGTCGATGCCTACCTGGGCAAGGCCCAGGTCACGATCGTCGCCGACACGCCCGGCAGCGCCGGCAACGTGGCGGCGGGGGCCATCTCGGTGATCGAGGGCGACCTGAGCGGCGTGCTGACGGTGGAGAACGCCGAACCCACCGGCGGCGGCTCGGAGCGCTCGGCCTACATCGTCACCGCGGACGACCAGGAAGCGCTGCGCCGGCAGTTGGTGACGGGGCTGCGCAGCGATGCCTACGCGCAGCTGCAGTCCCAACTGGCCGGCCTGCAGGTCCTTTCGGGTACGCTGTCCGTCGAGACCGTCGAGGAAACGTTCAGCCAGGTGGTGGGCGGCGAGGCGGAGAACCTGACACTGATCGCCCGGGTGCGTGCCTCGGCTCTGGCGGCAGCCCCCGGGGCGCTGGATGCGGCAGTGCGCCAGGCGGTCGAGGGAAAGATCCCGGTCCAGAAGGGCCAGGCGCTCGGCGAGATTCGCGCTGGCGCCTTCGAAACGCTCGGCCCGGGCCCGGGGATCAATAGCTGGACCTACCGCACCCATGTCACCGTGCCCATCCTGAACTCGATCGATGACCAGCTCAAGTCGGAGATTGCCGGCAAGCTGCGCGGCAAGACCAGCCAGCAGGTGGAGCTGATCGCGCAGGAGTACAGCGACCGCATCGCCTCCTTGGTCATCAGCCCGGTGCTGCCCCAGGTGCCCAGGTGGAGGCGGCTCCAGGTGGTCGATGTCAGCGCGTCCTTGAAGTAGATGGAAACGCGGGGGCGGCTGCTGGGCCTGGACGCCGGCCGGCGGCGCATCGGCGTAGCGTTGAGCGACCCCCTGGGGCTGTTGGCCACGCCCCAGGGGGTTATCGTGGCCGGCGCGGACGAGGGGCTGGACGAGGTCTGCGCCTGGGTCCGACGGCTGGAGGCGGTAGGCGTCGTCGTCGGCCTGCCGCTGACGCTGCGCGGGGAGGAGGGGGAGGAGTCCCGCCGGGTGCGGGACTGGGCGGAGCGGCTGCAGGAGCGGCTGACCATCCCGGTGGTCCTGTGGGACGAGCGTCTGAGCACTGTAGCGGCCGAGCGGGCCCTGGAGGAGGGCGGGCTGCGCCGCGACAGGCGCCGGCAGCGCCGCGACGCCGTCGCAGCGGCGCTGATCCTGCAGAGCTACCTGGACCTTTACCACACGCGGCAGAGCAGCCCCTTGAGGTAGGCCCCCTCGGGGAAGGTCAGCAGCACCGGGTGGTCGCTGCCCTGGAACAGGCGGGCGACGATCTGCGCGTCGCGGCCGGCGTCCACGCCGGCCCCAAAGACCACCTTTTGGAAGAGGTCGGCGTCGACCAGGCCGGAGCAGGAGAAGGTGGCCAGGAGGCCCCCGGGGCGCAGCAGTTGCATCCCCAGCAGGTTGATGTCCTTGTAGCCGCGTGTGGCGGCCAGCACCTGGGACTGGCGGCCGGCGAACTTGGGCGGGTCGAGGATCACCATGTCAAAGGCCCGGCCGGCCGCACGCCATTCCCGCAGCGCAACGAAGGCATCTCCCTCCTGCCACCGCACGCGCCCGGCCACCCCGTTGCGCGCGGCGTTCTCCGCCGCCAGGCCCAGGGCCTCACCGGAGGAATCCAGCCCCAGGACGCTGCGCGCCCCGGCCCGCGCGGCATGCACGGCGAACCAGCCGCTGCCGGTGAAGACGTCCAGGACCTCTTGCCCCGCGCAGTAGGGCGCGACCCGCAGGCGGTTCTCCCGTTGGTCCAGGTAGGCCCCCGTCTTTTGGCCCCGGCGGATGTCGACGAGCAGGGGCACCCCGCCCTCCAGCACCTCGATCCGCGCGGGCGGCTCGTCGCCCCAGAGGAGGCCGGCGCGCGGCGGCAGCCCCTCCAGGTGGCGCACGGCGGCCTCGTCACGGGCGTAGATGCCGTGGGGGGAGAAAAGCTCCACCAGCAGGGGGATGAGCGCCTCGCGCCAGGACTCGGCCCCCTGGCAGAGAAGCTGTAGCGTCAGGAAGGGGCCGTAACGATCGACGATGACCCCCGGCAGGCCGTCCGATTCGGCGTGGACCAGGCGATAGGCTGTCGTTCCGGCATCCTGGGACAGCGCGGCCCGGCCGGCCGCCGCCCGCTCCAGCCGGCGGCGCAGGAACCGCTCATCCAGCGCCTCGTCCACATCCCAGGTACACAGGCGCACCCGGATCTGGGAACGGGGGCTGTAGGTCCCGCGGGCCAGGAAGCGGCCGGCGGCATCGACCACGTCGACCGCGGCGCCGGGGCGGGGCTTTCCCTCCACATGGGCGATGGCCCCGGAAAAGACCCAGGGGTGGCGCTGGCGGACCGACTTCTCGCGGCCGGAACGCAGAACGACGCGGGCTGCGGCCATTGGGGAGCTCCTGCTGCGTATCCGGGGCCGAAATCCGTGGGTCCTATTCTTCGCGCCTGGGTGGTGGCACGCCCGGGCCTATCGCGCGACGCGGCTGATCTCGGCCTGCTGAGAGAGAAAGGCCTCCATCATGAACTGCTCCAGCTCGCGGCTGGTGACGGAGAGGTCCTTGACCGTGTCCACCGACTGCCAGTAGGCCCGCGAGCAAAAGGCCCGTAGCTGCTCGCGCTGTGCCAGTTGCGGAAAGGTGGTGACCTCGTGGTCGCCCTTGTCCGGCAGGAGGTCGTAGATGGCGCGGCTGAGGACATAGACCCCGCCGTTGATCCAGTAGGGCAGCTCGGGCTTCTCGCGGAAGCCGCAGACGTGGCCCTGCTCGTCCAGCTCGACGATGCCGAACGGGCTGAAGTAGGGGGCCAGGTAGATCGTGCCCATGGCCCCGCAGGCGCGGTGCTCGGCGATCATGTCGCGCAGCGGAAAGTTGGTGATGACATCGCCGTTGGTCACCACGACGGGGTCGTCGCCGGCCTCCAGGTGCGAGAAGGCCAGCTTGATGCCGCCGCCGCGCCCCAGGGGGACCTCTTCGATGACATACTCGGCCTTGACGCCGAAGCGGGCCCCGTCGCCGAAATAGTCCTCGATGACCTCGTGATAGTAGCCGCAGGAAAAGAGGATGCCGTCGATGCCGTTGGCCCGCAGCCAGCGGACCTGGTAGGCCAGGATGGGCACGCCCAGGACCTCGACCATGCCCTTGGGGCGGTCGTTGGTGTAGGGGCGCAGCCGCTCGCCCTTGCCGCCGGCCAGGATGATTGCTTTCATGCTGTTTCCTCCATTAGTCGCGGTCGCGTAGGTGCGGCAAACAGGCCTTGAAGGTGGGGCCCTCGGCCTTGCCCAGGAGCTCGTAGACGGCGATCTCCCAGGAAGTGACCACGCCGCCGGCCTCCCGGATGCGCGCCAGGGCGCGCTCGTGATCGGCCTCCTTGTAGCAGCCCACGCCGTCGGCCAGGACATGCACCGTCATGCCGGCCTGCAGGGCCTGCAGCGCGGTCTGCAGGACACAGATATGCGTCTCGATGCCGGTGACCAGGAGCCGGCTGACGCCGTGCTCCCAGAGCCAGCCACCGAAGCCGGGGGCGCCGAAGCAGGAGAAGACCGTCTTCTCGAAGCGTGGCCGGCCCTGCAGCAGGGAGGCCACCTCGGGAACGGTGGGCCCCAGGCCGGCGGGGTACTGCTCTGTCCAGAGGATCGGCACCCCCAGGATTTCCAGCAGCGGCACCAGCTTGCGGACCGTGCGGATCACCCGTTGGCTCGTCTCCTCGCGCAGCATCTGGACCAGCTTCTCCTGGATGTCAATGACCACCAGGGCCGTTCCTCCCGGGTGCAGCAGGGCGTTGGCGCTCATCGGTCACCTCCTGGAGTGGATCTGTTTGCCAGATTGTACTACAGCCGCCGCCGGCGCGCAAACGGGCGGCAGTTTGACAAATCCCCTTTCTGTGCCATAATGGCCAAAACGCTCCCGGAGATGGCCTATGGATCGGGCGCCGGCCCAAGGGCGCTTCAGCCTGGGGCACACTTTCACCGCCTTTCGCTACCGCAACTACCGGCTGTGGTTCTTTGGCCAGCTATTCTCCCTCTTTGGCACCTGGATGCAGTCCACGGCCCAGCAGTACCTGGTGTACGAACTGACCCGCTCCGAGGCCTTTCTGGGCTATGTCGCCGTGGCGGCCCTGCCCCCGACCCTGCTGTTTATGCTCTATGCCGGGGTCGTCGCCGACCGCGTGTCGCGGCGCGCCCTGATGATCGTCACCCAGACGGCGATGATGCTCCTGGCCCTTGTCCTGGCGGCGCTCACCGGGACGGGCCTGATCCGTCCGTGGCACATCCTGGTGCTCGCTTTCCTGTTGGGCGCGGCCAACGCCTTTGACACGCCGGCGCGGCAGGCCTTTATCCTGGAGATGGTCGACCGCGAGGACCTGACCAACGCCATCGCCCTGAACGGGACGATGTTCAACCTCTCGGCGGTGCTGGGGCCGGCCTTGGGCGGCATCCTCTATGCCCTGGTCGGGCCTACCTGGTGTTTTCTCTTCAACGGTGTCTCCTTCCTGGCCGTTATCCTGGCCCTCATACTGATGCGCGACCTGAAGCCGCAGCCGCTGGCACCGCGCGTCGCGGCCGGCAAGCAGCTGGTCGAGGCCCTGCGCTACGTGCTGCACGAGCCGATCGTGCGCACGATCTTTGCCGTGGTGGGCCTGATCAGCCTCTTTGGCATCTCCTTCGCCACCCTGTTGCCGGCCTGGGCCGTCGATGTCCTCCACGGCGACGCGAAGACGTTCGGCTGGCTCAGCGCGGCGCGGGCCGGCGGGGCGGTGGTCAGCGCCCTGCTGCTGGCCTCGCTGGGGCGCTTCAAGTTCAAGGGCCGGCTGTGGACCCTGGGCACCTGGATCATTCCTCCGTTGCTGTTTTCCTTTGCCTTTGTGCGTTCGTTCGGCCTCTCCCTGCTGCTGCTGGCCGGCGTGGGCTTTGGCACCGTCCTGGTCTTTAACCTTTCCAATACCCTGGTGCAGACGCTGGCGCCGGACGCCCTGCGCGGCCGGGTGATGGGGGCTTACGGTCTGACCTTTTTCGGGCTGACGCCGCTCGGCGGGCTGCTGGCCGGCGGGGCGGCCGAGATGCTGGGCGCGCCGCCGGTGGTGATCATCGGCGCGGCGATCTGCATGGCGATGGCCGTGGCGCTGTATGCCTTTGTGCCGCGGATGCGGGCGCTGGAGTAGGGACGCACGGCCGTGCGCTCCTACCGGCGCAGGACGGCGTAGAGCCCCAGATCTCCCTCGCGGCCGCCGGCGCGCCAGGCCGCCGCGATGTTCAGGTCGGCGGCCTCCGCCAGGCGCCGCAGTTCGGACTCGTCCAGGAGGTGGCAGTAGCGAGCCCCGTGACCGCCGCGCTCCCAGCGCAGCAGGTAGTCGCCGGGCTCCAGCCGCTCCGCGGACAGGCCGGCCTCTTCCCAGGGGGCGACCTTGCGCCGCAGGCGCGGACTGTCCAGGAACTGCCAGGCGGAGAGGATCAGCGCGCCGCTCGGCTGCAGCACGGAGGCGGCCTCCTGTAGCACCCGGGCCCGCAGGCCGAAGCTGGGGATATGGTGGAGCACGGCGAGGAGGATGACGCAGTCGAAGGACCCCGGCGGGAGCCCGCCGATCCAGCCGGGGCAGGTGATGTCGGCCAGGCAGAAGGCGGCGGCGATGCGCGGCAGCGGGGCGGCGCGGAGCGTTTCGAGGAGCGCCGGGCTCCACTCCACGCCGACATAGGAGGAGTCCGGGCGTTCGCGGTCAAGCAGGCGGGCCAGGCGGCCGTTGCCGCAGCCCACGTCGAGCACGCGGGCGGGCCGGGGGATGTACGGCAGGATAGTGGCCAGGGCCGGGTCGTCGGCCGGCCGGCTGGCACTGAAATGCGCCGCCAGGTCGGTGTAGAACCGGCGGTTCAGGGCGAGCAGTGCGGCGATTGTTTCCTGGTCCATGGACGAGGTGGACATTTTGCTACCGCTTTTCGTGTCTTTGTGCCTTTGTGGTTCCCAAACTCTCCGTGTCTTTGTGGTTCGATACGCCTCCTGCCTTTGTGGTCTGTATTATACTGTAATGGATCGGCGCGAGCAACCGGAGGCGCGTGATGGATCCCGAGGAAGACGCCGCGCACCGCCGACATGCCTGGCGTGAGACCCATCGCCGGCCGTTCGATATGGAGCGGCACGGCCCGGTGCTGCGGGCCATCCTGGAGGCGGTGCGGGCCCTGCCGGCGCCTTCGCCGGAGGAGGTGGCGCGACTTCTGCGGAAGCACCGGCCGGCAGGGGGCGGCGCCCTCTCCAAGGTCCAGCTGCTGCAGGGCTACCGTCGGCTGTGTCAACAGGAGGGCATCGCTCCCGACCCCGAGCTGCTGCGCCGACTGCGCCTCAAACCCACGCGCACCCTCTCCGGCGTGGCCCCGGTGGCCGTGCTGACCGCCCCCGCTCCCTGTCCCGGGACCTGCGTCTTTTGCCCCCGCGAGAAGGGCATGCCCGTGAGCTACCTGCCAGGAGAACCCGGGGCGCAGCGCGCCGCCGACAACGCCTTCGACCCGTTCGCCCAGACGGCCGGCCGCGTCGCCGCGCTGCGGGCCGCCGGGCACCGCGTGGACAAGGTCGAGCTGCTGATCCTGGGCGGCACCTGGTCGGCCTACCCGCCGGAGTACCAGGAGTGGTTCGTGTGCCGCTGCCTGGAGGCGCTGAACGAGGCCGGGGGGAAAGAAGGGGCGGAACTCGCCGCGGCCCAGCGGGCCAACGAGTCTGCCTCGCACCGCTGCGTCGGGCTGGTGGTGGAAACGCGGCCCGACTGCATCACGCCGGATGAGGTCGAGCGGCTGCGCACCCTGGGCGTGACCAAGGTGCAGCTCGGCCTGCAGAGCTTGGACGATTCCCTCCTGGCGCGCAACCGCCGCGGGCACGACGTGGCGGCGAGCCGCGCGGCCATGCGCCTGCTGCGCCTGGCCGGGTTCAAGGTGGTGGCCCACTGGATGCCCAACCTCCTGGGGGCTGCCCCAGCGGGGGATCTGGAGGACTTTCGTCGCCTGTGGGACGACCCCGGCCTGCGGCCCGACGAGCTCAAGATCTATCCCACGGCCCTGCTGCCGGGGACAGAGCTGTACGCCCACTGGCAGCGGGGGGAGTATGCCCCCTACGACGAAGAGACGCTGGTACGGCTCTTGAGCGACTGCAAGGCCATGGTCCCGCCCTACTGCCGCCTCGACCGGCTGATGCGCGATATTCCCGCCGACTGCATCGCCGATGGGGTGCGCAAATCGAACCTGCGCCAGGTGGTGCGCCGACGGATGCGGGAGGAGGGGCGGACCTGCCGCTGCATCCGCTGCCGCGAGGTGCGCGGGGAGGCGGTGGACGTGGAGGCGCTGCGCCTGGAGCGGATCGACTACGCCGCCGAGGCCACGCACGAGGTCTTTCTGCAGTACGTCACGCCGGAAGGCAGATTGGCCGGCTTCCTGCGGCTCTCCCTGCCGCGGGAGGCGCCGCCGATCGAGGAGCTGGCCGGCTGCGCCGTGGTGCGCGAGGTGCATGTCTACGGGCCGGCGCTGGAGCTGGAGGCGGTGGAGGAGGGAGCGGCGCAGCACGGGGGGCTGGGGACGCGGCTGCTTGCCGAGGCCGGCCGGCTGGCCCATGGCGCCGGCTATCGCCGCTTGGCGGTGATTGCCGCCGTGGGCACCCGCCCCTACTACCGGGCGCGGGGGTTCCTGGACGGCCGGCTGTATATGCATCGGGTCCTCGTTTGAACCCTTGCCCCCTCCCCGGCGTACGGTTTCCCCCGGGACTGCCCGGAAGCGGCGAGATGGCAAAACGTGGACGGGACCCCCCTGGACAACGTCACCTGGGTGAGCGCGACGCGCCTGGAGGTCGTCCTGCCCTGGGGGCTGACCCCGGGCGCCTACACGCTCACCGTGACCAACCCGGGCGGCGCCTCGGCCGGCCTGCCCGATGCCCTGACTATCGTCCAGGGGATCGGCGCCTGGACCCAGGCGGCCGGCCCGGAGGGCGGCACGATCGAGCAGGTCCTGGTCAACCCCCTCACCCCACCCTGCTCCTGGCGCTTTCTGCGGACGACGGGCCGTTCCGCAGCCTGAACGCCGGGACAAGTTGGGAGTTGGCCTCCGGCGAGCTTTCCTACTGCGACGGGATCGCCCTGGGGGCCGATGCCCACGCCGTCTACGCGGCCGCCTGGGGGCTGCTGTGGCGCTCGGACGACGACGGCACGACCTGGCAGGAGCTCGCCATCGCCGGCGCCGACGAGGGCGTCAACCGGGTCTATCTCCATCCGACACTGGCCGCAGCTGCCGCAGCAGGTCCAGGTCGCGCCGCACCAGCGCCGACTTGGTCGGGATCGAGACCGGCCAGCCGGCCCCCACGAGCACCTCCAGGCAGGCCCGGGTCAGGCGGTGCTTTTCCTCCGGCGGCTGGTAGGCATCGGTCACCGAGGCCAGCAGGACCTGCCCGGGCCGGGCGCGCCGCACCTCCCGCGCCAGCCGTCCGGCGGCGTTGACCCGCACATCCACAAAGGCGCCCCACTTCTCGCCGTGGCCCGTGAAGCGTTTCATGCAGACGGTGTAGCAGCAGGCGCAGCCGACATAGGGGTTGCTCGCGTAATCGATCCCCGCGATGCCGCTGTGGGTGAGTGAGAATGGTGCGGCAGGCGATCTCTGCGACTTTCAACGAGACCCCCCCAGTTGCTCCCGGGCCGCCGGCAGCACGGACAGCAGAGCGGCCCCCGTGTAGCTGCCCGGGACCTGCGCCACCTCCTCCGGCCGGCCTTCCGCCACTAGGTAGCCGCCGGCATCGCCCCCCTCCGGCCCCAGGTCGATGATCCGGTCGGCCGTCTTGATCACGTCGAGGTTGTGTTCGATGACGATCACCGTGTTGCCGGCGTCCGCCAGCCGCTGCAGCACCTCCAGCAGCTTCTGGATGTCGGCCGGGTGCAGGCCGGTCGTCGGCTCGTCCAGGATGTAGACGGTGCGCCCGGTGGCCACGCGGCACAGCTCCCGGGCCAGCTTGACCCGCTGGGCCTCGCCGCCGGAAAGCTCCGTGGCCGGCTGGCCCAGGTGGACATAGCCCAGGCCCACGTCGACCAACGTCTGCAGGATGCGCCGGGCCGCCCGGTGCGCGCCGAAAAAGTCCAGCGCCTCTTCCACCTCCATCGCCAACACCTCGGCAATGTTGCGGCCCTTGTAGCGCACCTGCAGCGTCTCGCGGTCGTAGCGCTTCCCCTTGCACACCTGACAGGTCACCCAGACATCGGGGAGAAAGTGCATCTCGATCTTGACCTGGCCGTGCCCCTGGCAGGCCTCGCAGCGGCCGCCCTTGACGTTGAAGGAGAAGCGCCCCGGCCGGTAGCCGCGGGCCCGCGCCTCCGGCGTCAGGGAAAAGAGCTTGCGTATCTCGTCGAACACCCCTACGTAGGTAGCCGGGTTGGAGCGTGGGGTGCGCCCGATCGGCTGCTGGTCGATCTCGATGACCTTGTCGATCTGCTCCAGGCCGCGCAGCGCCCGGAATGGGCCCGGCTTGGCGTGGGCCCGGTGCAGCTGCTGGGCCAGGGCCGGGTAGAGCGTCTCGGTGATCAGCGACGACTTGCCGGAGCCGGAGACGCCGGTGACGCAGATCAGCGTGCCCAGGGGAAAGCGCACGGTGATGTCCTTGAGGTTGTTGTGGACCGCGCCCTCCAGGATCAACTCCGGGCCGGCCGGCGCGCGGCGCCGGGGCGGGACGGGGATGGTCAGTGTGCCGGACAGGTACTGCCCGGTGAGCGTGCCGGCCCGCATCACGGCGGCCGGCGGGCCGGCGGCGACGATCTGCCCGCCGCGGCGCCCGGCCCCCGGGCCAAAGTCGATGATCCAGTCGGCGGCGCGCATCGTCTCCATGTCGTGTTCGACGACGATTACCGTGTTGCCTAGGTCGCGCAGCCGGGTCAGGGTGCCCAGCAACTGCCGGCCGTCGCGCGGGTGCAGCCCGATGGTGGGCTCGTCCAGGATGTACATCACTCCCACCAGCCCCGACCCGATCTGGCTGGCCAGGCGGATGCGCTGGCTCTCTCCGCCGGAGAGCGACGGCGCGGAACGCTCCAACGTCAGGTAGTCCAGCCCCACGCTCACCAGGAATCCCAGCCGCTCGCGGACCTCTTTGAGCACCTCGCCGGCGATCTCCATCTGGTAGGGGCTCAGCGGCTCCACCGGCGGCATTTCCTTGGCCAGCGCCCTGCGCCCGCGCCTGCTCCCCGTCTCCCTGCCCCCTTGTGTCCCCGTTAGCCTTTCCACCCACTCCAGCGCCTGCTCGATGGACAGCCCTCCCACCTGCCTGATGGAATATCCCCCCACGGTCACGGCCAGCGCCTCGGGCCGCAGCTTGGCTCCCCCGCAGGCCGGGCAGGGCAGCGCGCTCATGAAACGGCCGTACCACTCCTGCATGCCCGGGGAGCGCGTCTGGCGGAAGCGGCGGGCGATCTCGCGCGTCACGCCTTCCCAGGGACGGTAGAACTCGCCCTGGCCACGCTCGAACTCCCATGTGAAGCGGATGCGCTGGTTCCCCGAACCGTACAGCACGGCGTGGCGTTGTTCCGCCGTCAGGTCCATCCAGGGGGTGTCCAGGTCGAAGCCATAGTGCTGGGCAATCGAAACGAGGCAGCGGTAGGCCCAGGAGTCGGTCCGCTCGCGCATGGCGCCCCAGTAGAGGATGGCCCCGTCGTGCAGGCTGCGGGTGCCGTCGCCCACCACCAGGTCGGGGTCCACCTCCAGCACGGTGCCCAGGCCGGCGCAGCGCGGGCAGGCCCCCTGCGGCGAGTTGAAGGAGAAGAGAGCCGGCGTCATCTCCGGCATGCTGAAGCCGCACGCCGGGCAGGCGCTCTGCTCGCTCATCAGGAACTCGTCGTCGCCCTCGGGGACGATGAGCACGGTGCCCTCGGATAGATGCCGCGCCGTCTCCAGCGAGTCGTGCAGGCGGGAAGCGAAGGCCCCGTCCGGCTCCGCGGGGCGGACCAACCGGTCCACCACCGCCTCGATGGTGTGTTTCACCTTTTTGTTCAGGGCGATGGGTTTCTCCAGGGGGTGCACCTCGCCGTCGACGCGGACGCGGGCCAAGCCCTGGCTCCGGACGCTCTCGAAGAGGTCGCGGTACTCGCCCTTGCGCCCGCGCACCAGGGGGGCTAGGACCTGGAAAGGGGTGCCGGCCGGCAGCAGCAGCACCCGGTCGACCATCTGCTGCACCGTCTGCGAGCCGATCTCGCGGCCGCAGGTCGGGCAGTGGGCCACGCCGACGCGGGCGTAGAGGACGCGCAGGTAGTCATAGACCTCGGTGACGGTGCCGACGGTGGAACGGGGGTTCTTGGAGGCCGACTTCTGCTCGATGGCGATGGCCGGGGAGAGCCCGCCGATAAAGTCGACCCTGGGCTTTTCCATCTGTTCCAGGAATTGCCGGGCGTAGGCGGAGAGCGACTCGACGTAGCGGCGCTGGCCCTCGGCGTAGAGGGTGTCAAAGGCCAGCGACGATTTGCCCGAGCCGGAGACGCCGGTGAAGACGACGAGCCGGTCGCGCGGGATGGTCACGTCGATGCCTTGCAGGTTGTGTTCGCGCGCGCCGCGGATGATGATCTGGTCCATAGAAAGCCTCCCTGTCGAGGGTCCTGGGACCCCCGACAGGCCCCGGTATTATACAACGGGGGTCATCGAGGTGTCAAAGCGCTGGGCCTGCTTTGACAAAGCTCTCCCCGGATGGTATGATTCCCCCATCACCACAAGGAGGAGATCATGTCAACGATCAGCCCCAACCTGCTGCTTGGACTCCTGGGCGGAGCGCTCTGCCTCTTTGGCTTCTCCCTCTACTGGGGCGGGGTGCGGCTGGTGGGCATCTTCCTGGGAGGCAGCGCCGGCGCGGTCGTCGCCCTGATCGCCGCCTACGCCGCCAAGCTGGACCGGACGATGACCGTCATCCTGGTGATCGTCGTCGCTCTGGTCGGCATGGCCATCGGCTGGCGTCTGCTGCGCAAGCTGCACGGTGTCATCGTCTTTTTCCTGGGGGCCGGCCTGGGCTACCTCCTGGCCAGGGTCATCCTGGCCCCTTCCTATGGCGGCGTCTGGAGCACACCGTGGATGCCCTTTGCCGTGGCCCTCGTCGGGGGGGTCGTCGGCAGCTTCCTCTTTCGCTACGTCATTATCCTGGCCACCGCGGCCCTCGGCGCCTACCTCATCTACCAGGCCGTGGACCAGCCGTGGGTCCTCGCCGCGGCCTTTATCATCGGCACCCTGGCGCAGGTGGGCGCCTTTCACGGCACCGGCCTGCACAAGAAGGTACCGCTCTCTTGGAGATAGCCCATGGGCAAACCGCTTGTCGCCATCGTCGGCCGGCCCAACGTCGGCAAATCCACCCTCTTCAACCGCATCCTCGGCCGGCGCCACGCCATCATCGAGGACCTCCCCGGCACCACCCGCGACCGGCTCTACGGCGAGGGCACCTGGCGCGGCCGCGCCTTTGTCCTGGTCGACACCGGCGGCCTGCTGATGTCCGACGAAGAGATCGCCGAACTGCCCATCGCCGACATCGTCCAACGCACCCGCGAGCAGGCCCTGGTGGCCATCGAGGAGGCCGACGCCGTCATCCTGGTCGTCGACGCCCAGGGCGGCCTCCTCCCCGGCGACGACGACATCGCCCAGTTGCTGCGCCAGGCGCGGAAGCCGGTCTTCCTGGCCGCCAACAAGGCCGACAACGAGGCCCGCCGCCAGGACGCCGTCGAGTTCTACCGGCTGGGGCTGGGCGACCCCTACCCTACCTCGGCCCTGCACGGGGGCGGCGTGGCCGAGCTGTTGGACGCGCTGGTGGAGGTACTGCCTCCCGCCGAGGAGGAGCCGGCCGCCGAGGAAGGGACCGTGCGCATCGCCATCGTCGGCCGGCCCAACGTCGGCAAGTCGCAGCTCCTGAACCGCCTGCTCGGCGCGGAGCGGGCCATCGTCAGCAGCATCCCCGGCACCACCCGCGACACGCTGGATACCCCGCTCACCTGGGGGGAGCGCCGATTGGTGCTGATCGACACCGCCGGCATCCGCCGCGCCGGGCGCATCGCGGCCGGCGCGGAGCGCTACAGCGTCATGCGCTCGCTGCGGGCTATCGAACGCGCCGACGTCGCCCTCCTGCTGCTCGACGCCGCCCAGGGAATCGTCGCCCAGGACGCGCACATCGCCGGGTTCATCGCGCAGTCCTACCGCGGCGTCGTCATCCTGCTGAACAAGTGGGACATCGTGGAGAAAGACCCACACACCTATGACACGTACGTGCGGATCGTCCGCGAGGAGATGAAATTCCTGGACTATGCCCCCGTCCTGGCCGTCTCTGCCCTGACCGGCCAGCGGGTGGACAAGGCGGTGGAGACGGCCCTCTTTGTACAGGACGAGCGCCAGAAGCGGGTGCCCACCGCCCTGCTCAACGACCTGGTGCGCGATGCCGTCAGCGCCCACCCGCCGGCCTCCACGGTCCGCGGCCAACCGGTGCGCATCTACTACGCTACCCAGGCCGCCGTGGCCCCGCCGACCTTTGTCTTTTTCCTCAACAACCCCAAGGCGCTGCACTTTTCCTACCAACGGTACCTGGAGAACCGCATCCGCCAGGTCTTTGGCTTCAGCGGGGTGCCGCTGAAGCTGCTGTTCCGCGAGCGGAAGAAGGTCGAGCTGTAGAAGGGCGTCGCCCTTCAGGAGGGGAGAACGGAAAGCTGATAACCCAACGAGGTCTCCTATGCCTGTCTTCCCTTCGCCCCGTATCGTCCACCTCCCTACCCCCGCGGCAGTCCTGGCCGAGATGTCCCGCCTCGGCGTCTCGAAAAAAGGCGCGGCCATCATGGCCCCCAAGGGCGTCTTCCGGGCGATCGTGGTGCGCAACCTGCCGGCCGCCCAGGCCAACATCGTCAAGCAGGAGATGCTCTCCAAGGGCGGGGAGGCCGCAGTCAACTGGACCTGCTACCAGGCCGGGGAAGGGGCCGCAAGCGATGTCCTGCTGCTGGGGACGCTGCGCCACTACCGCCGGCTGATCGCCAAGCTGCGGGCCCAGCCGCGCTCCCTGGGGCTTCTGCCGCTGGCCGAGGCGCTGGCCGAGGCGCTGCGGCGCTACGCCGGGGAGACGCTGGGGAAGATGGAGCTGGCCGGCCGCACCTTTTCCTGGGGCGAGCGCACCTATGTGATGGGCATCCTCAACCTGACGCCGGACTCGTTCTCCGGCGACGGCCTCCTGCAGCGCCAGGGGCCGCCGCCGGAGGCCGCGCTGGAGCAGGCCCGCCGCTTCGCCGCCGAGGGGGCCGACCTGCTGGACATCGGCGGGGAATCGACCCGCCCGGGGGCGGCGCAAATCTCCCTGGAGGAAGAGCTGCTCCGCGTCGTGCCCGTTATCGAGCGGCTGGCCGGCGAGATCGACCTGCCCCTTTCCATCGACACCCACCACGCCGAGGTGGCCCGCGCGGCGCTGGCCGCCGGCGCGCACATGGTCAACGACATCTGGGGGCTGCGCGACCCCGAGAGCGGCGGCTGGAACGAGGCGCTGGCAGCCGTGGTGCGCGAGGCCGGGGTGCCGATCGTCCTGATGCACAACCGCCGGGCCCAGGCCACCGTGGGCGACCTGGGGGGGCACTATCGCCAGGTGGAGTACAAGGACCTGCTGGGGGAAGTGGTGGCCGACCTGGAGGAGAGCGTGGCCTACGCTGTGGCGCAGGGCATCCCCTGGGAGCAGATCCTGGTGGACCCGGGGATCGGTTTTGGCAAGACGCCATCCCAGAACATTGCCGTGCTGGGGAGGCTGGGGGAGCTGAGGAGCCTGGGCCGGCCGATCCTGCTGGGCACCTCGCGCAAATCGTTCATCGGGCTGGCGCTGAACCTGCCGCCGGCCGAGCGGCTGGAGGGGACGCTGGCCACCCTGGCGCTGGGCGTCGCCCAGGGCGCCGACATCGTCCGGGTGCACGACGTCCAGGCGGCGGTGCGGGCCGTGCGCATCGCCGACGCGATCATACGGTCGCCGCAGCTAGCCTAGCTGCTCCGAACCGGGTTTCCGCCCGAGGCGCACGCAATCCGGCTGGGCGACGGTAAGGTTCCGAAGAGGCGCTCCCCCTGCTCCCGTACCATCTGCGCAACGGCCTCTCCACGAACCGGTGGCGTTCCATGGGAAGCGGAGGAGAAGGCGTTGGAAGGTTAGAACGTTCTAACTTTCCAACGCGCCAAGGTCCTCTGCCGCCTCCACCACCTGACGGTGGTAGGGCACCTGCTCCAGGAACGACCGCCGGCTGGCCTCGTCGGTGAGCTGGGCGGCGCGCTGCTGCAACAGGCGGTACGCCGTGGCGAGGATGGCGCGGCTGCGGGGGTCGCCGTTGGCCTGCAGCGCACGGTAGCAGGTCAGGTAGACGCGCAGCGGCTCGTCGGCGCCGTCCAGGGTGCCGCCGGCCTCCAGGTAGGCGGCAATCTCCTGCGCTGGTCCCAGGGCCGCCGTGGCCTCCCCCTGCGCCAGGTGCAGGCGGGCCAGGCCGGCCAGCGTCTCCATCACCAGGCAGCTCTCCCCGAGCTCCCGCCGGATGGCCAGGGCCTCCTGGTAGGCGGAGAGCGATTCGCCCCACTGCCCCAGGCCGGCCAGCGCGTGCCCCAGCGCCGTCAGCACGTACCCCTGGGTGCGCCGGTCGCCGGACTCGCGGACGATCTGCAGCGCCTGCTCGCCGTACTGCCGGGCCGCGGCGTCGTCGCCCTGGTTGTGGGCGATGAGGCTGAGGTTTCCCAGCGTCAGTCCCTCGCTGGCCCGCTCGCCGACGGCGCGTGCCAGCTCCAGCGACCGGGCGTAGTGTTCCCGCGCCCCGGCATAGTCCCCCAGCGCCCGGCAGATCTCGCCCAGGTACGTGTACGACCGCGCTTCCTCGCGCCGGTCGCCGATCTCGCGGCTGATCGCCAGCGTCTGCGCATAGATGTCCCAGGCGGCGAGATAATCGCCCTGGTCCATGAAAACTGTGCCCAGGGACTCGAGCGCATAGTTCTCGCCTCGCCGGTAGCCGATCTCGCGGGCGCTCTTCAGGCTGCGCTCGTAATAGTCCCGCGCGGCGGCCCAGTCGCCGCGCGTCGACAAGACCAGCCCCAGGTTCTGGAGCGAGACGATCTCCCGCCCGCGGTCCCCCACCTCCTGGGAGAGGCGCAGCGATTCTTCGTAGGCCCGCTGCGCCGCGGCATAGTCGCCCAACGACCAGTCCACACACCCCAGGGCGCACAGGCAGTCGGCCTCCAGGTTGCGCCGGCCGACCGCCTGGGCCAGCCGCAGCGCCTGCCGCAGGCGCTCGCGGGCGGCGAGGTTCTCGCCTTGCTGCCAGAGGACAACCCCCCAGCCCCGGTGGGCAGTGGCTTCCAGGGCGGCGTCCCCCGCCGCCTGGGCCAGGGCAATGGTCTCCTGGGCGTACTGGATGGCTGCCGGGTAGTCGCCCACCGCCTCGGCGTACCGGCTGCGGCGCAGGGCGACCTCGGCGCGCCGGACGGCGCCTTCCGGCCCCTCGTCGACGGCAGCGCCGGCCAGCTCCTCCAGGGCCGCCAGGTCGGCCGCTTGGGCCGGGCGGTTCCCCTGCAGGGAGTGGATGCCTTCCCGGGCCAGGAGGAGGGCATAGCGTTCGGCCCGGTCGTCCTCCGGGGTCAGCTCCAGCGCCCGGCTGAAAAAGCGCACCGCCTCGGAGTGGGCGAAGCGCTCCGCGGCCTGCTTCCCGGCCAGGTGGGCGTAGCGGCGCTCGGCGTCGTCGTCGCCGGCCTGGCCATAGTGGTAGGCCAGGGTGGCGTAGTGCTCCTCCAGGTCGGCGGCGTAGAGGGTCTCGTAGGCGTTGGCCGCCAGGCGGTGGAGATCGCGCAGCCGGGCCTTGAGCTGCATGGCGTAGGCGGCGTCGCGCAGCAGGGCGTGCTTGAAGAGGTAGCGCAGCTCGTGCAGGGCGGTCCAGATCTGCTCCTGCTCGGCCCGCCGCACCAGGGGCCGCGCATCCTCCCGCAGCATCTGGGACAGGACCTGGACATGGAACTCGCGCCCGATCACCGCGGCCGTCTGGACGATCTCTTTCACTTCCCGGGCCAGCCGGTCGATGCGGGCGACGAGGATAGCGTTGATGTGATCGGGCAGCGCGAGCTCGGCGGCCTGAACCTGCCAATTCCCGTTCGGGCCAAGGGCGACCGCCCCGTTGTCCCGCAGGTAGTACAGCACCTGTTGGGCGAAGAACGGGTTGCCCTGGGACTTGTCCTGGAGCAGGGCGAGCAGGCCGGGGTCGGCCGGCCCTCCCAGGAGCTCGGCCGCCAGGCGGGCCAGGTCGGCCGGCGCCAGGGCGTCGAGGTCGAGCGTCAGGGTGGGCACCCCGGGGTCCGGCACCAGGACAGGCCGGGAGCCGTCGTCGGCGTAGCGCGCCGTCACCAGGATCAGCAGGGGATAGCCGGACAGGCCGCGGA
Organism: uncultured Chloroflexia bacterium; assembly: GCA_964592645.1. Classification (GTDB taxonomy): domain Bacteria; phylum Chloroflexota; class Chloroflexia; order DTKN01; family DTKN01; genus CAZQFV01. The sequence goes on from CAZQFV010000007.1 coordinate 53,741, forward strand.
TCAGGGCCGTCAGCGCCTCCTGGGAGAACTCGTCCAGCCAGTGGCCGTCCTCCAGCTCCAGCACCACGGGGCGCAGCCGGCTCTCGGCCAGCAACAGCAGCCGGATGGCGGCGAGGATGTTCTCGTGGCGGCCCTTGGCGTCCAACTGCTCGTAGAGGGATCCCGGCCAGTGCAGGCCGACGAGAGCGCCGAGGACCGATTTGACCCGGGCCAGCTCCGCGGCCAGCGCGGCGGCCGAGCGGGCCTCTGCCGCCACCCCGGCGGCCGGCGCGCGTTCCGCCAACCCCTCGAGCAGCTGACCGAAACGGGCCTCGAAGTCGGCGGTGTTCTCCTCCTCCGACGCCGAGGGGGTTTGCTCGAAATAGTGGCGCAGCCAGTAGACAAAGGGGTTGAACGCCTGGCGGAGGATCTGGTCGGTCTGGGCGGTGAACCAGGAGACGCGCTCGCCCAGCGCCTGGCGCAGGGCGTAGCAGAGGTGCGATTTGCCGATCCCGGCCTCGCCGTAGATGAGCGCCACCCCGGCCGGCCGGCCGGCAAAGAGCGGCCGGGCCATGTCCAGCAGCCGCTGCAGCGCCGCCTCGCGCCCGACCAGCGCCGCCGGAAAGATGCGTTGGCCGGCGAGCTGCTCGCCCCGCAGCTTGTAGGTGGGGATCGGTTCAGCCAGCCCTTTGTAGCGCCGGTTGCCCACGTACGCCAGGTCGAAATCCGCAGAGACGCTGGGGTCGGCCCGCAGCCGGCCGGTGACCAGGGTCTGTCCGGGACGCGCCGCGGCCATCAGGCGGGCCGCCAGGTTGACATCGGCGCCGATGACGCCGTAGCAGAAGCGCCCGGCGCCCCCGCAGGTGCCGGTCCAGACCTCGCCGCGCGTCAGGCCCATCTGCAGCGCGCCGATGTAGCCCAGCTCCGGCGGCGGCGCGCGCAGCGCCAGGGCGGCGTGCAGGGCCCGGGCCGGGTCGTCCTCATGGGCCACGGGCGCGCCGAAGGTGGCGTAGAGGAAGGTGCCCTTGGCGTCTTGAGTCAGCTGCAGGAGGGTGCCGCCGCGCCGGTGGACGATGCGCTGCGCCCAGCGCAGGAAAGCATCCAGCCTTTCCCCGGCGTCGTCGGCGTCGTAGTCGATCCCCGTGAATTTTATGAACAGGGGCGTCACCGGCCGCAGGTCGCCCAGGACCGGCGCGCCGCCGGCGAGCTGCTCGTAGATGGCCGGGGGGAGCCAGGGCCGGACCTGGGATGGGGAAAAGAGGCCGGCGGGCAGGTCCGGCCAGGGGGCCGGGGGCACCTCTCCGGCCAGACCGCGGACGACAAAGAAGCGGCGGCCGGCCGGCCCGGGGCGCAGCTCGTGTGCTGCCAGGCGCTTTCCCAGCGCCTGGACGGTTTCCTCGTCGACGACGACCTGGCCGCGGCCGGCCAGTCTTTCGCCCTGGGCGGTCCGTTCGAGAGCGGCCCCGGCCAGCACGTCCATCACCAGCAAGAGGGGGTCGCCGACCAGGAAGCGGCGCGTGGGGCCGGTGGCGACGGCCACCTTGATGCTCAGCGCGACGGGGACGCCGGCCGGTGTGCGCCGGGTGGCGAAGCGCGCCATGGCTTCCTGCATGGCCAGGGCCGTGGCCACCGCCCGCGGCGCGGTCGGCCCCTGGGCCTCGTCGAACCAGCAGGTGATGGCGTCGCCGACGAAGGTGACGACGCTGCCGCCGAAATGGTGGAGCGGGCCGATCAGGGCGGCAAAGACGGGGTTGATGGCCTCCAGGAGGGCCTCGGCGCCGCGCGTGGCGCCGAGCTCGTGGGCAAAGGCCTGCGCCAGCGGCGTAAAGCCCGAGATATCGGCAAAGAGCGCCGACCCGTGGGCGCGGTCGGGCAGGGCGCGGCCCTGGGCCAGGGCGACGCGGTGATCGATCGGGATATAGGCCGCCGGGTCGGGCCGGCCGGCGGCGGGCGGCGGACCTGTATGGGAGGTCGGGTCCCTCTCGGAGAGCGGCGCATCCTCGCGGGCGGTGTTCGGCGGCTCCATACGGCCCCCTGGAAAAGGTCTGCCCGCCATGTTACCACGACTCTGCTCGCCAGGCAAACGGGGGTCCAGGGAGGATCAGTTACCGGGTATTGACAAACCGCCGGCGGCGTGGTATAATTAGTGTAAATAGAACACTAACAATCGAGAACCTTTCTGGGGGGGGCGGGCTTTCGCCCGCCGCGGGAAGCAGGGGCGCTCGTCGGCCCCCTTTCCCAGGCTCGTCGAGGGCTTTCTTTTTTCGCCCCTTGATAGTGTTAGAAATACACAATAGGCAAGGCTTGTCGATCAGGAGGTCTCCCATGGCCCAGACGCCTCTTTCCTGGAACAGCCCGGCCCCGGCGGATCAGCGCGCCTTTCCCCCGGCGCAGGTCCTGGCCGCCGGCCTGCGCCACCACCACCTCGCCAACACCGCCTACCCGATCCACCACGGCACCACGATGCGCCCCTACCGCGTCCCCCGCGAGCAGGTCGCGGAGCTGGCCGTGGCCGCCTGGGCCGGCTGCGATACCCTCGGCCTCTATGTGCATGTGCCCTTCTGCCAGGCCCGCTGCCGGTACTGCGAGTATGTCGTGGTCGACCGCGCCGAGCACCCCCTGGAGGAGGCTTACTTCGCCGCCCTGCGGCGCGAGTTCGACCTCTACCGCGAGCGGCTGCACACGACATCCAAGACGCTGATCGGCTTCGACATCGGCGGTGGGACCCCGGCCTTGGCCCAGGTGGAGCACATCCGCCAGGTCATCGCCGCGGCCCGGGAGAGCTTCCGGTTCCGCCCCGGCATGGTCATCAGCATCGAGACCACTCCGGCCATCGCCGCCGGCCGGCCCGAGAAGATCGCCGCCTTCCGCGAGATGGGCATCGAGCGCCTCAGCATGGGGGTGCAGACGACGCAGCTGCGGCTGGCCCGGCGCCTGGGCCGGGAGTACGAGGGGCTGACGATGCTCGACCGCGCCGTGCGCCACATCCGCCAGGCCGGGTTCGAGCGCTTCAACATCGACCTGATGTACGGCTTTGCCGGCCAGTCGCCGGCCGGCTGGCGCGCCAGCGTCGAGCAGACCATCGCCCTGGGGCCGGAGTACATCACCCTCTACCGCATGCGCTACAAGGGCACGGCCATCGCCGACCAGGCGGCCGGCGTCACGCGGGAGCAGGTCAACCGGCTGGAAGGGATCGCCCACCGGCTGCTCCTGGCCGCCGGCTACGAGGGCCGGCCGGGCAAGAATACCTACAGCCGGGTCCCCGGCGACCCCGGCACCAGCGACTACCTGACCGAGCGGGTGGTCAAGGGAATGCCCTACCTGGGGCTGGGGCTGGGGGCGCAGACCTTTTCCCCCTACACCCTCTCCTACAACCTGGGGGCGGCCGGCAAGACGCTGCGGCCGTATCTGGAGGCGGTGGCCGCCGGCCGGCTGCCGCTGCAGGACCTCTACCACCTGCCCCTGGAGGTGGCGATGGCCAAGATGATCGCCGTCTCCTTCTACTTTGGCGGGGTTCAACGCGAGCACTTTCGCGAAAAGTTTGCCATCGCCCTGGAGGAGCAGTTCCCCCGCGAGGTGGCCTTTCTCCTGGAGCGCGGCCTGATGGAGGAGGCCGGACCCTGGCTGTGCCTTACGCCCCACGGCGTGAAGCACTTTAACGGCGTCGTGGCCCTCTTCTACGCCGGGGCGGTGAAGGAGTACCTGGTCAATTTGCCGGAAGAGGTTGCGGCGGGCAGCTATCGGCTGGCGGGGTAGCGAGGAGGCGCCGAATGAATCCGTCCTATGATTTCGCAAACATCCTCCTCTCCGGCCCCTGCAACCTGCGCTGCCCCTACTGCATCGGCCGGCAGGTGGACCCGCGCTTCAACCACGACAACCTGGATGAGTTTCCCCCGCGCAACCTGGAGGCGTTCGCCGGCCTCCTGTGGCAGCACGGCGTCCGGCAGGTGGTGCTCACCGGCACGAACACCGACCCCCAACTGTACCGTCACGAGTCCCGCCTGATCGCCTGGCTGCGAGAGAACATCCCCGGCGCGCAGCTCGCGCTGCACACCAACGGCCAGTTGGCGATGAAGAAGATGGCCGTTTTCAACCTCTACGACCGGGTCTGCCTGTCATTCCCCTCCTTCAACCCCGACACCTATGCCCGGATGACCGGCTCGCGCCGCGTGCCGGACGTGGCGGCCATCCTGCGGGAATCGCGGGTCCCGGTGAAGGTCTCCTGTGTCCTGGACGAGGCCAACGTCGGCGAGCTGGCCTCTTTCCTTTCCCGCTGCCGCGCCCTGGGCGTGCGCCGGGCCGTGCTGCGGCAGCTCTACGGCGACACCCGGCAGTGGGACCTGCCGGCCGGACTGCGGCCCGTCGGCAGCTACCGCCGCAACCCGGTGTACGATTGGGACGGCATGGAGGTCACCTATTGGCGCTTCGAGGACACGACCAGCACCTCGCTCAACCTCTTTAGCGACGGCAGCATCAGCAGCGGGTACCTGCTGGCCCGGCCGGCGCTGGTGCAGAAAGCGGGCTCCCGGCCGGCCATCGCTCCGACGCCGCTCTCCATGGCCGGCCGGGCGGTCTTCGCGCAGGTCCGGCGGCCGGGCAGGCCGCGGGAGTAGGCGATGGATACCGTTTCTTCCGACACCTGGGTGCTGCTGGCGATCCTCTACGGCGGGGGGCAAGAGGGAAAGGCGCTCCGCGAGATCATCGGCGCGGCCGACTACATCAACCACGCCATCCCCGGCTACGAGGAGTTGGAGGGAGGACTGGCGCGGCTGGCGGCGGCCGGCCTGGTCGCCCGGCGGGGTGGACGCTACCTGGCCGGCGCCGGGGTCGTCGCCCGCTACAACGACCTGGCGGCCCGGCACCGCCGCCTCTGGCCGGTCTGGGAGGAGCTGGAGCGCCACCTGCAGGTCTCCGGGCCGGCCGAGCGCACCCCCGGCACCGTGCTGCCCCGCGCGGCGTACGACGGGGCCGTCGGGGAGTACCTCCGGGCCTTCAGACAATAGGCCGGCGCCAGCCGGGCAATCGACGCGGCCCTGGTTCGCCCCCAGGCGGTGCCGCCGGACGGTGTGCCGGCCCCCGAGGACTGTGCTCCCCCTATCCCCGCGGAACCGGAGACGACGCCGGCCTGGTGGGGCTGGCCACGGCCGCTCTTGGGCGAAACCCCATTGAGAAGCCGCCGCCCGACCTACCCAAGGAGATCATCCGGCGATAGGGGCCGTCCCTATTGCGCCAACCCGTTGATCGCCGGCCAGAACGGCAGGTAGCGCACGCGGATCGTGGCCCCCACGACCGGCAGTTTGCCGACGTTCAGCTCTTGGCGCACGAACGAACCGGTGACGACGGTGCCATCGGTGGTGACGAAGCGATAGCTGATGCGGTACTGATAGTCCTCGTCGCCGGTTTCCTCCACGGCCGTCACGGTGGCCATGGTCGTCTCCCCGACCACCTGCAGCGCGACGACCCGCACCAGGAAAGCCAGGAGCAGGAGGACCACCAGGGCCAGGCCGGCGACCATCCAAAAGCTGACGCGCCGCCGGGGCGGGGCGGCCGGCCGGGCGTACGCCGGGGCGTAGGCCTGCGGCGGGGGCGTCTGGTAGACGACCGTGGGCGGGGGCTGTTGGGCCGGTGGGGCGACGGGCACGCCTATCGGCCGGCCACAGGCCGGGCAAAAGTTCGCCCCGGGAGCCAGGGGCGTACCACAGTTGGCACAGAAACGGGGTGATGCAGCCATACACTACCTCTTTTCTAGGGGATTGAGACCCCCGGCCGCTGCGCCGTGATTTTCATCTCGCGGTCGGGTATGTCGCGATCCATCTGCTGCCACATCTTTTTGCCAAGCTCGATAAAGTCGGGCACGAAGCTGGGGTCGTCGATCGGCATGGCCGTCTTCAGGTCCACCTGGAAGCGCCGGAAGTCGATGGCCGGGAAAAAGTCGCGCACCAGGCGGACCTGCTGGTCGTTGGCCGAAGAGAGGAAGGCCCCCAGCACGGGCCAGATCCAGTCCCACGCCTTGAAACGATCGGGTTCGCCCACCTCGATGTTGTGCGGGTCGCGGCCCGTGCCCAGGCTGATCAGGGTCGTCTCCTCGGGGGCCCAGCCCAGCAGGGCGGTCTCGTAGGCGGCGACGTAGCAGGGGTTGGCGTAGGCCCCCACCCCCCCGTCCACGTAGCACCCGGCGACGACCGGAAAGTAGGTGGGCACGCTGCAGGAGGCCAGGACGGCCTGGACCACCGGCCAGTCGGCATACTTCTTTTTGTACGGCTTGATGAAGCAGGTGCGATTGTTCACCAGGTCAAAGGCGGTGACGACCAGGTCGGTGCGTGTCCCCGGGGGGCCGGTCCACAGGTCGCCCATACGACGGTCGCCGAGGTACTGCCGCAGGGCCGCCTCCAGCGGTTCGTTGGGATAGCGGTAGCCGCTCATGGGCCAGAGGGTGCTGCGCCAAGAGGGGGTAAAGACCTCGTTGCCCAGGCGGATGTAGAGGTCGCAGATTTCGGCCGCCGAGAGGCCGGCCGCCAGGGCGGCCGAGATGATGGAGCCGGTGGAGGTGCCGACGTTCAGGCGAAAGATGCTCGCCGCCGTCACCCCCAGGGCTTTTTCCATCTCTCGCAGGGCGCTGGCGCAGATTGCGCCGCGGATGCCGCCTCCGTCGATGGCGATGGCGACGTGCTTGCGGAAAGGGCGCATTTTTCATCCCTCCTTGCCGGAAGTCACGACTACAAAGGCCCAAAGGGTTCTGCTTGCTACCAAGACGAAGACCCGAAGGGTTCTTGATATTTCTTCCCGGCTTTCTTTGCGCCTTTGTTTCTTTGTGGCGCGAACCATCCTGTCTTCTTTGGGACTCTTTCTGGAGAATAGACCTTCGGCCGGGCGGCCGCAAGGGCCGCCCCTCCGGGTCCATTTTCATCCGTCGTGATGCGTCAAAACGCCTCGACAACTTTGATAATCATGTATCGGCTTCTACTCATAGCCTTACCCTTTCCCCGGTCAAGGCGCGGGCCTCGGCCAAAGCCGCAGCCCGGATCGTCACCGGAAACCGCCCATGCAGGGGGCTGAGGCGCGCGCCGAGAGCCGAGGCGGCCCAAAAGACCCAGGCGAACGGGCGCATGAAACTGCTCAGTCCTGCCGCCTGGCGAAGTTCGGCCAGCGTGTCGTCGTCCCATCCTCCGCAGAGGGCGTAGAAGAAGGCAAAGAGCGGGAAAGAAGGGAGGATGCCCAGGAAGAAGATAAGCACGCTGCTGACCTGATCGCCATGCCAGAGCAGTCCGCCCAGGAAGCGCAGCACCCCGTAGTGCGCCGCCCCGGCCAGGATCGGCGCGGCCAGCGACTGCCAGAAGTAGAAGCGCTGCGGGAAACAGAGGCGGTGATTGACAAAGTAGGCGAGGATGTTCTTGGTCAGCAGGCCGACGAAGTAGGCGATGATCAGGGCGTTGACCTGGAAGCGTTCCAGGAGCAGCCAGGCCAGCACGATGCGGATGGCCTGCTCCATCGCCACCAGGGCGGTCTTGAGGTAGGGGCGATTGGCGGCCAACTGGGCGTTGTCTCCCACCCAGGAGGGGTACTGGATGGCCCCCCAAACGATCAGGGGAACGGCGTAGAGTGCGGCGCGGGAGAACTCGGGGCCGGAGGCACCGAGGATGAAGCGGTCGGCCACTGCCAACAGCACGGCGCCGATAAAGGCGCTGACGACGCCCCCGTACTTGTAGCCCATCACCGTGTAGTACTGGCTGAGGGCCCGGCGTCCCCGGGAGATGGCCTCGCTGATGGCCGGCATTAGGTTGTTGTACAGCGTCTGCAGCACCTGGAAGGCAAAGATAAAGTTCTGGGCCAGCCCCCAGTTGCCCCAGATCTCGGCATAGTTGATCAGGCGGACCTGGGTGATCCAGATCTCGGCGGCCTGGCCGGCGGTCCAGGCCACCGAGCCGAGCATCTCAAAGACGCCGAAGCGGAACGAGCTCTTGATCGTCGGCCAGTCGAAGTGGGCCAGGAAGAGGACCCGGGCGCTGTAGCCCAGGCGCCGGTAGAGCCAGAACCCCAGCAGAAAGGCCAGCAGCTCGCTTGTGTAGGCGGCGATGCCCAACCCCAGGAGCCCGCCGGTGGCGGCGCCAAAGGCCGGATGGGCCTGGCCCCAGGCGTACATGCCCAGGACGATGGCCGGCTGGACCAGTATCGGCAGGAGCACGTTCAGGGCCACGTCCTGGACCTGGGCATAGTCGAAGCGCTGCAGCCCGGTGAGGGCGTGGCGATAGACCTGGTAGAAGCCGGGGATTTGGATAAAGGTATGGATGACGATGCTCCAGGCGTAGATGGCGTAGGCCGAATGGGGCACGGCGGTGCTGGCCAGCGCCACGACCAGGGCCACCTGGACGGCGCCGGAGAGGGCCTGCCACCAGACAAAGAGCTGCCCATAGAGGATGCCCCGGCGCGGGTCGCTGACGCGGTACTGGGAGAGGTACTTGATAAAGGCGGCGCTGGTGCCCATATCGAAGAACCACCAGGCCACCTGGAAGAACTGGGTCACCCGGCCCCACAGGCCCAGGGCCTGGGCCGAGGGCAGGATGTACACCGGCAGAATGAGGTTCTGGTAGACAATCAGGGGGATGAAGAGGACCAGGCCCATCATCAGGGCCAGGAGGAACCCGCCCAGGGGCCGGTGAAAGCCGATATCCTCCCAGGCCGTCCCCTCCTCCCGGCGGGCGTACCGTTGCCGGTCGGCGACCAGGGCGTCGAGAGCCTCGGGATGGGCCCGGCTGTAGCGCCGCACCAGGACGAACGCCAGCGCCACGCCGGCCAGCAGCGCCGCGAGCAGGGCAAAGAGGAGGGTCCGCGCGTTGGCGTGCGGCACCGGCGAGGCGGGGTAATCGGCGAAAGGGAGGGGCGTTCGGCCGGCCGCCCGCACCACCAGGTGATAGACCAGGTAGTTGAAGTAGGCCCACTGCTGGATCTGCGGGTTGTCCTGTTCGTTCAGGAACGGGGTCAGGAGGAAGACCGTCCCCGACCCGACCTGAGCCCGCCCCAGGATGAGCTCGCCGGTCTGATACCCCTCGACCAGCGACTCCAGGGCGATTCCTTCCACGCGGGCCCGCTGGCGCACCTGCGGGGCGCTGTTCCAGAGGATCTCGCGCACCAGGGGGTCGTCGGCGCCGGGGGAGCGGTCGATGCTTAGCGAGTCGGTGAGGACGGCCAGGGAAGACGACCCTCCCAGCAGCGCGGAGAGGTCGTTCGCGGAAACATCCGGCCCCAGCACCAGGACGAGGCCGCGGCCGGCCCGCACCTGGGCGGCCAGGCCGGAGGGGTCCGACACGGCGCCGTTGAGGACGAGCACATCGGCCTGGGCGGGGTCCTCGGCGCGGGCGAAATCGGCCAGCTCCAGGGCCTGGCGCAGTGCGCCGGGGGGACCGGCATAGTAGACGCGCAGCGGGCTCTCCGCGGCGGCCGGGATAGCGCCGAGCAGGAAGAGGATCAGCAGCAGGAGCCCTGTCAAGGACCAACGACGCCGCTTGCTCATATCAAACCCGTGTCGATTGACTTGGACGGACGCCTACAGTATACTGTTCGCCAAGCTATTATACCATTATATCGGCCCGTGGTCCCCGGCAGTTGTGGAGATCTTCCCGGCCCGTCGACAAGGAGGTCTGTCCCTATGGAGTGGCTCGCCCGACTCTCCCCCACCCTCCAGGCGCTGGTCGGGACAGGGTTCACCTGGTTTCTGACCGCGCTGGGGGCGTCTCTGGCCTTTTTCTTCCGCAGCGTGAACCGCAGGGTGCTCGACGCCATGCTGGGCTTTGCCGCCGGCGTAATGATCGCCGCCAGTTTTTGGTCGCTGCTGGCGCCGGCGATCGAGATGGCCGGCCGCTCCGGCCAGCTGCCATGGCTGGCGCCGCTGGTGGGGTTCCTGCTCGGCGGGCTCTTTCTCTGGGGCGTGGACAAGGTCCTGCCGCACCTGCACATCGGTTTCCCGACCTCCGAGGCCGAGGGGATCAAGACCTCCTGGCAGCGCAGCCTGCTGCTGGTGCTGGCCGTTACCCTGCACAACATCCCCGAGGGGCTGGCGGTGGGGGTGGCCTTTGGCGCCCTGGGTGCCGGCCTGCCCACGGCCTCGCTGGCCGGGGCGGTGGCCCTGGCCCTGGGCATCGGCCTGCAGAACTTGCCCGAGGGCGCAGCCGTCTCCCTTCCCCTGCGCCGGGAGGGGGTCGCCCCGGCGCGGGCCTTTTGGTACGGCCAGCTCTCCGGCCTAGTCGAGCCGGTGGCCGGGGTGCTGGGCGCGGCCGCGGTGGTCTATATCCAGGCGATCCTGCCCTATGCCCTGGCCTTTGCCGCCGGGGCGATGATCTATGTCGTCGTCGAGGAGCTCATCCCCGAATCGCAGCTATCGAAGGACACGCACCTGTCGACGTTCGGGGCGATGCTGGGCTTTGCGGCGATGATGTTCCTGGACGTGGCGTTAGGTTAGCCCATTCTCCCGGATGACCCCGGCGTACCACTTGCCACTGTCCTTCAGTGTGCGCCGCTGCGTTTCAAAGTCCACATAGACCAGCCCGAAGCGCATCTGGTAGCCGTAGGCCCACTCAAAGTTGTCCAGCAGCGACCAGACAAAGTAGCCGCGCACGGGGACGCCCGCGGCGATGGCCCGGTGGACCTGGGCGATGTGTTGGTGCAGGTAGGCGATGCGCCGCGCGTCGTGCACGCCGTCGGGCTCCAGGGTATCGGGGACGGGGACGCCGTTCTCCGTCACATAGATCTGCGCCGGTTTATAGTCCTTCCAGACGCGCGTCAGCAGCTCGTAGAGCCCCTCGGGGTAGATTTCCCACATCTGGGAGTACTCGCGGCCTTCGGGCCGGATCTCGGAGGCCTGGACAAAGGGCACGGCCTTGTCGTGGCGGACGACGGCCCGGGTGTAATAGTTGAGCCCGAGAAAGTCGGTGGGCGTGCCGATGGTCCGCAGGTCCTCGTCGTTGATGCGAAAGAGGAGGCCGAACATCTTTTGCACGTCGGCGGGCACGCGGGCGCGCAGCGCCGGCTCCAGGAACATGCGGTTGAGCAGCCCATCGTAGCGTTTGGCGGCCTTCTCGTCCTCTTTGGAATCGGAGGCCGGGTGGACCGGGCTGCAGTTGAGGACGATGCCGACCTGGATGGGGCGCGGGGCCGCCGCCCGCAGCGCCTGCGCCGCCAGGCCGTGCGCGACCATCAGGTTGCGGTAGGCCCAGGCGGCGTCCAGGGGGTTCTTTTTCCCGGGGGCGTGCTCCCCGGTGAAGTGGCCGTTGAGGATGGCCACGGCCGGCTCGTTCTGCGTGATCCAGTGGGTCACCCGGTCGCCCAGCCGCGCTCCGACGATGCCGGCGTAGGCCGCAAAGTGCTCTGCCGTCTCGCGCCTGGTCCAGCCGCCCCTGTCCTGCAGCGCCTGCGGCAGGTCCCAGTGGTAGAGGTTGACGAACGGCTCGATGCCCTTTTCCAGCAGCGCGTCCACCAGGCGATCGTAAAAATCCAGGCCGGCCGGGTTCACTTTGCCGGCGCCCTCGGGCAGCACACGCGGCCAGGCGATGGAGAAGCGGTAGGCCTTCAGCCCCAGCTCGGCCATCAGGTCGACATCCTCTTTCCAGCGGTGGTAGTGGTCGGCGGCGACATCGCCGTTCTGCCCCTGCCAGACCTTGCCCGGCTGGCGGCAGAAGGTGTCCCAGATGGAGGGCCCGCGGCCGTCCTCGTTTGCAGCGCCCTCGATCTGGTAGGCCGAGGTGGCGGTGCCCCAGGTGAAGCCCTCGGGAAAGCGCAGCACTTGGCTGGACATTGGAGCCTCCTCATAGAGCATAGGGGCGGGGCACCCCGCCCCTTGCCGGCGATATGCCCTACATCCGCACGACCTTTTCCGTAAAGTAGATGCCCAGGCGCTGCAGTTCCTCCAGCGCCGGCTCATAGATTTCCGGCAGGACGGGCACCAGCACGCCGCGGGCCTTGATTTGGCCTTCCAGGATCAGGCGCACGCCGACGGCGGCCGGCAGACCCACGGTGCGGTTCATGCTGGAGTCGCCACCCGGGATGCCAAAGTCGATCATCGTCGAGGTGATGCGCTCCTGGTGCTTGGCATACTGCACGGTGAACTGGTGCTGGAGAATGAGCATGTCGCGCTCGCCCGGGGCGTAGCTCATCTTGGCCAGGGTGGTCACGTTCAGCACATCCAGGGGCGAGTGGCAGTTGGGGGGCAGGGGGGCGTTGGAGAAGAGGCCCAGCCACTCCAGGTTGGCGATGATAAAGTGGATCGGGGCGAGGCCGAGCTTGCGGGCCACGGCGCGCTTGATGCCGCGTGGGCTCTTTTTGCCGATCAGCTTGGCCATGAACTCGGCATAGGTGAGGCCGTCCAGCTCTATGGGGGTTTCTTCGAGCAGCCCCAGGTCGGCCACCTTCTTCAGGGTGGGACACCAGCCCTGGTTGCGCAGCGTGCCGCGAAACATCGTGCGGGTGGAGGCGATCCCGTAGAGGTCGGCGTAGGGCAGGCTGTCGCGGTTGGGATAGCCCTCGAAGGGGATGACCTGGCCCTCGACCTCCACGGGGACGCATTCATAGTGCAGGAAGAGGTCCGGGCCGGGGATCTCCACCAGGTCGCCGTCGCGGCGGAAGCGGGCGGCGTTGCGGCCGGCCAGCAGCACCCCGCGCGGGCTCCAGGAGAACTTGTAGCCCAAGGGGTTGGTGTTGGCCTCGGGGGCCGGCAGGCCGCCGCAGTAGGAGATGAAGCGGGTGACCTCGCCGCCCTGTTCCTGGGCGTGGTGGATGACCTTCATAGCCGTCATGTGGTCGATGCCCGGGTCCACACCGATCTCGTTCAACAGGACCAGGTCCTTGTCCTTGGCCTCGGCGTCCAGGGCCTGCATCTCGGGCTTCACATAGGAGGTCGTGACCATATGTTTGCCGTTGCGCAGGCAGGACCGGGCCACCCGCGGGTGAAATATAAAGGGCAGCAGGCTGACGGCCAGGTCGTGCCGGCGCACGATCTCGTCCAGCCGGGCATCGCCCTCTTTCTCGATGTCAAAGGCCAGCGCCCGCCCGTTGGGATGGTTGCCGACGATCTCCTGGGCCTTGCTCACCGTGCGGCTGGCCACCGTCACCTGGTAGCCGTGGTCGAGCAGATAGTGCACGTGGGCATTGACCACCAGACCCGCTCCAAACACTACCACCTTTTTCATCGGTTCCTCCTCTAATGAATTCACGTTTCACTCTGCGCGTCTACCGATCCAAATATTCCTGGATGTACCGGTAATCAGGCGTCAACTCCCCGTGATAGACGATGACGGCGCGCTTGATCTCCGGGGGCAGGTCCAGCTCGTCGAAGCTGACGCTGAAGTCGGCATGGGCGATGGCCGGGACGAAGCGTTCCAGGACGCCGCTAAAGTACTCCGAGGCCTCGCGCGGCAGCTCGCTGGGCAGGATATCCACGGCCAGGACGACGGGCCCGCGGCCGGCCACGCCCATGGTCGCCTGGCCGGTGAGCGGGTCGTAGACATAGACCGGGTCGTCGGGCTCGGTGACCTGGACGGTGCACTCGATGGACCCCTCGATGTCGCAGGAGGCGTCGCCGATGACGCGCAGGCGGGGGGCTTTTTCCTGGGTCCAGAGCCGGCGCAGGTAGTCCTTGGTCACCAGGCGAGGGTAGCGGGCGTCCCAGTAGATCGAGTTCATCAGGACGGTCAGTCCGGGGACATACTGCTCGAAGGTGCCGTGGTACTTTTCGGGGTGGTGGTAATAGTCCTGCAGGTCGAAGGACGTTTGGGGGTCGTTGGGGGCCACCATGTGCTCTTCTTTGAAAGTGACGCGGTAGACGACGTGGTTCGAGGCGTGGGGGTCGCCGGCGACCCGGGCCACCTCGGCGGGCTGAATCTCGACGGTGGGCAGGTCGGCGAGGATCTCCTGGATGCCGCGGCCGACGTTGCCGTAGCCGGCGACGCCGATGATCAGGGGCGTGAGGGCGGGGGGCAGGCCGGCGGTTTTGACCCGTTCGCCGGCGGCGCGGACGGCGGCGCGGGCCTCGTCCAGGTTGTGGTAGGTATAGGTATGGCGGATGTCGGTGAAGGGGTTGGCGAGCCCTTCCCATTGGAGGCGTTGGCCGAGGGCCCAGAGGCTCTCGATCATGGCCACGACGCCGGCGTGCCAGCCGAAAAAGATCAGCCGGCGGCCGTGCTCGTCGGTCACCTTCTCATAGTCGATGAGGTTACAGCCCAGCTCCATCAGGCGCCGGAGCATGGGCATGTTGTAGGGCTGGCCCTTGATGACGTGGGCAAAGAAGACATAGGTTTTGCCGGGCTGGAAGTACTGCGGCGGGATCTCTTTGACGGCCAGGACGGTGCCGGCGGGCGAGAGGTCGTCCTGGACGATGGCGCCGGCGGCGCGGAACTCGTCCTCGCCAAAGACACGCACCGGCGAAGGCTGCACATAGAACTCGATACCGTGGGTTTCGCGGAGCTGGCGCACCTTGTCCGGCGTGATCGGGACGCGCCGCTCCCAGCGGCTCTTGTCCTCGCGGCGAATGCCGATTGGAGCATCCATGGCACACCCCCCTGTGTGGCGGCGCGGGCGTCGCGCCAAAAAATCAGGAAACCCCCATTGGTTCCCTGAGTGACCGGCCGATTATACACCAGGGTGGGTATGTGTGCAACTTGCGCCGGGCCGGCGGTTATGCTATGATGCATGGCACCGCCTCGGCCAAGCGCCCCGAACGGGGCAGGAGGGTACACCGTGAAACCTGTCGTCGTCGGCGTCTGTGGAGGCACCGGATCGGGCAAGACCACGGTCTCGCAGGCCATCCTCGAGCGCGTGGGCCGCGAGCGCATCGCCTATATCCAGCACGACTCCTACTATCGCGACCTCTCCCACCTGCCCTTCGCCGAGCGCAGCCGCACCAACTTTGACCACCCCGACTCCCTGGAGAACGAACTGCTCGTCCGCCACCTGCGGCAGCTTTGCGCCGGCCAGCCGGCCGCCATCCCCGTGTACGACTTTACTACCCACACCCGCCGGCCGGAAACGCGCCTCGTCGAGCCCCACCGCGTCGTCCTCCTCGAAGGGATCCTCATCTTTGCCGACCGCGCCCTGCGCAGGATGATGGATGTCAAGATCTATGTCGATACCGACGCCGACCTGCGCTTCATCCGCCGGCTGCAGCGCGATATCGCCGAGCGCGGCCGCACGATGGAGTCGGTCGTCCAACAGTACCTCGACACCGTCCGCCCCATGCACCTGGAGTTCGTCGAGCCCAGCAAGCGCTACGCCGATATCATCATCCCCGAGGGCGGATTCAACACCATCGCCATCGACATGGTCGTCGCCCGCATCACCGCCATGCTTGAGGAGTCCAGCCCCAACGTCCTGCGCAACATCTGAATCCGCCCCCCGCCTCCCACCCCCGGCGCTGTATCGCCCGCGGCCTCCCCGCCCTTGGCGCCAGGCTCTTATCCTTTTGCGGGGCAATTCCTCATAAAAAAGTTGCGTATTTTCGCCACTTATTGGCATTTAGTTGACAAAATGCGGCAGCTGTGTTATAATGCTGGGCAGATAGAGCGATGGCGGCAGGGGACAGTTTACCCGGCGGTGCACCGCGCGGCCCGCCGAGGCGCGAGGAGGATGCGATGGCACAGGAGACGATCGAACGCCAGTTTGCCGTGAGTGGGCCGGCCGCCCTGCGCGTCAGCAACATCCGCGGGCGCATCGACATCCGGCCGGGAGAGGATGGCCTGATCCAGGTCACGGCCGTCAAGGGGCCGGGCGGCGATGCCGAGCGCACCGCGATCGAGATGGACCAGGAGGCCGACGGCAGCGTGCGCGTCAAAACCACCTTCCAAAAACGCTGGGAGTGGCTCTTCGACTGGCGCTCGCCCTGCCCGGTCGATTACACCATCCGCGTCCCCCGCGCCTGCGCGGTCAAGGTGCGCGGCATCAGCTGCGACACGGAGCTGCAGGGGCTGCAGGGGGAGTTCGATGTCAAGACCGTCTCCGGCGCGCTGCGCCTGCGCGAACTGGCCGGCCGTGTGCGGGCCGTCGGGGTGAGCGGCGCCATCCACGGCGAGGGGCTCAGCGGCCCGCTGGAGGTGGAGACGGTCTCCGGCGACGTGGATATGCGGCAATCCTCCTTCCCCGCGGTCGAGGGCAAGACCGTCAGCGGCGACCTGCTCCTGGAGACGCTGCCCGGCCCGGGCCCCTACCGCTTCCGGAGCGTCTCCGGCCGGGTGGACCTGGCCGTGCCCACCGGCCGCGGCTGCGCCGTGGAGATGAGCAGCGTCAGCGGCCGCCTGCAGACCGACCTGCCCATCACCCGCACCTGGGGACAGGAGCGGCAGCGCGGCAGCGACATCCAGGGCGGGGGCCCATCCGTCTCCTTCAGCACCGTATCCGGCGACCTGCGCGTGCGCCAATTGGGCGCGGCCCCGGAGCCTGTGCCGGCCCCGCCCCCGCCTCCTCCTCCGCCCCCGCCGCCTCCTCCGCCCCCGCCGCCCCCGCCCGAACCCGCGCCGGCCCCGAACCCGCGCCGCGCCATCCTCGACCGCATCGCCCGCGGCGAGATCAGTGCCGCCCAGGGGGTCGAGGAGTTGAAGAAATTGCAGGAGGGCTAGCCATGTACACGATCGGCGGCCGCTGCCCGGTCTGCGGAGAGGCGATGTACCTGGAGCGCCTGCGCTGCGCCCATTGCGGCACGGCGCTGGAGGGCGCCTTCACCCTGAGCCCGCTCTTTACCCTGAACGACGAGCAGATCCATTTCGTCGAGCTGCTGGTCAAGCACCAGGGCAACATCCAGCGCGTCGCCGAGGAGTTGGGGATCGCCTACCGCACCGCCCGCGGGCGGATGGACGAGATCGCCACCGCCCTGGGCTATGCCCTGCCGGAGGAGCCGCGGTCCCGGCCGACCCCCGAGCGCCGGCGCGAGATTCTCGAAGGGGTGCAGGCCGGCCGCATCAGCGCCGAGGATGCCGTCCGCCTGCTGCACGGCCAGGAGGAGTAACCATGATCGCCTCTCGCCGGGGTCCCTGGCGGGTCCTGCGCAACTCCAACTTCCGACGGCTGTGGCTCGGCCAGATGATCTCTTTCGTCGGCGACTATTTCTACTTTCTCGCCATCCCGCTTACCGTCGAACGGCTCACCGGCTCGGCCCTGATGGTCGGACTCTCCGTGATCTCTAGCGCCCTGCCGATGCTCGTCCTGGGCCCTATCGCCGGCGTCTTTGTCGACCGCTGGAACCGCCAAAAGACCATGATCGCCGCCGATGTGCTGCGCGGCCTGCTGGTCCTGCTCTGCCTGCTCGTGCAGACGCGGGAGATGGTCTGGATCTTTTACGTCGTCGGCTTCCTGATGTCGTGCGTCAGCCGCTTCTTCTACCCGGCCCAGAATGCGCTGTTGCCGCGTGTCGTCGGCGACGCCGAGGACCTCCTGGCGGCCAACGGGCTGATGCAGGTGGTGCAGATGGTGGGGATCATCATCGGGCCGGCCCTGGCCGGCTTCTCCATCGGGCTGTGGGGCGCGCCGGTGGCCTTTATCGCCGATTCGGTCTCGTTCTTTGTCTCGGCGCTGTTCATCTCGCGCATGTACGTTGTTCACCACCGTCTGGAGACGGCCGACCAAGAGCGCCGGGTGGCCGGCGTGCTGCAGGAACTGCGGGCCGGCCTCGATTTCCTTTTCCGCAGCCCGACCATGGTTGTCGTGCTGATCTGCCTGGCCGTGGTGCAGTTGGGCACCGGGGCCATGAACGTCATCGCCGTGCCCTTCTTCCGCCGCACCTTTGGCGTCGGGGCCGAGGGCCTGGGCATCGTCGACGCGGCCCAGGGGGTCGGCATGGTCCTGGGAGGGCTGGCCCTGGGCTTGCTGGCCGCGCGGCTGCGCAATGCCGTCCTGATCGGCGGGGGCCTTGTCCTGATCGGGCTGTTTATCGTCGGAATGGGGCTGGCGCCCGCCTTTTTCTTCACCATCATCTGCTGCTTTGGCCTCGGCCTGTTCCTGACGCCGGCCAGCTCTGCCCTGTCAACCGTCTTGCAGCTGACCGTGCCCGATGAGAAACGCGGCCGGGTGGGTGGGGCGGTCAACGCCATCGCCACGGCGGCCGGGCTGGTCTCCATGGCCGCGGCCTCGCTGATCGCCGAGACCATCGGCCTGCGCACCGTGTACGTGATCTGCGGGGTCCTCGTCGGACTGGCCGGCCTGGTGGCGCTGCGCATCCCCGAGCCGGCACCGGCCGGGCCGAGTCCGGCGCTCCCGGCCGAAAAACCACTCCCGGAGACCGCCCCGCAGTCGAAAGTCGAGATAGACCTTGGAGGTGCTGTATGAGCGAAGAACGCATGCAGATCTTGAAGATGCTCGAGTCCGGGCAGATCTCGGCCCGCGAGGCGGCCGACCTGTTGCACGCCCTGGAGAAACCCAAGGCCCCGCCGCCGCCCTCCTCGCTGCGCGGCAAGTGGATGCGCGTGCGGGTCACCGACATGGCCTCCGGCAAGGTCAAGGTCAACGTCAACGTGCCCATGAGCCTGGTGGACGTAGCCATCCGCATGGGCGCCCGCTTCACACCCAAGACGGAGAGCGTCGACCCCCAGGAGATCCTCGAGGCCATCCGCAGCGGCGAGACGGGCAAGCTCGTGGACGTGGAGGACGCCGAGGGCGGCGAGCATGTCGAGATCTATGTGGATTGAGTGGGCCGGCCAGCGGCAAGCAGCAGGCGGTTGGCAGACAAACCGCCCTGTCCGGCGATGCCGGCCGTAAGGAGGAGCACTATGTTCACCCGCAAGATCGATCTGCCGCAGGGCACGCGCCTCGAGGTCCGGGGGGAAGGCGACCTCTCCATCCGCGGCATCTCTGAGCCGGTCCTGCTGATCGAGGTCCTCGACGACGCGGAAGAGGGCCTGACCGTGGAGCAGACGGCCGACAAGGTGGCGCTGCACCTGGACGTGGACGCGCGCCTCCAGGTGCCGCAGGACGCGGCCCTGACGGTGCGCTCCCTGGAGGGCGACCTCAGCCTGCGGCGCGTGAGTGGGCCGTTGGCGATTGACCGCGTGGAGGGCAGCGTGGCCCTGGCCGAGGTGGGCGATGTGCAGGTCGGCAGCCTGCATGGCGACTTTTCCGTGCAGCGCGGCGGCGCCGTGCGCGCCACCGGGGCCCTGAGCGACGATGTCTCGCTGCGCCACGTCGGCGCGGTCGAGTTGACCACCGTCTCGGGCGACCTGGGCGTGCATGGCGCAGCCTCCCTGTCTCTCGACCGGGTGGAAGACGACCTGGCCGTCAGCGCCATCGCCGGCGAGGTCCGCCTGCAAGTCGTGCAGGGCGATGCCGCGCTGCGCGACGTGGGCGGGGCGGTGGAGATCGGCCGCGTCGAGGGGGACCTGCTGGCCCGTGACCTGCGCGGGGACCTGGCCGTGACCGCGGTGCAGGGCGACGCTTCCCTGCACATTGCTTTCCAGAAGGATCGCCGCTACACCGTCAGCTGCCAGAACGATATCACCGTGAGCCTCCCGGCCGGGGCGGCGGCGCACTTCCATGTGCAGGCTGCGCGCTGGGAGGTGCCGGAGGGCGGGGCCTTCCAGGTGGAGTCGCCGGAGCAGGGCCGCGCCGTGCTGCGCATCGGCACAGGCGGGCCGGATGTCTACCTGGCGGCCGACGGCAAGGTGGTCTTTGGGGCCATCGCTGCGGACTGGGAGCGCTCCTTCGGTTCGTTCGGGCGGCAGATGGAGGAGTGGGGCGAGCAGTTCGGGCGGCAGATGGAGGAATGGGGCGAGCAGCTGCGCCGGCAGATGGCCCAGGCCGACTGGGAGCGCGTCGGCCGGGAGGTGGAGGCGGCGGCGGAGCGCGTCGCCACCCTGGTGGAGACGCGCCTCCAGGAGATCGACCTGGACGAGATCGGCCGGCGCGCCAGCGCCGCGGCCGGCGCGGCCGAACGCCGGGTGCGCGAGGTCGACTGGGAGCGGATCGGCCGCAAGATCGAGGCGGCGACCCAGCAGGGCATGCAGCGGGTCCAGGCCGGCCTGCAGCGGTTGAACGAGCGGCTGCAGCGCGAGGGGCGGAGGGTCCCCCCCGTGCCCCCGATCCCCCCTGTCCCGCCCGTACCGCCGGTCCCGCCCGTACCGCCGGTCCCGCCTGCGGCGCGGGAGGGCGTGGTCGTCCTGGTCGACGAGGCGGCCCCCGATGAGCCGGCGGTGCCGGCCGGGGCTCCTGTCGAGCCGGTGACGGATGAGGAACGGATGGCGGTGCTGCGCCTGGTCGAGGAAGGCCGCCTGAGCGCCGAGGAGGCGTCGGCCGTTCTGGAAGCCCTGGAGGGGGCAGGGTCCTACTGATCTCTGCCTAGATCCCGAAGGTCGGTGCACGCGGAGTTCGGCTTCGAGGCAGTATAGCGAGCTATGCGGGAGCCGGTAGATGGAGATCGTAACCGTCCGCGCCGGCGGTGCCGACCTGGAGCCGATCCTCCAGGACTACCGCCGGCGCTATGACCTCGGCGAAGCCGCCGTGCTGAACGTGCTGCTGGACGCCCTCTCCAGCCGGCGGGCGCAGGCCCTGGTGGCGCTGCGGTCCGGCCGGCCGGTGGGGGCGATCGTTGTCAGCCAACGGGGGGCAGAGGGCCAGATCCGTTTCTGGCATGTCCTGGAGGGGGAAACGGTGGCCCTGGAGCCCCTGCTGCGGCGGGCAGAGGAGGTAGTATCCCGGGCCGGTGCGCGGCGCGTCGGCGGCACGTTGGTCTTTCCCCCGGGCGACCCGCTGGAGCAGGCCCTTCGCCGGCACGGCTATCGGCTGGCCGCGCGGGCGCGGATGGTGCTGGACCTGGGGGCCGGCCCGCCGCCCCCCTTGTGGCCGCCGGCCTATCGCCTGTCCCCCTGGATGGATACCTACGAGGCGGCCGCCGTGGAGCTGCTTGCCAGGGCCCACCAGGACAGCGCCGACGCCGCCCTGTACCCGGAGCTGGCCGGCCCGGAAGGGCCCCGCCGGCTGTTGGAGCGCGTTCGGGCGGGGATGTACGGCCGCTTCGACCCGGCCCTGGCGCCCATTGCCCTGGCCGGCGCCGAGTTGGCCGGGCTCTGCCTGAACGTCTGGCACGCCGCGCTGCCCGGCCAGGGATTTATCCTCGACCTGGCGGTGGCCCCGGCGCGCCGCCGGCGGGGGCTTGGCAAGGCCCTGGTCGTGGCCTCGGCCCAGGCTTTTCACCGGGCCGGGGCCCAGGCCCTGGGCCTGGCCGTGACGCTGGCCAACCGGCCGGCCGTCGCCCTGTACGAGGAGCTGGGGTTCCAGGTGGAGCAGCACTTTAGCCTGCTGCACAAGGAGTTGGCGACCGTGCGGATCGAGGACCGGCGGGCTCAAGAAGAACCCGCCGCCGCGGCCGATTGATTTCTGCCTAGCTCCCTGCAGTCGGGGCCCGCGGATCAGGGCGTTGGCGAGGGCTGCCGTGTCGCCGTCGGCGATGGCTCCGGAGTCTCGGAGGGGCCGGGAGGGGTGGGGGTTGGCGTGGGGGTGGACGGCGGCAGCGAGGGAGTCACCGTGAGCGTGGGCGGCAGCGGGGAGGGCGTGATCGTCGGCAGCGGCGTGGGGGTGGCAGTCGGGGTAGCAGGGAGCTTCAGCACCACATGAACCGTGTCCGGTTGCACCGCGGTGATCTCCACGCTCGGGGGGGAGGGCAGGAGCACGGGCCGATCGTACTCGCCGGCCTCCAGCCCGTCCAGGTCGACACCGGCCCACAGGTCGTCCAGCCGGAGGTCCTGCAGCGCCTGCCACGGGCCGCGCGCGACCACCGTCAGCCACTGCGGCTCCCAGGACGCTTCCAGCCCGACCCCGATATTCTCCAAGCGTATGGGGATGGTCAGGTGCACCTCGGGGACGATAGCCCCCAGGCGCACCGTCACGGTGACCTGGGCGGGCGAGTTGATCAGGGCGACATTGGGGGGCAGGTCCAGGTCGACCGTCGTCGTAAAGTCGCTGCTGCACCCGGCCAGGTCAACGGGCTTGGTCTGCAAGTAGCGCACCGCCGCCAGGACGGCGGGGTCGCCGCTAAAGATCGTCACCGTGTCGGGCTCGACGGCGATCTCGCGCACATAGTAGCCTGGCGCCGGCCGGTTGGTGGTGACCGGGGTGACGGAGAGGACGACATGCCCGCCCTGCAGGGCCACCGGCACACTCAACGTAGCCCGGCTGGGGACAACGGTCACCCCCGCGACCACGCTGCCGGCGGCGTCCACCGCCACGGTATCCACGGGGGCGTTCTCCAGCGAGACTCCCCGGCCGGCCAGGTCCACGCGGGCTTCCACCTGGCGGACCAGCTTGACACGGCTCAACGGCCCCTGCACCATGGCCTGGGTCGGGACCACCTGGGGCGTCCCCACGATATACGGCAGGCCCGGCTGACCCTGCAGCACGACGCGGATCGGGAACAACTCCTGCTCCAGCGGCTCGACCCGCACCGTGAGCTTGTCCGGCGTGATGGAGATCTTGCGGACCGCGTTCTGGGTCCGCACCTGGACCGGAAGGTCGTAGGTTCCGGCCTCCTGGACGACACTCAGGTCGACATAGACGGTCAGGTCGTTCAGACCGATGTGCTCGGACTGGGGAGCCCAGATGACGATGGTCACCCGGGTCAGCGCCGTGGAGGGGATGCCCTGCTCATCGGTCAGGAGGAGCCCATTTGTCAGCCCCTGCACCTCCACCGGGACACTCTCGAAGGAGAACTGCGTCTCTGGGTTCTGGCTGATGGTCACATAGACCCACACCACCAGGGCCAGGAGCAGCGATGCCAGCAGGCGGAAGAGGTGCTCGCGCCGGGGGCGATAGCGTAAAAGCGCCTTCACTGCTTTCTCCTGGCCGGGGCCGCGCGCACCTCATCCAGGCGCAAGAGAGACTCCAGGAGGCCGACCAGCTTGGCCCGGTCCAACCAGCGGACGATGCGTCCGCGCTGGGCGACGGAGATAGCCCCGGTCTCCTCGGAGACGACGACGGCGATGGCGTCGGTGACCTCGCTGATGCCGATCGCCGCCCGGTGGCGCGTACCGTATTGGTAGCTATCGAGGACATCCTCGCTCAGGGGAAGGACGCAGCCGGCCGCCAGCAGGCGGTCACGGCGGACCAGGATAGCGCCGTCGTGCAGCGGGGCGTTGGGATAGAAGATGTTCTGCAACAGCTGGGCCGACAGGCGGGCGCCCAGGTGCACTCCGCGTTCGGCATACTCGTCCAGGCGCACGGAGCGCTCCAGGACGATCAGGGCACCGATGCGCTGCCGTGAAAGCTCCGTGCAGGCCTTGGCCAGCTCGTCGATCACCTGGCGCATCTCCTGGGCCGCCGAGCTGCTCCAAGGCCGCCGGGACCAGGGCAGGGTGTGCCCCAGGCTTTCCAGGGCCCGGCGCAGCTCCGGCTGAAAGATCACCGGGATGGTGACCAGCAGGGCGGGCAGGGCGCTGTCCAGCAGCCAGCCGAGCGTTGGCAGGTAGAAAAGCGAGCGGACAAACAGGACCAGGAAGAGGACGATCGCCAGTCCTCGCAGCAGGGGCACGGCGCGGGTGCCTTGCAGGACGGTCAGGATGCCGTAAAAGAGCAGCGCCACCAGCAGGATGTCCAGCAGGTTGATCAGGTTGATGCGCGAAAGGAGCCATAGGACCTGGGACATCGTGCACCCCACGGAGCCTAGCCGGTAGCTTCCGGTTGGGCGCCGGAGAGCTTTTCTTCCTCGGCCAGGAGCTTGGCTACTTCGGCGTCGTCCGGCTCCAGTTTAGCCAGGCGGCGGTAGAGGCGCAGGGCTTGGCCGTGTTCGCCGACCGCGGCCAGCAGATCGGCCAGTTGTCGCAGGGCCCAGCGGTCCGAGGCGCTCAGCGCCAGGACCTGGTGCAGAGCGGCGATGGACGTCTCGGTATCCTTGCGCCGCAGGGCGATGCGGGCGATATTGCGCTGCTCTTCCAGGGCGTCGGCCAGGCGGCCGGCCAGGATGTGTAGGTTGACCAACTGCTGGCGGGCCGAGATGTCTTCCGGTGCCAGGCGGGCGATGCGGTCATAGACCTGGTAGGCTTTGTCGTGCTGTCCCATGGTCCAAAAGATCTCGGCCATCTGCTGCAGGCTTTGCACAGCCTCCTCGATCAAGCCGCGTTTTTGCTGGAGCTCGGCGAGCAGCTCCAGCTCCTCCATACCCTTGTCGACGTAGCCGCGGCGGATGTAGAGATGGCCGAGGCGCTTGTGGACCGCCAGGTTGCTGGGGGCCAGCCGGGCCATATGCTGGAGGATCTCCAGGGCCCGGTCGATCTGGTTTTCCTGCTCATAGTGGCCGACCAGCTCGGTCAATTCGGCCAGGGCCTGGCGCAGGTTGCCCTGCCGGAAGTAGAGGTCGGCCAGCTTGGTGCCCGTTTCCCGGTCAAAGGGGTGGGATTCCTTGGCCTGGACCAGCGTGGCGATGGCCTGGTCGTTCTGTCCGGCCTTGGCGTAGGCCTCGGCGAGCCAGTGATAGAAGCTGAGGGCGGAGGGGACGGCCATCGCGTCCGCCGGCGGTGAGCCGGCGTCGCGTGGAGCCAGCTTCTCGGCCCAGCTCAAGCCCTGTTGCAGGACCCGGATGGCCTCCTCGGTGCGGTTCAGGAGGAGATAGCCCTCGGCCAGGGCCCGGCCCAGGCGCAACTGCATCGCGTCGACCGGGGAGGTGCCGTAGGCGCGGCAGGCCCGCTGAAAGGTCTCGATGGCTTCCGGGACGTTGCCGGACTGGCGCTGCAGCAGACCCAGGGCGTAGGAGAGCAGGGGATTGTCCTGGAGCAGCAGAAAGTCGCGGTACTCCTTCTCGATGGTGCGCGAGACCTCCGAGTCGGCCGTGGCCCGCTTGAGCACCGAGTTCAGGGATTCGGCAAAGGCCCTTTCCTCGCCCTGCATGGCCAAGGCGATGTTGACCCGTGCCAGGGCCACGGGGTCCTGGGGGTCCAGTTGCAGGGCCCGGCGCAGCTCGTTGACTGCGGCGTCGGGGTTCTCCATCTTGAGCAGGAAGAGGCCGTACTCCAGGTAGACCTGCTTCTCGCCGGGCGCCAGGCTGCGCAGCTCGCGAAAGGTCTCGGTGGCCCGGGGGGTCTGGCCCAGGCGGAAATAGATGTTGGCGATCTGCACCTTCTGAACGATCGCTTCGCCGATTTGACCAAGCTCGAGCAGCAGGTCGGCCAGGCGACTGCGCGTGGCCACGGTATCGGGGGCCAGGGCCAAGAGCGCCGTGTAGACGCCGGCCGCCTTGTCCTTCTCCTCGCGGGCCAGGTAGGTATTGGCCAGGGCATGGTACTTGGCCAGGGCCATGTCCGGGCGGTCCTGGCGCTCATAGACTTCGGCCAGGCGCAGGTGGATAGGCAGGTAGTCCGGGGCGTGCTTGATGACCTCGCAGCAGGCATCGATGGCCGCGTTGAAGAGGCCCTTCTCCAGGTAGATGCGGCTGGCCTGGACCAATTCCTGCACGGGCTGCTCCAGCCCCGTTGTATCCAGATCGCGCACCGGTAGCTGCACCGGCACGGGAGGGACGATGGCCAGGGCTTCCTCCAAGGGTTTGACCTCGACGGTCGTCCCCGGGGGAGCCGCTGCCAGCCCGGCGCCGGGCCGGCCCTCGCGCAGAAAGTCGGTGATCGGGCGCAGGGAGCCCTCCGTCAGGGAGGGAATGGTGCTGGGCAGGTCCTCGGCGGCGGCCGGCTCGCGGGCCGGTTCGCCGCGGGCGCGCCCCTCGATGGCCGGCAGGATACCCGTGCCGAGCTGCCGCAGCTTGGCGAACATGCTCTTCTCGGTCAGTTCCTGGGCGCGGCGGCGGAACTCTTCGGTGCGGCCCTGCTTCCAGCGTTTGCTCTGCAGGAACCCGGCCAGCGTGGCATAGAGGGAGGCGGCGCGGGCCAGGTCCCCGCGGGACTCGTGGACATTGGCCGCCGCCTCGTACATCTGGATGAGGTCGTCCACCGCGTCGCGCCCGATGGTCTGCAGATCGACCTGGTGCAGGGCCTGCTCAAACTCCTGGGCCGCCTGGTCCAGGTTGCCCAGGTCGCGGTAGCATTCGCCGAGCGCATAGTGGCTGGAGAGGGCGTACTCGTCGTCGCCGCTGGCGTTCTTGAACTGCTCGATGGCCGCTTCCAACTGGCCGCTCTCCTTGTACAGCAGGCCCAGGTTGTAGTAGACATCGCACCGCCGCAGGCCGGCCTGGACCGCCCGCGCGTACAGTTGGATGGCCGTCGCCATGTCGCCATGTTCCTGGCGCTCCTGCGCTTCGCGGGCCCATTCCTGCAGTTGGAACTGGCTCACCGCGGCCGTCGGGGCGGCCTCTTCCACCGCCTCGCCGCGCTCCTTGCGGGCGGACATCTCCCGCCGCAGGCGATAGACCATCTCCTTGGCCTGGCGGTTGTCCGGCGCCTGCTGCAAAATCTCCTCGGCCAGCACCATGGCCTCGTTGAGCCGGCCCTCGCGGAACATCTTGCGCACCCGGTCGAGCTGGATGCGGACGAGCGCGCCCTTGTCCCCCACCTCCTGGTAGAGGCGCGCCAGCCTCGACATCAACTCCTCGTCCTGCGGCAGGAGCTCGATTAGCTGCTCCAGGACGCCGATGGCCTGCGGCAGCTTCTTGTGCACGACATGCTGATCGCTCAACCGCAGGTAGGTCTCGCGGGCTTTGTCGATGTTCCGCAGTTGGACATAGACCTCGGCCAGCCGTTCCAGGAGGACCGGGTCCTCCGGGCGCGTCTGCTGCAGCGCCTGGTAGATATCGAGGGCCTCTCGCCAGCGTTCCAGGCCGGCATAGGCGGAGGCGATGGCCAGGCGGGCATCCAGGGCATCGGGAAACTCGGCTGCCGCCCGCTGGTACTCTTTCAGCGCCGCCGACCACTCCTGCTTTCGGGCATGTTCCTGGCCCTTTTTCATCGCTGCGTTGTAGATACCGCGGTTCCCGGCCATCGCTGCCTCCTGGCCCGCTTGCCTCCATGCCTCGTAGGGCCCCTGGCGGTCCCGGCCCCTCCCTAGACACCGAGCAACTCGACGATCAACGCCTTCTGGGTATGCAGCCGGTTCTCGGCCTCGTCCAACACGACCGAGTGGGGGCCGTCGATCACCTCGTCGGTGATCTCCTCGCCGCGGTGGGCCGGCAGGCAATGCTCGACGATGACATCGGGCCGGGCCTGGGCGACGAGGGCGGTGTTGACCTGGTAGGGCATAAAGACCTTTTTGCGCGCCGCGGCCTCCTCCTCCTGGCCCATGCTGGCCCAGACGTCGGTGTAGAGGACATCGGCCGCCCTGGCGGCCTCTGCCGGATCCTGCACGATGTGGATGGCGCCGCCGCTCTCCCGGGCCAAGACGCGGGACTGCTCCGCGATCTCTTTCCGGGGCTCGTAGCCGGGCGGGCAGGCCGCCCAAAAGTCCATGCCCAGGGTGGCGCAGAGGAGCATCAGGCTGTGGCAGACGTTGTTGCCGTCGCCGATGAAGGAAAACTTGATCCCCGCAAAGCGCCCCTTGTGCTCCCAGACGGTCAGCAGGTCGGCCAGGGCCTGGCAGGGATGCTCCAGGTCCGACAGGCCGTTGATCACCGGGATGGAGGCGTTGTCGGCCAGGCCGGTGACGGTGCTGTGGGCAAAGGTGCGGGCCATGATGATGTCGGCCCAGCGCGAGAGGTTGCGGGCGACATCGGGGATCGACTCGCGCACCCCCAGCTTGATGTCGCCGGGGCCCAGGTAGATGCCATGCCCACCCAGGTGGGTCATGCCGGCCTCGAACGTGTAGCGGGTGCGCAAGGAGGGTTTTTCAAAGATCATCGCCAGCGTCTTGCCCGCCAGGATGGGCGAGTTGCCCCCACCGTGCCATTCTTCTTTCAGCGCGCGGGCGCGCCGAAAAACCAGCAGCACTTCGTCGTGATTCAGATCGGCTATGCTGACGAGGTCGCGTCCCCTGAGCATCGTCTTCTCCTTTGAACACGAATTTTTCACAAAACGACATACCACTCCGCGCCCGGCGGCGGGGAGCGCCCCCAGTATACTACACAAGGGGGTTTCCTGCAAATATCTACATTGAACAAGAGGCCGCCTTCTGCTAGAATAGGGGCACGGGCGCAGTCGGGTAGCCGGGCAATGGACGCCCCAGGGGGAGGGCCGGTTTGACATTCGCCCCAGGGGGGTGTTATACTGTTGACCACTGCGCACCGACGCAACTACTGGGCACGAGTTCTACTTCGCCGTCCGCTTACGATGAACAAAGGAGCAGACCATGTCCGCAGGCAAGATCATCGGCTACATCGTCGCCGGCATCCTCATCTTTTTCGGCGTCCTCTTCATTTGGGCGGCCTTCAGCCCGGACGGCAACACCGGCTGGATCATCGTCGGCATCATCACCGTGGGCATCGGCCTGGCCATCATTCTCTTCATCAAGCTGCGCGAGCCCAAACCGGCCCAGCAGATTATCCAGAAGGTCGACCTCACCGGCGACGTGTCCACCTCCCAGCTCAAGTGCAAGAACTGCGGCGCCGACCTGGACAAGAACAGCATCAGCTTGAAGGAAGGGGCGATCTACGTCTCCTGCCCTTATTGCGGCTCGACCTACCAGATCGTCGAGGAGCCCAAGTGGTAGGGGCATGGCCGCAGCGCTTGGCGGAAGCCGCTCGCCCGCTGTGATCCGCGAGGCCCCCAACGGAGGAAGAACCATGCGCCGTCGTATCCTGTACCTGACCCTGCTCCTGGCTTTGCTCTTGCTGCCCCTGGGGGGCTTGGTCCCTGCCGCCGGGGCCCAGGACTATTACTTCTCCATGGACCGGCTGGTCGCGGACCTGTGGATCGATGCCGACGGCACCGTGCGCATGGAGTACTGGGTGACGTTCACCGGCGACCCTGGGGCGCACCCAATCGATGTCGTGGACGTCGGTATGCCGCCGCGGGCCAAGTACGACATCGCCGCCATCACCGGCGATGTCGACGGCCGGCCCATCGACCACATCGGGACCGACTACCAGGGCTCCGGCCAGGGGGTCAGCGTCTGGCTGGACGGGGCCACCATCGCGCCGGGGCGGACGGGCACGTTGCACCTCGTGTTCCCCAGCATCGGCGGCCTGATCTATGAGGCCGACGACCGCGACTATGCCGGCCTCGAGTTTTCCCCCTTTTACTTCCAGAGCAACGTGGTCCACGGCACGACCGACATGGCCGTGCGCTTCCACCTGCCGCCCGGCGTCCAGCCGGAGGAGCCGCGGTGGCTGAATAGCCCCGCAGGCTGGCCGCAGGAGCAGCCCGATACCTACCACGATCGCGACGAGCGCATCGTCTACGAGTGGCTCAACCCGGCGGCCCGGCCGGACAAGGAGTACAAGTTCGGCGCCTACTTCCCGCGCCGGTACGTGGCGGCGAGCGCCGTCCAGAAGCAGCCCTCGCCGCTCCTGGGCATCCTGTCCGCGCTGGGGGCTTTCCTCTGCAACCCGGTGGTCATCGTCATCGCCTTCATCGTCCTGGCGATCGTCTTCAGCGCGCGGGCCAACGCCCGCCGGCGCATGCAGTACCTGCCGCCTTCTATGCAGGTGGAGGGGGTGGGCATCAAGCGCGGCCTGACCGCCGTGGAGGCGGCCATCGTCCTGGAGACGCCGCTGAACAAGGTCCTGACGATGGCCCTCTTCGGCCTGCTGAAAAAGGGCGCCCTTGTCGTCTTGGACGACAACCCGCTCAAGGTCCAGGTCGCCGAACCGCGCCCGGAGGGGCTGCAGCCCTACGAGGGAGCGTTCCTCGACGCCGTGAAAGCCGACGGCACCCTCTCCGAGCCCAAGTTGCGCGCGATGGTCGTGGACCTGGTCAAGGGCGTCAACAGCAAGATGAAGGGTTTCAGCCGCAAGGAGACGGTGGCCTACTACCGCGACATCGTCCGGCGGGCCTGGGAGCAGGTGGACAAGGCCGAGACCCCGGAAGTGCGCGGCCGGGTCTTTGGCGATGGCCTGGAGTGGACCATGCTGGACAGCGACTTTGGCAAACGCACCGAGGATACCTTCCGGCAGGGGCCCATCTTGCTGCCGACCTGGTGGGGGGGCTACCGCCCGTGGGTCCATGGGGCACCGGCTGCCGGGCCTGCGCCCAGCGGCGGATCGCCGATGCCCTCCGGCCCGATCCAGTTGCCCACCCTGCCGGGAGCCGACTTTGCGGCCAAGATCGTCCGCGGCATCGAGGGCACGGCCGGCCGCATCGTGCGCAGCGTCACCGACTTTACCGGCGGCGTGACCCAGACCACCAACCCGCCGCCCAAGACCTCCAGCGGTTCCGGCCGCAGCGGCGGCTGGAGCGGCGGCGGCGGGCACTCCTGCGCCTGTGCCTGCGCCTGCGCCTGCGCAGGCTGCGCCTGCGCCTGCGCGGGCGGCGGCAGGTAAGGCTACAAGGTGGCGGTATAGCACCGATGAGCTTCCTTGAGCAGTTGCGCCAGGCGTTCCAGGCCCCCCGGGCCCTTCCTCCTCTCCTGCGCGCCTACGAGCGGCGCGACGACGAGGGGGGCAAGGTGCGTCTGCACCTGCGCCGGGAGGCCGACGGCCGCGGGCTGCTGGTGATCAACGCCGCGCGCGTGATCCACCTCAACCAGACTGCCGTGGAGTACGCCGGCCTGGTGCTCGACGAGGTCCCCGAGGAAGAGGCCGTGCGCGCCGTCTGCCGGCGCTACCGCGTCGACGCCACTACCGCCCGCGCCGACTACCGCCGCATGCGCGACCAGGTCGAGACCCTCATCCACCCCGCGGCCGGCGCCTGCCCCGTCGTCGGCCTGGACCTGGAGCGCGTCGATCCGTTCTCCGTGCCCCTGAGCGCCCCCTACCGTATGGACCTGGCGCTGACCTACCGCTGCCAGAACGCCTGCCCGCACTGCTACGTGGCCCGCCCCGCCGACCATCCCGAGATGGACACGGCGCACTGGCGGCAAGTCCTGGAGCGCGTCTGGGCGGCCGGCATCCCCCACGTCTGCTTCACCGGGGGCGAGGCCACGCTGCGGCCGGACCTGGCGCAGCTCGTGGCCCATGCGCAGCAGCTCGGGCTGGTCGCCGGCCTCCTGACCAACGGCCGCCGCCTGGCCGACGCCGCCTACGTGCGGGCGCTGGTCGCGGCCGGCCTGGACCATGTGCAGGTCACCCTGGAATCGCACGACGCCGCCGTGCACGACGCCATGGTGGCCGCCCCGGGCGCCTGGGCCGAGACCGTGCAGGGGGTGCGCAACGCCGTCGCCGCCGGCCTCTACACCACCACCAATACCACCCTGACGCGCGACAACGTCCCCGGCATCGCCGCCACGGTGGAGCTGATCGCCTCGTTGGGTGTGCCCTCGTTCTCCTGCAACAGCCTGATCTACTCCGGGGGCGGGGCCGCCGTCGGCACCGGTTTCCGCGAGGGAGAGCTGGGCCCGATCCTGGAGGCGGTGCGCGCCGCGGCCGACGTCCACGGACTGCGCCTGGTCTGGTACACCCCCACCCAATACTGCGCCTTCTCCCCGCTGCAGATGGAGCTGGGGGTCAAGGCCTGCACCGCGGCCATGTACAACATGTGCGTCGAGCCGGACGGAACGGTGATCCCCTGCCAGAGCTACTACCGGGCGCTGGGGCACATCCTGCGCGACCCCTGGGAGGCCATCTGGAACCACGATCTGGCCCGCAGCTTGCGCGAGCGGCGCTACGTGCCGGACAAGTGCATCCAATGTCCGGAGTTGACCCTTTGTGGAGGGGGATGCCCCCTGTACCTGGAGCACGGGGAGGGACGGGGATGAGGCATAACCCGGTCTGCATCCGCCAGTACATCTTTGACAACCCCGCCCGGTGGGAAGAGGACGAATACTACGCCCCGCCGGCCGCGCGGGAAGGAGGCGCCGCATGCCCCTAGAACCTCCCGCCGGCCGGTCCACCGTCGAGGACCTGGGAACCTTGTTGCGCATCTCCATCCCGAGCCGCAAGCAACGGTTCATGATGGTCTTTTGGGCGCTCTGGCTGTGCGGCTGGCTCTTTGGCGAGGTCTCGGCAGCCGGGCTTCTCTTCCAGATTGTACTGCCTTCCGAGGGACCAGCCTCTGTCGGGGCTCCCGGCGGGTTCATCGCCTTCTGGCTGTTGCTGTGGACCCTCGGCGGCGCATATGCGACCTACATCCTGGCCTGGCAGCTTGCCGGCAAGGAGGTGGTCGAAGCGAGCAGCGACATCCTGGCCATCCGCCGGACGGCCTTGGGGCTGGGCCGGCCCCAGGAATATGCCAGCGAGCATATCGCCCGGCTGCGGCCGGACATCGCCCTGGGGGCCCCTGCCAGTGGGTGGTATGTGCTGTCCTATTGGGGGCCGCAAGGGCGCAACCGTGGCCGGCTGGCCTTTGATTATGGTGCCCGTACAGTCCATTTCGCCGGCGGGGTTGACGAAGCAGAAGCCCGGCAGATTCTGGAGATTCTCTTGAACCGTTTCCCCGCTTATCGGGGTATCGACGAGAAGGAGGCCGCCCCATGACCCTGTGGAATAAAGCCCGCTCCTGGTTCACCCCACCCCGACCGTTGGCGCAGGAGCTGCTGCACTACCAGACCCCGCCCGACGCCGCAGAGCAGTACCGCCTGCACCTGCGCGTGGAGAAGGACGGCCGCGGCCTGCTCATCATCAACGCCGCGACCGTGCTGCACCTGAACCAGACGGCCGCCGAGTACGCCCGGTTGCTGATCCGGGGGGCCGACGAAGACCAGGTGGTGCGCACCATAACCCAACGCTACCGCGTCGGTGCCACGCAGGCCCGGGCCGACTACCGCACCCTGCGCGACCAGGTCCTCAACCTGGCTACGGCCGTCGACGTTGCCCCGGACCTGTACCTGGAGACGGAACGGGTCGAGCCGTTCTCGGCCGAGACCTCGGCCCCTTACCGGGTGGACATCGCCCTCACCTACCGGGTGGACGAGAGCGGCACGCCGGACCCGGAGGCCCCCCGGCGGGTGGAGCGCGAACTCTCGACCGCCGAATGGCAGGAGGCGCTGCGTCGCCTCTGGGATGCCGGCGTCCCACACGTGGTCTTTACCGGCGGGGAGCCGACGCTGCGCGCCGACCTGCCGGAGCTGGTGCGCTACGCGGAAGGGCTGGGTATGGTCTCCGGACTGCTCACCGACGGCCGACGGCTGGCCGATATGGGCTACCTCGACGGGCTGCTCCGGGCCGGGCTGGACCATCTCCAGGTAGCCCTGTTGGCGCACGAGGCCGAGTTGCACGATCGGCTGGTGGGCCAGCCGGGGGCCTGGGATAGGGCGCTGGCCGGGCTGAAGAACGCCCTGGCCGCGGACATCTACCTGGTTGCCGCCCTGGTGATCGCCGCGGAGAACGCCGCGGCTGCCGCGGCTACAGTCCATTTCCTGGCCGACCTGGGAGTGCGGGCGGTGGCCCTGAGTAGCCCCTTGCGGGCTGCTGCTGCCGAGGAGCAGGGCCGGCTGAAAGCAGCCCTCCAGGAGGCGCAGGCGGCCGCCCATGCCCGCGGCCTGACGCTGATCTGGGACCTGGCGGCGCCCTACTCGCACGTCCACCCGATCGAGCAGGAGGCCGGCCTACCCCCGGAGCAGGCGGCGCGTCGGCACCTTTACCTGGAACCGGACGGCGACGCCCTGCCCGCCCAGGGGTACAATGTCGTGCTGGGGAACATCTTGCGCGACCCCTGGCCGGCCATCTGGGAAAACCCGGCCCGGAAGGGCTGAGGAGGCCCCCTGTGGCTGAAGGCTTCTCACCGGAAATGGGGCGCCGGCTCCGCCAGGAGGCGCGGAGCGCTGCCGCAGCGACCGCCGAGGCCGAGCAGTGGGCCCAAGCAGCCGCCTCCGCGGAGGAGGTGGCGCTGTTGGCCCGCCTGGAGCAGCACCTGGAGCAGATGAGCCAGGCCTGGGCCGTCCACGAAAAGCCGCTCGTCAGCCGGGTGCCGCTGATCGGCCCCCTGCTGGCCTGGCTGGGCGCGCATCTGGCCCGCTTCTCCCTGCAGAACCAGGTGGCCTTCAACGCCCAGGTCGCCGGCCTCCTCCAGGAGCTGCACCAGGTGCAGCAGCTCCTGGCGCAGAAGCAGCTCGAGCGCGGCGACGACCTCTTCTCCCGCCTGGAGGAGCGCGCCCTGGCGCTGGAGGCCCACCTGAAGGACCTGGAGCAGGAGGTCGCGCAGCTTCGGAAGGAGTAGGGGCAGAAGATGCGCCTGGCATGGGTTTCGCCGCTCCCGCCGGCCCGCAGCGGGATCGCCGATTACAGCGCCGAGCTCCTGCCGGCGCTGGATAGGGCGGCCGACGTCACCCTCTTCGCCCCCGATCCCTGGGACGCCGCGCTGCTTCCTGGGCGGCGAATCTTTCCCCTGACCGCGCTCCCGGAGCAGGCGGCCGGCCGGGACCTGGTCGTCTACCACATAGGGAACAATCCGTTCCACGTGGAGATCTACGACCTGGCTATGCGGCTGCCCGGCGTGGTGGTGCTGCACGACTATGTGCTGCACCACCTGGTGGCGCGCTGCACCCTTCAGCGCGGTGACCTGGCCGGTTATGCCTGGCATCAGGCCTACGAACGGGGGGCGGCCGGCGCCGCCGCCGCCATCCGCCGGGCCCTGCGCGTCTATAGCGAGCGAGAGCAGTTCCTCGATCCGCTCAATCGCGCCCTCCTCGACCGCTGTCGTGGCGCCATCGTCCACAGCCGCCGGGCGGCGGACCGTATCCGGCAATTCCACCCCACCCTGCCGCTGGCCCACGTGCCGCACCACCGGGCGCCGCCCCTGCCGGCACCCAGGGAGGAATCCCGCCGCCTTCTGGGCATCGCCCCGCACGAGGTCGTCCTGGCCTCGTTTGGCTTTATCACCCCCAGCAAGGGGGTAGACAGCCTGCTGCGCGCCTATGCCCGGCTGCGCCCGCAATACCCTCATCTGCGCTGTTTCCTGGTGGGCGAGCCCGAACCGGGGATGGACCTGGCCGGCCGGCTGGCGCGGTTGGGGCTGGAGCAGGAGGTGACGATCACCGGATACATCGACATGGAGAGCTTCTACGGCTACATAGCGGCCTGCGACATTGCCGTTGCCCTGCGCTACCCCACGGCCGGCGAGACCTCGGGAGCCCTGCTGCGGCTGCTGGGCAGCGGCAAGGCGGTGATCACTTCCAACCTGCAGCAGTTTGCCGAGTGGCCCGACGATGTCTGTCTGAAAGTGGATCCCGGTCCGCGCCAGGACCCGATGCTCCGTTTCTACCTGCAACGACTGTTGGAGGACCCTTCTCTGCGCGCGGCCCTGGGGGAGAACGCCCGGCGCTACGTCGAGGCGCACCACGCCCTGGAGCGTTCGTCCGCAGCCTACCTGGCGTTCCTGCGCCGAGTAGCCGGCCGGACATCAGAAGGAGGAAGCGATGACCCTGGAAAAGAGCGCCCTCTGCCGCCTTCCCTGGTCCAAGAACGACAACCCCATCGCTTGGCTGGAGATCACCGACATCTGCAACCTGCGCTGTGAAGGCTGCTATCGCCAGAAGCTGTCCGGACACAAGCCCCTGGAGGAGATCCGCGAAGAGGTCCGCTTTTTCAAGCGCTGGCGCAACCCCGACAACGTCTCCATCGCCGGCGGCGAACCGCTGCTCCATCCCCAGATCGTGGACATCGTGGCGCTGATCGCGGAGAGCGGGATGAAGCCGATCATCCTGACCAACGCGGCCAGGCTGACGCCCGAACTCCTGCGCGAGCTCAAACGGGCCGGCCTGGCCGGCTTCACCCTGCACATCGACAGCCACCAGGGCCGGCCGCATTGGGAGGGCCGGGACGAGGCCGCGCACAACGAGCTACGCCAACATTACGCCGACATGATAGCGGCCGAAAGGGGGATCACCGCCGTCTTCAACTCCACGGTCTACCCGAGTACCTTTCACGAGATCCCCGCCGTCGTCCGCTGGGCCCAGGCCAACATCGAGCGGGTGCACGGCATGGTCTTTATCACCTATCGCGTGTTCCCGACCCGGGAGACGATCGCCTTCGACCGCGAGGGGCATGCGGTCGACGCGGAACAACTCAGCTACAGCGGCACGCCGTTGGAGGAATTCAGCACCAGCACCCAGGTATATGAGCTTATCAAAGGGTTCTGCCCGGAGTACGAACCGTCCGGCTACTTGGGGGGGACCGTTCGCCACGACTCCATCAAGTGGCTGGTCGGCGTGACCATCGGCTCCCGGCACCGTATGTACGGTTCGATCGGTAAAAAGACTATGGAGTTGTCCCAGTTCTGGCATCACCTCTTCCGCGGCACCTATCTGGCCTACATGACCCGGTTCCGGATGCCCGCCATTGCCTTTCTGCTGGGCTTCTGGGACCGCTCGCTGGGGCAGGCGGCGCGAAACTGGCTGCGCGACATGGTGCGGCATCCCGGGCGCCTCTTCACCGGCCTGCGGCTGCAGACCATCGGCATCATCCAGGCCCCCGACCAACTGCCCAGCGGCCAGGGCGATATGTGCGATAGCTGCCCGGATATGACCGTCTGGAACGGCACGCTGGTCCACTCCTGCCGGATGGACGAGTACCGCCTGTTCGGCGACCTGCTGACCGTGCTGGACCGGGACAAGGTGGAGCCGCAGCCCATGCCCGAGGTCGTCCCCCAGGAGCCGGTCCCCCTGCCCAGGACGCGCGATCCGGGTGTCCCCTGATCTTGGGGAAACCCCGCGAGAGTTCGGGTGGGCAGGGAGTCCTTTTGCCGGGAGGCCCAGTTCCCACAATGCGCCGGCCCGAGGCGAGTTGGCCCCCCCCGCATCTCTGGAAGTTGCAGACGGGTTTTACTTGCATCGCCCGGCGGGTTGCGCTATACTGCTTTCCGATGGCCCTGCTACGGGGTCGTTTCGGGTGAGGAAAATGACCGGCACGCGAACGCGGACCAACTCGTCGGGAAGCGCTCTCCTGCGGCGCCTCCTCCGCCCCCTCCGCCGGCGCTCCTCCCCGCCGGCCGGTGAGGAGCGCCTGGTGCGCGTCGGCTGCCCGGCGCACAACTGCGGCGGGCGCTGCCTCTTGATCGCCCATGTCCGGGACGGGCGCATCGTCCGCCTGGAGACCGACGACCGCCCCGACGCCGTCGCCGCGCCGCAGTTGCGCGCCTGCCCCCGCGGGCGGGCCTATCTGCGCCGCCAGTACCACCCCGACCGGCTGCTCTACCCACTGCGGCGGGTGGGGCCGCGCGGCGCGGGCCGCTTCGAGCGCCTCTCCTGGGACGAGGCCCTGGACATCGTGGCCTGGGAGTTCAGCCGGGTGCGCGAGACGTACGGCAACGGTGCCCTCTTTGTTCCCTACGGCACCGGCAGCTACAACCAGCTGAACGGCTCGCAGACGGCGCGCCGGCTGATGAACCTGTTCGGCGGCTGCCTGGGCTTTTACAACTCCTACTCCTGGGCGGCGATCAACGCCGCTACCCCCTACGTCTTTGGCACCCTGCGCACCGGCAACCAGCGCCAGGACTGGCTCAACGCGCGCTACATCCTGATGTGGGGCTGGAACCCGGCCGAGATGCGCGACGGCACCAACAGCGACTATTTCGTGAAGCTGGCCCGACAGAACGGCGCCCGCGTCGTCTGCATCGACCCGCGCTACACCCCCAGCGCCGTGGCCCTGGCCGACGAGTGGGTGCCCATCCGCCCCGGCACCGACGTCGCCATGATGAGCGCTATGGCCTATGTGCTGATCCGCGAAGGGCTCTACGACGCCGGCTTTGTGCGCACCCACTGCCTGGGTTTCGACGCTTCCCAAATGCCCCCCGGCTACGCGGCAAAAGAGAGCTATGCCGACTACATCCTGGGCACGCGCGACGGCGTGCCCAAGACGCCGGAGTGGGCCGAGGCCATCACCACGGTGCCGCGGGAGACCATTGTCCGCCTCGCCCGCGAGTATGGCACGATCAAGCCGGGCGTGCTCTACCAGGGCTACGGCATGCAGCGCCGGGCCTACGGCGAGCAGGTGGTGCGCGCCGGCTGCGTGCTGGCGGCCATCACCGGCAATGTCGGCATCCCCGGCGGGTGGGCCAGCGGACTGGCCCTGCCCCCCGACGGCGGGCCGCTGGAGGAGGCAGTCTTCCCCCTGGGCCGCAACCCGGTGCCGGCCCGCATCCCGGTCTTTCTGTGGACCGAGGCGGTGCTGCGCGGCCGCGAACTGACCGCCGCGGATGGGCTCCTCGGCGCCGACCACCTGGACAGCGACATCAAGCTGATCTATGCCGTGGCCAGCAACGCGCTGATCAATCAGCACGCCAACATCAACCGCACCGCGGCCATCCTGCGCGACGAGAGCAAGGTCGAGTTTCTTGTCGTCCAGGACAACTTTCTCACCCCCACGGCGCGCTTCGCCGACCTGGTGCTCCCGGCCTGTACCCAGTTCGAGACCTGGGGAGTAGAGGACGGTTGGAAATACGGCGACGAGGTCCTGCTGATGCCCAAGCTGGTCGAGCCGCCGGGAGAGTGCCAAAGCGATTACCGCATCTGCGCCCAGATCGCCGAACGCCTGGGCCTGGGCGAGGCCTACACCGAGGGGCGCGACGAGCGTGCCTGGGTGGAATGGTGCCTGGACCGTTACCGCGAGGCGCGTTTCCCGGAGCTGCCGACCCTGGAGGAGTTTGTCCGCTCCAACATCGGGGTCTATGCCAACGCCGTGACCCATCCGGCCGTCGCTTTCGCCGACTTTCGCGCCGATCCGGAAGGGCACCCGCTGGACACCCCCTCGGGCAAGATCGAGATCTTTTCGCCGCGGCTGTACGAGATGGGCCGGCCGGACGAGATCCCCGCCGTGCCCAAGTACATCCCGGAGTGGGAGAGCCCCTTTGGCCCCGAGGCCCGGCAGTACCCCCTGCAGGCCATCGGCCACCACTCCATGCGGCGGGTGCACTCCACCCATGAGAACGTCGACTGGCTGGAGGAGGCCTTTCCGCAGCGCCTCTTCCTAAACCCCCTGGACGCCGCACCGCGCGGCATCCGGGACGGCGACCTGGTACGGGCGTACAACGACCGCGGGGCGATCGTCCTCCCCTGCCGGCTGACGGAGCGCATCCTGCCGGGGGTGGTGGACATCCCGCAGGGCGCCTGGTGGACGCCGGACGCGCAGGGCGTGGACCGCCGCGGCTCGGTCAACGTGCTGACCTCGGAGCGCTGGACGCCGCTGGCCTTGGGAACGGCGCAGCATACGATCATGGTGGAGGTGGAGCGAGAAGGGCGCGAATCAGCGGAGCGTTGATCCGCGGACTCGTTGATTCACCGACTCCAAACGATGTCTACCCAATACGCTTTCTACTTCGACGCCTCTTCCTGTTCCGGCTGCAAGTCCTGCCAGGTCGCCTGCAAGGACCGCCACGGCCTGCGGGTGGGGCTGCTGTGGCGGCGGGTCTACGAGGTAACGGAAGGCGGCTGGGAGCGCCGCGGGGCGGCCTGGGTGCCCCATGTCCGCGCCTACCACGTCTCGCTGGCCTGCAACCACTGCCAGCGGCCGATCTGTGTCGAGGTCTGCCCGGCGGGGGCCATCCGCCGGCGGGCCGATGGTATCGTGCTGCTCGACTCCGAGAAGTGTATCGGCTGCCAGTACTGCCGATGGGCCTGCCCGTATGGAGCGCCGCAGTACGACGCGGAGAACGGGTTCATGACCAAGTGTAACTTCTGTGTCGAGGACATCGACGCCGGCCGGCCGCCGGCCTGCGTGGCCGCCTGCCCTATGCGGGCCCTGGAGTTTGGCGACCGTGCCGAACTCCAGGCCCGTCACGGCCCGCTGCCCGCCCTGTTCCCGTTGCCCGCCGGCGAGCTCACCGACCCGGGCCTGCTGCTGACCCAACCCCTCCTTTCTCCCCCGCCGCATGTGGCGGCTCCCCCTCTCCCCTCCCCCACTGGGGCCGGGGGGAGGGAAGAGGCCCGCATCGCCAACCGCGAGGAGGTGGGCGGATGAAGGAGCGCGCGCTCGTCGCCTTCACCCTCCTGGCCCAGCTCGCGGTTGGCGCCTATGGCGTGCTCGGGGCGATCTATCTCCAGGTGTGCCGGGAGGTGGGGCCGCAGACGGCCCGCCTACAGACCCGCTGGGGTTTCCTGGCCGCCGCCGGGCTGATGGTGCTGGCCATGGGCGCCGCGCTGCTGCACCTGGGGACGCCGCTCTTGGCCTGGCGGGCGCTGTGGAACGTGCGCTCCTCCTGGCTGAGCCGCGAGATACTGGCCACCCTGCTCTTTAGCGCGGCGAGCGCGGCCTGGGCCGGGCTGCTGTGGTTCGATCGGGGGGCCCCCTGGGTACAACAGACCGTTTACTGGTTGGGGGCCGTCTGGGGGCTGGCCTTGCTCCTGGGTATGTCTTGGGCCTATCGGCTGCGCACGGTGCCGGCCTGGGATACGTGGGCCACGCCGGCCTCGTTCCTGACCACGGCGCTGCTCCTGGGCGGGCCGGGGGCCTGGATGGCGGTGGCCGCCGTTCCCCATCTGGCCCCGCCGCCGTGGCTGCCGCGGGCCTTGCCGCTGGGCGTGATCGGGCTCCTGAGCGGCGAACTGCTCTGTCTGCCGCTGTGGCTGGCCGGGCTGGCCGGCCGCCCGGGAGCCGCCGCCGAGTCGCTGCGGCGGCTCACCCGGGAAGGGCGGGCGCTCTTCCAAGGCCGGCTGGTGCTGATCATCGTCGGCATCGCCCTGGCCGGTGCCCTGCTTACTCCGCCGGGAGCGGCCGGGGGGCTGCTCCTGGCCGCCACCTTCCTCGTCCTGCTGATCGCCGAGATCCTGGGGCGAGTGCTCTTTTACGCGGCCTATGCCCGCGAAGGCGTATAACCGGGATCGAAACCCGGCGTGGGGCGGGCAAGGGGATCGAACCGCGGTCGATTTTGCAGTTCCTGGACAGCGGAGGTCGGATGCCAAAGAGGACGAAACGGGTTTACGAAACCGCGCTCGATACCACAACCGGCCTGTACGACGGCCGGTCGATCCGCCTGCGCATGGCGGAAGAGGTCGAACGGTCACGCCGCTATCGCTACTCGGTCTCGCTGGTGTTGGTCGTTTTTGTATGTGCCGAGGCATGGCAGGCCGAGGAGCGTGTCCGCCAGTTGGCCGAGCTCCTGGAACGGCATGTGCGCGCCGTGGACATCGTCGCCCGCTGCGAACAGGACGGCCTGGCGCTGCTGCTGCCGCACACCGGGGAGGAGGGCGCCCGCCAACTGGCCGAGCGGGTCTATGACCTGGCCACGGTGATGCAGTTGCCGGCCGGCCTCGGCGGGCGGCCGGCCGCGGTGCGCGTGGGCATCCTCACCGTGCCGCCGGACTATGCGGGCAACGCTGCCGCGCTGGTGGATATGGCCGAGGAGGCGCTGCACAAGACCGAGAGAAAGGGCTCGTACTGCACCGTGCTTCCCCCACCGCCGGTGGGCGGCGGGCCGGTGCAGTAGGAAGGGCAAGGGTAACAAGCCGCTGTTGGCAGATGGCAGCAGGAGCGAAACGATGCCCAATCAGCGTATTCTGGTCACCGGGGCGAGCGGATACATCGGCCGCAACCTGGTGCCCCGACTGCTGGAAGCTGGCTACCGGGTGCGCGTGCTGGCGCGCGACGCGGCGAAGCTGCGCGGCCGCGCCTGGTTGGAGCAGGTGGAGGTGGTCCAGGGCGATGCTCTGGACCCGGCGACCCTGCCGCCGGCCCTGCGGGACATCGATACCGCCTATTACCTGATCCACAGCCTCTGTGCCGGCCCCGCCTTCTCCTCGCTGGACCAGGAGGCGGCCCGCAACTTTGGCCACGCGGCCCGCGCCGCCGGGGTGCAGCGCATCATCTACCTGGGCGCGCTTGGAGACCCCCAGTCCAGGCTTTCCCCGCATCTGCGCTCCCGCCAGGACACCGCCGACGCCCTGCGCGAGGCCGGCGTGCCGGTCACCGAGTTCCGCGCCGGCATCATCATCGGCTCCGGCAGCGGCTCGTTCGAGATGATCCGCTACCTGACCGAACGGATCCCTCTCCTGCCCAGTCCGACCCTCGTCTTTCACCGCATCCAGCCGATCGCTATCCACAACGTGCTGGACTACCTGGTTGCCGCCCTGGAGGTGCCATCCAGCGCCGGCCGCACCATCGAGATCGGCGGGAGCGATGTGCTGACCTACCGGGACACGCTGCTGGGATATGCCCGGGTCCGGGGACTGCGCCGTTTCCTGGTGCCGGTGCCGTTCCTGACCCCCGGCCTGGCCGCCCTCTGGATGAGCGCCCTGACTCCCGTCTCCTTCCGCATCGCCCAGCCGTTGCTGGAGGGGTTGCACAACGAGGTCGTGGTCCATGACCATACGGCCCGGGATCTGTTTCCCCACATCCGGCTGCTCGACTATCAGACGGCCCTGCTGCTGGCCGTGGCCGACCTGCATCCGCGCAGCGTGGACACGGCCTGGATTGACGCCCAGTCAAGCCCCCCGGGGGAGCTGCCGACGGGGACGCTCTCCGTCCGCGAGGGCATGTACATCGACCGGCGCCACCGCACGATCGCCGCCCATCCCACGGTGGTCTGCTCGATCCTGGCCGGCCTGGGCGGGGAGATGGGCTGGCTCTATGCCAACTGGGCCTGGCGGCTGCGCGGGCTGGTCGACCGGCTGCTGGGCGGCGGGCGCTGGGGCCGGTCCTGCCCGAACCCCTACGACATCCGCGTGGGCGACACGCTGGACTTTATGCGCGTGGAGGCGCTGGAGCCGGGACAGCTGGTGCGCCTGCGCGACGAGTACAACCCAGCCGGCAGCTTCTGGCTACAGTGGGAAGCGCGGCCGCTGCCAGACGGCCGGACGCTGCTGACCCAGACCATATTTTTCGCCCCTCATGGGCTGATAGGCTTGGTCTACTGGCACCTCTTCTCCAGCCTGCACGCACGCATCTTTGCCGGCCTGCTGCGGGAGATTGGACGCAAGGCGGAGGAGTGCAGTCCCCAACTCCCCAGATAGCGTCGCCGGCCGCGCTGTCTCAGCGCGCCGTGGTGACGAAATGGCCGATGATGGCCCCAACGAGCAGTATGGCGACGATGAGGCCGAGGAGCCCGACGAGCCACAGCTTGAGCGCTGCCACGAGCACGCTGAGCGCCACGACGCCGGCCAGCGCGCCCATCGACCTCGCTATCAGCAGGGCGCGCCCCTGCAGCGGCCGATTGCCGAGGATCCACAGGACCAGGCCGCCGGCCGCGCCGGCCAGGCTGAGGACCAGGCCGAGGGCGTACCAGGCATCGCCCGACAGGCCGGGCAAGTCGACCACCACGATCCCGCAGGCCGCCCCGCGGTAGGGGAACGGGCCGTTGGGCAGCACATGCACGCGGACCAGGACCACCCGGCCGAACGCGGCGTCTTCCGGGTAGACCGGCCACTCCAGGCGCCCGGACTGCCCGGGTTCCAGGGGCAGGCGGTTGTTCTCCTCGTTCATCAGGGTGACAAAGCCCAGGCTGATGTGAATTCGGACGTGAAAGTTGACCGTCCGGTCGCTGGTGTTGCGGAGTGTCGCGCTCACGGTAGCCGTCTGGGCGGTCGTCATCAGGATCGGGCAGCGCAGCGTCGTCAGCGGCGCGTCCGGGGAGATCGCCGCGTCGAACAGGAACGCCTCCAGGTCTCCCCAGACGGCGGCCCCGGCCAGCAGCGCCCCCAGGACGATGCCTGCGGAAAAGAGCAGGATTGTCAGCCAGTGTCTCCAGGAAAGCCTCACCACCACCTCCTCGGCGCCAGGGGAATGGATGCTCAGATCAACGGCCCCTTTTCTATGCGCCAAGTATCCAGTATAGCACGACGCCCCATGGACGTCAAAATGTGTCCGAGGCCGCTTTTGACAACCGCCGCCATCTGGCTTATACTGAAGGTCCCCGGCACTGGGGCCGGGGAGTGGGGACGCCGCAGCCGTCCCGTCAGCGCCGGAGCGCAACCGTCTATGAAGCAACCTCCCGCAGCGAACGCCTTCGACCCTTTGCAGAACTTGAATGCCACCCGCCGGCGCGTCGGTTATACTCCCCGCCGGGAGACGCCGCCGGAGGTCTACCACGAGCTGGGGTTCATGTCCGGGCTGGAGGTCCATCAGCAGCTCCGGACGCAGAAAAAGCTCTTTTGCCACTGCCCGGCCGGCCGCTACCAAAAGGGCGGGCAGTACGACGCCGAGCTCATCCGCCACATGCGCCCCACCCTGAGCGAGCTGGGCGAGTACGACGGCACGGCGCTTATGGAGTTTCGGACAAGGAAGACGGTCATCTACCACATCGTCAACGAGACCGCCTGCACCTACGACGTCGACGATACGCCACCCTTCAAGCTCAACCCGGAGGCGTTGGAGATCGCCCTGGAGATCGCCCTGCTTCTGAAGACCAACATCGTCGGCGAGCTGCACATCACCCGCAAGCAGTACCTCGACGGCAGCATCCCCACCGGTTTCCAGCGCACGGCCATCGTCGGCATCGAGGGCCGTCTGCCGCTGCCGGACAAGACGGTGCGCGTCATCCAACTGAGCGTGGAGGAAGACGCCTGCCGTGAGGTCTCGGACGTCGGCCACGTCCGCGTCTATACCACCGACCGCCTGGGCATGCCGCTGGTGGAGACCGTCACCTACCCGGACATGCGGACCCCCGATGAGGTGGCCGAGGCGGCGCATTGCATCCGTTTCCTCTGCCGTAGCACCGGCCATGTGCGCACGGGCATCGGCGCCGCCCGCGAGGATGTCAACGTCAGCATCCGCGGGGGCACGCGGGTCGAGATCAAGGGGGTCTCCCACATCCGCTACATCCCCGACCTGGTGCACAACGAGGCCTTTCGCCAAAAGAGCCTCCTGGAGATCCGCGGCGAGCTGCTGGCGCGGATGCCGGACTGGAAGGGCTGGAAGATCCGCCATGCCGTCGTC
Organism: uncultured Chloroflexia bacterium; assembly: GCA_964592645.1. GTDB lineage: Bacteria > Chloroflexota > Chloroflexia > DTKN01 > DTKN01 > CAZQFV01. Next base: position 98,430 of record CAZQFV010000007.1, read on the forward strand.
GACCCCGACCTGCTGGCAGCGACCTCTGCCCAGGTCCGCGAAGCCGTGCGGAAGAAGTATCGCCTGGTGGCGGTCAACCTGCCCGGGTTCCGCGGCCTCCTCTCCTTCTTCACCCAGCCGGGGCGGTCGTTCGCCGACGAGATCAGCGATCGCCTGAAGGTGATCGCCTGTGTCGAAAAGCCCAACATGGTTCACTCAGAGTCCTGGAGGCCGGGGGAGCAGGGAGACGATTTCGACTTCCTTCGCACCATGCTGGGGGCGCAGGAGGGGGACGCCCAGGTCTTGCTCTGGGGGCCGGATGAGGATATCCCCACGGCCCTGGAGACGGTCCAGGAGCGCTGCCTGCTGGCCTTCCAGGGTGTGCCCAACGAGACGCGCAAAGCGTTCCCGAACGGGACAACCATGTTCGAGCGCGTGCTGCCCGGTCCCGACCGCATGTACCCGGATACCGACTCGGCGCCCATCCCCATCGGCGAGGAGCTCATCGAGCGCGTCCGCAGTCGCCTGCCCGTGGGGCTCGACCGGCGGCTGGCCCAGCTCCAGGAGTGGCGGGTCCCATCCGATACCCACTCCTTCCTGCTCAAGCACAACCTGGTGCCGCTGGTGGAGCGCATCGCCGGCGACTTGGGCGCCGAGCCCCGCTTTGTGGCCACGGTGCTGGCCCACCGCATCAAGTACCTGCAGGGCCACCTGCAGCCGGGCTCCCCTTTCGATTTTGAGCGCCTCTATGGGCTGTTCGCCTTTCTGCGCGAACGGCAACTGCGGCGCGAGATCCTCTACGACATCTTGCCGGTGGCCTACGAGCACCCCAACATGGACCCCGAGTCGCTGTTGACCAGCATCCAGTTCATCCCGCGCGAGCGCGCCCAGATCGTTTCCCTGATCCCCCTGCTGCGCGCCAAGTTTGCCCAGATCAACACCTCCCCCGATCCCGAGGCCGAGGTGCGCTGGATCATGAAGAAACTGCGCCCGATGGCCGTGGGCAACATGCCGCTCTCCGAGCTGGCCGCGGCCATCCGCGCTGGAGGTGCCCAGTGAGCGATATCTTCAAGGGCTACCGCGGCCGCGCGCTGGAAGTGCTCAAGAGCTTCAATGTCCGCGTCTGGAGCGAGTCCCTGGTCCAAACCACCCGCGGCAGCTTTCGCGGCATCGTCCTGCCGCGCTCGGTCAACGACGACGACCGCCACATCGTCCTCAAGCTGGCCACCGGCTACAACGTCGGCATCGCCGTGGACACGATCGAGCAGATGGAGGAGTGCGGCTACAAGGAGGCCCACTACCAGATCCCCGAACGCGAGTTTCCCACCTCCCCGGAGAAGCGGAACGTCAAGCTGCTGGGGACGGGCGGAACCATCGCCTCGCGCCTGGACTATCGCACCGGCGCCGTGATCCCGGCCTTTTCCCCCGGCGAGCTCTATGGCGCCGTGCCGGAATTGGCCGACATCTGCAACCTGACGACCGAGAAGCTCTTTGCCGTCTTTTCCGAGAACATGGGGCCGGTCCAATACAAGGCGCTGGCGCAGGCCATCGGCACAGAGATCCGCAAGGGCATCGACGGCATCGTCATCGGCCACGGCACCGACACGATGCACCATACCGCGGCCGCCCTCTCCTACATGGTGCAGAACCCGCCCATCCCCATCGTCATGGTGGGCTCGCAGCGCTCCTCGGACCGGCCGTCGTCCGATGCTGCGCTCAACCTGATGCACGCCACCAAGGCCGCGGCCGAGTCCGATATCGCCGAGGTGATGGTCTGCATGTTCGGCCCTACCTCCGACGAGTACGGCCTGCTGCACCGCGGCACGCGGGTGCGTAAGATGCACTCGTCGTACCGCTCGACGTTCCGCACCATCGGCGACATCCCGATTGCCATGGTCAGCCGGACCAAGATCACCCCGCTGCGCCAGGACTATAACCGGCGGCGGAACGACCGCCAGGTGGACATCCTCCCCTTCTTCGAGGAGCGCGTGACGCTGCTCTACTACTACCCCAACATGCACCCCGACATCATCGAGGCCATCACCGACCTGGGCTACAAGGGCATTGTCATCGCCGGCACGGGGCTGGGGCACGTCAACAAGCCGCTCTACCCGGCGATCAAGCGCGCCGTGGAGAAGGGCGTCCACATCTACATGACGGTGCAGACGCTGTGGGGCTATGTGCACATGTTCGTCTATGACACCGGCCGCGATCTGATGACGCTGGGCATCGTGCCGGCCGAGAACCTGCTGCCGGAGGTGGCCTACATCAAGCTGGCCTGGGTGCTGGGCCAGACCAGCGACCCAGCCCAGGTGAAGGAGCTGATGCTCACCCCCATCTGCGGCGACATCACCGAGCGCGAACCGTACAACGGCTACCTCATCTACCAGGGGGGGATACCGGAGGTGGAGGAGTTTATAAAAAAGTTCCACAAGTAGCGGCCCGGGCAAAGTCCGATTGACGGCTTCCCGTCTCCGTGCTATAATCCGGGCGTGTTCCTGAACAATCGAGGTGTGTGTACCGTCTCCGAGCCCTCTGGCCTAAGGGCCGGCCTCCGGCCGATGGCGGAGGGCCGTTACGGTGCAGCGGGAAACGGCTGCGCCCCCCGTGCTTGGAAAGGAGACGGGCCGCGGGCCGTGGATGCGAACACGGCGTCTCCCTGGGAGACGCCCCTTTCGTTCCGACCCGTGGCCGCAGACGGCGTCCCTTTCCCGGCGGCGCCGTCTTTTGTTTGGCAGGAGCGAAGCGATGGTCCAGCGCCGCTACTACTTCTCCACCCGCGACCTGCTGCTCATGGCCGCCCTGGCGGCCCTGGGCGGCGTCGCCAGCACCTATCTCAACGCCGTGGGCGACTTTTTCCAATCGCTCCTGGGCTTTGCCGGCACGACCCAATGGGCGGCCGGCCTCCATGTCACCTGGCTGATCCTGGCCCGTGGCCTGGTGCGCAAGCCGGGCGCCGGCACCGTGGCCGGCCTCCTCAAGGGTGGCGTGGAGCTGCTCAGCGGCAACACCCACGGCCTGCTGGTGGTGCTGGTAGATGTCGTTGCCGGCCTGCTCGTGGACCTGGGATTCCTGCCGTTCCGGCGCCCCGACCGCCTCTCATCCTACATCCTGGCCGGCGGCCTGTCCGCCGCCTCTAACGTCCTGGTCTTTCAGCTCTTTGCCGCCCTGCCGGCCGATGTCCTGGCCTACCTGGGCATCGTCGGCGCCGTGGCCCTGGCCTCCGGCGTGCTCCTGGGCGGGCTGCTGGGCTACCTCCTGGTCAACGCCCTGCGCCGGGCCGGCGTGGTCCGCGATCAGCAGCCGGCCGCCCCGCCCCGGCGGCGCATCTGCCTGGCCTTTCTCGGCGCGGGCCTCGTGGTCGCCGCCGGCCTGGGCCTGTACCTGCACCTGGCGCTGCGCGGGACGGGGACCGTCTCCATCGGTGGGGCCGTCGCTGCCCCTTACGACTACCCGCGCCGGCACGGCGACATCGCCGCCATCAACGCCGAGGGCACGCTGCGCGAGGTCACCGCCACCTACACCGGCGTGCCGCTGCGCGAGCTCCTCGCCCGCGCTCAACCCCGGCCCGACGCGGCGCTCGTCCTGGTCCACGGCGCCGACGGCTACGCCTTTTTCCTGAGCATGGCCGAGGTCCAGGAGAGCGGCAGCCTGCTGCTGGCGCCCAAGGGGCACGACGGCTACGACCTGGTCGGGGCGGCCAACAGCAAGGCCTGGGTGCGCGATGTCGTCCGCCTGACCGTGACCGGGCCGGCCTCCCTACAGATCGGCGGGGCGCTGGAGAAGGCCGGGCCCTTCGACCCGGCCGCCTGGCAGTTCCAGATGGACAGCGCCAACCTGGACGTGGGCCTCGGGCGGCACAAGTACCAGGGGGTGGCGTTGGGGCCGGTGCTCCGGGACAAGGTCCCCCGGCCCGGCGCCCGCGCCGTGGCCGTCTACGCGGCCGGCCGCCCCGCGCCGGCGCTGACACTGCCCCTGGAGCAGGTGTTGGACGACCAGGACCTGCGCCTCTTCCTGGTCATCGGCGATGCCGAGGTTTCTTTCGCCCTGGCCCGCATGGGCGGCGAGGTGCTCGTGCCGCGGGTGGAGCGCATCGAGGTGTACGGAAGCTCGCCATGATCTCGATCCAGGGCTTTTCCTACCGCTTCCCGGGACGCCCCCAGCCCGCACTGCGCCAGGTCAACCTGGAGATCGCCGCGGGCGAGTTCGTCGTGCTGGCCGGGCCCTCGGGCTGCGGCAAATCCACCCTGGGCATGGCCCTCTGCGGGGCCCTCTTCCGCCAGTACGACGGCGAAGCCCAGGGCGCCGTCCGCGTGCGGGACATGGACGTGCGCCGGCAGCCGGTCTACGAGGTGGCCGAGGTGGTGGGGCTGGTGCAGCAGAACCCCGAGGCCCAGTTCTGCACGCTCACCGTGCGCGATGAGGTGGCCTTCGCGCTGGAAAATCGCTGTATGCCGCCCGCGGAAATCCGCCGCCGGCTGGAGTGGGCGCTGCACATCGTCGGGGCCACCCATCTCATGGAGCGCGACCTGGCGACCCTATCGGGAGGCGAGAAACAGAAGGTGGCTATCGCCGCGGTGATGGCCGCCAAGCCGCAGGTGCTGATCCTGGACGAGCCGACCTCCAACCTGGACCCCAGCGCCACGGCCGACGTCTTTCGGACGATCGCCCATATTCGCGCCAAGGCCGGGATCACCGTCCTGGTCATCGAGCACAAGCTGGGCTATCTGTTGCCCTTTGCCCCGCGGCTGGTGCGGATGGAGGCCGGCCGGATCGTCTACGACGGGCCGGCCGCGGGGGCCAACGGCCCCGCTCCCTGGTCCGGGCGCAGCGCGCCCCCCTCCGGCGTCCCGAGCGGCCCACCGTTCGTCCGCGTGGCCGGCCTGCAGGTGGGGTACAACGGCCGGCCGGCGCTGCGCGACCTGGCGCTGGACATCCGTCCCGGCGAGTTCGTCGCCGTGATGGGCGACAACGGATCGGGCAAGAGCACCTTCCTGTTGAGCCTTCTGGGCCTGCTCAAGCCGGACCGGGGGCAGGTGGAGGTGCTGGGGCAGGATACCCGCCGCACGCCCACCTCCCATCTGGCCCGCGACGTGGGCTTTGTCTTCCAGAACCCCGACCATCAGCTCTTTGCCGACAGCATCTGGGGGGAGGCCAGCTTTGCCCCGCGCAACCTGGGGCTGCTCGACCAATCGACCGCCGCCCGCCTGCGGGAACTGCTGGCGCGCAGCGGGCTGGCCGGCCATGAGGAGGAGCACCCCTATCGCCTCAGCTACGGCGAGAAGCGCCGCCTCAACCTGGTCTCGGCGCTGGGCAGCCGGCCGCGGCTGATCCTGCTGGACGAGATCCTGATCGGGCAGGACCCGGCCAACGCCGCCTTCCTGCTGGACCTGGTGGCCGAGGAGGTGCAGCGGGGCAGCGCCGCGGTGATGGTCACTCACGACCCCGATGTCGCCTGGGCCTATGCCACGCGCCTGCTCTTTTTCGAGGGCGGGCGCGTCGTCCTGGATGCGCCGACGGCGGCAGCGTTTGCCGCGCTGGCCGCCCGGGGTGCCGGCCCCTATCTGCCAGCGGGCTGGCCGCCCGCGGAGGGGACCCCATGAAGCCGCGACTGGCCTACCAGCCCGGGACCTCGCCGCTGCACCGGATGCACCCGCTGCTCAAGGTCGCCTGGCTGATCTTTGTCACCGGGGCCGCCTTCCTCGTGCCCAGCCCCTGGCCGATCCTGGGCCTCGTCGGGCTGGCCCTGGCGCTCTTTCCGCTGTGCGGCCTGCGCCTGCGGGGGCTGCGGGGCCTGCGCCTCCTGACGGCGACCGCCCTGCTCCTGGCGCTGCTGCAGATCCTGTTTCGGCACGAGGGGACGGTGCTTGGGCAGTTGGGCCCGCTGGTATTGACCGGCGGAGGGCTGGCCTCCGGCGCCTACGTGGGCGGACGCTTCCTGGCCATCGTGCTCTGCAGCTACCTCTTTGTCCTGACCACTGAGCCATCCGGCCTGGCCCATGCCCTGATGCGGGCCGGCCTGCCCTATCGTTACGGCTTTGCCCTGGTCACGGCGCTGCGCCTGGCGGCCGTCTTCGAGCAGGAAGGGCTCACCGTCTACCGCGCCCAGCTCGCCCGCGGCGTGCAGTACGACGTGCGCAGCCCGCGCCGCCTGCTCATGCTGGCCCGGCAGTTCTTCATGCCGCTGCTCGTGTCCGCCTTGGGTAAAGTGGATAGCCTGGCGGCCTCCATGGAGGGCCGCTGTTTCGGCAAGTACGCCCGGCGCACCTTTCTGCATGAGGTTGGCTTCGGGCGTTGGGACGCGGCTATGGCGGCGCTGCTGCTGTTGGCGATCGCCGGCACGGCGGCCTGGCTGCTGATGCGCTGAGTGAGGAGGTCCGATGTTCCGCAAGTGGTACCCCGGCTGGGTCGTCGTTGGGCTGATCGCGCTCACCCTGGCCGGCCTGGCCGTCGCCGCCGCGGCCGGCGCCCGCCCGCTGGCGCCTCTGCGCCTGCTCCCGCGCTACTCCTGGGATCTGCTGGCCGAGGAAGCGCAGACCATCTCCGGCTGCACGGCGGCCGGCTGCCATACCCTGGACGGGATGCACACCTGCGCCCGCTGCCACAGCCGGCACGGCGACGCCCAGTTGAGCGCCGTCGCCTTTGGCAACTTGCTCCTGCTGACCGGCGACGTGCCGGAGCCGGGCTATATCCCGATCAATGACATCCTGCCCTACCGCGAGTTCACCCGCACGGCGATGCCCCTCCTCGATTTCTTGTCCCAACACGGAGTCGACGATTTCGAAAGTGTCAACCTCTCTTCCCGTGACGGCGGCTTTGTCACCATCGCCCGCGAGGACCTGGGACCGGGTTCGCTGCTCCTGCCCTACGCCGACGGCGTGCGCTTTGCCGATGAGAAGCTGCATGTCTCGGCCTGGCTCAGGGGAATCGACCGCATCGTCGTCGTCGGGCGGGAGAGGCCGCTGACCATCGGCGGGACGGCGACCTCCATCGGGCGGCTGCTCCTAGGCTCCACGCGCTGGGTCACCATCGAGCAGACCACGGTGCTGCTGCAGGACCGGGAGGATCAGCAGGTCCGGCGGGCGCAGACCGCCATGCGCGTCGAGGGGGTGCCGCTGGCCGATCTGCTGGCCGGCCCCCTGCGGGTGCGCAATGCCCGGGGCGAGGAGCGCTTCCTGACGGCAGAGGAGGCCGGCCGCGCCGTGTTGGCCGTGGTCTTTGGCGATGTCACCATCGTCGTCCCGGGCGAGGGGCGCGGTCAGTGGGTCCGCGATGTGGAGGAGATTTACAGTGAGAAATAGGCCGTTTGCAGCAGTAGGGGCGACGCATGCGTCGCCCCTACGCCGGCAGGGTAGCCCACTCGTAGGGGGCGCTGAAGCATCCCGCCTGCGCGCTAAAGCGCGCACCACGAACCCATGGGCAGTAGCCATGGCCCTCCTGCTGCTCCTCGTGCTGCTGGCCGGCTGCAGCCTGGGCTGGCAGGCCGCCGTCCAGCTGCCGGGAGAGCCGCCCTGGACTGTCAACCGGGCGCTGCTCCGCCAGTTGAGCCGCTTCGCGGAGGAGGTCGATGGGCGGCACCTGGTGCCGCTGGAGCGCCTGCTGGAGCAGGCCGGGGCCGAGGTGGTGGAGCGCATCGTCGTCGTCGAGCCCGGCGGGGCGCGCCACGAGTACGAATGGCGGGCGGTGGCCGAGGATTCCTGGTGGCTGCCGGACGGCCGGCTGCAGATCGTCTCGGAGACCCTCCCGGTTGCCGTGGTGGAGGTGGGGCAGTCGGCGCTGCTGGGCCGGGTCCAGGTGCACATCGCCGACATCGCCCCGACGATCGCCGCGGCGCTGGGGGTGCCGGCCCCGGCCCAGGCGACGGGGCAGGCGCGGGAAGTGGCGCCGGCCGGCCATGCCCTCTTGCTCTACCTGGACGGGTTCGGCTACCAGCGCTACCAGGAGGCCGCCCAACTGGGCCTCGTCCCCAACCTGGCGGCACTGGGCGAGCCGCTGCTGGGGCTGACCGTCTACCCTCCGGCCACCACCCTGGCCTCGGCGGCGCTGCTGACTGGGGCGAGCCCGGCGGCGAGCGGCGTGGAGGTGCGGGGCGTCCGCCAGACCACGGCGGAGACGCTGCCGGACGTGCTGGCGGCCGCCGGCCGGACGGTCCTCGCCGTCGAGGGCGACGCCCTGGCCTTTAACCTGCGCAGCACCGAGGCGCGCCTGTCCGGCGACCGCGACGGCAACGGCCTCACCGACGACAATGTCCTGTCCAATACCCTGGCGGTGCTGCAGGCCGGCATGCCCGACTTGCTGTGGGTCCACTTCCACGGGATCGACGACGCCGGGCACACCTACGGGGTGGGCTCGCCGGAGCAGGACGCCCGCCTGGCTGCCGAGGACGCGGCCGTGGGCGCGATCCTGGCGGCACTGCCCCCCGACACGCTGGTGGTCATTGTGGCCGACCACGGGATGCACCCGATCCAGGAGGACGAGGAGGAGCGGCTGGGCAACCACGGCCAGCTCGTCGCCGCGGACATGTTCATCCCGGTGTGGATATTCTCTCGTTAGCGTGGAACCACGGGGCCGCGCTCGAAGCGTTCGCGCGCCGGACCCCGCGGAGAATAGAGGAGGAACCTATGCGCAAGATCGTTCCGTTCACCCTGGTACTGCTGCTCGCCCTCCTGGCGGGCGCCTGTGGGCCTGCGCCCACCCCGGCCAAGACGGTCGTGCCCGTCGCCCCGCCGGCGCTGGCCATCTTTGGCAAGGTCGACACGCCGCTGCAGCCCACCCTGGACGAGATCAGGGCCCTGGGGATGGAGAAGCTCACCCTGGAGCACCCCAAGAACGGCCCCACGGAGTATGAAGGGGTCCGCCTGAACAAGCTGCTGGACAAGGCCGGTCTGGCCGCGGACGCCGCCACCATCAGCTTCGTCGCCGCGGACGGGTTCAGCGCCGACGTCGCGGTGGCCGACATCAAGGCCTGCGCCGACTGCCTGATCGCCGTCGCCGGCGCCACCCTGAACATGGCCATGCCCGGCATGTCCAGCAAGGCGTGGGTCAAGGGTGTGGTCACGATCGAGGTCAAGTAACGCCAATCGCCCGCGGGGGAACCGCGTAGGGGCGGGGTAACCCAGCCCCTACGGACTGGCGGCAACGCCGTCGGGCCGGAGGCGTTGTGAACAAGGTTTCGGAGGTCAAGATGCGTTATCGCAAGCAGAGGATCGCCCTGCTCCTGGCGCTGTCGCTCCTGGCGGCGCTGGCCGCGTGTGGGAGCAGCGCTCCGCAGGTGGACTGGCAGCTCAAGGTCACGGGCGCCGTCGCCACGCCGCTCACGCTCAGCTACAGCGACCTGGTGGGGATGCCCCAGGTGGAGCTGAAAGAGGTGCTGATGGAAAAGTCCACGGGGGAGGATGAAGTGACCTCGTGGTCCGGCGTGCCGCTGGGGGAGATCTGGAAAAAAGCCGGCGTCTCCGACTATACCGTGGTGGTGGCGCTGGCTTCGGATGGCTATGCCCTGGAGATCCCCAAAGACGAACTGGACGGGGCGATCGTCGCCCTGAAGGACCACGAGGGCTGGATCGCCAACACCGACAAGGAGCACGGCCCCATCCGGCTGGTCTGTCCGCAGGCGCCGGGGAACCGCTGGGTGTTCCAGCTGACGGAGCTGCAGGTGGTGGCGCCCTAGCGCGCTAGAGGCTGCCGTCCCGTAGCCCCAGCATCCGCACCACCTGCAGGGGGTCGGCCTTGCCGTGGGCCGGGAACGGCGGGATGCCCTCTCCCCGGTTGCGCTCCTGGGCCATCAGCGTCTCGGTAGCGTGGGGAAAGCCGCGGATGTCGGCAAAGAGCACGGCGGCCTCTTTGAGGTGGCGCTCCGGGCGCAGCAGGTCGTCCCGGTGGTCCATCACCGCACGCAGGCGCTCCGGCGACATCACGCTGGCGAAACGCTGGCGCATGGGGCGCTTCTCCCGCTCGGCCCAGGAGAGGCGCTCGACCAGGACCACGCCGCCGCCCCCCAGGGCACCGGCGGCCGGCGCCATCACGGGCAGGAGAAGGTCGGCATAGACAAAGGCCAGCGCGGCCGCCAGCAGGCAGAGGAGCAGGCCCCCCAGCGTCGCGGCGATGCCCAGTCCTGGCCGGCCCAGGTTGAGGGCGACCAGCGCCAGCAGGCCGAGCAGCCCGACGAGCAGCGGGGCCAGCCAGGCCGGGGCGCGGTGCAGCCGGTCGCCGGCCAGCAGCGTATCCACGGCGTCGGCCTGGTTCTCCACCCCGGGCATGCGCTGCCGGCCGGCAAAGGGCGCGATGTGGCGGTCCTGCTCCAACTGGGTGGTGTAGCCGACCAGAGCCGCCGGATGGCGCCGTCGGCGTCGGAGGCGAAGGTGGCCAATCCCACCCCCCAGGCGGCCCGGGACAGCGCCTCCACCGGTGGGCTGTAGGTCAGCCCCGTCCCCAGGCTGCCCCGCTGCTGCTGCAGGTTGGCCGGGAGCACGACGTTGCCGGCCGCGGCCAGGGCCGCGGCCAGGTGCGGGCATTCTCACCCCGCAGGTCGCCCAGCAGTAGAACCTATCTCTAACTACGAAGGCACAAAGACACGAAGAAATGCAGAAACAGGAAGACACAGAAGCACTTTGTGCCTTTGTGGTTTGGGAGATGGCTTCTAGAAAGGGCGCAGGCGCCCCACGCACTGCGCGTGGAGCGCCTGCTGCTTGGGAGGAGCGCAAGCTCCTCGTTTTCTGCCGCCGGGCGCGATCGGCAGACCGCGCTGCCCGGGGCTACTTGGCCATGTTCTTGTACACGAGGGGCAGGTACACGGACCACCAGCGCTGCACTGTAACCAGGTGGCTGGTGGGGACATGCACCCCGCCGCAGTTGGTCGCGGTCATCACCACGGTGTAGTCGCCGGCCATGGCGTAGGTATGCACGGGGTTGGCCCCGGTGTCGTATGTCCCGTCGCCAAAGCTCCAGCTGTACTCGATCGTCGCGGTCCCGGTGGCGTAGCCGGTGAAGGTGATCACGTCGCCGACGAACGGCTCTTCCGGCGTCCACGTAAAGTCGACGGCGCTGGGAGGAGTGCACGGCTCGTACAGGAAGGCGAGCCGGCCCTCGATCGCCGGCGAGACCGTTCCCTGGTCCGTGACATAGTTGATCACCGCGTCGCGCACATAGTATTGGGTGTCGGCGACGATCTGGTCGAGCGGCCAAAGGGTCTGGCTGCCGTCTCTAAAGTTGCACGAGCCGGCCGCCAGGTAGTTGACCGTCGAGACATCGTAGTAGGTGTCGGCGTCGTTGAAGTCGACCACCGTCCCGTTGAAGCTCAAGCCGGCCACGTTGTTGCCGTTGGGCGGGGCCGGGTACATGTCGGTATAGGTGATGTGCCCGCCGGCGTTGATGTCCAGCATACAGGTGGTGTAGTAGGAGTAGCCGCCGTAGCCCGGCACGTACTTGTAGTAGTAGTAGTTGCGGTAGGCGCGCTCCAGGATCGTCTTTAGCTGCGGGCCGTTCATGCGGATCACCACCAGCGAGTTCTCGTAGGGCATCAGCGTGAACATATCGGCCACGGTCAGCGTGTAGGGGTCGGTGATGGTGGCCCCGGCGGCAATGGCCCGATTGGACATCGCGCCGGAGAGGTGAAAGTCGGGAAAGATGCCGTTCCGCTCCAGCTCGGCGACGGAGGAATCCGCCTGCAGGTTGGCGGCGTTGGTCTCCTCGGTGTAGGCGGTCAGGGCGCTGATCGGTGTGGTGGTCCAACCCAGGACCCGGCTGTTGTAGGCGTCCAGCATAGCCTTGTACGGATCGACGATCGCCTTGATGTCGGGGTCTTCGGGCGTGGCGGCCGCGTCCACCTTGATGTAGCGGCCGGCCTGGGACAGCAGGTCGTACCCGCCCGAGCCGTTCGGCACAAAGCCCAGGACCACCTGGCCCAGGTAGTTGTTATAGCGATACATCTGGGTGACCAGGACCGGGGCCCCGTCCGCGCCCTCCAGGATGGCCGGCAAGTACTTGTAGGAGCCGGAGTAGATGGTCTGCTTGCTCGGGTCGGTGTGGCTGTGCCCGCCGATGATCGCCGCCAGGCCGCCGGTCTGCGCCGCCATGTAGGTGTCGACGTTGTTATCGACCTCGACGCTGCCGGGGATGGTGGTGAAGCCGATGTGCGTCAGTCCGACCACGGCGTCGTTCTCGGCGGCCAGGATCGGGACAAGTTCCTGGGCCTTGGCGATCGGATTGCTGAAGGAGAGCCCCTCGATGTTGCTGGGCAGCTCATAGTTGGGCACGCGGTGGTTGGTGATGCCCAGGATGGCAATGTTGATCACGTCGGACGTCCCGCTCACGGGCACCGAGACGGTGATGTACGGCTTGACGCCCACCAGTTCCAGGCCGTAGCGGCCGTCGTCGGTGACGTTGGCCCCCAGGATCGGGAAGTCGGCCAGCCCGAACACGGAGGTAAAGACGTCGTTGCCAAAGTTGAACTCGTGGTTGCCCAGGACGAACGCCGTGTAGGTCATGGCGTTCATCACGGCGATGGCCGGCTGGATGTGCATAGTCGGGGTGACGATGGGCGTGCCGTCGGCGGCGTAGCCGAAGCCGGCGGTCTTGAAGTAGTAGCTCATGGCGTCGCCCTGGATGGTATCGCCGGCGTTGAGCAGGAGGGCGTAGGGGTTCTTGGCCCGCTCCTGCTTCACCAACGTGGCCACCTGGGTCCAACCCGGGTACGAGCCGGACTTTAGCAGGTTGCCGTGCTGGTCGTTGTGGTGCAAGATGGTGACCGGGAGGACCGGGCCGCCGGTATCATCGCCGTCGCGGTGGATGCGGTCGTCGAGCGCGGGCTCGTAGGGGTTGCTGATGGTGTAGACGGCCGAAATCCAGCGCTCGGCGCCGTCCAGCATGTCGCCCCAATAGGAGATGTTGGTCAGGTACTTGAAGGGCGTGAACCCGTCTTGGCCGGCCGGCGCCAGGAACTCGTTGGTGGCGATACGGTAGGTACGCCCCAGGTCCAACGGCTCCCAGGTGTTGGTGTCGGGGTTCCAGACCTCGATGTTGTAGGCGCCCCAGGCCCACGGCTGCGGACCGGGCAGGGTGTTGTTGTAGCGGTAGAAATCGTAGCGGACCCCGGCCACTTGCAAGGCCCCCTTGAAGAGGGTGGCGCTCTGGTTGAGCAGCTCCACGATCTGTGCCCCGGTCATGCTGCCGACGATGGTCTGGTTGCCAAAGGGCAACACACTGTACATCATGCCATGGGTGATCGTCTGGGGCCATGTCGTGGTGGGTGGGCCGGGCCAGATAAAGTCGGTGCGCAGCCCACCGGCGTTGTTAAAGACCATATCCACGTCGTTGAGCGGCTCGTCGTCGTTGTTCAGGTCGTTATAGATGGCGTCGTTGATGAACGCACCCATCTTCGAGTCGCCGTTGTAGTTGCGCTCGATGTTGCCGTTGGTATAGCCGACCACCCGGTTGATCTGATCCTGGTACCACGGGTCGTTGGCCCAGGCGTCGATGGCCGCCTTGATCTCGGCATCCTCCGGGTCGCCGGTGCCGACAACCAGCCGCTGCCAGGTCACACTCACATCGCCGCCCTTGGCGGTGTCGATCGCCAGGGTAGCCATGCCGACTTTGCGGCCGGCGTAGTGGGCCTGGACGACGGTCGTCCCGCTGATCACCTGCGCGGCAGCGAGATCCGTGTGGCTGTGGCCGCCGATGATCAGGTCCACCGGCGTGCCGCCCTTCACCAGCCGGCGGGCCAAGGTCTGATCCCCATACACGGGGAAGCCGTAGCCGTAGCCGCCGTCGGCGTTGCCGAGGTGGCTGAGCACGACGATGGTGTCCGCCTGGGCATCCAATTCGGCCCAGTAGTGGGCGATGGACTCGGCCGGGTCCTTGAAGCAAAGGCCCGCCGTCGCCCAGGCGACGGTAATAAAGGGCACTTCCTGCGTGGTCACGCCGATGATGCCGATCACAACTTTGTTGGGCGCGGCGCCCAGCGTGATCGTGACATAGGGGGCGTCCACAAAATCGGGCACGGTCCAACCGGCCGTGTCGCACGAGCCGGTGTCGCTGACGACGATGTTGGCCGAGACGAAGGGGAAATCGGCCTGGGCCGTGCGGCTAATGAGCACCTCCTGCCCCCAGTCGAACTCGTGGTTGCCGAAGGTGGCCACGTCGTAGCCCACCCGGTTGTAGATGTCGATGGTGGACTCGCCGTAGAACAGGTTCGACAGCAGGGATCCCTGCATGATGTCGCCGGCATCCAGGATCAGGGTGTAGCTGGGCTCCACCGTGTTGGTGAATATCTTGTAGGCGGTGCGGGCCATGCCGGGGTTGCTGCCGGAAAGCTGTAGGTTGCCGTGAAAGTCGTTGGTGTGAAAGATCGTGACCGTCACGACGGCGCTGGGGGCCAGCTCCGCGGGCCGCGCTGCCGTCGTGGAAACCGGCCCCACCACCAGGGCGGGGACGGAGTCTGTGCGGGGTAAGGGCGACGCCGCGATAGCCGGTGTCGCCAAAACCATGCTCACCAGGACCACCAAGAGCAGGACCCGATACCATGTGCGAGCCATGACCTTTACCTCCTTGTTCGGTGACTTTGCCAGAGTTCCCTTACCTACCCTTTGCCGATAGACACCTCCTGTTTCTACATAGCCTGGCCTTTCGAAGGCGAAAAACCCTCCCAGGCGATGGACTGTTTTCTGTGGTATGCCCAGTATACCACAGCCACTTTGAACTTACAAGGTCCCAGGTCGCTCCTCGTGGGCCGTGTACGCAGTCTCCAGCACGTGGCGCATATTCTCCAACCATGCCGGCAACCCTTCCGGATCCGCAGCCGGGTAGCCTTGCCCTGTAGCCGTCTCCGCCTACGCCCGGCCCCAGCCCACCGCTTCCGGATCGGCCGCCCCACCCAACTCGGCGTAGGCGCTCTCGACGTTCAGGCGGTGCATGTCCTCGTTGCCCGGGTAGGGCAGCGTCTGATCGGCGCAGCGGGCCACGGTCTCCGCCAGGCTCAACCCCTGCGCGACCGCCGCGGCTACCTCGGCATGCAGTTCCGCCAGGTAGCGCCGGTCGTTGTCCAGGCGCGCCCGGATCTCGCCGAGGTCCAGGGTCGGCCGGCCGTGCCCGGGAATGAGCGCCCGGATCTCGTACCCCGCCAGCATCTCCAGGGTGCGCTCGTAGGTCCCCAGGGCGTCGCTGACAAAGGGAATCTCCACGTCGCTGAGCTTGTCCCCCGCCCACAGGGTGGCCGTCTGCGCCTCGTAGAGCACCAGCTCGTCGGCGGCGTGGCCCGGGGTATGTATCAAGCGGATGGGCAGCCCGCCAAGGTCCAAGAGCAACTCCGCGGCAAAGGTGATGGCCGGCCGCGGGATCTCGAACGGGCGCTCCCCGCCTACCCAGCCCTCGCGTGCCACCTGCGCCCGGATCGCCGGCCCATTTCGCTCCACCTCTGCCAGGTAGCGCTCCTGGGCCACGATCGGCGCCCCTATCTGCCCGGCCCCCACAATATGGTCGTGATGGCTGTGGGTGATGACCACGTAGCGCGGCACGGCCGCCTGCTCCACCACCAGCGCCCTGATCTGGGCGATTTCCTCCGCCAGGACGCCGGGGTCGATCAGGCAGGACTGGCCCTGGCGCACCCATACGCCCACGTTCATGCCATAGGCGACGCTCTGGGCCACCCATAGGTCGGCGGTCAGTTGGAAAAAGTCCATTGCCGTGTCTTCCTTTCTTTCTCCCTTCGGTATGCCACTCTTGCCGGCCCCACAACCTGTCCCAGATGGTCTGCGGAACAAGGGCTCGGATGGCGCTGTAGACCTCATCCGGCCCCGCGGCCCTGCTCGCGGCGGCCGAGGACGGCCCCTGCCGGGCGATATAGATTGCCGATCCCCGGAATCTGTCCAGAAACCATCTCGTAAACCAAAGGCCCAAAGACACCGAGGCCCTTTGGATATGCCTTTGCCGCTTTTCTGTGGGCCTCTGTCTTTGACAATTATGAGAGGGGTTCTATTCGTAGCGCAGGGCCTCGATCGGGTTCAGCGCCGCGGCGCGCATCGCCGGGTAGATGCCAAAGAACAGCCCCACGGCGGCCGAGAACCCGGTCGCCAGGAGGACGACATCGGCGGTCAACGCCACCTGGATCTGCGGCTCCAGGCGCGTCACCACGGTCGCGCCGAGCATTCCCAGACCGATCCCCACCAGCCCGCCCAGCACGCTGAGCACCATCGCTTCCACCAGGAATTGCCAGAGGATGTCGCGCCGCTTGGCCCCCACGGCCTTGCGGATGCCGATCTCGCGCGTCCGCTCGGTCACCGAGACCAGCATGATGTTCATGATCCCGATCCCTCCCACCAGCAGCGAGATGCCGGCGATGGCCCCCAGGAAGACCGTCAGCATGGCGATGATGGAGCTGGCGACACTCAGGATGTCGTTCTGGGTGATGATGGTAAAGTCGTTGTCCTGGTAGGTCAGGCGGTGTTGCTCCCGCAGGATCAGGGTGACCTGCTCGATGGCCCGGCTGATGCTGTCCTTGTCCACGGCCTGGATGTAGAACACCGAAACGGGAAAATCGCCGCTGGTGGTGCGCGTGCCAAAGAGGCGCGCCGCGGCCGTCGTCAGCGGGATGTAGATATAGTTGTCGGCGGAGCCGAAGCTGGGGCCGCCCTCGGAGGCCATCACCCCGACGATGCGGAAGGGCACGCCGCGGATCTTGATGGTCTGTCCCAGCGGTTCGACATCGGGCAGGAGCGTGGAGACCACCTGCGATCCCACCACACAGACGCGGCTCAGGGTGTTCAGGTCGCTATCCTCGATGAACCGGCCGTTGGCTACGCTGACGTTGCGTACAAAGTCATAGTTCGAGGTCGCCCCGATGATCGTGGCCGTGGCCTCGTTCTGGCCGTAGACTACGCCGGCGCTGCGCTGGATGACCGGGGCCACCGCCAGCACGTCCGGGGCCACCAAGGGGTCGCTCAGGGCCTTGGCCTCGCGATAGGTCAGCGGCTGGATCTTGCGTTCCTCGCCGCCAAAGGTGCCGGAGGTGACGATCAGCAGGTTGGCCCCGACGCCCTGGATCTGCTCCTCCACCGAGGCCTGCACCCCCTGGCCCAGCGACATCAGGGCAATCACCGCGCCGACGCCGATGATGATGCCCAGCATCGTCAGGGTGGCGCGCAGCTTGTTCGACGCCAGGGCGCGAAAGGCGATGCGCACGCTCTCGATGATGCTCATAGCTCCTCCCGGACGACGGCCGGCCGCGCCTGGCGGGGCGCGGCAATGGTCTCTTCCCGCACGATACGCCCATCGTGGATGTGGACGATCCTGCGGGTGTGCTCGGCGATGTTGCGGTCGTGGGTGACAAAGATCACGGTGATGCCGCGGTCCCGGTTCAGCGCCTGGAAGATGGCCACGATCTCTTCTCCGGAGACGCTGTCCAGGTTGCCCGTGGGCTCGTCGGCCAGGATGATGGCCGGGTCGGTGATCAGGGCCCGGGCCACGGCCACCCGCTGCTGCTGCCCGCCGGAAAGCTCCTGGGTCTTGTGCCGCAGCCGGTCGCCCAGCCCCACCGACTGCAGCGCGGCGACCGCCCGCTTCCGGCGCTCGCCCACCCCTACACCGCTGTAGACCAGCGGCAGCTCCACATTTTGCAGCGCCGAGGTCCGCGCCAGCAGGTTAAAGGTCTGAAAGACAAAGCCGATCTTGCGGTTGCGCACCTCGGCCAGCTCGTTGTCACGCAGCGTGTCGATGCGCCGCCCGTCCAGGGTATAGGTGCCGCTCGTCGGCACGTCCAGGCAGCCCATCACGTTCATCAACGTGGACTTGCCCGATCCGGAGGGCCCCATGATGGCCAGCATCTCCCCACGACGCACCTCCAGCGAGACACCGCGCAGGGCATGCACCTCCACCTCGCCCATCCGGTAGACCTTGGTTACATCCTCGACGCGAATAACGGTGTCCTCTGGCATGGCCCCTTTCCCCCACCTACTGTCCCATCCGGCCGCCCGGGCGAAAGTTGCCAAAGATCTGCTGCAGTTGATTCTCCTGCACCACCCCGCGCACAAAGACCCGGTCCCCTTCTTGCAGGCCGGAGACGATCTGGACCACCGCCGGGTCGCTCATCCCCATCGTCACCTCGACGCTCTCCAGCGCGTCGCCGGGCCCGACCCGCTCGACATAGGCCTTGCCCCCGCTCAGCCGCACGGCCCGCCGCGGCACGAGCAGGACGTCGGACGCCTCGCGGGTGATGACACCGACGTTGGCCGTCATTCCGGCGCGCACGGCAGCGTCGGCCACGGCGCCCACATCCACCCGCACCCGGTAGGTGATCACGCCGGCCGCCGTGCTGGGCGTCAGGGCCACCTCCCGCACTTGCGCCGTCAGGGTGAGGCCCGGCAAGGCATCCAGGGTGACACGGGCGCGCTGGCCCGCCTGGATGTTGGAGATGTCCACCTCGTCGACCTCGACGTCGATGTGGAAGCCCGCCGGGTCGATCAGCACCAGGATGGCGGTGGCCTGCGATACCTGGAGCGGCGCGTCGACCAGGACCTTGGCTACGAGGCCGGCGAACGGCGCGCGCAGCGTGGCCTTCTCCAACTGGTTCTGGGCGATGGCCAGGCTGGCCCGGGCCTGTTCTACCTGGGCCTGGGCGGCGGCGATATCGGTCGGCACCGGGCCGGCCGTCAGCTTCTCCAGGTTGGCCTGGGCCGTGGAAACCTGCGAGCGGGCCGTGCGCAGCCCCTCCTCCTCCTGCCGCTTGGCCGCTTCATAGGACAGGCGGGCCTGCTCCATGGCCGCCTCGGCATTCTCTACCGCCCTGCGGGCCTTTTCCTCGTTGTCATAGTTGACATCCGGCACATTCTCTTTGCCGATCTTGTCCTCCAACTTGCGGTTGTCCCAGTAGATATTCTCATAGGACTGCTGGGCGTCGCGCAGGGCGTTGGCCGCCTGGACCCAGGAGAGCCGCGCCCGTTCGGTCGCCGCGGCCAGGGCCACCTGCTGCTGCTGCAGGTTGGCATAGGCCTGGTTCAGCGTGTTCTGGGTGACGGTGATGTCCTCGGGTCGGGCGCCGGCCAGGAGCTTGTCCAGGTTGGCCTCGGCCACGGCGACCGCGGCCTGCGACTGGGCCAACTGCAGCTCCAGGTCCGTGGTGTCCAGGACGGCCAGTACCTGGCCGCGCTCCACCCGGTCGCCCGTCCGGACGCGGATCTCCTGGAGCGTCCCGGCAATGGCAAAGGTTGCATTGACCTGGGCGGCCGGGGCCAGGTTGCCGGTGGCCTCCACCACCTCGGCCACGTCGCCGCGCACGACGGTATAGATCTCGCCCCCGGCCAGCGGGTCTACCGGGGCCGGGAAAAGGGTCGACCGCAGGAGGAAGGCCGCCACGGCGCCGATCAACAGGAGAGCGATAAACCAGTCCAGGATGCGCTTCTTGGTCACAACCCGCAGCACGATCAGCACCACCAGCGCCACGGCCGCCCCGGCCACAACGTACAACGGACGCATTCAATCCTCCTCGCCAGTCATTTCTTTCTTGTGCTTTATATTTTGCGATGCGAATTATATCACCGGGGCCGGTAGTTGTCAACCGTGGCTTGACACCTTCCGTCGCCGCGGTACAATGGCAGCAAGCCTTGGGAGGTGACACCATGCAACGTTCGGGCATCGTCACGCTGCTCACCGATTTCGGGCGGGGCGACGTCTACGCCGGCCTGCTTCACGGCGTCATCCTGGGCATCGTTCCACACCTGCGGGTCGTGGACCTGACCCACGATGTCGCGCCCCAGGCCGTCCTCGAGGCGGCCTTTCTGCTGGAAAGCGCCTACCGCTACTTCCCGCCGGGCACCGTCCACCTGGCGGTGGTCGACCCCGGGGTCGGCACGGCGCGCCCCCTCATCGCCATGGAGGCCGGCCCGGCCTTCTTTGTCGCCCCGGACAACGGCCTGCTCACCGTCGTCTGGCAGGGGCTGGGCGACGGTGAGCGGACGGCGGCGCGCATCGTCGAGCTGACCGAGCCCGGCTTCTGGCTTCCCCAGGTCAGCAGCACCTTTCACGGGCGCGACATCCTGGCCCCGGTGGCGGCGCACCTGGCGGCGGGCCGGCCCCTGGAGGAGGTCGGCCGGCCGCGGCAGGGCCTGATGCTCCTCCCGGAAGCCCAGCCCACGATAGCCCCCAACGGCACCGTCCAGGGGCGCATCGTGCATGTCGACCGCTTCGGCAACTGCGGCACCAATATCCCGGCGGGGAGCCTGGGGAGCGCGTCGGTCGTCACGGCCGGCGGCCATCCCGTGGGCTGGCTGCGGCGCACCTACGCCGATGTCGCCCCGGGGCAGCCGCTGGCCCTGGCCGGCAGCGACGGCCGGCTGGAGATCGCCGTGCGCGAGGGCAGCGCGGCCGAAGCGCTGGGACTGCGCGTCGGCGATCCCGTCGGGGTGCGGACCTTGCCCAACACCGACCGTTAGGAGGATCTCCAGGCCAGCGAGCTGCCCTCGAGGCATCGTGAACCAAGGCACAATGTTGCAAAAATCGCCGGACGGCGTATAATATGGTGTTGCGTTTGCTGTCCGATTCGACTTTTTGGGTGGAGGACTACCGGGTATGCCGACGTATGTCTACCGTTGCCGGAGTTGCCAACGGGACATCGAAGTTGTGCAGCGGTTCGGCGAAGCGCCGTTGACCACTTGCTCCCACTGCGGGGGCCTGCTGCAGCGACTGCTGTTCCCCCCGGCCATTATCTTCAAGGGGTCGGGGTGGTACGCCACCGATCACAAGTCTCCCTCGGGGGGCAACGGCGCCAAATCGGGGACCCCGCCGGCCGACAAGAGAGAGGCGGCGCCCGACAGCGAAAAGGCCGAGGAACCGGCCGTCGCCAAGAAGCCCACCGCCGCGGACGAGGTGTAGCCGTGGACAACCGATTCGGTTTCTCTTTCCCCTCAGGTCCGCCGGCCCTGTTGCGGTCCCCTGTGCCACGCTACGCCAGGCCGCTCACCCCACCGATGCGGCTCTTCCCAACCTGCCTGTGTCCAGGGGGACATCGGGCCTGACCTTGCCGTCCAGGTCGATGTCCCCGCTTTGTCCCCGCGACCGTTCGGTCTCCAGGCAGGAGGAGCCTGCGCCAGGTTCCCCGGAAATCAAGTGTGGAGGAGCGCCATGGCACTGAAAATCTACAACGACCTGACCCGGCAGCGTGACGAGTTTGTCCCCTTGCACGAAGGCTGGGTGGGCATGTATGTCTGCGGTCCGACCGTCTACGACCATCCGCATATCGGCCATGCCAAGAGCTATGTGTCGTTCGATGTGATCGTGCGCTACTTGCGCTACAGCGGCTACCGCGTCCGCTATGTCCAGAACATCACCGATGTCGGCCACCTGACCGACGACGCCGACCAGGGCGAGGACAAGATCGTGCGCCGCGCGGCCCGCGAGCGCCTGGAGCCGATGGAGCTGGTGGAGATCTATACCCGCTCCTACTTCGACGACATGGACGCCCTGCGCGTGCTGCGGCCGGACATCTCCCCACGGGCCAGCGGCCACATCCCCGAGCAGGTCGAGATGGTCAAGAAGCTTTTGGAAAAAGGCCACGCCTACGAGGTCAACGGCTCGGTCTACTTCTCCGTGCCCTCTTTCCCGGCTTACGGCAAGCTCTCCGGGCGGCGGATCGAGGAGGTCACCGAGGCGGTGCGTCTCGAGGCCAATCCCGACAAGCGCCACCCGGCCGACTTTGCCCTCTGGAAGCGGGCCGAGCCCGGGCACATCCTGCGCTGGCCCAGCCCCTGGGGCTGGGGCTTTCCCGGCTGGCACCTGGAGTGCTCGGCCATGGCGATGCGCTACATCGGTGAGACGGTGGACATCCACGGCGGCGGCCTGGACAACATCTTTCCGCACCACGAGAGCGAGATTGCCCAGTCTGAAGCGGCGAACGGCGTGCAGTTTGTACGCTACTGGATGCACAACAACATGGTCACGGTGGACGGCACGCGCATGGGCAAGTCGCTGGGCAACTTTATCACCCTCAAGCAGGCCTTCCGCGGCGAACACCCGCGCCTCTCGCAGTCCTACTCGCCATTGGCGATGCGCTTCTTTGTCCTCTCCAGCCACTACCGCAGCCCGCTGGATTTTACAGACGAGGGCCTCGCCTCTGCCGAGCGCGGCCTGGCCCGGCTGCACGACGCCGTCCGGCGCTTGCGCGAGCGCCTGGTCCACGCGCCGGAGGGCGAGATCGACCCCGAGGTCGCCGGGCAGTTGGCGGCGCTCAAGGCCCGTTTCCTGGCGGCTATGGACGAGGATTTCAACACGCCCGTGGCCCTCTCCGTGCTGTTCGACGCCACCCGCGAGAGCAACGCCCGCGCCGAGGCCGGGACGGCTGCCCGCGGCACCCTGTTGGCCTACGACGCTTTCTACCGCGAGCTGGGCGACGCCGTGCTTGGGCTGATCCCCGACGACCTGGGCGGGACCGGGGCCGGCGCCGCCGGCCTGACCGACGACCTGATGCGCCTGCTGCTGGCCCTGCGGGCCGATTTCCGGGCGAAGAAGGAGTGGGCGCGCTCCGACGCCATCCGCAACGAGCTGGCCGCTCTGGGGGTCGTCCTCGAAGACGGGGCCGAGGGGACGCGATGGCGCCTGAACCGTTAGAGCTGTTGTTCGGGACGAACGCCGTGCGCGAGGCCCTGCGGGCCGGCCGGCGCAACTGCCGCCGCCTGCTCCTGGCGGCCGGCCAACATGCCGATCTCCTGCTGGAAGAGATCACCCGCCTGGCCCACGAGCGGCGCTGTCCCGTGGAGACGCGCCCCCGCGAGGACCTGGGGCAGTTGGTCCGCTCCCGGGAACACCAGGGGGTCGTGTTGGAGGCTACGCCCTATCCCTACAGCGCTTTGGCCGAGATCGCCGCCGCCGCCGGCCAGGCCGGCCCGGCGGCGCTGGTCCTGCTGCTCGATAGGCTGCAGGACCCCCAGAACGTGGGCACGCTGCTGCGCACCGCCGAGGCCGCCGGCGTGCAGGGGGTGGTCCTGCCGGAGCGCGATGCTGTGGCGATCACCCCGGCGGTGGTGCGGGCCTCGGCGGGGGCCTGCGAGCACCTGCGCATCGCCCGGGTGGGCAACCTGGTGCCGGCCATGGCGGCGTTGCAAGAGGCCGGCCTCTGGGTATTGGGGCTGGAGGAAGACCCCACCGCCAGCCCCTACACGGCGGTCGATTGGCGGCGCTCACTAGCGATCGTCGTGGGCAGCGAGGGCTTTGGCCTGCGGCGGCTGGTGCGCGAGCGCTGCGATGGGCTGGTGCGCCTGCCGATGCACGGGCGCATCGGTTCGCTGAACGCCGCCGTGGCCGGGTCGGTGGTGCTCTACGAGATCCTGCGCCAGCGCGGGGCCCGCGAAGAGCAACTGGCCGTCCCGCCTGAGCAGCCCCGCAAGCAGCGTTCAGCAGCCGGAGGAGGGTGATCCGTTGTCCAGCGATCGGTCCAATAGCCGCGGCATCCCCCTTCCGCTGCTCACCTATTGGAAACCGGAGGCCGAGGGGGAGTGGGACCTCGTCCAGGGGCTCCTGGCCCCCCTTCCGGATCCGCTGCTCCGGGAGCTCCTGGCGCACTACTATATCTCGGCCAAGACCTGGCCGTTGGTCCTGCTCACCGGCCGGCCGGAGACCGACCGGGGCCGCCTCTTCTACCTCCTGGCCCAGGGGATTGCCGGCTGCGCCGACGGCCAGGTTCTGTTGCTCTCCGCCCAATCCCGCTGGGAGAACAACGGCGGGAAAGAGAGCGCCAACTGCCCCGGCGACCCCTCTCGCCCCCTCCTGGGCGCCCTCCAGGGACGGTTCAACACCTGGGCTTTTATGGACATGCTAACCGACGCCGCCCTGCCCGGCAACGAGGGCCTGGCCTACTTCTTGGGCCTGGACCAGGCCACGCCCGATGAATTGCGGGAGTACCTAGACCTCTATTTGGTGCGACACGAGGAGGGACCGCAGCCGCTGCCGGCCAACGTCTACCTGACCGCCATCGTCTCCGTGCCCGGTGGCGCCTGGTGCTTGCCGCCCTTCCTGCTGGACCGCGTCGGCGTCGTCGAGGTCAGCGTCCCCTGGCCCGCGGAAAGCCCCCCGTCCGCGCCCTCTTGCCCCCCCGTCGGGTGGCAGCGCGCCTTTCTGCGCAGCACGCTGCGGGACCCGGAACGAGCCCGCCGGAGGCTACAGACCATTGGCCTGCTGGGGGAGTTCCAACGCCTGCTGGAAGGTTTGCCCGCGGCATTGCGGGCCGCCATCGACCCCCAGCGCCGGGAGGGGCTGCTCCTCTACGCCGCCAACAGCTTTACCGCCGAGGGCCACGGGCTTCTCGACCGGGTGGCGCGGGCCAACCTGCGCCAGGCCCTGGACCTGCAACTGGCGCAACGGTTGCTGCCGTGCATCGCTCCCGAACTCCCCTGGTCCACGGAGGCGCAAGAAGAGGTCCTAAAACGCCTGGGCGGATCGTTTCCCCGGACCCATGCCCGGGTGCGCCGCCTGTGGCTCGAACAACAAGCCGGCGAGGTATCCACGGAGGCCGCCGCCCCGTCTTCCTCGCCTATCGAAAGGAGACGCCGATGAAAGCCATCATCCTCTGCGCCGGCCGGGGCACGCGCCTGCGCCCGCTCACCTTCAGCAACGCCAAACACCTCATCCCGATCGCCAATAAGCCGGTGATGCTCTACGGACTGGAGGCGATCATCGCCGCCGGCGTCACCGAGGTCGGCGTCATCGTCGGCGAGAACCGCAGCGAGTTTGTGCGCGAGCTGGGCAGCGGCGAGCGCTGGGGAATCCATATCTCCTACATCACCCAGGAGGAGCCCAAGGGGCTGGCCCATGCCGCCCGGGTGGCCAAGGACTTTGTGCAGAACGAGCCCTTCCTGATGTACCTGGGGGACAATCTCTTCCAGTCGGGGATGAAAGAGGCCGTGAAGCTGTTCATGGCCCACCAGCCCCGGGCGCTCACCTTCCTCTGCGAGGTCGAGGACCCCCGGGCCTACGGGGTAGCCGAGCTGGAGGGCGACCGCGTCGTGCGGGTGGTGGAAAAACCCAAGGAACCGCGGAGCAACTGGGTCCTCGCCGGCGCCTACATCTTTGATCCCATGGTCTTTGGCATCATCGACAATCTGAAGCCCTCCTGGCGGGGCGAATACGAGATCACCGACGCCATCCAGGGGCTCATCGACTGCGGCGCGCCGGTGATGCCCTACTTTGTCCGCGGCTGGTGGGTGGACACGGGCAACGCCTCCGACATGCTGCGGGCCAACCGCCTCGTCCTGCGGCAGATCGAGACGCAGGTGGGGCAGGGCGTGCTCGTGGACGGGTGCTCGGCCGTCATCGGCGACGTCATCCTGGGGGACAACGTGCTGATCCACAACAGCACCGTGCGCGGGCCGGCCATCATCGGCGCCCAGAGCCAGATCATCGACTCGTTTGTTGGCTCGTTCACCTCGATCGGCCGCGAGGTGCGGATCGAGCACAGCGAGATCGAGCACAGCATCGTCATGGACGGCTGCACGATCTGCAACGTCGAGGGGCGCATCGACGACAGCGTCTTTGGGCGCAATATCTCCCTGCTGCGCGGCGAGAGCCTTCCCCGGACGCACAAGTTCCTGCTGGCCGACGACAGCCAGGTGCGCCTGGTCTGACATCACCAGTCCGGGACCACAAAGGCACGAAGAACTGCTCTCTGCCTACCACAAAGGCACGAGGAATGTAGAGACTTGGTGCCTTTGTGTCTTCGTGGTGGCCAACAGGGGTTTCCTTGGCGTCTTTGTGGTTAGTCGCTCTTGCGTAGGCGCGTGATCAGCACCAGCGCGCCGACGATGATCGCCGTGGCCAGGAGGACGCGCGGCGTCAGCTCTTCCCCTCCCAGCAGCGCGCCGATGGCGACGGCCACCAGCGGGTTGACATAGGCATAGGTCGAGACCAGGGGCGTGGGCGCGACGCGCAGCAGCCAGGTGTAGGCCGAGAATCCGGCCCACGAGCCGACGACCACCAGGTAGGCCAGGCCGGCCCAGGAGCGGGCCGACGCGGCTGCGACGTCCAGGCGTCCCCACTCGCCGACCACGGTGCCCAGGATGAGCAGGCCGGCCCCCCCGGCCAGCATCTCCATCCCCGTCCCCAGCAGCGGCGAGGCCGGCAGCTCCGCCTGCCGGCTGTAGAGGGAGCCCACCGCCCAGAGGAGCGCGCCCAACAGCACGGCCCCAGCGCCCAGCAGGTCCAGCGTGCCTCCCTGCCCCAGGAGCTGCCGTGGGCCGATGAGCACGACGATGCCGCCAAAGCCCACCAGGACCCCCAGCAGGGCCCACGCCGCGGGCTTGCGGTTGCCGGGCAAGACCAGGTCGGCCAGCAGCATCCACAGCGGCGCCGTCGCCACGAGCAGCGAGGCCGCCCCCGAGGACACCCGCTGCTCGGCCCAGACCACGCAGCCGTTGCCGCCAAGGAGCAGAAAGGCGCCGACGATGGCCGCCGAGCGCCACTGCCGCGGTGTCGGGGCGGGGTCGCCGCGCAGCCGCCGGAAGAGAAAGAGCAGGCCGCCGGCGATGATAAACCGCACGCCGGCCGACAGCCAGGGCGGCAGTCCCTCGACGACGAAACGGATCGCCAGGTAGGTGGACCCCCAGGCGATATAGACGGTGACCAGGGCGGCCCAGATGGACAACGACGATGGGCGGGGCCTTGTGGCCGGTGCGCCGGGGCTGGGCTGGGGGGAGCGGGCCATAACGGGGAAACCTCCTGGCGTCGACCCGGCAAAGCACCCGGTCGACGGGGGCGATTATCCCACCGTTGGCGGGTCCTGTCAAACGCTTTGCACGGCCGGCGCGCTTGTGCTATACTACTGGTGTGCGGACTCGCCGTGGCGCGCCCCCAACATGGAGGCGGATGTGTGCACTGCAAAGGAGGCCCCCATGGTGACTCAGACTACAGCATCCAGACCCGCGTGGTACGGCAAGCTTCTCCCGTACGACCAGGTGGACCTGCGCCGGGCCATCTGGCAGTTGGTCAACACCTTTGTTCCCTACATCCTGCTATGGTATCTGATGGCGCGCTCCATCCAGCTCGGCTACAGCTACTGGCTGACCCTGGCCATGGCCGTGGTAGCGGCCGGCCTGATGGTGCGCATCTTTATCTTTTTCCACGACGCCGTCCACGGCTCCTTCTTCGCCTCGCCCCTGGCCAACAAGGTCCTGGGCTATGTCACCGGTATCCTCACCTTTACTCCCTACGAGGAGTGGCGCCGCACCCACAGCGCCCACCACGCCATGGCCGGCGACCTGGACCGCCGCGGCGTCGGCGACGTCTGGACGATGACCGTCGATGAGTACCGTGCGGCCTCCCCCTGGCAGCGGCTGGCCTACCGCGTCTACCGCAACCCGCTGGTCACCTTTGGCCTGGGGCCGGTCTATATGTTCATCCTGATGCACCGCATCCCGGGCAAGGGGGCCCGCCCGCGCGACATCTGGAGCGTGCACCTCACCACCCTGGGCTGCGCTGCCATGGTCGCCGGGCTCAGCCTGTTGATCGGGCTGCGCACCTACCTGCTCATCCAGGTGCCGGTGATCCTGATGGGCGGCGCCGCGGGCGTATGGCTCTTTTATTTCCAGCACAACTTCCAGGGCATGTACTGGGCCCGCCGCGGCGAGTGGAACTATATCGAGGCCGCCCTGCGGGGCTGCTCCTACTACAAGCTGCCCAAGGTGCTACAGTGGTTCACCGGCAATATCGGGCTGCACCACATCCACCACCTGCGCCCGCGCATCCCCAACTATAACCTGCAGCGCTGCTACGACGAGGTGCCCGAGGTGCGCGGCGTCAAGCCGTGGAGCCTCTGGGAAAGCCTGCACGCCCTGCGGCTGAACCTCTACGACGAGCGCAGCGCGCGCATGGTCAGCTTCTGCGACCTGCCGCGCATCCCCTGATCGGCCGGCAAGCTCGCCTTCCAAGACGTCCCTCGGTAGCCGCCACGCCTACTGCCGATACCGGTTGGTCAGTGGCAGCCTCCGGTCCTTGCCAAAGGCCCGCGGCGTGATCTTGATCCCCGGCGCCCCCTGGCGGCGCTTGTACTCGGCGCCGTCGACCATGCGCAGGATGCGCCGCACCGCCGCTTCCTCGTAGCCCAGGGCAACGATCTCTTCCAGGCTGCGGTCCTCCTCCACATAGGCCTTCAGGATGGGGTCCAGCACGGCATAGGGGCCCAGCGAGTCCTCGTCCCGCTGGTCCGGCCGCAGCTCCGCCGAGGGCGGGCGGTCGATCGTGCGCTGCGGGATCACCGCCGACAGTCCGTTGCGGTAGCGCGCCAGCCGATAGACCAGCGTCTTGAAGACATCCTTGAGTACGGCAAACCCGCCGGCCATGTCCCCGTAGAGGGTGCAGTATCCCACGGCCAGCTCGCTTTTGTTTCCGGTCGTCAGCACCAGCCAGCCGAACTTGTTGGAGAGGGCCATCAGGTTGTTGCCGCGGATGCGCGCCTGGATGTTCTCCTCGGCCGTGTCCGGGGCCCGCCCGCGGAAGGGCTCCGCCAGCGCATCCAGGTAGGCCTGGAAGGTGCCGTCGATCGGGATGGTCATGAAGCGGATGCCCAGGTTGCGGGCCAGGGCCGCGGCGTCCTCCCCACTGGCCTCTGCCGAGTAGCGCGAAGGCATATAGACCCCGACGACATTCTCCGCCCCCAGCGCGTCGGCGGCGATGGCCGCCGTCAGCGCCGAGTCCACGCCCCCGGACAGGGCCACGACCACCTGGCGGAACCCGTTCTTGCGCACATAGTCGTGCGTGCCCAGCACCAGGGCGCGGTAGATCTCTTCCTCGGGTTCCAGGGGCGGCTCGATCCGTGCGCCCCCCTCGAGACCCGATTTTCCCGCCAAGAGGGGGAGGCGGGGAGAGGGGGAGACGGGGGCCAACTCCACCCGCTCCACGGCCTCCACCTCTTTCAGCCGCTCCTGCCGCCGCCGGGGATCGTGCAGCCGCTGGCGAAAGACGGCCTCCAGGTCCAGGTCGGCCACCAACAGGTCCTCCTCGAACTGCTGCGCCCGGGCGACTAGCTCCCCGCGGGCATCAAAGACGACGCTGCCGCCGTCAAAGACCAGCTCGTCCTGGCCACCGACCAGGTTGCAGAAGGCCACCAAGACCACGTTGTCGGCGGCGCGGGTGGCCAGCATGCGCTCGCGCGCCGGCCCTTTGCCGGCAAAGTAGGGGGAGGCGGCGATATTGACCACCAACTGCGCCCCGGCCAGGGCCTGGGCCTCGGTCGGGCCGGCCGGGTACCAGATGTCCTCGCAGATATTGATCCCCACCGTGGCTTCGCCCAGGGAAAAGACCAGCGGCCGCCGGCCTGGCCGAAAGTAACGGTACTCGTCGAACACGGCATAGTTGGGCAGGTAGGACTTGCGGTAGACCGCCGCGATTCGCCCATCGTGCAGCAGCGCGGCGGCGTTGTAGATGTCGCTGCCGTCGCTGTCCACAAAGCCCACCAGCGCCGTGATCCCCGCCGTCTGCGCCGCCACTTGCTCCAGGGCAGACCGGTTGGCCGCCAGGAAGCTGGGCATCAGCAGCAGGTCCTCCGGCGGGTAGCCGGTGATGGCCAGCTCGGGGAAGGCCGCCAGGGCCGCGCCCATCTCGCGGGCCCTGCCTATCGCCGCCAGGATCTTCTGGGTATTGCCATCCAGGTCGCCTACGGTGGGGTTCAGTTGGGCCAGGACGATGCGCAAAGGTTCCATCGGCGTGCTCCTTTCATTGGAACGGCCCCATTGTACTACGCCGGCCGGCGCGATGCAAGCGGGCGAGCAACCTTGACAGGCTTCCGCCCCCCGCATATAATACCCCCAGCGGAGATCGTCCCTGGTGGCCGCCCAGCGCACGCCGCAGAAATGTCCCAGGGGAAGGGAAAACAGGCCCACCGTCCCATCGGCCGTTCCGGCGCCGGAGGCACCTTTGGGAATAGGGGGTGAGAAAGGTGAAAGACTTGACCAAGTACTCGCGACCGTTCCACATCGCCGCCGGCCTGATCACCGTCCTGATCATCGGGCTGGTCGACTACCTGACCGGGCCGGGCACTTCCCTGGCGATCTTTTACCTCGTGCCGATCGTCCAGGTCACCTGGTTCGGGGGACTTGCCGCCGGCCTCGTCGCCGCACTGGGCAGCGCCGGCGCCTGGCTGCTCGGCGAGCTGCTGTCCGGCCCGCCCGGGCAGACGATCCCCGCCTGGAACGTGATCCTGGTCTTTGGCTTTCTCCTGGCCGTCTCGCTGGTGCTCTCGGCCTTCCGGGGCCGGCTGCTGCACGAGAGCGCGCTGGCCACGGTGGACACCCTGACCGGGGTCGCCAACGCCCGGCACTTTCGCGAAGCCATCCAGACGGAGAAGGACCGCGCCCTGCGCTACAAGCATCCCATCACCCTGGCCCACGTGGGCGTGGACGGCTTCCCGCACCTCCAGCGCCGCCTGGGGAGGCGCACCGCGAACGCCCTCCTGCGCACCGTGGCGTCGACTATCCGCGAGAACCTGCGCTCCAGCGACCTGATCGCGCGGCTCAGCGGCCACGAGTTTGGCATCATGCTGGTGGAGGCCGAGGCCGAGGAGGTCCAGGCGGTGATCGTCCGCACCCAGCAGCGGCTGGCCGAGGCGATGCAGCGCCATGGCTGGCCGGTGACCTTCAGCTTCGGGGTGATCACCTTTGGCCGGCCGGCCTCCCCGGCGGAGGAAATGCTCCGGTTGGTCGCCGACCTGGTGACGTTGGTAAAGGCCGAGGGCAAAGGCCTCTCCAAGTTCGAGGTCTATAGCGATTAGCGCGGCCTGGGCCCCGCGGCGTGCGGCGGGCCGCCCCCGGGAGGACCTATGCTCGACATCGGCATCATCGGCGCCGGCGTGGCCGGACTCTGTGCGGCCTACGACCTCTCCCGCCAGGGCCACCGCGTCACCGTCTACGAGTCCCGCCCCTATGTCGGCGGGCTCTCCGCCGGGTTCCGCGACGAGCGCTGGGAATGGTCGCTGGAGCGCTTCTACCACCACTGGTTCGCCACCGACCGCGATGTCATCGATCTGATCGGGGAGCTCGGCCTTGCCGAGCGCCTCTTCTTTCCCCGTCCGACGACCTCGCTCTACTACCAGGGCGGCATCTACCCGCTCGACAGCCCGCGGCGCGTCCTGGCCTTTCGCCCCCTGCCTTTCGTGGACCGGCTGCGCTTTGGCGCCGTCACCGCCCTGGTGCGCTACAACCCCTTCTGGCACCCCCTGGAGCGCCACACGGCGCACGCCTGGCTGTCGCGGGCCCTGGGAAAACGGGCCTACGAGATCCTCTGGGAGCCGCTGCTCATCGGCAAGTTCGGCGACGAGTTCTACCGCCAGGTGAACATGGCCTGGTTCTGGGCGCGCCTGGCCAAGCGCACCCCGCGCCTGGGCTACTTTGTCGGCGGTTTCCAGGCCCTCTGGGACGATCTGGCCCGGCGGGTGCAGGCCCAGGGCGGCGCGATCCGCCTGGAGAGCCACGTGCGCCAGGTCCGGCGCGAGGGCCGGCGGCTGCGCCTGTCCCTGGCGGACGGCGAGAGCGACCACGACCGCGTCCTGGCCACCTGCTCGCCGCGCATGCTGCGCGAGCGCACGCCCGAGCTGCCGGCCGACTACGCGGCCGGCCTGGACGCGCTGCAATCGCTCGGCGCGGTCGTGCTGGTGCTGGCCATGAGCCAGCGCCTCACCGCCCAGCACTACTGGATCAACCTGCCCAAGCGCGAGGGGTTCCCCTTCCTGGCCCTGGTGGAGCACACCAACTACATTTCCCCCGAGCGCTACGGCGGGGACCACCTCCTCTACTGCGGCGACTACCTGCCGCCGGAGCACCCCTACTTCGCCGCCGAGCCGGAGGCGCTGCTGGAGCGCTTCACCCCGGCGCTGCAGCGGGTCAACCCCGCCTTCTCCCCCGCCTGGGTGCGCCGCATGTGGAAGTTCACCGAAATCTATGCCCAGCCGGTGCCGCTTTTGAACCATTCCCGCCATATCCCGCCCCTGCCGACACCGCTCCCCGGCCTCTACATGGCCAACATGAGCCAGGTCTATCCCTGGGACCGCGGGACGAACTATGCGGTCCGGCTCGGCCGGGCGGCGGCCTGCCTGGTGGGCCGCGCCGGGTGATACGGCGCCCCGGCTGCCGCCGCCCGCGCGGAGCGATTCAAGGTCTTGGGCAAACCGTCCCAGTACGACGACCTGGACCGCTTCGTCGCCGAACAGGACCTCCTTCGCCGCCTGGCCGGGGAATCGCCCCTGCCGCTGCCGGAGGCGCGGACCGACATTGCCGGCGTCGTCGGGCGGATCGCCGGTTGGCTGGAGGAAACGGGCGGGCTGTACGCCGGGGGCTACTGAGCTCCGCGCAGGCCCCCAGTCGGTGCGCGCGGATTTTGGTTTCAAGGTGGTATAGCGAGCTGGGCAGGGGTCTTTGAAGTGGGGGCACCATCGCGTACAAGAGGCAGGAGGCGGGGATTGTTCTGCCTCCTGCCTCAGCGGCGCGCGGACCGGCGATGACCCCGCCAGGACCAGGCCGCCGCCCCGACCAACAGCACCGCCGCTGCCAGGGAGATGCCCAGCCCTACCCCCCGCCACGGCGTCAGGCCAAAGGTCACCCGTACCCGGTGCATGCCGCCCTCCAGGACCAAGTCCATCAATCCGTAGCTGTTCTGCACTGTCAGCGGGCGCGGCGCGCCGTCCACCGTCAGCCGCCAGGCCGGCCAGTAGTGGGTGGCGATGCGCAGCTGCGCCGGCCCGTTGGCCTCGATGAGCCATTCGTACTCCATCCCCTGCACCCGGCTCTCCAGGATGCGTACCTCCCCCGCCACCAGCAGCAGGCGGCTTTCCGGGGCCGGTTCGGGCGGGCGCTCCCCGGCCCAGGCGGGCTCGTACTCGCCCGTCGTGGTCACCTCGATCCCCTGCGCGGCAATGACCTGGGGGGCATAGTCGTCATCGGCGATGTCATAGTACTTCTCGGGGTAGGCCCGGGGCATGCCGGTGATCAGCAGCAGGCCCAGCACCGCCCACACCAGCCAGCGCCGACGCACCTCCGGCATCGCCAGCACCGGCAGGCCGGCGACCAGGGCGGTGGCGAACGCCGCCAGCACCAGGGCCCGCCAGGGGAACTCCAGGTACTGCAGCAGCGGCAGGGCGTTCCAGAGGGCGATGGAGTTGTCGGTGCACAGGAAGACGGCCAGGAGCAGAATCCAGACAAAGAACCAGAAGTGCGCCCAGCCCTCCCCCTTTTCCCGTAGCTGCGCCCGCAGCACCCGGGAGACCACGATGCCGGATAGCAGCAGCAGCAGGTGGGCCAGCCCCAGCCCGAACGACATCCCGTCCGGCATGCCCGGCAGCGACAGGCCGTAGCCCCACGGGGAGTAGAGCAGTTGGTGCAGGTAGACAAAGTGGTTCCGATAGTTCAGGTAGCCGCCGAGCAGGTTGGCGACCCTGACCCAGTGCCGCTCCAGGAGGGCCGGCAGCCAGAAAAAGGCCGCCAGCCCCAGCCCCAGGGCCAGGACCATCGCGCCGCGGGCCAACGTCCGCCAGCGCCGGGCGCGCACGGCCAGGAAGACGACATAGGCGGCCAGCATAGGCACCGTCAGCAGCGCCACGGGGTTGCTGCTGAGCATGAGCAGGGCCACCGCGCCGGCCCCCAGCAGCAGGTAGCGCGCCTCCCCGTACCGCCGGGGCATCGGGCCGCTCTGGCCGGGAAAGCTCCAGCGCAGCAGGCCCCAGCAGGCCCAGGGGATCCAGGCCATGGCGGCAAAGTCGGCCAGGGCGTAGCGCACGTAGAGGTTCACCAGGGTGTAGGGGGCCATCACATAGGCCGCGCCGGCCACCATCCCCCCGGGCTGGCCGAAAAGGTCGCGGGCGAAAAAATACATCCCCAGGCCGGCCAACAGCAGCAGCGCCAGGCAGGCCAGGTTCAGCGCCACCACCAGGCTCGTGCCCAGGGCGTGAAAGAGCGCCGCCAGGTAGTAGACCACCGGCGGGTTGAATAGGAAAAAGGGCTGCCCGTAGCCGCGGCTCAGATCGGGGGCCCACCCGGGAAAGAGACGTCCCTCCTGCAGCCCGCGGTAGAACTCCACCGCCCGCGGCAGGTACTCCAGGGCGTCGTGCCCGCTCATCTGCCGGAGCTGCAGCGTCGGCAGGCCGGCCAGCAGGATAAAGAGCAGCAGCAGGGCGATCCACTTTCCTTCCTCTTCCCAGAGAGCCGCCAGCCGGACCACGCCGCGCCCCACGCGCCGCGCCGGCCCGGCCGGCGGGCGGGCGAGCACCGCCGTCCACCGCCGGACCCACGGCCCCCAACGCCGCCGCTGCCACTCCAGCGCCGCCGCCAGGGCCAGCGCCGCCAGGCCGGCGATGCCCAGCGCCCCGCGCAGCGGCCCCGGCTCGTAGCGAAAGACGGCCTGGTGCCGCCCCGTCTCCACGCTCACCCCGACAAAGCTGGGGGCCAGCATCGCCGTCTCTGCCGGCCGTCCGTCCAGCGTCACCTGCCAGCCGGGGTGGTAGGTTTCCTTCAACATCAGCCAGCAGGACCGCCCGGCGTAGAAATCCACGGCGTAGCTGTTGCCGGCGAGGCCCTCGTTCAAC
Source organism: uncultured Chloroflexia bacterium (assembly GCA_964592645.1). Lineage (GTDB taxonomy): Bacteria > Chloroflexota > Chloroflexia > DTKN01 > DTKN01 > CAZQFV01. Next base: position 132,940 of record CAZQFV010000007.1, read on the forward strand.
ACCAGGCCGCACGGCTCCCGCCCGGCCGGTGCCGACCATTCAGCAATTGTCTGCCCGGCCGCGGCAAAGGGCACGCCGCCGCCGGCCGGCTCATCGCCCAGCACAATCTGTGGATGCTCCTTGGCCTCCACCAGCCCGCTCCAGAGCCAGGCCCGCGCGGCGGCGAACCAGTCGCCCTTCTGACCGTAGAGGAGAAAATCGCTGTCCACCAGGTCAAAGTAGCCCGTCGTCGCCACGGCGTAGAGCCGGTGCCGGCCATAGGCCCCGACGAACCGGGCAAAGGCCGGGGCCCCCTGGCCCGCGGGCACGATCACGTAGCGCAGGTTAAAGAGGTTAAAGGTCGCCGGCCGGCTCTCGTCGAGATACCCCTCGATGTCGGCGTTGAGCGAGAGGGCATGGTAGAGGTAGCCCGGGCTGTCGAACCCGTGGGACGGCAGCAGCGCGTAGATGGGTACGCTGCCGATGCGGTAGCCGTCGCCCCAGCCCGCGGCCCGGCCGGCATAGACCCGCCCGGGCGGCATTCCCCGCAGGTCGGCGAGCAGCCTGTCGAACGCCCCGTCGTCGGCCTGGAAAGCGGCGGCGTTCTCCCGCATCCAGCGGCCGTTCTGCAGCAGGTAGGTGGCGCGCTCGTAATAGACCGGCGCCAGCAGCCCCAGCGTCGCCACCACGACGGCGATAAAGGGCCAGCGCGGCCGCTGGCGCAACGCCTGCTCCCAGAGCCAGCCCAGACCGATGCCGCATAGCCCGATGGCCCCCAGGTGCACCGGGGCGATCAGCCGGTGCAGGTGCAGATCCCGGGAAAGCGGCAGCGCGTTCAGCAGCACGCCCCACGTCGGCCGGCCGAAGTAGAGGAGCAGCCAGGCCAGAAAGAAAACGACCGCGAACCGGTAGCGCTCGTCCTTCCAGTGGAACAGCCCCACGGCCAGCCCCACCCCGGCCAGGATGGTCAGCGAGGGGAAGCGGCCAAAGTCGAGCAGTTCGCCCTTCACCAGGGCGGTGAGCGTCCACTGCCAGCCGTAGGCGTCGTACTTGCCGGGATCCTCCCAGACGCTGCGGTTCATGTAGGCCCGGTCCAGGAAAAAGGGCACCAGGAAATAGGCCGCCAGCAGGGCCACCAGTAGGTAGACTATAGCCAGGCGGCCGGCCCGCCGGCCGGCCGGGCGCAGCCCGCCCAGGAAGAGGAAGAGCAGCCCCGACAGCAGCGCCACGTAGCCCAGCACGGTGTGCGAGAGCAGGGTCGCCGCCAGGAGCAGGGCCGTCCCGGTGTAGCCTCTGCCGTCGCGCAGCGTCCGGTAGAGCCCGGCCAGGGCCGGCGGGAGCAGCCACATGCCCCAGAGCTGCGTATAGAGCCCGGAGCCGCGCCAGATGTAGGAGCCCATGTCCAGCCCCAGGAGCCCGTTTGTTGCCAGCAGCGAGGAGACCACCCCGGCCAGGGCGGCCGGCCGCGCCCGGAAGCCCAGCCGCCGGGCAGCCCAGTAGACGGACAGCGGGAAGGTGGCCAGCAGGAGGTAGCGCAGCCAGTTGAACAGCGTACCCAGGGGGACGGCCCCCAGGAGCGCCCGGTACAGCAGGGCGGTGCCCACGTGCGGCAGGTGCTGGTAGTGGTGGAAGAGCGGGTACCCTTGGACAAAGTAGGGCACCCACGGGTCGGTGGGATCCTCGCCGCGCGCCAGCGCATCGGCGGCGCGCTGGACCAGCGGCAGGTGCAGCGCGGCGTCGTTGAGGGGCGGCGCGTCAACCGCCACCTCCGGCCACAACAGGGCCAGGTTGAAGGCGATCGCTCCCAGCAGGAGCGCCGCTGCCACCAGGTTGGCCTTGTCTTTCATCGATCCCCCCGAGCAGCGTCGGCCCTTATTGTAGCGGGTCCGGGCCGACTTGTCAAAGTGCGCATGGTCGTGCCGGGGATGGAGCGCGGGGCGTGTGCCGATAACCCGGTGGAGCTCGTGCGCTGGGCCGGATCGGGTATTTGGTGAGTCAGGCACTTGCCGGGCGGGAGGTTTTGGTGTAAACTAAAGACACAGTTTGACGACTCTAGGAGGAGCTATGAAGAACGTCCTTGGTTTCCTGGGCAGCATGAACGGCCGCATCGTCCGCGCCGTCGCCGGCATCGTCCTGATCATCCTGGGCCTGGTCCTGGTCCGGGGCGTCGGGGGCTGGATCCTGGCGATCGTCGGCCTGGTCCCCCTAGCGGCCGGCCTGTTCGACTTCTGCCTCTTTGCCCCGCTCTTCGGCCTGCCTTTCCAGGGCAAGGCGCTGCGCGAGGCAGTGAAGAAGTAGATCAGGGCAGCGGCCGCGAGCCCCGCAGCACCTTGTACCGGGAATCGCTGTAGACGGTTTCGACGCGGCCCAGCGCCTCGCGCATGGCCTCCTCGTAGCGGATAAACCGGTTGGCCACCAGGTAGAACCGCCCGCCGGGCCGCAGGACGCGCGCGCCATCGGCGATGAACTGCCGGGCCACGTCGTAGGTCGTCGCCTTGCCCTGGTGAAAGGGCGGGTTGGTGGCCACCACGTCGAAGGCGATCCCCTGGACGGCGGCGACGCCGTCGCCGGCCAGGACCGTGCAATGGCCCAGCCCGTGCAGCGCCACCGTCCGCCGGGCCGCCTCCACCGCCTCCACGTCGGCGTCCACCAGGTAGACCTGCCTCGCCGTCCCGGCCGCCACCAGCCCCACCAGTCCATAGCCGCAGCCCAGGTCGAGCACCGTCTCACACGGGGCTACCTCCATCGCCGCGAGCAGCGCCTCCGTGCCGCGGTCCAGGCGGTCCCAGGAAAAGACCCCCGGCCGCGAGCAGACGGCGATCCTTTTTCCGCCTACGGCGACCTCGAACCGGGCAAAGCGCCCATGGTCCAGCCACTCCTCCTGGAAAGCGGGGGGCACGGCCGTGCCGGTCCCCTTGACGGCCACGCCGACGCGGTGCCCTTTGCGGTAGGCCAGCGTCTCCACCTGGCCAAAGAGTTCCCCGGCCTGGCGCAGGGCCGGCCGGATGCCCTCGTCGTTGGCCCCCGCCAGGTAGAGGCGCCCGCCGGGCCGCAGGACCTTCCAGGCGTCCCAGATCGTCTGCAAGGCGGGCAGGTGGCCCTTCGGAAGCCGCGCCACCACCAGATCGGCCGGTCGGTCCGGCTGAAAATGGCTGGTGCCGTGGCTGTGATGCACCGGCAGATCGGGGAAACCGTTGGCCGCGGCCGTGCGGCGCGCCGCCTCCACGGCGACGATGTGCGGGTCGGCCATCGTCACCGCGCCCGCCCCCAGGGCCGCCGCCACCACCCCCACCAGCCCGGCGCCGCTGTGAAAATGGACCACCGCGGCGCCGCGCTCCACCGACACGGTCTCGGCCAGGAGCAGGGCGGCGACATCGGCCGGCCACGCCCCGGGCAGGCCAGGCCGGTGGACCACGAGGAACTCGCGGCCCTCCACCAGTACCGGCGTCGTCTGCCAATGGGCATCTTCGGCTTGCCGGAGCATGGCCTCAACCCTGGCGATAGAGCTTCAGCGCCTTTCTTGCCATCCCCGCACCATCTCCCGCTGCTCCGGGGTCTCCGGGGAGCACCGGACGCTGGCCACGCCCCGGCGCAGCCGGGCGATCTCGCAGAGGGCCTCCTCGCCCGGCATCCCCCGCCGCACCAGGTAGCAGCCCACCACCGTCCCGGTGCGCCCCGAACCGCCCCAGCAGTGCAGGTAGAGGGAGCGGCCGGCGGCCAACGCAGCGTCGATGGCGTCGAGGATGGCGGCCATCTCTTCCACGGTGGGGATGGAAAAATCATGGATCGGCATGCGTCGGTAGACAACGGGCCGGCCGGCGGCGGCCTCCCGGAGGAACGGCTCGTAGGGGTTCAGCTCCTCCGCCTCGGTGAGGTCCAGGAAAAAGTCCACCCCCACCGCCAGCAGCCGGTGTACCTTCTCGCGGGCCTCGTCGTCGTCGACGTCGCCGGGATACCCGCCGGCCAGGAAGCGGCCGGGGAGTACCCAGTAGGAGTTGGGGATGGGGTGATCGGGCAGCTTCACGGCAGCGTTCCCGGCAGGTCGGCCAGCGAGTCCAGGATCAGGTCCGGCTGCACCGGCCCCTCCAGGTCCTGGGGGCGGAAATGTCCGGTGCGCAGCAGCACCGTGCGCATGCCCGCCGCCCGCCCGCCGGCCACGTCCGACTCCACCCGGTCGCCCACGCCGAGGGCCTGCTCCGCCGTCACGCCCAGCTCTGCCAGGGCCATCTGATAGCAGATCGGCGAGGGTTTGCCCACCAGAGTAGCCCGGCGCCCGCTGGCCCGCTCCAGCAGCGCCAGCCACCCGCCGACGTTCACGGTGGGGCCGTTCTTTCCCAGGTCGTAGGGGTCGGCCTGCATCACGACAAAATCGGCCCCGTCCCACAGGACGCGCAGGACGCGGTTCAGCAGCTCGTAGGTGAACTTGGCAGCCATGTCGCCCAGGGCGACGCACGCGGCCCCCTCCTCCACCAGCTCCAGTCCGGCGAACTCCTCCAGCGCGTCGCCGTCGAGGAGCACCCAGGTGCGCGGCCGGCCGTGCTGCCGCAGGTACTGCGCCGTCAGGTAGGAGGCGGTGAGCACCTCTCCGGCCTCCACCGGCAGCCCCATCCGCTGCAGGTCGCGGGCCAGCGTGGCCCGCGAGCGGCGGGTAATGTTGGTGAGCAGGCGAAAGGGGTAGCCCCGGCGGCGGAACTCTTCCAGCGCCTCGGCGGCGCCGGGGATCGCCTGCCCGGCGTGGTACAACACCCCGTCCACATCCAGGATCAGGGCGCGAACACCCTGCAGAGCGCAATCAGCCATATATGCTATCCTTTCGCCTTACTGACCCCTGCATAGCTCGCTATACTACCTTGAAGCCGAAATCCGCGTGCACCGGCTTGAGATCTATGCAGGGATCAATATCTTCTCCCCGCTCCGTATGCAGCCGCACTCGGGCTGGACCTCCAGGGCAAAGTTCAAGTAGACGACCTTGCCGGGGGCAAAGGCGCTCAGAACCGCCTGGGCCGCCTCGGCCAACCCCTGCTGAAAGTCGTGATCGAGGACTGCTGGTCATCGGTTCTCCTGGAATGATCGATTGCACCCATTGTAGCACAACGGGCCACGAGCGGCAAACCAGACTTTGTGAGCGTTACGGGTTGGGGACAACGGCATCCGGCACCTCCTGCACAATGGGCCACTCCAGGCTGTAGCCTCGACAGAGCCAGGGCATCGGCACCACCCAGGCCGGGCCCTGGCGCCCGCCGGCCGGCCACAACCCGGCCAGCAGCAAGCTGCGCGCCAGTGGCGTCCGCCAACCATGGCGGAGGTAGTGCCAACAGCAGCGCAGGCGCGCCCGCAGCGACGGGGCGACGACCCTCGCCCGCCGCGCCGGTGTGTGGAGGAGCCACCCCGCGAGCCGCGGCGGACAGGTTACCCAGCCGGCCTGGCTGTCGGGCAGTTGGCCCAGCAAGGCCAGCGTGAGAAGACTGAGCAGAACCAGGGTATGTCCAACTTGTGCAATCGGCCATTTCGTGATATGCTGCATTGGGGCAACCTCGCATGTGGACGCTGTTTGCTGTGCAGCTACAGTGTACCACGGTTTGCAGGTTGCCTCAACTTTTCATTGTGCGCAGCACTCGGCCCCGTTTTTCAGGTTTCTACGAAGCCCGCCGGCTCTTTTTCAGCATCTTTTTCTACAGGGGTATATCCCCAGCGTGAAACGCTCACGTGCTCACCGCCCCACCACCACCCGCGCTGGTCGCAGCAGCCGCCCGTAATAGCGGTAGCCCCGCCGCACCTCCTGGACAACCTGCCCGGGAGGTGCATCCCCTCCCACCGTGGCCACTGCTTCATGCTCCTGCGGGTCGAACGCCCGGCCCTCCGCCGCCACCGCCTCCACCCCCTCCCGGGCCAGGAAAGACTGCAACCCGGCCCATGTCAGGCGCAGCCCCTCGCGCAGCCCCGGTTCGTCCTGGTGGGCCAGGGCCTGCTCCAGGTTGTCGGCCACGGCCAGGAACTCCTGCAGCAGCCGCCGCCGCTCTTCCTCGACCTCCAGGCGGGCGCGCTCCTCCGTCCGCCGGCGGAAGTTGGCCATCTCGGCCATGGCCCGCAGGTAAAGGTCCTTGTAGTTGTCGGCCGGCTTCGCCGGCTCCATCGAGAAGAGATAGCCCTCGGGCTCTGCCGGGCCGGAAGGCGCGGGCTCCTTTCTTGGCGCTTCTGTCGGGCGCTCGTCACCGTTTTGAACCGGGATATGCATCGGTTGCTACTCCATATAGTTGCAGCCCTCTGCCGGGTCCGCCGTACCGCCTGGGGCCGTGCCCGGCAGAGAAGGGGCAAGGGGCAAGGGGATTCCCCTTGTCCCTTGCCGAATTTGTTTCTCCATGGGACAGGGACCCGTAACGAGCAGCAAGCGTCCCTGGCCACAAGTCTTTATCTGTGCATCCGTGGGCACAATCCGCGTTACAGCTCGCGGAACTCGCCCTCCACGGAATCCCCCCCGCTATCCTGCGGACCCTGGCCGTAGCCGTGATGGGCCTGCTGGTCCGGCCCAGGCTGGCCGGCCCCCTGCCCGTAGAACTGGCCCGCCGCGGCGTTCATCGCCTGCTGCAGCGCCTCCAGCTCCCGGCGGATGGCCGCCTGGTCCTGGCGCTTCAGCGCGTCGCGCAGCGCCCCGATGCGCGCCTCGATCTGACCGCGGGTTGCCCCGTCCAGCTTGCCCCCGGCCTCTCGCAGCGCCCGCTCCGCGGAGTAGGCCAGCGCGTCGGCCTGGTTGCGCAGCTCCACCTCCTCGCGCCGCCGCCGGTCCTCGTCCGCGTGGGCCTGGGCCTGGCGGACCATCCGGTCCACCTCCTCCTTGTTCAGGTTGGTGGAGGCGGTGATGGTGATGCGCTGCTCTTTGCCGGTGGCCTGGTCCTTGGCGGCCACGTTGAGGATGCCGTTGGCGTCGATGTCAAAGGTCACCTCGATCTGCGGCATGCCCCGCGGGGCCGGCGGGATGCCCTCCAGCCGGAACCGCCCCAGAGTGATGTTGTCTTCGGCCATCGGGCGCTCGCCCTGCAGCACATGGATCTCCACCGCCGTCTGCCCATCCTCGGCCGTGGAAAAGATCTCGCTCTTGCGCGTCGGGATGGTGGTGTTGCGCGGGATCAGAGGGGTCAGCACCCCGCCGAGCGTCTCCACCCCCAGCGTCAGGGGGGTGACGTCCAGCAGCAGCACGTCCTTGACCTCGCCGCCCAGCACGCCGGCCTGCAGCGCCGCGCCCACGGCCACCACCTCGTCGGGGTTGACGCTCTTGTTGGGCTCCTTGCCCGTGACCTCGCGCACCCAGGCCTGGATCACCGGCATGCGCGTGGCCCCGCCGACCAGGATGACCTCGTCCAGGTCTTTGGGCTCCAGCCCGGCGTCCTTCAGCGCCTGGAAGAAGGGCCCCTTGACCCGCTCCGTCAGGTCGGCGGTAAGCTGCTCGAAGCGCGCCCGCGTCAGCTTCATCAGCAGGTGGCGGGGGCCGCTGGCGTCGGCGGTGATAAAGGGCAGGTTGATCTCGGTCTCGGTCAGGCTGGAAAGCTCGATCTTGGCCTTTTCTGCCGCCTCCTTCAGCCGCTGTACCGCCATGCGGTCCTGCGACAGGTCGATCCCGTTGTCGCGCTTGAACTCCTGGATCATCCAGTCCATCACCCGCTGGTCGTAGTCGTCGCCGCCCAGGTGGGTGTCGCCGCTGGTGGCGCGGACCTCGAAGACGCCGTCCCCCACGTCGAGGATGGAGACGTCGAAGGTGCCGCCGCCCAGGTCAAAGACCAGGATGGTCTCGTCCTTCTTCTTGTCCAGACCATAGGCCAGGGCCGAGGCGGTGGGCTCGTTGATGATGCGCAGCACCTCCAGGCCGGCGATGCGGCCGGCGTCCTTGGTGGCCTGGCGCTGGCTATCGTTGAAGTAGGCCGGCACCGTGATGACCGCCTTGGTCACCGGCTCTCCCAGGTAAGCCTCGGCGTCCTGCTTCATCTTCTGCAGGATCATGGCTGAGATCTCCTGCGGCGTGTACTCCTGGTTGACCGCCGGGATGCGCACGCGGGCGTCGCCCTTGGGGCCGCGCACCACGCGGTACGGCACCATGTCGCGCTCGCGGGTCACCTCGTCGTACGATCGCCCCATGAAGCGCTTGATCGAGAAAACGGTGTTCTCGGGGTTGGTCACCGCCTGGCGCTTGGCGATCTGCCCCACCATGCGTTCCCCGTTCTTGTTGAAACCGACTACCGACGGCGTCAGCCGCCCGCCCTCGGCGTTCGGGATGACGGTCACCTCGCCGCCCTCCAGGACGGCGATGACCGAGTTGGTCGTGCCCAGGTCGATGCCTACAATCTTGGCCATCGTGCCACCTCCTATCGTTCGATTCGCCCTACAGGATAGGGGGGGCACATTAGAGGAGCGCTAGAGGGATGTTGGTGGAGCGATAAAGCGGAAAGGCGAGAAAGCGGGCTGCGCGGCGCCGTGCCTGCCGGTATGCAATGGCGCCGGGAGCAGCCGCGGGCTCTAGAGCCCCACGCCGGCGATCTCTGCGCCGCAGTGGACGCAGCGCCCCTCGTGGAGGGCGCGCTCCAGGATGTGGTAGCCGTAGCGGCGGATGACCGGCCGGCGGCACTGTGGGCAGAGGGTGTCCTCTCCGCCGGCACCGGGGACATTGCCCTCGTAGACATAGTGCAGGCCGGCCCGCTCGCCGATCTCCTTGGCCCGGTGCAGCGTGGCCACCGGCGTTGGCGGCCGGTCGGTCACCTGGTAGTGCGGGTAGAAGCGGCTGATGTGCCAGGGGACCTGCGGCCCCAACTCCTGGACGATGAAGCGGGCGATCTCCCCCAGCTCCTCGTCGGAGTCGTTCAGGCCGGGGATGATCAGCGTGGTCACCTCCACCCACACCCCCTGCTGGACCATCTTCTTCAGGTTGTCTAGCACCGGTTGCAGCCGCGCCCCGCACTGCTCGCGGTAAAAGTCCTCATGGAACGATTTCAGGTCGACGTTGGCCGCGTCCAGGTAGGGGGAGAAAAAGTCCAGCATCTCCGGGGTCATGTAGCCGTTGGTCACATAGATGTTGGCCACGCCGGCCTGGCGCGCCGGCACGGCGATATCGTAGGCGTACTCGGTAAAGATCGTCGGCTCGGTGTAGGTGTAGGCGATGCTGCGAGAGCGCTGACGCACGGCCTCGCGCACGACGGCCTCGGGCGGCACCTCGTCGCCGACGATGCCCCGGCGCTCGCGCGGCCACTGCGAGATGTCGGCGTTCTGGCAAAAGACGCAGCGCAGGTTGCAGCCCACCGTGGCCACCGATAGGGCGGTGCTGCCGGGGTAAAAGTGAAAGAGCGGCTTTTTCTCCACCGGGTCCACCGCCAGCGACACGGCCCGGCCGTAGACCAGGCTGTAGAGGATGCCCTCACGGTTCTCACGTACGCCGCAGACGCCCTTGTGCCCGGCAGCGATCTTGCAGCGGTGGGCGCACAGGTGGCACTGCACACGGGATTCCGACAGTTTCTCGTAGAGGATCGCTTCGCGCATGGACCTACCTCCTACGGCGCGTGAAGACGCCAAGCGTGCAGGCGTGAAACCAAGGCCTTGGACGGCGCTCATCGTGGCCGCGCCAGCGCTAATCCGCGGACCTCGCTCGCCCCGGCCTGGCGCAGGGCCTGGGCGCAGGCTTCCATCGTCGCGCCGGTCGTGTAGACGTCGTCCAGCAGCAGGACCCGCGGCGGGGGCGGTCCTGCGCCCACCCAGCGGAAGGCGCCGCGGACATTCTCATGGCGCGCCAGGCCGTCGAGCCCCACCTGGGGGCGGGTCGGCCGCCAGCGCTCCAGGCCCCGCTCCAGAAGCGGCCAGCCCAACTGCGCGGCCATGGCGCGGCCCAGCAGGGCGCTCTGGTTGTAGCCGCGGGCCTGCTGGCGCTCGCGGTGCAGGGGAACGGGGACGATGGCCGCGGCCGGCCAGCCTAGCCCCTGCAGGTACCCGGCCAGCAGGCCGGCCAGCGGCGCGGCCAACACCCGCCGGCCGCGATACTTGAGTTCGTGCACCGCCCGCTGCACGGCCCCCTCGAAGAAGAGGGGCGCGCGCGCCGCGTCCAGGGCCCAGTGGCCGGCGCGGCATGCCGGGCAGGGGCCGGCCCCGGCAAAGGGCCGGCCGCAGCGCAGGCAGAGCGCCCCGCTCACCCGCCCCACCTGCTCGAGACAGGCCGCGCAGAGCCAGGCCCCGCCCCGCCGGCAGCCCACGCAGCGCGGCGGGAAGAGCAGGTCCAGGAGCGCCTGCCCGACCCGCGCCAACAGCGGTGCCGCCGCCTGTTCTGCCATACACTCCTCCCCTGGAGGGGCGAATGCCAGGCCCGCCCCGCCATCCACCCATCCGGGGCCCTCCTCTTGTCCGCCCACCCGGCGATTGAATGTACAGATTCCACCGCCGGGTGGACGGGCCGACCGTTTCATCTTACACCAAACGCCGGTCGTGTCAAGGGGCTGATTCGGAAGGGAAAAATGCGCCTTGCCAAACGGCAAGATTCGTTGTACAATAGCCTGTAGGGAGAACCCCATTTCTCTCTCAAGGAGGAGAAATCATGGAAGACCTGATCAGGCTCGTGGTCCAACGCTTTGGCGTGTCCCCGGAGCGGGCCCAGGAGGCGATCTATGCCCTCGTGCAGCTGATCCGGCAGCGCCGGGCGGAGGCCGGCCAGCCGGCGGCCCGCGGCGAAGTCGCCACCCGCGGCGGCATGGGCGACCTGCTGGGCGGGCTGCTGGGCGGCGGCCAGCCGCAGGAGGCCCCCTCCGGCGGCGGCGACCTGGCGGGGCTGCTGGGCGGGCTGCTGGGCGGCGGCCAGCCGCAGGAGGCCCCCTCCGGCGGCG
>CAZQFV010000007.1:143865-152320 GCA_964592645.1 uncultured Chloroflexia bacterium
GCGACCTGGCGGGGCTGCTGGGCGGGCTGCTGGGCGGCGCTGGCGCACAGCCCCCCTCCTCCACCCCGACCCAGCCCACCCACCCGACACAAGCCCAGCCCAGCCACCCGACCCAGCCGACGCCGCGACCGGCGACAGAAAGGCCCAAGACGACCATCCGGCCCAAGGGCAGCGGGCCGCGCCGGGGCCAGCGCGTGCCGCGGCGCGACGAATAGGTTAGCCGCCCTCACGCGGGCGGCAACCGAACACCAGGAACCCTTCCTCGTCGGGCTCGTTGCCCTGCTGGGCGAGACTGGCTGCCCGGAGACAGCGCCGCTGGCCAGGTTATCGAACTCCACAGCCGCCACCAACCTGGCCAGCGGCGCTTTTTCTGGCCGGGACGGGAGGGCGCGCAGGAGGCGCCGGCCATAGCCACGCTGGCGCAGTTGGGGGTTCACGATCAGGCCCAGGTGGTAGGCGGTCCCGTCTGCCTCCATATTGGCAGCGGCTCGATGGAGGGCGCGTGCAAGAACGTGGTGCAGTGGCGGATGAAACGCGGCGGGGCGCGCTGGACCAGGGACAGAGTCCATCCGATGCTGGCCGTGCCGGGGGAATTGAACAGCGGCCGATGGGCAGAGATGTGGGAGCGGGTGCAGTGGGTGCGGTGCGCCTGAAGTCCCCACTCAAGTGAAATGCCCCCTGTCTGGATGGGATGCATTCCCTGATTGGCAAACCCGCACTCTTCCCCCTGGGCCAGCAGGCCGAGCACCCCGGCCGCGCCGAGCGCGATCGGCAGCAACAGCAGCAAAACATTGGTCCGGCGCATCTTCTCCCTCCCTCACCACTTGAGACCGATGATCACGGCGGCGTGGAGGATGTCCCCCTCCCACCACGGCGCCATCCCAATCACTACCCCCGATGCCCGCGGCAGGTCGGCGTGTCGGTCATACCAGTAGTAGTACTTGGGACAAGCCGGGTCGCACATATCAAAGGTCTCCCAGCGGGTCCCCGGGACCATGTTCGTGTAGTAGTCGGGGGCATACAGAACGAGTCCCGCGCCACTGGTTGCCGCGTCCCCCCCGGCGGCCCGGAACTGCTGCCGCCAGGGGGTTTCATCGAAGCCCTCCGGCCCGTGGGCCAGGAAGTAGTCCCGCCAGCCGCGGGCCATGTCGTCGGCCAGGGCCTGCCACTCCCAAAGGTAGGGGAGCGGCGACAGGCCGTTCTCGGCCCGCCAGCAGTTGGCCTTCTCATACAGCTTCTGCCGCACCAGGGCGACGCGCTCCTCCACCGTCCAGGGGACGGGGGTGGGCGCGGCGGTGCGCGGCGGGGGCGTGGGCAGCGGCTGGAGGACCATCACGTAGATGTGGTGCACGCCGGCCTCGGCCAGGAGGATCCGGCCGTCCTCCTGGTAGCCGGGGGCCGAGGCGTAGACCGTGGCCGTGTAGGGGTACTGGGCGGCGGGGTAAGACAGCCGCACCGCCCCCTCGTACTGCTGGCCGTCCACCTCCAGGGAGGCGTTGACCGGGACGGGCAGGACATCCATGATGCCGGGGAAGAGCACGTCTCGCTCGTTGGGGCCCGGCAGGAGACCCAACCGGTGCTCCTCCTGCCAGTCCAGTTCGGCGCTGTAGCAGCGCAGCAGGTAGGGGCCCGGGGGCAGGCCGGCCCATAGCTGGGGCAGTCCGGGGGCGCAAGCTCCTATGGCCAGCGCTTCCCCGGCGCGGTCGTCGATGAGCGACAGTTCGGCCGGGGCGTTGCAGGAGACGCGCAGGCCGGCCTGGGGGTGCGGCGAGCGGGGGAGGCGGGTGTAGGGGGTGAGGGTGGGCGAGGGGGTGAGGGAGAGCAGGGGGCTTGGGACAGGCGGTAGGGAGGGCGATGGGGAGGGCGATGGGGAGGGGGGGCCGCCCCCAGAGGAGGAAGGCGGCCGCGGCCAGGGCCGCCAGGCCGAGCGCCACCAGGATGCCGCCGATCGCGTTCTTGGGGTTCATGAGCTCCTCCGGACCTATCTCCCCCTTCCGCCTCACCGGATGCGGCGCGCATACTTTTCCCAAAGCCCGGCCAGCAGCCGGCGCTCTTCCTCGCTCATCGCCGGGCCGGTGGGCTCGGCGGCCTCCTCCGGACCTGCCCCTTTCCGCTCCTCCCCGGAGGAAGGGGGAAAAGACCTGCTCCGAGAGGCGAGGGAGGTCGGCCGGCGGATGAGCAGGGTCGCCAGTCCCGCCGCCAGCCCGGCAATCCCCGCCGCGGCCAGGGCCAGGGGCAAAAGCGGCGGGCCCTGCGTCGGCGCGGCCGGCCGCGCCGACGCGGGCGTCGCCGTGGGCGTGGGGGTGGCCGTGGGCTGGGGCGTTGCCGTAGGGGCGGGCGTTGCCGTAGGCGCGGGCGTCTCTGTTGGCGGCGGCGTCTCCGTGGGGAAGGGCGTCGGGCTGGACGAAGGGGCGGGCGAGGCACTGGGCAGGGCCGTTGCCGTGGGCGCTGGCGTGGCGCTGGGCGTGGGCGAGGCCGGCCGGCCGGTGGGCCGACCCGTCGCCGTGGGGGGAGGTGTGGCGCTGGGCGGCGCGGTGGGGGGGGCGGGCGTGGCCGTGGGCGAGGGCTCGGGCGTCTCGGCCGACCGGCGGGTGGCCGTAGGCGGGATAGGCGTGGCGCTGGGCGGCGGCGTCTCCGTGGGCGGCGGCGTCTCCGTGGGCGGCGGCGTCTCCGTGGGCAGCGCCGTCTTGGTGGGGCTGGGCAGGGGCGTCTTGGTGGGCGTGACGTCCAGCGGCCGGCCGGCCTGGGCCGGCGGGGCCAGCAGCAGGGCCAGCAGGAGCAGCGCCAGCGCCGCGCAGCAGGGCCGTGAATCCATTTTTCCTCCTCGATCCTCTGCCGGTGCCGATCGAACCAAGGCACCAAGCTTTTGTGGCCGGCCCCCTTACTCCATCCGCATCTCCAGGGTATACCGCACTCCGGGCCCCCACAGGCCGACGATGTTGGTCACGAGCAGCTCGTAGCGCCCCGCCGCCGCCGGGACAAAGGTCAGGCAACTGGCGCGCGTCCATCCGTTGCAGTCGTCGTTGTCCAGCAGCGGCGCTCCGTAGCTGCCCGGCGCGTACAGGTAGATCCAGGTGTCGGCCTCCCCGCCCAGGTCCATGGTGCGCAGGTTGTAGGTCACCCCGGCCTCCAGCTCCAGGTAGACCCAGTCGATATCACCGGGCATGCCAAAGTCGTGCTGCTGGGGGCTGTCGAGCTTGAGCAGCCGGGCCTGGCCGGGCGAGTTGTCCGGCTCGAAGGCGTCGCCGGCGTAGAACTCGCGGGCTGCCAGCGGCAGGAAGGCCCGGAACACGGGCCGCGCTACCTGCACCCGTCCCGCGACCGTTGCCTGCCCGCAGGGGTTGCCGGCCGTCAGGGTGACGGCGTAGCTGCCCGGCAGGGCCAGGGCGCGGGTGACGATCGCTCCCTGGGCCGCGCCGCCGTCGCTCCAGGCCCAATTCAGCGCCAGCGGCGGCGAACCGCTCGCCACGGCGGTGAAGGTGATCGTTTCCCCGGGGGTCGGCGCGGCCGGCTGCCAGGAGAGGCCGAGCACGGCGGCTGGCGCGCAGAACACCTCCACGCGGCCCACGGCCGTCGCCGCGCTGCAGGCGTTGGCCGCGTCCAGCGTCACGGTGTAGGCGCCGGAGGCGGCGTAGGTATGCACAGGATGGGCCAGCGTCGAGGTGGTGCCGTCGCCGAAATCCCAGCGCAGATCGGGGTCCCCGCTCACCGTCGGCGTCAGCGTCACGGTCAGCAGCTCCGCCGCCCAGGTGAAGCTCGCCGTGGGGGCCGGCCGCACCGCCAGCAGCTCCGTGGCGCGGTCGCTGCCCACGGTATTGGTCACGGCCAGCGTCACGGTATAGTCCCCCGCGGCGCCGTAGAGGTGGGTGGGGTGAAAGCGCGTGCTGCCCTGCCCATCGCCCAAGTCCCAGTGCCACCAGACGGCGTCGCTGCTGCGGTTGGTGAAAGAGACCTCCGATCCGGCGCAGAGCGGCCCGTGGGACAGGGCGGCGACCGGGGGCACGGTGGGCAGCGGCCGCACGTTCAGCGTCCGCGTGAGGGCGTCTTCTCCGCACTCCCCGGCGGCGCGCAGCGTCACCGTGTAGAGGCCGGGGAGGGCATAGGTGTGGGTGGGGTGCTGCAGCGTCGTCGTTACCCCATCGCCCAAGTGCCAGGCGTAGGCTAGCGGCAGCACGGTGGCCGTGGACTGGTCTGTGAATTGCACCACCGTGGGCGTGTAGATGGCTGGCGGCTCGAAGGCGAACCCGGCTTGGATGGTCCCTTCCTGCCAGCTCACTTGCCACCAGTTGAGCAGAGGCGTGGCGTCGGGGGAGCGCTGCATGTCCACTCGCAGCCGCAGCCGCGGGTAGAGGGCCGGGGACAGGGCAGAAAGGTCGTAGGGGGTGACCACGTCGCTGACGATGGTGCGGCCGTCGAGGTCCAGGAGGCTCAGCGTCAGCGTGGTCCCCGGCGGGGCATCCCCCTCGCTGGCGAACTCTCCCCAGGAGGCGACGCACCGCCCCGCGGGGACCGAGACGGCCGTACCCGCACGGGGCAAGGCCGCGACCTCCAGGGACTCGAGCGTTGGCGTATTGCCGTCCGTCGTACGCTGCAGCCGCGCTCGGTACTGCAAGTAGGCGGCCGGCGCCAGGGGCACGGGGCTTCCTTTGTCCGCCGCCGTCCAGGGGCTCCAGTTCGTGTCCGGGATGGGCGTATCGCCGCCGCGCACCTCCACGGCCAGGCAGGTCAGCTCGCTGCCGGTCCAGGCAATGCGGCCCCAGGCGGCCAGGTCGCCGAAGCGGTGCACGGTGGAGGTATAGATTCCCGTCGAGCGGTAGCCGCCGTCGGAGGCGGCGGTGTAGATGTCGCCCTCGTCGCCGCGGTCGTCAGACCAGAGGACGGCGATCGTGGCGCCGGACAGGTCGGCCTGGGCCAGGGTCACGGCAGAGTGGGAGACGCCAGGGAGGTGGTCGGAGACGGCGGCCGGCGTTCCCCATTCGCCGGCGTCGTACCGGCCGGCCCAGGGGATGTCCTCCGTCCCGGGTGGGGCGGCGCTCCACCCGGCCCAGGCGCCGGACGGGGCCGGCGCTGCCGCCGGCGAATGGGCGCCGGCGGTGTGGGGGATGGCTCCCATCTCCACCCAGCCGCACTCGGAGTCGTAGCGCGCCCAGTAGAGGGCGCTCTGCCCTCCGCGGCCGTCGGCCCAGGCGCAGCGGGCCGGCAGCGCGCGGCCGGGGTAGAAGAGCGCCGGCTGGCTGGGAACGGCCCCGGGCGGCGCGGCGTCGACGCGCATGTTGGACCACAAGGGCCCGACGCGCCGGCCGGCATAGATGTGGGCCTGGCCTTCGCGGTCGTCCACCCAGGCGATCCAGACGTCGTCTGCGCCGTCGGCCATGGCGATGGCCGGCGCGCCCTGCCGGGCGCCGGCCGGCTCGGGCTCCACGACGTCCTCCGGCGGGCTCCAAGAGTTGCCGCTGTCGGCGCTGCGCCGGGCGTAGACGTCCACATCGCCGGGGCTTTCCTCGGCCAGGTAGGCCAGGTAGAGGATGTCGTGGGCGATAACGGGGCTGGCGGCTATGCGCGGTTCGCTGCCCCCCGCGGCGAGCAGCGCGTCCTCGGACCAGGTGTTTCCGCCGTCCGGCGAGCGGCTGAAGTAGACGCCCGCCGCCCCCTCCCAGGCGGCGTAGACGCGGCTACCGGAGGCAACCAGGGCCGGCAGGCGCTGGTCGCCGGCGGTGTGGGCCGTGTTGAGGCGCCGGCTGGCCGTCCAGGTGGCGCCGCCGTCGGTGGAGCGAGAAAAGTAGATGTCCAGGTCGCCGCCGCGCCCGTCGGCCCAGGCGGCGTAGAGGCAAGGGATGTCCTGGATGCTGCCCGCCGGGCACCGGCCGTAGGCCGCGGCGGCGTCGGTCTGCAGCCCGGCGGCGCTGTCGTTCACCCGGCGGTCCGGGGTGAAGCGCGCCAGGACGACGGACCCGGGCTGGGCATAGAGGTCGACACCCACCCCGGCGCCGGGGTAAAAGTCGGCGAAGCTGTCCTGGACCCAGCGCACCTCCCCGGGCACCTGCAGGAAGCTGTCGGCGGCAACGAGGTTCTCGACCTCCTCCAGCAGCGCGGTATCCTCAAAGTGGTCCAAATAGAGGGCGGTGGGCACCGCCCGGCCGGCCCCGGCAGGGGCGGCGGAGGCCAGCAGTATGCAGAGCAGCAGGCAGAGGGCTCCCTGTTTCATGGCATCTTCTCCTCGTGTACTCTCCTCTTTTTCCCCGGGTTCCCTATTAGCTTCAGGAAAAGCATCCAGGGCCCTTGGCGCAACACGATCCGTGTATCCGTGGCCGAAATCCGTGTCCTATTGTCGCAGCGCCCCTTCGGCCCAGGGCAGCAGCCGTTCGACGATCCTCCAAACCCACACCCAGCCGCTCCCCAGGAGGACGGCCATCTCCGCCGGCCCGCCGCGCACGAGGCGGCGCCGGCCCCAGGGGGGGAAAGAGACCCAACGATAGGGAAACAGGAGGGCCAGGGGGCGGATGCCGCCGTTGAGGAGGTCGAGCAGCAGGTGAGAAAGCCAGCCGCCGAGGAAGGCGACGATGAGCAGGGGGAAGGAAGGGGTGCGCAGCAGCAGGCCCACCAACCCGACCAGCGTGCCGGTGATGGCCAAGAACTCCAGACCGTGCCATGGGCCGCGCTCCTGGCCCATGGCGGCAGCAGCCTCCAGCCAGGGGCCCATCTTGCCGCGGGCCCGTAGCTCGCGGGCCAGCCGGAAGAAGGCGTACTCGACGTTGGGCACGGCGGCGCCCAGGGCGCCGGCCAGCAGAGCGGCCTCCCAGCCCAGGGGCAGCCCCACGGCCAGGGCCAGGCCGGCCCCGGCGGCGCCGCCGGCGGAGAAGTGGGTGAGGGCTTTCACAGCACCCCTCCCACGGCCCACAGCAGGCGCTCCAGGCCATCCAGCGGGTCGACGACGCCGACCTCGTGCCCGCGCTCGCCCAGCGCCGCGGCCAGCGCCGCGGTCACCGCGCCGTCCTCGCCCCCCAGGATGGCCGGCCGGCCGGCGAGCAAGGGGAGGATACCCACAAGCAGTGTCGTCACGTCTACGGGCTCCCCCTCGCGCAGCAGCGCCGGTACCTCCGCCGGCAGGAGAGCGCGGCGCTGCCGGCGGAAGCGCTCGGCGACGACGGCGCGGTAGAGCGCCTCCAGCCCCGGGGCCAGGGTGGATGGCTCCTCTATCCCGGCGGCGTCGAAGCGCGCGGCCTCTATGCCAAAGGCACCGACATAGATAGCCATCCCCCGCGGCAGCGATCCGGCGGCACGCACGGCGACGATGGGGGGCACGAGGTGAACGGAGGGCAGCCCGGCGGGGATCCCGCCCCCCTCCAGCGGCGGGACGGCGGCGACGAGCGGCCGGCCCTCTGCCCGCCGCTCTACCAGGGCCCACCAGGTGTCCCAGCCGGCGGCGTCCCAGCGGGCCACGCGCCGGGCGCGGGCCCCGCCGTGGAAGAGGGCCGCGGCGCCGATCCGGTCCTCGTAGGAGGCGGCCGGCAGCTCCTCTTCCCCGCATTCGGTGCGCAGGTGCAGCGTCATCAGCCCATGGACCAGACAGTAGGCGAAAGGCATGCGCTTATCCCCCCTCACTCAGCCGCCGCACCTGCTGCGGCGGGATGGGCAGCTCGAACAGCCCATAGAAGCGCACTACCAGGTTGTAGCGCAGCGTCACCGTGATCGGCTCCAGGTAGGGCGCGGCCGGCGGCTCGATTCGCCACTCGGCCAGCGTCCGGTGCAGGCGATGGGCCTCCAGGATCGCCGGGATCGCTTCCTGCACCTCGCCGGATGCCCCGCCGTGGATCGCGGCCAGGTCGGCGATCTCTTCCGCGGCGGCGCGCACCTGGCGGGTGATGTAGAAGGCAAACAGCGACTGGATCGCGCCCACGACGAGCAGGAGCGCCACTCCGGCGACGGCGGCAAACTCGACGGTGGCCTGGCCACGCCCCTTTCCGCGCATCAGCGCACCTCCGTTTCCGAAACGATGGGCACCGCCACCTCGAACATCCATACCCGCACCGGCACCCGGACATAGGCCGCCACCGTGGGGGAACGGTGCGCGCGCCGCTCCCCAAAGGGGCTCTGCCAGGGGACATCCGGCGAGCCGTAGCCGACGGCCACCTCGACGGCGGCGGCGATCTCCTCCGGCGTGCCCCCCAGGCCGGCCGGCCGCAGGGCCAGCGCCTCGCGGAAAGCGTCCCGTACCGTGGGAACCACATCCGCCGCGAAGCGCACCGCGCCCTGGCCGTAGCCGGCATAGTCCACCCGGCGGGCCCCGGCCCGCGTAGCCACGCCCAGGGCGTAGGAGGCATGGGCGCGCGCGTCCTGGAGGGCGGCCATGCCCAGGGCCAAGAAGAACAGCAGCACGGCCAACGGCACGAAGACGGCAAAGATCACCAAGACCTGGCCCTTTCTGCCCATCGCCGCCCTCCTCACCGGCCGCCCC
>CAZQFV010000008.1:0-14307 GCA_964592645.1 uncultured Chloroflexia bacterium
GATGGACAAACGTCTGTGCCCGGTACATACCGGTCAAACCTCTCTGCCCACTACATCGGGGCCGGCCTGTGCTATAATAGGGAACCGTACACAGGAGCCCCCCATGCGGGAGGGGCTCCGGCCCGCCGGCGCCGGCGGGCAATGTCCGGGGCGCCCGGCATTCGGCCGCCGGTGGCGTTTTCCGCAAGGAGGCCCGGCCGTGCTTGTCCTGTGCGTCAGCGACACAGTGGATGAACGGGTCTATACGTTGGAGAGCAAGGTCCGCCTGTCCGGTGTCGATCTGGTGTTGGCCGCCGGCGACCTGCCGGGCACCTATCTGGAGTTCCTGGTGGATCTCCTGGACGTGCCCCTCTACTATGTGTACGGCAACCATGGGGAGGAGTGGGTCCGAGCCGATGGCCAGAACGCCCGGCCGCCGCTGGGTTGCCTGTGCCTGGATGGGCGGGCTGCCCGGCATAGGGCGCGGCCGGCCGGCCCGCAGTTGCTTCTGGCGGGGCTTGGCGGATCGCGCCGCTACCGCCCGGGGCCGCACCAGTACACCGAGGCCGAGATGTCGCTCCGCGCCCTACGCCTGGTGCCGGCGCTGCTCCTGAACCGCTTGCGGACAGGACGTTACCTCGACCTCCTGCTGACGCACGCCCCACCTTGGGGGATGCAGGACGGTCCGGACCGGCCCCATCGAGGGTTTCGCACCTTTCTATGGCTGATCGATTGCTTCAAACCGCGCTACCTGGTCCACGGGCACTATGACGCCTACGACCGCCGGATCCCCGTCCGCACCCGCCGCGGGGTCACCGAGGTGGTCAATGCCTACGGCTATCACCTCCTGGAGGTAGTGGATGCCCATGAACCTAGATGAAAGCCGGGCGGAGTTCGATCGGGCCCACTTCCGGGCCTTTGTCTCTTCTGTGGCCGCGTTCCTTTCCGGCCGGCCGAACCTGCTCTGGCCCTTTGATGAGGTGGCGGCAAAGCTGCACCTGCGCCACAGCCTCTATCGCGGGGTGCGCCCTGTCGAGCTGAGCCGCATCGTGGGGAGCGTGGACAAGGCAGAGGATTTCGACCGCGATTTTCACCCCCGGCGCGCAGAAAGCCGCGAGCGCTGGGCGCGCATCCACCGGGCGCTGCGGGCCGACGAAGCTCTCCCCCCGGTACAGCTCTACCAGGTGGGACAGGCCTACTTCGTGCTCGACGGCCATCACCGCATCTCTGCCGCCCGGGAGCAGGGCCAGGAATATATCGACGCCGAGGTGATCGAACTGCCCACTCCGGTGGATTTGGAGCCCGGTATGTCCCCCAGGGAGCTGATCCTCAAAGCGGAGCAGGCCGGCTTCCTGGAACAGACCGGCCTCGACCGGCTGCGCCCGGATTCGCGCCTGGAGGTCACCGAGCCCGGGCTGTACGACGTCCTGCTGGAGCATATCGCCGTCCACCGCTACTACCTGGGGCTGGAGCACCGGCGGGAAATCCCCTGGGAAGAGGCCGTCACCCATTGGTACGATACGGTCTATCTGCCGATCGTGCAGGTGGTGCGGGAGCAGGGCGTCGCCCGACACTTCCCGAAGCGGACCGAGGCGGAGCTGTATGTCTGGGTGATGGATCACCGCCATTACCTCAGCCAGGAGACCCAGCAGGACATCACGCCCGAGCGGGCCAGCAGCGATCTGGTCGAGCGCTTCGGCGAGCGCACCTTGTGGGAGTGGTGGCAGGAGTTGTGGGGGCGCTGAAGCTGGACAAAGTTTCCCTTCCGCGGTATAATGGGATTGCGTCGACGAGGACCGTGCCGTGTGGCCGTACACCCTGCAACGGCCTAAAGGAGCTTCCTGTGCAGGTCCGAGACGGTTCCCAGCAGAGCACCCCACCTACCGACTCCTTGCTGACGTTGGCTTTGGAGAGGGTGGCGCTGCGTGTGCGCCGCGCCGCCCTGGAGCAGCGACTCCTGGGGGCCGACCCCTCCGACCCCTACCGCGGCCTGCTCCTCTCCGACGAAGAGGTCGATCGTCTGCTGCGGACGCTGCCCGGGGTCGCCGCCCTCCCATCCCCTCCGGCGCTGCAGGCGCTCCAGGAGCAGGGGGCGGCCCTGGACGCCCGTCTGGAGGAGCTGGGCTGCCCGCCGGGCTCGCGCCTGGGGCGGCTACTGGACCGCCTGGCGCTTTCCTCGCTGGACCGCGACATCCTGCTGTTGGCCCTGCTCCCGGAGGTCGATCCGCGCTACGGCCGGCTGCTGGCCTTTCTTCAGGACGACGTCACCCGCGGCCGGCCGGGCGTCTTCCTGGCCCTGCGCCTCTTTGCCCCCGACGAGTCCGCCCACCCACTCGTGCGCGGCCGCTTCCTGGCCGGCGCGCCGCTGCTGCGGCACCGCCTGGTGCGGCTGGAGGGCCTGCCCACGGACCCCTCCTCCGTCCTGTTGCAGCAGACCATCCTGGTAGACCCGCGCATCGTCGTCTACCTGCTGGGCGCCGAGGAACCCCAGGCCGCGCCTTTCCCCTTCTTGCAGTGGGCCGATCCCGGCCGGCCCCTGGCCGACCTGCTCCTGCCCGACGACCTCCGCGCCGCCCTGCAGTCCCTGCTCCCCGGCCTGCGCGAGGGCACCGTCCGCGTGCTGCTCCTGGAGGGGATCGCCGGCAGCGGCCGGGGCGAGGCCGCCCGGTCCCTGGCCTGGGAGCTGGGCCGGCCGCTCCTGGAGATGCTGCCCCTCGCCGAGGGCGAGGCCGAATTGCCCCCGCGCGAGCGCGCCCGCCTGGCCCTGCGCGATGCCCTGTTGCACAGGGCGCTGCTCTACTGCCACGAGGATGCCGGGTTGGACCTGGCGGCCTGGACCCCGCTCCTGGCCGATTGCCGCGTGCCGCTGCTGTTGGCCGGGGAACGCTTCGCCGGCGGCAAGCGCGCGCCGGCCGGCACCGTGCGGGTGAGCTTTCCGCTGCCCGGCCTGGCCCTGCGCGAGGCGCTCTGGACGGCCCATCTGGCCGGCCGGGAGGTCGACGGCGCGCGGCCGGCCGACCTGGCGGCGCGTTACCGCCTCAACGGCGGCCAGGTGCGCGACGCCGTGGCCTGGGCCCAGGGCCTGGCCTATAGCCGCGGCCGCACCGCCCTGCGGCTCTCCGACCTGGAGGAGGCCGTCGCCTTTGTCGTCACCCCGACGCTGGAGGGGCTGGCCCGGCCGATCGTCGCCCGCCATGCATGGGGCGAGATCGTCCTTCCCGACGACGTCAAGAGCCACCTGCGCGAGTTCGCCTCCGCCATCCGCCGGCGCGACCAGGTCTACGACCGCTGGGGTTTCGACCGCCGCCGGCCGCTCGGACGCGGCCTGAACGCCCTCTTCGCCGGCCCTTCCGGCACCGGCAAGACCATGGCCGCCGAGATCATCGCCGGGGAGCTGGCCCTGCCGCTGCTCAAGATCGACCTCTCCGCCGTGGTCAGCAAGTACGTCGGCGAGACCGAGAAGCACCTGCGTTCCCTCTTTGCCGAGGCCGAACGGGCCAACGCCATCCTCTTCTTCGATGAGGCCGACGCCCTCTTCGGCAAGCGCAGCGAGGTGCGCGATGCCCACGACCGCTACGCCAACATCGAGGTCGCCTACCTCCTGCAGGCGCTGGAGGAGCACGCCGGGGTGACCATCCTGGCTACCAATCTCTACGGCAACCTGGACGACGCCTTTGTGCGGCGTATGCACTTTGTCGTGCACTTTCCCTTCCCCGACGAGGCCATGCGCCGGGGCATCTGGGAGGTGATCTTTCCGGAGCAGGCGCCCCTGGCCGACGACGTGGACCGCGCCGAACTTGCCCGGCGCTTCCGGGTGACCGGGGGACATATCCGCAACATCGCCTTGGGAGCCGCTTTCCTGGCCGCGGAGGACGGCCAGGTGATCCGCATGGGCCACCTGTTGCAGGCGGCCCGGCGCGAGTTCCAGAAGATGGGCAAAGTGATCACCGAGGGCGACTTTGGCCCGGTGGTCGAGTAGTCGATAGGGGTCCTCCGGACCCTTGGGGGGCAAGCCGAAGCCTTCCCATACGGCAGGAAATCCTCGCCCTTGTCCAGGCGCGTTTGCCCGTCGCGGCGGTGCGGACGATGTGGGGCGGGCTGCGCGGGACCCCGCCCGAGGCCGGCCGGGTCGATGTCGAGTTGGGCGAACCGATGGGAGACTGGGGCGGCGTGCCCACCGCCCCGGCGCAGAGCGATGCCGGGTTATGCCGATCTATGGCGTTGCGCCACGGCGGCCTGAAAGAGAGGAACGGTGAACCACAAAGGCACCAAGGCAGCGGGAACCGATCCCAGCAGTGTAGAGGTGGTGCGTGTCGCCACTTGGAAGCCGGCCCACCCGCCGCTGGAGGGGGTGGAGGTGGAACCCCCTCCCCTGCCGGAGGTGGAGCGCGGCTGGCGCTTTGCCCATGTCCTGATGACGATCACCCAGATCGAGACGCGCGAGGCGCTGGCCTTTGCCCGCGCCCTGGGCGATCTGCTGATGGAGCGCGGCCTGGTCTCCCGCGAGGAGCTGCAGAAGCGTCTGGACGAGGCCCGCGCCGGGGTGGAGGAGAATCCCGTCCCCAAGGTGATGTTGGCCAAGGGCGGGGACAAGTACGCCGCCGAGAACAACATCCTTGTCGACTGCCTGGAGCGCCTGCCGATCTGCCGGGCGCGCTGCTGCCGCTACAGCTTCTGCCTGACGGAGCAGGACCTGGACGAGGGGGTGGCCCGCTGGGACTACGGCCAGCCCTACTGGATGCGCAAGCGCGCCGACGGCTACTGCGCGCACTGCGACCCGCAGACCTACCGGTGCCGCATCTTTCAGCACCGGCCCTACGTATGCCGCGTCTACGACTGCCGCGACGACCGGCGTATCTGGCTCGATTTCGAGAACAAGGTGCCGGCGCCGTTTCCGGTGGAGGAAGCATGGGAGGAGAAACGATGACCCCCGAGCAAGGTGAATCCGCGGCCGGCCTTTCCCTGGAGGAGCGCGACTGGCTGGCCGGCCTGCGCTACTGCCACGGCCAACTGAACGGCCACAGCCTGCGGCTCTTCGAGGCCCTCTCCTACTGCTACGCCCTGGCCGAGACGCTGATCGCCAAGGGCCTGGCCGGCATCGACGAGTTGGAGGCGCGCAAGGACGCCGCGGCGCAGCGCGTGGCCGCCCATTTCCAGCAGCAGCGCCTCGGCGTGCAGATGGGCGAGGAGCGCGACAAGTACAACCTGGGCGGCCAGGAGGCGCGCCTCGATTGCGCCGGGCGCCGCGACCTCTGCCGCGCGGCCTGCTGCAAGCTGAACTTTGCCCTCTCGCCCCAGGATATCGAGGAGGGTACGGTGCGCTGGCGGCTGGACCAGCCCTACATGATCCGCCACGGCGCCGACGGCTACTGCGTCCACCTGGACCGAGAGACGCTGCAGTGCACGATCTATGAGCGGCGGCCGGCCATCTGCCGCCTCTATAGCTGCCGCAACGATCAGAATGTATGGCTGGACTATGACCGGTCGGTGGTAAATCCCGCGCTGGTTCCCGGCGAGACCCTTCAGCCGGAGGAGGAACCCTATGCCGTTCCGTAGGCGCCGGCGCGCCGTGCAGGAGCAGAAAGAGCCTACCGCGCAGCAGCCCGGGACGGAGGAGCAGCTCGAGCCCTCTCCGGTGGAGCTGTTGTCCGTGACCCCGGCCCTGCTGCGCCACCCTCGCCTGGACATGCCGGCCAATGTCGCTCCGCGCGCTGCCCTTCTGCGCGCACAGCAGCACGCCGTGGGCAACAGTATGCTCCGGCGCCTGCTCGATCGCCCGGACACTGCCCGGGGGTTCATGCAATCCTGCCCGCTGAAGCTGTCGTCCAAAGTCCTCTGCCCCTTTGGCGGCGCCTGCCACTCCTGTCCGGTGCCCGGAGCGTTGGGCTCCTCCCGGGAAGAGGAGCGCAGAGGGAGCTTTCTCAGGCCGGCCTCCGCCCGCGTGGAAGCGGCCCCCGGCGAGGAGATTGAGGAGGAATTCGGCGCGCCGGCCGCCGGCCGCCTGATGGGGCAGCCCGTGCCCTTTGGTCCGGGGCCATGCTCCTGGGACGCGCTGGCCCGCCAGGGGCTGAACCGCGGCATCCCCGAGGCGGTGGCGTTCCTCCGGGAGGCCGATACGGCCCGTGGCGCGGCCGGCGCCAGGGTGAAGTACGGCGAAACGCGGTGGGAGGCTTCCAAGGCAACCTTCCCCCGGATCGAATATGAGTGGACCCCGGCGGAGAACAACCAGGTCACCGGCAAGGTCAAGCAAACGACCTCGAAGATGGGGCCGGTCTCCAAGTGGTCGCTGCCGGCCGGAGAATATGTGGTTCCGGGGGCGCTCGTCACCGCCAATTTCCCGCAGTGCGGGCAGGGCGGCAAGAAAGTGCCCTTTTCCACGATGATCAGCGCCGAGATGGCCGGCATTGCCGCCCAGGCCGAGCAGGAGCACGAGAACGACTACACACGCAGCTATACCCTCACCCTGGTCAAGTGGGCCGGCATCATCAACTCCGTCGCCGCCCAGACCTTTGGCCCCGGCCCCAAGGACAAGGTCAAGCAAGAGATCGATGCGGCGCTGACCGCGGCGGGCAGCAAGTCGCGCGACCAGTGGGTCGCCGAGATCAACCGCCTGAACGCCCTCAGCCTGCAGCGGGACATGCCGCCGGGGGCCTCCGCGCACACGCTCAAGTCCGACGGTGAGCCGATTACCTGCCCGGAGAACTGCTCCAAGATCGTGGCCACGACGGTCCGTGCGCCCTCGACCAATGTCCCAGGAGTTTCCTCGGAGTCGTTGATCAACTAGGGGAGGGACGATGCCCAAGCAGAAGCATGGCCGGGAACGCGAAGAGGTGCGGCGGACGGGGCGGGAGCCGGAACAGCAGCCGGCAGCGCCGCGGCCGGAGCGACCGGCCGTGCCCTCCCCGGCCCTGGGCGATGCCCGCCTGGACCACCCGGCCAACGTCGCCCGGCGGGCGGCCCTGGTCCGCTCCGGCCAGCAGTCCCTGGGCAACCGGGCGCTGCAGCGCGCCGTCCATCCCCAGCCGGCCCCCGTTTCGCCGCAGGGCCTCCTGGAAGAGGTGTCCCAGGAGATCGAGCAGCAGCGCGGAGGGGGAAGCCCGCTCGACGCCGCCGTGCAGTCGGCGTGGGCCCCACTCTTTGGGCACGACCTGTCCGGCGTGCGCATCCATGCCGACCCGCCGGCCGACCGGCTGGCCGGCCGCGTGGCCGCCACCGCCTTTGCCACCGGCCCGGACATCTTCTTCCGCGCCGGGGCCTACCAGCCGGCCAGCACCGCCGGGCAGCGCCTCCTGGCGCACGAGGTGGCCCACGTCGTGCAGCAGGGCGGGCAGTCGCCGGCGGGAGGCCCACTGGCGGTCTCCTCCCCCGGCGATGCCTTCGAGGAGGAGGCCGAGCGCGCGGCCGAGGCGGTCGTCGCCAACGCCCGGGCCAGCCTCTCCGGCGTGCCGCCCTCCCTCCAGCGCGTCACGGCCCGCTTCGGCGTCTATGCCCCGACGATCTACAGCGAGCTCTTCAATATCCTACGCTTTCTGGGGAGCGACCTGCGCCAGCGGCTGGACGAGGTGCCCTCGACCGAGCGCGTGGTCGGCGACGTGCGCACCTGGAACGGCGACGTCGATGCCTGGCGCACCTTCTACCAGAACAATATGCAGGACGAGATTGGGGAAGCGATGGTCGGTGTGGCCCAGGGTCTCTGGGACCGCTGCGTGCAGCTGCGCGAGGACATCACCCGGTGCAAGCAGCGCCTGGTCCGCGAGCGGCTTTCCGAGGCCCGGTCGGCCATCTCCAGCGCGGCCACGGCGCTGCAGGAGCACAACGCCGAGCTGGACGAGGCCAAGCGCGCTGCTTTCCTGAAGAACGATCCCGACGTGATGGGGCAGGTTATGAACTTTGTCGGCAATGCGGTGAGCATCGGCATGGGCCTGCACGACCTCTCGCGGGACATATCCGGTGCCATTGCCGAGCTGCGCGGCGACACCATCCCGGAGGCCAGCAGGTACGCCCGCTGGCTGGGCCGGATCAACCGGATCCTGGCCGCGGCCGGCGTCCTCTACAGCCTGGCCCAGGAGCCCCCGCCGGCCCAGCTCAGCGCGGCCCTGGCCAACGTCAACACCCTGGCCGGCGCCTTTAGCGCCGGTGCCACGCTGCTCAACGTGGCGCCGCACATCGGGCTTTATGCCACCCTGTACCTGGCGCCCATGACCCAGGTGATTACCGCCAACCTGGACCGCATCCTGGGCAGGCACCTGCACGACCTGAACGTTGTCTCGTCTGTGGCCGGCTTACAGATCGACATGAGCAACGAGCCCGGTGGCTGGCCGCTCTTCTACTTTATGCTGAGCGTGATGGGGGCCGGCGGGCCCGACGGGGTGCCATGGCCCGCCCCGCGCGAGGTGGAGAGCTTCCTGGTCTCGCGCCGTGAGGTGATCGCCGCCGGCGCCCGCAACGAGGAGGGCGAGGCCCAGGAAGTGCCGACCACCGGCTGGTGGTTCTGGCGCCGCCTCGACCCGGCCCGGGCCCGCGAGTACATCTTCCAGAACCGTCAGAGCCTCTGGGCGATGTTCTACGGGCGCATGGCCGTGCCGCGGCCGGACCAGGTGCCGCGCGGCCGGCGCTAGGCGAGAGCGGAGGAGGGTTACCGTCGGTCCGACGGCGGCACGATTGTCGAGGTGCTGGCGGTAGCGGCCTATATGTGGTAAGATAGCGACAGGGCAGGAGATGGTTCACGGTGCTGCAGCCTGGTGAGGAGTGGGCAATGGGCTGGCGCAGAAAGCGAACCTGGGATCGCCAACAGCGAGAGGAAGGGCCCGCGGCCCCGCGCGGCAGGGCGCCCGCGCCGCCGGATGTGGGCCTTTGTGCCGGGCCTGCCGACCTAGACTTGCTCCGCGATCCCCTCCGCCCCGGCCTGGCCAACGCCGGCCGCTACGCCTCCCTTTTGCGGGCCGGCCAGCAGACCATGGGCAACGCTGCCCTGCAGGCGCTGCTGGGCCGTGCGCTGGGCGGCCCCGGCGAGGAGGTGGAGGTCGCCCTGCCCCAGGAGGAAGGACTCCCCGGCGAGGTCGAGTCGCCGGTGGAGGCGGTCGACGTCGAGCGGGAGAACGAGATCCCCGGCGAGGGCGCTGCCGGTGGGCCCGCGCCGGCGGCCAAGGCCCCGCCCGCGGCGCCGGCCGCGGCCAAGGCCAAAACCTATGACATGGGCAAGGCGATCGCCAACGCTGCCGAGACATCGTACACGATCAAACAGCCCAAGATGGCCAAGCTCGCCGGGCACTTCAAGTTCCTCATCCAGGGCAAGCGCTATGCCGCCATGACCTCCTGGAAGGTCCGGATCGACAAGTGGCTGCCGGTCAAGAAGGAGGGCGAGCTGGTGGTCGACCCGTTGCCCCTGAAGATCGAGAGCATCACCGTGGAGCTGCCCAAGTGGCAGGACTTTGACAAGGCCTCCGAGCCGGAGAAGGAAGCCTGGGCCAAGTTCATCAAGGCCGTGCGCGTCCACGAGCAGGGCCACGTGGACCGTGTGCGCAACTATATGGAAAAGAACCTGCCCGAGGATCTGAAATCGATCCGCGGCAGCACGATGAAGGAGCTGAGCGCCGAGAATAAACGGGTGTTGCAGGAAGTGACCAAGGCGCTCCGCGACGACGCGGACGCGTACGACGTCGATACCAACCACGGGGCGACCCAGGGAGCCGTCTTGAAGCCCCCGGCGGCGGCCAAGCCGGCCGCCGGCGCGGCCAAGCCGGCGGCGAAGTAAGGAGAAGAGCGGCGATGCTTCCTGACCTGGACGAAACGCTGAGACAGCTCCTGACCCGCGACCTGCCCATCGCCAACGGCGAGGTGGAGGTCTCCTTCGACCAGCCCAAGCGCGACTGGGCGGCCGGCCGCGTCAAGCCGACGGTGAACCTCTATCTCTACGACCTTTTAGAGAACGCCGAGCTGCGGCGCAGCGACTGGGTGGTGGAGCGCAACGGCAACGGCCAGGCCACCAAGCGCCAGCCCCCCAAGCGGGTCGACGCCACCTACATGGTCACCACCTGGGCCGGCGCCGTGGAAGACGAGCACCGCCTGCTCTGGCGGGTGCTGGCCGTGCTGTTGCGCCACGGCGAGCTGCCGCGCGACCTGCTCCATGGCGAGCTGGCCAACGCCAAGGAGCCGCTCACGACCACGGTCCTGGGCCACGACGATGTGCCCAACCCCGGCGACCTGTGGACGGCGCTGGGCAACGACCTGCGGCCGGCCCTCCACTACCGCGTCGTCCTGCCGCTGGACGTGGCCCAGCGCTTTGTCGGGCCGCTGGTCACCACCAAGGTGGTGCGCGTGCAAGAGGGGCTGGAGCAGGGCCGGGGCCCCTTCGAGGAGATACTCCAGGTTGCCGGCACCGTCTGCGACGACCAGGGCCGGCCCGTCGCCGGGGCCGAGGTGGCGGTGAAGGACAGCGCCCTGCGGGCGACCACCGATGCCGCGGGCCGTTACACCTTCCCCAACCTCGAACCCGGCAGCTATACCTTTATCGTGACTGCCCCCGGGCGCAAAGCCCGTGAGCAGAAGGTCGTCGTGCCGCCGCCCGCCGCGGGCCGGACGGCCGTGCCCTACGACCTCGGTATCTAGTGCGGGAACCTGCCCCGGGCCGCAGATCGGAGCGCCCCCAGGCCCCGGGTGCCAGGCAGAAAGGTGGGCGCTCGTGCCGTGGAAAAAGGAGGACAGCATGTCGCCACAGTACCTGTCACCCGGTGTCTACATCGAAGAGGTGGACAAGGGCGCAAAACCGATCGAGGGGGTGGGCACCTCCGTCGCCGCCTTCGTCGGCTTTGCCGAGAAGGGGCCGGTGAACACGCCGACCCTGGTCACCAACTGGAGCCAGTTCCGCGATACCTTCGGCGAATTCATCGAAGGCTCCTTCCTGGCCTACTCAGTGTACGGCTACTTCCACAATGGCGGCGGCACCTGCTACATCGTGCGCATCGAGCAGGATAGCGCCGAAGCTGCCGCTCCGTCCGAGGGAGAGGCACCCGCCGCGCCGGCCAAGAAGAAGGGCAAACCGGTCGTCTCGGCCGGCGCCTTTATCGGCGATCCCGCCAAGCGCACCGGGCTGGGTGGGCTCGAGGCGGTCGACGAGGTCACCATGCTCATCGTCCCCGACGTGATGGCGGCGTTCCAGGCCGGCGCCCTCACCGCGGCCGACGTCCAGGCCGTCCAGAGCGCCATGATGGCCCACTGCGAAAAGATGAAGGACCGCTTCGCCATCATCGATGCGCCGCCCGGCCTGACCCCGCAGCAGGTCAAGAACTGGCGCAGCGACGACGTCAAGTACGACTCCAAGTACGCCGCTCTCTATTATCCGTGGATTACGGTCAGCAACCCCTTGGCCAACGGCAAGCCCCTGGCCCTCCCGCCCAGCGGCCACCTGGCCGGCATCTATGCCCGCAGCGACACCGAGCGCGGCGTGCACAAGGCCCCGGCCAACGAGATCGTCCGCGGGGCCCTGGGCCTGACCGTGCAGATCACCAAGGAGGAGCAGGACATCCTCAACCCGGTCGGCGTCAACTGCATCCGCGCCTTCCCCGGCCGCGGCATCCGCGTCTGGGGCGCCCGCACCCTCTCCAGCGACGCCTCCTGGCGCTACATCAATGTCCGCCGCCTCTTCAACTATGTCGAGGAGTCGATCGAAATCGGTACCCAGTGGGTCGTCTTCGAGCCGAACGACATGGACCTCTGGGAGAAGGTCAAGCGCGACATCACCGCCTTCCTGACGCGGGTCTGGCGCGACGGGGCGCTCTTTGGGTCCACGCCCTCCGAGGCCTTTTACGTCAAATGTGATGCCGAGCTGAACACGATCGAGGTCCGCGACGCCGGCATGTTGATCGTCGAGATCGGGCTGGCCCCCGTGAAGCCGGCCGAGTTCGTCATCTTCCGCATCAGCCAGTGGGCCGGCGGAGCCGCGGTGTCCGAGTAGGCGGAACTTTAGAGCGCAAAAGGAGGCACATCCATGGCCAACGGAGATCGCAAAGACCCGCTTATCTCCGCATATTTTACCGTCGAGTTCCAGGGGGTGATCGTCGGCGCCTTCCAGGAGGTCACCGGCCTGGGATCTTCCAACGAAGTGGTCGAGTACAAGGCCTCCGGCGCCAAGGGCCAGTACGTCATCCAGAAGGTGCCGGGGCGCATGACCTGGAACAACGTCACCCTCAAGCGCGGCATCACCGACGCGATGGACCTCTGGGAGTGGCGCCGCACGGTCGAGGAGGGCAAGATCGGCGAGGCTCGCAAGAACGGCTCGATCGTCATGTACGACCAGAACGGCACCGAGATCGCCCGCTGGAACTTTGTCAACGCCTGGCCCAGCAAGCTCACCGGGCCGGCTGCCGACGCCAAGTCCAACACCGTGGCCATCGAGGAGCTGGAGATCGTCGTCGAGGGCTATGAGCGCGTAAAGTGAGGGCGTGAATGGCGCTCCAGACCGAGTTCGAGTTCACCCTCCCCAAGGGCTACGTCGACGAGGAGGGCAACCTCCATCGCCGCGGATTGATGCGCCTGGCCACGGCCCTGGATGAGATCGTCCCGTTGCGCGACCCCCGGGTGCGGGCCAACGAGGCCTACATGGTCATCATCCTGTTGTCACGGGTGATCACCAAGCTGGGCTCGCTACCCGATGTCAACCCGGGGATCGTCGAGCGGCTCTTTACGGCGGACCTGGCCTACCTGCAGGAGTTCTACCAGCGCATCAACGGCGAGGGCGGCACGCGCTTCGCCGTGGCCTGCCCGCAGTGTGGGGCCAATTTCGAAGTGGACATGGGCCGCCTGGGGGGGGCGTGACAGGCTACCCCCTCGATCAGCTGTACGAGGAGGTAGCCTATATCGCCTACCATTTCCATTGGCCGCTCCGGGAGATCCTGGAGCTGGAGCACGCCGAGCGCCGCCGGTGGGTTGAGCAGATCGGCCGCATCAACCGGCGCCTGGGCTCATAGGCGGCCGGCCCGTCGCGTGCCGGCCGACGGTGCTCCCGCCGGGACCGATGATCGTGAGGGAATGCCATGCCAGAGACCGGTCAGCGGATCGACCCTTTCCCGTCCTATACCTTCTTCGTCGAGATCGACGGCATCGCCCAGGCGTCTTTTGCCGAGTGTTCCGGGCTGGAGGCCCAGGTGGAGGTCACCGAGTACGCCGAGGGCGGCCTCAACAGCTACGTGCACCGGCTGCCCGGCCGGGTCAAGTATGCCGACCTGACGTTGAAGCATGGCACGGCCGGCTCCGATGACCTCTGGCTATGGTACTGCGACGTGCTCCTGGGGACGATCCAGCGCAAGAACCTCTCCATCGTCCTGTACAGCCCGGACGGCGGCGAGGTGCGGCGCTGGAACTTTACCGGGGCCTACCCGGTCAAATGGACCGGGCCGGAGCTGCGGGCCGGCGAGGGCCGGGTGGCCATCGACACGCTGGTTATCGCCCACCAGGGGTTCGTCTAGGAGCGTTGACCCGTTCCGCGAACCCGGGTTTCGCGTCTTCACGTTCTCATGGGGCACGGTGAAGTATGGCCCTGCAAAGGATGGTGAACAACCTGGTCGGTGGGCTGCGGAGGCTTCTGCGCCCTCCTCCACGGGAGCGGCCTGGAACGGCACCGCCCCCGCCGCGCCCGCTCGTGGTGCCCCTGCCGCTGGCGCGCATGGCCGGTGTCCTGCCGAGCACGGCAGCCTTCCTGTCCGCGCGGCAGCGGACCACGCTGGGCTGGGGCTGGCCGGCGCTCTCGGCGCTGCCGGCCTGGGCGGGACGCGAGCCGCCCAGGGCCGCCGCCCCGGTCCAGAGGGCGAGTTGGCGCGGCGTCCTGCCCGGGCAGTTGGCCCGCTTCACTCCTGCCGTCCGCCCGCTGCCCGGTCCGGCCGCCTGCCGCCGGTTTGCCCAGGAGCGCCTGGCGGCCTATGCGCTTGCTCCGGCCGCGGCCCCACCCCTTTCGGAACCGGCGCCTCCCGCGGAGGGGCCGCCGCCGGCCGGCCCCGCGCCGGGGGCCGAGACCGGCCTCTCGCCGGTGCCCGAACTGATTCGGCGGCTCATGCGCCAGAGCCAGGCCCGCGGCGCCGCCCCGGCGGTCGAGCAGGAGGTTGCTCCTCCTCCCGGACCCGGCCCCGCGGCCGGCCGGCCGGCGGCGGCCCGCCCTGCTCCCGTGCGGCTTCCCGCTCCGGGGACGGATGTCGCCGTCCCGTCCGTGCCGCTGGCCGTCGAGTGGGTCCCGCCGGCGGTGCGGCCCGTGGGGCCATCGCCGGTGTCGCCCGCCGAATCGCCGCCGGCGCTGCCCGAGCGGCCACGCCCTCCGGCAGCGGCCGTCGTCCCGGCGGC
>CAZQFV010000008.1:14407-105625 GCA_964592645.1 uncultured Chloroflexia bacterium
CGCCGGCGCTGCCCGAGCGGCCACGCCCTCCGGCAGCGGCCGTCGTCCCGGCGGCGCTGCCGCT
Source organism: uncultured Chloroflexia bacterium (assembly GCA_964592645.1). Lineage (GTDB taxonomy): Bacteria > Chloroflexota > Chloroflexia > DTKN01 > DTKN01 > CAZQFV01. The sequence continues at coordinate 14,472 of CAZQFV010000008.1, forward strand.
GGCCCGGCAGTCCCTCCTTGCCCCGCGGGCTGCGGGGCCGGGTCCCGTGTCCCCGGCGGCGCCAGAACCTGCCGCCGGCCGGCCCCTCCCGGGGCCCTCGCCGGAGCCCGCGGGACTGCCGGAGGCTCTATCCCCGGCGTCGGCGCCACCGGGACTGCCGGAGGCTCTATTCCCGGCGTCGGCGCCCCCGGGACTGCCGGAGCCCCTATCTCTGCCGCTTGTGCGCCCGGTCTGGCCTGGGTCCCCGCCGCCTTCGCCCACGGTGCCCATCCTCGCCCGCCCGCGCCTGGAGGCGCTGCCGCCCAGCCCGGCCCGGCCGAGGCCGCTGCCGAGGCTGGCGGCCGTGCCGGCCGGGGCTCCCGAGGCGATTGAGGAGCCCGAGGGGCCGGTCTTGGCCGCGGCCGGCGAGGAGGCGCGCCACCTGGCGCCGGAGGTGCGCCGGCGCCTGGCCCGCCTGGGCGAGGGCGCGCCGATCCCCCAGGCGACGCGCCGCTTCCTGGAGGGGGCGCTGCAGCTCCCCCTGGCCGGGGTGCGCCTGCACACCGGGCCGGATGCCGCGGCCGTCACCCGTGAGGTGGGGGCGCTCGCCGCCACGGTCGGCCGGCACGTCCTGCTCTCGGCGACGCGGCCCGACGAGAGCGCACCGCAGGGCCTGGCCCTGCTGGCCCACGAGGCGCTGCACGCCGTCCAGGGTGGCCGCGACCGCCCGGGGGCTCCGCAGTCGCGGCAGGAGGAGGCGGCGGCCCTGTGGGCCGAGAAGACGGTGCGCCGGGCCGTGCGGGCGGCGCCGCCGGTCCGTTATCCGCCGCCGGCCATGCCGCTGCCGCCGGCGGTCGTCGCGGAGGGCCCCGTGCCGACCGTGGTGCACGCGGTGCGCGAGGGCTGGGCGACGCCGCCGCCGCGGCCGGTGCTGGCCGGCCCGTCGGCCGGCCCGCTGCGCCGGGCGGTGACCGTCGAAGAGATGGAGACGACGACGGAGCAGGCGGCGCAGCGGCGCAGCCCGGCTTCGCCGCCGGCCCAGGGGGCGGGGCCGGACATAGAGGCGGTGGTGGAAGAGGTCCTGCGCCGTATCCGTTACCGGCTGGAGCTGGAGCGTGAGCGTCGGGGGTACTGACCTTCGGCGCGTCGGCACGTTGGGGCGTTTTGGCCCCTATCGATTGGCATACCGGGAGGCAGCGGGCCGGCCTCATTCTTAAAAGAAAACGACTTGGCCCGCGGAGGTTACCGATGGCCCTGGAGAAAGCCTACATCACCAACCTGGAGTCTGGCGAGCAGGTCGACTGCCTCTTCAACCCCACGGAATACACCTTTGCCAAGAGCAACCAGTGGGAGGCGCCCAAGATCCTGGGGGCCGATGTGCCCCTGCCCAAGTTCGTCGGCGGCGGGGCGATCACGCTCAAGATGTCGCTCTTCTTCGACACCTACGAGGACGGCACCGATGTCCGCGAGCACACCGACAAGCTGCTCAAGCTGATGGCGGTCGACCCGCGCCTGCAGAACCAGAAGAATAAAAAGGGCCGGCCGCCGCGGGTGATGTTCTCCTGGGGCATGATGTGGAGCTTCAAGGCCATCATCACCGAGATGAGCCAGCGCTTCACCCTCTTCCTGGAGGACGGCACGCCGGTGCGGGCCACGGTCGACGTCACCTTCCAGCAGGTCGAGCAGGAGGGCACCTACCCGGCGCAGAACCCGACCACCGTCGGCCAGCCGGGACAGCGCACGCGCATCGTCCACCCCGGCGACCGCCTCGACTGGATCGCCTACCAGGAGTACGGCGACGCGACCCTCTGGCGGCTGATCGCCGAGGCCAACCATCTGGACGACCCGACGCAGTTGGCCCCGGGCCAGCGCCTGGTGATCGTCCCGCGGACCTAGAGGAGACCGATGCCCGAGCAGCAGATGCAGGACCAATGTCATATCCTGGTGAACAACGAGGCCGCGCCGGACGAGGCGCTGCGCGGGCTGATGCACGTGGCCGTGGAGCAGGGCCTGCACCTGCCGGCCGTCTGCAGCCTGCGCATCCAGGACGATGACCTCTCGCTCGTCGACGGCCAGACGTTCGCTATCGGCCGGCCCCTCAAAGTGGAGATGGGCGCCGGCAACGAGCTGCGCGCCGTGTTCGACGGCGAGATCGTCGCCCTGGAGCTGCAGCCCACCCCGGCCGGCACCCTGACCACCGTCGTGCGCGCCGCCGACAAGTCGCACCGCCTGCACCGCGGCCGGCAGACCCGCTCTTTCGTCCAGGTCACCGACAGCGACATGGCCACGCGCATCGCCCGCGAGGTCGGTCTGCAGCCCGATGTCGAGTCGACCTCGGAGGTGTACGACTATGTCCTCCAGGACAACCAGACCAACTACGAGTTCTTGCGCCAGCGCGCCGAGCGCATCGGCTTTGCCTTCTGGGTGAGCGACGGCCGGCTGCGCTTCCGCCGGCCGTCCGCCGACCCGCCGGAGCCGATCCCCCTGGAGTGGGGCCGCACCCTGACCCACTTCCACCCCGTGCTCAGCGCCGGCCGGCAGGTGAACGAGGTCACAGTGCGCGGCTGGGATCCGCAGGCCAAACGGTCCATCGTCGGGCGGGCCACCCGCGCCCGCGGCGTCCCCGAGATCGGCCAGCAGGGCAGCGGTGGCGACCTGGCCCGCGATGCCTTCGGCGAGGCCAAGTCCATCACCGTCAACCGTCCCGTGCGCACGCAAGGGGAGGCCGATGCCCTGGCCCAGGCCGTCTGCGACGAGCTGGGCAGCGCCTTTGTCCGCGCCGAGGGCATCGCCGCCGGCAACAGCGACATCGCCCCGGGCAAGGTGCTGGACGTCCGCAACGTCGGGGAGCGCTTCGGCGGGCGCTACCTGGTCACCCAGGCCGTGCACCTCCTGGACAACCGCAGCGGCGGCTATCGCACCGAGTTTATCGTCTGCGGCAGCCGCGCCCAGACCCTGCTGGACCTGGTGCAGCCGAGCGGCACCCCCCAGGATACCGCCCGCGAGTGGCTGGCCCTCGGCGTGGTCACCGACAACCGCGACCCCGACAACATGGGCCGGGTCAAGGTGCAGCTCCCCTGGCTGGGCGACAACGTCGAGAGCACCTGGGCCCGCACCGCCTCGCCCATGGCCGGCCGGGAGCGCGGCCTGCTCTACCTACCCGAGGTCGGCGACGAGGTGCTGGTGGGCTTTGAGCACGGCGATGTCCACCGTCCCTATGTCCTGGGGGCCCTCTGGAACGGCGAGGAGCAGCCGCCGCGCGCCGACAAGGACCCCGTCGACGCCAGCGGCAAGGTGGTGCAGCGCCTCATCCGCAGCCGCGCCGGCCATATCATCCTGCTCGACGACAGCGACGGCGGCGGGGGCATCACCATCCAGGACAAGGCCGGCAACAAGATCGTCCTGGAGACGGCCAGCAACGCCCTCAAGATTACCGTCCAGGGCAACCTGGAGATCGAGGCCCAGGGCAAGGTGACCATCAAAGGCACCGCCGGGGTGGATATCCAGAGTTCGGGCCAGGTGAATGTCAAGGGGACGATGATCAATTTGAATTGAGTAGAGAGAGCGGAGAGTTGAGCGCCGAGAGCAGCACCGCTACCCGATAACCGGATACTGCCATGGGTATGCCCGCCGCCAAACAGGGTGACACCATCACCGCCGTCGATACCCACATCATCATGGTCCCCTCCCCTGGGGGGCCGGTGCCGACGCCGCTGCCGCACCCCTTCAACGGCATCATCGACGGCAACCTGAGCGCGGATGTCAAGATCGGCGGCATGCCGGCCGCCACGCAGGGCAGTACGGCCACCAACACCCCGCCCCACATCCCGCAGGGCGGGCCGTTCCAGAAGCCGCCGACGAACCGGGCGACGATCCAGATGGGCAGTATGACGGTCAAGATCAACGGCAAGCCGGCGGCGCGCAGCGGCGATACTGCCATAACTTGCAACGACCCTGCCGACCTGCCCGTGGGCACCGTCGTCGCTGCTGGCACCGTGCTGATAGGAGGTTGAGCGATGGAGGGCGATTTCCTGGGCCGGGGTTGGGCCTTTCCCCTGGGCGTCGATCACCGCGGCGGCATCGCCACGAGCGCCGGGGAGGCCGATATCGAGCAGTCGATCCGCATCATCCTGGAGACGGCGCCGGGCGAGCGGGTCATGCGCCCCGAGTTCGGCTGCGGCCTGCACGGCCTGGTCTTTGCCCCCAACAGCCCGACCACGGCCGGCCTGGTTTCCTACCACATCCGCGAGGCCCTCGGCCGCTGGGAACCGCGCATCGAGGTGGTGCGGGTCGACGTCGCCCCCGACCCCCAGCGCGACGCGGTGCTGCAGATCGGCATCTTCTACCGCATCCGCAGCACCAACGACCTGCGCAACCTGGTCTACCCGTTCTACCGTATCCCCGAGGAGGAATAGACGATGGCGCTGCCGACTCCGCAACTGGACGACCGCACCTTCCAGGACATTGTCAACGGGGCGCGCCGGCTCATCCCGCGCTACTGCCCGGAGTGGACCGACCACAACCTCTCCGATCCCGGCATCACCCTGATTGAACTCTTTGCCTGGATGATGGAGATGCTGCTCTATCGGCTCAACCGGGTGCCGGAAAAGAACCTGATCACCTTCCTCGACCTGATCGGAGTGCAGCTCCTGCCGCCGGCCGCGGCGCGCGCCGACCTGACCTTTACCCTGGCCGCGCCGCGCCCGGAGCCGCTGGTCATCCCCGGCGGCACCGAGGTGGCCACCGTGCGCACCGGCACGCAGGAGGCCATTGTCTTTAGCACCGACCACGACCTGCGCATCGTCCAGCCGACGGCCATCTACTTCCTGACCAGCCCCGACGAAAAGGGCTACCAGGACCACTCCGATTCCCTGGTGCGCACCGGCCCGCTCATCCCCGTCTTCGAGGAGACGCCCCGCCCGGGCAACGCCTTTTACATCGGCTTCCAGGAGGACCTGGCCGGCCATACCCTGGTGACTACTTTCGGCTGCTCCACCGAGGGCGTCGGCGTGGACCCGACGCGCCCGCCCCTGGCCTGGGAGTGCTGGGACTCCCAAGCCGATGCCTGGGCGCGGGTGGAGGTGGAGAAGGACGTCACCGGCGGACTGAACCGCCGCGGCGATGTCGTGCTGCACCTGCCCTATGTCTTTAGCGCCGGCGAGGTGGGCGCCAAGCGCGCCTACTGGCTGCGCTGCCGCGTGATCGAGCCGGCGCCGGAGCAGCCCACCTATACCGCCTCCCCCAAGGTGCGCCTGCTCGGCTGCTACACCATCGGCGGCACGGTCCCGGCCACCCACGCCACGGTCGTGCTGAACGAGGAGCTGGGGCGCAGCGACGGCCGGCCCGGCCAGGTGTTGCGCGTGGCCCAGCCGCCGATGCTCCCCCTGGAACCCAAGGAAAAGCTGGAGGTCGAGGTCCCCGAGGGCTGGGAGGAGTGGGACCCCGTCCCCGACTTTGCCCAGTCCGGCCCCGACTCGCGCCACTTTACCTGCGATCCCACCACCGGCGAGATCCGTTTCGGGCCGGCCATCCGCCAGCCCGACGGCCTCACCCGGCAGTTCGGCGCGGTGCCGCCCAAGGGAGCGCGCCTGCGCCTGACGCGCTACCGCACCGGTGGCGGGACCGTGGGCAACGTCGGGCCGCGCACGCTGACGGTTTTGAAGTCGTCCATCCCCTTTGTCTCTGCCGTCACCAATCGCGAGGGTGCCTATGGCGGGCGTGACGCCGAGACGTTAGAGCATGTCAAGATGCGCGGGCCGCGGCAGCTGCGCACGCGCGACCGGGCCGTCACCGCCGAGGATTTCGAGATCCTGGCCCTGGAGGCCTCCAGCAGCGTCGCCCGGGCGCGCTGCGTCCAGCCGCGTCCCGGACGGGACGATCCTCCCCCGGGGACGGTGCGCCTGCTGTTGGTGCCGTCGCTGGAGGGGGTGATCCAGCCCACCATCCGCCAGCTGGAGATCGCCAAGCCGCTGGCCGAGCTGGTGCAGGGCTACCTGGAGGAGCGCCGGCTGCTGGGCACGGCGGTGGAGATCGGCACGCCGCCGTACACCTGGGTCTCGGTGCAGGTGCTGATCAAGGTGCGCGAGCGCCTGGAGGCGGCCGCGGTGCGCCAGCGGGTGGAGAGCGAGCTGTACCGCTTCTTGCACCCCCTGGTGGGCGGGAAAGACGGCACGGGTTGGCCCTTTGGCCGGCCGCTGTACATCGCCGATATCTATGCCATCGTCCACAGCGTCCCCGGCGTCGAGTTCGTCGCCGAGGCCAAGATCTTTCCCATCGACACCAAGACCAACAAGATCGGCGACCCCGTCCCCGTCATCGAACTGCCCGAGGGCGGACTGATCGCTTCCTACCGCCACCTGGTCGTCGTCCAGGGATAGGAACGTTGGAACGCTCCAGCGTTGGAGGGATCATGAGCGAAGAGCCAACCAAGCTAGAACGGTCCGCGGAGGAGGTTCTGCCCCCGGAGCCCATCGCCCCCAGCCGCCTGCGCCAGTACCTGCCGGCCATCTACCAGGATAGCGACTTTGTCGGCCGCTTCTTGCGCGTCTTCGAAGACCAGATCACGCCGGTGGAAGAGGTGCTGCAGAACGTCTGGTCCTACTTCGACCCGCGCATGGCGCCGGCCTCCTTCCTGCCCTGGCTGGCCTCCTGGATCGACCTGGTGTTGGACGAGAACTGGCCCGAGGCGCGCCGCCGCGAGCTTATCCATAACGGCGCTGAGCTCTACCGCTGGCGCGGGACACGCCACGGCCTGCTCTCCTACCTGCGCATCTACGCCGGCGTCGAGCCCGAGATCACCGAGCAGTTGACCGCCCAGGACGGCGGCCCCTATCATTTCACGGTGACCCTGCGCGTCGCGGCCGCTTCCCAGGTGGACGAGAGCCGCGTGCGGGCCATTATCGAGGCCGAGAAGCCGGCCCATACCAGCTACACGCTGCGTATCGAGGGGGCCAAGAAGTAGCCCAGGAGGCTCTATGTCCGCACTTATCCGTGCTATGCTCTCGACCGAGTCCATCAGGCTCCAGCCCGGGGAGAAAGCCGAACTGACCCTCACCGTGCAGAACATGTCCGAGATCGTCGACCGCTTCAGGATCGCCGTCGAAGGGCTGGACCCGGCTTGGGCCGCGCTCTCCCGCACCGAGCTCTCCCTCTTTCCCAAGGACCAGGATCAGGTCCGACTGACCATCGCCCCCCCGGCCGGCCCGTCGGCCCGCGCCGGTGCCTACGATCTGCGTGTCCAGGTGACCTCGCTGGAGAACCCCTCCGAGCGCACCACTTTGCCGTTGGCGCTGGAGGTCGCCGCCCAGGCGGCCTTCGAGGCCTCCTTGCGCCCGCAGATGCAGAGCGGCCTCAAGGAGGGCGTCTTTACCCTGCACCTGCGCAACGGCGGCAACAGCGATCTCTCCATCACCCTGACCGCCTCCGATCCCGAGGAGGGCTGTGTCTACGCCTTTAGCCCGGCGCGCACGCCCTTGCCGGCCGGCCAGGAGCGCCTGGTGCAGCTCACCGTGCGCCCCAAGGTGCCGCGCGCCCCCCAGGGCGGCAAGACCTACTCGTTCACCGTCGTCGCCCGGCCGGAGGAGCTGCCCCAGCAGGCCCGCCAGGTGCCGGGGCAGTGGCAGCAGTTGGCTCCCAAGCGGCGCATCTGGCCCATCCTGGTCACCGCGGCCGTCGGCCTGCCGGCCCTGGCGGCGCTGGCCTTTTTCGTAGTCGTCCCCCTGCTGCAGTCGCGGCAGCTTCCGGGACCGAGCCTCCCGGTTGCCCAGGCCACGCCGGTGACGCCCCGGCCGACGACCCCTGCCCCGGCGTCCACACGGGCGCCCGCCTCCCTCCCGACGCACACCCCGGTGCCCACCCGTACCCCGACGCCCTTTCCCGCGCCGAGCATCCGCATCGTGTGGCCCTCGCTCCGTCCGGTGCTGCCCGTGCTCCCCACCCCGGTGGTGACGCTGAACCTTGTACCGCTGGCCCCCTCGGCCCGCTGGATCAACTACGAGGGCACCGTGCTCGACTTTGGCTTCTATGACCCCTACCTGGGGGCCGCCATGTACGGCTACGATGCCCTGATGGAGGACGGCAACACCTATGACCGCATCCTGGCGACCATCCCCGGCACCGCCCCGGGCCAGGGCATCCAGGGCGACTTTTCCGTGCAGCCGTACCTGGTCGGCGCCGGGGACTACCTGGTGATCGAGGCCGGCCTATTGGACGCCGCCAAGCCCAGCGACGGGGTGCGCTTCCGGGCGCTGCTTATCGAGCAGAGCGGCGTCCTGGTGGCCGACGCCCGGCGCGGGGGAGGGGGCATCGTCCTCTGGGAGGCTTTCGACACCTACGACGGCCGGCTGGTCGGTGGGCGCATCTCCCTGGACGCCTACGCCGGCCGCACCGTCTGGTTCCTGCTGCAGGCCATGGCCGAGGGCTCCTCTGCCGACGACTGGGCCGCGTGGATCAAGTTCCAGGTGCAGAAGTAGAGCGGTTGAGGAGGTTCCCTTGTCGGTGTTGATTCGCGCTATGCTCTCCTCCGAGTCGGTCCGCCTCCAGCCCGGCGAGAAAGCCGAACTGACCCTCATCGTGCAGAACATGTCCGAGATCGTCGACCGCTTCAAGATCGCCGTCGAGGGACTCGAACCGGCATGGGTAACGCTCTCCCGGGGGGAGGTTTCCCTCTTTCCCCAGGACCAGGACCAGGTGCGCCTCACCCTGGCGCCCCCGGCCGGCAGCGAGGCGCGTGCCGGCACGTACAACCTGAGCGTGCACGTGACCTCCCAGGAAAATCCCGCCGAGCGCACCACGCTCCCGTTCACGCTGGACGTGGCCCCGCTGACCGCTTTCGAGGCTTCCCTGCGCCCGCAGATGCAGAGCGGCCTCAAGGAGGGCGTCTTTACCCTGCACCTGCGCAACGGCGGCAACAGCGATCTCTCCATCACCCTGACCGCCTCCGATCCCGAGGAGGGCTGTGTCTACGCCTTTAGCCCGGCGCGCACGCCCTTGCCGGCCGGCCAGGAGCGCCTGGTGCAGCTCACCGTGCGCCCCAAGGTGCCGCGCGCCCCCCAGGGCGGCAAGACCTACTCGTTCACCGTCGTCGCCCGGCCGGAGGAGCTGCCCCAGCAGGCCCGCCAGGTGCCGGGACAGTGGCAGCAGATCGGCCCCCGGCGCCGGCGCCGCTGGCCCATCGTGGCCGGCGGGCTGGCCGGCCTGTTGGCCCTGCTCCTGGCCGCTTTCTTCCTGCTGCGCCCCGTCTTGCAGCCGCTGCTCTTCCCCACGCCCACGCCGACCGTGACGCCTACCCCGACTCCCACGGCGACGGCGCTGCCGACTCCCGCGCCGAGTTGGACCGTCCCGCCCACCTATACACCCCCGCCCTCGTGGACGCCGCAGCCCACCTACACGCCGTTTCCCAGTGTAACTCCCGCGCCCACTCGGACGCCGACGATCTATGTCCCGCCACTGGTTACCATCAAGCCGCCGGTCCTACCCGTGATCACCATCGTGCCCAAGCCCAACGTGCGCTTCGATTTGCTGGCCGCGGCTGCACAGGCCCGCTGGGTCAACGACCAGGCCGTGGAGCTGCCCTTTGGCGCCGGCGATACCGACGAGCGGGGCTTTGCCATCTACCGCGAGAAGGTGACGATGGAGGACGGGCACAGCTACGCCCAGGTGTTGGAGACGCACCCGCGCTGGGTAGACAACGGCGGCATCCAGGGCGACTTTTCCTTTCAGCCTTACCTGGTCGGCAGCGGCGACGAGCTGGTGCTGTCCGCGGGATTCATCGGCGGCGCCTCCAAGACGGACGGTGTCCGTTTCCGCATCCTCCTGCAGCCGGAGGGCAGCCGACAGGTGGTGCTGTACAACGCCGTCGACACCTACGACCGCCGGCTGCTCTCGGCGCGCATTTCCCTGGAGCGCTATGCTAAGCAGCGGGTTGTGTTCCTGGTGCAGGTCCTGGCGGAAGGCTCTTCCCAGCAGGATTGGGCGGCCTGGGCCGTCTTGCAGATCGAGCGGCCTTGAGAGGTCGTGCCGGCCGCGGAGTCCGTCTACGAGGTTGGGTGCGCGATGCCTGCTGCGATCCGGGTTTTTCTTTCCCAAGCGGCCGTCCGGTTGCGGGGCGGCGAGCAGGCCGAACTGACCCTGACGGTTCAGAACGACGGAGCGCTTGTCGCCTCTTGCCGTGTCGCAGTGCTGGGAGGAGAGCCGCGCTGGTTTGCGCTCTCGGCAGAGAGCCTGGCTGTCTGGCCCGGCGAACACGATGAGGTGCGCATCACCCTGTCTCTTCCCGCCGACCTCCCCGGCGGCGTCCACGACCTGGTCGTGCAGGTCTTTTGCGGCGATAGCTCCTCAGAGCCGGTGCGGGCGCCCCTGACGTTGGAGATCGTCGGCGCTGCCGGCCCGTCCGCTTTCGTCTCCCCCCTCCCGGCGGAAGCGCCTTGCGGGCCCGTCGCCCTCCCCTGGGCGGAACCCGTCCCGGCTGCGGCGCCGCCCGCCGCGGAGGGGCCGTCCGCCTTGCCGGAGGCCGCGGCGCCGCCCGCCGCGGGGGGGCCGTCCGCCTTGCCGGAGGCCGCGGCGCCGCCCGCTGCGGAGGGGCCGCCCGCCTTGCCGGAGGCCGCGGCGCCGCCCGCCGCGGAGGAGTTGTTTCCCTGGATAGAGCCTGCGGAGCCGGCCGCCGGGGCGCGCCGGCCGGCCGGGGTTGTACCGGGGGAGTTTCCCTGGAGCACAGGGGCGGACACCGCGCCGCAGGCGCCGCCCCTGGCTGCTCCCGCCCTCGCGGAGCGGCCCGCGGAGCAGCCCGCCGAGGCCGCGCCCCCTCCGCGGGAAGCTCCTTGCACCATCGAGCTCACCCTGGACCCGCCGCGGGGCGGCGGCCCCGGAGATGGGTCATTCCGCCTGCGCCTGGCCAACCGAGGCGCTGCGCCATGGAAAGGGCGCCTGGAGGCCGTGGACCCGGCGGGGGGACTGTACTACCTCTTCGACCCGTTCTCCGTGACGCTGCCGGCGGGGCAGGAGCAGGAAGTGGAGCTGCGGGTGCGTCCCAAGGCGCCCCTGCGCCAGGGTGAGGAGCTGCGGGTCCATGCCTTTGTCGTCGACGCCCGGCCGGACGAGAAGCCGCGGCCGGCACTGCCCAGGTGCGGGGCGAGTGGGAACAGCGGGCCCCCGGCCTGGAGCTGTGCCTGCGCCCGCTGCGGGGCAGCGGCGCCGGCGACGGCACCTTTTACGTTCACGTCCGCAACAGCGGCTCCGCTGCCGTCGCGGTGCGCCTGGAGGCCGGCGACCCCGAACAGGGCTGCTGGTATGCCCTGGATGAGGTCAATCTGACCGTGCCGGCCGGCCAGGAAGCCAGCACCCGCCTGCGGGTCCGCCCCCGCGCCCCTCTCGGCGCGCTCGGAAGCCGTACCCACTTCTTTACCGTCACCGCCCGCGACCAGGCCACCAAGGCGTCCCGCACGGTCCGGGGCGAATGGGAGCAGCTTTCCTCGAGCTGACGCCCGCTTCGTTTCGTGGGAGGGGGTATCGCGCAGGTAGTCTCCCTCTTGAGCATTGAGAGGGGATGCTATTGACCGCTGTGCCGGTTCCCCTTACTGTCAACGCCTGAGGGGGAGACTACCCGGCCATAGCCACAAGGGGGCCGCCCGCCCTGTGCGGAGCCGACGCCCACCCTTACGCCTCGAACTACCGTGTCATGCTCGCGGCGGTGTCAGTGATTCGGGCGCGTCTTGCGAGCGGGGGCGGGTGGGCGCGGCTCGCGCCAACCGTTGGTTACTGACCTCTGCAAGGGTTTCTAATAGTAACCCGGCTGCCGAAGCCGCCGTTTCAAACCGGGCCGCGGCCATCGCATTCGCCGCTGACGTTTCTAATAGTAACCCGGCTGCCGAAGCCGCCGTTGGGACGCGGCAGCGCTGATCTACCCCCCGGCGCGGAATGCTCCCTGTGTATCTTCGCCGCTTGCCTTATCCGCCGTTTTGTGCTATAACAGCGGCAGCAGCAGATACCTTTTGCTGCTTACCAATAGCGGCAACGCCGATCTGGAGGCCGCCTAGCCCGTGCGCCGGGTCTGGGGTGAGTAGGAGTAGGCCTTGCTGTCCTTTGCAAGGAGGCTGTTGTATGTCCGCACTGATCCGCGTCGTGCTTTCCGGCGAGTCCGCGCAGCTCCAGCCGGGCGAGTGGGCCGATATCACCGCCACCGTGCAGAACATGAGCGAGACGGTGGGCCGCTACCGGCTGACGGTGGAGGGGGTGCCCCCCGCCTGGGTAGAGATTTCCCGTGCCGAGCTGTCCCTGTTTCCCAAGGATAAGGACGCGGTGCGCGTCACCCTGCGCCCTCCCGATAGCGCCGACACCCGCTCCGGCCGCTACGACGTGCAGGTTCAGGTGACCACCCTGGAGGAGCCGCTCGAGCGAACCACGGCGGCCTTTGTCCTGGAAGTGCGGTCCAAGGCAGCCCTGGAGCTGAGGCTCGATCCACCGTTGGTGCGCGCGCCCAAGGCCGGCATAGTGAACGTCCGGGTGAGCAACCGCGGCAACACCGACCTGACCGTGTTGCTGGAGGCCGAGGATCCCAGCGGCGGGTGCTTCTTCACTTTCCAAGCCCCCCAGATCGTCGTGCCGGCCGGCCAGGAGCGCTCCGCGCCGGTGGTGATCCAGGCGTCGGCGCCGCTGTCGGGGCGAGCGCCGCGCACCCACACCTTTACCGTGGCCGCCCGGCCGGCCGAGGCCCCCCGCTTGGCCCAGCAGGCCCAGGGGCAGTGGGAGCAGATCCCGGCCAGGGTTCCCTGGTGGCCCTTTGTTGTCGGCGTGCTCCTGTTGGGGGCCTTGGCCGCCCTCTTCTACTTCTTGCTCCTGCCGCGCCTGCCGGCCCTGCCCACCCCCGTGGCCGAGGGGCCCACCGCGACGGTTCAGACCGCCGCCGCGCAGCCTACCAAGCAGGCCACCGTCCCCACCGCCGTCCAGCCCACCAAGCAGGCTACCGTCCCCACCGCCGCGCCGACACCGCCCCCCACCACGACTCCCGAACCGACGCCGGACCTGAAAGCCGTCTTGGAGGCCCGCCTGAACGAGTACAACATCGTCCGGGCCAAGGCCGAAATGGCCCTCGATCCCAGCCTCTTGACCTCTATCTGCGTCGACCCCTATCTGAGCGAAAAGACGGCCTCGATCAACAAGAACAAGGCCGACGGCGTGCACTGGGAGACGCCCAACGTCACCTTCTTCATCACCTCGCTGGACATCGTGGCCCCGGACCAGGTCAAGGTTGGGGTGCGCAAGACCGAGACCAAGCTCTTTTTCCCCAAGGGCTCGTCGCTGCCCGACGACGAGATCTGCTCCGGCCCCATCAACTCCTGGCGCGACTGCACCTACGACATCCTCTACACCATGCGGCTGGTCGATGGCAAGTGGTACGTTTCTAGCTTTACGGTCAACGGGAACTGCGTCGGCAAGTGCCGGCATTAGCTCACACCCCTGGGGAAAACCATGTCCGCCCTCATCCGTGTGGTCCTTTCGAGCTCCTCCGCCCGCCTCCAGCCGGGGGAACAGGTCGAGGTCACGGTCAGCATCCAGAACTTTTCCGAGATCGTCGACCGCTACCGGGTCCTCGTCGAGGGGGTCGAGCCGGCGTGGGCCAGCCTTTCGCGCGCCGAGGTCTCGCTCTTTCCCAAGGACCAGGATCAGGTGCGCCTGACGCTGTGTCCCCCGTCCGGCACCGGAGCCCGCGCGGGGCACTATGACGTGCGCATCCAGGTCGCTTCCCTGGAGAATCCCGCCGAGCGCTCCACGGCCGCTTTCGACCTGGAGGTGGTCGCGCAGACCGTTCTGGAGGTGGCCCTGCGCCCCCAGAAGCAGAGCGGCCAGCAGGAGGGCGTCTATAACCTGCAGATCAGCAACCCGGGCAACACGGACCTCACCGTGGTGCTCGCGGCGACCGACCCCGAGGAGGGCTGCGTCTATACCTTCGACCGTCCGCAGGTGGTGGTGCCGGCCGGCCAGGAGCGCCTGGCCCAGCTCCGGGTGCGGGCCAAGGCGCCGCCGCCCGGCAAACAACCCAAGTCGTACTCCTTCACGGTCAGCGCCAGGCCGGTGGAATCGCCCAAGCTGGCGTGCCAGGTGCAGGGCGAATGGGAGCAACTGCCGCGGCGGAAGAAGCCGCTCTGGCCGATCCCGGTCGCCGCCGCGCTCGGCCTGGCGGCCATCGCCGCCCTGGTGGCCCTGGTGGTTGTGCCCTGGCTGCGGGGCCGCCGCGACGGCGGCGTGCTCCCGGTGGGACCGACCGTCGCGGCCTATGTGCCGACCAGGGTGGTGCCCACCAGGCCGAAGCCCACGGCGGTGGAGCCCACCGCCTTTGTGCCCACGCCGGACCCCTCCGGCACGGACGCCGACGGCGACGGCCTGGTGCTCTCCCAGGAGGGATATTACGGCACCGATCCCAATAACCCCGACACCGACGGCGATGGGCTGAACGACGGCGCCGAGGCCAACTGGGGCACAAGCCCGCTCAACCCGGACACCGACGGCGATGGGCTGAACGACGGCGCCGAGGCCAACTGGGGCACGAGCCCGCTCAACCCGGACACCGACGGCGATGGCCTGAACGACGGTGCCGAGACCAACGGGGGCACCGACCCGTTCAACCCCGACACCGACGGCGACGCCATCCCAGACGGGGCCGATGCCAACCCCCTGTCTCCGGACTACTGCGACCTGGCCGTGACGGAGATCGCCGTGGTCGACACCTCCATCCGCTGCTCCTACGTCAACAACGGCAGCGTCGCCGTGCCGGCCGGCGATCTGTGGATCGCCGTCTACATCGACGGCACCCGGGCGGCGCACTCCAACCTCGGAGGCGGCTTGGGCCCGGGACAGGGCGGCTGGTTCCAGACGGCGCCGCTCGACACGGTGCCGCAGGGCAACCTGGAGTGCACGATCGACTCCGACGGCCACGTGCCCGAATCGGATGAGGGCAACAACACCTATGCCATCGGCTGGGCCCCGCCAATTCGCGGTTGGTCGCACGAGCTACAGTTGCTCGCCAACCGCCAGGTCTACCACCTGATGCTCGTCTCTCCGGGCGAGATCCGCGTGCGCGCCGCCTGGAGCGGCGCGGTGAGCGACCTGGCGCTGATCATCAACGGACCCGGGCAGGTGGGCGCCTACGCCCGCCAGGACGGCCCCAGCGGGTTGGAGGTGGCCTACACCGTGACCGACGCCGACCTGGCTGCCGGCAACGACTGGCGGGTGACCGTGGCCTCCTTCGGCAATGGTCGTGTCGACGGCACCGTGGAGATCTATTACCCGGGAGGCTCCGCCTACGCGCCCTTTGTCGACAACTTTGCCGTGGATACCTGGTTCGGCACCTCCACCGACCTGGTCGTCCTGGGTTCGCCGACGACCCTCGCCGGCAACGCGACCTGGACCGGCGTCCCCGGCACGATGGCCCTGATCGTCAACGGCCCGGGACAGGTGGGCTACTATGCCCGCCAGGACGGTGCCAGCCCGCTGAGCGTGTCGTACAGCGTCACCCAGACCGACCTGCAGGCCGGCGACACCTGGCGCATCTCGCTGATGGCCTTCAGCGCGCCCAACGCTGTGGGGACGATGTTCATCAGCTACTGAAGCGCAGCCGCAGGGTGGCGTATCTGCCGGCCATTTCCAAGGGGGACTAGAGGTTATCACTCCCCCCGCGCGCAGCGGAACCCCAGGCGGTCGTAGCGGTTGGCGGGGCTGTCCATCGCCCGCAGCGCCAGGCGGGCCCGGGAGGCGTCTTCCCGCCAGCAGCCGCCGCGCAGCACCTTGCCCACGCCCGCGGCCGGCCCCCGGGGTTGATGGCGGGGGAAACGCCGTAATAGCCTTCCCTGTACCAGGCGGATTCTCCATCCCCAGCGGGACCGGGTAGCGTTCGACACGCAGGGCCGTGGCGGCCGGCGTGCCATGAGGAAAAAGAGCACGCCAATGTGCTATACTGGTTGAGCCGGCGCGCCCCCGGCGCATATCCCTGGAGGTGGCCCATGAGCGGCTGGATACTGGTAGTTCTGGTGTCCTTAACCGGCATGCTCCTATCGGTTGGGGTGGCGGTCCTGCTGCTGCGGCGCGCCCGCTATCGAGGAGCGCCGGCGGCGGGGTGCGCGGCCGCGGCCTATCCCACGCGGAGCCCCACCCTGCGCAGCAGGACCGCGCTCCTCCTTGTCCTCTTGATGCTCGCCGACATCGCCCTCACGGCCGGCCTGTCCATCTACTTCCAGCGGGAAAACATCCGCCAGGCGCAGCTTCTGCAGCGCGAGGGGGTCGTCGCCCGCGCCACCGTGGTCGCCAAGGAGATCGAGGAGGACGATGAGGGCGACGAGACCTACTACGTCACCTATACCTTCCGCAGCAACCCGGGGAGGCCCCAGGAGCGCGAGATCACCTGCCGGGACAGCGTCTCTGAAATGCTCTACGGGCAGATCGAGCCCGGCGGGACGATCGAGGTGATCTACGCCCGCAGCGAGCCCACCGTGGTGCGCCTCACTGCCGGCTACCGGCCCGGGGCGATCGATTGGCTGCCGGCCGGCCTCGGCGCGGCCATCGGGCTGCCCAGCGTGGGGGCCCTGGTCTGGTTCTTTAGCCTCTACCGGCGGGCTACCCGCCTGGACGAGCAGGGGACCCCCGGACTGGCCGAGGTGCTCGACAAGTACGAGGTCGCCGGCAGCGACAGCACCTCGCGCTATATCGTCTTCCGGCTCCCCGGCGGCACGCCGTTCCGCTGCTCGGTCGGCAAGCCGCACTACGACCGTCTCCAGGTCGGCGCGCAGGTCGAGGTCCTCTACCTGCCGGACGATCCGCGGATCTTTCGGCTGGTATAGGCCTGGCGGTCTGCGGCAGCCGGGACCGGCCCTTTTACCGCGGCGCACGCGGAGAGCGCCGCGAGAGAGCGTGCAGGAGGAAGAGGCATAATGGGGGACAATCCTTTTGAACGCGACGTGCTGCCGACCTCGGCCGGCGACCTGGAAATCACCTTCCTGGGGCACGGGAGCCTGCTTTTGACCTGGAACGGCCTGTGCATCCACGTCGACCCGTTCACCCGCGTGGCCGACTATGCCCTGCTGCCGCCGGCGGACCTGATCCTGATCACCCACGAGCACCGCGACCACCTGGACCCGGAGGCCCTGGCGCACGTGCGCACGCCCTCCACGGAGGTGGTGCTGACGGCGGCCTGCGCCGCGCAGGTGCCGGGCGGCATTGTCCTGCGCAACGGCGAGGCGCGCACGGTGCGCGGGGTGCCCATCGCGGCGGTGCCGGCCTACAACCGCATTCACAAACGCGATAGCGGCGAGCCCTTCCATCTCCCGGGCGTGGGGAACGGCTATGTCTTGACCCTGGACGATCTACGCCTGTACATTGCCGGAGACACCGAGGACATACCCGAGATGCGCCAGTTGGCGGATATCGACGTCGCCTTCTTGCCGATGAACCTGCCCTATACGATGACGCCGGAGATGGTGGCTAAAGCGGCGCGGGCCTTCCGGCCCCGTATCCTCTATCCGTATCACTACGGCCAGACGGACCCCCGGCGGCTGGTGGAGCTGCTGCGGGACGAGCCGGGGATCGAGGTGCGGGTGCGGACGATGGCGTAGAAAGAGCCCCCCATGCCCAATGGCTACTGGAACCGCATCCTCTTTGTCGACCTCTCTGCCCGCCGGGTGCAGATCGAATCCCTGCCCGAAAGTGTCTACCGGGAGACGCTCGGCGGCTACGGGCTGGGAGTGCGCGTCCTCACGGAGCGCATGCCGGCCGGCGCCGACCCCCTGGGGCCGGACAATATCCTGGGTTTTCTGCCGGGGCTGCCCACCGCCTTTACCCTGCCGGGGCGCGAGCGCGGCGACCCCCCGCAGGACGCCGGCCCCGTGGCCGGCGTGACGCTGGACATGGAGGCCATGGCCGCGGGGTATTTCGAGACGTTGGGGGGCGAATGATATGGACAAAGCGACGATCCTGCAACTCCTTCCGCTGTTGATTCCTGTCGTTGTCATCCAGTTTGGCCTGATGATTGTCGCGCTGCTGGACCTGCTGCGGCGCGAGCGCGTCAAGTTCTTGCCCAAGTGGGGCTGGCTCCTGGTCATTGCGCTGGTCAATCTCATCGGGCCGATTGTCTACTTTGCCGTTGGGCGGGAGGAATAGGCTTTCGTTGGCGGGTCAGGGTCGAGGGAAAGAGCGGAGATCTGAGAGCCGAGAGCAGATCATGGATGCGATCAGGATCGAGGGTTTGTACAAGCGCTTTGGCGCCGTCCGGGCGTTGGATGGGCTCGACCTGGCGGTGGCCCCCGGCACACTCTACGGTTTCCTGGGCCCCAACGGCGCAGGAAAGACCACCACGCTGCGCATCCTCACCGGGCTGGCGCGGCCCACGGCCGGCCGGGCCTGGGTGGACGGCGTGGAGGTGGGCCGGGGCGACACCCGCCGGCGGATCGGCTACCTGCCGGACGTGCCGGCCTTCTACGGCTGGATGACCGCCCGGGAGTACCTGGTGGACCTGGTGGCGCCGATCTTCCAGATCGGGCCGGCCGAGGCCCGCCGGCGGGCCGACGAGCTGCTGGCGCTGGCCGGCCTGGCGGCCGACGCCCGGCGGCGCATCGGCGGCTACTCCCGGGGCATGCGCCAGCGGCTGGGCATGGCCCAGGCGCTGATGTCGCGCCCGCCGGTGCTGCTGTTGGACGAGCCGGTGAGCGCGCTGGACCCGGCCGGCCGGCACGAGGTACTGGAGTTCATCGAGGGGCTGCGCGGCCAGGTCACCATCCTGATGTCCTCGCACATCCTGGCCGACGTGGAGCGTATCTGCGACACGGTGGGCATCATCCACAGAGGGCGCATGGTGGTGCAGTCCGGCCGCGACGAGCTGTTGGCCCGGTACGCGCAGCCCGTGGTGGAGGTGGAGTTCGACGCCACCCCCACGCAGGTGCGCGCCTGGGCCGATACGCTGTCCGGGCATCCGCTGATCGGCGGCACGACGGTGGCCGGCCGGGTGGCCCGGCTGGCGGTGAACGACACCGCCCAGGCAAAGTCCGAGCTGCTGGGGCTGGTGATGGCGGCCGGCATGGCCGTGCAGCGCTACGAGTGGTCGCGCCCGTCGCTGGAGGATGTCTTCCTGCGCCTGGTGGAAGCGTAGGGGGTGTCAATGGCCGGCCTGATGACCTTGCTGAGGAAGGAACTCCTGGAGCAGTGGCGCACCCGCCGCTTCCTGGTGATCGCCGCCGTGCTGGTGGTCTTTGGCCTGACCAGCCCCCTCATGGCCCGCTACCTGCCCGAGATCATCCGTGGCCTGGGGGGGCAGCAGATGATGGAGGAGCTGGCCCAGATGATCCCTCCGCCCACCGTCGCCGACGCCGTGGGCCAGTACGTCAAGAACTGCTTCCAGTTCGGGGTGATCCTGGCCCTGCTCGTGCCGATGGGCGCGGTGGTGGGGGAAAAGGACCGCGGCACCGCGCCGCTGCTGCTGAGCAAGCCGGTCTCGCGGGCCGCTTTCCTGCTGGCCAAGTTCGTCGCCGTGGCCGCCGTTTTCCTGGTCGGCATCCTCCTGGCCGCACTGGGGGCCTACTGCTACACCGGCGTCCTCTTCCAATGGCTCGACGCGGGGAGATTCCTCCTGTTCAACCTGCTCTTTTGGCTCAACCTCTTGGTCTATGTGGCGCTGACCCTGCTGGGCAGCACCCTGGCCCGGTCCACAGTCGCGGCGGGGGGCATTACCTTTGCCGCCTACATGGTCCTGTGGCTCCTGGGGGCGATCCCGCAGTTGGGCAAGCACCTGCCGGATGCCCTGGCCGGCTGGGGGACGAAGCTGGCCCTGGGGGTGCCCGCGGAGGCGGCCTGGGGGAGCATGGCCGTCAGCCTGGCGTTGATCGGCGCGGCCCTGGTGGGGGCGGTCCTGGTCCTGCGGCGGCAGGAGATCTAGGGTGGAGGGAGCCATCCGTACCCGGCCGGCGGGGGCGGGAAGCGGCGGTGGGCCAACCCTCACAAGTACGGCCGGATTCGCCTGGCGGCCTTCTTGGCGGCCTCTCCCAGGAACGCGATATCGGCCTCGGTGTGCTCCGTGGAAAGCGTCCCTCCGCCGTGCACGATGTGGACATCCTCCAACAGCAGGGCCAGGCGCAGGAGGTGCTCGCTGAGGAAGGCGTCGCACGCCTCGTGCAGATCGTCGGGGCTCTGCAGAGGCCGGCCCTCTTTGTAGGGGAAGCGCACGGCCGCTATCGAGCTGCCGCGCAGGGCCTCGCCAGGGTAGCCGGTGCACTGGGCATAGACGCCCTCCGCGGCGAACGCCTCTTCCAGCGTGCGGCGGGCGGCCTCCCCGAGCGCGGCCAGGCGCGGATAGATCTCGGCTTCGTGCTCCAGCAGGTAGGCCATCATCGTCTTGGCGGCCAGCATCGCCAGGGGCAGGGCGGAGTAGGTGCCCCCGGAGAACTTGACGCGGGTCCTGTCGATGCGGGTCAGGTCGAGGATCTCGGCCCGGCCGGCCACCGCGGCGACGGGCATCCCGCCCCCCATGGCCTTGCCGAAAGTGGCCAGGTCGGGGCGCACGCCGTAGAGCGCCCCGGCGTCGCCGGCGCGGAAGCGGAAGCCGGAGATGATCTCGTCCAGGATGAGCACGGCGCCGTGGTGGGCCGTCAGGCGGCGGGCTTCGCGTAGGTACTCGGGCGTGGCGGCGATAAAGCCGCCGGAGCCGATGAACGGCTCCAGGATGAAACAGGCGATGCGGTCGCCGTGGCGCCGAAAGGTGTCGTTCAGGGCCTGGGGGTCGTTGAAGCGGGTGACCAGGATCTCGTCCACCAGGCTGCGCGGCAGCCCCTCGCTGTCGGGCTGCTGATAGCCGTCGTGGTAGATCACCCCCTTGAGCCCCCAGGGCTGGGCGCCGTGCCAGCCTCCGCCCACCTTGAGCACCAGGCCGCGCCCGGTGTAGGCGCGGGCCAGCAGCATGGCGTACATCGTCGCCAGGGAGCCGCTGGTGGTGAAGCGCACCCGCTCGGCGCCGGTGCAGCGGCAGAGCAACTCCGCGGCCTCGATCTGCACCGCGTCGGTCAGGCCGGTGATCAGGCCGTAGCCGTCGGCCAGGGCGGCGGAGAGGACCCCGGTGAGGACCGACGGGTTGTGCCCCAGGACGTTGGCAAAGTGGCCCTGCCAAAAGTCGAGGATCTCGTGGCCGTCCTCGTCGCGCATCCAGGCCCCGCGGGCGGCGACGACGCGCGGCGGGAAGGGCCAGGCCAGGCGCAGGGAGTGGTGGCCGCCGTCGATGGTCACCCGGCGGGCCCGGTCCTGCAGCTCCGCCGACCGCGGCGCGCGCCGGGTGTATTCGGCTTCCATCTCCGCCAGCAGGCGGGTGTAGTCACGAACCATGGATTCAGGTCCTCGCTCTCCGCTCTCCGCTTCCATCTCTCAGCTCTTTGCCTCCCCCTTGACCACGAACAGCATACAGCCGATGGCCAACACGAAAAAGGCCGGGGCCACGGCAAAGATCAGGTTATAGTTGTACCCGGCCGATTCGACGATCCAGCCGTTGAGGATGGGGCCGGCGATGGCCGCCAGCGTGCCGGCGATGTAATAGACGCCGGTGTAGGTGCCGAGGACCGTTTCGGAGGGCGAGATGTCGACCACCATGGGCAGGGAGTTGATGTTGATCAGCGCCCAGGCGATGCCGCCGAGGGCCAGGGCGGCGATGACCACCGGGAGCCTGGGCAGGAAATAGGCGACGATCAGGAGGGCGGCAAAGATCACCAGGCCGGCCAGGATGGTGCGCCGCCGGCCGAAGCGCGTGGCGATAAAGCCGCTGGGGATGGCAAAGAGGATAAAGGTGATGTTGGCCACGCCCATCACCAGGGCGGCGGTGCTCTCCTTGATGTGCAGGACGTTGACGCCGTAGGAGCTGAAAAAGGTCTCGATGGAGTTGTAGCCGACGAACCAGAAGAAGATGGCCAGGATCAGCAGCGTCAGGCTGCGGACATTCTCCCGCGGCAGGCCGCGCAGGCCGGCAAAGAGCTCCCCGAGTCCCCGGCGTTTCTCCGCGGGCAGGGCCGACTCGACCAGCTCGCGCGGCTCCTTGATCGAGAAGAACATGATCAGGATGGCGGTGACCAGGAGCAGGCCGCCGACCCAGAAGGGCAGCGGGTGGTAGATGCCGTAGAGCAGCCCCCCGGCGGCATAGGCCAGCACGCCGCCCAGCCCGCCCATCAGGTTGATGACCCCGTTGGCCTTGCTGCGCAGCGGGCTGGGGGTGATGTCGGGCATCAGGGCGACGACCGGGGTGCGGAAGACGGCCATGGCGGTGAGCATCACGCCGGCGGCGGCGATGAAGAGGGCAAAGAGGCCGCCGAGCTGCCCGAGGTTGCCGCTCTTCTCGGCCGGGATGAGCAGGGGAAAGACGGGGATGAGGCAAAAGGACAGGACGGCGAACGGCATGGCCCCCAGGATAAAGGGCATACGCCGGCCGATCTTGGTGTAGGTGCGGTCGCTCCACATGCCCACCAGCGGCTGCAGGAAAAAGGCCACGATGTTGTCCAGCGTCATGATGAACCCGGTGACGGCCGGCCCCAGTCCAAAGCCCAGCGTCAGCGCGGCCTTGGCCTGGTCAAAGTCGGGGTTGCCGGCCTGCAGGTAGATGGGCACATAGGTGTTGTACAGCGTCCACATGACGCTGACGCCCAGGAATCCGAAGCCGAGGAGAAAGGTCTTTTTCCAGTCGAGCCGCATGGCATTCCTCCTTTGTGTGGGTTGGGGGGATGATAGCACAGGTTGGGGAAAAGGGCAAGATTGACATCCTCCACCTCTGGCGGTATACTACGCGCTAGGACGGCGCACTTTTCCCAAGGGAGAGCGATCCCATGGCGCAAGAGACCTTTCTGACCGGCTCCACGCGCATCCGGGTGCAGCACCTGGCGGCCAACGCCGTGCGCATCACCCATGCCCCCCTCGGAGAGGGCGACTTTCCGCCCGACCGGCCCTGGCTGCGGGAGGTGCTCCTGCCCGGTGAGCCGATCGACCCCCAGGCCATCCGGCTCGTGGTGGATGCGCCGGAGGGCCTGGTGCGCATCCGCGACGCGGCCGGCGCCGAAGTGCTGGCCGAGGCGTTGCCGCCGACCCTGGGCAGGACGCGGCGCCTGGTGCGGGCGCAGTTGGACATCCCGGCGACGGAGCTGCGCCTGGAGTTGGACCGCCTCCGCGAGGGGATTTCCCTCTCCTTCGCCATCGCCCCGGGGGAGGGCTTCTACGGCTTCGGCGAGCGCTTCGACGCCTTTCGCCGCGAGCGCGGCACGCTGCGCCTGCGCGCCGTCGACGCTATCCCCCAGCGCCAGCCGCGCGACAGCTACTCGGCCATCCCCCTGTTCCTCAGCAGCCGCGGGTATGCCCTGTTGTTGCTCAACGGCCACGAGAGCGCCTGGCGCATCGACCCCGAGCGCGGCGTGCTGCGGATCGACGCCCTGGGGCCGGGGGCCGACTACCTGGTGATCGCCGGGTCCTTCCGGGAGATCCTCTCCACCTACACCCACCTGACCGGCCGGCCGCCGCTGCCGCCGCGCTGGGCCCTGGGGCTGATGGTCACCGGCTATCCCCAGGAGCACCAGGGGGTTGTCCTGGAGCGCGTGCACCAGCACCGCCTCTCGAGCATCCCCCTGGACGCGGTTATCCTGGACTATCACTGGGAGGAGCGCTTCCACAACCTGCGGTGGCGGAGCGCGCTCTTTCCGCGCCCCGACGAGTTCATCGCCGAGCTCAAGGCGTTGGGCGTGCGCGCCGGCCTGATCCTGACCCCCTTCCTGAACCGGCGCAATCGCCTGCTGCAGCGGCTGCTGCTGCAACTGCTGGCGCGCAACCGGCCTCCTGGAACCTGGCTGTCCGACGAGCGGGACCTGCCGGGCTATGCCGAGGCCCAGGAGCGGGGCTACCTGGCGCACCCGCGCGCTCGCTGGTGGTTCGGCCTGGGGGGGATGGTGGATTTCTCCAACCCGGCGGCGGCGGCCTGGTGGAACGGCCGGCTGCGGCCGCTCTACGAGCAGGGCGTGGCCTTTTTCAAGAACGACGACGGCGAGTACCTGCCCCCGAAAGGGCGCAGCGCCCTGGGCCTGGAGGGGCGCGAGTACCACAACCTCTACGGCTTTTTCTACGGGCGGGCGCTCTACGAGGGGATGGCGCAGCTGGATGACCGCCGGCCCTGGATCTATTCCCGCTCTGCCTGGGCGGGCTCGCAGCGCTACCCGGCGATGTTCTTGGGCGACCAGGCGCCGTCTTACGCCCACATGCGGGCCACGCTGCGGGCCGGCCTCAACCTGGGGCTGTCCGGCTTCGCCTACTGGACGGCGGACTGCTTTGGATTGAGCGGCAAGACCACGCCCGAGACGCACATGCGCTACGCCCAGTGGGCCCTCCTCTGCCCGGTGGCGCGCTACTTCTGGCGGCCGCCCGAGGTGGACGGTACGCGCTTTCCCTGGTCGCACGGCCCCGACGTAGAGGCCAACTTCCGTGCCTATGCCCAGCTGCGCTACCGCCTGTTGCCGTACTACTATGCCCTGGCGGACGAGTCCTACCGCACGGGCCTGCCGATCGTCCGCCCGATGCTGCTCGAGTTCCCGCAGGACGAGCGCTTCGCCGCGGCCGACGACCAGTTCATGCTCGGCGACCGCCTGCTGGTGGCCCCGGTGATGGAGGCCGGGGCGACAAAGCGGCGCATCGTCCTGCCGGAGGGCGTTTGGCACGATTTCTGGTCCGGGGAGGTATACGAGGGCGGCGGCGAGATCGAGTACCCCGCTCCCTTGAACCGGCTGCCGCTGCTGGTGCGCGGCGGGACGATCCTGGTGCTGGGGCCGGAGCGGGCCAGCATCCCCGACGATCACGCCTTCGACCACCTCTTTTTGCACCTCTGGCCGCCCTATCCGGCGGAGGGCTGGCTCTACGACGACGACGGCCGCACCCGCGCCTATCGGCGCGGCGAGTGTTCCCGGACGCGCTTCAGCGCGCTGGAGGAGGAGGGGCGGGTGGTGGTGCGGGTGGCGCCGGCCGCGGGCGATTTCCCGGAGCAAGTGCCCAGCCGGCAGGTGGAGATTGTCCTGCACCGGGCCCCGGCGCCGTCGGAGGTGCGGGTGAACGGCCGGCCGGCCCAGGGATGGGAACATAAAACAACAGAAAGGACGACGCGCGTCGCGGTGCGCTGCCCTGTGGACGAGGAGACGGAAGTCGAATTTCGATTTCAGATTGCAGATTGAGGATGGAGCGTTCTATGTGTGGTGATCGCTGGGTGGAGGAACTTGCCAGCCCGGTGCCGCGGAACTACCGCGACGCCTATGAGCGGGCCTGCGCGCTGATGAAAGGCCGCGACCCGCGGATCGACGCCGAGACGGCCGGCGTGGAGTATGTCGACCTGGGCGAGGGGCGGGGGCGCTTCATGATCCCGCTGCTGAACAAGCAGTTCGAGATCGACTGGCCCGGCCTGCAGGTGCGGGAGGTCGGCTGCGATCGCGAGCCCTCCTACGTGGTCCAACTGCTGCTGCTGCACTACCTGGCGGTTTCCGACGGCATCGCCCGGCGCGGGCAGTGGGTCTCTTTCCGCGACATCCCCGAAGGGCGGGTCTACTATCCGGCCTTTCGCGGCGGCAGCGAGAAGCGGCTGCTGGAGCGGTTCGGGCAGGATGTGGCCGCGTTCCATACGGCGGCGGCGGCGCTGGGCGGCCGGCCGCTCGACCTGGCCGACCATGCCTACGCCTTCGACCTTTTTCCACGCCTGCCTATGGCGGTGCTCCTCTGGGAGGGCGACGACGAGTTTCCGCCGGAGCTGCACATCCTGATGGACGCGACGGCCGGCAATTACCTGCCCACCGAGGACCTGGCGGTGATCGCCCGCTACCTGGCGGCCTGCCTTTTGCGGGCGGCGCCGGCGGTTTGACCGACTGCTGACGGCAGCGGGAGTAGGGGCACGGCATGCCGTGCCCATGCTGTCAGGAACATCCGTGGCCCTAATGAGCAGATTTCAGATTTGACTTTTGCCTCTATACGCTTTACAATAGTGCTTGGGCCGTTAGCTCAGGTGGCAGAGCATCTGACTTTTAATCAGAGGGTCACAGGTTCGAGTCCTGTACGGCCTATCGGCGTGGGGCAAGTGCGCGGCTTGCCCCACGCGGCTATACGGCGGGCGGATTCGACGCCGGCCTGGAATAAGGAGCATGGCAATGGACGAGGCTCTAGCTACCATCCTCTCTGCCGTCGCCTTCTTCCTCACCCTGGGCGTGGCCATCTTGCTCTGGGTGGTGGCCTGGCGGGCCAGGCGGCTGCGCCTGTTGTGGGGACTGCTGGCTGCCGGCTGGACGGCCAACTTTGTCGGCAACCTGGCCTGGGGTCTCTATGAGGTGGCCGGGGACAGTGTCTCCGCTTCCTTATCCTGGCTCGACGCCATCTATCTGTTCCGCTATCTGCTGGTGGGGCTGGCCTTTTGGCTCAGCCCCAAGCCTTGGCCATGGCGCCGCAACCTCGAAGTGGTGCTGGTGGCCGCGGTCCTGACCGTGACCCTAGGGTTGGCCTACTATCGCCCCCTGCTCGCCGTTGCCGAGGGGAGCTGGCTCGATGCGCTGGGGTTCCTGGTCTATCCGATTCTCGATGGCGCGATCGCCTATGGCGCGTGGCTGCGCCGGCAGCATATACCGGCCGAGTTGCGCGGCGTGCTTCTGTGTCTCCTGGTGGCCATGTTGCTGTACGGGGTGGCAAACTGGATCAACCTGAATGTCCACGCTCGCACTTTGGGGCTGGTCAAGGACCTGGCCAATCTGGGCTGGTTCCTGGCCGATGTAAGTACGGTGGTCGGCGCCGTCTGGTTTTGGCGCCGTGAGCGGACCCGGGCTTGAGCTTGGTCGGATGCAGTTTCCTCCTCTTTGGCCTTCAGCGCGCCTTGGATCGCGAGGGCCGTTCCGGTACCCTTTTTAGCCCGTCCAGGAGGTGGCAAAGCGCCAGCACCGGGCGCAACAGCAGTATCCGTGGGCCGGCGTAGCGCATGACGGCGCGGACCTGCGCGCGCAGGTCCGACCGGTAGCAGTGGACCGGACAGCGCGCGCAGGTCGGCTTGTCCTGCTGGTACGGGCAGCGCTCCAGGCGCGCCTGGGCGTATTGCAGCAGCTCACTGCATTCGGCGCAGAGCGCACCGTTGGCCCGATGCTGCTGGCGGCAGTAGAGGCCGATCATTGTCCCGATTGTCTCGCGCTCGCGCGCCATGCGCCGGTGTTCACCCATCTCGCCCCACCTCGGTCCATGCCGCAAGGGCGGCACGCTCCCGCTACACCGCTTTCCGCGCCAAACCCTTTTCCGGCAGCACCAAGCCCACGATGTTCTTCCAGCCCAGCGTCAGCACGACGTTCAGCAGGAAGGCCACGAAGCCGACGGCCACCAGGCCGGCCCCGATCAGCTCGGCCAGTTGGTAGGCGGCGTACATCCCATCGTAGTAGATGGTCCGCCGCAGCATGCCCTCCACGCCGGACCAGCCGCCGGCGTAGGCCATCGCCACGGAGCCGATCAGCCAGAACCACAGGTGCGCGTTCACCAGCGCCTTGCTCTTGATCTCCAGCTTGGTCAGCATGGGCACCAGGGCATAGACGACGGCAAAGAGCAGCGAGCCCAGGCCGGTGAGCAGGAAGGTGTGGGCGTGCAGCGCCACGACCCACTGGGTGTTGTGGAAGACGACATTCAGGCCGATGTTGGCCTGGATCAGGCCGGCCGCGCCGCCCATGATGAAGCCAAAGATCGAGGCCAGCACGAACTTGAAGGCCGGCGTGAACTTGACCGGGCGGGCCAGCCAGATGGTCATCAGCACGGCAAAGATGGTCAGCCCCATGGTAAAGAACTCACCCCAGGTGACGAACTGCCCAGAGAGCAGCCGCATGAAGAGCGGCTGGACGCGGTCCCCGAGCAGGTGGTGGCTCCAGACGCCCATCGAAACGAGCAGATCCACCATGATCACCGTGCGCACGACCGCTTCGCCAAAGAGCTTGCGCCCCACCAGGAGGGGGACCAGCAGGTACCAGGTGCCGGCGGCGTACATCAGCACGTTGCCGTCGGCGACCATGTCCAGCCCCCACCAGAACCAGTTCTTGTAGACCACGGCGTCCACGGCCATGGGGTTGAGGGGGTTGTTGAAGAGGGCGGCCAGGCCGTAGACCAGGATCAGGGCGCCGGCCGTCAGCAGGACGACGGCGTTGATCACGGTGTCGATCGAACCACGGGCCACAGCTACGATGAAGGGGGAAAGTCCGTTGTAGTCGAGGTTGGGCGCGCTCTTGTCCTCTTTGCCCAAGAGCTTCATCAGCCGGGAGATGCCAAAGGCCGAGCGCAGGAACTGCCCCAGCGTGTAGGCGCCCGGGTTGCTGCGGCTGAGCACGGTGGCAAAGATGTTGTAGGAGAAGAGGAGGATGTTGATCATGATGACGGCCGCGCCGGTGACGAAGGTGACGCTGGCGACGAGGGGCACCCGGTCGTAGGAGACCGGCAGCGGCCAGTAGAGGGTGTACAGGGCGTTGAAGAGCCCGAAGAAGCCGGAGGCCCAGCAGGTGAGCACCCCGCCTACCTGCAGCCAAAAGTTCAGCGGCACGAGCCCCGGGTGCTTGATCTCTTTCTTCATCAGGAAGGGCACCAAGAAGTAAAAGGCCCCCATCACGCAGAGGTAGGCAAAGCCGTAGATGCCGACGACGGGGTGGGCGGTGAGCATGGCGTAGAAGAGGTCCTCCGACGTAGCCGCGGTGCCGCCCGGACGGAGGACGCTGAGGGCCTCTTCGATGCCGGAGAGGGCCCCCGGAGAGTAGAGATGGGTGCGCATCATGGACCCCTCGATCCCGGCCAGCGCCAGGAAGAGCATGCCGACGATGGCGAAACGCAGGGTCCATTTTTCCATCCGGCCGAGGCCGGACGGTTGGGCGTTCGCTCGAGCGGTGGTGGTCATCTCATCCTCCTCAGGGGATCACGCGGATGGCGCTCTCCACAAACATCTCCGGGTGGCGCGGGCCGGAGTACTCGGTGGAGCGCACGTCGTAGGTGCCGGGCGTGTCGAACTTCCAGATGATGCTGTTCTCGTGGCCGGGGACGACCTGCATCTGAAAGACCATGGTGCCGTCCTGGCGAAAGACGCCGAATCCGTAGGTCACGTCGCCGGACGTGGCCGTGAACTCGACATATTCGCCGGCCCGGACCTCCATCTGGGGCGGGAGCTGGAACCGATAGTCGGCGATGGCGATGTCGAAATGCTGCGCCGGCGCAGGGTGGGACCAGAGGAGCCACTCCTGCCACGGGACGAGCGGCGTGAGGGTGATGACGTTGACCGCCAGGGCCACGACGATCAGGACGATCAGCCAGACGCGTTCGCGCTTGTCCATGGTCATCCTCCTTTCTGCCGCACCTTGAAACTAAACCAGAGCATGAAGAGGGCCACGGCGGCGATAAAGGCCGTGTAGGCCCACCAGACGATGTCGGTGATGTACATGGGATTTCCTCCTTGGGACGATTGGGTATTGGCCCGTGGGGCGGGGCGATTGCCAAGGATAACGAGTGTTGCCCGGATCGGCGATCGGCACCTCCTTTGTTCGATTCAGAGCAGTTTTCCTATGGTCAACAGAAGGCAGGAAACCAGCATATAGATCGATGCGGCCTTGAAGAGGAACCAGTTGCGCCGGTTGTTTGGCGCGAGCGCCTGGATCGAAGAAAGGGCCACCAGCGCCGCGCCCAGGGCCAGGAGAGGTACCAGTGTCGCGGGATGGATGCGCAGGAGCAGGCCGCCGGCCGCCAGGGCGAGGGCGTTCAGCAGGTTGGAGAGGGCGACAAAGAGATAGGTAGCCCGATGCCCATAGCGATTGGGCCAGGTGGGCACGCCGGCCGCGCGGTAGTCGTCCGCGTGGCGCAGGGCCAGGGTGAGGATATGGGCGGGGATCCACAGGAGGATGGCGGCTGCCAGGAGCAGGCCGACGAGGTCGACGCGCCCGATGGCGAGCACCCGGCCGGCCAGCACGGGCATGCCGCCGGCTACGCCGCCAAAGACGATGGAGAGCGCGCTGCGCCGCTTGAGCCAGGCGGTGTACACCAGCAGGTCGAAGGCGATGCCGACGGCAACGACGAGGCCGAAGCGCCAGCCGAGGGCGAAGCCGAGGGCCAGCCCGGCGGCGGCCAGGCTGCCGCCGAAAAGGGCTGCCGGAAGCGGGCGGATGCGGCCGGACGGCAGGGGCCGGCCGGCCGTGCGGGCCATGCGGGCGTCGATATCGCGGTCGAGCACCATGTTCAGGGCGGTGCAGCCGCCGATGGTCAGGAAGAGGCCGGCCAGTATCCCCAGCCCCTGGAGTGGGGGAACGGGCCAGCCGCGGCCCAGGAGATAGCCGCAGAAGCCCGTGACCAGGAGCAAGGCCGTCTGCTTGAACTTGATGAGCGCCCAGAAATCGTCGAGCCGTTGGGTCCAGGCCGCCTTACGCAGAGTGGTAATTGCCATAGGCTTCTCCTGTCGCAACGCGCCTGTGGGATTAGCCTACGGGCGATTATATACGGAAAGGGCGAGGTTGTCTGGGACAAAAGTCGCATAGGGACTTGTCCCGATTTGACATTTCGCCAGAATGTGGTACAATATAAATACTCCCTTCCCCTAGCGCCCCTGGTGAGTGGACCGCCTCCACGAGGCCCCACTCGCCAGGGGGAGTTTTTGGGCGCGGATTTTCCCGGATGGATCCTGGCTATTGGACCGCCGAGGGCGCAGAGAGGGCAGAGTGCGGCCTGAATCTTTGCTGCCCAGGCCGCCTTGTTCGCTGTGCCCTCGGCGGTAAAGGGCAGCCCTGATCCGCCCCTACCTGTACACGATCGGCAGATAGACGTGGTATCCTCCGCGGCTGATGTACACCTGGGAAACATGGTCTTTGAAACCGTGATCGGTATAAGTTGAACGAAAGCTCAACTTCTGGTATACTGGTGCTGCAATTCGAGTTTTTACGAAGGAGGCCCTATGCCCAAGATCGCCATCATCACCGACACCGATTCCAGCCTGCCCGCGGAGTTGGCCGCCCGCTACGGCGTCCACCAGGTGCCGATCACGATCAACTTTGGCGCGGAATCGTTCGAGACCGGGGTGGACATCGACGACGCCCGCACCTTTGCCCGGATCGACCGCGAGGGCCAACTGCCGACGACGGCGGCGCCTTCTCCCGGCAGGTTCGTCGAGTCCTTCCGGTCGGCCTTCGCCGCCGGCGCCGAGACGATCCTCTGCTTCTGCGTCAGCGCCGAGGTCAGCCGGACGTACGAATCGGCCCGGGCGGCGGCCGGCGAGTTCCCGGGCCGGGACATCGTCGTGGTGGACACGCGCAGCCTGTCGATGGGCTTTGGCTTTATGGTGCTGGAGGCGGCCGCGGCGGCGCAGGCCGGCGCCTCCAAGGAAGAGGCCCTGGCGCGGGCCGCCGACGTGGGCCGGCGGACACACCTGTACGCGGCCCTGGCCACGGTCAAGTACCTGGCGATGAGCGGGCGGGTGGGGCAATTGGCGGCGGGCATGGCCGCGCTTTTGAGCATCAAGCCGATCCTGACGGTACGCGGCGGCAAGCTGGACCTGCTGGAGCGGGTGCGGACGCGGAGCAAGGCCTGGGGGCGGGTGGTGGAGCTGGCGCAGCAGACGGCGGCCGGCCGGCCGCTCGAGCGGGCGGCCATCCTGCACGTCAATGCTCTGGAGGAGGCCCGCGAGTTCGCCGCCCTCCTGGGACAGGGGTTGGCCCTGCCGCCCGAGGTCATCTATGCCGAGCTGACGCCGGGCCTCTCGGTGCACGCCGGAGCGGGGCTGGTGGGGGTGGCGTTCGTCGTCGGTGGGTGATGCCCGTCAGAGGACCAGCCCGGCCAGCCGCAGCAGCGGGATGAGGAGCAGGTTGTAGAGCGGCCCAAAGACCATCCCCAGCAGGCTGATCCCGCCGAATCCGCCGATCAGCAGGAAGAGCAGGATCCAGGAGCCGTACTGCCGCAGGATGGCCAGCGCTTGCCCCCACGAGGGCGGGGCGATCCCCTCCAGGATGCCGAACCCGTCCAGGGGAGGGACGGGGATCAGGTTGAAGACGGCCAGGGCCACGTTGAGGGCCACGAACTTGAACAGCAGGCTGTACAGCCCCTCGCTGGAGGACAAGGCCCGGAGCATCCCTTCGGGAGCGGCCGTCCAGGCCAGGCGCACGCCCACGGCCAGGACCAGGGCCAACGCCAGGTTGCTGGCCGGGCCGGCCGCCGTGGCCAGGGCCGCGCCGCGCCGCCCACCGCGCATATAGTAGGGATTGATCGGCACCGGCTTGCCCCAGCCGATCGGCGCCAGCCCGATCATCGTCAGCATGAGCATGATCGTGCCAATGGGATCCAGGTGCGCCAGGGGATTGAGCGTCACCCGGCCGTGCAGCCGCGGGGTGGGGTCGCCCAGGCGGTCGGCCGCCCAGGCATGGGCGAACTCGTGAACGGTGAGCCCCAGGAGCAGGGCGATCGCCGAGCTGACGATGCTGGCCAGGTTCAAGTTCAGTCCTTGAAACACCGCTTTCTCCTTCTGCTGATCCATGGTGGCGCTATTATAGCACAGGTGGACAGGTTCCGGCAATTGCCGGCCTGGGCGCACTATGCTTGCCTGAAAACGCTGTTTGTGGTATGATAAGCGCCGAGGACGAGGCGATGGTTCGTATCCTGCACTTCTCCGACCTCCACCTGGGGGTGGAAAACTATGGCAAGATC
Source organism: uncultured Chloroflexia bacterium (assembly GCA_964592645.1). Classification (GTDB taxonomy): domain Bacteria; phylum Chloroflexota; class Chloroflexia; order DTKN01; family DTKN01; genus CAZQFV01. The sequence continues at coordinate 47,139 of CAZQFV010000008.1, forward strand.
GACCCGCAGACGGGCCTGGGGTCGCGCGTGCGCGACTTTCTCGACCGCCTGGACGAGGTGGTGGAGTTTGCCCTGACGGAAAGGGTGGACGCGGCCGTTTTCTGCGGCGACGCCTTTCGCGATCGTCACCCCGACCCGACCTATCAGCGTGACTTTGCCCGGCGCATCGGCCGGCTGGCCCGGGGCGGGGTCGCCGTCGTGCTGGTGGCGGGCAACCACGACCTGCCGGCCATGCTGGTCAAGGCCACCAGCCTGGACATCTTTCACGCCCTGGAGGTGCCCAACGTCTATGTCTCGGCGCGCAAGGAGGAGGTCTTTCGCCTGCCGCTGCGCGGCGGGGGCGAACTGCAGGTGGCCACCTTCCCCTATCCCAACCGCAGCCGGCTGCTCCTCTCCGATGAGCAGCGCCGCCGGCCGCTGCGCGAGCAGGAGGAAAAGCTGCGCGCGCTGCTGACCGGCAACCTGGCCCGGCTGGCCGAGCGCATCGATCCCGACGTCCCGGCCATCCTGGTGGGGCACCTGATGGTGCTGGGGGCCGACCTGGGCTCGGAACAGCGGATGGTGCTGGGCTATGAGCCGGATGTGCTGCTGGGGGCGGTCGCCCAGCCCGCCTTCGACGCCGTCCTGCTGGGCCATGTGCATCGCGGCCAGGTTTTGCGCAGCGCGGCCCCGCCCGTATTCTATGCCGGCAGCCTGGAGCGGATCGACTTTGGCGACGAGGGGCAGGAGAAAGGTTTCTACCTGGTGGAAATAGAGGGGACGGCCCGCCCGCGGGCCGTGTCGTACCGTTTCGTGCCGCTGAACGCCCGGTGCTTCCTGACGTTGGAGGTGGATGCGAGCCATGGCGCGCCCATGGAGAGGGCGATGGAGAGCATCTCCCGCGCCGTCGAGTCCGGCCAGGTGGCCGGGGCCGTGGTCCGGCTGCGACTGCGGGTGCGCCCGGAGGACGCCGGCCAGGTGGATGTCGCGGCGCTCCGCCGCGCCCTGGCCGACGCTTTCTTCGTGGCCGCGTTGACGGTGGAGGTCGAACGGCCCGAGCGCACGTCGTTTCGCGGTCCCCTGGAGCGGATAGAGCCGTTGGAGGCGCTGGAGCGCTACTGGATCGACCGCGGTGTCTCGAGCAAGCGCCGCGAGGCGCTGCTCCATTATGCCCAGGAACTGCTGGCCGAGGAAAGTAGCTGACGGTCCTGGGCGCCACGTTTTGGAGCGCCCACGACACCCTGTAGTGAAAATGGTATACAACTGCCTTGGGCGAGGTTGCACTACAGTTCGATTTGCGGTATAATAGGGACAAGCAAAATCGGTTCGCCAAAGGCAACGGGCCTTTTCCCGAGAGCGGCAGCACGGAGGGAAGGAACGATGGCTATGGTCAGTCTGGAGAGTTGTTACGAGCGGGCCCGCAAGGCGATGGCCCAGGGAGAACACGACCGGGCCGAGGCGGTGTGCCGCCATATCCAGCAGTACTACCCCCAGGACCTGGGCGCTTTTCAACTGCTGGGGCAGATCAACCTTGAGCGCAAGCAGGGCCGCGAGGCGCGCGATTTCTTCCGCCGCGTGTTGGAGATAGACCCCGAGAACGTTTCGGCCCACTGGGGGATGGGGATCGCCTACCAGGATGAGGGGAAGTTGGAGCAGGCGATTGCCGAGTTCGAGCAGGCCCTGGAGATCAAGCCGGACCTTTCCGACCTGCGCAGCCAGCTATTGCGGCTGTACACGGAGATGTATGGCGCGTCCCAGGCCCAGCTACGGCTGAGCCGCGCCGGCCTGGGGCGGCTCTATGCCAAGGGGAGGATGCTGGACAAGGCCATCGCCGAGTTCCGCGAGGTTCTGAAGCTCGATCCGGCGCGCGTGGATGTCCGCATGTCATTGCTGGATGCCCTGTGGCAGAGCGGGAACATCGAGGGAGCGGCCCGTGTGGCCGAGGAGGCCCTGGCCGTTCTCCCCGATGCGCTAAAGGCCAACCTGATCCTGGGGTATGTGCGCATCTCGGCCGGCTTTCGCGATGCCGGGGAGGAGCTGTGGCGCAAGGCCGAGGCCTGTGACCCCAACAACACGATGGCCCGCGTCCTGCTGGAATCCGCCCCGACGCCGATCCCGCCCGGGCTGTTGGCCTTTGACGCCGCTACGCTGCCCGATTTCGACGAGGCGGCCTGGAAGGCGCAGGTCGCGGAGGCCGCGGCCCGGCCGCGCGTCGAGGCCCCACCTCCGCCGCCCGCCCCTGTTCCCCGGGTGGAGAAGGCCCCGCCGCCCGCTCCTGTTCCGGCCCGCGCTGCCACGCCGGAGCCGGCCGGCGTCTCCTGGCTGGATGCCCTGGCTACCGGCGAAGGAGAGGTGCGGGAAGAGGCCGAGATTGGGGAGATTGCCCCCGGCCTGGTACCCTTCAGCCTGGAAGGCATCGACTTGGAGGCGGGGGCGCTTCCGGAGACTCCCCGGGAGCGGGCGCTTGGCGAAGCGGCCGTCGGCCCTCCCCCGGTGACAGAGGAGATTTTTGCCGAGCCGCCGGCGGAGCCGGCGATTGTCGCTCCACCGTCCCCGGAGCCCGAGATGCGGCCTTTCTCCCTGGCCGACCTGGGGCTGTCGCCGGAGGAGATCGCCAGCCTGGAGGAGGCCGTCGCGGCCACCCGGCCGGCCGGCGCCGCTCCCGCGGAGGCGCCGGAGATGGGCGCCCCCGAAGAGGAGGGGTTGCCGGGTATTGCCCCCTTCTCCCTGGAGGAGGTCGGGCCGGCCGGCGAGGAAGCGGCGCTGCCGAGCATTGCCCCCTTCTCCCTGGAGGAGGTCGGGCCGGCCGGCGCGCCGGAGGAGATTCCGGGCATCGCTCCCTTCACCCTGGAGGCGGCGGTACCCCCTGCCGGGGCGCCGCCGGGCCTGCCGGGCAGGGAGGTCTTTCCCGGCGGGCCGCCCGCCGGCCTGGAGGCGTTCTCCCTGGAGGAGCTGGGCACCCCGGCCGGTGGCGAGGGAGAGGGGCTGCTCGGAGATGTGGAGCCGTTTTCGATCGAATCCCTGGGGCTGGAGGGCGCCCCGTTAGCGCCGGGACTGGGCGAAGAGGATCTGAAGCCGTTCTCCCTGGAGGACCTGGGATTGGAGGAGCCGGTCGGCGAGGTCCAGCCTGCGGGCCTGGATCGCCTCGGCGAGGGCGAGGACCTGGGGACGGCTCTGCCGGCCTTCAGTTGGCAGGAGGCGGGCACGAGCAAGGCCCCGGCTTTCCGCGGCGAGCTCCAGCGGAAGGAGGAGGAACCGAGTGCGGGTCCCACCCTCTTTGAGAAGATGATGGCCAGCCGGCGGGAAGCAGGGGAGGAAGCTGCGCCCCCGGCCGGCCTGCCGGAAGCCGAGGAGGTTCTACCTGTCGAGGCCGCGGCGCCCGCGCCAGTGGAGGAGCTGGGCCTGGAGGAAGTGGCGTTGGCCGGGCTCAAGCCGTTTTCTGTGGAGTCGTTTGGCCTCGAGGAGCCGTCCGAGGGGCCCCTGCAGCCCTTCTCGCTGGCCGAGTTGGGACTGGAGGAGGTGGCGGGCGGCCCCGCGGCCGCGGAGCCGGGCGGAATGGCGCCCTTCTCCTTGGCGGAGTTAGGGCTGGAGGAAACCCTGGCCCCGCCCGTCGGGGAGGCTGCCCCGGTGGAGGAAGCGCCCGCCGCGGCCGTCCCCTTCTCCCTGGAGGAGCTGGGGGTCGAGGTGGGAGCGCCGGCGGCAGAGGCTGCCGCTCCCGGCGAAGAGATCATCCAGCCCTTTACGCTCGAAGAGCTGGGCCTGACGCCCGAGGAGATCGCCGCCCTGGGCACCGGCATGGAAGAGGCACCCGCGGCGCCGGCCGGTGTTGCCGAAGAGGTGGCCCCGGCCGTCGTCGAGGAAGCACCGGCGGCGGTGGAGGAGGCGCCCGCCGCGGTGGTGGAGGTCGTCTCGGCGCCGCCGGCCGGGCCGTCGTTGGAGGAGCTGCGGCAGCAGTTGGCCGCTCAGCCGGACAATGAGGGATTGGCCCTGGCGCTGGCCCGGGTCTGCATGGTCCAGGGGGAGGCGGAGGAGGCGGCCGGCCACTACCGCAGGCTGATCAAGACGGGATCGCCCGGGCTGACAGATGCCCTGGTGGGCGACCTGCAGGACTGGATCACCCAGGAGCAGGACAGCAAGCGGCTCTACCGCCTGCACCGGCTGCTGGGCGATGCCTATATGAAGAAAGGCTGGTACCAGCAGGCGATTGCCGAGTATGCCTGGGTGCTGAGCAAGTAGCGCAGTGAGCGCGGCCGCCGCGCCCCGCACGACGACCGGCGCGGGTTCGAGCAGGCTCCAAGGTGCGAAAAAAGGGGTCGAGACAATGAGGAGAATCGTCGAGGATCTGTTGCGCGTGGATGGTGTGGTCGGCAGCCTCCTGGTGGGCCGGGATGGGCTGGTCGTGGCCAGCACCCTTCTCGATGCCTCCGATGCCGAGGTCCTAGGGGCTATGTCGGCCGCCGTCTTTGGGGAGATCGACAAGGCCACCAAGCGCATCGGTGTGGGCGGCTTGACCGACGCCATCATCAACGCGCAGGATGGGTTCGTGATGATCCTGGAGGCGCGCGAGCTGATCCTGGTGGTAATCACCCAGCGCACCGTCAACGTGGGCCTGGTGAAGATGGAGATGCGCAAGGCGGCCGGCCGCATCAAGGAAGCGGTGCCGCTGTAGTCGGCAGCGTTCTCGTTCGACAAAAAGCGGAAGGCAGCCGTCGGGCTAAAAACCCGGAGGCTGCCTTCCTGTTTTGCTGGTCCCCTATTTTTATGCGGCTCGAGTGGGCCGTGTCTCGATCAGCGGGCCGGCGACAGCGCCAGCGGCAGGCCGTTCAGGGTGATGTCGTCGAGCCCGATCTCGGCGCCGTCTTGCCCATAGTAGCGGAAACCGATGCGCACCGGGCCGCCGGGCAGGTAGGCCCCCAGGTTGAAGGAGCTCTGGACCCATTCAAAGTTGCTCGGCCAGTCGCCGTCGGCCAGACCGACATAGACATCGTCGCTCCCGCCGATGCCGCCTACCACCAGCCAGACCTCCAGGTCGCAGTTGTCAAAGTTGTCGCGGCACCAGTACAGGCTGCCGAAGGACCAGAAGGAAAGCGTGCCGGCGGAGAGCTGCAGCTGCGGGCTGAGCAGCCATTCGTCCTGCTGCACCAAGGCGGGGTCGTACGGGCACAAGGCATAGTAGGTCCCCGCGTGCGCGTAGCCCGTGTCGGCCTCCCAGGTCTTGGGGTTGTTCTGCACTTGGATCCAGCCGGCCGGCGGCACGATGCCCCCCTCGAAGCCCTCCTGGAGCGTGACCGGCGGCTGGACGGCGCCGCTGTAGTTCTTCAGGACGATCGGCAGGTAGATGTGGTGTAGCGTAGGCTGGGGCCCGCATGTGACCTGCAGGTCGGCGGTCATGGTCGCGCCCGAGTTGCTGATGTTGTCCACGCCGATGCAGGTGTTGTTGCAGCCGTACCAGGAGCTGCTGCCGGGGACCGTGTCGGTGATCCAGGAGCGGTTGTTGGTCGAACCTGGGAAGGGGTCGCCGCTGTCCCCGCTGTCGAGGCCCAGCTCCAGCTCGTGCAGGCCATCGGCCTGCTGTAGGGCCAGTAGGTAGTGCTGCGCGTCGCTGCAGTTGCACTGCGGCTCCTGGATGCACTCGTAGTCGTTCCAGAGGGAGTAGCTGTCCATGGCCTCGTCCACGTGCCAGATCAGGAGCCCCGGTCCGGCCAGGTACTCGTCGTAGGAACCGGCGACCTTCTGGCGGTTCTCTAGGAGGAAGTACTCCTGCGCGCCCAACGCGGAGGAACGCAGCTTGAGCACCGTGTTCGCCGGGGCCGGATTGTTGTAGGCCTGGGGGATCGAATAGCCGGACTGGTTGCTGGTGATGTTGGTGGGATTGACAAAGCCCATCTGGATCCGGCACCAGGCGTCGGGCCAGGCCGGGGAGGCGCCCCCGGGCGGGTAGGGGCCGTTCCAGGAGCCGCCGGCCATCAGGCTCCATCTGCCCACCCCTGATGAAGAATAGTCCCGGTCGTAGACGTCGGGCAGGTGCCAGAAGCCGTGGCCCATCTCGTGGGCAAAGACGCCGATGGTCATATCGCTGGTGGTGGGGCTGACCGTATTCCAGTATTCGGGCTGGATGACGTAGGAGTTGACCCACACACCGTCGTAGTGGCGCGGGTCATGCAGGCCCCAGGAGTGTGACCAGATATCGTCGGGGCTGCCGCTGTGTTCGGCTCCCGGGCCGGCGTGGATGAGGACGATCGGCTCCATCTGGCCGTCGCCGTCGTTGTCGTACTGGGAAAAGTCCACCACGCCGTTGATGGCGTCGACGATGTCCTCGGCCAGTTTCTGGCAGTTGTGCGGGTAGGTGCCGTCGGTGCAGTACTGTCCGTCCACGTAGTAGGCATAGGTCTGCGGGGCCCGCTTCCAATCCAGGGTGCCGGGCAGGTTTACGGTAACGATGTCCACCTGGCCGTAGGAGACCTCGTTGTAGTAGTCGCGGACGGAGCCGCGGCCGGCCACGGGGGCGGCGAACATCAACGTATCGAAGAAGGATGCGACGACGGTGTGGACGTTGTCGCTAAAGTCCAGGGCCACGGCCAGGACCTTGAGCGTCCCCAGCAACTGGCGGGGCCGGCTGCCGGCCCCTTCTATGCCCACGCTGCGGGCCCAGCCGGGATCGGTCATGAAACGGGGCAGGCGCACCTCCCCGCGCTCGATCTTGTCCCACAGGCGCGGATGAGGCGGCATGTACGAGGGCGGTGGGGCCACAGCCGCCAACTGACGCGGGGACACAGGAAGGAGCAGTACGAGCAGAAGTAGGCCGATGGCGAGCCGTGTGATTGTCTGTCGAAACATGGGACTTTCTCCTTGGTGTCGGCGCCGCTGCCGATTTCACCGTCGACGTTGTGCGCGGCGACTCACTTTGCCATGCCTCAGGGGACGATCTGCGCCAGGCTCACCTTCAGGATGTACCCGTCGCCCGATTGGGCCACGACGCCGGCCAGTTGCACCTTTTGGCCGACATAGTCCAGCATGATCTTGGGCCTGGGCCCTTCCCCGCCGGGCGGATGCATGACCTCCAGAGGAGCCCAGGCCGTGACCTCCAGCCGGGCATCGCCCGGCCCCCGCAGAAAGAAGCGCGCGTCAAGCCCTTGCCCCTCTGCTTCCAGGATGCCCTCGATGACGACCTCCTGCCCGAAAAAGGATTCGGGATTGCTCCATATTTCCTCCGGCTTGGGTTCGGTCGTGGAAACCGGTGTAGGAGCCGCCGGTGGCTCCGTCGCGCAAGACACCGCTATAACCAGCAGGGCGCTGCCCAAGAGGGCGATTTCCCATCTTTTCATAGTTCACCTCCGCGATCCGTCGTGCCACGGATCCTTGGTGTAAACCATTTTCAGTGTAGCATACGGCGGTCGGCCTGTCAAACGCTTCTGCCCCTGTACAACCGGGCCGTTCTCGGCTATAATGGCGGCGTGCCGCGCGGGCGTGGAGGAACACTGCACTCCGACTAAAAGGACCATAATGGGGATGCCGACGCCGCACATGGTGCGGCTTGGATGGTAGAGGAAGAAATGCCCGAAGAGCGACTGCAAAAGATCCTGGCCGCGGCCGGACTCGGCTCCCGGCGGGCCTGCGAGGAGTTGATCCGCCAGGGCCGCGTCGCCGTCAACGGCCAGGTGGCCCGTTTGGGGCAAAAGGCCGATCCCGAGCGAGACCGGGTCACCCTGGACGGCCGGCCGGTCCGCCGGCGGGAGACGCATACCTACATCGCCCTCTACAAGCCGGTGGGCGTCGTCTCCACGGCGCACGATCCGCAGGGGCGCGAGACGGTGCTCGACCTGGTGCCGTCGCCGACGCGGCTCTACCCGGTGGGCCGGCTGGACTACCTAAGCGCAGGGCTCGTGCTGCTCACCGACGACGGCGAGCTGGCCCAGCGGCTGATGCACCCGCGGTACGAGCACCCCAAGGAGTACCTGGTACGGCTGGCCGGCCGCGTCGGCGACGGGGCAATCGCGCGCTGGCGGGAAGGGGTCCTCCTGGAGGATGGGCAGACGGCGCCGGCCGATGTCTCGCTCCTGCGCCGGGAGCGGGACAGCACCTGGCTGCGGATTGTCCTGCACGAGGGGCGCAAGCGCGAGATCCGCCGCGTGGCCGAGCTGCTGGGGCACTCGGTAGAGCAGTTGCTCCGCGTGCGCATCGGCCCGGTGCGCCTGGGAGACCTGCGGCCGCGGGAGTGGCGGCACCTGACCGAACAGGAGCTGGCCGAGCTGCGCCGGCTCAAGAAACGCCGGCCTGCCGCGCGCTCTACCTCGATGGAAAAGTCGGTTCTCGCCGAGGATGTGGAGGGGGACAAGAAAGAGGACGCCACAAGGGATCCGTAGGGACGGCAGCAAGTCCCCCGCGCCCGCTCCCGTCCGCCGCGGCGCGGCCACCGCGTTATGGCGCGCCCTTACCCTTCCCGCACATAGTGCGGCATGTCCTCGGGGATCTCGAGCGCCAGCTCGACAAAGCCGGCATAACGGCCGTCGATGTACCAGGGCGACTGGTAGATGAGCTTGCGCTTCCCCCTCTTCTCGATCGTGTAGACGTTCCGTTGGCCGCTCTCCAGCATCTGCTTGAGCTTGGTGCGGGCCGGTTCCGGGTGGCAATCCAGGATGTTGGTGCCGATCAGCTCACGGCCCCCTCCTTCTCGCCGGGCCCAATCGTTCATTTCCAGCAGGATGCCGTCCCTGTCGCATACTTCGATGGTCCCCGGGAACTCGTTCACCCACGCATGCGCTGCCATTCTTGTCTCCTGAGTGCGGTCGCAGCCTTCAGCGCAGGACGATCCGGCAGGGGCCCGGCCCTGTCCGCAGGTGCAGTCGCCAAAGGCCGTTCCCCATTTCCTCCAACCGAACTTCGCTGCCATCGGGCAGGCCGGCGAGGCGCGGTAGGAAGCCCGGCCACCACAGGAGGATGCTCCCCTCCAGGGTCCGCCCGGCGTCCAGGGTCAACAGCAGGCCGGCCTCGCCCAGCCGCCAGCCGGCCACCTCCGTCCCCTGGATGACATGCAGCGTGGAGCCCACCCACTGGGGGCCCGTGGCGATGGGGCGCAGCAGAAAGGCGCGGCAGCCGTGCGGCTCGACCTGCAGGAAGACGGCGGCGCTCTGCACCCGGCGGTACTCCCCGGTCCAGAACTCGTGCATGTGGCAGGGGGTGTCCGGGGCCAGGCCCAGGCCGGCCAGGTCCAGCGCCAGGTTGGCCGCCTGGTCTTCCCAGTTGAACAGGGCCACCGCCCAGCCCTGCCCCCAGGGGGCCTCCTGCGGCAGGACCATCTGTCGCGGCATCTCCTGCTCCAGGATATCCGGCACTATGGTCCGTCCGCGGTGCGGCGGCAGGGCGATGACGGCCAGGGGCCGGCCGGCCTCCTCCAGGTTCGGCAGGTCGTCTCCTAGCATCCAGGTTCCCCCACTGAAGGCGATGGCCGTCGCCAGGGTACGGACCTCGGCCGGCGTCAGCCGACTGCCGGATTGCCGGAGGATCAACGGATCGGGGTCGTTCAGCCAGAGACGGCGGTGGGTCCAGGCGCGCGTCAGGATGTTGCGCAGCGTGTTCACCGTGGCCGGGAAAGAGGGATCGCCGCGCAGGATGGGCGTGGCGGCGCCAAAGCGCGGCTCCCAGTCTGGAGCCACGTCTTGCTCCACCCGCATCGTGTCCACCAGGCCGACCGCCGGCCCCAGGGGGCAGCCGCAGCCCAATAGGGTGGTCTCCGGGCCGGCGGCCTCGCGGACTACCTCCAGCCCTCGGCGCAGCGCCTGGGCCCGGGTGACATTCGGCCGGTGGTGTCGGCCGGGCAGCGCGGCGCCGTAGAGAAAGTCCAGCTTCAGGTAGGAGTAGCCCCATTCCTGCACCGCGGTGGCGATCAGTTCACGGACATACGCCTCCACCGCGGGGTGGGTGAGATCGAGCCCCAGGGAGAATCCCACGCTGCTGAACCCGGCGCTGAGCGGCCGACCGCGCCCGTCGCGCAGCACCCAGTCCGGGTGATCGCGCGCGGCCTTGGACCTGGGCTGGACGATGAACGGGGCCAACCAGAGCCCGGGCCGGAACCCGGCCTGGCGAATGCGCTCCGCCAGCCACTTCATCCCGTGCGGGAAGCGCTCGTTGGGTTTCCAATCGCCGACCGCCCTTTCCCAGCCGTCGTCCACCTGGACTACCTCGATGGGCAGGGTATCGCGCTGCCGGCCCATCCAGTCCATCTGCCGCAGGATATCCTCCTCGTTGACCTGGGCGCCAAAAGCGGGCCAGGAACACCAGCCCCGCGGGGCAACGGCGGCTACACGGCCGGCCATCTCTTGCCCTAATGCTTCCCCGTAGGCGCCCAGGAGGTCCTGCCCAGGCTCGCCCAGCGCCAGGGCTACTCGCTCCGAGGCTAGGCGTTCGCCCGGGGCCAGCGTCAGGCCGTCGGCGGCGCAGACGAGGGTCAGGTGGGGACGAGTGCGGCCGAGTTGGGCCCGCAGGGCGCCGAACTGGTTGGCCGTGGTCAACTGCCCGGCCAGGAAGGCCGGCCCCGCGCCCGCTGGCGTGAGCACGCCGACCATATCGGAGCGGAAGCTCCCCGGCGGCAGCGGCCGCAGCGCGGGGGCATCGTGCATCGGCGCAAAGAGCGGGCCCAGGGAGGTGCGCACGTCGCGGGCGTCCAGCGGTTTCCACCCGGCCGGGCTCCAGGACTGCCAGCCGGCACGGTAGAGGCCGGCGATAGCCGGGGGCAACTTGAGCCGCCCGCCCCACTCCGGGTCGATCTCCAGCGGCCGGAGCTCTTCCACGGCTATGGGGTAGGGCAGGGTGTTGTGGACTCCCAGTTCCAGCACGAGCAGCCCACTCTCCCGGTAGAGCGTGGCGGCCAACTCCAGTGTCGGCCGGCGGTTGTCGCTGCTCTCCACGGACAGGCGCAGGCCGGGGCCGTGGCCGTCCTGTACCGGTTCTACCTGCCAGGACCGCGGCCGGCCGTCGTCCGTGCCGACAGAGTACAGGCGTCGGCCTCGCCGATAGACCACGCGCGAACGGGCCCAGCGGATATGAAAGTGTGGAAAGCGCGGCGCGGCCAGGTCGAAGAGTCCCAGCGGCAGGTCATAGTCCAGTCGCCAGAAGGGGCTCTCCACGGTGATCCCGCGCGGTGCTTTGTGCCAGGAGAGGGGAGAGGTGGGCATGCCGTTAACCTTTCACGGTCCTCCGCCAGTAATCGAGAATATCCCGCAGCGACTGCTCCAGCGAGATGCGCGGCTCCCACCCCGTGCATTGGCGGAAGCGGGAGCTGTCGCAGATCAGCAGCGGCACGTCCGAAGGGCGCATACGCCGGGGGTCCGTCTCGACCCGGATCGGCACGGCGCTGAGCGAAAGGAGGGTCTGCAGGATGGCCGAGATGCTGCAGGCGGCGCCGCTGCCCAGGTTGTACACCTGGCCGGGCTCCCCGTGGGTCAGGGCCAGGTGATAGGCGCGCACCATGTCGCGGACGTCGGTAAAGTCGCGCTGGGCGCTGAGGTTGCCGACGCGGACGGCCGGTTCTCGGCGGCCGGCCTCGATCTCGGCGATCTGCTGGGCAAAGTCGCTGGTGACGAACCCCAGGGCCTGGCGGGGGCCGATGTGGTTAAAGGGCCGCACCCGCACGATGCGCAGGTGATGGCTGATAAAGTACTGCAGCCCCAGCATGTCCTGGGCCACTTTGCTCACCGCGTAGGGGTTGGCCGGCCGCAGCGGCGTCTCCTCGTCCACCGGCACGTCCTCCGGGCGCACCATGCCGTACTCCTCGCCCGATCCGACCACCAGGATGGCCGGGTCCAGCCCGGCCTCTATTACTGCTTGCAGCAGGTTGACCTGGGAGGCGATGTTGTTGGTTAGGGTGGCAATGGGGTCGGCAAAGGAGGCGGCGGGGGAGGAGAGCGCCGCCAGGTGAAAGATAGCCTCCGGCCGGCACTCGGCCACGGCGGCGGCCGTCCAGCGCGGGTCCAACAGATCTCCGGAGAGCATGGCGAGGCGTTCGCGGATGGGGTCCAGGTTCTCATTGGAGCAGCCGGCGAAACAGAGGGCGTACACCTCCCACCCGGGCTGGGCCAAGAGGTGCTCGCAGAGATGGCTGCCGGCGAAACCGGAGGCGCCGGTGACGAGAGCGCGCAAGGTTAGCCTCCTGGTGTTCCCTCGGTGGTGGTCTTGGCGTTTCCCTAAGGCAACCCCACACGCTGGGCCAGCTCGATGACCCGCTGGCGCAGCGCGTCGGCGGACGGCAGGTAGGCCAGGGCCAGGCCCTGGGCATCGAACTCGCGCACGGCCGGGTGGTCGGGCAGCGTCCCCAGGAGCTCCAGGCGGCCGGCGGCGATGGCTTCTTGCAGCACGGGCGGGATGCCGTCGCGCACCCGGTTGACAATGAGCACGACCCGTCCGACCGAGGTGCGCAGCTCGTGGATGAGCTCCTGCATGCGCACCGCCGTGCTGATCCCGCGCAGCGAGGGGTCGGAGATGAGAAAAAGGATGTCCACGTCGCGGGTCGTCTGCCGGCTGAGGTGCTCCATCCCGGCCTCGTTGTCGATTACGACATAATCATAGCCACCCTGCAGTTGGTCCAGGCATGTGCGCAGCATGCTGTTGGCGGCGCAGTAGCAGCCGGGGCCCTCGGGCCGGCCCATGGCCACCAGGTCGATGCGCTGTCCTTCCACCACGGCCTCGTTGATCTTCCACTCCAGGTAGTCCAGTTTGCTCATGCCGGGGGTGAAGGTGCCCTGCTTGACCGCCTGCAGCATGTCCTCGCGGATGTCGCCGACCGTGCTCTCCAGCGGCATGCCCAGGGCCATGTGCAGGTTGGCGGCGGGGTCGGCGTCTACGGCCAGGACCGTGCCGAACTGGGTCAGCCAATGGGCCAGGAGCGCGGCGAAGGTGGTCTTCCCGGTTCCGCCCTTGCCGGCGATGGCAATCGTTTTGGTCATGGATCGGCACCTCGCTCGCGGCGGTGATTGTGGGGGTCGGCCGGCCAGACGAAATCCCGGCGCCTTGCCCTGGTGCATTGTACTACAGCCTGTCCCAGGGTGCAACTCTGCGTTGAAAATTGGCATGTGCCGGAATAACGTGTATAATAGCCGGCGGAGGAATGTCCATGCCTGCTACGGACCAGGGCCAAGAGCGCCGCACCCGCCTCCAGGGATGGCTGCAGACGGCCGCCTTCCTGGGAGCGGCCGCGATCCTGGGAGTCGTGCTCTATACCGCGTTTGTCGTCCAGTCCGAGCGCCGCGCCGCGGAACGGACGGTAACGTCCGTGGAACAGAGCCGGGTCGCCACTGCCACGCCGCGATCCAGGGCCCCCACCCTGGAACCGCTGGACCCGGCCATCTTGGAGCAGCTACGGAGCACGCCGCTGCCGGCGGCGCTGCTGCCTATCACCGCCGACTCCGCCGCGCAGGTTGCGGAGGTGGCCCGTTGGGGCCGCGGCGCGCTGCGCGCGGTGGCCTGGTCCCCGGATGGCGAGGTCCTGGCGGCGGGCACCACGCTCGGCGTCTTCCTGTACGATTCCCGGACACTGCAGGAGCTGCGGTTCCTGGATGCCGGGGGCGGTGTCATGTGGCTGGCCTTTTCTCCGGACGGCCAGGTCCTGGCGGCGATGTCGTTCTGGTCCTCGGGGCAGTGGCCCCAGGTGCAGCAGTGGCGGGTCGCCGATGGGCAGCTCTTGGAGACGATCCGGGAAATCCCGTCCACCGACGCGGCGATTGCCTTTTCCGCCGAGGGCAGGCTGCTGCTGGCCTGGGTGCTCTGGGATGGCGATGCCATCGGGCTGTGGGAAGGGGGAATGGCGCAGCAGGGCTCCGGCTCCCTGGTGTTGGTTGCCGAAGGGACGGAGACCCGCCTGCCCATTCCCCGGAGCGAAGCCGGGGCCCCCGGTACCGCACCGGTCGCTCTTTCTCCGAACGGGCGCTTGGTGGCCGTGGGTATGCCGGACGGCAACGTCTACGTCCGCCAGGTCGCCGACGGTCTGCTCCTCGCTACCCTCAAAGCGGCCGGCGGCCCGGTAGAGCATCTGGCATTCGCTCCCAACGGGCGGTTTCTGGCAGCGGGTTCCTCGAACTCGGGCGTGCGGCTGTGGCAGGTGGCCGGCGGCAGCCTGCTCTACGTGCTCGATGAAGGCGCGGCAGTGTCGGACTTGGCCTTTTCCGCCGACGGACGCCGGTTAGCGGTGCTGGGCGGCGAGACGACGCGGCTCTACGGTGTGGACAGCGGCGCGCTGGTGCGCGTGTTGGACATAAGGGGGCCGGAAGGGGCCAGTGGGCCCGCTCCTGCGCCGCCGGAGGGCCGGGTGGCCTTTTCTCCCGACGGCCAGGTCCTGGCCGTCGGGGTGGTCGACGGGCCGCTGCTGATGGTCCGAACGGAGGATGGCCGGCTCCTGCGGTCCTGGTCCGGCTTTGGCCAACCCTTGGTCGGCCCGGCGTTGTCCGCGGACGGCAGCACCCTGGCGACCGCCACTTACCCCGGTGGAGCCGTTTGGCTCTGGGACGTGGCGTACGCTATCCCCCGGCAGGTGCTCCGTTCCCCGGAATCTCCGGCGAGCCCTGGCGCGCGGCCCCCGGGCGCGTTCTCTCCCGACGGCCGGCTCCTGGCGCGGGCCGAGGGAAGCGCCGTCACGCTCTGGCGGGTGGCCGACGGGACGGTTGCCGGCCGGGTGCCGCCGGTGGGCCAGGATGTGCTGTCGCCGACGGAGCGTCCTCTGTGCACTGCCTTCTCGCCCGATAGCCAGTGGCTCGCCGTCGGTTATGAAAGGGGCCCGTTGCTGCTCTGGCAGATGTCTTGGGGCACGTCGCGCTGGATAACGTCCGAGGCCAGTCTGTGGGGTGATGCGCCGAGCTGGTGTGATCTGGCCTTTTCCCCGGGCGGGCAATACCTGGCGGCCTCGTGGTTTGGCAGCCCGGTGTATCTCTGGCAGGTCCCCGAGGGGACGGCTGTCCACCAGTGGGAAACGGAGTGTATAGGGGGGGCCGCCTTCTCCCCCGACGGCCAACTCCTGGCGACAAAGACGTCGTTTGATGAGATTGCGATATGGGAGGTGGCGAGCGGAGAGCGGCGGCGCACCCTGGCGGTGCCGGCGGAGGGCGGGCTGGGGCTGGCCTTTTCTGCGGATGGATCTATCCTGGCCGGCGGCTCGAAGGGAGGGGCCATCTTCCTCTGGCGCGTCGACGACGGGACGCTCCTGCGCACCTTGGAGGGCCATGTGGGCCTGATCACCGGCCTGGCTTTTTCCCTCGATGGACGCCGACTCTTCAGCGCCTCGGTCGATGGCACGGTGCGGGTGTGGGGGTGCGTCGTGGCGTCTCGCTGATTGCGCAACGAGAGCGGGGTGTACGAGAGATGAGGGCAAAGAGCGGAGAGCTGCTATTGATCTCTGCCTAGATCCCTAAAGCCGGTGCGCGCGGATTTTGGCTTCAAGGTAGTATAGCAAGCGGAGCAGGAGTCAGTAACTGACATGCGCGTTTGGGATGTTCCGCCCGAAATCCTCTGCCGCCAGCACCTGCTCGGCGAGCATCGCGAGATCCACGCGCTGTGGACGATCCTGACACAGGGCAAGAAAGGCTATGCCAACCATCCCGAGACGAAACGTTGGCGGGGCAAGGAGCGGGCCCTCTTTCGGCGCCACGAGCGGATCGTCGCCGAGATGCTGGCCCGCGGCTATCGGCACGGCACGCCCCTGGATCCTGCCGCGGCCTCGGGGCTGGATGTGCAGGAGGAATACGTGGATACGCCGGAGGAGCAGATCGAGATCCTGAGGCGCAAGAAGTGCGGCTGCCTAGTCTGATGGCCCAGGATGCAGGGTGCAAGATGCACGATACGGGATCGGCTGTGAGCTCGCCTTGGGATTTGCCCTACGGGCTGCACCTCTACCTGCACATCCCCTTTTGTCGCTCCAAGTGCCGGTACTGCGACTTTGTCTCGTACGCGGGGAGGGAAGGGCTTTTGGCGCCGTACGTCCAGGCGCTGTGCCGGGAGATATCCTGGATCGGCAGCCAGGTTCCGGCCGGCGATCGGGGAGCGAGGCCGACCCTCTACATCGGCGGCGGCACGCCCACGGTGTTGCCTCCGGCCGGCCTGGAAGAGATCCTGCGCGCCTGCGCCGCCGTGCTCGACCTGGACGGCGCCGAGATCACCGTTGAGGCCAACCCCGGCACGCTGTCCCAGGAGCATGTTCGCCTCCTCTGTTCCTGGGGCGTCAACAGGCTTTCGCTGGGCGCGCAGTCCTTCTCCCCGGATGCTCTGCGCCTGCTCGGGCGTATTCACAGCGTCGCCGAGGCCGACCAATCGCTGGCCTGGGCCCGGCAGGCCGGCCGGCTCCAGGTCAACCTGGACCTCATCTTTGGCCTGCCGGGGCAGACGTTGGCCGATTGGCGGCGCGACCTGGAGGAGGCGCTGGCCCGGGAACCCGATCACCTGTCGCTGTATGCCCTCTCGTTGGAGGAGGGGACCCCGTTGGCGGCGGCCGTGCTGTCCGGCGAGCTGCCCACGCCCGACGAGGACACCGCCGCGGAGATGTACCTCTGGGCAGAGGAGCGGCTGTCCGGCGCCGGCTACGAGCACTATGAGATCTCTAACTGGGCCAAACCCGGCTGCTGGTCGCGGCACAACATCGCCTACTGGCGCAACGAGGACTATACGGGCTGCGGGGCGGCGGCGCACTCGCACGCCGGCCGGCGGCGCTGGAGCAATACGGCCGCCGTGGAGGACTACATCGCCTCCCTGGAGAAGGGCCGGCTGCCGGTGGCCGGTGAGGAGGAGGTCGATACGCCCACGGCGATGGGTGAGACGATGATGCTGGGCCTGAGGCTGCTGGCCGGTGTGCCGTCCGCCGTGTTTGCTGCGCGCTATGGGGTGGAGCTGACCCTGGTGTACGGTCCCGTCCTGGAGGAGCTGGTCTCCCAGGGGCTGCTGGAAGTGGACACAGCCGGCGCGCGTCTGACCCAACGCGGCCGGCTGTTGGGCAACCAGGTCTTTGCCCGCTTTCTGCCCTGACGGGGTAGAAAGCGGGCGGTTGCTTGGGCCTTTGGCTGCTATGAAATCCTACTCGGGGAACCAGAGGCCGATCTCGTATTCGGCCTCCTCCACGGTCCCCGAGGCGTGGACCAGGTTGGCCACGGCGCGGTGCTCGGCGTTGGCCAGGTCCGGCGAGTCGATGGCATAGTCGGCGCGGATGGTGCCCGGGGCGGCAAAGAGCGGGATGGTGTCGCCGGCGATCTTGCGCACCACGTCGACGGCGTGGTTGCCGCGCAGGACCATGGCCACGACCGGCCCCGAGGTCATAAAGTCGACCAGCCACACCTTGACCTTCTTGCCGATCTCCAGCGCGTCGGTGGTGCCTACCTCCTGGATCGGGTCCAGGCCGTAGGTCTGGTAGGTCTTTAGCGTCTTGCCGCCGACCTTGGTCAGCCACTCCTCGTCGCTGGGATAGTGCCGGATCATGAGGTCGGCCGTGGCCCGGCGCAGCTCCAGCCGCTCGATCTCCAGTCCGCAGCGCTCAAAGCGGGCGATGATCTCGCCGACCAGGCCGCGGCGCACGCCGTCCGGTTTGACGATGACCAGTGTTCGCTCCATGATTTGCTCCTCTCGATAGGTCTTTTGTGCAACCCGGCGCATTGTACCATACAGTGCGCCTTTTTGGCAATTTGGGCAGAAGTCATCTCATAAACCACGAAGGCTCGAAGGCACGAAGGGTTCTTGTGAGTTCTTTTTCCGGTCTTCTTGGTGCCTTCGTGCCTTTGTGGTTATTTATGAGATGGGTTCTAGTCGGTGCCGGCGGGGGGTTCCAGGGTGAAGACCCGGAAAGCCTCGGCGTAGGCCAGGCCCTTTTCCCGCCCGCTCTCGGCGTTCCAGGCCCGGATCATTTCGCCGGGGTCCCAAGTGCCCATCTGGGAGGCGTGTCGGCGCAGGGCGGCAATTTTGAGCTCGATGGTGGTGCCGATGTCCACCCAGTGGTTGGGCTGGGAGTTGCCGTAGACATAGAGCTGCCGGATGCGGTGCGGGGGGCCGGCCTCGGGCCAGAGGAGCGGCATGGCGCAGGTTGGCGCGGCGGCGTCGATCGCTGCCTGACCCGCGGCGCGGTGATCGGGGTGGTTGATGTAGTCGTCGCCGAAGAAGAGCACGGTGGGATCGATGCAGAGGAGCACGTCCGGGCGAAAGGCGCGGATGGCCCGGACGATGTCCCGGCGCAGGTCCAGCGTCGGCTGCAGCAGGCCGTCGTCGTAGCCCAGGAAGAGAACCTGCTGGACCCCCAGCATCTGGCAGGCCTCGCGCTGCTCGGCGCGGCGGATCTCGGCCAGCCGCTGGCGCGTCATCCCAGGCTCGTGCGAGCCGGCGTTGCCGTCGGTGCAGACGACATAAGCCACCCAGCAGCCGGCCCGCGCCCACAGGGCTACCGTGCCGGCGACGGTGAACTCGGCATCGTCGGGATGGGCGATGACGACCATGGCGGATTGCGGTATGGATGGATTGGGCATGGGTTTCTCCGTGGTGGGGCCATCAGGGGGAACGTCAGGGGCGCTGCTTGTTGGGCTGCGGCGTCGGTAGGGGGATCATCCCCGTGCAGTCCACAATCTTGAAGGGGCCGGACGATTCGCCCTCCTTGAACACCTGGCCGTCGATCAGCACGCGGCATTTGACGGTGCCCTCGGCGGTCTTGTTGACCGCGCGCAGTGTCAGGATGGTCCCCTGCTGGGCCTGCAGTTCGTAGCTCCAGGGCCCCTGGATGTCGCGCTGCTCAAGGGCGCCGGTGGCGTTGCGGTAGGTGACGGCGATGATTGCGGCGGTGCCGCTGACCTCGTAGCGCACGTTGACCGTTTTGGCTTCGCAGCCGGCCAGGAGCAGCCAGGCCAGCAGGAGCAGCACCGATTCGCGGCGTGGGAAGCGGGGCATTGCGCACCTCCGGTTTTCAGGAGACGTACTCCGCGATCTGGGTATCGGGAGATGGATCTATTCTACCACGTCTGCTGGCGGCGAGCAAGTGCGGAAGGTACGCCGCCGACAGGCCCGGCAGGGTGATCTCGGGCGCGGGGTTGCTTGTCTTTAGGCCGGGATGGTAGTATACTCCTGCGGGAGGTCGACCATGCTGTGTGCGCTCACCTTTGATTTTTGGGGGACGCTGTACCAGGGGGACACAGTGCGTCCGTACCGGCTGGCGCTGTTGGGCGAGGCGCTGGCCGGCGCGGGGCAGGCGCGTTCCCCGGAGGATCTCGAAGCCGCCTATGCCCACTGCTGGCGGGTGCTGGACCGGCTGTGGTTGGAAGAGCACCGCTCGATCACGGTGGAACGGTGGCTGGAGGAGATGCTCCTTTTCCTAAGAGCGGAGGTAGACGAGGCTGCACGGTCTGCCCTCTACCGCCCCATCCAGGACGCGCTCCTGGAGCATCCTCCGCGCTTGGTCCCCGGGGTGAGGGAGGTGCTGCCGCGGCTGGCCCGGCGCTTCCGCCTGGGGCTGATCTCCGATGTCGGGCTGAGCCCCGGCCGCGTCCTGCGCGAGCTGCTGCGTCGAGACGGGCTGTTGGACTGTTTCCGGGTCACGACCTTTTCCGACGAAAGCGGTGTGACCAAGCCGCTGCCCGAGGCCTTTCTGCGCACCCTGGCCGCCCTGGATGTGCCGCCGGCCCAGGCGGCGCACATCGGCGACCTGCCGGAGACCGACCTTGCCGGGGCCCGTGGTGTGGGCATGCGGGCTGTCCTCTTTCTCGGGGTGAGCCACCGCGAGGACGGGCTAGAGATGGCCGATGCGGCCTTTGTCGACTACGCCGAGCTCGAGGACCTGTTGCGCAGGCTGGGGTAGGGGTGGGCCTTCTACCTGCGCCTTCTTGGCGAAACAACGGTTGTCTTTCTCTCGTATGTATGATAGAATGACTCTGCCAGATACCTGGAGGAGGCCATGCGCGGTAAATCCCGGCCCTTTGTGCGTCTGGTTCCCTTGTCTCTTGTTCTGTTGGCGGCGTTGGTCCTGCCTGTTCCGGCAACGGCCCAGGGGCCGCGCGTCGACGTGCTCACGGTCGAGGGGGTGATCACGCCGGTGGTGGCCGACTACCTGGCGGGGGGAATTCGCGCCGCCGAGCAGGAAGGGGCCGCCGCGGTGATCATCCAGATGGATACCCCCGGCGGCTTGGCCGAGGCGACCTGGGCGATTGTCCGCACGATCTCGAACGCCGCGGTGCCGGTTGTCGTCTATGTCTGCCCACAGGGGGCGCGGGCGGCCTCGGCCGGGGTCTATATCACCTATGCCGCCCATGTGGCGGCGATGGCCCCCAAGACGCGTATCGGTGCGGCCACGCCGGTGTCCATCGGGGACGGCGGCCAGGCAGGAGAACTCTTGCCCGAGATGAAACGCAAGGTGGAGGAGGATGCCCTGGCCGGCCTGCGGGCCTCCGCCCAGGCCCACGGCCGCAACGTGGACTGGGCCGAGCGGGCCGTGCGCGAGGCCGCTTCCGCCACCGACGGCGAGGCCCGCGATCTGGGGGTCGTCGAGATCATCGCCAACGATATGGGCGACCTGCTCCGGCAGTTGGACGGCCGAACGGTGGCGCTGGCCTCCGGCCGGCAGGTGACGTTGCGGACGGCCGGCGCCGCCCTGAACCCGCGGCCGATGTCCTTCCTGGGTCGCTTCCTGGTGATCCTCACCGACCCGACCGTGGCCTATCTGCTGCTGGGCGCCGGGCTGCTCGGCCTGTGGGTGGAGATCTCTAACCCCGGGGTCTCCCTGCCTGGACTCCTGGGCGGCGTCTGCATCGTCCTGGGACTCTACGGCATGGGTACCCTGCAGGTCAACTGGGCCGGCGTGCTGCTCATCGTTTTTGCCTTTGTCCTTTTCGCCTTCGATCTCTTTACCCCCACCCATTTCGTGCTCACCACAGGAGGCGTAGTGGCCCTGCTGATGGGATCGCTGCTACTGGTGAACTCCTCGGAGCCCTACCTGCGCATCGAGCTGTGGGCCGTCTTGGCGCTGCTCGGCACGGTGATCGTGCTGATGGCCGTCGGGATCGCCCTGGCTGTCCGCCGGCTTCGGCAGACCAAGGTCTCCGGCATCGAGTCGTTGGTCGGGGAGGTCGGTGTGGCCCGCCAGGACCTGACGCCGGCCGGCCTGGTCTTTGTCGATGGCGCCCTCTGGCAGGCCCAGGCCGAGGATGCCCCCCTCCCGGCAGGTACGCAGGTCGAGGTCCTCTCCGTGGAAGGGCTGCTCCTGCGCGTGCGTCGGTACCAAGCGTAGCCGGAGCGTCCGGCTGTGTCGAGCGTAGGCCATTGTAGTTTCCATAACAAAAGGAGGTTTCCATGAGTGTAGGCACAGTCATCCTGATCGTCATCGGCGTCATCGTCCTATGGCTTCTTATGAGCGCCATCCGGGTCTGCAAGGAGTACGAGCGCCTGGTGGTCTTCTTCTGGGGCCGCTTCTCCGGCGTCCGTGGGCCGGGCCTGGTCCTGATCGTTCCCTTCTTCGAGCGGGTCGAGCGGCGGGTGGACATGCGCATCCTGACTATGGATGTGCCGGCCCAGGAGATCATCACCCACGATAACGTCACGATCAAGGTCAATGCCGTCCTCTACTTCAAGGTGGTCGACCCCAAGAAGGCGGTCATCAACGTGGCCAACTACGTGGCCGCCTGTATGCAGATTGCCCAGACGACGCTGCGCGATGTCGTCGGCCAGTCGGAGCTGGACGAACTGCTGGCCCACCGCGACCAGATCAACGCTCGCCTACAGACGATCATCGACGAGCTGACCGAGACCTGGGGCGTCAAGGTGACCATCGTGGCCATCAAGGATGTCGAGCTGCCGGCCGGCATGCAGCGGGCCATGGCCAAGCAGGCCGAGGCCGAGCGCGAGAAGCGGGCCAAGATCATCCACGCCGAGGGCGAGTACCAGGCCGCCCAGCAGTTGACCGAGGCCGCCCGGACCCTGGGCGCCGTCCCCTCGGCCATGCAGCTACGCTACCTGCAGACTTTGACGGAAATCGCCGTGGAAAAGAACTCGACCATCCTCTTCCCTCTGCCGATGGATCTCATTACTCCCTTCCTGCAGAAGGCGGTGGGGCTGGAGAAGGCGGAGGGCTAGATGTCGTCTGCCGGGCAGGGGGACCCCTCCCCGTTCGCGGAATGGCGCGGCGAGGTGGGCTGTTTGCTTCTACATGGTTTCCCCGGTTCGCCGGCCGAGGTGCGCGAACTGGGCGCCTACTTGGGGCAGCAGGGGGTCAGCGTGGTGGCCCCCTGCTTGCCCGGTTTTGGCGAGCGCCCCGAGTCCCTCCGGGGCGTCCGCTGGGGCGATTGGCTGCGGGCGGCCGCCCAGGGACTGCGCCGGCTTCGTGAGCGCTGCCAATGGGTCTATGCGGCCGGCCTCTCGATGGGCGCCATGCTCTCCCTCTACCTGGCGGCCGAGGTCCCCTTGCAGGGCGTGGCCCTCGTTTCGCCGGCCGTGGCCCTGCGCAACCCCCTGTCGCGGCTGATTCCCCTGGCCCGCTACCTGGTGCGCTGGTACGATATCGGCACGGACGGCGACCTGGTCGACCCCGCCGCGCCGCAACGCCAGTGGTACTATACGCGCGTGCCGGGAGCCGCCGTCGGCGAGATGTACCAGTTGCTGCGCAACGCCTGGCGGGTGGCGCCGTATGTGCGGGTGCCGGCCCTGTTGATCCAGAGCCGCAGCGATGCCGTGCTCCGCCCTGCGGGCGCTGTCGCCCTGCTGCAACGGCTCGGCTCGCCGGACAAGCGCCTGGACTGGATCGAGCGGTCGGGCCACAACATCCTGGTCGATGCCGAGCGCGAGCGGGCCTTTGTCGAGGTTCACCGCTTCATCTGTGAGACCACGGCCTCGCAGCGCGAGCGGCTTCAGGAGTAGCGCCGTGCGTGTCCTGGAACGCGGCAATCCATCTCCCTTTTCCTTCCAACGCGGCGATGTCGGCTGTCTCCTGTTGCATGGATTTCCCGGGGCGCCGGCCGAGATGCGCCCGCTGGGGGAGTACCTGGCGGCGCGCGATGTAACCACGGCAGCCCCCCTCCTGCCGGGCATGGGGACCGTTCCCGAGGACCTCCTGCGCGTCACCTGGCGCGCCTGGGTGGGCGCGGCGGAGACGGCGCTGGGGCAACTGGCCGAGAAATGCCGGGCGGTCTTTGTCTGTGGGCTGTCCATGGGCGGCGCGCTGGCGCTCTACCTGGCGGCGCAGCGCCCCGTGGCCGGCGTCGCGGCCCTGGCCCCGGCAATCCTCCCGAGCGACCGCCGCATGGCGATTGCCGGCCTTGTGCGGCCCTTTATGCCCTGGGTCGGGCCGAGCAACGCCCCGGACGACCTGGCCGACCCTTCCGCGCGGGCCCTGACGTGGCACTACCTGCGCTACCCTACGGCGTCCGTCCTCCAGGTGCGTCGCCTGATTGGGGCCGCGCGCCGCGCGCTGCCCCTGGTGCGCTGTCCCATCCTGGTGATCCAGAGCCCGCGGGACGGCACCCTCGATCCGGCCGGCGCGCAGTGGGCCTACGAACGGATCGCGGCGACGGACAAGACACTCGTCTGGCTCGAGCGCTCTGGACACAATATCGCCGTGGACGCCGAGCGCGAGCAGGTCTTTGACCTGGTGTACCGCTTCATCGATCGGCTGACCAAGATACGGACCTGATCGCCTGGGCGGCAGGACCTTGTGCCGCAAAGACGGCGAGGCGCTAGGACACTTCGAGGTCCTGGCGCCTCGCCCTGTTCGCGCGCCGGCGTTTGTGATGCTGGGCACTTGACTTTCCCTGCGCGAAGCCTTATAATGCGCCCAGTTGTAAATGCGATTGTTCGCAAAAGGAGGACCATGTCTCCCCATTGCCACACGTTCATCCAGGCGCTTCGCGACAAGGGCTATCGCCTCACCCCGCAGCGCGAGATGGTGATCGAGGCGTTGGCCCACAGCGGAAAGCACATGTCGGCAGAGGAAGTATATGCCCAGGTGCAAGACCGGGCCCGGGCCGTCAATATCGCCACGGTCTATCGTACGCTGGAGCTATTGGTGGCCGAGGGGCTGGCCACGCGCATGCTCGCAAGCGATGGGCGGATGGTCTATGCGACAGGCCGGCACGGGCCGCATGTGCACCTGGTATGCCGCAAGTGCGGCAAGGCTTTCGAGGCCAACGAGGCGCTGGTGGCGGCGCTCGGCGAGCGCATCCTCGCGCAGTACGGTTTCGCGGCCGACCTGCAGCACCTCGCCATCTCCGGGCTGTGTGCCGATTGTTGCCTCGCGGGTTCGGGCCAGGCTGCGCCGGCAGAGTAAGGTAAGCGGGTCGTAAAAGCTGTTCGTTTCGCAAGGCAAAGGAGGGTCCCTATGCACATTCCCGACGGGTTTCTCAATACGGCTACCGCGGTGACCACCTGGGCCGCCTCGGCCGGCGGCGTGGGCTATGCCGTGAGGCGCGTCAGCCGGGAGCTGCGCGAGCGCCAGGTGCCCATGATGGGGGTGACCGCAGCCTTTATTTTTGCCGCCCAGATGATGAACTTTACCGTCGCCGGCGGCACGTCGGGCCACCTGCTCGGCGGCGCGCTGGCGGCCATCCTCCTCGGCCCCTGGGCGGCGATGCTCGTCCTCACCTGCGTCCTGGCCGTGCAGGCGCTGGTCTTTCAGGACGGCGGCCTGCTGGCGCTGGGGGCCAACATCCTCAATATGGCCATCGTCGGCGTGTGGGTCGGCTGGCTTGTCTACAGCGGGCTGAAGCGCCTGCTGGGCAACAAGACCTGGTCCACCTTCGTCAGCGGTTTTGCCGCGTCGTGGTTCTCCGTGGTCCTGGCAGCATTGGTGGCGTCCGTCGAACTCGGCGTATCGGGCACGGCGGCCTGGAGGGTGGTATTGCCGGCCATGGGGGGAGTCCATGCTCTGATCGGCATCGGCGAGGGGCTGATCACGACGGCGGTCCTGGCTTTTCTGCGGGTGGCCCGGCCGGACCTGTTGGCGCTGCGGCAGGTCCCACGGGGGGAGGAGGCCTGATGAAGCTGCTGAAGAGGTACTGGTGGGCGGTTGGGCTGCTGTTGGTCCTTGTCGTGACCCTCTTTTCGCCGCTGGCCTCGCCGCACCCGGACGGGCTGGAACGGGTGGCCGAGGACCATGGCTTCCTGGACCGGGGCCAACCTGCCCCCTATGAGATCGTGCCCGACTATGTCTTCCCCGGCATCGCCAACGAGCGATTGGCGACCATCGTCGCCGGCGTCGTCGGTACGCTTATCGTCTTTGGGCTGGGCTACGGCCTGGCGCTGGTCCTGCGGCGGCGGGAGCAGCATGACACGGTGTCCAAGGGATAGCGCAGGGTGCACGGCAATTTTCTGGATCGCTACATCCAGGGCGCCAGCCTGGTCCATCGGCTGGACGCGCGGCTGAAGCTGTTGGCCACCCTGGCCTTTGTGCTGGTGGCGACCGGCTCGCCGCCGCGGGCCTGGCCGGCCTTTGTCGTGTTGGGGCTGCTGGCGCTGGGCGCGGTGGCCGCGGCCCGCATCCCCCTGGGCGTGGCCCTGCGGCGTTCGGCGGTTGCCCTGCCCTTTGCCGGCATGGTGGCCCTGTCGCTGCCCTTTACGCGCGGGGGACAGGTGCTCTGGTCCTGGCCTCCCCTGGGCCTGGCGGTGACCGACGAAGGACTGATCCTCTTCGGGGCCGTGCTGGCCAAGGCCTGGCTTTCGGTGCTGCTCGCCGGCCTGCTGATCTCCACGACGCCCTTTACGCAGGTGATCCGGGCGGCGCGGAGCCTGCGCCTGCCGGCCATCCTGGCCTCGACGATCTCGTTCATGTACCGCTATCTCTTTGTCCTGGTAGACGAGGCCGGCCGGCTGATGACCGCGCGCGCCGCTCGCTCCGTGGGCCCGGGCCGCACGGTGTGGTGGCGGGCGCGGGTGCTCGGCGGCATGATCGGCAGCCTCTTTATCCGCAGCTACGAGCGCAGCGAGCGCATCTATGCCGCTATGCTGGCCCGCGGTTTTGCCGGCGAGCTGCGCTCGCTGACGGTGCTGCGCTGGGCAAGGCGCGACACCTGGGTCGGGATGCTGTGGGCGGCGCTGCTGGTCGGCGCGGCGGCCGTGGGCCGTTTTCTGCCGTGAGGAAGGGGGGGGGCCGTGTCAGAAGCGATGATCTGCGTCCAGGGGCTGTCCTTTGCCTACCCCGACGGCCGTCTGGCGATCAGCGACATCAACTTGGAGGTGCACGCCGGCGAAAAGGTCGCCATCGTCGGCCCGAACGGGGCCGGC
Organism: uncultured Chloroflexia bacterium; assembly: GCA_964592645.1. Taxonomy (GTDB): domain Bacteria; phylum Chloroflexota; class Chloroflexia; order DTKN01; family DTKN01; genus CAZQFV01. The sequence goes on from CAZQFV010000008.1 coordinate 73,317, forward strand.
AAATCGACCCTTTTCCTGCAGCTCAACGGCATCCTGCGCGGCCAGGGCCGTATCGAGATCGGCGGGCTGGTCCTGACAGAGCGCACGCTGCGGCAGGTACGGGCCCGGGTCGGCATGGTGTTCCAGGATCCCGACGATCAGCTCTTTTCCCCCACCGTGTTCGAGGACGTGGCCTTTGGGCCGCTACACATGGGGCAGCCGGATGAGGAGGTCCGCCGGCGGGTGGAGAGAGCCCTGGCGGCGGTGGGCATGGCCGGGCACGAGGAGCATATGCCCCACCACCTGAGCATCGGGGAACGCAAGCGCATCGCCGTGGCCACGGTGCTGGCGATGGACCCGGAGGTGCTGGTGCTGGACGAGCCCTCGGCCGGCCTCGACCCCCGCGCCCGCCGCAACCTCATCCACCTGCTGCACGACCTGCCGCAGACGATGCTCATCTCCAGCCACGACATGCGGTTGGTGTGGGACCTCTGCCCGCGCACCGTGATCCTGGACGGCGGCCGGCTGGTCGCCGATGGCCCGACCGCCGAGCTCTTGCGGGACGCGGCGTTGATGGAGGCGCATGGCCTGGAAGTGCCCGGCATTTGACGATGCAGGTAGACATAAGGATCGGGAGCCTGTTTGAGCGTGCCGTCCAGGTCAAAGACTGCCAGTTTGAGCATCTGGGTCCCTTCTGGTTGACCGAACGCTGCAAACCGGACCCTGGTCATAGATTCTCTCGGTACAGCCGGGCTTTCAGCGTGCGGAAGAAATAGTTTTTCTCCTGCCGCCGGGCAAAGTAGCAGACCGTGGCGCTGCGCTGCACCCGGACCACATCCCCGCGCTGGAGATCGCACAGGGGTTGTCCGTCGGCATTGATCCCGGCGCCGCTCCCGCCGACGACGTTCAGCTCAACCACGGCATCCTGGGGGATCACGAGGGGAGGGAGGAGGGAGAGGTGCGCCGCCACGGGCAGCAGCAGCATATTGCGGCTGGTGGGGAAAACGATCGGTCCGCCGGCCGATACGGCATAGGCCGTGGACCCGGTGGCCGTGGCGACCATGACGGCATCGCAGACATAGGTGAGCAGGTGGGCGCCGTCTACGGACGCGGCGACGCGCAGTGTCAGGGCGCAGCGCTCGCGGCCCAGGACGACCTCGTTGAGGGCCAGGCAATGGGCGACCTCCTGGCCGTTGCGGGAAACGTGGCCTTCGACCATCGCCCGCTCTTCCAGCCAGTAGTCGCCGGATAGAAAGGCCGGCAGTTGTGCGGGGACATCCTCCGGCGTTAGCTCGGCCATGAAGCTGAGGTGGCCCATCCCGATGCAGACCAGCGGCACGCCCCAGGGGGCGGCCAGGCGCACGGCCCGCAGCGCGGTGCCGTCGCCGCCCAGCGTCAGCAGCAAGTCGCAGGCGGCGATGGTCGCTTGTCCTTCCGCATCGACACTCTCGGCGTTGCCGCACCAGACCTGTAGCCCCATGCGGGTTAGCTGTTCCTGCAGCTCCCGGCCCATCGCTGTTGCCGCTTGGATCCCCGCGGCATAGACGATGCCGATGCGGTGGGCGGTGTGGGGATGGGGGGCAGATCGCGGGTCGTCCGTTGTGTTGAAAGCCACGTCCGGGCCTCCTTGGAATCGGCGGGTCTAGCTCCATTCTAGCATGCCTCTGGCCGGCTGGCAATAGTCTCGGCCCCTGGGAGAGGTCTGTTTCCAGGGGCCGGGATCTGGAGCCGCATTCCTTCGGGAACCTACGACGATCTGTTGCCGCCGCGACAGGCGTGCTTCTTCACCACTTCTCCCAGCAGGGCAATCCCCCGCTGGAGTTGCTCCTCGCTGGCGTTGGAAAAGTTGAGGCGCATCGTGTTCTCCCCGCCGCCGGTGGCGTAGAACCCGCGGCCGGGGACAAAGGCTACGCCGGCCTCCACCGCCTCTTCCAGCATGGCCTGGGTGTCGCAGCCTGCGGGGAGCGTCACCCACAGGAACAGCCCGCCGTCGGGTACGGTCCAGGTGGCCGCGGGTGGGAAATGCCTCTGCAGCAGCTCGATCATCAGGTCGCGGCGCTTGCGGTATAGCTCGCGGATGGACTCGATGTGCGGGGGAAAGAACCCCTCCCGGCAAAGCTCGTAGGCGATCATCTGGATCAGGAGGCTGGTGTGCAGGTCCGTTCCCTGTTTGGCCCGGCTGAGCTGGGCCACGATGGGCGCGGGGCCGACGACCCAGCCCAGGCGCATGCCGGGGGAGAGGATCTTGGAGAAGGAGCCGACGTACAGGACATTGCCGGCGGTATAGGCCTCGTTGCCGGCCGGCCGGCCTACCCGCTCCTGGTCCAGGGTGATGAGCGCCGGGAGCTTCTCCCCGCTGTAGCGTAGCTGGTGATAGGGATCGTCCTCCAGGATGGGGATGCCGTAGCGATCGGCCAGGGCCACCAGGCGCTGCCGCCGCTCCGGCGACAACGAGCAGCCGGCCGGGTTGTGAAAGTTGGGGATGGTATAGATGAACTTGATCCCCTTTTCGCGTGCCAGGGCCTCTTCCAGCCCGTCGATCTGCATCCCCTGGCCGTCCAGCGGGATCGTGATGTACCGCGGACGGTAGGGGGAAAAGGAGGCCAGCGCGCCCAGGAAGGTGGGATTTTCCACGACGATGGGGTCCCCGGGGTCGACCAGGACCTTGGGCAGCAGGTCGGCCACCTGTAGGCCGCCGGTGAGGACCAGGACGTTGTCGCGGCGGGCGTGCAGCCCCAGCTCGGCCATCGTTACCTCGGCCAGGTAGTCGCGCAGCGGGTTGTAGCCGTCGGTCTGGCCGTACTGCAGGGCCACAGGGCCGTGCTCGCGTAGTACCTTGCGGCAGGCCCGCTCGACGGCCTCGCAGGGAAAGGTCTCGGGCGCCGGCATGCCGCCGCCGAACGAGATCATCCCCGGCCGCATGACCTTGAACAGGTCGCGCACGGCCGATCCGCGCAGGTTCCTGCCGCTGGCTGAAAAAAGGGTCTCCCACTGCGTGGTCATGGCAACCTCCTTGTTGCGCTGGTATGTGGCCCACGTTGGCCGGGGTACGATGGGGTGTCGTTGCTGCGGGCCATTATAACCCGGAAGGGCGGAGGATGTCAACTGGCACTTGCCAGGCCCGCCGCTCTGTGGTAAACTGGAGTACGTACCCTCGTCGTAGGCTATGTTGGCAGGAGGATGCTTCGATGGAATCGACTACCGGATCCTCGCCCGCGGCGCCGCAGCCCCCTCAGCCCGCGGCGCAGAAAACGGCGCCCGCCCGCCGCTCTGCCCCTGTCGGTTGGCTTGTCGTCGCCGTGTTCCTCATCTTGCTCTTTCTGCTGGGCGTGCGCGCCTACCTGGACCTCACCGGCCTGGTCGGGCAGACCCTCGGCCTGCCCGGACAGGTGGTCGAGGAATGGAAGAAGGCGTTTCCTCCTGTCACGCCCACGGTCAAGGTGCTGCCGCCGGCCCTGGAGCGGGTGCGCTCGCTGGCCCGGCTGCAGACGACTTCTTTCTTCCTCTCCACCGTCGTCGAGGTGGACCGCCCGCCCGACTGGCCTTTCACCGGCCAGCGCCTGCTCCTGGTCGCCTATGGCCGCGTGACGGCCGGCGTGGACCTGTCCAAGATCCAGGAAACCGATGTCGAAGTGGTGAACGACCGGGTGATCGTCCACCTGCCGCCGGCAGAGATCTTTGACGTCTACCTGGAGGAGGACAAGACCTACGTCTACGATTACGAGAAGGGCATCTTTGCCCGGTACGACAAGACGCTGGAGACCCAGGCGCGCCGGCGGGCGGTGGAAGAGTTCCAGGCCAGCGCCCTGGCGAACGGCATCCTCGAAGAGGCCCGCGACCGCGCCCAGTGGGAGATCCAGCGGCTGCTCTTGCTCCTGGGGTATGAAGCAGTAATGTATCGGTGACGCATCACCCCTTTTCTACTGATTTCTGCCTAGATCCCCACAGCCGATGCACGCGGATTTCGGCTTCAAGGTAGTTATGGCGAGCCATGCAGGAGTCAGTATTTACTGGCCGACGTTCTGCCACCCCGGAACGGTCCCCTGGACCTCTACCCGGCTCACCAGCCATGTGCCGCCTACCTGCTCCAGGTTATAGACGACCCCCAGGGTGTGCTCCGGGCGGGTGGCGATGAGCGTGCCCTCCTCCCAGGTATCCTCCGCCGAACGGTAGCGTTCCGCCGACCAGGTCTCGCGCGTCGTGACGACGGCGTGCGTGGTGTCCTGCAGGTCGAAGGAGAGATAGTCCAGGCGGACCAGCTTGTACCCTTCGTAGAACCCCTGGTCCAGCAGCGATTGGGCGTAGTCCTTGTTCACCTGGAGGGCCTGGCCGGTGGCGACATGGTCCATCCAGGCCGGGGTCGGCCACCACAGGGCTTCGATCAGCTTCTGGTTAAAGTTCCAAACGGCGGTGCGCAGCGCCGCTTCCTCGGTCTCTTCCACGCGGAAGGAACCGGTCCACCGCGGCAGGGCCGGCGCCCGGTCGCCATCGAGCATCTCCCGCCACTTTTCGTCGGTCAGGCGGTCCTCGGCCGGCCAGGGGAACTCGTAGTAGGAAAAGACCCCGCCCTTGACGACGACCAACTGCCCCTCGATCGGCGCCACGGCGTAGATGACGTGGATGCGCCCGACGCCCACCTCCAGCACGATGGGCCCGCCGCCGCCGCACTCTGGGTCGGGGTCGGTGGCTACGTCGGCGATTACGGCGGCTTGGGGTTCTTCCTCGGACATCGGGACCCCGCCGGGCCCGGCGTACTCGTCGGCCGCGGCGAAGGTGAACTCCTCCAGGGTGCCGCCGTAGTAGCGGATGGCCTCGTACTCGCTTTCGTCCAGCGGACGGCCGGCCAGCTCCTTCTCGGCCATGCGCTTCAGCGAGAGGGCCAGCTCCTCCATCCGCCGCAGGGAGTACATGGCCACGGCCAACTGCCCGGTCCCCTCCTCGCCGGCCAGGCCGCGTTGCTCCAGCCCTGTGCGGGTCATCGCCGCCAGGGCGGCAATTCGGGCGTAGAACTCGGGCACCGGCTCGACGTACCCCTTGGGCGGGACCGGCTCCGGCGGCGGCCCCTTGCCACCGCCGCCCATCTCGGCATACGACTGCTTGGCGTAGAGGATGGTGTCGTGGCGCAGCTCGGCCCACGAGCCCAGCACGGTGTTCAGGCTCTTGTCCAGCCAGGCCGTTGTCTGCATGAAGAAGGGGTAGCCCGCCCCGGGTTTCTCCAGCAGCGGGAAGAAGGTGTACAGCCACGACCAGTAGAGGTTCTGCGTCCAGTCGGCTGTGGTCAGGGTGGAGAACTCTTGCCGCAGCGCCGCCACCTTTTCGGGATAGCCGGCAAAGGCGGTATCGCCCTCTTCCGCCAAGAGTTCATAGGCCCGCTCCGAGCCCATCAGGGCGGCGCAAAAATCCAGGCCCTTGGGCAGGCCGCGGCGGTCCGGCGGACAGGGCCCGCCGACATTGCGCCAGACGAGCTGACGGAAGACATAAGAATCGGGGATGAAGCGCTGTCCCATGAAGCGAAAGCCCTTGGTCTCTTCCTCGACGTTTTCCGTTTCCGGCCCGATGACGATGCCCAGGATCTTGGGCGGGCGCAGCCGCTGCGCCTGCTCGATGAAGTGGGTCAGGCGCTCCTCGTCGGTGAAAGCGCCGGGCTGGGGGACGCCGCCGTAGACCTGCCGCATGATCTCTCCGTACTCGGTGTAGAGCAGATCGTCGCTGCGGCCGACAAAGAACACGGTGGGCTCATAGATCGAGTTCCAAAGGCTCTCGGCTTCGGCGTTGCCGGACAGGGCCTGGGTGATGAGCAGGGCGCTGCGGGTGGCCTCGCGGCTCTCGCTTTCGCTCTGGGCCTTTAGGAGAAAGGTCATCCGCCCGTACCACATCAGGGAGCGGAAGTAGGCCTTGAGCGCCTCGTTGCGGGTATAGTGGCCGCGCGGGATGTACTGGGTATAATCCTCTCCATAGGAGAGCCAAGGGAAGAGCGGCGACGGCTGGATGCCGCTGTGGGCTTCGATCTGCGCCAGCTCGGCGGCCACGTCGGCCCGGACATAGTCGGGGATCTGCACCGTCGGGTCGAGCAGGTAGGAGCCCACGGCGAAAAAGGCTACGTTGCGCCGGGCGGCCGACTCCGCGGAGGTGCCCTTGAGCTGCTCGTACTGGGCCTGGGACTCCTGGAGCATCAGGGCGTTGAGCCGTTGCAGCGCCGGGATGAACTGCTCCTGTTCCAGGCTGCGCAGCAGCTTGTCGAATAGCAGGTGATAGACGTGCAGGAGCGAGTCGCTGGTGACAAAGATGGGCTCCAAGTTGTAGCGCTCCTGCTCGTAGAGCATGTAGAACTCTTTCTCCGTGGACGGGCTGACGACGAATCCGTCCTGGGCCAGGCGCCGGCGCTGCTGCGGGGAGAGCAAAAAGGCGCTGGAGACGTTGCTCAGGTCGGCGGCGATCGGCGCATGGGACACGGCCGGCCGGACGTTCACCGGCTCGACGATATAGGCCGCGAACTGGGCCGGCGGCGGCGTCGGCTGGGGTTCGACGGTGGGTTCCACCCCGCCCCCGGAGGTCGGGGCGCCCGTAGGCGGGACCGGGGCGCTGGGCACGGGGGGCGCCGTGGGGCCGACTACCTCGCACGAGGCCAGGAGACAGGCGAGCAGGACCAGGGGCAGGGTGCAGTGGATGGGTTTGCGCATGGTGGGACCTCCTTGCGGGCACACTTCCTGAGGATGCCGCTGCGGCTATTATAGCACGGCCGGCGCCGCCGCACAAATCGCCTGTCGAGGGGTGTGCCGGGTCGCCGGTTGCGCGGCCATGCCAAATCGGCTATAATGCGGATGAGATCGAGTGCTCCGTCCTATGGGAGGCTGCGGACGGCAGGCATCCGCAGGTCGACAAAAGGAGGCGCGATGTTCAGACGATGGTGGCTTTTGTTGCCGGCCCTTTCGTTGCTGGCGATCCTTGGCGGCTGTGAGATTGGCACCCCTCCCCCCATCGAGACCCCGGCCATCCAGGAAGCTGCGACTCCATCTTACGAGCTCGTACAGCCGACCCCGATCCCGTGGCCGGAGGAGCGCCTGGCCTTTCCCTACCTGGGCAACATCTGGCTGGCCGACCGCGGGGCCCCTTACGTCCTGACCGTGGGCGACTCCCCGGTGCTCTCCCCGGACGGCTTGCGCCTGGCCTACCTGCTCCCGGTCAGCCCTACGCTGGGGACCCGCCAGGTCTATGTCTTGGAGCTGGCCAGCGGGCAGATCTCGCTTGTCAGCGGCCCGCCCGACTTTTACGGGCCGCCGGCCTGGTCTCCCGACGGCAGCGCCGTGGCCTATATCAACGGGCCGCTCCTGGTGGTCAGCGACCCGCGGGGCGAGGTTCAGCGCCCCGTCGCCACCGACGTGGGGGCGGCGGGACCGGGGACGCCTGTGCCGGCCTGGTCCGGCGATGGTCGGCGCATCGTCTGCCCGCTTATGCGTATCGGCGCCCCGGAGCTCTTTGCCGTGGAGGTGGGCGATGGCGCCGGGGTGCGCGTTTCCTACACCGGCGGCTTTTCGTCGACCGTGCCCTTTGTCGTGCTTTCCCAGGACACGACCCTGGTGCCCAAGGACACCGTGCTGTACGTGAACGCCTATGACGGCGGCAGCCTGTGGGCGGCGGCGCTGGACGGGACGAGCCGGCAGCGCGTGTTGCCCGAACTGGACCATATCCAGGGGCTGCTGCGGCTTTCCGGCGACGGTATGCGGCTGGCCGGCCTGCGCCGGGTGCCCGGAGAATCGGACTATACCTTGTGGATCGCCGACCTGATGATCGACAGGCTCTATACCGTGGCCCGGCTGTCGGAGCTGCCGGCCCTCTTTAGTTGGAGCAAGGATGGGCGGAGCGTCTACTGGGTCTCGCAGGCGGTCCTCTACCGTTACAGCGTGGCGGCCGGCCCGGAGCAGCAGATCGCCGCCCTGCCCCCGCCCACGCCCACGCCGACCCCCACCCCCCTGCCCGTGCCGCAGCGCCTGATCTACTACCTGGACAACGCCTTTTACCGGGCCACCGCCTATGGCGCCGCCGAGCGCTTCAAGGAGGTGCCGCCCTCGCTGGCCGTTCCGGTGGGCTACTCCCTGTACGGCGAGACGGTGATCTTCCCCTCGGGGGCGGATATCTACCAGTTGGGGCTGATCGGCGGGGTGCCCCGGGTGCTCTACACCCTGCAGGGAGAGCGCCTGGTCAACGTCGAGCTCACCTGGTCGCTGCAGGGCATGGCCCTGCTCTACTCGGCGGCCTACGACGACCCATCCGGCCGGCGGGTCGATGCCGGCATCATCCGCCTGAATGCCTCGACCGAGGTGCTGGAGGTGCGCCGCTTCGTCTCGCTCACCGCCTATAGCGGGGCGCTGCCCCTGCTCTACGACGAGGCGTCCGCCGAGGCCTTTATCGTCCCCTGGAGCGGCAGCCGGGCTTTCAATCGCCTCGACGCCTACAACGTGGAGACCGGGGAGGTGCGCTCGGCGCAGTTGCGGGGCGAGTGGGCGGCAGCGATTTCCCCCGACCGGCGCTGGGTGGCTACGACGACCTACGACCGATCCGCGAACCGCGGAAACGTTCACATCTTTGACCTGGCCACCTCCGCGGCCTTTTCGCGCACCTATGCCCTACAGGAGGGCACTTATACCGCGGGCCCGCTGCGCTGGAGCGCCGACAGCCGGCACCTGGCCTTTGTGGCCCTGAAAGGCCGGCCGGGCGAGGTGCAGGGCGCGCAGGGCCTCTGGGTGCTCCTGGCGGACACCCTGGAATCGAGCATGGTGATGCCGCTGGACAAGCCGCAGGTCTTCCTGGTGGGTTGGGACAAGCCCTGAGCGATAAAAAGCAAAAGGCGGGGCAGATGGGCTGCCCCGCCTTCTTGTTGTGCAAGAGTCAGATGACGCCGGCCTCTTTCCCTACCCGGGCAAAGATCTCCAGGACGCGGTCCATCTGCTCGTCGGTGTGAGTGGCCATGTAGCTGGTGCGCAGCAGCGACTGCCCCGGCGGCACGGCCGGCTCGAGCACCGGGTTGACATAGACGCCCTCCTGGAAGAGCCGCTGCCAGAGGAAGACGGTGCTCATGCGGTCGCCGATCATGATGGGGATGATCGGGGTGACCGTGTTGCCGATGTTGAATCCCAGGCGGCGGAACTCTTTCTGCATGCGTTCCGAGATGGCCAGGACGCGGGCGCGGCGCTCGGGCTCCGTCTCCATGATCTCCAGCGCCGCCATCGCCGCCGCGACGTTGGGCGGGGTGATGCTGGCGCTAAAGATCAGCGAGCGGGCAAAGTGCTGGATGTAGTGGATCACCGGCTCGTCGCCGGCCAGGAAACCGCCGAGCGAGGCGAACGACTTGCTGAAGGTGCCCATGATCAGGTCCACCTGGTCGTTGACCCCGAAGTGGACGCCCGTGCCGCGGCCCTCGCCGATGACACCGATGCCGTGGGCGTCGTCGACCATGAGTTTCGCGCCGTGCTTCTGACAGACGGGGATCAGGCTGGGCAGGTCGGCCAGGTCCCCGCCCATACTGAACACACCGTCGACGACGACCATCCGGCCGGCCGTCTCCGGGCAGGAGGACAGGACCCGGTCCAGGTCGTTGGCGTCGTTGTGGCGGAAGCGCTTCATCGTGCCGTAGCAGAGCCGGCAGCCGTCGACGATGCTGGCATGGTCCTCCTTGTCGGTGATGACCACGTCGTGGCGCCCGACCAGGGCGGAGATCGCCCCCAGGTTGGTCTGGAAGCCGGTGCTAAAGACCAGCGCCGCCTCTTTGCCGATGAACCGGGCCAGGCGCTCCTCCAGCTCCATAATCAGGGCCAGGTTGCCGTTGACAAAGCGCGACCCGGTGCAAGAGGTGCCGTAATGTTGGATAGCCTTGATGGCCGCCTCCCGCACTTTGGGGTGGGTCGTTAGTCCCAGGTAGTTGTTCGACCCGACCATGATCAGGCGGTGTCCCTTGATGATCACCTCCGTGCCCTCGGTGTCCTCCAGGGGCAGGAAGTATGGATAGTACCCCCCGGCCATAGCCTCCTTGGCCTCGGTAAAGTCGTAGCACTTGGCGAATAGGTCCATGCGGCTCCTCGCTTTTTTCGATCTCAATGCCCCAGGTCGGGCCGCGGTGGTGAGCGCGGCGCGCGGTGTCGGCCTCGGCCTGAAGCTCCAGGGAAGCGTTGGGGGCGCCGTTGCCCTCCCGGCTGTCGCCGGCGTACAGTATATCACAACTGCCGTCCTGGTCAAATGCCGGCCGTTCCAGTTGACGGGACACCCGGCTATTGCTATAATCGTCTTGCGTGTTGAGCTGTCCGCGCTGGCGGGCTCTGGAGGAACAAGATGCACAGACGGGCTTGGGCGTTGCTGATCCTGGCGCTGCTGCTGGCGGCCTGTGCGCCGGCCGGCGGCAGCGTGCCCTTCTACGACCTGGTGGCGAACCCGGCGCTCTACGACGGGCAGGAGGTCACGGTCCTGGGCTTTTACTACCAGAAAGACGGCGACCAACTGCTGGTGATCGGCGTGCGCACCGACGATGGGTTCCAGAACCCGGTCCCCCTGGGCGACGCCATCCGGGTTGAGGGGATGCCGGAGGCGGTTGTCGATCGGCTCAACGCGGCCGGCGGAGCGGTCTACGGCATGGTCCGGGTGCGCGGCCGTTTCACGGCCGAGGCGGACGCCGGCAGCGGCTACCCGCTGCGCCTGACGATCACCGACCCCTCAGGCGTCGTAGCCCTGGAGGCCGCCCAGATGCAGGAGGATTGGATCCCCACGGACATCGAGGTTGCCGGTGCCGTCCCGTTCGCCGACCTGCTCGCCTATCCCGACCGATATTCCGGCCGGACCGTGACGGTGGTGGCCTACTACTACTGGACGCCGCAGACCTGGGTCCTGGCCGAAGGTATCCGCAGCCTGGACGGGAAGCACAACGCCGTGCCCATCGGCAAGCAGGTCTGGGTGGAGGGGTTCCCGCCCGATGTCTCCGGGGAGCTCAACGTTCTGGAGAACAATGTGCACGGCCTGGTCTGGATCACCGGCGATTTCCAGACGCTGGGCGGGTACGGGCCCAACGGATCGTACCCCTACCGCATCGTCGTCCGCTCCGCGGGGGCGATCAAGCGCTGATCGGACGCGGAAGGTCTGTGGATGGGCGCATCGGCTGCCTGGCCCTATCTCATTTCCGCAATGACCTCGGCCGATCTGGACGAGGTCCTGGCTATCGAGCAGGTCAGCTTTCCTGTCCCCTGGTCGGCGCGGAGCTTCTTGAGCGAACTGGCGCTGCCGTACGGCATCTACCGGGTGGCGCGGGCGGTCGGGGGCGAGAGCGTTGCCGGCGAACCGCGAGGAGCGCGCCCGCCTTGGGGGCGTGCCTTGGGGTGTCGGTCCGTGCCCCCGTGGGGGGGTTTGCTTGTCGGCTACGCCGGCCTGCAGGTGATTTTGGACGAGGGGCACATCACCACTATCGCCGTGCACCCCGACTACCGCCGACGGGGCATCGGCGAGATGTTGCTGCTGGACCTGTTCGAACAGGCCGTTCCGCGCGGCGCGGTGCGCCTGACGCTGGAGGTGCGGGTCTCTAACCTGCCGGCGCAGGCGCTGTACCAAAAGTACGGTTTCGCCATAGCCGGCCGGCGTTTGCGCTACTATGCCAACGGCGAAGATGCGTTGATCATGTGGACGGAAGGGCAGGATACGCCGGAGGCGCGGGCGCGCTTGGCCGAGTTGCGCTGCCGGCTACAGAGCCGCCTGGCAGAAGGACTGCGGATCGAGGCCGGCGGCGATCGTCCGGGGCTGGCCGGCGACCGCCGGCTCTGACGGCGGAGGAGCGGACCTTGGCGCTGATCCTGGCCATCGAGACCTCGTGCGACGAAACGGCCGCCGCCCTGGTGCGCGACGGCGAAACCATCGTGAGCGACGTGGTTGCTTCCCAGGTGGAGCTGCACCGACGCTACGGCGGCATTGTGCCGGAGGTGGCCTCCCGGGAGCATGCCGTCCGTATCATGCCCGTGCTGCGGGAGGCGCTGGCCCCGCTCGATGCGCCACCGCAGGCCATCGACGCCGTCGCCGTGACGCATGGGCCGGGGCTGGCCGGCTCGCTGCTGGTGGGGGTCAACGTGGCCAAGGCGCTGGCCTATGCCTGGGACAAGCCGCTTCTGGCCGTCCATCACCTGGAATCGCACCTGTACGCCAACTGGCTGGCCAGCGGCGCGGCCGGGGTATCTCCGCCGCGTTTTCCGTGCCTTTGCCTGGTGATCTCGGGAGGGCACACCTCCCTTATGCTGGCAGAGGACCATGGCCGTTACCGGCAGATAGGGCAGACGTTGGACGACGCCGCGGGCGAGGCCTTTGACAAGGCCGCGCGCATCCTGGGGTTGGGATACCCAGGTGGACCGATGATCGAGCGCGCCGCGCGCCGCGGGCAGGCCGGCCGCCACCGCCTGCCGCGCTCCTGGCTGCGCGGGACGTACGACTTTTCCTTCAGCGGGCTGAAGACGGCGCTTTACCGCCTGGCGCAGGAGGAGCGGCGGCGCGCTTCCAGCTTGCGCTATGGCGCCGGGCGCGCTGCCGAACAGACGCCCCCGGGCGAAGTGCCGCGCCTCAGCCGGGCCGGCGAGTTTCCGCCCCTGGAGGAGCAGGCTGCCGCCGACCTGGCCGCCGCGTTCCAGGAGGCGGTCGTCGATGTCTTGGTCCGCAAGACGGCCGACGCGGCCAGCGCCTACGGCGTGCTGGAGGTGCTCCTGGCCGGCGGCGTGGCCGCCAACGGCCGGCTGCGCGAGGAGATGGCCCTGCGCTTGAGCGTGCCGCTGCGCATGCCCCCGCCGGCCCTCTGCACCGACAACGCCGCGATGGTGGGGGCCGCCGCCTATTTTCTCCTGCAACGCGGCGACGTGGCGTCCCTGGACTTGGATGTCTACCCCAACCTGCCGCTGATCGCCGCGGCCTGAGACAAGGAGTTGTCCGATGCCCTACAAGATCATCGTCCGCGTGAAAGAGGTCCGCGGCCACTGCGGTTTCGGCTTCCAGGTGGGGGACGAGGTCGTTTTCGACGGGGAGCATGTCGCGGGCCGCGTCTGCATCTCGGCGCTCTACTCGTTCCTACCCAAGGTCTTTGCCATGTACTATGGCGCCCAATTTCCTTGGCTTCGGGACCCCGACGTGGCGACGCACGCCTGCCCCGATGCCCAAAATCCGGTGGTCTTTGAGATCGTTCGCCAAAAGGAGGAGCCATGAAGCGCAATGGGATGAGCAGGCGGCTGTGGTGGGCCCTGGGCCTGGCCCTGGCGGCCCTGTTCCTGGTCGTGCCGCTGGCCCTGGCCCAGTCGAGGGATGTCCGCGTGAGTGGCGAATTGCAGGGGGACCAGTACTATGCCGGCGACACCGTGATCGTTGAGGAGGGGGCGGTGATCCATGGCGACCTCCTCGCCATCGGCCAGACGGTTATCGTCAACGGCACGGTCGATGGCAGCGTCATGGCGGCCGGCAACCGGGTGGAGGTTCACGGCTATGTCGGCCACTCGGTGCGCATTGCCGGCGGCGGCAACTGGCCCGGGATGACGCCGCCGGGCGGGCTGGTCGTCTCCGGGCAGATCGGGCATGACCTGGTGGCCTTCGGCGGGACGGTGGATGTCACCTCCGGGGCCCGCGTGGCGCGCAACACGATCGTTGCCGGCTCCACCGCGACCCTGGGGGGCAACTTTGGCGGCAACCTGCAGGCTTCCGGCAGCACGGTGACCGTCGCCGGCACGGTCCAGGGCGATGCCGAGCTGAGCTGCAGCCCATGCCAGGTGCTGTCCGGGGCGGTCATCGAGGGGAAGCTGACCTACACCAGCGAGCGAGAGGCCGAGATCACCGGCATTGTCCGTGGGGTGACCTCGCACCTGCTGCCGAAAGATACGGAGACGGCCGGCCCCGGCGCCCGGCGCTTCCGCGACGATGCCTGGTGGTGGGTGCGCGGTGTGCTGGGGGCCTTTGCCGTGGGGGCGCTGGCCCTGTGGCTGTGCCCCAGGTGGGCGGCGGCCGCCGATGAGGCCCTGCGCCGACGCCCAGGGGCCAGCGTGGGCTGGGGGGCCATCATCCTCTTTGGCCTGCCCTTTGCCCTGCTGGTGGTGATCATCGTCAGCCTGCTGCTGGGCCTGCTGGTGCGGGTCTTTCCCTTTGTGGCCGGCCTGGGCGTGCTGGCCGTCGGCCTGTACTGGGTCGGCATCTTCCTGAGCCACCTGGTGGTCGGCTACACCATCGGCCGGCTGATCTTTCGCTGGCTGCGCTGGGACGGTGTCCGCGGGGCCCGCTTCTGGGAGATGATGCTCGGTGTGCTTATCCTCAACCTGCTCTGGATGATCCCCTACCTGGGCAACTGGATCAAGTTCGCCTCGCTGCTCTTTGGCCTGGGGGCCATCCTGGTGGGTTGGTGGCGCTCGCGGCGGGCGCCGCCGCCCGCCGCCCAACCGTCGGACGAGGCCGCCCCGGCGCCTGCCGAGACCGCTGTGGGGCCTTAGCGGGGGAATCGTTCTGGTGGCGGATCCATAAGTAGAGGAGAACAGAGTGCCCATGAACAAGCGGATGATCGTGTCTCCTGTTGCCGTTCTGCTTCTTGCCGCCCTGCTCCTGCCGGCCGGACGGACCCTCCCGCTGCCGGTGGACGCAGCGCCTATCGCCAAGCCCGTCCCGGTTGCGGAGGATGTCGTGCCGGCAGCACCGGCCGCTGCGTCCGCCGCGCCCGACCAGTACCTGGGCTTGACCATCTACGATGTCCAGTACACTACCTATCCGACCGACACCAACGGCAACAGGACTTACCCTTCGCTCTACCTGGGGCAGTCCGTCCTGGTGACCGGCACCGTCTGCGCCCTGCTTCCGAACGCCTTTGTCGTCGTCGCCGCACCGGGTCCCTGGCAGGGTCTCTACGTGTACACCGGCAGCGGGGGTTGCCGGCCGGATGTGGGGACGCTTGTCCAGGTGGGGGATCAGATCGTCGAGTACCAGGGAATGACCGAGATGTCGATCCCTACGGCGCTTACCTTCTTGGGCCCCGGCCCCGCGGTCTGCTCGCCGACCGTGGTGACGACGGCCGACGTGCCGTATGACGAGCCGGACATCAGCGAGCCCTACGAGGGCACGATGCTGGAGTATCGGGACTTTACCGTGACCGTGGTGGAAGAGCACCAGGTCCTCTTCACCGATGCCGCGGGACGCACCGGGGCGATCGACAAGCACTATTCCTACTATCCCCCCGATATCGCTCCCGGCCAGGTCTATGACTATGCCCGGGGCGCCCTGGCCTGCTACTACGATGACGCGTACCGCCTGCGGATCGCTTCGGCTGCCGACATCCGCCTGCGCGATATCACCCCGCCGACGGTGGTCGAGACGGTCCCCCCACCGGGGGGCATCGGCAGCCCTTATGCCGAGTTGGTTGCCACCTTTAGCGAGGCGGTGGTCGCCGAGTCGATCGTCTGGACCCTTCAGGGGCCGGCCGGCCCCGTCGCGGGCACGACGGCCTACGACCCGGCGACGCACCGTTCGACCTTCACCCCCGATTCCTTCCTCGACCCCTTGGCGCACTATACGGCCACCATCGCCGGCTCGCTCCGCGACCTGCGCGGCAATCCTATGGGCGCCGACCATACCTGGACCTTTGACACGAGCGAGGCCGACACCGACCCGCCGGGCATCGCCGGCCACCTGCCGGCGCGCAACGCCGGCGGCGTCAGCATCTATGCTACCGTTGTCATCACCTTTGACGAGGCGATGGACCCGGCGACGATCAACGGCTCCAATATCGTGGTCAAGTGGGGCACGGTGCTGCCGATCGCCGGCGGGGTCTCTTACGACCCGGCGACCTACCGGGCCACCTTCCGGCCCCAGGGTCTGCTGGACGAGAACACCCCCTACAAGGTCGAGGTGTCCGCCCAGGTTGCCGACCGCGCCGGCAACCCCTACGGAGGGAACGGCTACAACTGGACCTTTACGACCGGCTCGGCGCCCACCATGATCGCCTACCACGGCGACATCCACAACCACACCAGTTACTCCGATGGATCGGGCACGCCGGCCCAGGCGGTGGCCGTGGCCCGCGCCGCCGGCCTGGACTTTTTCGCCATCACCGACCACTCCTACGCCGTCGACGACGGCGAATGGCTGGACACGTTGGCCCAGGTGAACGCCGCCAGCCAGGACGGGCAGTTCATCGCCCTGCGCGGCTTTGAGTACACCCAGGGCGGCGAAGGGCACATCAACGTCTACAACACCGTGCGCCACGCTACGCGCAGCAACGTGGCCGGCTGCAGCTACTGCGACTATACCCCCAACTTGGAGGCCGGCGTGACGGTGCAGGGCTTTTATCCCTGGCTGGCGATCACCGGCACCCAGGCGCTGGACGACGCCGGTACGGTGATGCAGTTCAACCATCCGGGATGGATGAACTTTAACGACTGGACCTACCATCCCGAGGTCGAGGCGACCGCCGAGCTGGAAGAGGTGGGCAACGGCTGGGGCTCCTCCTACGTGTTCTCCTACGACGAGTGGATCCGCTCGCTGGACTATGGCTGGAAAGTGGCGGCTACGAACAATACCGACAACCATACCCCCTATTGGGGCACGATCGGCTCCAACCGCACCGGCGTGTTGATGCCCGAGCTGACCAAGGACGCGCTCCTGGAGGCCCTGCGGGCCCGCCGCACCTTTGCCACCGAGGACAAGAACTCGAACCTCTATTTCAAGGCCAACGGCTACTGGATGGGCTCCGAGATCCCCAACGCCGGCCAGATCTCTTTCGAAATGTGGGGCGACGACCCCGATGCCGGCGACACCCTCTCCCGGGTGCAGCTCGTGACCTCTCAGGGCCGCGTGGTGGCCGAGTACGCCGAAAGCGGCACCTCCTTCCACCATACCTACAACCTGGACGTCTCCCCGGGCGCGCACTACTATTTTCTCCTGGTGACCCAGGCCGACGGCGACCGCATCGTCTCCTCCCCGGTCTGGACGCAGGGCACGGACGATATCCGTCTGACCGACCTGACGATCCAGCCTTCCCTGCCGACGATCTATAACCCCAACCTGCTCACCGCGCGGGTGACGAACCGCGGTCCGAACACCGAGACGGTCACGGTGACCTTCTCGGTGGGCGGGACGCCGATCGGTTCCCTTCCGGTGACCGTGGCGGCCTGCCGAAGAGGGCCGTGCCCCGACGGCTACGTTTCCATCTCCTGGCAGCCGGCCGTGACCGGCGATGTGACGGTTGTGGCCGCCCTGGAGGGAGCACCGGCGGCGGACAACCCCGACGACAACGCCCGTGAATTGACGGTGAGCGTTTCCGACGAGCGCATCCCGCTGATCCTGATCGACGCCGGCCACAACAACATCGGCACCGACCGGCAGGGCACCCGTATGTTTGTCGACGACCTGACGCTGCATGGCTACAATGTCCTCTTCAACCTGGACGAGCTGACCGCCGGCGACCTGAATACCGAGACGGTGAAGCTGGTCGTCCTCAACGCCTATGGGCCCGACCAGTTGACGGGCGACGAGATCCAGGCCCTGGCCGATTTCGTCGCCGCGGGCGGCAGCCTCTGGCTGAACGGCATGTCCGATTACACCGGCAAGGTCGCGTGGGCGCACAACGTGGCCGACCGTATGAACGCCCTGGTGGAGGCGGTTGCGGCCGTGGCCGGGGAGGTCCCGATCCGCTTCAACGACGACGAGGTTTTGGACGGCAACGACAACAACGGCTATCCCTGGGGCGTGTTGTGGCACAACTTTCCGTTCAGCATGACCACGGGGGTAGGGGTGAATGTGAATCGGATCCAGTCCTGGTCGGACTCCTCGCTGATCGATGCCTCGGGCTCGGCCCTGCAGCAGGACGACCTGGGGGACGAAGGCTTTATCATGGTGCTGGGCGACACGGACCCCGGCACGGGGACCTATGGCGAGGGCAACTGGACCCACAATGTGGATGCCGAGGGCTGTGGTTACCCGACGGGCGATGCCTACATCTACATCAGCACCACTGCGGTATTGCCGATGGGTGCGGGGTACGACATCCCTGGAGAAGCCGGCCGGCTCTTTTTCTACGGCGACAGCAACGACCCTTTCAATGTCTTTGCCTATGTTGTCGGCGACGGCAAGCAGAACGAGCTCTTCAACCTGGAAGTGGTGATGTGGCTGCTGGGCGAGCCGCTGCAGAAGAGCGCTATTGCCGAGGTGCGGGCCGGGGGAGACGAGCCGGTGAACCTCGACCGCCTGGTGTGGGTGGAGGGGGTGGTGACGGCCGGCTTCGGCGAGTTCTTCGACGTCCTCTATGTGCAGGATGCCACCGGCGGCATCACCGTTTTTGCCCCGGCCGGGACGGCCTCGGGCGAGGAGAACGAGGCCGTGCGCGGCGACTGCGTGCGCGTGGTGGGCACGGTAGACGTCTACCAGGGCGACACCGAGATCCAGTTCTTCGAGGCTACGCAGGTGCAGGTGCTGACGCCGTCGTGTGTTTACAGCCCCTCGCTGGCGGTGGACGGCTCGTGGCCCGTTCCTATGAGCACGGGCCAGGCCGGCCGGGAAGAGCACGAGGGCTGGCTGGTGGTCGTCACCGGGACGGTGGTGCAGAAGGAGGGCAGTGACACGCTTTGGGTCGACGACGGCAGCGGCCCGCTGCGCCTCTTCCTGGACGGCTACAACGGCGACTGGAGCGACGCGCAGGTGGGCGATGTCATCCGGGTCGCCAGCCCGCTCTCGGAGGACTATTTCGGGGCGCGTATGCGCGTTCGCAACCACGGGGCGCACCCTGGGCTGCCGGACGATGTCGTCTTCCTGGAGGCGCCGTTGCCCTATGTCGCCGCCACCTGGCCGGCGGCCGGCGCCGTCGACGTGCCGCTGGGGGCGACGGTGGTGGTGACCTTCAGCCGGCCCATGGATCCCGCTACCCTGATGCTCACCGCGGTACCCGATCCCGGCGGCTGGACGGCTGCCTGGTCACACTACGGCATGGTAGCGCACCTGTCCCATGCACCCTTGGCCTACAGCACGACGTACGACCTGGAGGTGGCCGCCCTGGATACCCTGGGCCAGGCGATCGCAGCGGGCCCCGTGCCCAATCCCTGGTCTTTCACCACCCGCTTGTCGGCGGGCGAATATCGCATCTACCTGCCGCTGGTGGAAAAGTAGCAGGAAGCAGGATGATCGAGATCGAGCTTCGTCTGTACGCTACCCTGCGCCGCTACCGCCCGCAAATGCCCCTGGAGGGGGGCGAAGCGGTCCTGCTGCCGGCGGGAAGTACGGTGCTGGACCTGCTGGCCGGCCTGGGTATCCCGGCGCAGGAGGTGCAGACGGCCTTTGTCAACCGCAAGGTCCGCTCTATGGAGCAGGAACTCGTGGCGGGAGACCGCGTGGATCTGTTCCCGGCGATTGCGGGAGGATGAACTGGGGGGGAGACGGGAGGGGGAAAAAGGCCTTGTCTTCCCGCCTCCCCGTTTCCCCATTCCTGGCCGGGTCAAGGAGAAATCCAGTGCATGCTCCTGTTCTGAGTGAGCTACGGCATCGTGCCAGACCACTTCCCGGCCCCGGGGGCGCCGACGTTCCGACGCTCGCCCCGGCCGCGCTGGAGGAGGTCGCCCGCACGGCCGGCCTCTCGCTCCGCGAGGCGGAGATCGCCGCCCTGGACGCCCAGATCTTCCCCGAACGCTACCTGCGCAACCTGGGCGTCCTGGGATGGGAGGGGCAGCGCCGCCTCCTGGAATCGGGCGTGGCGGTGCTCGGCTGCGGCGGCCTGGGCGGGGCAATCATCGAGGGGCTGGCCCGCAGCGGCGTCGGCCGGCTCACGGTGATCGACGGCGATACCTTTGCCCCCCACAACCTCAACCGACAGCTCCTGGCCACTATGGAAGCGCTCGGCCGGCCCAAGGTCGAGGTGGCCCGCGAGCGGGTCGCCGCGGTGAATCCGGCGGTCGAGGTGACGGCTTACGCCGCCTGGGCCGACGCGGAGAACCTGTCCGCTATGCTGGCCGGCGTCCAGGTGGCCGTCGATGCTCTGGATACGCCGCGCGATCGCCTGCTCCTGCAGGCCGCGGCCCGCGAGTGGGGCATCCCGCTCGTGCACGGGGCCATCGCCGGCTTCATCGGCCAGGTGACCACGGTCTTGCCCGGCGACGAGACCCTGACCATGCTCTACGGCGCCGAGCCCCCGGACCACGGGGCCGAGTTCTTCGTGGGGACGCCGGCGCCGACCCCTATGCTGGTTGCCGCGCTGGAGGTGGCCGAGGTCCTCAAGCTGCTCACCGGCCGCGGCACCGTGCTGCGGCGGCAGCTCTTCTACATCGACCTGGAATCGGGAACGGCGGAGCGGCTGTCCCTGGGGTAGGGAGGCGGCCCCTTTGCGCGCCGGGGGAGAGGGCGGTTTCCCCGGCCGGCTCCGCCTGGAGAGGCCCAAACGATGCCCAAGGGGAAAGTCATCACCGTTTTGAGCGAGCGGCCGGCCATCGAGGCGGCGCTGGAAGAGCTGGCTCGGGCGCGCACCGAGGAAGAGACCACCGCTCCGCTGCAGGCGCTGGCCTCCTACGGCATGGCGGCGTTGCCGGTCCTGATTACGCACCTCGGCACGACGGATCCTTGGATGGTCCGGGCGCTGGGCCGGACCCTGGCGCAGTTGCCGGATGTCCGCCGGGCGGCGGAAGCGCTGCACCGGGCCATCCTCGATCCGGCAAGCTCGGACCGGCGGCGCATCGTGGCCATGGTCCTGCTGGACCAGTTCCTGCGGCAGCCGTTGGACGAGAGCCTCTTCGCGGCCCTGGGCAGCCCGGCCCAGGTGGCGACAGAGGCTCTGCTGCGGGAGGCGGCGCCGGAGGAGCGTCCGGCGCGCCTGGACTATCTCTCGATCCTGCATGTCCAGTCCACGGAGGAGATTCTCCATGCCCTGCGGCGGTTCGGCGAGGAAGAGAGCGATCCGGCCATCGAAGCACTGACCTTCTTTGCCCTGGACGAGCGCGAGAACGTAGCCGGCACGGCCGTGGAGCTGTTGGGGACGATCCGCCGGCCGGCCGCACTGCGTGCGCTGCGCATCCTGGCGCCCAATGTCCCCACGTCGCGCCTCCCGGCGGTAGAGCGGGTGCAGCGCAAACTGCTCCTGGGCGGCCTCCCCGACGAGCCATTGCCGGCTTGGCCGGCGGGCGCCCGTGTGCAGATCAGCACGCTGGATGGGGCCGGGAACCTGCTGCTGCTCTTCCTGTTCCCCTCGTCGAGCGGCTACTGTGGATTGCATATCTTCCTGAACGACGGCGTGGGCATCCAGGGGGCCTATGAGGTCGATTATCCTGCCGAGGAGATCTCTTCGCCGGCGCCTGGCGGTGCCGTGTGCCGGGGTCCGCACCCATGGAGGGACGTGCCGATGCTAGAGTCCGGCCCGGCGTACGCCCACCTCCTGTTGCGCCAGGCGCTGCTGCGCGACGAGGGCCGGGAGTCCCCCTGCCCCGTCGAGTACCGTTTCTTCTGTGGCCGGATTTGGGGCTGGTCGGTCCCGCCGGACCGGCCGGCGGACGCGCCGGAGGCGAGCGGAACGGAACCGAGGGCCGGCGGGGCGCTGCTCGAAACCCCCTACTTGTCCTCCTGGTTCCTGGCCGGCGGGTTGGTTCTGCACTTCGCGGCGGCGATGTCCCCGTTGGATTGGAGTCGGCCGGGGGATCGGGACAGGTTTAACCGGGCCGCCGCAGCGCTGCTCCAGTCCGAATGCACCCGGGAATGGTGCGATCGGCAGGCAGCTCGGCTGCGCACGATGGTCGGGTGGCTCATGCGGGCCGGGGAGCCCCGCTGGGCGGCAGCGGCCCAGGCTGCGCTGGAGGACCTGGAGCGCACCGGATCGGAGAGCTGGTTTGCCCGGGCCATGGTCCACAAGGGCCTGCGCATCGCGTTGGAAAGCGTGCGGCATAGGGATGGCGATTGAACGGATCCCCGGTGCCTGTCTCCCACCCTTCCCCGCTACCGTGTCTGGGCGTGGGTACGCAGGTTGAGGCAGCTCGTCTGTCCGGCCTTGATCTCCACCGTGTAGGGGACCTGGCGGCCCAGGAACTCGACCACCAGCGGGTAGGGGCCTGCCGCGCAGAGGGCGGTGTTACGCTTCACCTCCAGGGGCCGGCCGGCCTCGTCGGCCAGGATCCCGCCTCCAGGATCCCGCCTCCCGGACCGGGCCAGCAGGCCGGCACTTCTCCCATAGTTCTCCACCACCGGCCGGCCGCTGGCCCTGATGCGCTCCTTGAGCCGGGCGAGCTTCTCGCGGGCGGCCGCGCTCTCCGGCTGGAAGTCGGCGCGCTGGGCGGGAGGCAGGTGTTCGCTATCGGGATCGCCCAGATAGTCCAGCAGGGCCGGCGCGGTGGCGAGTTCTGCCAACCGGCCCAGCGCCAGCGCCGCGGCGCCGCGCAGCGCCGCTGGCTGGGAGCTCTGCAGCACGCGAAGCAGCCCCTTTACATCCTTGCGCTCCGCGAGTTGGGCGATGTTCGGCTTGAACCATGGATCCCAGATGGGCATATCGCGCCTCGTGGGGGCAGCCTTGCGGTCGCCCTCTTGCAGGGGGCGGGCGCGAGTCTCGCCGCTACTGGGGCGACATCTCCTCGTATGCCCGCAGCGTCTCCCGGGCGGTGCGCTCCCAGGAGAACTCGTTTGCCCGGGCCAATCCGCGTCCCCGCAGTTCCTCGCGCCGGCCGGCGTCGGCCAACAGCCGGCCCAGCGCCGCTGCGACCGCTCCTTCGTCGAAGGGGTTCACCAGCACGCCGGCCTGGCCGACGATCTCGGGGATCGAGGAGCGGTCCGACGCCAGCACCGGCGTGCCGCAGGCCATGGCCTCCAGCGGCGGCAGGCCAAACCCCTCGTACTCGCTCAGGAAGGCAAAGACGGCCGCGGCGCTGTACAGCGCCGCCTTGTCGGCCTCCGGCACCGCTCCCAGCAAGTGGGCCGCGCCCCGCAGCCCCAGGTCGGCGATCAGCGCGGGCAGATCGAGAAAGAGCGGGCCGCCCGGCGCGTGCAGCGGGCCGGCGATGACCAGCGCCGTTTCCTGGTCTCCCGCCTCCGTGCGCCAGCGGGCAAAGGCCCGCAGCAGGCGGTGCACCCCCTTGCGCAGGTCGGTGTCGCCCAGGTAGAGCACGAAGCGCGGCGGCAGGCCGTAGCGCGCCCGCAAGGCGGCGATCTCCTCCGGCGCGGCCGGCCGCAGCGTGGGCGCGGCGGCCTCGTAGGTCACGTGGATGCGTTCGGCGGGGTAGCGCAGGTGGCGCACGGTGTCGGCCTTGGTGTGCTCGGAGACGGCGAGCAGCAGGTCGGCGCGGCGCGTGGCCTGGACGTCCAGCCAGAAATAGGCCCGCTTGCGCCACGAGCCGCGGTAGGCCGGCAGCAGCAGCGGGATGAGGTCGTGCACGGTGACGATGGTGGGGACGGGGGAGAAGAGCGGCGGCGCCAGGTAGGGGACGTGCAGCAGGTCCAGCCGCAGCGCCCGGGCGGCCCGCGGCACGGCCACCTGCTCGAACCACAGCTTGGCCGGCCGGCCGGCGGGGATAGGTCCCCGGGAGACCTCGTACGTCTCCACCGGCGGCGGATCGCCGTGGAAGGCGCCTTGCTCCCCGATCAGCACCAGGCGGTGTCCCGCCCCCAGCCGGGCCAGCTCCCGCACCAGGTGGCGCAGGTATTGCCCGCTGCCGACGGTGAACTGCGGCCAGAAGTGCGCGCTAATGCCGATCCGCATGCTCTTTGACTCCCCGGCACCCCGTCCTCCGGTCCCCCGTCGCGCATAGCGCGAGAAGGCAGGGAAAAGGGGAGGACGGGGTGCCGGGGCGCTAGCCGCGGCCTTGCTACCTCCGCGGCGGCCGGCGACGGTCGCGGTCCCAACCGCGGCCACCGCCGCGGTCGCCCCCGCGGTCGCGTCCGCGGTCGCCCCCGCGGCTGCTGCGGCTGGAGTCGCCCCGCTTGCGCGCGGCGGCGTCGGCCGGAAGCTCGCCGGTGAGCACCGCGCGGCGGGAGAGGGAGACCTTGCCGTCGGCGTCCACCTGGGTGACCATCACGTTGACCTCGTCGCCGATCTGCACCACGTCCTCGACCTGGGCCACGCGGTTTTCATCCAGTTCGGAGATGTGCACCATGCCGTCGCGCCCCGGCAGGATGTTGACAAAGGCGCCATAGGGCATGATGCGCACCACTTTGCCCAGGAAGATGTCGCCCACCTTGGGCTCGCGGGTCAGGCCCTCGATCATGCTCACGGCGATCTTGGCCCCGTGGGCATCGGGGGTCGTGATATAGACCGAGCCGTCGTCCTCGACGTCGATCTCGGCGCCGGAGGCCTCGATGATCGAGCGGATCATCTTGCCGCCGGGACCGATGACGGCGCCGATCTTTTCCGGGTCGATGTGCAGCTTGATGATGCGCGGGGCGTAGGGCGAGAGCTCCGGCCGCGCCTTGGGCAGGACGGCGTTCATCCTGTCCAGGATAAAGAGCCGGCCCTCGCGCGCCTGCTCGAATGCCTGCGCCAGTACCTTGAAGGGCAACCCGCGCACCTTCTGGTCCATCTGGATAGCGGTGACGCCCTGGCTCGTGCCGGCGATCTTTAGGTCCATGTCGCCGAGAAAGTCCTCGATGCCCTGGATATCGGTGAGGATGACATATTCGCCGTCGCCGCTCATCAGCCCCATGGCCACGCCGGCCACCGGGGCCAGGAGGGGGCACCCCGCGTCCATCAGCGACAGCGAGCTGCCGCAGACCGAGGCCATCGAGGAGGAGCCGTTGCTGGAGAGGACCTCGGAGACCAGCCGCATGGTGTAGGGCCAGTCGTCTTCGCTGGGCAGCACCTGGCGCAGGGCCCGCTCGGCCAGCGCGCCGTGACCGATATCGCGGCGGTGAGGGCCGCGCAGCGGACGGGCCTCGCCCGTGGAGTAGGGCGGAAAGTTGTAGTGATGGATGTAGCGCTTTTCCTCGTTGATGCCCAGGTCGTCCAGCGTCTGAACATCGCCGGGGGCGCCCAGTGTGGTCACGGTGAGCACCTGGGTCTGGCCGCGGGTGAAGAGGGCCGAGCCGTGGGCCCGCGGCAGGACGCCGACCTCGATGGTGATGGCGCGGATCTCCTTGGGGCCGCGCCCATCGGGGCGCTCGCCGGTGGTCAGGATGCTGCGGCGCAGCTCGGCTTTCAGGAGCTTGTCGAAGACTTCGCCGACCTGCAGGTTGTGCTTCTGCACCTCATCCTCGGTTTCGCCTGCCGAGAAGTGGGCAAGGGTCTCCTGGCGGAGCAGGCGGGTGGCCTCCTCGCGCTGCTGTTTGACGCTGTGGTGCAGGGCTTCCCAGATGCGCGTGCCCAGCCATTCCTGGACCTGGGCGGCGAGCTCCGCCGGGGTCTCTTCCACGACGACCTCTTGTTTTGGTTTGCCGATCAGGGCGGCGATCTCGTTCTGCGCCTCGATAAGCGGACGCATGGCCTCGTAGCCCCGTTCGATGGCCTCCAGCACCTGCTCGTCCGGCACCTGCTGGGCCTCGCCCTCGACCATGATGACGGCGTCGGCCGTGCCGGCGATGACCAGGTTCAGGGCGCTCTCTTGCTCTGTCTGGGGCAGGCTCGGATTGACGACGAACTGGCCGTCGAGCAGCCCCATGCGCACGGCGCCGATGGGGCCGGCGAAGGGAATGTCCGAGATCATCAGGGCGGTGGAGGCGCCGATCATGCCCAGGATGTCGGGGTAGTTCTCCTTGTCCACCGACAGGACGGTGATGATGATCTGGACGTCGTTGCGATAGCCCTTGGGGAAGAGCGGCCGCAGGGGCCGGTCGATGAGGCGGGCGGAGAGGATGGCGGTTTCGCCCGGCCGGCCTTCCCGGCGGAAGAAAGAGCCGGGGATTTTGCCGGCCGCGTACATCTTCTCCTCATAGTCCACGGTCAGGGGGAAGAAATCGACCCCCTGGCGCGGCTCTTCCGAGGCCGTGGCCGTGGCCAGGATGACGGTATCGCCGCAACGCACCTGGACGGCGCCGTTGGCCTGCTCGGCCAGGCGGCCGGCCTCGATGGTGATGGTTTTGCCCGCCAGCTCGATGTCGAACTGGTGGACGGTGTGTTCGCCAAACTGCTTGGTACTGTGCTGCATGAGAAATCTCCTCGTTTTTACCACAGGGACGCCGCGGCGCCGGGTTCTGGAAATCCCTGGTGCCCGTGGCTCTCTGCGGTTGCGCTATGCTTGGTCTTGTCTTTCACAGGTGAGACGCGATGTCCCTAGCTGGTGGGGGGTTAGGCACTGGAGAGCGCCTCGCAGGACGTGCGACAGCTCTCCGGGACGCTCTCCAATCCCTAACCCCCCCAGTGCCGATGCCGTTATAGGTCTATTTCCACCTCCTGGTAGTTCCCGGGCGATCCGGCCTCTGCCATGAAACAACCCCCGCCGAGCTTTCCGGGGGGGTTGCCCGTTAACTCTCGTGGCCCGCTACTTGCGCAGACCCAGGCGGTTGATGATGGTGCGGTAGCGATCCACATCCTTACGCCGCAGGTAGGCCAGGAGGCGCCGCCGCCGGCCGACAAGTTGTAGCAGACCGCGCCGGGAGTGATGGTCGTGAATGTTGATCTTGAGATGTTCGGTCAACTGGTTGATGCGCTCGGTCAGCAGGGCCACCTGGACCTCGGGCGACCCGGTATCGTCGTGATGGATCTGAAACTGCTGGATGATCTGATCTTTTTGTACTCTCTGCAAAGGCACCGTTCGCCTCCTCCAACCGCTCTGAAGAATTCAGCCACCAAGGTATTATATCACAGCTACCCGGACTATGCAAATTGCCGATCGCTGTGCAGACCCCTTAATGCACCACGCCGCCAAGGGTCTGCTGCAGGATGGCCCGGGCCTCTTTGGCTTTCATAGTCAGCAGGTCGAACTTTTGCTTGCCCCCGGCGGTCTCGATGATGATGTCGGTGCGGGTGTCCTGCTGGCCGGTGGAGGGGCCTATGCGGACGATGGGCGGATCCTTCAGACGGACGGAGCGGACCTCCTGGTTGAGGATGACGAAGCTGCCCGGGTTCTGGGCCAGGGTCACATCGACGGGCGCGGCCCGGTAGCGGGCGAAGAGCACGTCCATCCAGGCCATCTGGGCCCCCATCTGGCCGAAGAACCCCTTGCCCTGGGCGCGGGCCTGTTCGCGGGCGGCGTTGACGGCCTCCTTCATCGTCTCGTTGGAGACGGCGACCATGGCCAGCCGCAGCGGCGTGACGATCATGTTGAACGTCTCGGTGCCCATGCCCATGAAGCCGGTGCGCCGCTGGATGCTGATGATGCCGACGATGGGCTCGCCTGTGGGCTGGGGTGGGGCCTGAATCTGCACCGTCACCGGGGCCGGTGGTGGGGGCGGGGCCGCGGCAGGTGTACCGGCTGCTTGGACTGGGGTGCCGCAGTTGGCACAGAAACGGGCGCCGGCGGCGAGAGGAGTACCGCAGCGACTGCAGAATTTCGGTGTTGCGACCATACGCACCTCCTTCGTGCGCGACAAGTCTGAAACTTTGGTAGGCGCCATTCGTGCGCGACAAGTTTGAAACTGCAAACACAGTGTATCATATCACAGCCCGAGAGGATGCGCAAATGGCCAACGGCAGCCCTTCTGCGGAGTGGCTCTCGCCCCTACAAGAGCACCCCAGGGGTCAATGGTGGAGATGCATTAGGCCCTAACCAGTGAAATCCTTGTACATCGAGCAAGGCTTTATGCTGTGGTACCGGCCTATTTGGTTCCGGCTCATCCGGGTTAGGGGCTGCTGCCGGCGCCGGCCGGCGCGGGGCGCGGCTGTGTAGGGTGTGGGCCCCGGGCCCGCCGGCCGATCCAGGCGCAGAGGACCATCCCCCCCAGGGCGGCGAGCAGGTCCAGGAGGTCGGCGCTGCGCCCCGGGATGAGCAGCTGGGTGACCTCCTCGACCAGGGCGAGGGCCGCCAGGGCGGCGACGACCTGCCAGGCCGGCCTCTCTGTCCACCAGGCAGTGGCCAGGAGGGCCAGGGTGCCGAAGAGGACCAGGTGCAGGAGCTTGTCGGCCCCGGGGAGGGTGAGGAAGGAGAAGTGCAGCAGTTGCAGCGAGGCGCCGAGGGTAGCCAGCAGGACTACGGCGGCCTGTCCCCAGAGGAGCCAGGCCCAGCGGGGGCGGGTGGGATGGGCCGGGGCGTAGAAGAGGCCGTACATGACCGCGGCCGTGCCCAGACCGAGGATGGCCCCGGCGAGGACATCGCTGGGGTAGTGCTGGCCGAGGTAGACGCGGGAGAAGGCCACCAGGGCCGCGGCCAGGAAGGCGTGGCGGCGCCAGCGCGGCCAGAAGAGGACGATGAGCAGGGCCAGGGCAAAGGCGCCGGCGGCGTGACCGCTGGGGAAGGAGGCGAAGGCCGGGGTGGGGAGGATGACGCGGATGTCGGCCGGCCGGGGGCGCTGCAAGAGAGCCTGGAGGCCGACGGAAAGGGCGGTGGTGAGGATGTAGGTCAAGGTCAGGGCCAGCCCTTGGCGCTGGCGATACCAGGCGATCCCCAAAAGCAGGATAATCAGGGGCAGAGGCGATGTCATCAGCGTCACCGTGCCTAGCACGTCGTCCAAGATCGGATTGGCCAGCCCCTGATTGATCCATTGTAGAACTTGCGCATCCCAGCCCATGGTTTCCTCCTTATCAGCCCCCGTGGAGCTATGGTGTGGACCGACTCGCGCGTCCAGGCCGCGTTGCCGATTCGGTTGTCGCCGATAAACATCACATGCCGGGCACTGAGCTGTTGGATTTCGGCCGGCACGCGCTCGATCTTTCAACCCCATTCTATTCCCTTTTCCCCCTCTCGCTCCAGTCCTTGAGGCCCCAACTCTCCGCACGTGCGTGCTTGACAACTCGCCCGGAATCTGCTACCTTGTTCTCGGTGCATCTTGCATCCTTTGGCAGAGGCGGACTATGCTCGCCGTTCTCTTGGTCGAAGATAACGAGGCGCTCCGCCGGGCCTTGCGCATCGGGTTGGAAGCCACCGGAGCCGTGCGCGTCGTGGGGGAGGTTTCCAGCGGCGAAGAGGCCGTGCGCCTGTGTTTGGGGGCGCCGCCGGATGTCGTGCTGATGGACGTGGCGTTGGCCGGCCCGATGAACGGCATCCAGGCCGCTGTGGCCCTGCGGCGCGAGTATCCCCGCCTGCCCGTGGTCTTTTACTCCATCCAGGACGATGATACCTACTACCGCGACTTTCTGCGCTCCGGCATGCTCAGCCACTACGCCTACGTGCGCAAGAGCAACTACCTCCTCCCCGACAGCATCGTCCCGCTGCTGCGCGACGCCGTCGCCGGCCGCTCCTTCATCGATGCCGAGATCGAGGCCCGCGTGCAGGAGGTCCGCCACCGCGACGAGAACGACCCCCTGGCGCTGCTGGAGCCGAACGAGCGCGAGGTGATCTCGTTGGTGGCGCAGGGGCTGACTAACGAGCAGATCGCCGAGCGGCTGGGCTTTCACGATGGCCGCGCCGTCAGCCGCACCAACGGGCAGATCTATGCCGCCTGGCGTCTGAACGATACGCCGACCGACGAGAAGGTGGCCCGCACCCGCGCGACGATCATCTACTACCGCCGACAACTCATCGTCTGGGATGAGGACGGCGTGGCCCAGGTGCAGGACCGCCGCGGGGAGTGGGTGCCGCTGTGAAGGGTCCCTGATCCAGCACGGTGAGGTCGAGCGGATGGACACGATGATGTACCTCGACTGGGCCGTCCTGGCCGTCTCCTTCTACAACACCATCTCGCTCCTCTGGCTCGGCATGACGGTGCTGCTGAACGGCGACCGCCGCGCCGTGGGCACCTGGATCAGCGGCGGCGGCATGGTGTTGGGGGGCATCCTTTTTATCAGCCACAGCGTTATCCTGGGCCGGGGGCTGGCCGGCTCCAGCCTGGGCATGGACTTTTGGTGGTGGATGAGCTGGGGGCCGGCCGTGGCCGCCCCGCTGGCCTGGTACGGGGTGATGCTCTGGCACGCCGGCTTCCACCCCGGCCGGCCGCACCCCCACCGCGCCTGGCTGCTGGCCGTCGTCGTCCTCCTGGCGACGATCATCGGCGCGCTGATCATGTCCAACC
The DNA here is from genome assembly GCA_964592645.1 of uncultured Chloroflexia bacterium. GTDB lineage: Bacteria > Chloroflexota > Chloroflexia > DTKN01 > DTKN01 > CAZQFV01. Next base: position 103,317 of record CAZQFV010000008.1, read on the forward strand.
CCGTGGCCTCGATGAGCCGCCTGGCCACGGGTGAGCGCGTCTACTTCCCCAACCCGGCCGGCGTGCCCCTGCTCATCGTCACCTACCTGGTCTACAGCATGATGTGCTACTTGCTGCCGCTGGACCTGCTGCGCCGGCCGATCACCGGCCTGCCCCCGCTCGTCGCCGTCGTCCGGCGCCAGGCCCGCCCTTGGCTGGCCGCCGTCACGGCGCTGCTGCTGCTCGCCGGGGTGGTGATGATCTGGACGGCGCTCTGGGCGCTGCTGCCCCGCGATCCTCCCGCCACGCTGGGCAACCCAGAGATCGAGGCTACCTTCAAACGTTTCGACCTGGCAGTCTCCGGCCTGGTAGCGGCGGCCGTCACCCTGCTTGGGCGGGCCATCGTGGCCTATGCCGTTTTCACCGGCCATTTGTTGCCGCGGCAGGGATTCTTCCGGCAGTGGCGCAGCACCGTGATCCTGGCAGCCGGTTTCAGCGCCGTGGTGGCCCTGGCCTGGGCCAGCGGCCTGCGCCCGTTCTACGGGCTCATGCTGGCGGCGCTGGTGATGACCCTCTTCCATGCCCTCTATACCTGGCGCGCCTATTTCGAGCGCGAGCAGTACATCGCCCAACTGCGGCCCTTTGTCGCCAGCCAGCGGCTGTACGACCGCGTCCGCGAGGGAGCGCCGCCCGATCCGCTGCTGCCGCAATCGTTCTTCGAGACGCTCTGCCGCGATATCCTCGGGGCGCGGGCCGCCGTCTTGGTGCCCACCGGTCCGCTGGCCGCCTTGTCCGGCCCGCCGCTGGTCTATGCCCCATCCGGCCTGGACATCTCTGTGCCGCCGGCGGGTGAACTGTCTGCCTGGTTCCCTTCCACCGAAGTGCGCTATCGGCCGGCCGTGGAGTCGGGCGCCGCCTGGGCCGTGGCGCTGGGCGACGAGCGCGGGCTGGGCGGCGTGCTCCTGCTGGGGGAAAAGTTCGACGGCAACCCCTACACCCACGAGGAGATCGACCTGGCCCAGGCCGGCGGCGAGCGCCTGCTCGACACCATGGCCGGTGCGGAGATGGCCGGCCTGGCCATGCGCCTGCTGCGGCAGCGCCTGGGCGAGATCAAGGTATTGGAGAGCCAGGGGCGGCGCATCCTGCACGACCAGGTGCTGCCCCGCCTGCACACGGCCATCCTGCGGCTCAGCGCCCGGCGCGACGACCCCACCGTGAGCGAGTCCTTGGGCGAACTCACCGCCGTGCACCGCGAGATCTCGAACCTGATGCACGATGTCACCTCCAGTGTGCCCCAGCAACTGGCCCAAGGAGGGCTGGTGCCGGGGCTGCGCGCCCTGCTGGAGGGCGAGTTCCCCCACGATTTCGAGGCCCTCAGCTGGCAGGTGCCGCCCGCGTCCGAGGAGGCGGCCGGCCGGCTGGCCCCCTTTGTCGCCGAAGTGGCCTACTTTGCGGCCCGCGAGTTGATCCGCAACGCCGCCAGCCACGGCCGCGGAGGCCAGGAGCGCCGACCGCTGCACCTGACGGTGCGCATGGAGGTGGAGGAGGAACTGCGGCTGGTCGTGGAAGACGACGGCGTCGGTTACGACACCGAACCGCCGGTTCCCGGTGGGGGGAGTGGCAGCGGCCTGCGTTTTCACAGCACGATGCTTGCGGCGGTCGGCGGCCGGCTGGAGGTGGCCGCTCTGCCCGGCGGGGGGACCCGCGGAATCGTGGCCCTGCCGCTGGAGATGGCCTGATCGCGGCCCCTTGGGGCCGGACGGCATTGGGCGCGTCCGGAGGAGGTTCTCGCTCGAGTTGGAGCAGGGATGTCGACAGGTTTTTTATAAGGAGGCGACATGAGTGACGAGTTGGTCAAACGGGTAGCGAAGAAGGCCGACATCACTCCGTCGAAGGCCAAAAAGGCCGTCGCGGCGGTGGTGGAGTATGTCGAGGATCGGCTGCCTAAACCCCTTGGCAACATTGTGGGCCAGTTCTTGGAAGAGGGGGGCTTCCTGGGCCAAGCCGGCGGCATCCTCGAGGGGCTGGGGGGGCTGCTGGGCGGCGGCGCGCAACAGGCCGGCCAGGAAGGCGGCGGGGGGCTGCTCCAGGGGCTGGGGAATATCCTCGGCGGCGGCGGGGGCGAGGGGACGGCGCCGGCGACTCCGCCGGCGGACAAACCGAAGCCCAGGCCGAAGCCCAAGCCCAAGCCGGAGGCGGCTCCTGCCCCCAAGCCCAAGCCCAAACCCAAGCCGGAGGCGGCTCCTGCCCCCAAGCCCAAGCCCAAACCCAAGCCGGCGGCTCCTGCCCCCAAGCCCAAGCCCAAACCCAAGCCGGCGGCTCCTGCCCCC
>CAZQFV010000008.1:105725-151316 GCA_964592645.1 uncultured Chloroflexia bacterium
GGCGGCTCCTGCCCCCAAGCCCAAGCCCAAACCCAAGCCGGCGGCTCCTGCCCCCAAGCCCAAGCCGAAGCCCCGTCCGCCCCGGAAGCGCCAGCCCACCACGACGCGCAACTTGCCCCCGGGCTCGTCCGGCACCCCGGAGCGCGGCACCAAGGGGTAGGCTGGTCGCGCTTCCGAGGCGGCGGTTGACCGCATGGCGGCAGAGTGGTAATTATGTGAGATGGGTTCTAGCCGCAGTCCGCTGCAACGGCACGGGGGAATTACGGGCGGATAGAGTGCTCTGGTGCGGGCGCTCTCACTCGGAAAGGCTATCTGGCCTGTAGAGCGCCGCGATCTGTCGGCGGTAGACGGCCTGGGCCTCTTCCACGCTGCTGGCGGCGAAGCGCACCCGGCTTTGCCCTGGGACGCATTGGGCCAGCAGGGGGATGTCGGCGCTGATGACGGTGGCGATCTTGGGATAGCCGCCGGTGGTCTGGCGGTCGGCCAGGAGCACGATGGGCCGGCCGTCGGCCGGCACCTGCACCGCGCCCAGGGGGATGCCGTCGGAGATGATCTCGGCCGGCCCGCCGTGGGCAATGACCGGCCCCTCCAGCCGGCAGCCCATGCGGTCGGAGGTGCCGCTCACCTGGTACTCGCTGGAAAGGAAGGTGGCGAGTCCCTCGGCGGTAAAGCGGTCGTCCTGGGGACCGAGCACAACGCGGACCGTGGGGGAGTCGCTATAGTGGGGCAGGACGGACGGATCCAGGCAACGGCCGGCCGCCGCCAGGATATCGGGCGCTGCCGCTCCCACCGGCAGGGTGTCCCCGGAACGTAAGGGGCGCCCTTCCAGCCCCCCAAAGCGCCCCGGCAGATAGGTCGATCGCGAGCCCATCACGGCCGGCACGTCGATCCCCCCGGCCACGGCCAGCACCGCGCGGCACCCGGCCTGGCGTCGCCCAAACTCGATGGTCCACCCGCGCCGCACCAGGATGGCGGCCCAGGGGGGGAGGTCCCACCCGTGCACCCGCAGGGACAGGTCGGCCCCGGCGACGGCGATCAGGCAGTCGTCGTCGGCCAGCAGCCGAGGGCCGGCAATGGTGATCTCGAGCGCTGCGGCCCCGGGAGGGTTGCCTACCAGCAGGTTGGCGGCGCGCAGGGCAAAGGGATCCACGGCCCCGGCAACGGGGACGCCGAAGCGCTCGTAGCCGCGCCTCCCCAGGTCCTGCACCGTGGTGAGCAGCCCGCCGTCCAGAACACTCAGCATGCCGGCCATGTTCTACACCGGGTCATCTGCGCCTTGGCGGAGCGTTGTCTCCGGGGCGAAACACGGGCAGCGTGAAGGAGAAGACGCTTCCGCCCTCGCCGCTGCTTTCCACCCAGATCTGTCCGCCGTGCGATTCTACGGCCAGCCGGCAGAAAGCCAGCCCCAGGCCGATCCCGCGCCGGCGCAGCGGCCCGCGGCGCCCTTGGGCGAACTTGCCAAAGATGCGCTCCTGATCTTCCGGGGGGATGCCGATGCCGGTGTCGGAGACGCGGACCACAACCCAGCGCCGCTCCCGCGCCGCTGCTTGCGGGCTTCGTCCCGGCCCATCCGCCTGGCGCGCCGAGACCAGTACTTGCCCTCCGCGGGGTGTGTACTTGAGCGCGTTGTCCAACAGGTTCCAGAGCACGCGGGCCAGCACCGCGGCATCCCCGGCCACGGCCGGCAGGCCGGCCGGTATGTCGACGCCGGTGCGGATCTCGGACGCGGCGGCCAACGGGGCCACCTCGGTCAGGACCTCGACGGCCAGGGGGCTCAGGTTGACGGCCTCTACCTGCAAGGGGAACTGTCCCGCCTCCATGTGCTGCACGTCCAGCACGGTCTCGATCAGATGGCCCAGGCGGCGGGCCCCCTGGTCGGCGATGGCTAGCAGTTCCTGCAACGTGGCCTCCCCGATCCTGTTGGGCGGGTACTGCTGCAGCAGTTGGATCGTCGAGGCCACGGCCGCCAGCGGGCCTTTGAGGTCGTGGACCAGCATGTTGGACAGGTCCTCGCGCAGCCCTTCGATCTCCCGCAGGTAGCGGATGTCGTGCAGGATGACGACGGCGCCGTTGGGAGATCCGTCGGGACCGGGGATGGACCCGCAGCCGACGCGCACGGGGATATCCTCGCCGGCCGCGTTGCGCAGGACCATGTCCAGGTTGAAGGAGGCGCAACTGCTCCGCAGGACCTGGGCGATCATGTCGGGCTGCGAGGGGTGTTGCAGGGGCACGGACTGGTGAAAGTCCCGGCCCAGCAGCTCGCCGGCCGGCCGCCCCAGGAGCCGCTCCAGCGGCGGATTGGCCAGGATGACCCGGCCGGCGGCGTCCAGGGCCAGGAGCGGTTCGGTGATGCTGTTGATGATCGCCGCCAGGTGCGCGGGATCGCGGATCGTGCCCGCTTCCTGGCCGCGCCGGGACATCGCCGCCATGATCCGGGGGGCGGCGGCCCGCAGCAGTTCGGCCTGCCACGGTGTGAAGCGGCCAGCCTGGAGACGGGTCAGGAGCAGCAGGCCGCGCAGCGCTTCGGCTTCGAGAAGCGGCACGGCCAGGATGCCGCGGACAGGGCCGAGCCCCTGGATGTCGGCCCATCCCGGTGCCGCCTGGGTGTCGGGGATCAGCAGCTCCGGCCAGCGCTGCCGCGCCCAACTGGAGAGGCCGGCGCGCAGCGCGCGACGCAGCGGTTGGTCGGCGGCCTCCGCGGGCCGTCCCTCGCGCCGGGGGGTCACCAACTGCCCGGCGCGCCCTTCTGTGAACAGGAGGAGACCCCCGTAAAAGGCCCCGGTCGACTGGACGGCCCATTCGATCGCGATGGGCGGCACATCGTGGGGTCCCTGCGCCTGCTCGAGCGCCTGGTCCAAGTGCAGCAAGAGGGCCTCGGCCGACTTTGGCATGGATCACCCTCCCCCCGGCAGAGGTCCGAGGTATGCGGCAAAGTCGGCGGCGGAGATGGGGACGAAGCGCACGCGGTCCCCGGGCTGCAAGAGGGCCGGCGGGTCGCGGAGGGGATCGAAGAGCGTGTATGGCGTCCGGCCGATGATCTGCCAACCGCCGGGGGTGGACAGGGGGTAGATCCCGGTCTGGTGGCCGGCGATGCCCACGGAGCCGGCCGGCACCGCCGTGCGCGGAGTCGCCAGGCGGGGGGTGGCCAGTTGGGCGGGCAGCCCACCCAGGTAGGGAAAGCCCGGGGTGAATCCCAGCATGTAGACGGTGTAGGTGGCCTCCGAGTGCAGGCGAACGACCTCGGCGGTGGACAGGCCGTGTTTGCTGGCGACATAAGCGATGTCGGGGCCGAACTCCCCGCCGTAGGCCGTGGGGATCGTCACGGTCCGCGGCTCCAGGGAAGGAGATTCCCGGCACTGCCGCAGGGCTGCGGCGACCAAGGACTGGACCTCGGCGTAGGAGAGCACGGTAGGATCATAGTGCACGAGCAGAGAGCAATAGCTAGGCACGGCCTCTTCTAATCCGGGCCTGGCGATCTCCAGCAGCGCGCGGGCCAGGGCGTGGACGCGCCGGTTGATGTCCGGGTCGATCGTCTCGCCCAGTTCGACGAGCAGCGCGGCGTCACCGGCCGGGAGGAATCGTGGTTCGTCCATCCGCTCCCCCCCCTCGTCTACGGTTGGCCCGGCGGGGGTACAACCTTTGCCGGCGGCGGGGCGGACGGCCAAGCCATCCGCTTCCCCAAAGGCTCTACCCGGATCTCGGCCTTTTCCAGTTGGTGCCGGATCGCCCGGGCGATTTCCAGGGCTTCCGGGGTATCGCCGTGGATGCAGAGGGTGTCGGCCGCCAGCGGCAGGCGCTCGCCGCCGATGGCAGTGACATAACCGTCGCGGGCAATCTGCACGGCCTGGGCGGCGGCGGCCTGGGGGTCGTGGTGGATGGCGCCGGGCAGGCTGCGAGAGCGCAGCGTCCCGTCGGCCTCGTAGGCGCGGTCGGCAAAGGCCTCCTGGGCGGCGCGCAGGCCGGCCTCCTGGGCGGCCTGGATCAGCGCCGAGCCGGCCAGCCCCACCAGGATGAGTTCCGGGCCGGCGCGGGCCACACCGCGGGCGACGGCCCGGGCGATCTCGATGTCCTTGCTGGCCATGTTGTAGAGGGCGCCGTGGGGCTTGACATGGGCCAGCGTCCGACCGGCGGCGCGGACAAAGGCCGCCAGCGCCCCGACCTGGTAGAGGATGTCGTTCTCGATCTCTGTGGCGGACAACCGCATGGGCCGGCGGCCGAAGCCCACCAGGTCCGGGAAGCCGGGGTGCGCGCCGACGGCCACGCCGTGCTCGACGGCCAGGCGCACCGTCCGGTCCATGGTTTGTGGATCGCCGGCGTGATAGCCGCAGGCGATGTTGGCCGAAGTGATCAGGGGCATCAGGGCCTCGTCGTTGCCGATCCGGTACGCCCCGAAGCTTTCCCCCAGGTCGCAATTGAGATCGATGGCTGCGCCCATGGGCATGTCCTCCGCATCTGCCCGCCGGGAGCGCGCCCAATGTCGCTGAAGCGCACGCCGGCTAGAGCCACTATACCATGAGCGATGGTGTTTGGCAAGGTCGGTTCGCTACTTCGGCCTGGGCGTGGGGCTCCCTGCGCCCAGGCTTTTTATGAGCGCGCCGCGCACTTCCATCCGTTCTCCATAACTCTTACAGGGTTTCTCCACTGCCCCTTGTTATACTCCGGGCGTGGCTGATCTGGCACTCGTTCGGAGCGGTGTGGAGCTGGTGGTTTTGGCCACGCCGGCCGAGCGGGAGGATATGGAGGAGCAAAATGAAGAAGCGTCGGATTATCGTGATCGTGGTGCTGCTGGTCCTGGCCCTGGCGGGGGGCGGTGGGTATGCCTACTACCGCTTCTTCATGTCGCCGGCGCGGGCGCAGACAGAGCCCACTGTGCAGACGACCCAGGTAACCCGGGGAGATATCATCATTTCGGTAGACGGATCGGGCGAACTGCGGCCGGCCACGGAGGTGAACATCGGCTTTCAGACCGGCGGCCTGTTGAAGACGCTCGAGGTCGGGGTAGGCGACCGCGTGACGGCCGGCCAGGTCCTTGCCACCCTCGACACGCGGGACCTGGAGTTGAGCCTGGAATCGGCGCGCCTGCAACTGGAGCAGGCCCAGATCAACCTGGATAAGCTCCAGACTCCGCCCGACGAGTCCGAGGTCACGCAGGCCCGCATCAGCCTGGCCGAGGCCCACGACAACCTGGCGCAACAGGAGGTGGCGCTGGCGGCGGCGACGGAGCGGGCCCGGCTTTCGTGGGTGACGGCGGCGAACAGCCTGCGCGAGGCCCAGGACGAGTATTCGGATATCTACTGGACCAACCGCAACCTGGAGAACAAGATCGGCGCCGAGAATGTGCCCGACTCCAACTATGACAGCGAGGCCGCGGCCAAGCGGGCGGTGGAGAATGCCGAGGCGGCGATGGAGCAGGCCCGCCTGTCGTACGAATCGGCCAAGAAGCAGCAGGAGACCTCCCTGCAGGCGGCCCGTTACCAGATCACGACGGCCCAGCTCAACCTGGATTCACTCTACACCCCGGCCGGCGCGTCCGAGCAAGCCCTGGCGGAGATCTCCCTGGCGCAGGCGCAGCTTTCCTACCGGCAGGCGCAGAACAACCTGGAGAAGGCCGTGCTAAAGGCGCCGATCGCCGGCACGGTGATGAGCATCGACGCGGTCGTGGGCACGCAGGTCGGGACGGGCGCGATCATCACCATCGCCGATATGGATGCGCCGCTGCTCGAGTTCTGGGTGGAGGAGGCGGACATGGCCGCGGCCCAGGTGGGGAACCGCCTGAACGTGGTCTTCGAGGCCCTGCCCGACCAGGTCTTTACGGGGACGATTGTGCAGGTGGACCCGGCGCTGGTTACCGTGGGCAGCACGTCGGCCGTGCAAGGGTGGGCCAAGCTGGAACTGGCGGGAAGCGAGGTGCGCCTGCTCTCGGGGATGGCGGCCACGGTGGAGGTGATCCAGGCCGAGGCGCGCGATGTCCTGCTCGTGCCGCTGGAGGCCCTGCGCCCCCTGGGAGACGGCCAGTATGCCGTCTTTGTCGTCGGCGACGACGGCGGGCTGGAGCTGCGCCCGGTGGTCGTGGGGCTCCAGGACCTGGTCAACGCCGAGGTCGTCAGCGGCCTGCAGGCGGGAGAGGCGGTGGCCCTGGTCAACTCGACCTCGACGACGAGCACGTCCACCGGGGCGCAAATGGGCCGCGAGGGCCTCTTTATGCCCGGCATGGGCGGCGGGATGCCGGACTTTGGCGGGGGTGGCGCCCCGCCGATGCCCTGATCGCCATGGGAGGAGGGCTGGACATGGCGGAATATCTGATCGACATCGGCGCACTGGAAAAGGTCTATGGCATGGGCGAGGTGGCGGTCCACGCCCTGCGGGGGGTGGACATGCAGGTACGGGCCGGCGAGTTCGTCGCCATCATGGGGCCTTCGGGATCGGGCAAGTCCACGCTGATGAACATCCTGGGCTGCCTGGACCGCCCCACGGCCGGCCGCTATATCTTGGATGGCCAGGATGTCGGCCGGCTGAGCCGCAACGCCCTGGCCGGGGTACGCAACCGCAAGATCGGCTTTGTCTTCCAATCGTACAACTTGCTGCCGCGGCTGACGGCGCTGCAGAACGTGATGGTCCCGCTGCTGTACAACCGCGAGGGCTACCAGGGGGAAAGGAAAGAGCGCGAAAAGGCGGCGGCCATGCTGGAGGCCGTGGGGCTGGGCGACCGCTTGCACCACCGCCCCAACGAGCTGTCCGGCGGACAGCAGCAGCGGGTGGCCATCGCCCGGGCCCTGATCAATCGGCCGGCCATCCTGTTGGCCGATGAGCCCACGGGGAACCTGGATACCCACTCCGGCGAGGAGATCATGCAGTTGTTGGAGCGGCTGCATGCCGACGGCGCCACGATTGTCCTGGTGACCCATTCGCCGGAGGCCAGCGCGCATGCGGAGCGCATCATCCGCCTGCGCGATGGGCTTGTCGACTCGGACGAGCGGAACGGTCTCAAGGAGAAGGCGCAATGAGCTTCCTACGGACCTTCAAGTTGGCCTGGGAGGGCCTGGCGTTGAACAAGGCCCGCTCTTTCCTGACCACCCTGGGGGTGATCATCGGCGTGGCGGCTGTCATCGTGATGTTGGCCGTCAGCGCGGGCGCCGAGGCCGAGATCGCCGACCAGATCAACACCCTGGGCACCAACCTGATCATGGTCTCGCCGGTGTTCAGCCGCGGAGGGTTCGGCCCCCAGGCGCGGAGCAGCGGCGTCAGCCTGACCTATGACGACATCGAGGCCATCTCCCAGAACGTGACCGGGATCAACGGTGTCTCGGCGGACCAGCAGACCAGCCAGGAGATCAAGTTCGGCGACACCTTGCTCACGGGTGTCCCCGTCGTCGGGACGACGGCCGGGTTTCCCCAGGTCCGCGAGCTGGAGGTGGCTATGGGCCGCTTCCTCACCGACGAGGACAATCAGCGGGTCAAGAAGGTGGTCGTGCTGGGCGCCGATGTCGCCACGGAGCTCTTTGGCGAAACCTCGCCGCTTGGGCAAAAGGTCACCATCGGCACGAAGCACTTTACGGTCGTGGGGGTGATGAAGGTCAAAGGAGTGCTGGGCAGCACCGATTTCGACGGCCAGGTCTATGTGCCGCTCACCGTCGTGTTCAAGGTCTTTATGCCGTCCCGCTTTGGCGGCACCAACATCCGCATGCTCTATGTCTCGGCCGAGGACCGCGGCCAGTTGGACAAGGTGATCGACCAGGTCATCAGCCTGCTCAACAAGCGCCATGACGTGGATCCGACCACGACCGCTTTCCAGACGATGACACAGGACAGCATCATCGAGGCGGCCTCCTCGACTACCGAGTCCTTCCGCAACCTGCTGGCATGGGTGGCCGCGGTCTCGCTGGTAGTGGGAGGCATCGGAATTATGAACATCATGCTGGTCAGTGTGACGGAGCGGACGCGGGAGATCGGCCTGCGCCAGGCGATGGGGGCCCGCCCGGCCGATGTGCGGCGGCAGTTCCTACTGGAGGCCGTGACGCTCAGCCTCCTGGGTGGGTTGATCGGCGTCCTGCTCGGCGTGGGCGGCTCCTATCTGTTTGGCGCCCTGGGCTCGATGCGCACGCAGTTGGTGCCGGCTTCGATCCCGTTGGCTTTCGGCGCGGCGGCGTTCGTGGGCGTCTTTTTCGGGTACTACCCGGCGACCAAGGCGGCCCAGCTCGATCCGATCGAGGCGCTGCGCAGGGAATGAGGCCAGGGCGGTCTCTGGCGAGATGGAGGAAAGCGATGAAAGCGGGTCTCAAGAAGGTGGCGGTTGTCGTGGGCCTGGCCCTGGTGCTGACGGCGAGCGTTCTGATCGGGTGCGGCGGCAGCGTCACGTCGACCCCGGCCAGTTTGGCGGAGGCGTATGTCAGCAACAGTCTGCCTACGACCTACGATGGAGCCGTGCCGGCGGCCACGCAGTTGGTGCTGGGAACGTTCCTCTTAGAGGGCACGGCGAACGCCGTCTCGCCGGAGCAGGCCAAGGTGCTGCTGCCGCTCTGGAAGTCGCTGCAGAGTGGGGCGGCTCAGACTGCCGGGGAGGTCAACGGCGTCCTGCGGCAGGTTGAACGGGCGATGACGCCGCAGCAGCTCCAGGCCATTGCGGCGATGGAGCTGACCCAGGAAGACATAGTCGCCTGGAGCCGGCAGCACGGCGCGGATATGGGGCCGGGCGGAGCCGGCGGATTCCCGGGAGCGATGCCCGGCGGAACGCCGGGGGCCTGGCCCAGGGGGACGCCGGGGGCCGGATACCCCGGCGGGGGCTCCTCCGGGGCACGCGAGACCCAGCGCGCCGCGTATATGGCCACGATGCAGGCCGGCGGTATGCCGGCGGGTGGGCCGGGCGGCCGGATGGGCCAGGGCGGGGCCGGCGCCGGGCAGTTCCGGCTCTTGTTGCCGGCGCTCATCGAGCTGCTGACGCAGCGGGCCGGCTCCTCGTGAGCCGCGCATATCGTCGGGAGGACCTGGGCCGGAACGGGCAAAGGCCGCGGGAGCGCGGACTGGCGTTTGGGAGGGCGAGATGTCCAGGTTGCGGCAGCGGATATGGGAACTAGCGCGAGGCGGTTGCGGCCAGCGGTTTGGCGTCGTGGTCCGGGGTCCGTTGCCTGCGGCGGCGCCCCTGGGCCGGCGTATCCTGGTCGTGGACCTGGACGGCAGGGCCGGCCGGCCGTTGGCGCAGGCGTTGACTCGCTCCGGATTCGAGCCGCATGTTGTCCGACGGGAGACGGCGGCCCTGGGGTTGATCGGCCAGGAGCCCCCGGAGGCGATGATCGTGGCCGGGCCGGCCAACCTCAACTTTTACCGTGCGCTGCGCCGGGCCACGCCCGCCCCGATCCTGGCGCTCGACCCCTATGCCGACGACGAGCGGGTGTTGGCGGCGTTCGCCGCGGGGGTCGATCAGTTTCAGGCCGGCTCGACCGGCCCCGAGGAGATCGTCGCGCGCCTGCAGGCCCTGTTGCGGCGGGCTGCCAAGGGGGAACGCCCGTAGCGGCGGGCCGGGTGGCTTCGGAACGGCGATATCCTGCCGGCTGTGGTATAATGGGGTGGTGCGGTGAGGAGACGTCGCGCATGAGCAAACGGATCCTGGTGGTGGACGACGATCGCCAGATCGTTCGTCTGTTGCGAGCCTACCTGGAGCAGGACGGCTACCAGGTGATTGCCGCTTACGACGGGGGAAAGGCGCTGCAGACCATCCGCCACGAGCGGCCGGACCTGGTGGTGTTGGACCTGATGCTCCCCGACCGGGACGGCTGGGAGGTGACGCGCCTGGTGCGCAATGACCCGGCCTTGGCCGCCACCCCCATCGTGATGCTCACGGCCCGGGTGGAGGATCACGACAAGATCGTGGGGCTGGAGCTAGGGGCGGACGACTACGTGACCAAGCCGTTCAACCCCCGCGAAGTAGTGGCCCGGGTGCGGGCCGTGCTACGCCGCGCGCAGGGGGAGCCGGCCGTCCCCCGGGTGCTCCATGTCGGGGCGGTGACGATCAACCTGGACGCGCACGAGGTGCAAGTTGAGGGACAGAGCGTGCCCCTGACTCCCAGCGAGTTTGGTCTGCTTTACGCCCTGGCAGAGCAGCCCGGGCATGCCCTGACGCGATCGCAACTGATCGAAAAGGGCCGCGGCTACGATTACGAAGGGTTGGAGCGCACGGTGGACAGCCATATCAAGAACCTGCGCCGTAAGCTGGAGGAGGCGGGCGCGCCGCATGAGATGATCGAGACGGTCTTTGGCGTTGGCTACCGCCTGAGGGTGGGGCTGTGAACCGGCTTTGGGTACGCCTGGTGCTGGCTTTCGCCGTGGTAGTCCTGGTGGCGGTGGGGGCCGTGGCCCTCCTGGCCGGCCTGACGGCCCGTCAGGAGTTCAGCCGCTACCTCACCTACGGCGATATCTGGCCCACCCAGGCCATGGTCGATCACTTTGCCGCTTACTATCGCGCGCAGGGCAGTTGGCAGGGGGTGGAAACGATATTCGTGCGGGAGGAGCCGCCGCCTGCCCCCTGGGTTGGCAGCCGCCATGAGCCGGGGCCGGGCTCCTTCCAGGTGATCCTGGCCGATGCCGCCGGCCGTGTGGTCTATGACCGCCCGGGCGGTTCCTCCGGCAGGCAGTTGACCTCCGACGAGCAGGCCGCCGCTCGGTCGATCGAGGTGGACGGCCAGACCGTGGGCCTGCTAGTGGTCGTGGCGCCTCGCCGCCCAGACTTCGCCGGCCCCCTGGAGCAGTGGTTTGTCGGCCGGCTGCAGTGGTGGCTGGTCGTCGGCGCGGTTCTGGCCGGCGCCCTGGGGCTGTTGCTGGGCGCCGTTCTCAGCCGTAGCCTGACGGCCCCGCTGCGGCGGTTATCGGAGGCGGCCCACGCCGTGGCTGCGCGAGACTTTAGCCGGCAGGTCCGGGAGGAGGGCAGCAGGGAGCTGGCCGACGTGGCCCGGGCTTTCAACCAGATGACGGCGGCCCTGGCCGAGTCGGAGCGCCAGCGCCAGAACATGGTCGCCGATGTCGCCCACGAGCTGCGCACGCCCTTGAGCGTCCTGCAGGGCAACCTGCAGGCCATCCTGGACGATGTCTACCCCTTGGACAAGGAGGAGATCGCGCGCCTCTTTGAGGAGACGCGGCTCCTCAACCGCCTGGTGGACGACCTGCGCGAGCTGGCCCTGGCCGATGCCGGCCAACTGCGGCTGAACCTGCAGCCCGTCGAGGTCCTGTCCGTGGCCGAGGGAACGCTCAGCAGCATGGCCTTGTTGGCCGAAGAGCAGGGGGTCGAGCTGGCGGTGCGGGTGCCGGCCGGCCTGCCGGCGGTCCAGGCCGACCCAGACCGCCTGGCCCAGGTGCTGCGCAACCTGCTGGTGAACGCCCTGCGCCACACGCCGGCCGGCGGCTCCGTCGTGGTCCGCGCAGCAAGACGGGGGGAGGCGGTGGAGATCGCCGTGGCCGACACCGGGGAGGGCATCGCCCCGGAGGACTTGCCGCATGTCTTTGAGCGTTTTTGGCGGACGGACCCGGCGCGGACGCGCGACCGGCGCTGGTCCGGCAGCGCCGGGTTGGGCTTGGCCGTAGCCCAGAGCCTGGTGGAGGCCCAGGGCGGGCGTATCTGGGCCGAGAGCGCCCCGGGAAAGGGCAGTACGTTTTACTTCACCGTGCCGCTGGCACCGGCCGGCGACTCGTAAGCTCGCGGGGCGAACTGCCCCGGCTATCCCCGCACCAGGTAGATTACGGCCACGACGACCCCGATGCCGACCACGATCCGGCGCAGCGCGGCCGGTTTGATGCGGCCGGCCAGCCGCCCGCCCAGGGCTCCCCCGAGCAGCGCTCCCCCGGCCATCACCAGGGCGGCCGGCCACAGCACTCGCCCGGAAAAGGCAAAGAGGACCGCGGCGGCGATGTTCGTGCCAAAGGCAATGGCCTGCTTCAGGGCGTTCAGCCGGGTCAACGAATCTTCCAGCAGCAGGCCGAGCGCCGCCAGGACGATGACGCTCAGCCCGGCGCCGAAATACCCCCCGTAGACTGCCGCCAGGGCGATGGGCAGGATCGCCCAGTGTTCGGCCGCCGGCGCCGCCCCGACCCGCTGTTGACGGCGCACGAGCCAGGCTCGCACCGGGTCCTGGACGGCCAGCAGCCCGGAGGCCAGCAGGATCAGGAAGGGGACCAGGGAGCTGAACAGCTTCTCCCCGGTGTTCAAGAGCAGGAGCCCGCCTGCCGTGCCGCCGACGACGCCGGCCGGCAGGAGCATCCACAGCCGCTTCTTTTGGCCCCGCAGGTCCTTGGATTGGGCGAATGTCGCTCCCAGGTATCCTGGGCAGAGGGCCACCGTGTTGGTCACGTTGGCCACCACGGGCGGCACCCCAACGGCCACGAGCGCCGGGAATGTGATCAGGGTCCCGCCTCCGGCCAGCGCGTTCACCGCTCCCGCGGCGGCGGCGGCCAGCCCGATGAGAATGTACTGAAGTGTGTCCATAGGGATCTTGTCCTGGGAAAGGGGATGCGTTCAGCGGCCCGTCATGCGGTCGATATCGATTTTGTCCAGCAGGTGGATCGGTATGGCGGCAACGCCCACCGCCTCGGGGCCGGCGTGCACGCCCAGCGCGGGGGAGATGCGCAGGATGTCTATCCTGGCCACGCACAACTGTTGGCGCAGCAGATCGGCCAGGCGTTGGGCCTGTTCGGCGAATTGGCCGTGCAGCACCGCCAGCCAGAGGGGCGTTGCCGGCGGGTAGGACTGGCGGAGGTAATCGACGATGATCTGCAGCGCCTGTGGCAGGGTGCGGGCGCGCCCCATGGTGCTGAAGCGGCTATCGCGCTTGTCCACGACGATCACAGGCTTGATCTTGAGCAGGGACCCCAGCAGGGCCTGGACACGCCCGATGCGCCCGCCGCGTTTCAGGTACTCCAGCGTACCCAGGGTAAAGATCATTTCGGTGGCTGCGCGGATGCGCCCCACCAGTTCCAAGATGGCCCCTTTGGCCCAGCCGGACCGGGCCGCCATGGCCGCGGCCAACACCTGGAAGCGCTGCCCCCCGGAGAAGCTGAGCGTGTCCACGAGGCTGACATTGGCCTTGGAGTACTCGGCGGCCAGGCGAGCATCGTCAAAGGTGCTGCTCATCTGGCCGGTGATGTGCAGCGAAACGATCTCCTCGCCGCCTGCTGCCAGTTGGTGATAGACTTGGACAAAGGCTCCTGGCGAGGGACTCGCGGTGGTCGGGACGGCAGGAGCAACGGCCCGCAGCCGGTCGTAGAAGGCATCGCGCGAGATCTCGTTCGACTTGATCTCGCCGTCTGGAAAGTGTATGTAGAAAGGTACGATAGTGATCTGGAAGTCGGCGGTCTCTTCCGGCAAAAGGTCGGCGCCATCGTCGGTAACGATCTTCATCGCGCACCTCGGCATCGGACTCCACGATGATTATGCCACAGCCCCAGCAGTCTGTCAATTCCCGTCCGGATCAAGTTGATCTGGGAGGCGGATCAACTTGTTGATTTGGGAAAAGCCCCGCCCCAACGCTGTTGCAGTTGGCACACCGGCCGGGCTGTAGTATAATTGCCGCCGTTCAAGTGGGCCGGTGTGGTGGGATCACCTTCCGATCTGCTGGCTCCGGCCTTCTGCCGGACCGTTGACTATCCCTGAAGGAAAAACCATGGTGGTCGTGGTTACTGGCGCAGCGGGCCATGTGGGTGCCAACCTGGTGCGAGCGCTGCTGGAGCGGGGATACGCGGTGCGCGCGCTGGTCCACCGGGGGCGCCGTGCGCTCCGGGGGCTGGATGTCGAGACCGTTCCCGGGGACATCCTCGACCGGCAGAGCCTGGCCCGGGCTTTTGCCGGTGCTGACGTGGTCTATCACGCCGCGGCCCACATCTCGCTGTTGATGGGCGACTGGGCGCGTTCCCAGGAGATCAACGTCCTAGGGACGCGCAACGTCGTCGAGGCCTGCCTGGAATGCGGCGTCGACCGGCTGGTCCACTTCAGCTCCATCCATGCGCTGGATATCGAGCTGTGCGCGGGGGTCGTCGACGAGACCTGCCCATTGGTGGATGGGCCGCCCCATCCTCCGTATGATCGTTCCAAGGCGGCCGCCGAGATCGAGGTGCGCCAGGGAGCGGCGCGCGGGCTGCAGACGGTGATCCTCAACCCCACGGGGATCATCGGCCCCCTGGACTATGGCCCCTCGCACTTTGGCACGGCCCTGCTGCTGCTGGCGCGGGGCCGCATCCCCGGCCTGATCGCCGGGGGGTTCGACTGGGTGGACGTGCGCGACGTGGCCTGGGCGGCGCTGCAGGCGGCAGAGCGGGCGCCGGCCGGCGCCAAGTACCTGCTCTCCGGGCACTGGGTGTCCGTGCGCGACGTGGCCCTGGTCGTGTCCCATGTCACCGGCGTGCGCGTCCCGTGCTTCGTCAGCCCGCTGTTCCTGGCGCGCCTGGTAGCGCCGTTGGCGACCCTCTATTCGCAGATTACGCACACGACCCCCATCTATACCAGCGTCTCCCTGCGTGCCCTGCGCCGGCGCTTCGAGGTGAGCCATGCGCGGGCCACTGCCGACCTGGGTTACCGGCCGCGGGCCTTTGCCGAGACGATCTCCGACACGCTGGCCTGGTTTCGCCAGGAGCGGATGCTATGAGCGAAAGGGCATTCTTCGACGGGCTGATCATCGCCTGGTTCATCCTGGCGGCGATCGTCTGCGCGGCGCTCTTCTTCGTCGTGGCTCCGTATGGCCGGCACGCCGGGAACCGCCGCTGGGGGCCGACGATCGACAACCGGGTGGGCTGGATGTTGATGGAGTGGCCGGCCGCGCTGGTCTTTCCGGCCTGCCTGCTCTTTGGCCGCGACATGCATGCCGTCACGGCGCTGGTCTTTGTGGCGCTGTGGGAGGCGCACTACCTGCACCGGGCCTACATCTACCCGCTGATGCTGCGCGGAGAACGGAAGCGCATGCCGTTGACCATCGCCGGCATGGGTTTTTTCTTCAACGTGGTGGACGGCTACCTAAACGGCCGCTACATCTTTTCCTTTTCCGGCGGCTACCCGACCAGTTGGCTGTACGATCCCCGCTTCCTGGCCGGCCTGGCCCTCTTTGTCGCCGGGTTCGTGATCAACCGCCAGTCGGACGAGATCCTGCGCCGCCTGCGCCGGCCCGGCGAGTCGGGCTACCGCATCCCCTACGGAGGGCTGTACCGCTGGGTCTCCTGCCCCAACTACCTGGGCGAGATCGTCGAATGGTTCGGTTGGGCGCTCCTGACATGGTCGCTGCCGGGGCTGGCCTTTGCCGTGTGGACGGCGGCCAACCTGGCCCCCAGGGCCTGGGCCCACCACCGCTGGTACCGGCAGAACTTTCCCGCCTACCCGCCCGAGCGCAGGGCGCTGCTGCCGGGGTTGTGGTAAGCGCTCGATGCGGTACGGGGGCATATTGACACGCCGGCCTTTTCGCGCTAAACTGTTGTGTGTGGCGTCGTTTCGTTCAAAGGATGGCGCGAAATGAAGAAGCTGGCCGTTTCTGCCCTGTCCCTCATCCTGCTGGTTCCCGTCATTTCCTGTGGTGCCCCCACCCCCGATGTGGATGCTACCGTCGCTGCCGCCCTGTCTGCCACCGGCACGGCCCAGGCCGGCCTGCAGCAGACGGTGAACGCTGCCGTCCAGGGCACCCAGTCGTCCGTCCCGACTCCCAATACCCAACAGACGATCGAGGCCGCCGTCCGCGCCACCTTGGATGCGGCGCCGACGCCGACGCCCTCCGCGGAGTACGTCGCCTTGAGCGAGGAGGATCTGGCCGCCCTGGTCGACGAGGCGGTATCCGAAGCAACCGCCTCGTCGGTGGCATCCTCCGCCGCTGTAGCCGAGGCCTCCGCGGACGACGAGCTTACGGCAGAGGAGATCGACGAACTGCTCCTCCTGGTCGAGGAGACCCAGGAGGCGGTTGCCTACGCCGAGGAGTTGTTGACGGCTTACGAGTCGCTCTACGGCGAGCTGGCGGCTGAAACGGTGGCCGTGCTGGAGGCCATGGAGGAGGACCTGGCCATTATCGCCGCCTACATCGAGGACATGGCGGCGGTGCTGGACACGATGGATTCCGCGCTGGAGCAGGGGCTGGCGTTGGCGGAAGGGGCGGTTGTCCGGTTGGAGTCGGTAGCCCGGGCGGCGGGGCTCAAGTCCCTGGAGCTGCAGCAGCAGGCGCAGGAGTGGATCGGGCAGCTCCCGGCAGTGTTGGAGAGCCGCAGCACTGCCGCGCTCGCCGTTCAGCCGGCTTCTATTCCGGCCGACCGGGCGGCGGCTGTGCAGAGCGCATTGGACTATGTCGATGCCGTGCGCCAGGCGTTGGTCGACAGCAAGCTGACCGCACAAGAGTTGGCCGACATTGCCCAGCTCGGGGCCAACGCCGGCGCCGGCCTCCAGGCCCATGGGGGACCGGCGCTGCAGGGCCTTGCCGCCTCGCTGAATGCCATCACCGCGCAGTTGGCCCGCGGACAGGTGCCGCAGGCCCAGGCCGCTCTGGGCGCCCTGGAGGCGGCCCTGGGCGCGCGGCCGGCCCGCCCGTGACGAGCCGGTAAGGAGGAAGCGATGCTGCAAAATCGGCAGTTCCGTTCCTGGATGATCGGAGCGCTGCTGCTCCTGCTGTCCGTAATGGCGGCCTGCGGCCCCCAGGCCACGCCGGGCGAGCCACTTTCGGGGACGACGCCGCGGCCGACGACGTATCCTCCGCAGACTGCGCCGGCAGAGGGGGCGACCGCAACCCCGGAAGAGGCCCCGCCGCCGCGCGCCGGGGTGCTGGTCATCGACAACGCCGACCCCGGCTTTGCCGTCCTGTCCGGCGACTGGGGCGAGTGCTGGGGGAAAGATTGCAGCGGCACCCCCTATGGGGAGAGCTTTCGTTTCGCGGACCCCGGCTGCGCCGATTGTCAGGCCCTTTTCGTGCTGACGGTATCGACGGCGGGGGACTATGACGTCTGGGCCTGGTGGCCGGGGGGCGAGGACCGGGCCACCGATACGCCGTTCGTGATCTCGTACGGCGGCGACGAGTACACGGCCGAGGTGGACCAGCGCAACAACGGTGATGGCTGGTTCTGGCTGGCGACGCTGTCGTTTCCGGCAGGGCCGGTGCGCATCGTCGTCGGCGGGGTGGAGAGCGGCTATGCCAACGCCGATGCGGTGGCCCTGACGCCGGCCGGCACGGGCGACCCGGGGGAGGGCAGCGAGTCTCCCGCGGAACCCACCGCGGAGCCCTCCTCTCCCACCGTGCCGCCGGTGGTGGCAACGCTCCCGCCGGTGGCGCCGGGCGGGGCGATCGTCGTCGACTATCGGATGTCCGACATCTCGCGGATCCCCGAGGAGTGGATCGCGCGCGCCAAGCAGCTCACGATCCATTACGCTCACACCTCGCATGGCTCGCAGATCATCACCGGCCTGGAATGGCTGGCCGCCCAGGACCCGCGCTACGCGGTTGCCGTGCGCTATGCCGGGGATGGCATCGGCCTGCCCGATACGGCGGGCGCCTTGCGCATCCTCGACGGCAACCCGCCCGACGACTATATCACTCCAGAGCTCTATTGGAGCACGCGCGAGGGGCTCGATCGGACGCGGGCGGTGGCCAACACCGGGCTGTTCAACTTTTCGATGTGGTCGTGGTGCGGGCAGCAGTCGGAGAACGATCGCGGTACGGTGCAGCAATACCTGGACGAGCTGGACCGCCTGGAGCGGGCCTATCCGGGCATGCGCTTTGTCTACATGACCGGGCACACCGACGGCGGCAGCGACATCCTGTCCCGCAACAACGACATGGTCCGGGCCTATGTGCGGGAGAACGGCAAGGTCCTCTTTGACTTTGCCACCTTCGAGATGTATGACCCGGATGGGAACTATTACCCCGAGGCCGGCGACGCCTGCGATTGGTGCGAGTCGTGGTGCAGGGACCACCCCGGCGACTGCCGCAACCTGGATGAGATGGGCGACTGCGCGCACACTCATCCGCTGCAGTGCAAGCTCAAGGCGCAGGCCTTTTGGTGGATGATGGCGCTCCTGGCCGGCTGGGACGGGCAGCCTTATTGACTCCGCATAGATCTCTAAAGCCGGCGCACGCGGATTTCGGATTCAGGGTAGTATAGCGAGCTATGCAGGAGTGGGCAAGTTCATCGGATAGGGGACCTTATGCCGGACCTGACAGGCACCACTCTGGGCAAATACCGTCTCTTGGAGCGGCTGGGCCGCGGCGGCATGGCCGAGGTGTACCGCGCTTTTCAGCCGAACCTGGAACGGGAGGTCGCGGTGAAGGTGATGCGCGGCTACCTGGCCGAGGATGCCGACTTTGTCGGGCGCTTCAAGCGCGAGGCCAAGGCCATCGCCACGCTGCGCCACCCCCACATTGTCCAGGTGTACGACTTTGATGTCGAGGGCGAAGTCTACTACATGGTCATGGAGTACATCCCCGGGGAGACGCTCAAGGCGCGCCTGGAGCGGCTGAATGCGGCCGGCCAACGCATGACCATGTCCGAGGTGAGCGAGGTGCTGGGCCCGCTGTGCAGCGCGCTGGACTATGCCCACGCTCAAGGCCGCATCCACCGCGACATCAAGCCGGCCAACATCATGTTCGACGGCCCGCGGCTGGTCCTGACCGATTTCGGCGTCGCCACCATTGTCGGCGGGACCTGCCTCACGGCGCCCGGCACGATGGTCGGCACGCCGGCCTACATGTCGCCGGAGCAGTGCCGCGGGGAGCCGGGCGACACCCGCAGCGATATCTACTCCTTGGGCATTGTCCTCTACGAGATGATCACCGGCCAAGTCCCCTACGATGCCGACACGCCGCTGGCCGTTGTCCTGAAGCACCTGAACGACCCGCTGCCGCTGCCGGCGCGCCTGGTCCCCGACCTGCCGGCGGCGGTGCAGCAGGTGGTGCTCAAGGCGTTGGCCAAGGCCCCGGAGGATCGCTACGCCAGCGCCGCGGGCTTGGCGGCCGCTTTTGCCGAGGCGATTGGGGCGGACGAGGGGCGGGCGGAGGAGGCCGTGGCGACCGCCCCTGTGACGCTCGCGCCGGCCCGGCGGAGCGGGCCGGCCGTGGCGCAGGGCGTGCCGCTGACGGTCGTGCCGGCGGAGCCGCTCCCCGCGCCAGGCGCTTCCCCCGGGCCGCCCCCGGCGGCGGCCGGCCGTCGCCGGCTGGCCGGCCGCTGGCCGATCTGGGCCTGGGGCAGCGCGCTGGCGCTGCTCCTGGTGGCCATCCCGATCTTGGTACTGGTGGGCATCCCCATGCTGCGGGGCCGCTCCTTGGTGCCGGGGCCTACGGCGGTCGTCGGGCCGCCCGGCGGGGAAGGCCAGGCCCAGGACTATTTCGACCTGGGCCTGGAAGCGCTGCACGAGCATGGGGATCCGGCCCAGGCGATCGTCGACTTCACGCAGGCCATCGCCGCCGACCCGTCGTGGGCCGAGGCCTACTTCTGGCGGGGGGTTGCCTATCGCGAGGACGGGCAGCCCTCCGCGGCCATCGCCGACCTGACCCAGGCCATTGCCCTGTCCCCGGGTTGGGCCGAGGCCTACTGTGAGCGCGGGCAGGCTTACCTGTGGCTGGAACCGAACCAGCTTGCCGAGGCTCTCGCCGATTTCACCCGGGCCATCGATCTGCAGCCGGAGTATGCCGCGGCGTACCTCTGGCGGGCGCAGGCCACATACTGGTACACGGGCGATGTCGACGGCGTATTGGACGACTTGGACCAGGCGCTGGCGCTGGACTCTGAATATGTCGAGGCCCGACGGATGCGCGGGGAGATCTACTTCTATCGCCAGGAGTATACCCTGGCCCGCGCGGACCTGGAGCAGGCGGTGAGCGTTGCGCCCGATGACACCTACGGCCAGGAGCTTTTGGCGCTGATTTACTACTGGGATGAGGAGTACGAACTGGCGTTGGCCCGCTACAACGAGGCGCTGGAGTACGCGCCCGACGATTCGGACCTCTACTACGGGCGAGCGCTTGTCGCCGTAGCCATGGGTGACAACGAGGCCGCCATGGCGGACCTGGAGGGGGTGTTGGAGTTGGATTCCGGGTACAGCGGGGCCTATTACGCCCGCGGCCGGATCTATGCGGCGGCCGGCCGCTACGAAGAGGCCATCGCCGATTTCACCACCACCCTGCAGGACCAGGAGGAACGCTACTCCTGGCCTTTCTTCCGTTACGATTCGCCGCATCTCGATCGGGCGCTGGCCTATGAGGCGCTCGGACGAAATGAAGAAGCGCTGGCCGACCTGGATGCTGCCGTGGAGCGCCGGCCCGATTGGCACTTGCCCTATTTCCATCGAGGGCTGCTGTACAAGGAGTTGGGGCAGCCCGAGGAGGCGGTTGCCGACCTGCGGCAGGCCTACGAGTTGGCGCCGGACGACGAATGGCGGACCCGCGTCGAGCAGGAGTTGTCCCGGCTAACGCCGTAGGCTGGCCCCATAGACAGCGCACCCCCTGTGGTGGGGGTGCGCTGATTGTCGTTCTGGCTCCGATGCGGGGATGCGGAGTGGGGTGCGTTAGCTAGTCGCGGCGCGGCCGGACCGTGTCGCGCTGCTGCATGCGGACCTCGCGGTGGCGGCGGCGGCGCTCGGCCTTGCGCTGCTTCTCGCGCATCGATTCACCCTTGGACACAAAGAAGCGCTTGCGCCGATGGTCGCGCAGCTGCCCGCTCTCGTTCAGTTCCCGGCGGAACCGTCGCAGAAGGTCCTCCAGACCCTCGCGGTTCTCTCGTTCTGGACGCGGCATCCTGTTTCACCCCCTCTCGGAGAAAAGTGCTGGGCCGACGCTCATTCGGCCGTCGGCTTCTTGTAGCGAAAGGTAATCCGGCCTCGGCTCAGGTCGTAGGGGGAGAGTTCCACCTTGACCCAATCGCCCAACAGGACGCGGATATAGTGTTGGCGCATCCGCCCGGATAGGTGGGCCAGGACGGTGTGGCCGCTTTCCAGGTCGACCCGGAACGTGGCGTTGGGCAGGCACTCGGTGACCCGCCCTTCCACCTCGATCATGCCCTCTTTGACCTTGTCGGTCGGTGACTTTTTTTTGGGCACTAGTTCTAAACCCTCCGTTGTGACCGGGTACCGCGATCCATGGGCCGGCTAGTCGCCGTAGGGCAGGGCCCGCCGGACGCGCTGCTCGTCCTTGGGCGACAGCGGCAGCATGGTGTCGAACTGCCGACGAACGCGTGGGGACTTGCGCCGCCGCAAATGGCTGCGGGGGCCCTTCATGCGCATGATCTTGCCGGTTCCCGTGATCTTGAAACGTTTCTTGGCTCCGCGGTGGTTCTTTAGTTTGTACTTGGCCACAATCCTATTCTCCTCGACCGTTCGCGGCCCTGTCGGACCTGCGGATCTACTCGGCGGTTTCGGTTTCCAGGCCTGGGGGAAGCGGTTCGTCGTCGGCGGGCTCGACGGTCGTCGGCTCGACGGCTACGGGTTGTTCGACCTGCAAGCGGCTGGCGCGCCACTGCTCCCACTCGGCCGGCGTCACCCGGCGGGCGCTCAGGCCCAGGCGGCGGCGGGCGGGATCGATGCGGATGACGCGCAGCGGGATGACCTCTCCTTCCTCGGTAATCTCATGCGGGTTGGCCGGCCGCTCGTCGGCCAGTTCCGAGACGTGGACCAGGCCCTCGACGCCATCCTCGACCTCGATGAACACGCCGTAGGACACGATCCGGCTGACCCGCCCGCTGATCAGTTGGCCCAGTGTATAGCGCTCTTCGATGCGCTCCCAAGGATCGCCCCCGGTCTGCCGCAGGCTCAGGCTGACACGTTTGCGCTGCGGATCCACGCGGATCACACGGACATCGACCTCATCTCCCACTTTGAGGATTTCGCTGGGGTGTCCCACGCGCGTCCAGGAAAGCTCGGAGACGTGGATGAGCCCTTCGATGCCGTTCAGATCGACGAATACGCCGAAATCCTGGATGCTGCTGACGCGCCCGTGGACGATCTGATTCTCCTTTAGCTCCTCCAAGAGCCGGCCCTGTTGCTGTTCGCGCCACTCCCGGTACGCCGCGCGCTCGGAGAGGACGAGGCGGTTGCGCTGCTGGTCGACCTCGATGACCCGCATGCCCAGGTGCCGGCCGATCATGTCGGTGAGCCTTTTCTGTTTCTCTTCCGGTGTCAGGGTTCGGGGGAACCCGGTCAGGTGCGAGGTGGGGATGAACCCGCGCAGCCGTCCGAACTCGACCAGCAGCCCGCCCCGGTTGAAACCGGTCACGCGGCCTTCCCATATCTCCTGGCTTTCCAGGAGGGCCTGGGCCTGGTCCCAGTCGGCCTGGACAAGGCCGCGGCTGATGGAGACGATCGTCCGGCCCTCTTCGTCCTCCGGAGTGACCACGTACACGGGGATCTCCATGCCTACGGCCAGTTGGTCGCGCAGTTGCGGGTCCAGGTGTTCCAGCTCGCGCTGGGGGACGAACCCCTCGCGCTTGGCCCGGATATCCAGGACCACCTGCGCCGGAGAGATGGAGAGGATGACCCCTTTCCTGATCTCTCCTCGGCGGAGGGGGGTGCAGGCCTCGCTTTCCAGGAGCTGAGCCATGGACGTCGGTTCGTCCTGGCAGGTGGTGGCCTCCGGGGCCGGCAGTTGCTCGGGGATGGGCTGCGGCGTGGGTTCCGGCATAGGGGGCTGCTCGGTTGGCTGCTCGTTCATCGGCGTCGTTTCTGTTTCCGACATGACTAGGTGTCCTCCGAAAGAATATTAGAAAAACCGAACATGCATTATACCTGAAATCAGGCCCGGCGTCAAATCGGCTTTGACAGCTTGCGGCAAAGAGGTTATAATCGATAAGAAAAGGAGGGTTCTGTTGAGTGAACAACAGCCCAAGAAGTCCTTTCCCCCATTGTTGCGCTACACGCTGATCGCGCTCGGCCTGGCTTTGTTGGGTTTCGCGGCAGTGCAGGTTGTGCGCGTCTGGAACGGCGCCGGCGATCCGGTGGCGATCCGCCTGGGGCCGCTGATGGTCCGCTGGTACGGCATCATCCTGATGTGCGGTGCGCTGTTGGGATCGCTGCTAGGCGAAGGGGAGGCCCGTCGGCGGGGCTGGGACCCCGACCATGTCTGGAACCTCTTGCTGTGGGGGTTGATTGCCGGGGTCGCCGTGGCGCGGCTATGGTACGTCTTGGGCGCTCCGGACCTGGCGCGCGATCCATTGGCCGTCGTTGGCTTCGTCAACGGCCAGTTCGTCGGCTTGCAAGGGCTGGCGATCCATGGCGCCCTGATCGGCGCGGTCGGGGCGGCGCTTGTGTATACGGCGGTCAAACGGCAGAACTTTTTCGCCTGGATCGATGTGGGAGCTGTAGGGTTTGTCTTGGGGCAGGCGGTGGGCCGGTGGGGCAACTTTTTCAACCACGAGGCCTATGGTCCGCCGACTACCTTGCCCTGGGGGCTGATTATTCCTGCCGGTTATCGCATCTACCCGTACACGGATATGGCGCGATACCCGTTGCAGACCCGCTTTCACCCGACCTTTCTCTACGAGAGCCTTTGGAATTTGGCGGTGTGCGCCTTGTTGCTCTATCTGAGCCGCCGTTATGAGAAGCGTATGATCCCCGGCGAGGTTTTTTGGCTCTATGGGATGATGTACGGCTTTGGCCGTTTCTTCCTAGAGTTCCTCCGGACGGACAGCATGCTCTTGCCGGGCAGCCTGCCCAAGTTCCCTGCCGCGCAGGCGGTCAGTGTGGCATTATTCCTGGTATGCGGCGCGCTGTTGGCGGCCCGGCGGTGGGTCTGGAGGCGCCAAACGTACGCCGAGATTGTAGTAAAGGGGTAACGGCATGTCTTCACTCAAGCTGCTGGCCTTGATAGTGGCTGTTTGGCTTGTGGCGCTGGTTTTGGTCGCCTGCGGTACAGCCGCTGAGACACCCAAGCCCACCGCGGCGGCGGGGTCGCCCGAGACCCTCCTTCAGCAGCGTTGTGGCACCTCCTGTCACTCCCTGCAGCGGGTCACGACGGCGCAAAAGACCTTGGCCGAGTGGGAGAATACCGTGCGTCGGATGGTGAACAAGGGAGCGAAGCTGGACGACGCCGAGTTTGCGACCCTGGTCGCGTACCTGGCGGCGACCTACAAATAGCTTGAGGTCCGGATGACCTCCTTGGTGCGGTCCCGTCCGTTTCGCTGGGTTTTCGTGTTTCTGGGGACACTCCTTGTTCTCTATGGCAGCTTGGGCCTGCTCCTGAACCTGCACCTGATGGAACGCTTTGCGGAAGGGTTGTCTTCCTGGCGCGCGGCCGTGCTGGGGGGGCAGTGGGGCGCGTCGCCGGTGTCCTTTTCGGATCTTCCGCCCTGGTTGGAGGCGCTGCGCGCCCACTATGATCGGGCCGTGCTGTTGGCGTGGCTGGCGTGGGGTGCCGGCCTGGTGTTGCTGTGGCTGGCGGCCGGCCGGCGCCCTGGAGCGCGGCAGTTGACCAGACCCCATTGGGATTGGCGCGACCTGGCGGCGCTCCTGCTGTTGGCCGTGGTGCTGGCCGTCGGCGGCGTCCTGCGCGCCCGCTTTCTTCTGCCGGGAGGGGTTGGTGCTCTCCCGGCCTCGCACTATGACGAGATGGTCTACCTGGAAGCGGCCCTGCTCTGGGTCCGTGGGCTGCGCCCCTATGGTGATTTCTTCCTGGCGCATCCCCCCGGCGTCTTGATCGCCCTGGCTCCCGCGGTGGCCTTTGCTCAACGGTGGGGGGGGCTGAACCTGTTGTTGGCCGGGCGCTGGCTGCAGTGCCTATATGGGCTGGGGACGGTGGCCCTGCTCTACCTGCTGGGGCGCCGCGTGGGCGGGCGCCGCGCCGGGCTGCTGGCGGCGCTTGTGCTGGCTGTGGATGTCCAGGCCGTGCAGGTGGCACCGCTGGAGACTGTGGCCAACCTGTCCACGGCAGGGGCCCTGGCTCTTTACCTGGCCGGCCTGTCGACGGCGCGGCGGGGTAGGCGCTTGTTGCTAGTAGGATTGGCCGGGGCCAGCGCGGCGTTTTCTGCGGCCACAAAGGCCCCTGCGGGCGTGGCTTTGATCGTGTTGTTCCTCCTGGCCCTGTTGGCATGGCAGTGGCGGGACCTCCTGGCCGGCGCGGCCGGCGCGGCCAGCGCTGTGCTCCCGTTGGGGTGGTTCTTTGCCCGGCCGGCCCTCGGAGCGTTCTGGCGGCAGGTGTTGGCCTTTCAGGTACTGCGGCCGCAGGAGACGACCTATGCCCGCAACCACCTGGTGCGGATGGCCGACTACCCCGAGTCGCGCCTCACCTTCCTGCTGCTGATCGGCGCGGTGCTGCTGCTGAGCGCGGTTGCCTTGGCCGATTCATGGCGGGCCGCTGCCGGGCGGAACGCATGTCGGCCGACGGGGCCGGGCGCGTGGCTCGTCCCTCCCCTGGTGGTGGGGATCGTGCTGTGGCTGCTGCTCTTTTCCTACGGGCGGGCCTACCATTCCCGGTACTATGTCCAGTTGATCCTGCCCCTGGCCCTGTTGGTTGCCGCGGCCGGGGGCGAGGTCGCGCCCCGCTGGGTCCGGTGTCCGGCCTGGGGGCGGGCCATGGCGGGCCTGGGGGCTGTCCTGGGGCTGGCGCTCCTGCTGCCGCAACTGACGCTACAGCGCGCGGCGGCCGAGGGCGTGGTCTATGATCGCAGCTACCAGGTGGTGAGTGCGGCGTTGCGGGAGGGTGTGCCTCCCGATACCCCGGTGCTGGCCTTGGATCCGGGCTATGTTCTGCTGGCCAACAGGCCGCCGGCCTTTTTGCCCGACGGCACGCGCTTGGTCGATGGGGCCGGCCTGATGGTCTACCGGGCGCTGGAAATCGCGGGCCGGAGCGCCGGCGATGTTTTGGCGGCGGCGCGGGAGTCTGTCCGCGAGATCGCCCCGTGGACTGTCTTTCACCGGCCGGCGGCCCAGGAC
Organism: uncultured Chloroflexia bacterium; assembly: GCA_964592645.1. GTDB lineage: Bacteria > Chloroflexota > Chloroflexia > DTKN01 > DTKN01 > CAZQFV01. The sequence continues at coordinate 131,569 of CAZQFV010000008.1, forward strand.
CTGGTCGTCTCGGCGCTTTACGGCGGCCGGCCGGAGCGCTCATCCGCGGCGGTGGTGATCGACATGCGCATCGCTGCCGAGGATCTCACGCCGCAGACCCAGGAGTTTTTGCGCGCCCGGGGGCCCCGGCTGGCCTGGGAGCAGTACACGGAGGCGATCGTCGTGGAGCGGCGTGCTTTCCTGGCGCAGAGCGTGAGTGGGCTGGGGCTCGTAGATTTCAACATGCGCGCGCTTTCGCCCCAGGGCGAGGGTCCGGCTGCTCCCCAGGGGGAGACGTTGGAGATCCCTTCTGGAGAGGTCCTCCAGGTTTCGCTCTACTGGTACGTGGAGGACGTGCCCAGCCTTCCGTTGCGTGTGGGCCTGGAGCTGCGCGATAGTGCTGCGAAGACGGTGGCCCGGCTGGTGGAACCCCCGCACTTTGGCGATCCGCCGGCGACCTCGTGGCAGGCCGGCTGGGTATACGGCGACCATCACAACCTGCCCTTGTCGGCGGAGGTCCCGCATGGGGAATACGCGCTCTGTGTCGCCATCCTGGAGGTCTCCTCTCCGCGAGCATTGCCCTGGAGCGTTGGAACGTCGGAGGATGGAGTGCTGTGTATTGGCAGGGTTAGGGTTGGGCGATGAGTGCTGGGGTGTGGCCCCCTGGGTGTTGTGGAAGGTCTATTGATGGTCGATGAGAGGACTCCTGTTGGGGGCGGCGGCGCCCCGGGGCTTCCAGGGCGGCGGGGGCGTTGGCGGCTTTTTCTGCGAGAGAACGGCCGCTATCTGCTCTCGGCGCTACTTTCTGCCGTCCTGACGGTTGTGCTCATCCTATTACCTGTGGACTATGGGGCATTGGGCGACTTTGGCTACCTGGGGATCATGTTGACCTCTGTGTTGGCGAATGCGACGGTCGTTTTCCCGGCGCCGACGATGGCCGCGGCCTGGATCGGGGGGACGTTTCTCATTCCGCCGCTGGTGGGGTTAGCGGCGGGGTTCGGCTCGACGGTGGGGGAAATGACGGGCTACCTGGCGGGGTACGGGGGGAGCGCCCTAGCCGCGCGGTCACGTTATTATGAGCAGGTGCGGCGGTTCGTCGGCAAGTATGGCGTGCTGGGCATATTCGTGTTGGCGGTTATTCCCAGCCCGTTGTTCGATCTGGCGGGATTGGCGGCCGGGGCGATGCGCATGCGGTTGTGGATGTTTCTGGGGGCTTGTTTTCTGGGCAAGACGTTTCGCTATGTACTGGTGGCCTACCTGGGGCGATGGGGCAGCAGTTGGCTTCTGCCCTGGTTGAGCGGCAGCCAATTTCCTATGAGAATTGGTCGGTTCGGATAGGGAAGGCCGGCGGGTCATCCAGCAGGCATATCGGAGGTGGGCAATGAAGATCGTTACGACCGAGGAGATGCGTTTAGCGGAAGGATCGGCGGTGGAGGCGGGCGCGTCCTGGGAAGGGTTGATGGATCGAGCGGGCCGGGCGGTGGCCGATCAGGTGATAGCGCGATGCCGAGCTGCACGTGGGAAGAAGGGCCGGCGGGTGTTGGCCCTGGTCGGGCCGGGGAACAATGGGGGGGACGCCCTGGTGGCCGGGCGGTATCTGCGGGAGGCCGGCCTGACGGTTGTTGCCTACCTATGGAACCGGCGGGGGTATGAGCAGGACCCTCTTGTGCAGGCGCTGCTTGGGCAAGGGGGACGTGTGCTAACCGTGGAGCAGGATGAACGGCTGGAGGACCTGCGCGAGGAGCTACGGTGGGCCGACGTGGTGATCGATGGGTTGCTAGGGATGGGGTTGGTCCGTCCACTCGAGGGGCGGCTGCGCGAGTTGGTGGAGCAAGTGAACAAGGTAGCGGGTCCATTGGTTGTGGCGGTGGACCTTCCGACGGGGGTCCATGCCGACACCGGGGAGGTGTTGGGGTGCGCCGTTCAGTCGCACTGCACGGTGACGATGGGGGCGCCGAAGCGTGGATTATACCAGTTCCCTGGGGCCGGATGTGCCGGGGAGATCGTTGTGGCGGATATTGGCATTGCCGCCAAGCACCTGGCCGGTGTGCCCGTGGAGTTGGCCGAGGCAGGGCGTTTGCGGGATATGTTGCCCCGCCGGCCGCCGGACGCGCACAAAGGGACTTGTGGGCGCGTGCTGGTGATTGCCGGCTCGCTGAACTATACGGGGGCTGCCCTGTTGTCGGCCATGGGGTCCTATCGTGTGGGGGCCGGCCTGGTTACGTTGGCTCCCCCGCGCACGATTTACCCTTTCCTGGCGGCGCAGACAAAGGAGGTGACCTTTCTCCCGCTGCCGGAGTCGGAGAGCGGTGCTGTCGGCGAGGAAGCGCTCAAGCCGCTGGCGGAGGTTGCCGGCCGTTATCAGGCGGTGGTGCTGGGCTGCGGCCTGGGGCAGGAGGTTGGCACAGTGGCCTTCGTGCGGCGGCTGCTGCACATGCGCGAGCGCGCCCATCCCGGGATCGGCTTCCTGCAGCGCGAGGAAATAGACATAAGTTGGGAGTTGCCGCCGGCGGTTCTCGATGCCGATGCGTTGAATGCGTTGGCCGGGGTGCCCGAGTGGTGGAGGTCGCTGCCTGCCGGCCGGGTAGTTTTGACTCCGCACCCCGGCGAGATGGCCCGGCTCTTGGGGGCATCGCAGGAGGAAGTCCTGGCTTCGCGGATTGCCGTGGCGCAGCGGGCGGCGACGACATGGCGCCAGGTGGTGGTATTCAAGGGGGCCTACACGGTCATTGCGCACCCGGATGGCCGGGTGGTGGTCAATCCGATGGCCGTGCCGGCGCTGGCCACGGCGGGGACGGGGGACATCCTGGCCGGCGCGATCGGTGGGTTTTTGGCGCAGGGGTTGAACCCTTTCGAGGCGGCACTGTTGGGAGTCTATATCCATGCGCTTGCGGGGCAAATCTTGCAGGCCGAGGTTGGGGAGGCTGGTGGGGTGGCCGGTGAGGTACTGGAGCGGCTGCCGGTTGCGTTGCGGAGGCTACGGGAAGGGGCATGAACGGCATGGGGATCTTTGGACGCCATAGCGTCCTCTGCCGCACCCCGTCTTCCTAAAAGAAAGAGGGCGCAGATTAAAGGTCGGTTGTGCGGGGCTTTGAAAGGCATACTGCGGGGCGGTTTTTTGAAAGGGCTTGCTAAATTCTTTTAGGAAGTTCGCCTGCCTGGGGGATGGCCGGTCCCGGAAAAGGCGACATAGACCCTCCCCACCCTCACGATGAGACGGTTCTCACCCCAACAAAAGTCTCCGGCCCGAGAGGCCGGAGACTTTTGTTGCCTTGTAAAAAAACCGGTAGCACCCTACGGCTCTGGATTCAAAGCCCCGGGCCGCAGATCCCCCCCATAGCTGCCGCCCCAGTGCTCACCTAAACTCTGACCATCAACGGAAATGCGCACGGCGGTCACACCGGAATTGTAATCGGCCGTCAGGTTGACCATTGCAAAGAGCAACGACTGCACCGCCAGATCGCGGTCCGACGCGCCGAGGAACTCACCGCTGAAGTTGACAACTATGGTGTTGCCCTCCCGGCTAATGTTCAGGATACGCGTTCCCGCCGGAAGGGTCCGCATCAGGTTCGGATGCACCGCGCTCGGCCCCCGGATCGTCTCGCTGATCGCCGTCGTAGCCACCGCCAACGTGCGCGGCACACGCCGCACGATAGGCACCAAGTACTGCCCATCGGGAGTGGCAAAAAAGAGCATCAGGTTGGTAGCGTCAGCCGGGTTCACATAATAAGGGTCCTCCAGGTTGATATAGGCTGGCCGACCTACAGGATCGGCGTTCCCGCTCCCCGGCAAACCTACCGGCACCCCGTTCTTCATAAACTGGACCGCGTCGATATTGCTAAACTCCGTCAGCGCCCAAACTACGCCCATCGCCTCTACCGGGCCGGCTCCCAACTCCTCGAAAGTCTGCCCAAAATCGACTTCCAGTGTCGAGCCGCTCACGGCCACCGCATTCAGCGTCATCCCCGCCGGGATCGTGCGCAATAGGCCCCCCCGCGGCCCCGCGATCATCAACTCCACAGCACGGGTGGCCACACGCTCCACCCAGGGACGACTCTGCCGATACACCGGGACGTAGTAGGACCGATCCGGACCGAGGAAGTAGAGGGTCGACCACATGGTTTCAGGAGTCGGTGTCACCGTGGGCGCAACGGTCGGACGGGCCGTCGGCACAACGACTACCGGCGTGGCCGAAGGCGGGGGAACCGGCGTATGCGTAGGCAGCGGCGTAGGAAGCGCCGTCGCTGTAAAGGTCGGCCGCTCCGTAGGAGGCACATCCGTCGGCCTGCTGGTGGGACGGGCCGTCGGCAATGGGGTGGGGAGCGCCGTGGCTCTAGCAGTAGGCTGCGCCGTCGGCTGAACCGGGGAAGGCAGAGGGCTTGTCATTACAACCTGTGTTGCCGCCGTCGAGACCGGGGTGGGCGTGCGCGCCCGGGCCGGCAGAACCAGGCCGACGATCACTCCGTAAGTGGCCAGGATGATTAACAACAGACCAGCCAAGGACAGATAAATGACCCGCTCCAGGGCACTCAGCTTTTGCCAGAAAGCGACAACCGGCGAGACCCGGCCAGCGCCCCCTGCTCCCCGGCTGGCCACCGGCGTCGGCGGAGCCTCCTGCCCCGCAAAACGTGGACACTCCGGGTACCGATCCCCCAAACAAAACGCCCGCTGATCAACCTGGATAGGCAGAGGCTCGCCAAAAATGTAACAGCGATGCTCCGGTGTCGGGCTGGCAAAGCGAATCGATCGGGTGTGCTTCAATCCCAGGTGGGGACAGTGCCGAGACCGGCCTTCCATCATCAGCCTCCTTGTGCCTGATCCTGATGCCTATTATACGGCACGCGCAATGAGTTGTCAATCATATATCGTCCATAGACACTTGGCAAACAGCGAGTGCAAAGACGGGGGCAACATGGTATAATACAGCCCGACAACTCCCAAGACTGCACAAAGGAGCTCCCAATGGCTCACTACCCTGTGTACCTGGAATCCGCGGACAACATGACCATGGCCCACGTGCTAGACCTCCCAGGTTGCAGCATCCGGGAAACATCCCGCGCCGCCGCCCTCGCCCAACTGCCCGCCGCGATCCGCGCTTACCATGCCTGGCTTCTTCGGCACGGCGAACCCGCCCCCCAGGAGGGCGAGGCCATCACCATCGAGATCGCCGCAGAAGTCGACGGCTGCGGCCCCTTTGCCCCCGGAGACGCCGCGGCGCTCTTTCCCCCAGACCACGCGGCGCTCTCCCCGCAGGAGATGGCCCGGTTGCTGCGCCTGTTGGCCTACAGCCGCGCCGACCTGCAAGCCCTGGTCGGCACGGCGTCCAACGCTCTGCCCGACGAACTGCTGGACTGGCGCCCCAATGCGGAGTCCTTCTGCATCCGCCGCATCCTTCGGCACATCGGCAACGCCGAGGAGTGGTACGTCTCTCGCCTGGTCCCTCCCGAAACCCTGCCGGCCGAGTGGGAAAATGACGAGGAGCTGCCCCTCTACCAGTTCCTGGAAATGGAACGATGCACGGCCATCGCCCGGCTGGAACAGCTCACCGCCGACGAGCGCGCCCGCGTGAGCCGGCCGGCCCACTGGACCGACCATCCCGACGAGGAGTGGACCGCCCGCAAAGCCCTGCGACGCTTCCTGGAGCACGAACGCGAACATACCGCCCAGATCCGCCAGGTCCTGGCCGCCCGCCGCCGCCATCTGCTGGCCCACCTGGCCGCCGCCCGCGGCGAGCTCCTGCAACAGCTCATCTGCCTGGACGAAAAGGCTCTCACCATGGACCTGGTCAACGAAAGCTGGACAGCCCAGGATGCCCTGGTCCACATCGCCGCCTGGGACCGCTGGGTGCGGCGCGAGATCGGCCGCCTGGTGGCCGGCGAAGAGCCCGATGCCGCGGCCGTAAGCGACATAAACGCCTACAACGCCGCCAATGTCGCCGCCTGGAAAGGGCGATCCCTGGAAGAGGTGGTCGCCGAACTGCGGGCGGCGCGCACCGAGTGGATTGCCTGGATGAAGGGGTTGAGCGAAGAAGAGTTCTTCCGCTCGCGGCCCCGTGGGCGCGGCAACTGGTGGCTGCCCACCTGGATCGAGGTCTTGCGCGAGCATGACCTCGAGGAACATGCCCACAAGCTGGCCGAGTGGCGCAAGGGCCAGCGCGAGACGCCGAGCGGCCCCCGGGCAATCCTCGCCGCCGCGCTGGAGGCCGGCCGCGAGGAGCTGTGCGCGGCGGCAGACATAGTGCCCCCGGGCGAGCGCGCCCTCCTGCCCGTCTGCGGCACATGGACACTGCAGGACGTCCTGGGGCACGTCGCCGACTGGGAGGACTGGGTAGTGGCCGGCCTGCACGACATGGCCGCCGGCCGCGCCCCCCATGTCCGCCTGGAGACCGATGAGGAAACCTGGAACCAGGAGCACGCCGCCGCCCGCCGGGGGCAAAGCTGGAAGAAGGTGTGGGCCGATCTCCAGGGCACGCGCCGGGAACTGCTGGACATCCTCGCCGGGATGAACCCGGCCGCCATGGAGCACACTTTCCCCGGCGTTTGGGACCAAAAAACTATCCCCTACGCCTGGTTCCTGGTCGCCCTGGCCCACGACCGCGAGCACGCCAGGGGCATCCGCGAAACCATGGCCGGCCGGGCCGGCCCGGCCACCGCGGGACCCGCCAAGACATTCACCCAACGCGGATGAAAGGGCGTTTGACAAATCCAGGGGCTTACTATATAATTAAGAATGCTTGTCTATTTAGAGAGGTTAACCAATGCCGAACCCCACGCCCTGGGTAGCCGTCTTCCAGGAATGGATCGACCTATTCATGCGCCGCTCGATGCGGGAATTCATCCGCTACGCGAAAAGGAGCGGCCTCTCCATGTCCCAGATCGGCGCCCTGTTCCACATCCATCGCGCCGGAGACTGCGGCGTCTCCGACCTGGGCGACGTGCTGGGCATCACCAGCGCGGCGGCCAGCCAGATGCTGGAGCGCCTGGTCCAACAGGGGCTGGCGGTCCGCGCCGAGTCCCCCCACGACCGGCGAGCTCGGAAGATCACCCTGACCGACAAGGGCTGCCAGGTGCTGCAAGAGAGCATCCACGCGCGTCAGGGCTGGCTGGACGACCTGCCCGGCCTCCTGAGCCCCGCCGAGCAGGAACAGATCGTCGCTGCCCTGACCCTGCTGATCAAAAAAGCAAAGCAGCTCGATTCAGTCCCCCCATCATAGAGGCGACATAAGCTCTTCCCTCGCCTTCCGTCCAGGGAGATGGGACGGGCGCGAGTGCGCACCCCTGCCTACAGGAGCAATCCACCGATGATCCGCCTGGCCAAGTACTTGAAACCGTTCTCGCTCTACATCCTGCTGGCCGTCGCCCTGCTCTTTGTCCAGGCGAACTGCGACCTGGCCCTGCCGGATTACATGTCCCGGATCGTCAACACCGGCATTCAGCAAGGCGGTGTCGAGAACGCCGTGCCCCTGGCGCTCCGCCAGACCACGATGGACCGCCTGACCCTGCTGATGAGCGCGGACGACAAGGCCGCCGTGCTGGCGAACTACACCCGGATCGACCAAGACTCGCCCGACTACGACCGGTATCTCCAGGAATACCCAACCCTGGCCGCCGAACCGATCTATGTGCGGCGGGACATCGCCGCGGACGAGATCGCCCGGCTGAACCCGATCCTGGGCCGCTCCTTCCTGGCCGTCTCCGGCCTCGAGCAGGTGCTCGCCGACCCGGCCAAGGCTGCGCTGATTGGGGCCCGCCTGGGCGTGGACCTGTCCAAGCTCCCTCCCGGCACCGACCTCTTCGACCTGCTGCGCCAACGGCCGGCCGCGGAGCTGGCCCAGATGGCGGCGTTGATCAACAGCCGCTTCGCCGCCATGGGAGAGAGCATGATCGTCCAGGCTGCGGCGGTTCCAATCCGGGCCGAGTATGCCGCCCTGGGCATGGACACGGCCCGTCTCCAGAGCCGCTATATCCTGCACACCGGCCTGCTGATGCTGCTGCTGACCCTCTTGTCGGCGGCCTGCACAATCGCCGTCGGCTTCCTGGGAGCGCGAACGGCGGCCGGCCTGTCCCGCGACCTGCGCCGGGCTATCTTCACCCGCGTGGAAAGCTTCTCCAACGAGGAGTTCAACCGCTTCTCGACCGCGTCCTTGATCACCCGCACCACCAACGACGTCACCCAGATCCAGATGGTGGTGCTGATGATGGTCCGCATGGTCTTTTACGCCCCCATCATCGGCATCGGCGGCGTGATCCGCGCCGTCGGCAAGAGCAGCTCGATGTGGTGGATCATCGCCCTGGCCGTCCTGGTCCTGCTGGGGCTGATCCTGATCGTGTTCGCCATCTCCCTACCGCGGTTCAAGAGCATCCAGGGCCTGATCGACCGGCTCAACCTGGTGATGCGCGAGAACCTCTCCGGAATGATGGTCATCCGCGCCTTCAACCGGCAGGACCTGGAGCTGGAGCGTTTCGACCACGCCAACAAGGACCTGACCGGCACCATGCTGTTCGTCAGCCGCCTGATGGTGGTGATGATGCCGCTGATGATGCTCATCATGAACGGCCTGGCGCTGCTGATCATCTGGGTCGGCGCGCACCAGGTCGCGCAGGCGACCATGCAGGTCGGCGACATGATGGCCTTTCTGCAGTACGCGATGCAGATCGTCTTTGCCTTCTTGATGCTGTCACTGATGTTCATCATCCTGCCGCGGGCGGCGGTGTCGGCCGGCCGCATCGCCGAGGTCCTGGAGACGAAGCCGGCCATCCTGGACCCCGCAACACCCCAACGCTTCCCCGAGCCGTTCGTTCCCACGGTCGAGTTTCGCAACGTGACCTTTCGCTACCCCGACGCCGAGGAGGATGTCCTGCACGACATTTCCTTCGTCGCCCGGCCCGGCCAGACCACGGCCTTTATCGGCCCGACCGGATCGGGCAAATCCACCATCGTCAACCTGATCCCGCGCTTCTACAACGCCACCTGCGGCACCATCCTGGTGGGCGGCATGGACATCTGCGCCGTCACCCAGCACGACCTGCGGGAAAAGATCGGCTACATCTCGCAAAAGGGCACGTTGTTCTCCGGCACGGTGGAAAGCAACCTGCGCTATGCCGACGAGCACGCCGGCGAAGAGGAGCTCCGGGAGGCGCTGGGCATCGCCCAGGGGAACGAGCTGATCGCCGGCCCCGAGGGCCTGGCGGCGGAGGTCTCCCAAGGCGGGATGAACCTGTCCGGCGGGCAGAAACAGCGTCTGGCGATCGCCCGCGCCCTGGTCAAGAAACCGCCTATCTACATCTTTGACGACAGCTTCTCGGCCCTCGACTTTCGGACCGACGCGGCGCTGCGCCAGGCCCTCCGGGAAAAGACCGCGGACAGCACCGTGCTGATCGTCACCCAGCGCGTCTCGACCATCCTGCACGCCGATCAGATCATCGTGTTGGAGGAGGGCCGCATCGTCGGGCGGGGCACGCACGCCGAACTGATGCGCGATTGCGCGGTCTACCGCGAAATCGCCCTATCGCAGATCGGCACGGAGGCCTAACCATGAGCACACAGAACAGAGGCACTCCGTTCGGTCGTGGTCCGTTGGGCGGTCGTGGTCCGATGCGTGGCCCGATGGGGCACGGCGGGCCGATGGCCCTGATGCGCGGCGAAAAGGCCCGCGATTTCCGGGGCACAATGGTCAAGCTGATCCAGTACCTTGGCGGGTACCGGCTGCCGATCCTGGCCGTGATGATCCTGGCCGCCGCCTCCACCGTATTCGCCATCGTCGGCCCCAAGGTGCTGGGGCGGGCCACCACCAAGCTGTTCGAGGGCGTGCTGGCCCAGATCGCCGGCACCGGCACGATCGACTTCACCGCCATCGGCAACATCATCCTGCTAACAGGGGGGCTGTACCTCTTCTCCACTGCCCTGAGCTACATCCAGGGCTGGATCATGTCCGGCATCGCCATGGACATCACCTACCGCTTCCGCCGGGACATCTCCCAAAAGATCAACCGTATGCCGCTCCGATATTTCGACGGCACGAACTATGGAGAGGTGCTCTCGCGGGTCACCAACGACGTGGACACGGTGAGCCAGACGCTCAGCCAAAGCCTCTCGCAGATCATCACCTCGCTCACCACGTTGGTCGGCGTGCTCATCATGATGCTGACGATCAGCTGGCTGATGACCCTGACGACCCTGGCCATCGTCCCCCTGTCGCTGGTGGTCATCGGCCTGATCATCGGCCGCTCGCAGCGATATTTCAAGCAGCAGCAGGACTACCTGGGCCATGTCAACGGCCATGTAGAGGAGATGTACGGCGGCCACGTCGTGATGATGGCCTTCAACGGGCAGGAAAAGAGCGTCGCCAAGTTCGACCGCTATAACATTCCCCTGTACGACGCCGCATGGAAATCGCAGTTCTTGTCCGGCCTGATGATGCCTATGATGACCTTTATCAGCAACCTGGGCTACGTGGCGGTGTGCGTGCTGGGCGGCTGGCTGGCCGCCACGCGGGCGATCACCGTCGGCGACATCCAGGCCTTTATCCAGTACGTGCGCTCTTTCACCCAGCCGCTGACGCAGATTGCCAACATCTCCAACGTCCTGCAGCAGACCGCGGCGGCGGCCGAGCGCGTCTTCGAGTTCCTGGGCGAGGCCGAGGAGGTGCCGGAGGCCGACAATCCCATCCGGCTGCCGGCCGTGAAGGGGTGCATCGAGTTCCGGGATGTGCGGTTCGGGTACAATCCCGATAACCCTGTCATCCACGGCTTTTCCGCGTTCGTCGAGCCCGGCCAAAAGGTGGCCCTGGTGGGCCCGACGGGGGCGGGCAAGACGACCATGGTCAAGCTGCTGATGCGCTTCTACGACGTGGACCAGGGGGCCATCCGGATCGACGGCCACGACATCCGGGAACTGGCGCGGCGCGACCTACGGGCAATGTTCGGGATGGTGCTACAGGACACCTGGCTCTTCAACGGCACGATTATGGAGAACATCCGCTACGGCCGGCCCGACGCCACCGACGAGGAGGTCATCGCCGCCGCCCGGACGGCCCATGTCGACCACTTTGTCCGCACCCTGCCGGAGGGCTACCAGATGGTGTTGAACGAGGAAGCTTCCAACATCTCGCAGGGCCAAAAGCAGCTCCTGACCATCGCCCGCGCCATCCTGGCCAACCCGCCGATGCTGATCCTGGACGAGGCCACCAGTTCGGTGGACACGCGCACCGAGGTGCTGATTCAAGAGGCCATGGACGCGCTGATGAAGGGCCGCACCAGCTTCATCATCGCCCACCGCCTGTCCACGATCCGCAACGCCGACCTGATCCTGGTGATCCGGGACGGCGACATCGTGGAGCAGGGCACTCACGAGGGACTCCTGGCGCGCAACGGCTTCTACACCGAGATGTACAACAGCCAGTTCGAGCGGGTCAACTCCCTAGAAGTCATCTCATAAGAGGAGCGGCGCCCCTTTCCGCCGGTTCACCGGCGGCAGTCGTACAGCGCGGCCCCCTGGGCCGCGTCCCCGGGGCTCTCCGGCCGCGCCGGAAAGCCGGGTAGAACGACCACGCAGCACGAGCTCCGCAGCCAGGCGGCGATCTCGGGCTTTTGTCCCCAGTCGGCCCCCCAGAAGAAGCGCAGTTCGCCGTCCTCGACCATAGCAGCCAACTCCTCGACCCCGGCGACGTTGTCGCTCCCGGAGAATCCGCCCACGGCCAGGACCGGCCGGCCGGTAGCCAGGATATAAGGGGCCGCCTCGGTCGCGCGGAGCGTGGCGAGCAGGTAGCTGTCCGGCGCCGTGTGCTCCAGCAGGTAGGCCGCGAGCCGCTCCTGGACGGGGGACAGCGCGGTGGACCAGCTCTGCCCCGTGCGGGCATCGCCGGGGCCGGCGCGGGGCAGGGCCGTGTTCGCATTCGCGTTCAACGTGGTGAGGACCGACCATGTCAAGGGGGCCGCCAGCAGGCTGACGCCCAGGAGGAGGACCGCGGCGCGGATGGCCCCGGGGCGAGACCGCCGGGACAGGAGCGCCAGGCCGGCCACGCCGGCGAGGACCGCGACGACCGTGATCGTCCGCGCATAGACCGGGTACATGCCCAGCGTGACGACGTGCAGGGCTACCGTCGGCACCGCCAGCGCCGCGGCCAACCCCCAGGCCAGCCCCGGCCGGCCGCGCCAGAGCCGGCCCAGCGCCCAGGCCGCCGCCCCGACCAAGGCGGCCAGCGGCGGGCCCAACATAATCAGGTAGTAGGCGTGGAAGAGGCCGGTGTTGAAGGTGAAGTAGAGCGCCGCCGGCAAGAGCCACCCGACCCACAGGAGCAGCGACAGGTGCCGCTCCCGGAGCGGCCACGGCCGGCCCAGGGCGACCAGGACGAGCGGGATGCCCAACAGGGCCAACGGCAACAGCCAGCCGGCCTCGGTGACCAGGGGCGCGGTAAAGAGGCGCAGCAGGCCGGCCCGGCCCACTTCCGAGGGACCGCCCGGCCCGCCCCCCGCCGGGTTCGGCGGCACGGGGACATTGCCGGGACGTATAGCGCCCGACGGCGGGGGCGGGTTCTGCGGCGCCTGGCCGGGGCGGCTACCCCCCGGGATCGGCGGCGTGTTGGCCCCCGGCTGGGGCTGCTGGGTAGACCGCGGCAGCCCCAGCCGGGCCAGGCCGTTGTGGCCGATGATCAGCTCCAGCACGCTGTTGTCGGCGCTGCTGCCCACATAGGGCCGGCTGTCGGCCGGGGTGAGGTCCACCGCCACGGCCCAGGAGAGGGACACGGCCAGGAGCACCGCTGTGGCCAGGGCCAGGTACGTCAGGCGCTTCCACCAGCGCTGCCGCGCTCCCAGGAAGTAGAGAAGGTAGAAGGCCGGGAGCGGCATATAGGCCTGCAGCATCTTGATGTTGAAAGCGAGCCCCACCAGGAAGGCCCCCAGGAGCAGGAGCCCCAGCGACGCCCGCTCCGTGGCCCGCAGGAAGGCCCAGGCCGCCAGCAGCAGGACCAGGACCAGGAGGCCGTCGACGGTGTTGTTGCGCTCCGTGGAGACGGCCACCGGCATCGCGGCCAGCACCAGGGCTGCGGCCAAAGCCGGCCAGTCTCCGAAGGAGCGCCGGACCAGGAAATAGAGGACGACGACCGAAAGCACACCGGCCAGCGCCTGGGGCAGGGCCAGGGCAAAGCCGTTGACGCCGAAGACGGCCGCCGATGCCACCTGGACCCAGAAGCCCAGCGGCGGCTTGTCTACCGTCACCGAGCCGCCGGGTTCGAAAGAAGCGAAGAAAAAGTTGCGCCACGAAGTGAGCATGCTCTGCACCGTCGCGGCGTAATAGGCGTTGCCGACGCTATGCGCCCCCAGTCCATAGAAGCGCAGGAACGCCCCCAGCAGGACGATCAGCGCCAGGGCGACGAGGACGAGCGCGCGGCCCCGTCTTCCAGGCGACAACGGGGCAGGCGTAGGGGCCGGCTGCCCCTGCCCCATCGGACCGCATCCGACCTCCGTAGCCACAACGACCTCCAGGCCACCGAACCCACATGCCCATCGTTCACGGAGGCATTATAGCACACGGACATGAAGGCTGTATGAAGCGCGCCCTGTGGACACGGCCCCAGGTGGAAGGACTGGAATGGGAATCCGCGGACCGACCCTTGGGCCGGCCGGCCGACGAGGAAACCCGCCGCCAGGCCGCCGCGGCCTACGATCAGGACATCGGCCACTGGCTGCGGCGGACGAAACTGGCCCTGGAGATCATCCAGGCCGGCGTCGCCGCCACGCAGCGCCAAGTCCAGGGGGACGCGAGCTACTGGCGGGAGCTGGCCCGGCAGGCTCCCTAGCGAGAAACGACGTAGCGGCGCCCGCTCAAGGCAGGTCTGCCAACGGCCGGCCGTCGCCCGGATCCCAGCCCAGCTCGGCGTAGGCCCCCACCAGGAGCTGCTCCATATCGGGCACGAACCCCTCCGTGCCACCCCCGGAAAGCGGCTGCCGTAGGAGGTCCGGCAGCCGGTCGGCGGCGCAGGTCAGGCCAAACCGCATGTTCAGCCGACGCTTGAGCGCCAGGATGCGCTTGCCCAGCGGCAGGAGGTCGGACGCCGCCAGGCCCCAGCCCGTCGCGGCGTTCAACGCCCCCAGGACGCGCTCCACGCCGGGGTTCTGGAACTGGCAGAGGATCAGGGCGTTGTAGAGGCTGCGCCAGGCCTGCTGGCGGGCGGCGACGCGGCCCTTTTCCGCGCTGCTGTCGAAACGGTCCCCGGGAACGATCTCCAGCTCCAGCGCCGGCCCCTGGCCCGTGTCGACCCCGTACATGTCCCCCTGCATGTGGCAGGCCCCGCGCGGCGACAGGGCATAGGTCACGGCCATGCCGCTAAAGGCCCGTGGGTCGTGCATCGGCACCTCCAGGCGGTTGACCGTCACGGCCAGGTCGGGGGCGCCGCAGCGCTCGGCCAGGGCCGCGCTGCCCTCGGCCAGGAGGTCGCCAAACCCCTCGCGGTGGGCCATCATCTCCAGCAGCCGGTGCACCACCTCGGCGCGCCCGTAGCGCACCTCCAGACCGCCGGTATCGGCAGGCGAGAGCAAGCCGCGCTCGAAGAGCTCGCAGGCCAGGGCGATCGTCGCCCCGGCGCTGATCGTATCCAGACCGTAGCGGTTGCAGAGGTGGTTGGCGTAGATCACCGCTTGCAGGTCGGCGACCTGCACCAGCGTGCCCAGCGCCCCCAGCGTCTCGTACTCCGGGCCATCGACCTTCTCCAGGCCGAAGGACGGGGCGCGCGTCTCGCGGCCGCAGGCGATGGGGCAGCGGTAGCAGGCCGTGTTGCGGTTCTGGAAGTGCTCGACCATCAACACGCCCGAGAGGTTGCCGGCCTCCTCCCATTCTCCCTGTTGGTAGTAGCGGATGGGCATGTCGCCATACATCAGCGCCAGGTCGACGTAGCCGGCCGTGCCGGCCATACGGATGGACATCGCCGCCATGTCCTCCTCGATGCCGGCCAGGATCTCGCGGGCGATGGCCTTGCCGCGCGCCGGGTCGGCCACGGGCACGGCGGCCCGTCCGCGCACGGCCACCGCCTTGAGCTTCTTGGCGCCCATCACCGCGCCGAGCCCGGTGCGCGCCGCGGCGCGGCCGTGGTCGTTCATGATGGCCGCCATCCGGACGCGGTTCTCGCCGGCCGGCCCGATGCCGGCGACGCGGGCCTTGGGCTCCCCCAGGGCGGCGCGGACGCGGTCCTGGGTGGCATACGAATCCAGCCCCCACAGGCCGGCGGCGTCGTGCAGGGCGGCCCGGCCGGCGACGATAGCCAGCCAGACCGGACGTTCGGCCTGCCCGGTGACGATGATGCCATCGTAGCCGGCGAAGCGCAGCTCCGGGCCGAAGAAGCCGCCGCTGTTGGCCTCGCCCCAGATGCCCGTCAGCGGCGAAAGGGCGCCGACGCTATAGCGGCCGGCCGAAGGCATGGCCGTCCCCACCAGCGGTCCGGTCATCCAGATCAGCGGATTGTCCGGGCCTAGGGGATCGATTTTCCCACCCACCAGGTCGTACAGGTAGCGCGCCGCCAGGCCGCTGCCGCCGACATAGGACCGGGCGTAGGTCTCGTCGAGCGGCTCGTCCCACAGGCGGCCGGCGTCGAGATCCACGCGCAAGACCTTGCCCATATAGCCGTGCATAGGAGGCTCCTTTTAGAAATCGACCACCCGCCCCTCGTAGACGCAGACGAACAGGTCCCGCAGCTCATCGTAGGAAGGCGAGCGCACGGCGGTCACCATCTGCGTGTCGTTGAAAGCATCCTCGACCAGCTTCTCCAGATTGGCGACATAAGATGCCCGGTCGAACCCCATCTCCAGCAGGCAGGTCTTGGCCGCGCCCGACCGGCAGGCCAAGGAGCGGACCGCGCCGGCCAGGGCCCGCGCGCCCTCCTCGCCGCCGGCCTGGGAGACGCCGACAAAGGCCGCCATCTCCGCGAAACGTTCGGGGGCCTCGCGGGCGGCGAACTCCACCGTATAGGGCAGGCAGAGCCCCACGGCCCGGCCGTGGGGCAGGCGCAGCACGGCCCCCAGGGCGTGGCCCATGGCGTGGGCCATCGAGGCCATGGCGTTGCCAAACCCCAGGCCGGCGCAGGTGGCGGCGTTGTGCATGTGCTCTCGCGCCTCCATATCGCCGCCGTCGGCCAGGGCCCGCGGCAGGTAACGGAAGATGAGCCGGGCGGCAACCAAGCAGAGGCCGTCGGTCAGGTCGTTGTGCCAGGCGCAGGTGTACCCCTCCACGGCATGGACCAGCGCATCCAGGCCGGTGTCGGCGGTGAGCTGTGGGGGCATACCGGCCGCCATGCTGGGATCGACGATGGCCAGGTCGGCGGCGTTCTCGCGGTTGCCCAGGCCCATCTTGCGCTGCTCCGCCGGGTCGGTGAGGACGATGGCCCAGGTGACATCCGCCCCCGTGCCGCTGGTGGTGGGGATGGTGACCAGGCGGGCCTTGCGGCGCAGACGCAGCCGCAGGAAGGGGTTGATCTCGCCGGGCTGCAGGTCCGGCCGCTCGTAGAGGACCCAGAGGGCCTTGGCGGCATCCATGACCGAGCCGCCCCCCACGGCGACGATCCAATCCGGGGAAAACTCCAGGGCCGCCTGGGCCCCGCGCCGGACGGTGGGGAGGCTGGGGTCCGGCTCCACCTCGGCGAACAGTTGCACGGTAAAGCCGGCCCGCTCCAGGCGGGCGCGCACGCGCTCCACCGGATCCAGGCGCCGGAGCACGGCGTCGGTGACGATCAGCGCCCGCCGTCCCTCCAGCTCATCGAGGGCATCGAGGGCGCCTTCGCCGAAGGCGATCTGCGGGGAGACAAAGTACCACATAGCCGCACCCTTCTTTCTTTATGAATCACCAAAGTTGGTGGGCACAAGGGCGCAGCAGGAGACGATCTCCTTGGCCGCCTTGGGGTAGCGCATGATCTGCATCATGTTGCCCTCGACCCGCAGCTTCTTGGTCATCATGCCCTGGATGGGGTCCAGTTTGCCCTCGATCACCCGGCGCCAGACGCTGAAGGGGGCGGACAGGACATAAGCCGCCTTCCGGGCGTCGCGGCCGGGAATCTGGGCGGCGCCGGGGCTCTTGCCATGGTAGAGGTCCAGGTAGAGGTAGGCCGTCTCCGGGAGGGCGGCATCGCCCTCGATGACAAAGATAAAGTCCCCCTCCCAGTCCTTGGCGGCCCGCTCATAGGAGGGGCTGGCGTTCAGCAGGCGGCTGAGCTCCTTGATCCACTCGTCGGATGGGAACAGAAAGGCCATGGGTTACCTCCTTTTGCACGGCACTGCCGTCTTGCCCCTCGCTAGTGTGGGCCGGCATGTTTGACCACAGTGGAGTGTAACACAATCCGGGGAAAAAGGCAAAGGTCGGTCATCTTGCATCGGCGCCGTTATTGTGCTATGCTAGGAAGTGTTCCAGAGGGGGGGCAGGCGGCCCCGCAGCCCGGGAACAGCCACTCCAGGAAGTGCCCGGTGAGCATGAACCGCCTGTGGCAGGCGCCGGAGCCCAAGCCGGCCCGGGCCGGCCTGGACGGAGAACTCTTGTGCTCATCTCGGCCACGGACTGGGTGAAGTGGGGACTAGAAGTGGACGACTACAAGGAGGTCCGACCATGTCTTCTCCGGCCGCCACCATCCTGGCCCTTTTGGCCGGCCCGCTCGTGAGCGAAAATGGACAACCGCTGACCCGACTCGACATCGAAGGCGAGATCCATCAACTGCGGCAGCGATTGGGCGAGGTGAGGCGCGCCGCCGCCCTGCACACCGAACTGGCCACGCCCGAAAGCATCGTCCGCCTGCTGACCGGACAATCCTTCGACATCCTGCACTTTAGCGGGCACGGCGGCGGCGGCAAATTGGCCTTCGAGGACGACTGCGGGGGGACCTTTCCCCTGGACGGCAATACACTGCAAAGGCTGCTCGGCCCCGGCGGGCGCGCTCCTTTCCGCCTGGCCTTCCTCAGCGCCTGCCACTCCGCCGAGGTGGCTCCGGCCCTGGTGGAGGCCGGCATAGCGCACGTCGTAGCCATCGATGCCCAGTCCACGGTGCTGGACGCCGCGGCCACGGCCTTTGCCCGCAACTTTTACCCGGCCCTGCTCGCCGGCCGGAGCGTGGCCGAAGCCTTTGAGTTCGGACGGGCCGGCATAAATGCGGATAGCGTCCTGCGCGAAATCGGCCACAACCGGGAGCAGCCCGACCTGTCTGCCCTGGAAGAGGCCAAGTTTCTGCTTCTGCCACCGGGGGGCGAGCATGACCAAGTGCTCTTCCCCGATCTCCCGCCGGGCGGATTGACCGTCGTCTCCCCGCCGCCCTCGCCGCACAACCTGCCGCTGCGCCCAGAGACCTTTACGGGGCGCAACCGGCAACAGCACGAGCTCCTGCGGCACCTCCTGCGCCACCGCCTGGTGGAGCTGACCGGCATGGGCGGCATGGGCAAGACCGAACTGGCCTCCGAGGCCGGCCGCTGGCTGGCCGAGCGCCATCGCTTTCCATCCGGCATCTATCTCGTGGACCTGCGCGGGGTGGACAACGCTACCGCCGCCCGGCTGCGCCTGGCCACCACGCTGGGGCTGGACCCGGCCATGGGCGCACGCGACGACCTGCTGGCCACGGCACTGCGCGAGGAAGCCGAACAGCGCCTGTTGATCCTGGACGACCTGGACGCGCTGGTGGCCTTCGACCGCCTGGGGCTGCGCGCCCTGCTGCGGGCGCTCTACGATGCCGGGGGCAAGATGCTGCTGACCACGCGCGAGCGCGTCGGGGGACCGCCGGCGCAGCACTACGAATTGCCCCGCCTGGACCCGCCGGAGGATAAAAGACTATTCCTGCGCTGGGCCGCCCTGGCCCACCCGGACCTGGAAGGCGAGTGGGAGGACCTGCAGGCGGTGCTGCGCTTCCTGGACGGCTGGCCGCTGGCCATCGTCCTGGCCGCGCCGCACCTGAGCGGCACTTCCCTGGCCGGCCTGCGCGAACAACTGGAACAGGCCCAGGAGCAAGTCCTGGCCGATCCCCACCTGACGCCCGAGGAACGGGAAAAGATGGGCAAGGCCGTGAGCGTGCCGGCCTCGCTGGAGTTTTCACTGCGCCGGCTGCGGGAGCGCGACACTGCGGCGGCGGACTTTTGGCCCCTGCTGGCCCTGTTCCCCGGCGGGGCCGATCCACCGGCGCTGGAGTCGATCCTCGGCCCCCGGTGGCGCGCAGCCGTGCCGGTGTTGCGGGACCTTTCGCTGGTCGAGGTGCTGGCGGGGGAACGGGTACGCCTGCCGGAACCGGCCCGCGCCCGCGCCGCCCGCTCCCTGCCCGAAGACGCCCCGGCCCGCCATGGACCGGCAGCGCTGGCCTACTACCACGCGCTGACCGAGGAAGCCGACGAACAACTGGCCGGAAAAGAGTTCTCCATCGGCGCTTCCCGTTTGGCACGGGAACTGCCCAACCTGCACTTTTGGCTGCGCTGGGGCTACACGCACGAGGCGACTCCGGGCCTGTGCCTTTCCGCGCGCCTCGCCGGCGGCCTGCGCAACTTCTATATGCTGCTCGACTGGCCGGAAGAGGCCGAAGAGAACTTTGATCTGGCCCTGGAAGCAGCCCGGCGTCTCGGCGA
Source organism: uncultured Chloroflexia bacterium (assembly GCA_964592645.1). GTDB lineage: Bacteria > Chloroflexota > Chloroflexia > DTKN01 > DTKN01 > CAZQFV01. Next base: position 151,116 of record CAZQFV010000008.1, read on the forward strand.
CCGCCTCGGCGAGGCCAACGTCCTAAAGGCCCAGGGCGACGTCCTGGCCTTCCTCGACCAGCGCCGGGAGGCCCTCGACCGCTACGACCAGGCCCTGGCCCTCTTCCGCCAGGTCGGCGCCCGCCTCGGCGAGGCCAACGTCCTACAGGCCCAGGGCGACGTCCTGGCCTTCCTCGACCAGCGCCGGGAGGCCCTCGACCG
>CAZQFV010000009.1:0-24483 GCA_964592645.1 uncultured Chloroflexia bacterium
TGCAAAGGCTGGTGGCGCAATGGGCAACTTGACCAAGTTTAAGCGCACACCTACCAGTTATTTATGAGAGGTTCGGGATCCGTTTCCCGGTTCGGTTTTCAGTGCCATGCCCGTGGCGCTGACCTCCCCAGGAGTTGCTCGTGCGTATCGCCCTTGCGGGGACGGCTGGGTTGGTCGGACTGCTGGTTGGGGCAGCCCTCAACCTGGTGATCCAGCGGCTGCCCCGCGGCCGGCCCCTTTTCCGCCGGCCGCGCTGCACCCGCTGCAGTCAGCCCCTCTCGTGGGAGGCCGTTCCGCTCCTGGGCTACCTGCTGCAGCGCGGGCGCTGCCGGCACTGTGGAAAGCCGCTGCCGCGGTTCTTCCCGGCGGTGGAGGCGCTGACCGCGGCGGCCCTGGCCGCGCTGGTCTTGCGCCATGGCCTCTCCTGGCTGGCGCTGCTCTACGCCCTGTTCAGCGTGGCGCTCGTCGTGACCCTCTTCCTGGACTGGCTGCGCCACGAGATCTACTACCTGGTCCTGCTGCCGACGACGGCGCTGGCCCTCCTGTCTCCCCTGTTGCCGATCGATCCGCGGCTGGACTTTCGCAGCAGCCTGCTGGGCTTGCTCGTGGGGCTGGTTTTCTTCGGGCTGCTCTTTGTGCTGGGGCACCTGCTGTTCCACATCGAGGCCCTGGCCCTGGGGGATGTCTTTCTGGCCGGCATGATCGGGGCCATGGCCGGGCTGTACGGCAGCCCGCTGTGCCTGGCCGGGGGGATCGTCTTGGCCGCCGTGGGCGCGGGGCTGCTGCTGCTGACCAAGCGGCTGGGGCCGAAAGATTATATGCCCTACGGCTCCTTCCTCTGCCTGGCGGCGCTGCTCTATCTGTGCTTCTGGGCGCCCTAGGGGGTTGATGATGGAAGTGCGCATCCTCGTCCATACGCCCGAGCCGCTGCGCGTGATCTACACGGCGGCGCGCACCTGTTACAGCCCCGGCCGGCCCGCCGAGCTGTGGGCGGAGGACGCTCCGCGGGAGCGCATGGAGCGGCTGGTGCGCCGCGTCTTGGAGAGCGGCCATCACTCGGTGTTGGAGCATGTCGCCTTTACCCTGGCCGTGGAAGGGGTCTCGCGGGCCTGCAGCCACCAGTTGGTGCGGCACCGCTTGGCCTCCTACAGCCAGCAGTCGCAGCGCTACGTGGCGGGGCCCTTTCCCTACATTGCCCCGGACTCCTGGAAGCGGGCCGGCCTGGCCGCCGAGCTCGAGAGGGCCATGGCCGAACTGGACCGGCTCTACGAGCGGGCCCTGGCGGCCGGCATCCCACCCGAGGACGCCCGCTTCGTCCTGCCCCAGGCGGCGACGACGAACCTGGTGATGAGCATGAACCTGCGCGAGCTGCTGCACGCCGTGGGTCTGCGCACCTGCGAGCGGGCCCAGTGGGAGATCCGGGAGCTGTTCGAGCGTGCCGCGGCGGCGGTGCGCGCCGTGGACCCCTTCCTGGGCTCTTTCCTGGTGACCAAGTGCGAGCGGCTGGGCTATTGCGACGAGCATGAGACGTGTGGTCGGTATCCAACAGGAGCGCGCCATGAGCGATGAACAGAAATCCGGTGAGGGGCTACAGCCCATCTACCGGGTGATCGGCTATCTGGACAAGCATGCCCCCTTTCCCATCGGCAGCCTGTTCCTGGGCGCCGTGAGCATCGCCTACCTGGTGAACCCCACGGGGGGAGTGATCGAGCTGCTCCCGGACAACCTGCCCTTCGTGGGCAACCTGGACGAGGTCACGGCAGCTTTTCTACTGATCTGGTCGGGCGCCAACGTGTTCCGTTGGGCGCGCATCCGGCGGGCTCAGCGCAGGGCCCGTGAAGCGGAACAGAACAAGGAGGAGCGATGAGCGAGCGGTTCCTGGACAAGACGGTGGAGCAGTTCCTGAACGAACTGGCCAGCAAGGCCCCGGTGCCGGGCGGCGGCAGCGTCTCCGCGCTGGCCGGGGCCCTGGCGGCCGGCCTGGTGACGATGGTCTGCGACCTGACCGTCGGCAAGAAGCAGTATGCCGACGTCGAGGCCGAGATCCGCGGCTACCGCGAGCAGGCCGAGGCGCTGCGGGCCCGCCTGCAGGCGCTGCTGCAGGCCGATGTGGAGGTCTATGGCCGCCTGGCCGCCGCCTACAAGCTGCCGCGCGAGACCGATGAGCAGCAGGCCGACCGTTTCGCCGCGATCCAGGAGGCCACGGCGGCGGCGACGCTGGTGCCGCTGGAGATCGCCGAGGTGACCGCGCAGGCGGTGGCCCTGGCCGGTCCGGTGGCGGACAAGGGCAGCAAGCTGGCGGTGAGCGATGCCGGCATCGCCGCCATCCTGGGCGAGGCCGCCGTGCACAGCGCCCTGATGAATGTCAAGATCAACCTGCCCACGCTGGAGGACGAGGCCTTCGTGGCCGAGGTGCGCAAGCGCATGGCGCGGGCCACGGCCGGCCTGGCCGAGAGGCGCGCCGCGATCATGCGGGTGGTCGAGGAGCGGATTGGATAGGGGCCTTTCTACTCCCACAGCCGGATCAACAGGTGCCACTGCTCGGGGTGGGAGCGGATGGCCGGCTCCATCGCCTGGGCGAAGCGCTGGAGGGTAGCCTGGATGTCGGTCTCTTCGTCCCCGCTGCGCTCGAGGGCGATGCGCTGAAAGCCCAGGTGGTACTGGCCGTGTTCGCGGCGGCAGGGGGTGAGGAAGAGGGCGGCGCCGGTGCGCAGGGCCAGGCGGATGTGGCCATCGGGCAGCAGCGTCGGCCGGCCGAAGAACTGGACGACGGTCCCCTGGCCGCGGATGGGGCGGTCCGCCCCGGTGCCGACAATTCCCCCCTCGCGCAGCACGCGCACGGCCTTGAGCAGGGCGGCCGTCCCCGTCGGGGCGATCTCGCCGCGCTGTTGAAAGGCGCGCATCTTGTTCATATAGACAAAGGCGGGGGAAGGATCGGGCAGGGCCAGCACAAAGATGGGGTAGCCCCGGGCGACAAGGACCTGGCCCAGCAGGTCGAAACTGCTCAGGTGCGGCGCGGCGATCACGACGCCGCGCCCTTCCTGTTGGGCCTGCTGGAAGTCGGTCCAGCCCGGCTCGTCGAAGTGGGCCAGGCGGGCGATCTTTTTCGGTGGGACCGAGGGCATGTAGAGCAGCTCGTAGTAGGCCCGGGCGGCGGTGGCAAAGGCCCTGGCGGCCACGGCGCGCCGTTGGCGCCGGCTCGCGGCCGGCAGGACGGCCTCCAGGTTGCTCTCGACGATGGCGCGGTACTCGTGGGCCAACTGGCCGTAGAGCCAGCCGGAGATGTCGGCCAGGGGGTAGCCCAGCCAGCGCGGCACGATGCGCACCAGGAAGAGGGCGAAACGGATGGTGCTTTCGCTGAGTGGGCGGGCCTGTTTCATGGCGAGACCCCGGTTGTCGGGATGCTTTTGACCGCTCTTGGAGGGGGGGCCGGCCCCGCCCCTCCAGGAAAGTTCTCGCTTGGCGCGTGGGGCGGGGGCCAGCCCCCCCCTACGCGCCCCTGGCGCGCCGCCGGGCCGCCTCTTCCCGGCGGACCTCCTCGGGGACGGCCTCGTAGCCGGCCAGGAACTCGTCTTGGAGCTGTCGGAACGTCCCGCCGACGATGCTCTCGCGGATGCGCTGCATCAGGGAAAGCAAAAAGTGCAGGTTGTGGATGGTGGCCAGGCGCAGCCCCAGGAGCTCGTCGTTCTGGAAGAGGTGGCGCAGGTAGGCGCGCGTAAAACGCCGGCAGGTGTAGCAGGCGCAGCCCTCCTCGATGGGGCGCGGGTCGCGCTCGTATTGGGCGTTGCGGATGTTCAGGCGGCCGCCGCGCGCCAGCAGCGCCCCGTGCCGGGCGATGCGCGTGGCCAGGACGCAGTCGAACATGTCGATGCCCCGGGCGATGCCCTCGAAAAAGTCCTCGGGCGAGCCGACTCCCAGGAGGTGGCGGGGACGGTCGCGCGGGAGAAGGGTCACGCAGGCCTCGAGCATGGCGTGCATCTCGGACTTGGGCTCGCCCACGCTCAAGCCCCCGATGGCATAGCCGGGGAAATCCATCCCGGCCAGCGTCTCGGCGCTCCGGCGGCGCAAGTCCTCGTAGGTGCTGCCCTGGAGGATGCCGAAGAGGGCCTGGTCGGGGCGGGTGTGAGCGCGGAGCGAACGTTCGGCCCAGCGGTGGGTGCGCTCCAGGGCCTCCTGAGCGTATCCCGCTGGGCAGGGGTAGGGCGCGCACTCGTCCAGCGGCATCAGGATGTCGGCGCCGAGTTGTTCCTGCGTCCGCACCACCGACTCGGGGGTAAAGAGGTGGGTGCTGCCGTCGATGTGCGAGCGAAAGGTGACGCCCTGTTCGTCGATCTTGCGGTTGGCGGCCAGGGAAAAGACCTGGAATCCGCCGCTGTCGGTGAGGAGGGGGCCCTCCCAGCCCATGAAGCGGTGCAGCCCGCCCATCTCGGCCACCACCTCGGCCCCGGGGCGCAGGTAGAGGTGATAGGTGTTGCCGAGGATGATCGTGGCCCCGGCGGCGCGCAGTTCGTCGGGGGTGACGGTCTTGACGGCGGCGCGGGTGCCGACGGGCATATAGACGGGGGTGGGGATATCGCCGTGGGGGGTGTGCAGGAGGCCGGCCCGGGCGGCGCTGTGGGGGTCCTCGGCGACGATCTCGAAGGAGAACGCCGTCATAGCCGCTTTCTCCAGGAGAGGGGTCGGGGCCAGGGTCCCCAGCAGCCGCTCGGCCCAGGCGCCGTCGGGGAGGGACTCGGCCAGGAGGCCGGCCAGGGTCGATTCGGCGGCGGCCAGGCCGGCCGCTTCCAGGCGGGCGCGGGCGGCGGCGGGGTCCAGGGCGGCGCGTCGGCCGATCAAGCGGGCCAGCGCCTTGACGGCCGGCCGCACCTGCTCCTCGGGCCGGCCGGCTTGCAGTTGCTCCCGCCCCCAGCGCAGGAGCGCCTGCGCCGCGGCGTCGTCCACGTCGGCGGTCAGGGTTTCGTCGGTCTGCAGGCGTTCGACGGCGCGTCTGATCTGTTCCACGGGAAGTCTCCTAACGGTGTTCCTGCCCCGTCTCCCCCTCTCCCCGTCATCTCTCCCCCATGCCCTCCGGCAGCACCTTGCCCGGGTTGAGGATGCCTTGCGGATCGAGCGTGCGCTTGATCGCCCGCATCACCTCGATGGCCACCGGTCCCAGGTTCTGCTCGGCATAGTCGCGCTTCAAGAAGCCGACGCCGTGTTCGCCCGAAAGCACCCCGCCCAGCGACAGGGCGATCTCGAAGAGGGCCTCGGCGGCCTGTTCCACGCGGGCGAACTCTTCCGGGTCGCGCCGGTCGAAGAGGATGTTGGGGTGCAGGTTGCCGTCGCCGATGTGCCCAAAGACGGGGATGGGCAGGTTGAAGCGGCGCGAGACCTCCTTGATCCGCGCCACCGCCTCGGGGATGGCGCTGCGCGGCACGGTGATGTCCTCGCCCAGCTTGTTCGGCCGACGGCGGGCCAAGCTGGGTGACACCGACTTGCGCGCCGCCATCAGCGCCGCGCCCTCCTTGGGGTCGTCGGTCACGCGCACGTCGCGGGCCCCGTTCTGCCAGCAGATGTGGCCGATCTCCTCGATGTCGCGCTGGGCCAGCGTGGGGTCGCCGTCGGTCTCGATCACCAGGATGGCCTCCACGTCCAGCGGCAGGCCCATCTTCTTGTGGGCCTCGACGGTGGCGATGGTGGTGTCGTCCATGATCTCCATCGCCACCGGGACGATGCCGGCCTCCAGGATCTTGGTCACGGCCACGCTGGCGTCGATCAGTTTGGGGAAGACGGCCATCGCCGTGCAGGTGGCCTTGGGCGGGGGGATCAGCTTGAGGGTGGCCTCGGTGATGATGCCCAGCGTGCCCTCCGAGCCGATAAAGAGCTGCGAGAGGTGGTAGCCCACGGCGTGCTTGATCGTCTTGCCGCCGGTGCGCAGGACGCGCCCATCGGCCAGGACGACCTCCAGCCCCATGACATAATCCGCCGTCACGCCGTATTTCAAGCAGTGCGGCCCGCCGGCGTTGCAGGCGATGTTGCCGCCGATGCTGGAGTGGCGCTGGCTACTGGGGTCGGGCGGGTAGTACAGGCCCTGCTTGGCCACCTCGGCCTGCAGGTCGGCGGTGACGACGCCGGCCTGCACGACGACAATCATGTTGACCTTGTCGATCTCCAGGATGCGGTTCATGCGCGTCAGGTTCAGCACGATGCCGCCCCGGATGGGGATCGACCCGCCGGCCAGCCCGCTGCCCAGCCCCCGCGGCACGACCGGCAGCCCAAAGCGGTGGGCCACTTGCATCACGCGGGAGACCTCGTCCGTCGTGGCCGGGGAGACGACGGCGTCGGGTAGGGCCTCTTTGAAGGTAGCGTCGAAGCCGTAGCAGATCAGGTCCTCGGGTTCGTTGCCGACCCACTGGGAGCCGACGATGGCGCGCAGTTCGTGGAGCACAGAGTTGTCGATCATCGGGCTATCCTTTGTGTCCTCCAATCGGACGCTAGTCCTCGACCTCGGGGACCCCTTCCTCTTCCGGCAGGGGCGCCAGACCGCGCTCCTGCACCTCGAACCGGACGCTCCCGCAGCGCGGACACTGGGCCCTTCCGCGCCGGTACTCCTCCGGATTCCTGGTCAAACCCCCGTGTCCGCACTCCAGGCAGGTGTACTCGTACCATGTAGCCATGTGGCACCTCCTTGATGGTCGACGCGAGGCGATGTCCATAGGAGCATTTTACAACAGCAAGGGGGGATTGTCCAATGGGATTTTGACCTCTCTGCCGCTCTGTGGTATACTCCATACTGTAGTGCCTATGGAGGTAGGAGGAAGATGGCTCGTGCGATCTATGGGCAGAACGGCGGCGCGCGCCGGCCGGTGCCCGTGTTTGTCCTGCGGCGGTACAAGGACGCCGGGGTCCGAAAGCGGGGGGGCGGCGCGGCAAAGGCGCTGCAGTTCCTGTTGGCGGGGCTCCTGGTTTTGGGGCTGCTTGCCCCGATTGCGCTGCTGTCGGCGGGGGTGGCCACGGCGGCCGGCGTCTATGCCTATTACGCCGGCCAACTGGAAGGCAAGCTGGACGAACTGCAGACGCGCACGCTCTTTGAGACGAGCAAGATCTATGACCGTCACGGTTACCTGCTCTACGAGTTCTTTGAGGAGGGCCGGCGCACGCGCATCGAGAGCCTGGACCAGGTGCCGCCCGCGCTGATCTCGGCGACGATCGCCATCGAGGACAAGAACTTTTGGGTGAACTACGGGGTGGATCCCGCGGGGATCGTCCGGGCCGCCGTGCTCTACCTGATTGCCGGTGAGGTCCAGGGCGGCGGCAGCACGCTCACCCAACAGTTCATCCGCAACGCCCTCTTCACCTACGAGGACCGCACGGCGCCGACCATGGACCGCAAGCTGCGGGAGATCTTCCTGGCCCTGGAGATGACCCGGACCTACAGCAAGGAAGAGATCCTGCTGATGTACCTGAACGAGATCTCTTACGGGAACCTCTCCTACGGTATCGAGGCCGCGGCGCAGAGCTACTTTGGCAAGCCGGCCAGCGAACTGGACCTGGCGCAGTGCGCCTTCCTGGCCGGCCTGCCCCAATCGCCCTCCGAGTACGACCCCTTCTTCCCCGGCGGCCTGGAGAAGGCCAAGGCCCGCCAGTGGGATGTCCTGCGGCGCATGGTCGTCGAGGGCTATATCACGTCGGAGGAGGCCGACGCCGCCTACGATGAGCCGCTGAACTTTGCCAAGCCGGTGGTCAGCCTGGAGGCACCGCACTTTGTGATGTGGGTGCGCCAGCAGTTGGAGTTGGACCCCGAGATCGGCCCGGAGCGGCTGTACGGGGGGGGGCTGCGCATCTATACCTCGCTCGACATGCGCTACCAGCGCCTGGCCGAGGCCGTCATCCACGACCGCATGGACCTCGACCCTAACGACCCCCAGAAGAATGCCGATGTGCGCCAGTACAACACCAACAACGCCGCCATGGTGGTGATGCGCCCCGACACGGGCGAGATCCTGGCGATGGTCGGCAGTGTGGACTATAACCTGACCCTGCCCAGCCGCTGCGGCAACCCCAAGAACCTGGTGGACGGCAATGTCAACGCGGCGCTGTCCGAGCGCCAGCCGGGGTCGGCGATCAAGCCGATCAACTATATCACCGCCTTTACCAAGGGCTGGAGCCCGGCGACGATGGTGCTGGACGTGCGCACCAAGTTCCCCGTGCCCGGCGAGGAGGACTATGCCCCGGAGAACTATTTGAAAAAGTTCAACGGGCCGATCCTGCTGCGCAAAGCCCTGGCGGGGTCGCTGAACATGCCGGCCGTGAAGGTGCTGCAGTACGGCGGGGTGCCCGAGATGCTCGACATGGCCCACGCCCTGGGCATCCGCGGGCTGAACCGCGGCGCCGGCTTCTACGGCCTCTCCCTGACGTTGGGCGGCGGCGAGGTGACGCTGCTGGACCTGGTGACGGCCAACTGCACCTTTGCCAACGAGGGCCGCTACGTGCCCCCGGTGAGCGTGCTGCGCATCGAGGATGCCCAGGGGAAGGTCATCCGGGAGTACAAGCCGCTGCCGCTGGAGCAGCGCGAGCAGGCCGTCGACGCCAAGTACGTCTACCTGTTGACGAGCATCCTGACCGACGACGACGCCCGCTCGTTTGTCTTTGGGACGGGCAGCATCCTCAAGCTTTCCCGCCCGACGGCGGTCAAGACCGGCACCTCCGAGGACTGGTCCGACAACTGGACGGTGGGTTTCACCCCCTATCTGGCGACCGGCGTCTGGGTGGGCAACAACAACAACGAGCCGCTGGCCCCCAACTGCGCCAAGAAGGGCGATGTTTCGGCCGGCAGCCCGGGCATCCGCACGGCCGGCCGCATCTGGCACAACTTTATGGAGGCCGTCTTTCACCCGACCGACGCCAAGGTAGGCCTGCCCAAGTACTTTCCCGACGAGGAGAAGCGCCGGCTGTGGTTTGCCAACAGCGACCTGGAGGATGTCCTGCGAGACGCCGCGGGCAACCTGCGGCTGGACTTTCGCCGGCCCGAGGGCATCGTCGAGGCCGAGGTCTGCGCCGTCTCCGGCAAACGGCCCACCCCCTACTGCCCGGTGGTGAAGGAGATCTTTGTCGAGGGCACGGTGCCGCAGGAGACGTGCTCCGTGCACAAGCTGATCACCGTGGTGCAGTACCCGGGCAGCAACCCGCCGGCCTACTGTCTGCCGGTGACCGACGTGGTCTATCCCGCCGACCTGATCACCACGATGGTCTTTCTGGACCTGTCGGCGGTCGCCAAACCGGAGGAAAAGGAGGGCGTCGACGAGTGGTACCAGACTACCGGAACCCCGCGCCCCCCGACGGACTATTGCCCGCCGGATTTTGGCACCTACCAGCCGGGCGAGCCGGGTCAGCCGCCGCCGCAGCAGCGCTGGCAGGGTCTGACGCGCAACATCACCTACCCGCTGCGCTATGCCGGCATCACCGGCCCGATCGAGATCCGCGGCTCGGCCGACCTGGTGTCCAGCTACGAGCCGGACCAGTTTGCCTACTACAAGGTGGAGTGGGGACAGAAGAACCCCGATGGGTCGTACCCGGACACCTGGTATCCGATTGCCCAGAGCGGAACGCCGGTGCGCGACGGCGTGCTGGCCTACTGGGACCCTGTGGGCATGCCCGACGGCAGCTACCTGCTGCGGCTGACGGTGGTGACGCGGGAGGGCCGGCCGTTCTTCAACTTTGACCAGCCGGGGCACACGATCGTGCCCGTCTACTTGGACCGCGGCGGTATCTATGTGCGGCTGCTCTACCCCCAGCCCGGCGCGGTGCTCCGCCAGGAGCAGGTCGTCCTCAGCGCCAAGGTGGAAGGGGTGGCGCCGGCGGCGCGGGTCGAGTTCTTCTACGACGGCATCTTTATCGGTTCGGCGATCACCGACACGATCATGCCGCTCTCCGAGCGCGTCTACACCGTCACCTGGTCGGTGCGCCCGGGGCAACACACCCTGACGGTGAATGTGGTGAACACGGCCGGCCGCAAGGCCACGAGCCAGCCCGTGGTGGTCATCGGACAGCCCCCGGAGGGCAGCCGGCCGGGGGAGGGGGACAGTTTGGCCGCCGAGTTGGGGCCGTTCGGCGCGGCGCTTGCCGATGCAAGCTTGCCCCCTGCGCTGTTCCCGGCGCGCCGGGGCGCCGCGGCGACGATGAGGAGGATGTGATGCTGGAATCGCTGATCCGCGTGGCCCGCGGGGAGGAGCCTGCCGACCTGGTGCTGCGCAGCGCCCGCCTGGTGAACGTCTTTTCCGGCGAGGTGCACATGGCCCATGTGGCGATCCATGCCGGCCGCGTCGCGGGCATCGGCAGCTATACGGGCCGCGAAGAGATCGACCTGCACGGGCTGTTCCTCTGTCCCGGCCTGATCGACGGCCACATCCACCTGGAGAGCGCCATGGTCCACCCTGCCGAGTTCGCCCGGGCCGTGGTGCCGCACGGGACGACGACCGTCTTTGCCGATCCCCATGAGATCGCCAACGTCCTGGGCCTGGATGGGGTGCGCTACATGCTGGAGGCCACGGCCGGCCTGCCGTTGAACGTCTACTTCATGGCCCCCTCGTGCGTCCCGGCCACGCCGCTGGAGACGGCCGGGGCGGCGCTGAGCGCGGCGGATATCGCCGCCCTCCTGCAGGAGCCGCGCGTCGTGGGGCTGGCCGAGATGATGAACTATCCGGGTGTGGTTCGGCGCGTCCCGGAGGTGCTGGAGAAGCTGCGGGCGGCCGGCGGCCGGCCCATCGATGGGCATGCCCCCGGCCTGATGGGGAAGGACCTCTGCGCCTACGTGGCGGCCGGGATCGGCTCCGATCACGAGTGCACCTCGCTCGGCGAGGCGCTGGAGAAGCTGCGCCTGGGCCTGACGGTGATGATCCGCGAGGGCAGTTCGGCCCACAACCTGGCCGACCTGTTGCCCCTGGTGATGCCCGGCAACGCCAGCCACTGTTTCTTTGTCAGCGACGACCGCCACCCGGCGGACCTGCTCCGGCGGGGGCACATGGATACCATCCTGCGCCAGGCGCAGCCGCAGGAGCTGCTGCCGCCCGTGACGTTGGTGCAGATGGCCACCCTGAACCCGGCGCGCTACTTTCGCTGCTGGGACCTGGGCGGCATCGCCCCGGGCTACCGGGCCGATATGGTCGTCGTCGACAACCTGGAGACCTTCCAGGTGCAGATGGTCTTCAAGGACGGCCGGCTGGTGGCCCGCGAGGGGGTGCTCCTGGACGAAGCCCTGCCGGCCCAGCGGGCGCTGCCGCCCTCGACCTTCCAGGTGGCCGGCCTGCGGGCCGAGCGCCTGGCCGTGCCGGCGGCCGGAAAACGCCTGCGCGTGATCGGCCTGGTGCCGGGGCAGATCGTGACCCAGGCGCTGGTGGAGGAGGCGACGGTGGTCGACGGCCTGGCCGTGGCCGACCCGTCCCGCGACCTGGCCAAGATGGCGGTCGTCGAGCGCCATCGCGGCACCGGCAACGTCGGGGTGGGCTTTGTCCGCGGCTTTGGCCTGCGGCGGGGAGCTATCGCCTCCTCGGTGGCCCACGACAGCCACAATATCGTCGTCGTCGGCTGCAGCGATAGCGAGATGGTCCGGGCCGTGGAGTCGGTGGTGGCCCTGGGCGGCGGGCAGGTTGTCGTGGCCGGGGACGAGACGCTGGCCCAGTTGCCGCTGCCGATCGCCGGGCTGATGTCGGACCGGCCGCTGGGCGAGGTCTGCGCGGGGGTGGAGGCGTTGAACCGGGCGGCTCAAGAGTTGGGCTGCGCCCTGGAGGCGCCGCTGATGACCATGGCCTTTATGGCCCTGGTGGTGATCCCGGAGCTCAAGCTGTCGGACCGCGGGCTGGTCGATGTCCAGGGGTTCCAACTGATGCCCCTGTTTGTGGATTGAGCGGGAGGGGGAGTTGGCCGGAGAGAATAGTTCCCCGATCGACTACGCTGCTCTGCGCCAACACTTGGCGCTGCTCCAGCCGGCCATGGTCACGCTGCTGCGGGAGCTGGTGGAGCACGAGTCGCCCAGCGATGACAAGCCGCGCCTCGACGCCCTGGCCGGCTACCTGCGGCAGTATTTTGCCGGGTTGGGCGCGGCGGAGGCGACGCTGCTGCCCGTCCCGGGGGCCGGCGACCATGTGCGCGTCGTGTTCGCGGCCCAGGGGGGAGGATGGTCGGCACCGCCGGCCCTGCTGCTCTGTCACTTTGACACGGTCTGGCCGGCCGGGACCACGGCGGCCCGCCCCTTCCGCGTCGCGGAAGGACGGGCGTATGGGCCCGGCGTATACGATATGAAGGGCGGCATCGTCGTCGCCGCTTTCGCGCTGCAGGCGATCCGCGACCTGAACCTGCCGCTGCCACGCCCCGTCCTCTTGCTTTTGAGCTCGGACGAGGAGGCGGGCAGCGGCACCTCCCGGCCGATCATCGAGGAGCTGGCCCGCCGTTCGCAGTATGTGCTGGTGTTGGAACCGCCCCTGGGCACGGGCGCGCTGAAGACGGCGCGCAAGGGGGTGGGGCGCTTTGTTGTGGAGATCACCGGGCGCGCTGCCCACAGCGGGGTGGAGCCGGAAAAGGGCATCAGCGCCATCCATGAGCTGGCCCAGCAGGTCCTGCGCCTGCACGGGCTGGCCGATCCCCGCCAGGGGACGACGGTCAACGTGGGCGTGGTGCGCGGCGGCACGCGGACGAACGTCGTCGCAGCCTATGCCGAGGCCGAGGTGGATGTGCGCGTCTGGACCGATGCCGAGGCCGACCGCGTTGGGCAGGCTATCCTGCAGAGCCGGCCGTTCACGCCCGGCATCACCCTGCGGGCGCGGGGCGGCTTTGGGCGCCCGCCGATGGAGCGGACCACGGCCAGCGCCGTGCTCTTTCGCCGGGCGCAGGAGATCGGTGGGTATCTGGACCTCGATCTCGACGAGGCCTCGACCGGCGGTGGCAGCGACGCCAACTTTACCTCTGCCTTGGGCATTCCCACGCTGGATGGGCTGGGGGCCTGCGGCGACGGCGGCCACGCCGATCACGAGCATGTCCTGGTCGATTCGCTGCCCGGGAGGGCCGCCCTGTTGGCGGCGCTGCTGTTGAGCCTGTAGGCGGCTAGCGTTCGCTGGCCGGCAGGAAGGCAGAGAAGAGGCGGGGAAAGACCAGGAGGCGCACCGGGATCTTGATCTTGATCGCCTCTCCCCGGAAGGTGAGCGTGGCTGTGTAGGTGCCCGGTTCGAGCAGGCCGGCCGGCTTGTCCAGGACCAGAAAGACCTTTCCCGGAACGATGCCGCCCTCGGCATTGAGACGCAGCCAGTTTTGGTTCCAGGAGGCGCGCCAGACGCGGGTCTGGCCGCTGGGGTCGGAGAACCACACTCGATACCTGGGCGGGCGGACGATCCTGGTCCCCTGCAGGAGGACGAAAGTCGCCACTTCCGGATAAGGAGGGGATCGTTGGGGCTCGGCCAGGACGATCTCGTCTTCGGACTGCAGGACGTTCCCCTCGGTGTCGCGCAGTTGCCCGTAGACACTCTTCGGGCCGTTGCCCGGCGGCAGCTCCCATATCAGGAGGGAACGGTAGGGCTGCCAGGCAGTCCAGTTGCTCCCGTCGTTGCTCAGCCGCAGTTCGCTGGCCCAATCGGCCCCGTAGAAGTAGATGGACACCGTCCGTGTCGTTGTGGAGTAGGCTTCGCCGGCGATGACCAGGGGATAGGTATCCCAGCAACTGCCCATGTCGAGCGTCCAGTAGTGCTCGTACCCCCAGGTGCCACCGGGCAGGGTATCTCCGGGTTCGTAGGTGTAGCCGATGCCGGCCTCGTGCAGTTCCGGGTTCAGCAGGTTTTCGCGGTGCTGGGGGCTATCCATCCAGGCCTTGGCGACATCGGCCGGGTCCCGGTAGCCGGCGGCGATGTTCTCGGCCAGCGTGTACCAGTTGCCGTACCCGGCGGCCTCGATGCGGTCCCAGGGAGAGGAGTTGTTGGGCCCCTGGTGGCTGAAGAAGTCGCTCTGGGCCATGTTTTGGCTGTGAGCCTGGGCGGCGCGCTGCAGGGCCGGGTTGTGTTTGAGTGGGGGAATCTGGCCATGCTCCCACCGGATGCGGTTGATTGTCTCCAGCAGACGTTGGACGGTTGTCGGGGCGAGTTGCGCCGCGGCTGGGGGCGCGGCTGGGGTGTCCCAGGGGCCGCCCGCGGCCTGGATCGGGCCGACCAGTGTCCAGAATAGCAAAAACTGCAACAGGGCAATCCCTGCGGCGCGAGGAACCTTGGGCATGTCCTGCTGTCTCCGGGTAGAGGATGGGTTCCGCCTTATTGTATCAGAAACGCCGCGGTTTTTCAAGTGGTATAATAGAATAGGGATGTCTGCAAACCGCCAACTGATTGAGGAGGCTCCGTGGACAAGGAAACCATCTCCCTGGTTGTGAACGGCGTCGAGCGCACCGTGACCGTTGGGCCGCGCACAAAGCTGTTGGACGTGCTGCGCGAGGACCTGGGGCTGACGGGGACCAAGAACGGGTGCGGGCAGGGGCATTGTGGAGCCTGCACCGTGATTGTGGATGGGCAGGCGGTGCGCTCTTGCGTCTACCTGGCGCGGCGGGCGGCGGGGCGCTCGGTCGAGACGATCGAGGGCTTGGCTATCGCTCCGTCTGCCCGTCTGCCCGTCTACCCTTCTGGGCCGGCGCGCGATGAGGGGCGAGAGCGAGCTGCCGAAGGGCTGCACCCACTCCAGCGGGCGTTTATCGACCAAGGGGCCGTACAGTGCGGCTTCTGCACGCCGGGAATGATCATGGCGGCCAAGGCCCTCCTGGATCGCAACCCGCGTCCCACGGTGCAGGAGGTGCTGGCGGCGGTCGAGCCCAACTTGTGCCGCTGCACCGGCTATGCCAGCGTCGTCCGGGCGGTCCTGCAGGCCTCGGGGCAAGAGATCCCGCCCGGGCTGTTGCCGCCGACGCCGGCCGGCCAGGTGGTCGGCCGATCCCTGCCCCGGCCGGACGCCCATGCCAAGGTGACGGGCACGGCGCGCTATGCCGGCGACTTGAGCTTTCCGGGGATGCTGCACGCGGCCGTCGTGCGGAGCGCTTATCCCCATGCGCGGGTCGTGCGCCTCGAGGTCGAGGCGGCGCGGGCGCTGCCGGGGGTCGTCGCCGTGCTCACCGCGGCCGATATCCCCGGCCGGGTCCACCATGGCATCATCCGGCGCGATTGGCCGGCGCTGGTGGGGGTGGGAGAGAAGGTCCGCTACATCGGCGATGCCCTGGCGGTGGTCGTGGCCGAGATGTTGGCCCAGGCCGAGGCGGCGCGCGAGGCCGTCCAGGTCGATTACGAGGTGCTGCCCGGGGTCTTTTCGCCCCAGGAGGGGCTGCGGGAGGGGGCGCCGGCCGTGCACGAGGGCGGCAACTTGCTCAAAGAGATCCGGGTGCGCAAGGGGGATGTCGCGGCCGGCCTGGCCCAGGCCGAGGTG
The DNA here is from genome assembly GCA_964592645.1 of uncultured Chloroflexia bacterium. GTDB lineage: Bacteria > Chloroflexota > Chloroflexia > DTKN01 > DTKN01 > CAZQFV01. Next base: position 15,418 of record CAZQFV010000009.1, read on the forward strand.
GTGGTGGAGGGGACCTTTTCCACGCCGACGATCGAGCACGCCTTCCTGGAGCCCGAGGCCGCCGTGGCCCTGCCCCCGTCTACTGGTCCTTCCCTTTCCCCGTCTTGGCCGCCGGAGCAGCAGGGTGCCGATCGGTCGGAAAGCGCTGGGGTGCTGACGCTGTTCGTCGGCTCCCAGATCCCCTTTGCCGACCGGGAGCAGGTGGCGGCGGCGCTGGCCCTGCCGCTGGAGCGGGTGCGTGTGGTGCAGCCGGCCGTCGGGGGCGCTTTCGGGGGCAAAGAGGACATCTCGGTGCAGATCCACGCCGCGTTGGCGGCCTACCACACCGGCCGGCCGGTGAAGCTGGTGCTTGGCCGGGAGGAATCGATCCGCGTCCATCCCAAGCGCCATGCCACGACGATTGCCCTGCAGGTGGGGGCGACGCGCGAGGGCAAGCTCACCGCCGTGCGGGCCGAGATCTGGGGCGACGCCGGGGCCTATGCCTCGCTCTCCGAGGCGGTGATGACCAGGACGGCGACGCACGCCGCCGGCCCCTACGTGGTGCCGAACGTGTGGGTGGACTGCCATGCGGTCTACACCAACAACCCGCCGTCGGGGGCGATGCGCGGCTTTGGGGTGCCGCAGTCGGCCTTTGCCATGGAGACGGCCCTGGACATGTTGGCCGAAAAGCTGGGGCTACACCCGCTGGAGCTGCGTCGGCGCAACGCCCTGCACGTCGGCGCGGTCACGGCGACGGGGCAACTGCTGCGTGACAGCGTCGGCCTGCCGGAGACGATCGACCGGGTGGACGAGGCGGTGCGGGCGCTGGGCGAGGAGGCGCTCGTCCCCGCGGGCCCGCACAAGCGGCGAGGGTGGGGTTTTGCCTGCACGATGAAGAACGTCGGGCTGGGCGGCGGCGCGGCCGACACGGCCGGGGCGACGGTTTTGGCGAAGGAGGATGGCCGGGTGGAGGTGCGCATCGGCGCGGCCGAGATCGGGCAGGGAGTGGTGGGCATCGCCGCGCAGATCGCGGCCGAGGTGCTGGGGGTGCTGCCGGCGGAGGTGGATATGGTGGTGGGCGATACCGCCCTGACGCCGGACGGCGGGGCGACCACGGCGTCGCGGCAGACCTTTGTCACGGGCAACGCCGTGCGCCTGGCGGCGGAGCAGGTGCGGGGCATCCTGGCGGCGGTGGCCGCGGAGCAGTTGGAGGCGCCGCCGGACCGGCTGGTCTTTGGCGGGGGAGAGATCAGGGCGGCCGGCCGGGCGATGGGGCTGGCCGAGGCGGTGCGGCTGGCTGGCGATTCCGGCCTGCGGTCCTCCTTCCCGCTTGGGGAGGGGGGACAGGGGGAGGGTTTGGGAGCGGCCGTCGGCGCGACCTACATCTACACCCCTCCGGCCACCACGGCGCTCGGCGAGCCGGGCGACGACCATTTCGCCTTCGGTTTTGCCACCCAGGCGGCGCTGGTGGAGGTGGATACCCAGAGCGGGGCGGTGCAGGTGCTGCGGGTGATCGCGGCCCACGACGTGGGGCGGGCGATCAACCCGCGGGCGGTGGTCGGGCAGATGGAGGGCGGGGTGGCGATGGGGATGGGCTATGCCCTGAGCGAGGAGTTGGTCCTGGAGGAGGGGCACATTCGCAACGGCGACCTGCGCAGGTACAAAGTGCCGCGCAGCGTGAGTATGCCGGAGGTGACGCCTATCTTGGTGGAGGCGACCTCGGCGGAAGGGCCGTTCGGGGCCAAGGGGGTGGGGGAGATCACCTCGATCCCTACGGCCCCGGCGATCACGAACGCGATCTATGCGGCGGTGGGGGTGCGGGTGAGGCAGTTGCCATGCACGGCGGAGAGGTTAAAGGAGGAATTGAGGAACAAGGGGCAAGTAGCGAGGGTGGGGGGCTAGGGGCCTCGATGTGCATATCCCTGGCCCTCTTCTCGTAGAGGATCGTCGCCATGCTTGATTCCGACTCCTGGGAGAGGCTGAAGGCTGACCTGATCTCCTGCACCCGGTGTCCCCGCCTGGTGGCCTGGCGGGAGGAGGTGGCGCGCGCGAAGCGGCGGGCGTACCGGGAGTGTGCCTACTGGGGCCGGCCGGTGCCCTCGCTGGGTCCGGTGGATGCGCGGCTGCTGGTGGTGGGGTTGGCGCCGGGGGCGCACGGGGCCAATCGCACCGGGCGGATGTTCAGTGGGGATGAATCGGGGCGGACGTTGATCCCGGCGCTGTGCCGGGCGGGGTTCGCCAACAAACCGGTTTTTGCGGGGCCGGGGGATGGGTTGGAGCTGATCGACGCCTACATCACGGCGGTATGCCACTGTGCGCCGCCGGGGAACAAGCCGACGCCGGAGGAGATGGGCAACTGCCGGCCGTACCTGGTGCGGGAGTTGGAGTTGCTGCGGAATGTGCGCGTGGTGCTGGCGCTGGGGCGGATCGCCTTCGACGGCTTCTTGAGAGCAGTGGGCGAACTGGTGCCCCACGTGCCGCACCCGGCCTTTCGCCACGGCGGGGTCTACCTGCCGGGCGCGGGCCTGCCCACCCTGGTGGCCACCTACCACCCCAGCCGGCAGAACACCAACACCGGGCGGCTGACGGAGGCGATGTTGGACGAAGTGTTGGCGCGGGTGCGGGAGTTGGTGGAGGGGCGCGCGGCGTAAGGCGCCGCCGATGGGCCGAGGCCGTTCCTCGGCCATCATTTGACAACCTTTCCCCTATCCCCTACAATACCCTCATCCAGGAGGCCCGATGCCCGACGAGTACGCGGAGACGCTGTTGGCGTTTCTTCCCTCCTACCTGGTGCGCCAAGCTGAAGCAGGTGCGGCCCTGGAGCGCTGGGAGCGGCGTTTCTCCGCGGCTGTGATGATGGCCGATATCTCGGGCTTTACCCCGTTGGCCGAGGTCCTCTCCCGCGCCGGCCGGCAGGGGGCCGAAGAGCTCTCCTCCCTCCTCGACCCTCACTTTTCCAGCATGATCGACCTGGTTCACGCCTACGGCGGCGATGTCGTTCAGTTCAGCGGCGATGCCATCACCGCGCTCTTCGACCTGGATGGGGGGGAGGGCCTGGCCGCCGGCGTGCTGCCGGCCGTCGGCTGTGCCCTGGCCATCCAGCGCCACGTCGCCGCGGCGCGGGTGCTGCGCACGTCTCAGGGCGAGTTCCCGTTCCAGGTGCGTATCGGCGTTGGAGCCGGCCCCGTGTTGGCGGCGGTGGTGGGCAGCCGGGAGGCCGGCCTGCGCCACTTCCTGGCCGGGCCGGCCCGCCAGGGCGCCGTCCGCGCCCAGCGGCTGGCCCGTCCCGGCGAGGTCGTCGCTAGTGCCGCGGCCGCGCGAGCGGCCGGCGAGCGGATCGACGGCACCCGTACCCGCTGGGGTTACCGGCGTGTGGCGGCCGCGCCGGCGGCGCCGCCGGCGCGGCCGCCAGTTACGCCGGACCTGCCCGCCCATGCCGTGGCCGACCTGTCCGCCTTCCTGCCGCCGGCCCTGGCGCAGCGCATCCAGGTGGCCGGGCGGGCCTTTATCGGCGAGCACCGTGCCGTGACCGTCCTCTTTACCGGTTTCCGGGGCCTCGATTTCTCCCACGACCCGGCGGTGGCGGGAAAGCTTCGAGCCTACATATCGACCATCCAGGAGGTAGTGGCCCGGTACGACGGCTACCTCGGCGACATCGAGGTGGCCGATAAGGGTAGCCTGCTCCTGGTGCTTTTCGGGGCCCCCACGGCCCACGAAGACGATAGCGTGCGCGCCGTCCTCTGCGCGATGGAGATGCAGGAACGGGCCCGGCAGCCCGACCTGGCCTTTATCGTGGACCAGCGGATCGGGATCAGCGCCGGCCCCCTGTTTGTGGGCGGCGTCGGAGGGAACCATCGTTGGACCTATGCCGCGGTGGGCGACGAGGTCAACCTGGCCTCGCGGCTGATGGAACATGCCGCCTGGGGACAGATCGTGGCCAGTTCGCGGGTCGCCCAACAGGCCGGCGGCCGCGGCCGGTTCGTCGCCTTGGGCGCGGTAGCGCTCAAGGGCAAGTCGGGGATGATCCCGATCTTTGCCGTCGAGGGCCGGCGCGAGCGGCCCCCGGCCCTGGAAGAGCGCGCGCTTTTGTTCCCTGGGGAAATGGTGGGCCGCGGCGAGGAGATTGCCCGCGCGCGGCAGGCGGCCCGCCGGGCCGCGGCCGGCCGGTGCCAGGTGCTGATCGTGGCAGGGGAAGCCGGGATGGGCAAGAGCCGGCTGGCCGGGGAGGTGACGCGCTGGTGGTTGGAGCAGGGCTACGCCGGCTACAGCGGCGACTGTCTCTCCTACACGATGGGCACGCCCTACCGTCCGTGGAGCGAACTGCTGACAGCGGCCCTCGGCCTGCAGCCCGATCAGCCGGCCGTCGTCCGGGCGCGGCAGGCCGCCGCCGGCCTACGGGCGTTGCACCCTGGCCTGCCGGAGCGCCTGCCGCTGCTGGCCGACCTCCTGGGCTTGCCGGTGGTCGATACGGCCCAGACCCGCCAGCTACAGGGAGAGGCGCGCCGGCGGGCCCTTTTCAAACTGGTTGGAGAGGCGCTCGGCCATATGGCGGCGGACGGCCCCCTGTTGCTGCTTTTCGAAGATATCCATTGGAGCGATCAGCCCTCCCTCGAACTGCTGGAGCACGTGGCCCGGGAACTGGCCAATCGGCCGGTGCTGCTGCTCCTCCTGCACCGCCCACTGGACGAACCCTATCCGGCCGCCTACCGGGCGCTGCTCCAGTTATCCTATTGTTCGCGAATCGACTTGGATGCCCTGCCGATTGCCGGCATCCAGGCCCTGGCGCGCGTCCGCCTGGGCTTGCCCGTCGACACGGCGTTCCCCGCCGAGATGAGCGCCCTGCTCAACCGGGCGCAGGGCAACCCCTTCTTCCTGGAAGAGATCCTCAACACGCTGCACGACGCCGGGATCCGCGTGGAGCCCGTTGGCCGGGAGTGCACCGTGCATGGGGACCTGGCCCGCGTTTCCATTCCGGCCACGATCCAGGCCGTGGTGCAATCCCGCCTGGACCGCCTGGACGAGGGCAGCCAGTTGACGCTCAAGGTGTCGGCGGTGATCGGCCGGACGGTGCCTCTGCTGATGCTGCTGGCCATTCACCCGCTGCGCCCGGGGCGGGAAGAGGTGTCGTCCCAACTGCAAAACCTGTCCGGGGTGGACCTGCTCCGCCTGGAGCGCCGGGCGCCCGACCCTGTCTACTTCTTCAAGCATGTCATTACGCAGCAGGTGGCCTATGAGAGCCTGCTCTATGTGCAGCGCCAGGCGCTGCACGAGGCCCTGGGCCGGCACCTGGAGGCGGCCTATGCCGACGATCTGGAGGAAGCCGTCGACCTGCTTGCCCATCACTTTCGCCTGGGACGCAACCGGGCCAAGGCTTGGCACTACTTGATCCGGGCCGGGGACCGGGCCGCCCGCGCCTACACCAACCTGGAGGCGCTGGAGTACTATCGCCAGGCCGTGGAGTGGTTGGAGGAAGGGGCGTCGGCGCAGCGCTGGGAGTTGCTCGTCCGGCTGGAGCGGGTGCTGGGCACGCTCGCGCGGCGCGCGGAGCAGCGCCAGGTCCAAGAGGAGATGGCGCGGCTGGCCACGGAGTTGGGCGACGGGCGCCTCTTGGCCGTTGCGCGGCATCGCCAGGGGGCGTTGATGTGCCATGCGGGGCGCACCGCCGAGGCGATCGCCATCCTCTCGGAGGCCCTTTCCTTGGCGGCCGAGGCCGGCGATTTCTCCTTGGCCGGCAACTGCGCCAAGGACCTCAACCGGGCCTATTGGCTAGCCGCCGACCTGGACCGCTGCCAGGAAGCACTGGCCCAGGCCCGGCGCTTTTTTCAGCGCGGCGGCGACCTGGAGGGGGAAGCGGCCGTGCTGAACAGTTTGGGGAATATCCACCTGGCGATCACCGTCCGGTACTGGGATGCCCTGCAATGTTTTCGCCAGGGCGCCCGGCTCTACCGGACCCTGGAGGACGAGCGCGGCATGATCGTCGCCCAGATCAACGAGGCGCTGGCCCTGCTGCCGCTGGGGGCAATGGAGGAAGCGCTGGCGTTGATCTGGCCGTTGCAGGCCTTCTGCGAGCGTTCCAGCGACCCGCTGCTGCTGGGCATGACCTGGTTTGTTGTCGGCCATGCTCTGCTGCGCCTGGCGCGTTACGATGAGGCGTCGGATGCAGCGCAGCGCTGTATAGCGCTGATGGAAACGTGCCAGGATCGCAACTTTACGATCGAGGGGGAGGGGCTGCTGGGGCGCGTGCTGCTGGCCCAGGGCCGGCCGGCGGAGGCGCTGCCGCACATCCGCCGGGCAATCGAGATCGCCGAGTCTTGCCGGCAGACCCTGGACGTGATGCGCTATCGCTCCTTTGAATCCCTGGCCCGGCTAGGGGTGGGGGAAGGCCGGGCGGCGTTGGAGAACTCTCGGGAGGTGATAGCCTTCCTGGAGTCCTGCGGGAGGCGCGTGGACGACATACCCTGCCTGTATTACAATCACTACCTCATCGTCCACCGGGTTCGGGGCCCGGCGGCCGGCCGGCCTTATCTCGAGCGCGCCTACCGCATCTTGCAGGAGTTGGCCGGCGAGGTCCAGGACCCGGAACTGCGGAACACCTTCCTGGAGCGGGTGCCCGTCAACCGGCAGATCATCGCCGCCTGGGAGCAGGAAGGCTGCCCGGCAGAGCCGCCTCTCGGGTAGCGCGGGTTCCGCCGGGGCGCGTAGCGCGGCCGTGTTCTATTGCATCGAGAACAAGAGTATGGTATACTATGGGCAGTTGGAAGTGGGAAGAAAGTACTATGTCTGTTCAGGATCGAGCTGCGCATAACGATGCGGAAATCGAGTCCGTGGCTTCCTGGCTCCAGGAAGTGGGCCTGATCGGGCCGGCTTTCCTGCTGCTCCATGGGTTGCGGCCGCTGGCCTTTGTCGGCGGGCAGGGGCTCCTCTTCTTGCAGCCCTTCCTGCCGCTGGAGCGCTGGCGCTATTCGGTGGGGCGCCTGGCCGGGATTCTCGAGGACCGTTCCCGGCTGGAGACTCTCCTGGCCGCGCTGGAGATGCAGTTGCAGGGTCCTGCCGGCCGGCCGGGCAAGGAGCGTGCCTGATGACCTTTCCGTTTGGTGGCGCCACCATCCTGGCGTTCGTTCTGCTGGTGATATTTCTCTTCCTCTTCTTCTACTTCTGGAGCCTTTGGTACCGGCGGGGCCGCCTGGCCGACATCACGCCGCGCCCGCTCCCTCCGATCGAGCGCCTGCGGAGCTTTTTGCGCCGCGCGGCCGAGATGGGCGAGGCGGTGCACGTTTCGCCGGGGACGGGCGCCCTGCACGAGCGCAACAGCGTCGCCGAGACCCTGGCGGGTCTGGAGCTGACGCGGGGGGTCGCCCGGGAAGCGCTGGCGCTGGGGGTGCCGGTTCAGGCGACGGCCAACGATGCCGTGGTGAGCCTGGTTGCGGGGAACGCCGTGGAGGCCGGCCTGCGGGCCGCTGGCCGGCCGGCGGGCCTGTCCGCCGAAGCATCCCTGATCGCGCAGCAGAACCCGGCCGCCTACGCCGCCGGGGTGATGGAGATACTGGCCCGTCCCGAGGTCCAGGGCAACGTCATCGTCGGCGCCCTGGGCGATGAGCTGCTGCTGATCGGCGAGGTGGGCGCGGAAAAGACCAAGTTTCAACTGGCCGGCGCCGCCCGCCCGACTTCCGCCGCACTCCTGCCCCTGGTGACCGACGACTTTCTGCTGGGGGAAGAAATCTATGCCGTGAGCGCCTACATGGATCCCAAGCCGGCCCGGCTTGTCGGCCTGCTGGCGCAGGATGGAATCCGTATGTTCCTGATCGTGCTGATCCTCCTGGGAGTGATCCTGGCCACGGCCGGGGTCCTGGGTGGTACTTTGGGGTTCCTGTTCCAGATGCCCGTACCTTAGTGGAGGCCGGCCCATGCTCAGACGGATCGCCACCGTGTACGTACCCTGGATCCTTGCCTCCATCGTTGGGATCCTGGTCCTGATCCATTTCTTTGTCTCCCTGCCCGGCCTGGACCCGTTCTTCAACGGCCTGGTCGAATGGGCCAGCCTGATTGCGGCGTTCGGCGTGCTGCTGGGCCTGGTGAACGTCTTCGGCAAGCATGTGCGGCGGATCGCCCAGCGCCAGTCCGGCTGGTCCTACAGCATCGTCCTCCTTCTGTCGGCGGCGACGGTGATCGTGCTCGGGTCGCTGCCCGGATCGATCGGGCCGGGAGACCCCACGGTGCAGTGGGTCTTTCACTATGTGCTCGAACCACTCTCCACGACCTTTTTCTCCCTCCTGGCCTTTTTCCTGGCCTCGGCCTTTTTCCGCGCGCTGCGCCTGCGTAACCTGGATGCTACCCTGGTGACCGTGGCGGCAGTGATTGTCCTGTTGGGGCAGATCGCGCCGGTCTGGACTCTTTTGGGCTCCGACATCGTGCGTTTCCAGCAGTGGCTGCTGCGCGTTCCGGCGATGGCCGGCGTGCGGGCGATCCTGCTGGGTTCGGCGATCGGGGCCATCTCGACGGCGGTACGCGTCATCCTGGGTCAGGAGCGGCCCTATGTGGAGTGAGCCATGATTCTCTGTCCGAACTGTCGCGCCCCCAATCCCGATTCGTTCCAGTTCTGCGGGCGCTGTGGCAAAGCCTTGAGAGAGGAAAAGCGCGAGGAGCGGCCCCGGGGGGAGGAGGTTCCGTCCTGGCTGCGCAGCCTGGGCGAGGGGTTGGAGGCAGCCCCTCGGCAGGCGATGACGCCCGGGGCCGTGCCAACACCTGACGAAGGACTGCCCCCCTGGTTGACCGAGGAGCCCTCCGCGCCGGCGGCTCAACCGGAAGAGTTGCCCGCGTGGCCGGCAGAGGGGCCGCCCTCTGGGCCGGCCGCCCCGACGGCCCCGGCGCCCTCCGGCGAGGAGCTTCCGCCCTGGTTGGCCGGCGGTCCACCGCCGGCCGCGCCTGGCCCGCAGAAGGCCGTCGAAGCCCCACCCTGGATGGCCGAACCCCCTCCGGCAGCACCGGCGGAGGAGGGCCTGCCGCCCTGGTTGCTGGAAGAGGCCCCTGCCGTCCCGCCGACGCCTCCGCCGCCGGAGGCTCCCGTTCCGGCGGCGCCGGCGGAGGAAG
>CAZQFV010000009.1:24583-150869 GCA_964592645.1 uncultured Chloroflexia bacterium
GCCTGCCGCCGTGGCTGGCGGCGGAAGCGCCGGAGGCTCCCGTTCCGGCGGCGCCGGCGGAGGAAGGCCTGCCGCCGTGGCTGGCGGCGGAAGCGCCGGAGGCTCCCGTTCCGGCGGCGCCCGCGCCGGCAGAGGAAGGCTTGCCGCCGTGGCTGGCGGCGGAAGCGCCGGAGGCTCCCGTTCCTGCGGCACCCGCGCCGGCGGAGGAAGGGCTGCCGCCGTGGCTGGCGGCGGAAGCGCCGGAGGCCCCCGTTCCTGCGGCGCCCGCGCCGGCAGAGGAAGGCTTGCCGCCGTGGCTGGCGGCGGAAGTGCCGGAGGCTCCCGTTCCTGCGGCGCCCACGCCGACGGAGGAAGTTATACCGGAATGGTTGCCTTCTTCGCTGCCCTCTGCTCCTGCCCCCGTGGAGGAATCCCTGCCGCCGTGGCTGGCGGTGGAAGCGCCGGCCGCCGGCCCTGCGGCGCCTCCGCCCTCCGAGGTCCCTTCATGGCTCGGCGGATTGGAGGAGAATCTGCCTTCCTGGTTGTCTGCCGAGGCTCCTGTGGCCCCGAAAGAAGAGGCGGAAGGTCTCCTGGCCGGATGGTTGGTCGAGCAGGCTCCGCCCGGGGAGCTTCCGACAGAGGCCGTCGTGCCGCCGGTGGAAGCGGCACCCCCGGGTGCGCCGGCCTTGGCTCCAACGGCCGATGTTGAGGAGGAGGTCCTGCCGCCGTGGCTGGCGGCCGAGGCGGTGGAGGCTCCCGTTTCCGAGGCGCCTGCGCCGGCGGAGGAAGGGCTGCCGCCGTGGCTGGCGGCCGAGGCGGTGGAGGCTCCTGTTCCCGAGGCGCCTGCGCCGGCGGAGGAAGGGCTGCCGCCGTGGCTGGCGGCCGAGGCGGTGGAGGCTCCTGTTCCCGAGGCGCCTGCGCCGGCGGAGGAAATCCCGCCGCCGTGGATGGCGGCGGAAGCCGTGCCGGAACCGCCACCCGAGGAAGCGCCCATGCCCTGGATGGAGGGGGCAACGCCGGCGGCAGTGGAGCCCGCTGCCGAGGAGGTCGAGCCCGCTCCCGTCGTGCCGGAGGAGGCGGAACCGTTGCCCGGGTGGGCCGCGGCGCCCCCACCTGTTGTGGAAGCGCCCCGGCCGCCCCAGGAGCCGGCCGAGCCCCTTGTTTCGGAGAAGCCGGCCCCGGAGCCTTTCCTGGAGGGACTCGAGCTGCCCGAGTGGCTGCGCGTCGAGGAGAAAGAGGCCCCGGCCCAGCCTGCCGAGGCTCCCAGCAGCGACATGGCCTGGCTGCAGCAGTTGGTGACGGAAGAGGTCCCCGAGGAGCCGCTGCCCATGGCGGCGCTCGAGAGCCTGCCTCGGCCGGCCCTGCCCCCGCTGTCGGCGGCGCGTCAGCGGGCCGTGGATCTGCTCAACGGCCTGCTGGCCGCCCCGGAGCCGATCGTCGCTCCCCGTCCGGCGCGGGCGATTACATTTCCCCAGCGCCTGCTCCGCTGGCTGGGCCAACGCTGGCCTATGCTGGCGATGGCCGCGCTCATGGTAGCCCTGGTGGTGGGCAATCTGCCGATCCCGGCCATGACCGTCCCGATTTCCTCCCGGACTATGCAGGCCGTCGAGGTGATCGAGCAGAGTGCCGGCGCCGGGGACGCCGTCGTATTGGTGGCTTACGACTGGGATGTTCAGCGAGCAGCCGAGATGCAGCCCCTGGCCCTGGCGGTGACCAGCCACCTGGTCAAACGCGAGGCGCGGATCATCGCTGTCAGTACGCTGGCCCAGGGGGGGCAGTTGGCCCAGGATGTGTTGGCGGCGGCGCTCGCTACTCCTACGGTGCTGAAGCCGAACCAGCAGTACGACTACGGCGAGCACTACGTCAACCTGGGGCTGCGGACCGGCGGCGAGAGCGCGCTGCGCATGCTCGTCGCCCGGCCGCTCTACGAGACGTTCCCCCGGGATTTCCTCCACGGCCGGCCCAGTGCCAATTACAAGCTGCTGCAGCAGGCGGGCACGCTGGACAGGGTGGCGCTGCTGGTGGTCATCGCCGGCGAGGAAGACCGGGCAATTGCCTGGTTGGAGCAAGTGCGCAGCCGCTACCCCGATCTGCCCTGCCTGCTGGTCGTCCCGGCAGAGCTGGTCCCGCTGGTCGAACCCTACGTGCAGGCCCGGTCGATCGCCCCCGACGGGGTCCTGGAAGGGTTCCCGGCGGCGGCAGAGTACGAGGCCTGGTTGCGCATCAACGAGGGCATTGCGCTCAATACCGATTTTCCGCTGGCGCAGCGGCGCACACTGCTGACAGCGGCCGAGATCGCCCTGGTGGCCTTGGTTGTGCTGGGCAACCTGGCCCAGGCCGCCGCCGGGCTGATCCGCCTGCGCCGCGATTCGCGGGGTTCGTGAGATCGGCGTTCCCGATCCCCACGCCGCGTTCTTCGTTCAGGAGGTTCCATGGAGCAAGTGATCGGACTCTGGGTTGCGGCGGTCCTGACCCTTTTCGTCTATAGCTACCTGATTGCCGACAACCCTCTCTTTCGCTTCGCTGAGCACCTGCTCGTGGGCACGGCCCTGGGATACGGCGTGCTTGTCGTCATCGAGCGGGTCCTCCTGCCCGCTGTGAACGGGCTGATCTTTTCCGGGGGCTCGGTGAACCCGCTTTCCCAGGTGATGACGGCGCTGGGGCTCTTCTGGGGTGTGCTCCTGTTGACCTGGATCGCGCGGCCGGTGCGCTTCCTGGCCTCCTGGGCCCTGGCCATTGTCTTTGGCGTGGGGGCGGCCCTGGCGATCGGCGGCGCCCTGATGGGCACCCTGATCCCCCAGGTGGGGGCGACGCTGCTGCCCCTGCGGGGAGCAGCCATCCTGGATAACGTGGTGATCGTCTTGCTCGTGCTCGCCGTGCTGACCTATTTCTTCTTCGTGGTGCGGCGGGACCGCCCTTTCGGCCGCGTGATCCAGGGGGTTTCCAAAGTCGGGCGTTGGGGACTGATGGTCTCCCTGGGGTCGTTCCTGGGAGCGCGGGCGGTGTCCCTGCTGAACGCCCTGATCCAGCGCATCCAGTTCCTGGAGCAGTGGCTCAAGACCCTGTTCGCTTGAGCGGGGCCGGCTGTTACAAGAGGAGACGGTATGCGGGCCGCAACGGACTTTCGCGCGATCCTGATCGCTGACTGCGGCATCGAGCGCACGCGGGTGACGCTGGTCGACATCGTCGGGGAGAGCGAGTATCGCCTTGTCTCGCAGGCCGAGTTGCCGACGACGGCCGAGCTGCCGCTGGCGAATGTCACGATAGCCGTGGGGCAGGGCATTGCCGAGCTGGAGCACAGCAGCGGCCGGCAACTGCTGGAGAATGGCCGCCTGCGCATCCCCCAGGGTCGCGACGGCCAGGGGGTCGACGCGTTCGTGGCCACCTGCAGCGCGGGCGGCGCTTTGCCGATCCTGGTGCTGGCCGTTACCGCCGATATCACCGCCCAGACGGCCCAGCGCGCGGTCGAGGGGACCTACGCGGTGCCGTTCCGCGTCGTCACGATGGAGGAGGTCCTGAAGGAGGCCCCGCTGTCGGGAGTGCCGGCCGAGCCTGGTCAGGTCCCCTGGTGGCGGGTGGTCGAGGATCTCTATCCCGGCGGGGTCCTGCTGGTCGGCGGCATCGACGGCGGGAACGCCGCTCCCCTGCGAACCCTCGCCCGGTCCCTGGCCGAGGCGCTGGCCCCGCGGGCGGCGCGGATGGAGGAAGAGGTCGCCCGGCCGGCCTTGCCGGTGATCTATGCCGGCAATATTCAGGCCCGGGAGGTGATCCAGGAGTACCTGGCGGAGCGGGTGGATCTGCGGATCGTGGAGAACCTCCGCCCCACGATGCGCGAGGAGCAGCTCCTGCCGGCCCGGGAAGAGGTCCGGCACCTGTACGAAGAGCAAGTGCTGCAGCGGGTGCCCGGGTACGAGGAGTTGGCCTCCTGGTCGCAGAGCCCCGTGCAGTTGCCCTACATGGGGCTACAGTTGGCGACCCGGTTCCTGGCCGCCCATCACGAACGGCAGGTCCTCTCTTTGGACCTGGGCAGTGGGGCGACGGCCTTGGTTTGGGCCGGTGGGGAACAGAGCGCTCGTGTCGTCCTGGGCCACTTTGGCCTGGGGTATGGCATCGCTCGCATCCTGGCGGAGCGCGGTGCCGAACGGATCCGGCGCTGGCTGCCTTTCCCGGCCACCCTGGAGGAGATTCGCGCCTGGGTCCTCAACCGGGCCCTGCGCCCGCGCACGGTCTCCACCACCGTGCGCGATTTCCTGCTGCAGCAGGCGCTGGCCCGCGAGGCCCTGGCGGCCATTGCCGATCGCCTGTCGGCCCAGGGTGTGCCGGGGTTCGAGATCCTGGTTGCCAGCGGTGGGGGGGTGGCCCGGGCCCCGCGGCCGGCCCAATCGTTGATGATCTTGCTGGATGCCCTGCAGCTAGCCGACGAGAGCGCGGCCGGCCTGTTCAGCCTCTACCTGGACCCCTACTGCCTGATCCCCTCCGTTGGCGCGCTGGCCACGCTCAACCCCGATGCCGCGGCATGCGTCTTGCTTCGGGACGGACTGGCCCTCCTGGGCACTTGCCTGGTCCCCCTGGGGCGCGTGCGCGAGGGCGCGCTGGCCCTGACTGTGGAACTGGAGTATCCGAACCAGATGCGCCACGAGACTGAGGTGCGGTGGGGGGATATCGCCATCATTCCCTTCAACTGGGGTGAGGAGGCGCACCTGACGGTGCAGCCGGCCCGCGGCGTGCGGCTGGGCGCGGGCCGGCCCGGCGCCCCCTTGAGCACCAAGGACGGCGACATGCTCCGCGGCGGCAGCCTGGGCCTGATCGTCGACGCGCGCGGCCGGCCGCTGGAGCTGCCGGCCAAAGACGAGCCCCGGCAGGCCCTCCTGCGGCGGTGGCTCTCCCAGTCCGGGGCCTTTACCGCCGAAGAGTTGGAGAGCACCCTGCCGCCTCGGCCATCCGCCGAGGAAGGCCCCCCGGCGGAATCGCCCGACCTGCCGATAGGACCGGGTGCCTGACGCGATCAGGAGTCTAACGTGACCGTCTACTATCCCACCTTCGAGCCCGTTGTAAACCCGCTGATTATGGTGACCCAGGTGCGGGAGCTGCCGCTCGCCGGCGAGTTGCTGAAGCGGGTGGGCAACCGCGTGGAACCGGACGAGGTGCTTGGCCGCACCCTGGTCCCGGCGCGCGGACAACGCTTCCCCGTGGCCCGCCTGCTGGGAATCCCGGAGAAGAACCTGTCGCGTTTCGTCTTGGCCAAGGATGGGGACTCGGTAGCCGTCAACGACCTGGTGGTTCGCGTCGGCGGCCTGCGGCAGCGCCTCTGGCGCGCGCCTGTCGCCGGCACCCTGTCGACGGGCGAGGCCGAACGCGGCTACCTGGTGATAACCCCGCCCTCGCAGACCTTTGAGCTCCGGGCTCCCTTCAAAGGGTTTATCTCTGCGGTGGAGCCCTACCGTTCGGTGACCATCCAGACGCCGGCCGCCCTGGTCCAGGGGGCCTTTGGCTTCGGCGGCGAGCGGCATGGCGTCCTGCGGGCGGCCGTGACCGCGCCCGGCGATGAACTGCCGCCCGAGGCGCTCGACGAGCGCGCCGCGCTCTCTATCGTGGTCGGCGGCAGCACCGTCAGCGCCGCGGCCCTGCGCCGGGCGGTGGAACTGCGGGTGCGGGGGCTGATCGTCGGCAGCATCACCGAGCAGGACCTGCGGGCTTTCCTGGGCTGTAAGGAGGATGGCGATTGGGGCGTCGGCGCGAACGGCTGGGCGTTTCCGCCGCTGCCGGTGGACCGCAACTTTCCCCTGACCCTGATGGTAACCGAGGGAGTAGGGCGGTGGCCCATGGACGAGCCGGCCTTTGAGCTGCTCACCTCCTACGATGGGGCCGAGGCGGCGCTGGATGGGCGCACATGGCTCCATGGCCCCCAGATGCGCCGTCCCCAACTGTTGATTCCCCTGCTGCGGGCCGAACCGTCCGAGATCTCCGTGGAGGCGGAAAGCGAGCAGTTGGCGCTGGGCGCCGAGGTCCGCCTGCTCAACGACAGCCTTCTGGGGCAGACCGGCACGATCGTCGGCTTTTCGCGCGGCTTGCGGGGGGCGTGCTGCGGCGCGCGTTACCGGATGGTCGAGGTGCGGCTGGCGGACGGGCGGACGATCGCCGTACCCCAGGAGAACCTGGAGGCTCTCGGAAAACGCAAGAGGTAGGCTCCTGCGCGGAGGCCCAGGCGGCCGCAAACAGCTTTCCTTATGGAGGGTCTGGCCACCCTGATGGGGCGGCCAGTTTCATGCGGCGAGGTCTTCCGGCGCTAGGCCGATGGTCTGCAGAAAGGCGGTGACAAGGTCCGGATTCAGCGACTTGCCGGCCTCCTGGCGCAGGATGGCGCAGGCCTCCAGGATGTCCAGCCCCCGGTGATAGGATCGCTCCCCGGTCGTCAGCGCCTCGAAGACATCGGCCACGGCGATGATCTGCGCTCCGAGGGGGATCTCGTCCCCGCGCAGGCGGTCGGGATAGCCGGTGCCGTCGTAGTGCTCGTGGTGATGGCGGATCAGGGGGATGATGTTCTCCATATAGGGGATATTGCGCAGGATCGAGGCCCCGACCAGGGGGTGGGCTTCCACCACTGCGCGCTCGCCGGGCAGGAGGGTGCCGGGCTTGGCGAGGATGGCCTCGCTGATGCCGATCTTGCCGATATCGTGGAGCAGGGCCCCGTAGCGGATGTTGGTGACTTCTTCCTCGTCGAGACCCAGCGCCGTCGCCAGGGTCACGGCCAACTCGGTGACGGCCTGCGAGTGGCGCATAGCGTAGGGATCGCGGGTGTCGATCAGCGAGGCCAGGGCCTGGATCACGCCGTCATAGCTCTCGGGGTTGATGTTTCCCAGTCGCCACTTTTCCATGGCGATGCGCGCCTGGTTGTTGAGGAGGGTCAGGGCCATGGTGGGAGGGCGCGCGGGCAGGGATTCGTAGCAAGCCGCCAGCGCGCCGCGCAGCGAGTTCCCCTGCCAGACGGGGGCGGCTAAGGTCGCCACGGGGCCGCAGGAGGGATCGGGGTGGGCCAGGGTCAGCGTGGTCAGCGGTCTGGCGATAGTGTCGGACGTTTCCAGCGCGGTGAGCAGGGCCGGGCCCAGGGAGACGGCCGCAGCCGGGCCGTAGAACTCGGCGGGGCGCGAGGGGGGGCGGTACAGGAAGAGGCCCCAGTGGGCGTGCGCCAGCTCCTGGGTGGCCTCGGCCAGAGCCTGCAGGATCGTCGGCAGGGGCGTTCGGCCGGCAATCATCTCGCTGATGCGGTTCAGCACCTCCAGGGTGCGGGTGGACTGGTAGCGCGGCATCGCTCGGCTGCTCCTATTCTGGGCGCCCGACCATATTTGCCCGGCAGGTATTATACCACAATATGCACAAGTTGCACGGCGGCGGTGATTGTAGTACAATAGAGATGTTCCACCCTGGGTGGGACCGGCTAGAGACATCGTGGGCGTCGAACCAATGGAACCGGGGCAACGGTTGTACATTTGTTTTGCCCGGGGGAGGAGTATCCGCTTCCTCTCCCATCTGGATATGATGCGGTTGTGGGAGCGGGCCGTCCGCCGTGCCCGATTGCCGCTGCGCTACTCCCAGGGATTTCATCCTCATCCCCGTCTTTCATTGGCTCTGCCGCTGGCCGTCGGTATGACGGCCGACGCGGAGTGGTTGGAGTGCGAGCTCGCGCCGGCGGTCGCGCCTGGCGAGGTCCAGCGACGGTTGGCCGGCCAGTTGCCGCCGGGGATTGTTTTGCGAGAGGTGCGGGAGGCGCCCTGGAAGGCGCCGGCCCTCGCGGCGCGTGTGCGCGCCGGCGCCTACGAGTTGATCGTGCGCCATCCACTCCCCTGCAGCGAGGCTCAGGCCCAGGTTGAGCGGTTTCTCCAGTCTCCGACATGGGTCGTGGAGGAGCGGCACAAGGAGCGGCTGCGCAAGATCGACCTGCGCCAGGCCGTCGGCGAAGTGGAGCTGGAGCGGCGCCCGGGCGGAGAGCTGGTGGTCCGCGCCGTTCTGGGCCAGGGGCGGGGAGGCAGTGCGCGGCCGGAGACCCTGCTGCGGGCCCTGGGGCTGGGCCCGGCGGCGCTCGGCCATCGCCGATGGCTCGTCCTGGACGAACCGCCGGATGTGGAGGAGAATGGGGGTAGCGGCGCGGTCTGACCCGCGTCGCCGGGGATTCCCGGGGGATACAGAACCCGATCGAGTGGGCCCCGATGGAGCAGTTGGATGAGCGGAACCGGCAGGATCCTGGTCGTGGACGACGAAACGGACATCTGCGACCTCTGCGTGCGCAGCCTGCAACGCTATGGGTACGAAGTCACCGCGACCAGCCAACCCCTGTTAGCCCTGGACATGCTGCGGCAGCAGGAGTACGACCTTCTGTTGCTGGACGTGCGCATGCCCGAGATTAGCGGCATCGAGGTGATGCGCCGGGTGCGGCAGTTTGCCCCCGATCTGGCCATCGTGGTGATGACGGGCTACGCCTCCATGGAGATGGCCATCGAGGCGGTGAAACAGGGCGCTACCGACTTTTTGCAGAAGCCCTTTCAGAACCTGGACAACCTCCGCCTGGCGGTGTCCGAGGCCCTGGCCAAGCGTGATCTGACCAGGGAGCGTTCGCGGTCCCGGGCGCTGATGCGCCTGGTCCAGGTGAGCGAGCAGATCTCGTCGTCGCTGGAGGACGACGTCCTGGTGCAGGTGGCGCTGCGTGCGGCGATGGAGGAGACGGGCGCCTGGCGCGGCTCGGTGATGCTGCGCGAACCGGGCAAAGAGGTGCTGTACCTGTCCGGGGCGGTCGGCTTGCCGGCCGAGATCCCGGCCAACTACGCCGTGGGGATGAACGAAGGGGTGGCCGGGCGCGTTTTGCAGCTTGGCGAACCGCTGCTGGTCGAGGACGTTCGCCGCGACCCGCGCATTGCCGGCCTGCCCCTGCCATACCAGGAGCGCTACCAGAACCCTTCCTTCCTGGCTATGCCGATCCGCAGCGGCGAGCGCATCCTCGGGGTGCTGAACCTCAGCGAGAAGGGCGGCCTGCGGCCTTTTCAACTGAGCGACCTGGAAGTGGCCGGCTTGCTCTGTAACCAGCTGGCCATCGCCCTGGAAAAGGCCCGGCTCTTCAGCGAGATACAGGAGTCGTATCGGCGGCTGCGCGAGGTCGATCGCCTGAAGAGCGAGTTCCTGAACATTGCCGCGCACGAGCTGCGCACGCCACTTTCGGTGCTCCTGGGCTATGCGATGATGCTGCGCGGGGAACTGGATGGGAGTCTTCAGGAGTACTCGGCCGCCATGGTGGACAGCGCGCTGCAACTGACCCGCCTGGTGGACGATATGACCAACCTGCGCTACCTGGAGGCCGGCGGCGTCATCCTGAACCTGCAGTCGCTGGACCTGCGCGAGTTCCTGCCGCGCGAGGTCGAGCAGTTCTGCCAGGTGAACCAGGACAAGGGCCACCAGGTGTCCGTGGAGGTTGCGCCCGACCTGCCGCCGGCGCGCGCCGACGAGGAAAAAATCGGGCTGGTGTTGGGCAACTTGTTGTCCAATGCCGCCAAGTTCACTCCCGCTGGCGGGCAGATCCGTGTCTGGGCCCAGCCGCACGACGACAAGGTGCTGGTGGCGGTGCAGGACTGCGGCTGTGGGATCCCGGCCGAGGAGTGGGAGCGCATCTTTGAGCCGTTCTACCAGGTGGGGGATTCCCTGCGGCGCAAGCACGGTGGAATGGGGCTGGGTTTGTCCATCGCCCGCGAGCTCGTTTTGCTGCACGGCGGCAAGGTCTGGGTGGAGAGCCAGGTGGGGGCGGGCAGTACCTTTTTCTTCACCTTGCCCCGGTCGGATCTGGAGACTTGCTGACGAGGAGGCGGCATGGCCAAACGGGTCCTGGTGGTAGCCGGTCGGGAGGGCATCGCGCCCGCCTTCCAAGTGCAGATCGAGCTCTGGGGCGACAGCCTGGAGTTTGCGCTGGCTGCTTCGGGCAACGAGGCCCTGTGGGAGATCCGGGGCTCCCCTTACGAGTGCGTCCTGGCCCCCTGGCAGATCCCGGAGATGACCGGCATCGAGTTTGCCGAGGTTGTCCAGGCGCTTTCGCCGGCCACCAAGGTCGTGTTGGTCGGGGCCCCCATCACGCCGCCCCTGCAGTCGCAGGCTGAACGGCTGCATGTCTTTGCCCTCTTGCCGGAGGTCTCGCCCCAGGAGGTGGCGGCGGTGCTGAGCCGGGCACTGGGAATGCCCCTGCCGCGCCCCAAGCCCCCGGCGCCGCCCCCTCCCAGGAAGGAGCCCCCGCCGCCGGTCCAGGAGAAACCCGCGCCGCCGCCGCGGCGGGAAGGGCCTCCCCCGCCGCCGGTCCAGGAGAAACCCGCGCCGCCGCCGCGGCGGGAAGGGCCTCCCCCGCCGCCGGCTCCCAAGGTCACCCTGACGCCGGCCCAGGAGGAGAGCATTCGCCGGGCCTTGCGCGAACTGGTCGCCTCGGTGGGCCCTCAGGTGGCCTTTTTGTCCAGTGCTGCCGGGGATCCCCTGGTCGTCGAAGGCAACGGCGGCGATCTGCCCCTTCCGGCGCTCGCGGCGCGTATGGCCGCGGCCCTCGCCGCCTCCGGCGACCTGGTTCGCCTGCTGGCCGACGAGCATTCGCTCTGCCTGAGCCTCTTTTCGGGCGCCCGTTACGATGTCTACGCCTTTACCATTACCGAGGCCACGGCCCTGTTGTTGGTCTTGGACAAGCGCATCGTCGAGAGCAAGCTGGGCTCGATCTGGCTCTATACGCGGCGCATCGTCGAAGACCTGCGCAACGCCCTCGGCTAAAAGCCCCGACCCCGTGGGCTGCACCGGTGGCGGACCTGCCGGGACCTGCGGATGGATTCTCGTGAGGGGAAACGATGACCGTCTGGCATGCCCATGCCAAGATCAACCTGAGCCTGGAGGTGCTCGGACGCCGCTCGGACCGCTACCACGATGTGTTGACGATCCTCCAGACAGTGGACCTGCACGACACCCTGACCTTTACCCCGGCGCCCGAGCTCACCCTGAGTTGCAGTGTCCCGGCTCTGGCCAACGAGGACAACCTGGTGCTGCGCGCAGCCCGTCTGTTGCAGCGGGCCACGGGCCGCCGGGATGGCGCTGCGATCCACCTGGAGAAGGGCATCCCTTTGGCGGCCGGGCTGGGAGGCGGAAGCAGCGATGCCGCCACCGCCCTGGCGGCCCTCAGCCACCTGTGGGACCTGCACATGACCGCCGCCAACCTGCAGAACCTGGCGGCCGTGCTCGGCAGCGACGTGCCTTTCTTCCTGGTCGGCGGCACGGCCCTGGCCTCCGACCGGGGCCAGATGGTGGAGCCGCTGCCGGCGCTGCCCCCGCACTGGGTGGTGATCGTGCGCCCGGCGCTCGATATCCCGGAAAAGACCCGGCTGATGTACGCTCACATTACCCCGCGCGAGTATACCACGGGCACGGTCACGCGCCACATGGCGCGCCTGATCCGGGACAAGGGCTGCCTGGAGCCGGGGCTGATCTTTAACGTCTTTGAGTGGGTGGCCTTTCAACGTTTCGAAAAGATCGACGAGGTCCGCCAGCAGATCGTCGACGCCGGGGCCGACCATGTGCGCCTCTGCGGGGCCGGCCCGGCCCTCTACGCCATCTACCGCGAGGAAGAGCCCGCCCGCCAGCTCTACGATCACCTGCGCGGCGAGGGGCTCGAAGCGTACCTGGCGCGCACCGTGTCGGTGAAGCCGGCCCCCCAGGAGGAGCCGGCGCCGGAGCTTACCCCGGAGACCGGCAGCGCCGTGGGCGGCAGGAAGCGCCGGGGGCGCCAGGGGGCCCCGACGAAAGAGATCGCCGGCCGCGACGCGCTTGTTCGCTGATTCGCTCGCTTGGAGGTTCCCGATGCAATACCGTACCTTTGGCCGTTTCGACTGGAAAGCCTCGGCGCTGGGCTTTGGCACCATGCGCCTGCCCGTGTTGGATGGCGATTCCGCCAGGATCGACGAGCCAGAGGCCACCCGCATGCTCCGCTACGCCATCGACCACGGGGTGAACTACATCGACACCGCCTACGGCTATCACCGCGGCAGCAGCGAGCCCTTTGTCGGGCGGGCCCTGCAGGATGGATACCGGGAAAAGGTCCGCCTGGCCACCAAGCTGCCCTGTTGGCTGGTCAAGGAGCCGGCCGACTTCGACCGCTACCTGGACGAGCAGTTGGCGCGGCTGCAGACGACGCACCTCGATTTCTATCTGCTCCATGCCTTGAACGCCAAATCCTGGGCCCAGGTGCGCGACCAGGGGGTGCTGGCCTGGGCCGAGCGGGCCCTGGCCGATGGGCGCATCCGCGCCCTGGGCTTTTCCTTCCACGACAGCTACGAGGCCTTCCAGGAGATCGTGGATGCCACCGACCTGTGGACCTTTTGTCAGATCCAGTACAACTATATGGACGTGGAGGAGCAGGCCGGCACGCGCGGGCTGCGGTACGCCGCGTCCAAGGGGCTGGCGGTGGTGGTGATGGAGCCGATCCGCGGGGGCCAGTTGAGCAACCCGCCGGAGGCGGTCGCCGCACTGTGGGAGAGCGCTCCTCGGAAGCGCACGCCGGCCGAGTGGGCTCTGCAGTGGGTCTGGAACCAGCCCGAGGTATCGCTCCTGCTCAGCGGCATGAGCACGATGGAGCAGGTGCAGGAGAATGTCGACAGCGCCGACCGTTCGGCCGTGGGCGGGCTGACGGTGGAGGAGCTGGCGCTTGTCGACCGGGTGCGCGACGCCTACCGGTCGCTGATCCCGGTCCCCTGCACGGGCTGCGAGTACTGCCAGCCCTGTCCCAGCGGGGTGGCCATTCCCCGTATCCTGGAGATGTACAACGAGGCGGTGATGTACCGCAGCCCGGACAAGGGGCGCCTCTTCTATAGCTGGCTGGAGCCCGAGCAGCGCGCCGACCGGTGCGCGGAGTGCGGGGAGTGCGAGGAAAAGTGCCCCCAGAAGATCGAGGTCATCACCTGGCTGAAGAAGGCCCACCAGGCGCTTGGCCAGTGACCCCCCCTCAGGCCACCTCACCGTGGCCACCGGGAACCCGGTCTATACCCTGATCCTCAACGGCTTCGCCGGCCTGTACCACCGGATGGCGCTCCTCTACTTTGCCCAGCCGCGGGCCTGCGCTTCTTCGAGGGCCTTTTACCAGGAGCTGCTCCAGGCAGCCCGGCGGGGCGACTCGGCTGCGGCCCGGCGGATCGTGCGGCGGGTGATGAAGGCTAGCGTGGCCCTGTGGATGGCGGTCAATGGTGCTATGGATGGCGCGCGCGGCACGTAACACAGAATAAGCGACCTGGACTCGGGCTACGAGTACCGTACCGCGCGCCGTGCGCGCCCCCTTGGAGGTAGACGATGCGTCGTTGGAACGGTTGGGGCGACGAAGCGGTGTCCTACCCCTTGCCGGAGGGGGCGCTGCCGGCGCTGCACGCCTGGGTGGGGCCGGGAACGCCGCCGCGCGACGCCACCGTCGAGCAGGTGTTGGCCGCGGTGCCCCCCTCGCGCCTGCCGGCCCATCCCCTGGTCTCCACCGACCCGTTCGCCAGGCTGACCCACGCCCGCGGGCAGAGCCTGCCCGACTGGCTGGCGCTGCGCAGCGGACGGCTGCCGGCCTTTCCCGATGGGGTGGCCTACCCGGTGGACGATGCCGCGGTCCGCGAACTGCTGCGCTACGCGCGCCAGGTGGGAGCCCAGGTGATCCCCTACGGCGGCGGGACGAGCGTGGTGGGGCACGTCAACGTCTTGCCCGGCGCCGCCCCGGTGCTCACGGTCGACATAACGCGGATGAGCGCGCTGCAGCGCCTGGACGAGGTCAGCGGGCTGGCGACGTTCGGCGCGGGCATCGCCGGCCCCGACCTGGAGGCTCACCTGCGGGCCCACGGCTTTACCCTGGGGCACTTTCCGCAGTCGTTCGAGTACTCTACGCTGGGCGGCTGGGTCGCCACCCGCAGCAGCGGGCAGCAGTCGCTGCACTATGGGCGCATCGAGCGCCTCTTTGCCGGGGGACGCCTGGAGTCGCCGGCCGGCACGCTGCTCATGCCGCCCTTTCCGGCCTCGGCGGCCGGCCCGGACCTGCGCGAGCTCGTCCTGGGCAGCGAGGGACGGCTGGGCATCCTCACCGAGGCCACGGTGCGCGCCACCCGGCTGCCGGAGCGCGAAGAGTTCCTGGGAGTCTTTTTCCCCGACTTGGAGAGCGGCAGCGCGGCGGTGCGCGAGATCATGCAGGCCCGCCTGCCGCTCGGTATGCTGCGCCTGAGCACCGCCCAGGAGACGGCCACCACCCTGGTCCTGGCCGGCCACGAGCGGCTGATCGCCGCCCTGGAGCGGCTCCTGGCCCTGCGCGGCGTTGCTCATGGCAAGTGTATGCTGATCCTGGGGCTCACCGGGCGCCATGGGATCGTCGGCCCGGCCCGCCACGAAGCGGTGGGGCTGGCCCGCCGGCACGGCGGCGTCTATGTCGGGGGCTCCTTTGGCCGGCAGTGGCACAAGAGCCGCTTCCGCACCCCCTATCTGCGCAACACGCTCTGGGAGATGGGCTATGCCATCGACACCCTGGAGACGGCTGCCAACTGGACGGACGTCCCGCGCCTGATCGCCACCGTCGAGCAGGCCCTGCGTGCTGCCCTGGAAGCGTTCGACGAGCGCGCCCATGTATTCACCCACCTGTCGCACCTCTATCCCTACGGGTCGAGCATCTACACAACCTATCTGTTCCGCCTCGCTCCCGACCCCGACGAGACGCTGGCGCGCTGGCAGCGCATGAAGGCCGCCGCCAGCCAGGCCATCGTCGCCCTCGGCAGCACCATCAGCCATCAGCACGGGGTGGGGACAGACCATGCGCCGTACCTGGAGGCGGAGAAAGGCGAGCTGGGGATGGCGGTGGTGCGCGAGGTGTGCCGGGTGTTGGACCCGGAGCAGATGATGAACCCGGGCAAGATGCTCTGAGTGGGCTGAGCGAGGCTTTTTATGGATCAGAGAATCTGGCGTAACGATGTCTGGTCGCGGCTCCCCGGTCCCTGGGACATCCTCGTCGTCGGCGGGGGTATCACCGGCGCCGGCGTCCTGCGCGAGTCCGCCCGGCTGGGCCTGCGCACCCTGCTGGTGGAACAGCGCGATTTCGGCTGGGGCACTTCCAGCCGCTCCTCCAAGATGGTGCATGGCGGCCTGCGCTACCTCAAGGATGGACAGATCCGGCTGACCTGGGCCGCGGTGCGGGAGCGCAAACGGCTCCTGGCCGAGGGGCCGGGCCTGATCGACCCCATGGGCTTTCTGATCGCCACGTACAAGGGCGACCATCCGGGGCGTTGGATGTTCCAGGCCGGCCTGACCGTCTACGACCTGTTGGCCCTGCAGTGGAGCCACCGCCGCTACGGCGCGGCCGACTTTCAGATGCTGGCGCCCCATGTCCGCCAGGAGGGGCTGGAAGGCGGTTTCCGGTACGGCGATGCCCAGACCGACGATGCCCGCCTGGTGCTGCGCGTGATCCAGGAGGCCCTGGCCGATGGCGGCCTGGCGCTCAACTATGTCCGGGCCGGACGGCTGCTGCGGGACGGCGAGCGGGTGGCCGGCGTGGAGCTCCACGACCTGGTCGGCGGGCGCACGGCAGAGGTCCGGGCGCGGGTTGTCGTCAATGCCACGGGGGTCTGGGTGGACACGCTGCGGGGGCAGCTGGGCGTGGGCTCCTGCATCCGCCCGCTGCGCGGCAGCCACCTGGTCTTTCCCCGCTGGCGCCTGCCCTGCGCCCAGGCCATCACCTTTTTGCACCCCGCCGACCAACGCGCCGTGTTCATTTTCCCCTGGGAAGGGA
Source organism: uncultured Chloroflexia bacterium (assembly GCA_964592645.1). GTDB lineage: Bacteria > Chloroflexota > Chloroflexia > DTKN01 > DTKN01 > CAZQFV01. The sequence continues at coordinate 40,356 of CAZQFV010000009.1, forward strand.
TCACCCTGGTCGGCACCACCGACTTGGACCACGACCAGCCGTTGGATGCCGAACCGGCCATCGATGCCCAGGAGGTGGCCTACCTGATGGCCGCTGCCCGGGCGCAGTGCCCCGATCTGGATCTGCGCCTGGAGGATGTGATCTCTACCTTTTCGGGGGTGCGGCCGGTCATCCGCAGCGGCCGGGAGTGCGCGCCCTCCGAGGAGTCGCGCGACCATCTCGTCTGGGAGGAGGACGGTCTGGTCACGGTGACCGGGGGAAAGCTGACCACCTTCCGCCTGATCGCCCATGACGTTCTGCGCGCCGTGCGCCGCCTCTGGCCCGACCTGCCCCCCCACGACGAGCGCCGGCCCATCCTGAACCGCGTGGAGGTGGAGATGCCGGAGGCCGGGAGCCTGGACGACATTGCCCGCCGTCGGCTGCTGGGCCGCTACGGGGCCGCCGCCCCGGCCCTGGTGGCGGCGGCGCGCCCGGGGGAGCTGGAGCCCATCCCCGGCACGGCCACGCTGTGGGCGGAGCTGCGCTGGGCGGCCCGTTCGGAGGCCGTTGTCCACCTGGACGACCTTCTGCTGCGCCGGGTGCGCCTGGGGATTCTCCTGCCCCATGGGGGAGAGGAACTGCTCCCGCAAATCCGGGCCCTCTGCCAGGACGAGCTGGGGTGGGACGACGCTCGCTGGGAGGCCGAGGAGTCCGACTACCTGGCGCTGTGGCGCCGCTGCTACAGCCTTCCCGAGGCTGCGCCTGGCGCGGCGCCGGAAGGGGTTCGCCGGCCGGCGCCGGCCGGTCCGGCCTGCTCCACGAGCGGTTGACAAGGAGGAGCCTATGCCCCGCGATTTGGTCCTGGCGATCGACAGCGGCACCCAGAGCGTCCGGGCCCTGCTCTTTGACCTGCAGGGCAACCTGGTGGCCAAGGCCCGCCAGCCCCTGTTGCCCTACCGCTCCCCGCAGCCCGGCTGGGCAGAGCAGGACGCCGACTACTTCTGGACGACGCTCTGCCGGGCCTGCCAGGAGCTGTGGCGCCAGGCCGACCTGCGCAGCCGCCTGGCCGGCGTGGCCCTGACCACGCAGCGCTCCACGGTGATCAATGTCGACGAGCAGGGCCGGCCGCTGCGGCCGGCCATCGGTTGGCCGGACCAGCGCCGCACCTATGGGCTGCGGCCGGTGGGCGGGTGGTGGGGGCTGCTGTTTGCCCTGGCCGGTATGCGCGAGACGGTGGCCTACCTCCAGGCCGAGGCCGAGGCCAACTGGATCATTCGGCACCAGCCCGAGGTTTGGGGGCGCACCTACAAGTATCTCTACCTTTCCGGCTACCTGACCTATCGGCTGGTCGGAAGCTTTGTCGACTCCGTGGGCTGCCAGGTGGGCTATTTCCCCTTGGACTACAAGAAGCTGCGTTGGGCCGACGCCGGCGACTGGAAGTGGCAGGCCGTGCCGATCGACCCGGCGATGCTGCCCAACCTGGTCCCGCCGGCCGGACTGCTGGGCGAGATCACGGCCGAGGCGGCCGCCGCCACCGGCATCCCGGCCGGCCTGCCGCTCGTCGCCGCGGCCGCCGACAAGGCCTGCGAGGTGATCGGCTCGGGGTGCCTCGACCCGCACATCGGCTGTCTCTCCTACGGCACGACGGCGACGATCAACACCACCCACCGCCGCTACGTGGAAGTGATCCCCTTGATCCCCCCGTACCCGGCGGCGGTCCCGGGCGCCTACAGCCTCGAGGTGCAGGTCTATCGCGGCTACTGGATGGTCTCCTGGTTCAAGGAGGAGTTCGGCTACCTGGAGCGGCGGCTGGCCGAGGATCGCGGCTGCGAGCCGGAGACCCTGTTCGATGAGCTGGTCAACCAGGTGCCGGCAGGCTCGATGGGGCTGGTGCTGCAGCCGTACTGGTCCCCCGGGCTCAAGGTGCCCGGGCCGGAGGCCAAGGGCGCGGTGATCGGGTTTGGCGACGTTCACACCCGCGCGCACTTTTACCGCGCCATCCTGGAAGGGCTGGCCTATGCCCTGCGCGAGGGCAAGGAGCGCACCGAGCGCCGCAGCCGTGTGCCGATCACCGAGCTGCGCATCTCCGGCGGCGGCTCCCAGAGCGACGCGGCGATGCAGTTGACCGCCGACATCTTTGGCCTGCCCGCCACCCGGCCGCACATCTACGAGACCGCGGGGTTGGGGGCGGCGATCGACGCCGCGGTGGGGTTGCACCTGCATGCGGACTTTGACAGCGCCGTGGCGGCGATGACCCGCGTCGGGCGGACCTTTCAGCCGGATCCCCGGGCCCACGAGATCTACGATGGGCTGTATCGCCGTGTCTACCGGCGCCTGTACGGACGGCTGCGGCCGCTCTACGAGGCCATTCGCGAGGTGACCGGCTATCCGTGCCGGGTGGACCGGGGTGGCCCGCCTATCCCCAGTCCTTCCTAGGGTCCCGGCCGATCACGGCGCAGCCCCGAGGGGGGGCTGCCGGCTGGGAGGAGGGCCTTACTCTTGGCGGGCGAGCAGGGCGGTGAGGCCGTAGGCGATCCAGAAGGTTGCCGCCCAGTCGGGGGCAAAGAAGAGGGCGTCGAGCAGGCTGTGGACCAGGGCATAGGCCACGCTGCCCAGCAGGGCCAGGGCCAACGTGCGGGCGGCCGGCTGTGGGTCCTGCCGGTACGCCCGCCAGGCTTGGGCAAAGAGGGCGCCGTACAGCCAGGCGGCGGCGGCCAGCCCCAGCAGGCCGATCCGTGTCCAGAACTCGAGCAGGCCGTTATTGGGGTTCCAGGTGGCCTCCTGGCCCGGGAAGCGTCGGCGGTAGTAGTGGTAGTAGGCGTCGAGCCCCCAGCCGGTGATCGGCCGCTCGCGCACCAGGAGCCAGGCGTTGCGCCACATGGTCAGGCGGTTGCTCCAGGTGTCCAGGGCCAGCAGGCGTCCGAGTTTGCCGGTGAGCCAGGCCAGCAGCGCGCCCCCGGCTCCCAGGCCGCCCTCGGCCAGCAGGAGCAGCCGGCTGCGCAGCACCCCGTAGAGGAAGAGCACGGCGGCGATGGCGATGTAGCTGCCGCGGGAGTAGGTCAGGGCCAGGCCGACGCCGATGGGCCCCACGGCGAGCAGGTAGAGGAAACGCCGGCGGCCCCAGGGCAGGAAGAGCGCGCCCGGGATGACCAGGGCGGCGACGCGCCCCAGGAAGAGGGCCAGGTTGTTGGCGGAAAAGGTGCCATAGACCGAGGTAGCGCGGCGCACCCCTTCGGACGACACCTCGGCGTGCATCCAGGGGGTGAACACCTGGACGATGCCCCCCAAGGCCACCAGGCTGGCGCTGAGGACGAGCGCATCCACGACCCACCAGGCCCCTCCGCGCCGGCCGCGGAAGGCCACCAGGAGCAGGGGGTAGAGCAGGAGCGGCTCGACGATGGTGACGCGGTACTCGCGCAGGGAGATATGCAGCAGACGGGTGCCGTCGGCGGTGACGAAGGAGGGGTCGGTGCTCCAGAAGAGGGAGGCGCTGCAGACGGCCAGGAAGGCCAGGGGGGGGAGCGCCTCGCGCCAGCGGTGGGCCAGCCAGGTGGCGAGGGAGCGCCGGGGGGCGGGCCGGGCCGCGGTGGCGAGGCGGCGCAGTTCGAGGAGCAGGCCGGCCGCCAGGGAGAGCAGGGCCATGATCTCCAAGAGGGAGAAGCTGCGGCCGGCGATGGTGGCAGGTTGGGCATAGAGAGGCAGGACGAAAGCGGCGGCGCAGAGGGCCAGGTCCAGGCGCAGGAGGGTCAGCATCCCCAAGAGGACCAGGACGACCAGGACCAGGGCCGGCGGCAGCGGCCGGTAGAGCGCCGCCAGCCCCACGGCCAGCCCACCCAGCACCGCCAGCACCTGCCGGTGCTCCGGGAGACGGTGAAAGCGCTCCACCGGCCCCCAGGCCCGCCGCCACATAGCCGCCAAAAGTAGAAATAACGTTCGCCAGGCCGCTTGACATTTTTCCTTCATCGTGGTAAAATAAATGTTTGAGGTTGCGTCAAAATGGGGCATTGTGTCCTCGGGGTGGGCACAGACTATTTTGTTTCGCCGGGAGGTGGGCGACCGACAAGCGGTGGCGTTTCCCATGCTCCCGTTCTTTGGGCCAAGCTGGCGGGTGGAGTGTCCTCGTCGAGACACCTTCCGCATGGTCCACGGGCCTAGCTCATTATACCTGTAGTTTATCTTCCTGTCCAGTGGGACAGCGGGTAGGCCCATCTGTGCTTTGATCACCCCGCTCTTCCTCGAGTGCCTTTTGGCGCAGCGTCGCGGTGAAACCGGTGGAGTGCAGATGACGAGTGCCGTCGTCGTTTCTCTAGCTTCCGCCAATCCGAGCAGAAGCGCGGCCGCCCGGCACGCCTCCGCGCGAAGGAGCAAGTCCAATGGCTCTGGCCGTCACTACGCACGATGTCCTTTCCCCCGAGGAACGCCTTCCCGGACCACAGTACCCGCTCAATGAGGTTGGGCGACCGCTGCGCGAGTTCTTTTCGCGCATCCCCGAGGCTTTGCCCATGCCGCACCTGATCCAAACCCAGCTGGACTCGTTCCGCTGGTTTGTCCAGGAAGGGCTGCGCGAGCTCTTTGACGAGATCTCCCCGGTGCAGGACTTTACGGGTCGCAAGCTGGACCTTTACTTCGACGACTACTACTTCGGCGAGCCCCGCTACGATGAGCTCGAGTCGCGCCTGCGGGACGCCACCTATGCCCGGCCCCTGCGGGTCCGGGTGCGGCTGGTGCGCAAGGAGGCCGGCGGCGAGATCCCCGACCTGGAGGTCTTCTTCGGCGACTTTCCCTGGATGACCGACAACGGCACCTTTATCATCAACGGCGCCGAGCGCGTCGTCGTCTCCCAGTTGGTGCGTTCGCCGGGTGCCTACTTCCAGTACAAGGAAGAGACCACCGAGGGCCGGCCCCTCTACGTGGCCAAGCTGATCCCGGCCCGCGGCGCCTGGCTCGACTTTGAGACGAACCGCCGCAATGTCCTTTCGGTGAAGATGGACCGCCGGCGCAAGATCCCGGTGACCATCCTGCTGCGGGCGCTGGGCTATGCCAGCGACAACGAGATCCGCGCCCTCTTTCAGCACGTCGATGTCAACCCGGAGCACTCCTACATCGAGGCCACCCTGGCCCGGGACCCGACCACCAACAGCGAGGAAGCCCTCCTGGAGATCTATCGCCGTCTGCGCCCCGGGGATCCGCCCACCCCGGAGAACGCCCGCAACCTGCTCTACAGCATGCTGTTCGACGAGCGGCGCTACAACCTGGCCCGTGTCGGCCGCTACAAGCTGAACCGCCGGCTGTGGGAAAACTATCACCTGGAGGCCGCGCTGCGGGAGGGGCTGGAGCGGCGCCGCACCTGGCTGGATCTCTGGAAACAGGCCCGCGGCGGGTGGGACGATGAGATCCTCGAGCGCATGGTCCAGGAACGGGCCTGGTGGGTGAGCCGGGGGCAGGAAGGCCGGCCGCTGAACCCCGACCAGGTGGCCGCCCTGCGCGAGCAGACCCGCCAGATCGCCGCCGAGGTCCTCTCCGGCAAGTCGGTGCAGTGCTGGCGCGACGAGGCCCACGCCATCGATGCCACCCAGGTCGAGATCTGCCCCGAGTGCGGCTGGTACATCTGCCCGGACTGCGAGATGTGCCAGGAGGGCCAGGACCTCTTCATCGGCCCGGCGGAGTATGGCTTTGAGCACCTCTGCAGCCGTTTCTATGTCCGCGTGGTCAGGAGCCACCTCGAAGCGCCGCCCCTGGACAAGCGCACCCTCATCCCGGGCGACATTGTCCATATCATCGAGGAGTTGATCCGCCTGAACAACGGCTGGGGCGACCCCGACGATATCGACCATCTGGGCAACCGTCGGGTGCGCACCGTCGGCGAGCTGATCCAGAACCAGTTCCGCATCGGCCTGCTGCGCATCGAGCGCATCGTCCGCGAGCGTATGACCCTCAACGACCCGGAAACGGTGATGCCCAACAACCTGATCAACGTCCGGCCCCTGGTCGCCGCCCTGCGCGAGTTCTTTGGCGGCAGCCAGCTCTCCCAATTTATGGACCAGACCAACCCCCTGGCCGAGTTGACCCACAAACGGCGGCTCTCCGCCCTGGGGCCCGGTGGCCTGTCGCGCGATCGGGCCGGGTTCGAGGTCCGCGACGTGCACTATTCCCACTACGGCCGCATCTGCCCGGTGGAGACGCCGGAAGGCCCGAACATCGGCCTGATCGGCAGCCTGGCCACTTTCGCCCGGGTGAACGATCTCGGTTTTATCGAGACGCCCTATCGCCGGGTGCTGCGCGAGGTGGACAACCGCGCCGCGCTGCTGGAGGGCCACATCCTGCGCGAGAACATCACCGACCCGGAGAGCGGCCGGGTGGTGGCCGAGGCCGGCGCGACGGTGGACAAGAAGCTGGCCAAAAAGATCGCCGCCCTGCCCCTGAAGCGCATCCCCATCAAGCCGGTGGTGACGGACGAGATCGTCTACCAGTCGGCCGACGAGGAGGACCGCTACGTGATCGCCCAGGCCAACTCCCAGTTGGACGAGGGCAAGCACTTTGCCGAAGACCGCGTCACCGTGCGCTACGGGTCCCGCTTTGCCCTGGAGCGCCCTGAGCGGATCGATTTTATGGATGTCTCGCCCAAGCAGGTGGTTTCCGTCTCCACCGCCCTGATCCCCTTCCTGGAGCACGACGACGCCAACCGCGCCCTGATGGGCTCCAACATGCAGCGCCAGGCCGTGCCCTTGCTGCGGCCGCAGGCGCCGATCGTTGGGACGGGCATGGAGTACCAGGCGGCGCGCGACTCGGGGCTGGTGGTCATCGCCGGCAGAGACGGCGAGGTGATCCGCGCGGTGGCCACCGAGATCGTCGTCCGCGAGGACGATGGGACGGAGCGCCTCTATCCGCTGATCAACTTCCGCCGTTCCAACCAGGACACCTGCATTCACCAGCGACCCATCGTCCAGACAGGCGATCGCGTGTTGGCCGGGCAGGTTATCGCCGATGGTCCCTCCACGGACCATGGCGAGCTGGCCCTGGGGCGCAATGTGCAGGTGGCATTCTTGCCCTGGGAGGGCGGCAACTTTGAGGACGCCGTTCTGATCAGCGAGCGTCTGGTCCGCGATGACGTTTTCACTTCCCTGCACATCGAGAAGTACGAGTGCGAGGCCCGCGATACAAAGCTTGGGCCCGAGGAGATCACCCGCGACATTCCCAACGTGGGCCAGGACCTGCTGGCCAACCTCGACGAGGGGGGCATCGTCTACATCGGCGCCGAGGTGGGGCCGGGCGACATCCTGGTGGGCAAGATCACGCCCAAGGGCGAGACCGATCTCACGGCCGAGGAGCGCCTGCTGCGGGCCATCTTTGGCGAAAAGGCCCGCGAGGTCAAGGACTCGTCGCTGCGGGTGCCGCATGGGGTCTCCGGGCGGGTCATCGACGTCCGCATCTTTTCGCGCGACCAGGCTGACGAGCTGCCGGTGGGTGTGCACACGATGGTGCGTGTGCTGATCGCCCAGCGGCGCAAGATCGCCGCCGGCGACAAGATGGCCGGCCGGCACGGCAACAAGGGGGTCATCTCGCGCATCCTGCCGGTGGAGGACATGCCCTTCCTCCCCGACGGCACGCCGGTGGATATCATCCTCAACCCCCTGGGTGTGCCCTCGCGTATGAACCTGGGTCAGCTCCTGGAGACGCACCTGGGATGGGCGGCCGCCGAGATCGGCTACCGCGTAGCTACCCCCGTGTTCGACGGTGCCCACGAGGAGGAGGTCGGCCGGCGCCTGGAAGAGGCCGGCCTGCCCCGCCACGGCAAGATCGTCCTCTACGACGGCCGCACCGGCACGCCTTTCGAGGGCGAGATCACCGTCGGCCAGATCTATATGATGAAGCTGGCCCACCTGGTGGAGGACAAGATCCATGCCCGCTCCACCGGCCCCTACTCCCTGGTCACCCAGCAGCCCCTCGGCGGCAAGGCCCAGTTCGGCGGCCAGCGCTTTGGCGAGATGGAGGTCTGGGCCCTGGAGGCCTACGGGGCGGCCTACACGCTGCAGGAGATGCTCACCGTCAAGTCCGACGACATCATCGGCCGCAGCAAGACCTACGAGGCCATCGTCAAGGGCGAGCCGATCGACGAGGTGGGCATCCCCGAAGCCTTCAAGGTGTTGGTCAAGGAGCTGCAGAGCCTGGCCCTGGCGGTCGAGATCTATGGCGAGGACGAGTCGGCGGTGGACATCGACGACGCGGCCAAGTACGCGGAGCCGCTGCTCGGCCTGGAAGGGATCAATATCTCTGGAATCGAGAAGGACTAGACGAGAGCTGAACTGAAAACTGAAACCATCGGCAGGGCTCGGTTATCAGTTTACAGTTATCGACGTGGCGAGGACTACAGATGACGAAAATCAATGAGATCACCGCTATCCGCCTGGGCCTGGCTTCCCCCGATGACATCCGTCATTGGTCGCACGGCGAGGTCAACAAGCCCGAGACGATCAACTACCGCACGCTGCGGCCGGAGCGCGATGGGCTCTTCTGCGAGCGCATCTTTGGCCCGCAGAAGGACTGGGAGTGCGCCTGCGGTAAGTACAAGCGGGTCCGCCACCATGGCATCATCTGCGACAAGTGCGGCGTGGAGGTGACCCGTTCGCGCGTCCGTCGCGAGCGCATGGGCCACATCGAGCTGGCGGCCCCCATCAGCCACATCTGGTTCGTCAAGGGCACGCCCAGCCGCCTGGGCCTGCTGCTGGACATTACCCCGCGCAACCTGGAGCGGGTCATCTACTTTGCCGCCTACATCGTCACGGATGTGGATATCGAGCGCCGGGAGCACCTCATCGATCGCACCCAGAAGGCGCTGGCCGAGGAGACCTCTCGGGCCGAGGCAGAGGTGCACGAGCAGATCGCGCGCATCCGCGACGAACTGGCCGGCGAGTTGGCGGTCCTGGACCGGGCGCTGCAGGCCACTCACCAGGGGTACGAGGAGGAGCTTATCGCCCAGACCGAGACCTTTGTGCAGGCGGCCAAGGACATCGAGGCCGCGCTGCACGGCCTGGAGGGGAAAAAGGCCCCGCGCGACCTGGTCTTTGAGCCGAGCCAGGCCATTGTCTGCCTGGCCGGGGAGACGGTCTCCGGCGAGACCTTTGCCCGCCTGACCGAGATCGTCCAGCGGGCGATCGAACAGGTGGAGCCGGCCATCCGCCAGAAGCAGGCCGATGCCCGGCTGCAGACCGATGCCGAGCGCGACCAGAAGGTCTATGTCGCCGACCAGGAGGTGGCCCGCCTGGAAGAGGCTTTGCAGGAACGGATCGCGGCCATCCGCCAGGATGCCGAGCACAAGCTGCGCATGACCCGCGAGCTACACCGCGGCATGTTGCTCTCCGAGGCGCAGTTCCGGGAGTACCGCGAGACCTGCGGGGCGATCTTTCGCGCCGAAATGGGGGCCGGGGCCATCCGCGACATCCTCAGCCGCCTGGACATGGACCGCATGCAACTGGAGCTGAAGGAAGAGATGGAGACCAGCGCCTCTGCGCAGCGCCGCCGCAAGGCCGGCAAGCGCCTGCGCGTGGTGGAGTCGTTCCGCAAGTCGGGCAATCGGCCGGAGTGGATGATCCTGGAGGTGTTGCCGGTCCTGCCGCCCGACCTGCGCCCGATGGTGCAGTTGGACGGCGGCCGTTTCGCTACCTCCGACCTGAACGACCTCTATCGGCGGGTGATCAACCGCAACAACCGCCTGCGCCGGCTCCTGGAGCTCAAGGCGCCCGAGATCATTGTGCGCAACGAGAAGCGTATGCTGCAGGAAGCGGTGGACGCCCTGATCGACAACGGCCGGCGGGGCCGGGCCGTCTCCGGCCGCGGCAAGCATCGCCTGAAGTCGCTTTCCGATATGCTCAAGGGCAAGCAGGGCCGCTTCCGCCAGAACCTGCTGGGCAAGCGGGTGGACTATTCCGGGCGCTCGGTCATCGTGGTCGGCCCGGAGCTGAAGCTGCACCAGTGCGGCCTGCCCAAGCGTATGGCCCTGGAGCTGTTCAAGCCCTTTGTGATGCGCGGCCTGGTGGCCCGCGGCTATGCCCACAACATCAAGAGCGCCAAGCGCAGTGTCGAGCGGGTGCGCCCCGAGGTCTGGGACGTCCTGGAAGAGGTCGTGCAGAACTATTTGGTGTTGCTGAACCGGGCCCCCTCGCTGCACCGCCTCTCCATCCAGGCCTTTGAACCGGTGTTGATCGAGGGCAGCGCCATCCAGTTGCATCCGCTGGTCTGCACGGCCTTTGGCGCCGACTTTGACGGCGACCAGATGGCCGTGCACGTGCCGCTCTCGGAAAAGGCCCAGGCGGAAGCCCATGGCCGCATGCTGTCCACTTTGAACCTGCTCTCTCCGGCCACCGGCGACCCCATCGTGACGCCGACCCAGGAGATGGTGTTGGGCTGCTACTCGATGAGCCAGATCAAGCCGGGGGCCCGCGGCGAAGGCAAGGCCTTTGCCAGCGTCGAGGAAGCGCTGATGGCCTACGAGGCCGGGGTGATCACCCTGCAGACGCGCATCCGCATCCTGCTGCCCCCGTCTTACCGCGCCGGGGCAGGCCTGGTGGAAACCTGCCTGGGGCGGGTGATCCTGAACGAGGTGCTGCCGGAGGCGCTGCGCTTCCGCAACGAGGTCGTGGACAAAAAGGCCCTGCGGGGCATCATCGCCGAGTGCTACCGCCTCTACGGGCCGGCCGAGACGGCGGCCATGGCCGACCGCATCAAGCACCTCGGCTTCACCTACGCCACCCGCGCCGGGCTGACCATCGGCATCGAGGATGTGCAGATCCCCGAACGCAAGGCCGAGATCCTGAGCCAGGCCGACGCCGACGTGGAAAACCTGGAGCGGCAGTTCCGCCGCGGCCTGATCACCGAGGGCGAGCGCTACCGCGGCACGGTCGAGATCTGGACCGAGGCCACCCAGAAGATCACCGCCGAGGTCTCCCGGACGCTGGACCGCTTCGGCCCGGTCTATATGATGACCACTTCCGGCGCCCGCGGCAACCTCGAGCAGATCCGCCAGATGGCCGGCATGCGCGGCCTGATGACCGACCCGGCCGGCCGTATTATCGACCTGCCGATCCGCTCCAACTTCCGCGAGGGCCTGTCCGTCCTGGAGTACTTTGTCTCCACCCACGGCGGACGCAAGGGCCTGGCCGATACCGCCCTGCGCACCGCCGAGGCGGGCTACCTGACCCGCCGCCTGGTGGACGTGGCCCAGGACATGATGATCACCCAGATCGACTGCGGCACCGAGGCCGGCGTCTGGATCCGCGAGAGCGACGCCACGATCGAGGACCTGCGCGCCCGCCTGATCGGCCGGATGATGGCCAGCCCGGTGGTGGATCCGCGCACGGGCGAGGTCCTGGTCGACCGCAACCAGGAGTTCGACGAGCGGTCCTGGGAACGGGTCGCGGCCATCAACAAGGAGGCCTGGAAGCGGGTGGCCGACATCCTGAAGGAGCCGCCGGTCCTGCTGCGCGATGACCGCCGCAAGGCCATCCTGCGCGGCGAGGAGCAGGTGCCCGATGAGGCCATGCGCATCCTCGAGCAAGACGCCCTCACTTCCTTCTACGTCCGCTCGCCCCTCTCCTGCCAGGCCGGTTCCGGGCTCTGCGCCTACTGCTATGGCCGCAACCTGGCCACCGGCCGGCTCGTGGAGATCGGCGAGGCCGTGGGCATCATCGCCGCCCAGTCTATCGGCGAGCCGGGCACGCAGCTCACGCTGCGCACTTTTCATACCGGCGGCGTCAAGACGGAGTTGGACATCACCAAGGGCCTGCCGCGCGTCCAGGAGGTCTTTGAGGCCCGCCTCCCCAAGGGCAAGGCCGAGATCAGCGACATCGACGGCGTCGTCGAGATCGCCCGCGAGGGGGACCGCCGGACCGTCCGCGTCGTGCGCAGCGATCCCTATGCCGATGTCTACGAGATCCCCGAGCACTTTAACCTCCTGGTCCAGGAGGGAGATTCCGTCGAGGCCGGCGAGCTGCTGGCCGAGAGCAACGTGCAGGGCGATGACCGCCCGCCGATCACGGCGGGGGTCGCCGGGCAGGTCGCGTTGGAGGAGGGGCGCATCGTCGTCCGCGGGGTGGACGAGGAGGTGCGCGAGTACGAGGTCCCTGTGACGGTGCGCCTGCGCGTGCGCGAGGGCCAGCGTGTCGAGGCCGGCCACCAGTTGACCGAGGGCTCCATCGATCCCCGTGTCCTGCTGCAGATCGCCGGCCGCGAGGCCGTGCAGAGCTACCTGGTCAGCGAGGCCCAGAACGTCTACTGCTCCCAGGGCGTGAGCATCAACGACAAGCACATCGAGATCATCGTCCGCCAGATGCTGCGCCGCGTACAGGTGGACGACCCGGGCGACACCGACTTCCTGCCCGGCGACCTGGTGGATCGTTTCCTCTACCAGCAGGAGAACGCCAACACCATCGCCGCCGGCGGCGAGCCGGCGACGGCCCACCTGGTGCTATTGGGGATCACCAAGTCGGCCCTGAACACCGATTCCTGGCTGGCGGCCGCCTCGTTCCAGGAGACCACCCGCGTGCTGACCGAGGCCGCGGTGATGGGCAAGGTCGATCTCCTGCGCGGGCTGAAGGAGAACGTCATCATCGGGCGCCTGATCCCTGCCGGCACCGGCCTGGAGATCCGCCTGCGGCGCCCCGAAGATCGCTCGCGGGCTACCCTGGTTTCCCTGGAACAAGAAGAGGGCGGCCGCGCGCGCGAGCAGGAGCAGATCCGCCGTATCCTGCGGGGCGACGAAGGGGGGGAGGGCTATATCCCGGCCGACCTGGGGGATATGCCCTGGCTCCCGCGCAACGACTTGCCCGCGGTCGGTGATGAGGAACCTACCCCTCCCGCGGACGACGACGAGGAGTAGCGGCCGCGCCCCCCGGCTCCGCGATCTGTGCTGCCCCGGCGGGTAGCCCGGCTGTCCATTGCCGGGCTACCCGCCTTTTTTTTGCTCGATGGGCAGCGTGAAGGAGAACGTGGAGCCCTGCCCGGCTACGCTCTCCGCCCAGATGCGGCCCCCATGGGCGGCGATGATCGAGTGGGCGATCGAAAGCCCCAGCCCGGTCCCGCGGGGCCTGCTTCCCGCCTTGCGAGCGCAGTAGAACTTTTCAAACAGGTGGGGCAGGTCTTCCGCGGCGATGCCCGGCCCCTGGTCGGAGACGTCGACCCGGACGGTGTCGCCCTCGACATAGGCACGTAGGGTCACCTGGCTGTTGGCGGGCGCGTACTTGATGGCGTTGTCGAGCAGGTTGTTGATCACCTGCCCCAGGCGCCGGCCGTTGCCCCAGACCAGGGGCAGGTCCGCGGCGACGGAAGGCCGCAGTTCCACCGGCTTGATCGCCGCCGGCCCGGCCATCTGGTCCAGCGATTCGGCGATGACGGCGGCCAACTGGCACGGGGCCATCTCCATTTCTACCCCAGCCTCGATCTTGGCCAGGTCGAGCAGACTCTCCACCAGCTCGGTCATGGCCCCGACCTGGTACAGGATACGCTGCACGAAGTGGGCCTGGTTCTTGGTCAGGGGGCCGGCCAACTCGAGCATCTCGGCAAAGCCCTGGACCGCGCCCAGGGGCGTGCGCAGGTCGTGGGAGACATTGGCCACGAAGTCGCTCTTTATGCGGTCCAGCTCTTTCAGGGCCGTGATGTCCTGCATGGTGATGACCGCGCCCACCGCCGGGATGGGGGTCAGCGTGGCGTAGAGGGTGCGGCCGTCCTCCAGCGGCACCTCGGCCCGCCGGGGGCCGGCGCGGTTTGGATGCAGCAGGGACTCGACGGCCGGGTGTCGCACGGCCGAACCTAGCGGCCGGCCGACCACGGCCTGCTGCTCCAGCCCGAACAGGTCCGCCGCCGAGCGGTTCACCCGCAGCACCTTGCCATCCTCGTTCAGGACGATCACGGCGTCGGCCGTCCCCTCGATGACCGTCTCCAGGCGGGCGCGCTCACTGCGGATGGCGGCGAACAGGGAGGCGCGCTGGACCACGCTGCTGGCCTGGCCGGCGATGGAGGTGAGCAGGTCCAGGTCTTCGGCGTCAAAGCGGCCGGCCTGCGGGTGGGTCACCGTCAGCACGCCGCCGACCTGCCCCTGGACCAGGAGCGGGACGACGACCGCCGAACGGGCGACGCGGGTCTCTCCGGGGAGCTTGATCCAGCGGGGGTCGGCGTCCGTGTCCGGGATGAGCAGCCCCTGGCCGTGGCGGACTACCCACCCGGCGGCCCCGCGTTCCAACACCTCCCGCACCAGTTCTAGGGGCTCGCCGCCGGGCCGCAGCAGGATGCTGTGCGTGGGCCGTCCGTCGGTGTCTAGGAGGATGATGCTGCCTCCCTGGGCGCCGACGCTGGCCTGGGCTGCCCCCAGGATGTGGCGGAGCACCTCTTCGACCTCCAGGTCGGCGTTCAGTTCGCGGGCGACGCGGTAGAGGGCCTCCAGGCGGTCGCGGTCGTGGCGGATGCGCTCATAGAGGCTGGCGTGCTCGATGGCCGTGGCCACCTGGCCGGCAAGGTCCTGGGTGCGGTGCAGGTCCTGTGGCGTGTAGCTTTGGGGCGGGCGGGCGGCCAGGAGCAGGGCCCCCATGGTGGTGCCGTGGGAGCGCAGCGGCACGGCCAACCAGGAGGCCAGAGCGGCCAACTGCGGCGGAAAGGTCTCCTGGGCGCAGTCGCCGATGCACACCGACTCGGCCTGCCGCAGCGCACGCGCCAACGGCCCGTGCTGCTCGGCATCGAAGAGCTCCGGCAGGGCCGAGGCGCCGTGGGGTGACAATCCGATGCTGGCGGCGGGGATCGGGTAGCCGTCCTGGAGCAGGACGATGGCCGCGGCGTCGTACGCCAGGACGCGGCGCAGTTCGTCCAGGGCCAAGGTCAACACCTGGTCCAACTCCAGGCTGGTGTTGACCACGCGGGAGAGGGTAGCCATGGCGTCGGCCTGTTGGCGGGCGCGCTGCTCCTGGCGGTAGATCCGGCTGCGCTCCAGGGTGAGGGCCACCTGGATGGCCAGGGTATAGAGGATACGCGCGTCGTCGTCGTCGAAGTGGTCCTGACGCGGGCTTTGCACGTCGATGATGCCCAGGGGCTGCTCCGGGGCGGAGAGGGCCGTGGTTATGGCAGACCGCGCCCGCCCCAGGCGGGGCAGCCCCAGCGGGTGGGGCCGGGCGGCGAGGTCGTTCTCGATCAGCGGCCGGCCGGCCCGGTGCAGTTGCTCCAGCGCCTCCGGGGGCACCGACACCGCCTGACCCGGCTTCTGGGTCACGGCGTCGTCCCCCGTATTGAGCGCCTGGAGCACCATCCCTTGCTCGGTGCGCAGGTAGATGGCCACGGTAAAGTAGCCGAACTCCTCGCGCAGGGTGCGCGCGGCCTCCGCGGCCAGGTCCTCGACCTCCCACAGGGCAGCAAAGCGTCGGCCGGCCTGCTCCACCAGCGCCGTCTGGCGGGCCTTTTGCCGCAGCTCCTCGCTGCGCTCCAGGACGCGGGCCTCGATCGTGCGTTGCAGCCGGCGGACCTCTTGGCGCAGCTCCCGGATCGTGGCCTGCTGGCGCAGGAGTTGGGAAAACAGGGAGCCGCGCAGCGCGGCCAGCGGGTTGAGGCGGGCCGGCCCACGCCGCCGGCCGGCCGGCGGCGTGGGCCAGGAGATCTCGTAGGTACAGCGGTCCGCGCCGTAGGCGGTGCCGTTCAAGAGAACATTGCCATCGGCCTGGGGGGAGCCCTGGGGGGCGCGGCCGCCAGCCGGCGAGGGAGCCTCCCGCGCCGGCCCGTTGTCTCCTGCTACCCAGGCGCGGTCCCGCTCCCGAAGGGCCTCACCCGGCAGCGCGGCGCAGCGCGGTTCGTGGACCTGGACCTTTTCCACCCCCCAGAGCCGCGGGATGGCCGCCAGCAGGTGGCGGGTGTAGGCGCAGATCTCCGGGCAGGGGCGGCTCCCCGGCGCGGGGACGACCTCCAGGACCACTCTGCCGGGGGCGCATTCGCGGACCACGACCTGGGCCTCGCGCTGCAGCAGCCCCAGGTAGGTGCCGGCCTGGCTCAGCAGGGCCTCGGGGCTGCCGGCCAGGGTGGCCTGCATGGAGATGGGGCCAAAGGGACAGGGCGCAGCGGCGGCCTCGCCCACATGGGCCGCCATCTGCGGATCGTCGAGCAGGCCGGCCGCCCGTTCCAGGAGCTCGACGAACTGGGCTGCCGGGATCCAGTTCTCGGTGTCGAACAGGTCCTGGCCGGGGGGCCGGCCGGCCAGCAGGTCGGAAGGGGACAGACCGTGCTCGTTGATATAGCGAAAGAGTGGGCGCAGCGCCCGACAACTGACTTCGCCCGGCATAGGCCGCCTCCGAAACGATCCCCAGGTTTACTGGTCCCCAGGACCATTATACTACGAAACGGGGCGGTTTGCCATCGGCCGGCCTTTGTAGTAGAATGGCCCCGGCCGGTGCATTCTGCGGCGTTGGAGCGGGGCCGGGTCCCCGGCGGATGTTTTTCCAAGCGAGGATCGCGATGCGCGCACGTCAAATCCTGTTGACCCTGGTCCTCGGCCTTTCCTTGTTGCTCTCCTGCGGCGGCCAGGCGCTCATCACCACGCCGGCCAGGGACCTCAACCTGGCGGCGGTGGACCTGGGGAGCGGCTACACGATGGCGGCGGACGAGGGGCTGGAGACGTTCATGCAGGAGATGAACGTTGAGCAGCTCGGTGAGATCCGCAGCGCCAGCTACCGCACCTTCCAGGGGGAGTCGGGGGATGTGGTGTTGTCCATGGTCCTTGTCCTGCAGAGCGCGGCGACGGAGGACAACCTGCACGAGCTGACCACGGGTTTCGCCAGGGGCCTGTCCGACAGCCTGGGTGGGGTGGCGCTCGGTGAGCCGGAGCCCCCGGCGTTGGGCGAAGAGGCCGTTATGCGCCATGTCGAGGTCGCCGAAAAGGGCGTATCCCTGTCTTTTTTGGGCTTCCGCCGGGCCAATGTCATCGGCGTCATCGCCGTCAAGGGGCCGGCCGGCGCGGCGACGCCAGCGTTGGCCACCGAGTTCGGCCGGGAGCTTCTGGCCAAGTGCAGGTAGCGCCTTGCCGCGGCCCTTTCTTGCGGACTACCACGTACGCATCGAGGCGGAGGAAACGGGAGAATCTGTTGTTGGAGGCAGAGAAGTAGCAGGAAGCAGGAAGCAGGAACCGATGGTATCCTGCACCCGGCATCCGGCATCTTGCCTCCTGCCCCTCTAGCCCATGCTACCTTCTCCTCTGCTTCCTGGAACCTCGGGGGTCTGCCATGTCCTACCGCGGAGTCTTCTTCGACGTCGACGGCACTCTCATCGGGCTGCGTCCCGAGCCGGAGGTCTTTTACCGGCAGGTCTGCGCCGAGCGCGGCCTGCCCTGGACGGAGGCCGGCCTCCAGGCCCGCGCCGTGGTCATGCGCTTCCTCAATGCGCATGGGCTGGAGTACATCGGCGACGAACGCGGGTTCTGGCGGGCGGCCAATCGCCAGGTCTTTCTCTACCTGGGGGCAGGCGAGGATGCCGCGGCCTGCGCGGCCCGTTTCCAGGAGCTCTTCTATGCCGGCGCGGAGGAGTACTGCTTTCCCGACGTGCTGCCCACGCTGCAGGGGCTGCGGGCCCGGGGCTATCTATTGGGCGCCCTCACCGGCCGGCTCTACTCCAACGAAGGGACGCTGGTGGAATTGGGCTTGCGCCCCTACTTTGCTTTCTACCTCTATGCCGGTGAGCTGGGCGTGCTCAAGCCGGACCCGCAGCTCTACCACGAGGCGCTGGGCCGGGCCGGACTGCCGGCCGCGGCCGTCGTCCTGGTGGGCGATCAGCCGGCCGACGTGGAGGGAGCGCACGGCGTGGGCATGACGCCCCTGCTCGTCGCGCGCGCGGGGGCGGAAGCATGGGCCGACAGCGTGCGGCAGGTATCCGACCTGCGCCAGTTGCTCCCCTGGCTCGACGGACTGTCCGCCGGACGCGATGGCCTCTAGAAGCCATCTTGTGAACCACAAAGGCACCAAGACACGAAGGTTTCTTGATTCTGCTTCTTCTTGGTGCCTTCATGCCTTCGTGGTATGAGATGGATTTTAGTCAGCGGGCTGTGTTTCCGGGGATGGGCGGGCCGGGAGCCGCCAGGTCAGCAGGTGGGCCAGCAGGAGGACGCCGGCCGTGACGGCAAAGAGCGCGCCGTAGGAGGCCCGCTCTTGCAGCCAACCGCCCAGCGGCGGCAGGGCGATCAGGATGCCGGCGCTGGTGTTAAAGATCCCGAGGTAGGTGGGCCGGCGGTCGGCCGGCGATAGCTCCAGGGTGTAGTTGAACCAGCCCAACATGCCCGCGCTCAACGTGACGCCGATGCAGAAAAAGACCCAGGCGTAGGCGACGACGATTGCGGGGCTGCTCCTGGCCCCGCTGATGTACAGGGCCAGGCCCAGGAGCGGCGCCGTCGCGCCGAGCGCCGTGGCGACCTGGATCACCCGCTGGCTGCCCCACCGCTCGCTCAGTGCGCCCAGAACCAGGCTGGCGACGATGCCGCCCGCCGTCTGGACCGTGTTGAAGATGCCCACGGTCTCCGGCCCCAGCCCCAGCCCGTCCCGCGCAAAGACGATGTAGTAGTAGAGCGCCAGCGCATCGCACCCGGCCAGCAGGCGAACCAGGAGCAGACGGCGAAAGGTCGCGTCTCGGCGTATCGTGCTGATCAAGCTCTGTACGTATGCTCGCCAAGACAATCGCTCCTGCTCGGCCGGCCCGGCCGGCTCGCGGATCTGCGTCAGGAAGAGGAAGGAGATCAGCAGAAACAGGCCGGCCAGCCCGATGATGGCGGCATAGTTGTGGGGGAACGAGGGGCCCTGGGCGCTCAGCAGCAGGGCGATTAGCGCCCCGGCGCCGATCGCCAGCACCCCGCGGATGGACTGGGCCAGCCCGATCATGCGCCCGCGCCGGTTGGGCGGGATGCACTTGGCGTACACGTCGAACCAGGCGACCGAGGCCAGCGAGTCGCCGGCCATGAAGATGGCCTGGGCGGCAAAGAGCAGCAGCAGGGCCAGGCGCGGGCTGCCCAGGCCGAGCCACAGCGCGGCGGCGTAGAGCAGGTAGGCCGGCCGGCCAAGGGCCGTGCCCAGGATCAGGAACGGCTTCTTCCGCGGCCGGCTGGCCAGGAAGCGGGCATAGAGCATCTGCGGCAGCAGCCAGGCCCCCGACGTCACCGCGGAGAGCAGTCCGACGGCGACCGGGTTGTCGGTCAGCCGGCGCACCAGGTCGGGCAGGGTCGTCGTCGTGCTGGCGAAGGTGGCAGCCAGGCCAAAGGCGATGGCATCACCGAGGAGCATGGCAAAGTTGTGGCGGTAATACGCGGATTCGATCACGGACGGACACGGACTTTGGCCACGGATAAACGGGCCGTCCATCAGGGACACTTGCTGCCTGCTACTTTCCAGGAGCATGGTAGCACAACTGCCGGCCTGGGGCAAACGCCCCAAACGGGCATTCGCTCATAAACGCCGTGGCCGAACGAATGGCGACCCGAAGCGTTCCTGGTGGCGGCTGGGATGCCCGTTCCTGCGGAAGCAGCGGACGCGCTGCGCCGGCATGGGGGCCGCCGTAGGTGCCGGAGTGGAATGATGAGCGGGTATCAGCCCTAAAAGAGGAGCGGGGGCCGGGGCCCCCGCTCGCGTCGGTACGCCTGTTGTTGCAGGCTATTTGGTGATCAGCGGGAAGAAGAAGGTGTAGGGGACGGTCGCCACGGCTGGGCCGTGGGTGGAGCGCATGCCGTTCCAATCCACGTCCTCCAGCATGTACTCGTAGGTCACGCCGGCGACCACATCCGTGTCGAGGAAGGTGTAGCTGGCCCCATAGCCCTGTCCCGGGGGGACCTGCGAGCGGATCAGCGCTGCGTTGACCCGGTCATAGCTTGCGGTGCCGGCCTGCCGGCGGTACAGGTTGAAGCCGGCGTTGTCCTCCTCCGAGGCCGTCTCCCAGGCCAGCGTGATGTGTCCGGGCCGGCCGGCGGCGGTGAAGTAGAGCAACTTCACGGCCAATGGGCCGATCGGCCAGCGGTAGTCCTCCACCTCGCCGCCACGCGCCAGGCCAAAGGCCGCGATGGTGGTCATCGCCGCGCTGTCGTACAGCCGGAAGCGCGTGTAGATGTAGGAGCCCGGCGGCGTCGAGGGGACGTCGACCGTCAGGGCGTTGTTGCCGGCGGGCACGCTGCCAAAGACCACCATCTCGCCGGCCCCGAACGAGCCGTCGCCGTTCCAGTCGAAGAAGCCCACCAGATAGCCGTTGTTCCCGGTCACGGTCACGTTCAGGTCCACCGTGCTGCCGGCCGTCCAGGTCTGCCGGGCGCCCAGCGCCACGCCGTCATCGCTATCGCCGTCGGCGGCGGCCGTCGGCTGGCCGTTGGCCTCCGCGGTGATCGTGCTCCCCAGCCTCGGCCCGCCGAGGATGTGCCCGGCGCCCGCACTGCCGACATAGGTGCGGTAGCTGTCCGGCAGGTCGCCGTAGTCCACGGCGGCGTAGTAGCCAAAGTCCCGATGGTAGACGTTGGCGTTGTTGATGGTCACCGGCTGGTAGTAGGGCTGCGGCGTGGGCGTGTTCTGGGTCAGGCCGGCCAGTTGCGGCGAGTTGGGGTCCACGGAGACCGCATAGTTCCCGTTGGGCAGCCCTGTGAACGCATAGTACCCATAGGCGTCCGTGGTCGCCGTGCCGATGATGGCGCCGTCTTTCCACAGGTAGACGGTGATATTGGCATAGGGGGTGTCGGTGCCGGTGATGTACAGGCCGCCGTTGTTCTCGACGTCGAAGAATGTGAAGCCGCTGATGGTATAGTCGCCGGCGTAGCGGTAGCCAAAGTCGGCGGTGAGGTTGCTGCCGCCCTGGGGCAGGGTGACGGCGGTGACGTGCGGCGTGCCCGTGCCGTCCAGGTCGTAGGTGGGGGTGAGGCCGGCCGGCAGGGTGGAGGAGTCCACCTGCACATAGTACGACGTTCCGCTCAGGTTGCCGAAGGTGTAGTAGCCGTCCGAGTCGGTCTGGGTGGTCGCCAGGACACTGTTGCAGTCGACGTCGGCACACAACCGTACCGTCACATACCCGATGCCCTGCTCGCCGTCGTCCTGCAGGCCGTCGCCGTCGTTGTCGAACCAGATATAGTCGCCGATGACGCCGGTTGGACGGTAGCCAAAGTCGCGGCTCATATCGATCTGCCCCACGCGCAGGTTCACGCCGGAGGCGCCGTCGCAGAGGCCCGAACCGGTGCAGGGTTCCAGCCAGTCGGGGTCGCCGCTCTGGTTGTAGCCGGAGGGGATGCCGCTGTCCACCTTGACCACATAGTTGCCGGCCGGCAGGCCGCTGAAGAGATAGAGGCCGTCGGCGTCGGTAACGTCGGTCGCCAGCGGGGTGGCGGAGAGCGTATCGGTGATGGCATTATAGACGCCGTCGCCGTCCACATCGGTCCAGGTGTAGAGACCCACCGTCACGCCAGCGATGCCCGGCTCGCCGATGTCCTGGTTGCCGTTGCCGTTGTTGTCCTGCCAGACGCGGTCGCCGATAGCCCCCAGCGGCTGGAAGCCAAAGTCGGCGTCCAGGTAGGTGTTGCCGCCGCTGATGGCAATCGGGTCGGTCGTGGTCGGCGTGCTCGGCGCGTAGGGATGGCCGTAGGGGTCCTCGGGCAGGTCGGCGTCGGCGTCGTCCACCACCACGCGGTACGTGGCGTCAGGCAAGTTCTCAAAGAGGTACTTGCCGTCGGCGTCGGTGACGGCGCTGGCCACGCGGGCGTAGGTGCCGTCGCCATTGAGGTCGACCTCCAGCCAGACGGTGATGTTGGCGATGCCGGTCTCCGTTGGGCCGCCCTGCACGCCGTCGCCGTTCATGTCGCGGTAGACGGTGTCGCCGATGCTGCCGACGCCCCGCGGCTGGTAGCCAAAGTCCACCGTGTCATCGCTCGGCCCCAGCGCGGCCAGGCCGCGGTTGTTGCAGATCAGGCAGACGCCGCTCTCGTCGGGGTCCTGGGTCTGGACGACGCCGGCCGGGAAGTCGGGATCGTCCGTGGCGACGAGGACCAGGTAGCTGCCGGCGGCCAGGTTGGTGAACTCGTAGAAGCCGCTGCCGTTGGTCGCCGTGCTGGCAATGAAGGCGTCCTCGGGGTCGATGATGCCGTTGCCGTTGACGTCCTCGTAGAGTTGCACGGTGACGTCGGGGATGCCCTCCTCGTTGCCGTCCTGCGTGCCGTCGCCGTCCCAATCGTAGTAGAGCGTGTCGCCAAGGGTGTAGGAGCCCGTCTTGCGGAAGCCAAAGTCGTGCGAGCCGGAGAGCGTGCCGGCCACGGCGGTAAAGGTGATGCGGTTGTTGATCGAGCCGTCGGACTCGCCGGTCTGCGTCCAGTTGAAGCTGGACGGTAGGGAGGTGGTGTCCACGGCAATGCAGTAGGTATTGCCGGCGGTGAGGTTGCCGAACTGGTAGCGCCCGTTGGCGTCGGTCGTCGTGGTGGCAATCGGGGTGCCGCTGCAGTCGCTGGTGTTGTAGAGCCAGACGGTGACGGAGCCGATCGGCCCTTCGCCGGGGTCCTTGTCGCCGTCGCCGTTGTTGTCTTCCCACACGGAACCGTAGACGCCGGGGTTGATGCGGTAGCCAAAGTTGACGCCGTTGATCGTCTCGCCGGCGCTGTCGATAGGATTGAATTGGGTATCCAGACGGGCCGTGTAGTTACCCCACGTGCTGTCGCACGTCCCGCCCGGCTGGCCGCAGGTGTGTCCGCTGGCCGTGGTGTTGGGCAGGGTGCCGGTCGCGGCCTGGTTGTCGTTGGCCTCGGCCGTCTGCACGACGGTGCCGGGCAGGCTCGCGGCGCCGACCTGGACATAGTAATAGCCGTTGAGCAGGCCGTTGAAGGCGTAATAGCCATCGGTACCGGTTGTCTGGGTGCTGACGGCGCGCCATTCGCCGCCTTCCTGAGCGCAAGTCTTGTTGGTGCCGGGATTGGTGATGAGGTATCCCTCTGTGGCGTGATAGCACCCATAGATCGTTACCGGGATGCCCGGGATGGGCCAGTCGGTGCCGGGCGCATAGTTCCAACCCTCCGTACCGAGGTCGCTGAACACATACCCGTTGATGCTGCCGGTCTGGCAGATCGTCCCCGAGGCCGTATCGGACGCATTGTTGGCGTAGCCGCCGTCGGCGAAGCGCGTGCCGGTGCTGCCGGCCGAGTTGTTCACCGTCGCCGAGGAGGTGCCGGCGATGGGCAGGGCCAGGAAGCGCACGGTGACGACGCGCGTCTCGCCGGGGTAGATCGGGCCGACGTTGCTCCAGGTGATCAGACCGTTGCCCGTATCCACGGACGTGTGCGGCGGGTCGGCGGAGACGAACTGCAGGTAGGTGGTGTTGTAGGTGTCGGTCAGCGGGACGGTGGTCATGATGTCATTGAGGTCCAAGACCGGGCAGGCGCCGCTGGCGGTGACGCGGAAGCCCATCGCGTCGATGTACAGGACGCTGGGATCAGCGCCGCCATTTTTCTGCGGCTCGAGGTGGAGGGTCAGGAGGGCAAAGTCGTCCCACGTCCACGGGCCGCCGGGGGGCGTGATGCCGGCGAGGTTCCACGTCAGGTAGCCGGCGTTGGCCGGCCCGGTGAAGGCGTTGAGCTGGCCCGTCGTGAAGTCGACGAACCCCAACTGTGTGCCGCCCTGGTACAACCGGGCCGTGGCAAAGTCGTTGGACAGGCCGGGGTTCACATAGATACGAAAGACCGCCTCCACCGAGCTGATCGTCCCGCTGCCGCCGGGGTTGAACCCGGTACCCCTGATCCAGCGGTTGGAGCCGATGGCAAAGTCGCCGCTGGCGTAGAGGTTATCCGGCTCGCCGAAAGCATCAGCGTAGCTGGTAAAGTTCTTGGGCGGGCTGGCCGTGCTGCCGGTGGAAGACCAGTCGTAGTAGCGGCAGTTGCCCTCGTAGCTTTCCCCGGTGCCGGGGCGCTCGTTGGTCAGGGCGATGCTGTAGACCACCTCTTGGCCCTCGTAGGCATCGCAGCCTGAGGCGCCCGCAGACACCATCCGTTTCTCGATCGACAGCGACGGCCCGAAGCCGAAGTCGGCCGTCTGGTAGCTCCCGCCGCTTGCCAGGGTGACGGCGTAGAAACCCGGTGTGGTCAGCCGGTAGCCGGTGGGGATTTGGGCGTCGGTCTTGTCCACCACCACCAGGTAGTTGGCGGCGGGCAGTTGGGTGAACTGGTAGTAGCCGGCATTGCCGCTGGTGTAGGTGTCCTGGGTGGACATCAGCACGTCGCCGTCGTCCAGTTGGCCGTCGCCGTTGCGGTCCCAGTAGAGCGAGACGGCGACGCCGTTGATGCCGGTGGCGCCGTCGTCCTGCTGGCCGTTGTTGTTCTCGTCGCGCCAGACGTAATCGCCGATGCTGCCGGTGCCCTTGACCATCGTCCAGGCGTCGTCGCAGGCAAAGGGCGCGGCGTCGCCCAGGCCGATGCAGGCGTCGTTCTCGATAAAGCTCGGGCCGCTGTAGGTCGAGGGCACCCGCGCCGTGAAGCGCACCGTGCCGCTCCCGCCCGCCGGCAGGGGGTTGTTCAGCCACCAGGCGATGACCACCGGGTTGGCGGCGGTGCTCTCTTTGTTGCCCGGGTCGCCGGTGCTCCAACTGTTGCCCCCGTCGGTGGAGTAATAGATCGTGTAGCAGTTGCTGGTGCAGCCGGTGGGGTTGACGTTGTTGTTGGCGGCGGAGCCGCCGATATAGAGCATCCCCGTCGGCACGGTGTCGCGGATCGCCAGCGGCAGGGTGACGCCAAAGCCGCTGGCCAACGTCAGGCCGGCCGGCCGCGTGCCGGTGTTGGTGAAGGGGATGGTGTAGACCACGTCGCTGGCGGAGGTGTCTCCTGGGGACACGCTGCTGGGAGTGCCCGTCTTGGCCAGCCCTACCTTCGGAGGGTTGCTGGCCACGGGCAGGCCGGCGCCATAGTCGCCGTTGAACTTTTCGTTGTCGTAGCCCGAGGCCACCTCCTGGTAGGGGGAGAGGGCCGTGCTGCAGGGCCCGTTCAGCGCCAGGAAGGTGTAGTAGACCTCGCCGCGGACGTTGGTGTTGTCGGCCGGGAATCCGGTGAAGTAGAGGCTTTCCTCAAAGGGCCAAATCGTGGTTTCCCCGCCGCCGGCCGTGATCGTCAGCACGCCGCTGGTGCGGATCAGGCGGAAGCAGGTCGGGTCGAAGTCGGCCTGGCTGATCGGCTGCACCCAGCCGTTGTAATCCGGCACATAGTCGCCGTTGTTGTCGAACCCGAAGCGCACGTTGCCCAGGCTGTAGAGGATGCCGTTGGTGGTGATGACGTCGCCCACCTCCACCTCGTCGGCCTGGACGTTGAACCAGCGGCCCGCCGGGTTGCCGTTGGGCTCGATTTTGTTGGCCATGGCCGAGATCTCGTTGCGCATGGTCATCGTCCAGGCGGCGCTGTCGCTGTCCTGGTCGGAGGTGCCCCAGATGACGAACTGCAGCGATAGGTCGTCCTCCGGCTTGATCGAGCTCCCCCACACCGGGTCGCCCGTGCAAGGAGGCTCCTTCCAGAGTCCGCCGACGTTCTCGCAGGCCGGGTACTGTAGCGTCCAGTACTGGTAGCGGCACTCGTGGGCCGGGATGGTGCCGATGAAGCGGCTGGCGTCGGACACGGCCCCGACGTGGCGGAAGGCGTAAAGGCCGGTGTTGTACAGGTAGTTCCACTTCTGTCCCGTCTGGAACTCGGCGTCGCTGAGGCTGTTTCGCTGCGGGTAGGTCCCCGGGATCGTCCCATTGCCGATGTAGCCCCAGACGTTGGTCAGCGCGGAGCCGGTGGTGTTGCAGAACTTGCCGATGACGGTGGCCACGCGCGGCGCGTAGGTCGAGGGCGAGGAGACGTTCGAGTCCACCACCAGGTTGTAGCCGGCGTTGACCGTTACGACCAGGTCGCCGTCGGCCCCCTCGGCCCGGGGCGCACTCTGTGGATGGAGGAGCGGCAGCCCGATGAGCGCCAGGCCCAAGATGGCGGCCAGCAGGACCACCGCCCCCAGGCGCAGCCCGCGGCTCCGCCGGCGAAAGGTATTGTGCTGGAGTTGCTCGTTCATATCCGTATCCTCCTTGTGCCGGGTGAAACCCTTCCGATCAAACCCTCATCATAGCATTATAGCATGCAGTCGTTTTCTGCAATGTGGGCCGGATTACATTTGTGTGTCTTCGTCCCCCTTCTGGTGGAGGGAAACATCCTCTGTGCTGCGGATGAGAAATGCCACCAGCATCTCCATGCTGGCAAAGCCGTGGCGCTCGCGGTTCTGCGGATCTTCGAGGCTGAACCTCCAGGCCGGCGGCTCGCCCGTGGACGCCGGACGAGTTTCCCACAGGCGCAGGATGTAGACCTTTTGGCGTGGGGCGCTATCACCGACCGTCATTGCTCTACCCATCACAGCTTCCTTGGACAAGACAGATGGTCTCTGCTATAATCAGCAGTAGTGTACCAGGTGATCGTAAAAGGATCGCAAAACGAGGGCGCGATGCCGCAGGGATTGACCCTGACCCTGTTGGGTGGGCTGCATATCGAGCGGGACGGCGCGGCGGTCGAGGGGCTGCTGACGAGCAAGGCGGCGGCGCTGCTGGCCTACCTGGTGGTCACCGGCCGGCCGCAGCCGCGCTCGGTGCTGGCCGGCCTCTTCTGGGGCGAATCGCCGGAGGAGAGCGCCCGGGCCAGCCTGCGCACCGCCCTGTCGACGGTGAACCGGGTCGTGGGCCCCTACCTGCAGGCCAACTACCGCACGGTGCAGGTGGATCCCGGCCGGCCCTGCTGGAGTGACGTGGCCGCCTTCGGCCAGGCCGTGAGCTCGGTGTTGGAAGCGCGCGCCGGGGGCCGCGGCACCCTGAACCAGGCCCAGGCCCAGGCGCTGCAGTCTGCCGTGAACTTGTATCGCGGCGAGTTCCTGGCCGGCTGCGCCATCTACGATGCCCCCCTGTTCGAGGAGTGGCTGCTGGCCGAGCGCGAGCGGCTGCACCAACTGGCCTGGCAGTCCATGTTCGTGCTCTCTGCCTACTATGCCGAGATCGGGGCCTACGGCATGGGCATCGAGGTCGCCCGCCGGCTGCTCGCCCTGGAGCCCTGGCACGAGGAGGCCCACCGGCAGTTGATGCGGCTGCTGGCGCTCAGCGGGCAGCGCAGCGCGGCCCTGGCCCAGTACGAGACCTGCCGCCGCGTCCTGAACCAGGAGCTTGGGGCCTTGCCCATGCCGGAGACCACCCTCCTGGCGCGGCAGATCGAAGCCGGGGAGCTGCTGGCGGCGCCGGCGGAGAAAGCGCCGGGGCCCACCTTGGCCTCTGCCCACTACCTGCCGCGCCCGCTGACCCCGTTCATCGGACGGGACGAGGAGCTGGTGAGGCTCAGGCAGCTACTGTTGGATCCTTCCTACCGCCTGGTCACCATCGTCGGGGCCGGCGGCGTCGGCAAGAGCCGCCTGGCCCTGGCCGCGGCAGAGCAGGTCGCCGAGCGCTTCGCCGACGGCGCATGGTTTGTCCCCCTGGCGGCGGTGGTGGGCCCGGCGGTGGGCGGGGACGCGGCGGCTCCACCGGAGGAGGCGGCTTGGCACGCCACCTTGGCGCAGCACATCGCCGCGGCGCTGGGCTACCCTTTCCTCGGCCAGCGCGCGCCCCAGGATGAGCTGCTCGACTACCTGCGGCGCAAGGATATGCTCCTCCTCCTGGACAGCATGGAGCACCTGCTCCCCGGCCGCGGCCTGCTCCTGGAGATCGTGGAGCAAGCGCCCCGGTGTACGGTGCTGGTGACCTCCCGCGAGCGGCTCAACTTCCAGGCCGAATACGTCTTCCGGCTGAAGGGCATGCCCGTCCCGGACGACGCGCAGGCCCCCGGCGTAGCCGACTATGGCAGCATCCGGCTCTTTGCCGAACGGGCCGCCCGGACCTCCGACAGCTTTCGCCTGGCCGCGGACAACCTGCCCGATGTGGTGCGTATCTGCCGGCTGGTCGACGGCCTGCCTCTGGGCGTCGAGCTGGCGGCAACCTGGGTGGAGCGGCTGGGCTGCGCCGGCATCGCCGATACCATCGTGCAGCGGCTCGACTTCCTGGAGACCACCCTGGGCGATTTGCCGCAGCGCCACCGCAGCATGCGGGCGGTCTTTGATTTTTCCTGGCAACTGCTCTCGCCGGCCGACCGAGCGCTCCTGGCGCGGTGCGCGGTCTTCCAGGGCGGCTTCGGCGAGGCCGCCGCGAGGGCGGTGATCGAGGCGCTTCCCGCCGGCCTACAGGGCCTGGTGGAAAAGTCGCTCCTGCAGCAGGTAGGCGACAAGCGCTATGATCTGCACGACCTACTGAGGCAGTTCCTGGAGGAGAAGCAGGACCGCCCGCTGCCGACAGGCCGGGTGACGGAGGGGCCGGCCGGCGACTATGCGCGCCACAGCGCTTATTACCTGGACCTCGTTGCCCGCCGGCAGGAGGACCTGCTGGGCCCGCGGTCCCCGGAGGCCATGCGCGAGATCTGGCTCGACTGGGGCAACGTCCGTCGGGCCTGGCTGTGGGCGGTGGACCGGGGGCATATGGAGGCGATTCGCCGCGGCGGCCCGGCTCTGGCCGCCTTTTGCCAGCGCGGCGGCCTGCTGCGCGAGGGGGTCGCCCTCCTCGCCCGGGCCGCCGAGCGGCTGCAGGCGCTGCCCCCGGAGGGCGCCGGGCCGGAGGTCGACCTGGGCCTGGCGACGGTGTTGGTGGCGCAGGCCGGCCTGCTCAACGCCCAGGGCTGGAGCGAGCGGGCGGCGGCGGCGGCCCGGCAGGCGGCGCAACTGGCGCAGCGCGGCCAGGCGACCGACCTGGAGGCCGGCGCCCACCTGCAGCGGGGCGTGGCCCTGGCCCGGCAGTTGGACTATGCCGGGGCGCGCCATTGCGGACGGCTGGCGCAGACGCTGGCGCGGGAGGCCGGGGCCCACCCTATCGAGGCCGACAGCCAACTCCTGCTGGGCCAGGTCGAGCGTACCACGGGGGACTGTGGCGTGGCCCAGGTCTATTACGAGGAGGCCCTGCGCCTTTACCAACAGATCGGCGACCGGCGCGGCGAGGGCGTGGCGCGGATGCAGATCGGTGACCTGGCGGCGGCGCAGGGGCGCCTGGACGCGGCGCGCCGCCACTACGAACGGGCGCAGGCGCTCTTGCACGAGGTGGCCGAGCGGCAGCAGGAGGGGGCGGTGCTGGAGAGCCTGGCCCGGGTGGCCGCACAGGGGGGCGACTATGCCGCGGCCTGGGCCTGCGATGAGCAGGCCCTGGCCATCCTGGGCGAGGTGGGCGACCGCCAGGCCGAGGGGAGCGTGTTGAGCGACATGGGGGCGATCCAGATCGTCCTAGGGCAGTACGCGGCGGCCAACAAGTCCTATGAGCAGGCCCGGCACATCTGGCACGAAATCGGCTACCGCCAGGGGGAGGCCCAGGCGCTGGAGGGGCTGGGTCGCGCGGCCGGCCGGCAGGGCGACTACGCCGCCGCCGAAACGTTCGCCCGTCAGGCCCTGGCGATCGCCAAGGAGGCGGGCGAGCGCAGCGCGCTGGCCCGGGCCACCGACTGCCTGGGCCAGGCCCTGGCCGGGCAGGGCCGCTGGGAAGAGGCCGCGGCAGCCTACTGGACGGCCCTGGCCCAGCGGCGGGAGCTGGGGGAGCAGGCCGCGGCGATCGAATCGCTGGCCGGCCTGGCCGAGGTGGCCCTGGCGCAGGGCGACCTGGCGCAGGCGCGGGCGCACGTGGGGGAGATCCTCGACTACCACCGGGGAAGCGGGATCGTGGAGACGGACGACCCCCTCCGGGTGTACCTGGCCTGCTACCGTGTGCTGGAAGCGCTGGGCGACGAGCGCGCCGAGACCGTCCTGCGTACCGCGCACGGGCTGCTGCATGAGCGGGCGGCGCGCCTCGCCGCCGGGGAGCAACGGCGGGTGTTCATGGAAGAGGTCGCGGTCCACCGCGAGATCGAGCAGGCCTATGCCCGGCGTCGCTCCAGGAGGTACAGGTGACGCCCCTGGTGGTTGTCGGCGGCGGGCTGGCGGGCTGCGAAGCGGCCTGGCAGGCGGCGCAGCGCGGCCTGGAAGTGGTCCTCTACGAAATGCGCCCGCGGCGCATGACGCCGGCGCACCAGACCGGGCAGTTGGCCGAGCTGGTCTGCAGCAACTCGTTGGGCGCCCAGGCGGTGGACCGGGCGCTGGGGCTGCTCAAGGAGGAACTGCGCCGCCTGGGTTCGCTCCTGATCGACTGCGCCGACGCCACGGCCCTGCCGGCCGGCGGGGCCCTGGCTGTGGGGCGGGAGGCTTTCTCCGACCGGGTCGCCCGGCGCATCCGGGAGCACCCCCGCATCGTCCAGGTGACCGAGGAGCTGACGGCCTTGCCCGCGGGGCCGGCCGTGATCGCCACCGGCCCGCTCACCTCGCCGGACATGGCGCAGGCCATCGCCGCTTTCGCCGGCCGGGAGCACCTCTACTTCTACGACGCCATGGCCCCCATCGTCAGCGCCGAGTCGGTCGACATGGGCATCGCTTTCCGCGCCTCGCGCTATAGGCATGGGGGCGAAGACTATATCAACTGCCCGCTGACGGAGGAGGAGTACGGGCGCTTCGTAGACGCCCTGCTGGCCGCGGAGCAGGTGCCGCAGCATGGCCCGGAGCGGGAGGACCCCCGCTTCTTCGAGGCCTGCCTGCCGCTGGAGGAGATCGCCCGGCGGGGGCGGGAGGCGCTGGCCTACGGGCCGCTGCGCCCGGTGGGGCTGCGCGACCCGCGCAGCGGCAGGCGGCCCTACGCCGTGGTGCAACTGCGCCAGGACGACCTGGCCGGCCGGCTCTACAACCTGGTCGGCTTCCAGACCAACCTGCGGTGGGGCGAGCAGGAGCGCGTCTTCCGCCTCATCCCCGGCCTGGAGCATGCCGAGTTCGTGCGCTTCGGCCAGATGCACCGCAACACCTTTTTGCACAGCCCCTCCCTCCTGCGCCCCACCATGCAGAGCGTGTCCCGCGCCGACCTCTTCTTCGCCGGCCAGATCACCGGCAGCGAGGGCTATGTCGGCTCGATCGCCACCGGGCTGCTGGCCGGGATGAATGCCGCCCGCTACCTCCTGGGGGAGCTGCTCCTGGTGCCGCCCCCGACGACGATGCTGGGGGCCCTCGTGCAGTACCTGACCACCCCCGGGCGGGCCGACTTTCAGCCGATGAAGGCCAACTTCCACCTGCTGCCGCCGCTTCCCCGCCCGCCCCGCGCCCGGATGGAGCGCCACCGGGCCTATGCCGAGCGGGCGCTGCGCGACCTGGAGGCGTTCTTGAAAGGCTAACGGCCCGGCGAAAGACCCGGACGAGGTGGTATGATCGGGCTGTCAGCGAGGTGTAGCATGGGCCGACGCCAGCGCCACAACTATATCGTCCGCACCCCGGTGGAAGTCCCGGAAGCCCTGCTTGCGGCCGGCCCGCCGCCCGACCATGTCGGCGAGAAGCGCTACCGGCGCTTCCTGGCGGTGCTTGCCCGCCGCCAGCCGGACCTCACCGTGGTCCTGGAGAACGTCTACGACTCCTTCAACCTGAGCGCCGTCCTGCGCACCTGCGACGCGGTGGGCATCGGCACGGTCCACCTGCTTTACTACCGGGAGAAGCCGCCGCGCATCCTCAAGGGGGTGGCCGGCAGCGCGCAAAAGTGGCTCACCCTGCGGCTGCACCGCACGGTGGAGGAGGCCTTCCAGGCGCTGCGGGCGGCCGGCCTGCGCATCTATGCCACCGGCGAGGCGGCGGGGGCCCTTTCCCCCGACGCGGTGGACTTTACCCAGCCCACGGCGCTCCTCCTGGGCAACGAGAACCGCGGCGTCTCGCCCGAGGCCCTGGCCCTGGCCGACGGCGTCCTCTACATCCCGATGCGCGGCATGGTGCAGAGCCTGAACGTGACGGTGACTGCCGGCATGATCCTCCACGAGGCCCAGCGCCAGCGGGCGGCGGCCGGCTTCTACGATGCCCCCCGCCTGCCCGAGTCCGAGTGGCGGGCGCTCCTCGCGCGCTGGCTGGAGCGGGAGAAGGAAAAAGGTTGAGGGTGAGCCCTGCCCCGGCGGGGCGGGCGAAGAAAGCACGGGGCGCAGCGGCAACGCCGCTGCGCCCCGTGCCTCTTTCTACTGGTTCTTGTAGACCACCGGCAGGTAGACCCGCCAGACGTACCGACGGATGACCACCCCGGTCGTGGCCGTCACGCCGTTGCTTTCGGCCTGGATGATATCGGTGTAGGTGCCGACCTGGTTGCTGGCGGTGAAGAGGCCGCCGGCGTTGATCGTTCCCGCGGTCGGGTCGGTGACCGTCCAGGAGATGGGGGCGTTGGTGTAGAGGTTGTCCCAGGCGTCATAGGCCAGGGCGCGGAACTGCACCTGCGTGTAGGGCTGGACAGTCGGGTTGAGCGGCTCGATCTCCACTGCAACAATCGGCCCCGGAATGACGCCAAAGGGCGCGATGGCGGCGTCGGTGAGGCCACCGGCGTCCCGCACCTCGACCCGGGCCGTGTAGTCGCCGGCGGCGAAAAAGGTGGAGACGGTCGTGGTCAGGCCGCCCCAGCCGGTTTCCCAGACGCCGTCGTTGTCATAGTCCCAGCGGGCGGTGAGCGCGCCGGGGGTCTCGCCGTCGGTGGAGGCGGAGGCGTCGAGGGTAAAGGTGCTGCCTGGCGTGTCGGCCGTCGGGCTGACGGTCAGCATGGCGTTGGGCGGGGTGTTGCTGCCGGCCGGCAGGACGATGACGGCGTGGGAGACGGTGCTGCTGTAGAGCATCATATCCCAGACGCCCAGGGTGACGGTGTAGATACCCGGCGCCATCACGGTCTGGGTGACGACCTTGGCCAGGCTAAGGGGCGTGTCCCATGAGCCGTTGCTGGTCCAGTCCCAGCGCACCAGGAGCGCTCCGCTGGGCGTGGCGTTGTCGGAGCTGGCGCGGGCGTCAAAGGTAAAGGTGGCGCCGGCCCGGCCCACGGTGGGGTCCACAGTGAAGCGGGCCACCGGGGGCTCCTCGTCCAGCACGCCGAGGCGGGCATAGACCTTGAACTCGGCGCCGCTGCGGCCGTCCTGCCAGACTATGATGCCCTCGTTGTCGTCGGCGTTAAAGGCGCCGGTTGGGTACATCTGCCAGCCGCTGTAGCGAAAGGCCGGCAGGGTCAGGCTGCCGGGAGAGCCATCGGCATTGAGCCACATGCCATAGATGTCCCAGCCGGTGTCGACGTTGCGGCTGTCCTCCCAGCCGACATAGTACTTGTCGGCGTTGCCGATAAAGTTGACATAGGGGTGCATCTGGTCGCCGGCCGCGGTGGAGAGGGCGAACTCGTCGCCCTCCGGCGGGCCCACGTTGGAGACCAGCCGGCCGTAGAGATCGGCCCCGCTGGTGCCGGAGTCGCGGTAGTCGTGCCAGACGACCAGCATCTGCCCGGCCGGGCTGTTGGCGGCCAGGGCGGGATGGGTCTGGGCGTCGGCGGCGGTGGCAATGGCGATGTCGGCCCCCATATTGCCGCTCGGCAGGACACAGCGGACGTGGATGTCGCCCTGGTCGCTGCGGGCGTCGGACCAGGCCACCAGGAAGCGGTCGGCCGTCGCGTCGTAGGCCACGGCAGGGAAGGTCTGGTCGCCGGCCTCTCCGCAGATGGCAAAGTCGTCGCCGGGGGCGGGGAAGGGGCCGCCGGCCGGCAGGAAGCGCCCGCGGATGTCGTAGCCGGTGGCGGCATTGTACTGGGAAAAGACGACCAGCACCTTGTCCTGGGCGGTGCCCAGGACCATCGCCGCGTTCATTCCGTCGGCCACGGTAAAGATGCCGGGCACGGGGGCGCCCTGGCCGGTGAGCAGGCAGCCCCGGACCTGGCCGCTGGCCTCGTCGTCCCAGAGGACCATGTAGTTGCCGTTGGTGAAGCGGTACTGGATGACGGGGTGGGTCTGGCTGCCGGCGGCCTCGACAATGGCAAAGGGCTCTCCCATGCCCAGCCCGTCGCGGTCGTAGCGCCGGCCGTAGATGTCCGTGTCGCCGTCGCCGTCGGGGTCGGCGGTCCAGACGAGCAGGTACTCGTGGTCGTTGTTGTTGTAGGCCACGGCCGGTTCCTCGTGAGCACCCTCGGCCGCGCTCAGGCAGAACTCGGCGCCCAGGGGAAACCCCAGCCAGTGCAGCCGCTGACCGTAGATCTCTTTGCCCAGATTGTGATCGTCATACCAGATCAGTAGGTACTGGTGCGAGACGGTGCTGTAGGCTACGGTGGGGTAGTACTGGTCGTAGCGGGCCGTGCTGACGGCAAAGTTGCCCTGGTCGGGCAGGGTGCCGTCGGCGCGGACGCGCTGGGCATAGATGTCCCAGTCGCTGGCCGCCCCGTTGCGTTCGTCGGACCAGACCACCAGGAACTGTTGCTCGTCGGGGTTGTAGGCCACTGCGGGGTCCTCTTGAGATGAGGTGGAGGGGGACAGGTCGATCTCGTCGCCCAGGGAATTGCCGTCCTCGTCGATGCGCCGGCCGCAGATGATGGAAGTTTCCTCCGGTCCCGAAAAGCGCCGTTCCCACACCACCAGGTACTGCAGGTTGGCCGGGTCGAAGGCGACGTCGGGAAGTCTTTCCTCCTCGGCAGCGGCGCCGATGGCGAACACCGGCCCGGTGAGCGTGCCGTCGGCGGCGATGGCCTGGCCGTAGATGTCATCGCTGCCGCCGCCGTCCATAGAAAAGACCACCATGTAGCTGCCGCGGTTGTCGTTGTAGGCCACGCGCGGATCAAAGGCGCTGCTGCCAAAGGCGATGACTTCGGCCAGCAGCGGGTTGCCCTGGTTGTCCAGCAACTGTCCCTGGATCTCGCCGGGGTCGCAGGCCTGCCAGACCACCAAGTAGTGGTCGGCGTTGGGGTCGTAGAGCAGGTCGGGCCTGTCGGGGCAGTTGCTGGTGGGCGGCGACACGACTACGCTGCTGCCGACCAGGGTGCCGGCCGCCGAGACGCGCTGGACGGAGATGTTCAGGCCCATGTCTACCCAGGCCACCAGGTACTCGTTGGCGGCGCTATTGTAGGCCACGGCGGGGCGGAGCTGGTGCCCGGCGGCGGTGGTGATGGGCAGGGGGGCTCCCAGGGGAATCGCAGTGGCGGCATGGATCTGCCCATAGACATCCCAATTGCCAGAGCGGTCATCGTTCCACACCGCCAGGAATGTGTCGTCAGTGGCGTTGTGGGCCACCTCAGGCAGCACCTGGTATTTCGGAGCTGTGGAGACGAGAAAGTCGGCCCCACCGGCGGCGTCGCCGCCGGCCTGGGGGATGGTCGTCTCGGGGTAAGCGGCCGGCGCGGGCGGGCCGGCCGCGCTGGACCGGCTCAGCGGCAGCGCGGCCAGGAGCAGCGTCAGCAGAACGAGCAAACCAAGAACTCGGGTGTGCACCATGGCTATTCCTCCTTATTGGGCACTGGGATGCTGTGCTGGCCTTGGGCCGTAGGGGCGCGCGGCCGTGCGCCCCCTACGGCCCACCGTGCAGGATACTTGACTTTCACCTCCCGGTCCGCGGGGGCGACCTGGCGGGTCGCCCGGCGCGCAGTATTGTCTTCCCATGGGCGACGGCGCAGGCGTCGGCCCACACGCTCTTCCGCCGGATGGCTTTCACTACCGGCCTCGCTCCAGGCCGGCGTAGCCCTTGAGCACCACCGGCAGGTAGACCCTGTACGTTCCGGCCGCGCCGACAGAGACGGCCGCTGTCTCCTGGTCGCTGCCGCAGACCCCGTTCGCCGTCAGCGTCACGGCGTAGGTGCCGGCGCTGGCGTAGGTGTGGACGGGGTACTCCTCCGCGCTGGTGTTGCCGTCGCCCAAGTCCCACAGGTAGGTATCGGCCGCGGTCGAGAGGTTGACGAACGAGACGGTCAGCCCGTTTGCCGTGTAGGTGAAGGCGGCCGTCGGCGGCGGCAGCACGTTCACCATCCCCGCCGCCAGCCCTTGGCCGTAGGGGTTGAACGCACGCAGGCTGACCAGGTAGAGACCGGCCGCGGCGTAGGTGTGGGTGGGGTTCTCCAGCGGCGAGGTGCTGCCGTCGGCGAAATCCCAGGTGTAGGTGATCGGCGGCACGCCGGCCGTGGTGTTGGTAAAGACCACCGCCTCCCCCAGGCAGACCGGGGCGTTGCTCTCGAACCCGGCTTGCAGGAAGAGGGTCGCCGTGACCTGCGCGCTCGCTTGGTCGGCGCCGCAGGCGTTGGCCGCGGTGAGGGTCACGGTGTAGACTCCCTCGTAGACATAGGTGTGCTGCGGCGCGGCCAGCGTGCTGGTGAAGCCGTCGCCGAACTCCCAGAGGTAGGAGTCGGCATGCAGGCTTTGGTTGGTAAAGACCACCGCCTCCCCCAGGTTGACCTCGCCGGGGGCCAGGGTGAAGGCGGCCACCGGGGCCTCGTACAGCACGATCGCGCCGGTGCCCGGCCCGAAGACGGGGTGAGGGGTCTGAGCGCTGGCCACGGCATAGTCGGCGTTGACGATCACCGTGCCCGAGGGCACGCAGCCCACCGTGACGGCCACGGTGACGGTGAGCGAACCGCCGGCCAAAAGGAGGTCTTCCGACCAGAGCACCGCCTCCAGCGTGGGCGAATAGACCCCGTCGTCGCTGGCCCAGGCGAAGGCGACCTCGGCCGGCAGGGTATCGGTGATGACGATGCCGCCGGCCGGGCTGCTCCCGGCATTGTGCACGACCAGGGTGTAGGTCATCACCTCGGCGGCCTCGACGGTGAGCGCCGATTCCTTGAGGATGCTCAACTGCACGTCCGGGGTGCCGCGGAAGGTCAGGATGTTGGCGTTGGCGCGGAAGGTGCTGGGGTTGAAGAGGGCCGCGGCGGTGGCGGTGACGACGTCGAGCACGCCGGCCGGGCCGGCCGGCACGGTGGTGGTGACGGTGAAGGAGGCCGCTGCCAGGTCGTCGATCGGCCCGACCAGGGCCGGGCCGGCCACCGGCCAGCCGCGCAGCGAGTCATAGCCCACGGCAAAGACGCCGGCGCGCCCGGTGCGGTTGACCAACGTCAGGGTGTGGGTGATGGTGGCTCCGGCCGGCCCGATGCCCAGTTGGCGGCGGGGCAGCATGGCGACGGCCAGCGGGCGCAGGCGGAAGGGCGCGGTGTCGGCGCCGATGTAGGGGCGCTGGATGGGGAAGCCGGCCGCCGTGGGGTTGTCGAGAACGCTGACGATGCGGAAGGCGACATTGTCCCCGCGGGCGCCGTCGGCCAGGGCGTTCCAGGTAACCGAGTGCAGTTGGCCCGCCGGGCCGGCGGAAAGGTTGGTCACCGTGCCGGTGATGGTGGCCGGGAGCCACTGCCCGCCGCCGTCGGTGGAGTAGCGGGCCACGATGCGCGTCACGGGATCGCTTTCGGCGTCATAGAGCCGGAAAAAGATCGGCACCTTAGCCCCGGTGAGGATCTCGGCGCTGCCGTAGAAGTAGGCGTCGGCGCTCGTGCCGGGCCGGTAGACCACCACATGGGCGGCGCTGTTGGGGAGCGTGGGAGCGGCCATGCGGTGGTTCTCGTAGACGCGGAGGGGCTGCCCCCAGTTGGCCGCCACCAGGTCCAGGTCGCCGTCGTTGTCCCAGTCGCCCCAGGCCACGGCTTGGGTATCGTCGCTCTCGGCGGAGCTCCAGATGGCTACGGGGTCCAGCTCGTCCCCCAGGTTCTCATAGACCCGGTTGGGTTGGCCGCCCGCGGAGAAGCCGTTGCCGGCCACCAGGTCCAGGTCGCCGTCGCCGTCCCAGTCGGCCCAGGCCACGCTGGCGGTGCGGTCCGCCTCGGCGGTGGACCAGGGCTGCATCAGTCCCCCGCCGCCGTCGCTGTTGGTATAGACCCGGTTGGGCTGGTTCCAGTTGCCGACGGCCAGGTCCAGGACGCCGTCGGCGTTCCAATCGCCCCAGGCCACGCTGAAGGTGTCGTCCGTCTCGTTGGAGGTCCAGGCCTGGTGAAAGGTGCCGCCGTCGTACTCATAGATGCGGTTGTGCTGGGCGCAGTAGTTGCCGACGGTCAGGTCGGGGTCGCCGTCGCCGTCCCAGTCGCCCCAGGCCACGTCGGCGGTGCAGTCCTCATCCTCTATGGCAGACCAGAGCAGGGTCAGGGAACCGCCGGTGTTCTCATAGACCCGGTTGGGCGCGCCCCAGTTGCCGAAAGCCAGGTCCAGGTCGCCGTCGCCGTCCATGTCGCCCCAGGCCACGGCGCGGGAGTCGTCCTCCTCGGTGGAGGACCAGGCCGGGGCCAGGCTGCCCCCCGCGTTCTCATAGACCCGGTTGGGCGCGCCCATAGGGCCACCGTTGGCCACGGCCAGGTCCAGGTCGCCGTCGCCGTCCCAGTCGCCCCAGGCCAGGTCGTAGCTATAGTCCTCCTCCGGGGAGGACCAGACCAGGTCCAAACTGCCGCCGGCATTGGCATAGACCCGCGTGGGCTGACCGTTGGTGGCGACGGCCAGGTCCAGGTCGCCGTCGCCGTCCCAGTCGCCCCAGGCGGCATGGGTCGCGTTGTCGCTCAAGGAAGACGACCAGGTGGCCGTGGCGGCCATGGGGCCGGCCATGTTTTCGTAGACCCGGTTGGGCTGGCCCCAGTTACCGACGGCCAGGTCCAGGTCGCCGTCGCCGTTCCAGTCGCCCCAGGTCACGGCGGAAGTCCAGTCCTCCTCGACGGAGGACCAGGTCAGTTGCAGGTCGCCGCCGCCGTTCTCGTAGACCCGGTTGGGACCGTCGTTGCCGACGGCCAGGTCCAGGTCGTCGTCGCCGTCCCAGTCGCCCCAGGCCACGGCCACAGTCCAGTCCTCCTCGTTGGAGGACCAGGCCGGGTCCAGGTCCAGGTCGCCGCCGACGTTCTCGTAGACCCGGTTAGGACCAGTGTAGTTGCCGACGGCCAGGTCCAGGTCGCCGTCGCCGTCCCAGTCGCCCCAGGCCGCGGAGAAAGTCGAGTCCTCCTCGACGGAAGACCAGGCCAGGTCCAGGTCGCCGCCGCTGTTCTCGTAGACCCGGTTGGGGCCGCAGTTGCCGACGGCCAGGTCCAGGTCGCCGTCGCCGTCCCAGTCGCCCCAGACCACGGCGTAAGTCAAGTCCTGCTCGACGGAAGACCAGGCCGGGGCCAGGTTGCCGCCGCCGTTCTCGTAGACCCGGTTGGGACCGTTGGGACCGTAGTTGCCGACGGCCAGGTCCAGGTCGCCGTCGCCGTCCCAGTCGCCCCAGGCCACGGCGAAAGTCAATTCCTGCTCGACGGAAGACCAGGCCAGGTCCAGGTCGCCGCCGTCGTTCTCGTAGACCCGGTTGGGCTGGCCCCAGTTACCGACGGCCAGGTCCAGGTCGCCGTCGCCGTCCCAGTCCCCCCAGGCCACGGAGTAGGAGTTGTCCTCCTCAGTGGAGGACCAGGCCAGGGCCAGGTTGCCGCCGTCGTTCTCATAGACCCGGTTGGGTCTGCCCCAGTTGCCGACGGCCAGGTCCAGGTCGCCGTCGCCGTCCCAGTCGCCCCAGGCCACGTGGTACGTCAGATCTGTCTCCGCCGAGGACCAGATGGGTGCTGGGTCCAGGTTCTGGGGAGCGATGGAGGCCCCGGCCGGTCCGGCCGCGCTGGGCAGCGCGGCCAGGAGCAGCGCCAACAGGCCGATCAGTCCGAAAAAGCGCTTCTTGTCCATCGTTTCTCCTCCTCGTGATTCTCATAGCTCGACCTTCCTCACCCCCACCCCCTGCCCCCTCTCCCTCTCCCGCCCCCCCCTGGCCCCACCGTGAACGGGGGGGAACCGGGAGAGGGGGAGGGGGTTGGGGGTGGAGGTGAGGGATGAAGGCCAATCTTATGGTTCTGTCACCACCACCCGGATCATGGCATCGTACCCCTGCAGTTCCCAGTAGGCCCCGTCCACCTCGTAACTGTGGTTGTCCACGGGAGCGGTGGTGTCTACCCCCAGGGTGGGTTGGTAGTCGGTCAGGTGGAGGAAGCCCACGCAAAAGTCACTGGTCACGGTCAGGTTGAACTGTGACAGGTCGATGTCGTTCCAGCCATCCTGCCAGGGGTTGCCCTGGAAGGGGGCCGGCAGCAGGTCGGCGTGGCTGGCGGCGTCCCAGACGTGCACCTCGACCGGCATGCTCGGCAACTGCACATAGTAGCGCGCCCGCAGGATGCGCGCCGCGCCGCCCGGTGGGGTGAAGCAGGTGGCATAGCCCTTGCCAACCTCCCAGGAGGCCGCGCTATCCATGCTGCCATCGTCGTAGGCCAGTTCCGTCTCGACGACCGGGCTATAGCCCCGCATCACCAGCGGCAGGTAAATCCGCAGGACCTGTTTGGAGATGGTGACGCGGACCTGCGGGCAGACCTGGTCGTCGGCCAGGCGCTCCACGGCGACGGTGTTGTTGGTCAGGTTCTTGAGGTAGGAACCCTGCCAGCCGATGAACCAGTCGTGGTTGCCGCCGGCGAACCACTGGTGGATGCCCCCCGTGGTGGAGTAGCACTCCCCGCGCACCAGCAGCAGGTCGGGGTTCCAGTTGAGGTTGTGGGTGAAGGTGAAGGTCTCACCGCGGGCGACGTCCTGCCAGCCGCCCAGTGCTGCCAGGCTGTCATAGTCGGGCGGGTCCCCGTGCATCACGACCACCCGGACCTGCTCGACGCCGCTGTCGTCGGGATGGCGGGTCACCTGCACGGTGTCGGTCAGCAGGTCGTGCCAGTGGCCGCCCCACATTTCCTGGAGGTCGTCTACTGCCAGGCCGCCATAGGAAAAGTGGTGTATGCCGCGGAGGGTGTCGCTAAAGTACATGGCCACCGTCAGCTCGGTGGGGGTGATGCCCAGGTTGTGGGAGAAGGTGATGGTCTGTCCCGGGGCGATGTCGGTCCAGCCGCTGGCATAGTCGGGGGGCGTGGCCGGCCGCCAGACGACGATGCTGACCTCGTCGGCGGCGGTGTCGTCGGGGGCGCGAAAGACGCGCACGGTGAGGGGTGTCAGGCCCTGCCAGTATGCGCCGTACCAGTTGCCGTTGGCCTCCAGGCCGCCGTAGCCGTAGCGGTGGATGCCCATGTCGCCATCGGTGTCGCGGAACCACAGCTCCACGGCAAAGTCGTTGGGGTCGCCGCCGAGGCCGTGGAGGAAGAGGCGCGAGGTGCCTGCGGCAAGCGGCACCCAGCCGCTGCTCCAGGCGTTGCGGGAGATGCTGGCGGCCGGCCGGGCCGTGGCCGGCGCGTTGGATCGGGAGGCGCTGGCGATGACGGCATAGGTGCCGACGAGCAGGAGCAGGACCGCCACGAGGACGGCCACCAGGAGCAGTGCGCGTGCGTTTGTGAGTCTTTCTTTCATTGGAGTCTCCTTTCTTGGGGATTGGTAAATTGGGAACTTCCCAACTACCAATCTACCAACCTACCAACCCCTAAGCCTGATAAACCACCTTGCCCCCGATGATGGTTATGGCGATGGGGGCCAGCGCCAACTGCTCGACGGGTATGGCGTAGGGGTCCTCGCCCCACACCACCAGGTCGGCCAGCTTGCCCACCTCGATCGAGCCCTTGCTCTTTTCCTCGTGGCCGGCGTAGGCGGCGCCCATGGTGTGCGCGCGCAGCGCCTCCTGCACCGTCAGGCACTGGTCGGGGTTCAGCACCTGGTTCGACAGGGTCAGGCGACTGACCGCGCCGGCCAGGGTGATCTGCGGCGTGTACCAGGGGGTGGTGGGCGCGTCGGAGCCCAGGGCCAGGTGCACGCCGGCCTCCAGCCACTCCCGGGTGACGACGGCGCGCTGGGCGCGCTCCTCACCATAGTTCTTGACCCAGTAATCGCCGCCGATGCGGATGAACTGGGGCTGGGTGCTGACGACCACGCCCAGGTCGCGCATGCGCTGCGTCGCCTGCGGTGTGCAGAGGATGCAGTGCTCGATGCGGTGGCGCGGGTCGGGGCGCGGGTTGGCGTTCATGGCCTCCTCGTAGGCGTCCAGGGTCAGGTCCACGGCGGCGTCGCCGACGCAGTGGACGCAGATCTGCAGGCCGGTGTCGTGCAGGGCGCGGACGGTCTCTTTGAACATCGCCGGATCCCAGGTCGGCATGTTCCAGGAGACGCCGTTGTGCGGCTCGTGGCAGTAGGCCGTGGGGGCCTGGCCGTCGATGAGGAACTTGAAACCGGCAAAGCGGATCATGGAGTCCTGGAAGTACTCGATCTCGCGCAGGGCCCGGTCGAGGTCCTGGGGCCATTCCAGGGTATAGTAGACGGCGCCGCGCAGGTAGAGGTCGGTCCCGGCGTCGCGGTAGGTCTGGATCGTCTCCACGCCGCGGACGTTGTTGTCCTGGAAGGAGGTCACCCCGCAGGC
Organism: uncultured Chloroflexia bacterium; assembly: GCA_964592645.1. Lineage (GTDB taxonomy): Bacteria > Chloroflexota > Chloroflexia > DTKN01 > DTKN01 > CAZQFV01. The sequence continues at coordinate 82,526 of CAZQFV010000009.1, forward strand.
GGCAAAGAGCGGCTGGGTGTCGACGATGTTCCGCCGGACATCGGCGGCGGTCAGGGGCGGCATATGGCGCCGCAGCAGGTCCATAGCCCGGTGGTTGTAGAAGACACCGGTGGGCTCGCCCTGGGCATCGCGCTCGATGATCCCGCCGACGGGGTTGGGCGTGTCGCGGGTGATGCCGGCCACCTGCAAAGCCCGGCTGTTGGCGGTGCCGAAATGGCCGCCCTGTTGAAAGAGCCACACCGGGTGGTCCGGCGAGACCGGGTCGAGGTCATGGCGGGTGGGCCCGCGGCCCTCCTGGAAGGCCAGGTAGTAGCCTTTGACCCACTGGCCGGGCGAGGTCCGGGCCACGAGGTCGGCCAGCCGGTCCTGCAGGTCGGCGATGGTGCGGACCTCGGGCGGGAGGAAGGGCAGGTAGTAGCCGTTCATCTGGCCCATGACCTGGAGGTGGTTGTGGGGGTCGATCAGGCCGGGGGTGAGGGCGCGGCCGGCCAGCTCCACCACCCGGGTCTGCGGCCCGATGAGCGCGGCGATGGCCTCGTCCGAGCCCACGGCCTGGATCAGCCCGTCCTTCACCGCCACGGCCTGGGCGATGGTGTCGGCGGCGTCGACGGTGATGACCTGGCCGCCGCGCAGGACCATATCGGCGGCCTGGCCGGAGGCGGCGGGGCTGGGGCCGGCGACGGGTGTCAGGGTGGGGCCGGCCGGCCGCGTGGGGGGCGCGGTGCTCGCCGGGGGCGATGTCGGCTGCCCGCGCCGGCCGCAGGCCCCGGCCAGGGCCAGAAAGGCCGCCCCCAGCCAGCCCAGGAAACGCCGCCGAGAGATGGGTCGGGAAAGGGGATTATCCATCGTCTTCCTCCTTTGATGGGATACCGGTCCATTTCCGCACAAAGGCCACCAGGTCCTCCAACCGTTCAAAGTAGCGGCCCTGGTTGGTCGCCGTGTGAATGGCCTGCCCGCGCCAGAGCGGCGGGCCTTCCTGACGCGGCTCCCACCAGATGCGCACGACGAACGAGGCGTCGCGGGGTAGGTTGGCCGGGGAGGTGAACGATGCCATGAGCAGGATGAGCAGGATAGGCACGCCGAGGGCGTGCGGGCGGATCATCGTACACCTCCTGATTCTGTGGGCCTACGCGGTTGGTTATCGCGCTCTGCATCTATGTCGAGGTGCGCATGAATGGAAGACTACGGCATGTTCAGCAGGTAATGCAGAACTCGTTAGCTGTAGCGTAGCAGGGGCGTATCACAGGAGGTAGGGCGGGGGCGGAACCATGAGGAAAAGATAGGGGGCAGAACGCCGAGGCCGTCAGGGCGCGCGTGTCCCGCGCGTCCGCACCGGCCGGCCGGCGGCGCGCAGGGCGGCGATGTCGCTGCGCACCGTGCGCACGGTAACGCCAAGGGCGCGGGCCAGGTCGCCCTCGTTGGGATCGCCGCCCTGGGCGCGGGCCTCGTTCAGCAGGCGCAGGAGGTTAGCCCGGCGGGCGGGGACCTTTTCCGGCCCGTGGACCGGCGAGGGCAGTGTCCAGATCACGTCCACCTGCTCCGCGGCGCGCAGCGGCCGGCCGGTGGGCGCCCCCCGGCGGGCCAGGACGAAGCGGGCCTGCCCCGGTGCCGGCGGCTCGCCTGTCTCTCCCAGGAGCGCGCGCGCCGCCGGCCGGCGGCGGAAGGCCTGGCCCAGGTCCTCCTCCAACCCGGCCAGGGCCTCCCGGACCACGGCGCGGGCCTGCTCGGCAAAACGGTCGGCCTCGGCCGGCCGTCCGACCTCGGCCAGAAGGTGGGCCAGGTGCAGGAGAACCTCCCAGCGCAGCCCGGGGTAGCCTGGTGGATCGCAGAGCGCCAGCGCCCGGCGTAGCGCCGTCTCCGCTTCGGGGAAGCGCTCCATGCGGGCCAGCGCCTGGCCCAACAGCAGCAGCGCCTGCGCTTGCAGGAGGCGCAGTCCCATCTGCTCCGCCAGGGCCAGCGCCAGCCCGGCCAGGGCCCGCGCCGCCCCCAGCCGCCACTCCTCCAGGCACAGCCCGGCCAGGGCCGCCGCCGCCTCGGCGCGCATCTGCGGGCCGAGCGGCCGCGCCAGCGCCAGCGCCTCCACCAGGCGCTGCCGGGCGTCCGGAACATGCCCTTCGGCCAACTCGTCCAGCCCCAGACCGACCAAGTTCTCCACCTGGCCGCGCCGGAAAGAGACGCGCTCGGCGGCTTCGATGGCCTCGCTATGGCATACGGACGCCGGCCCGGGCGCGCCCAACTCGCGCAGGCAGTGCCCCAGGACGCGCAGGCAGCCCACCAACAGGGTCGGCGTGTTGCTGGCCCGGGCCAGCTCCACGCTGGTCCGCACATCGCCCAGCCCTCCCTGGAGCTGGCCCAGGTCCCACCGCGCGGAGCCGCGGTGCAGGTGGATGAGCGCGTCCATGTAGGCGCTGCCGCCCACGGTGGCTTGGACCTGTGCCGCGGCCTCCAGCAGCGGCAGGCCGGCCGCCGGCTCGCCGCGGTAGCGCAGCACGGTGGCCAGCCCGATCCAGGTCATCGGCAGCGCCGGCAGGGCGCCCGTCTCGCGGAACTCGGCCTCGGCCTGGCGTAGCGACCGCTCGGCTTCGGCAAACTCCCCCCTGTTGATCTGCAGCAGGCCGATGTTGCTGCGGATCTTGGCCGCGATGCGTAGGTCGTGCAGCCGCTCGCGGATGGCCAGGGCCTGCCGGAATACCTCCAACGCCCGGTCGTCCTGGGAGAGGAACAGGTGGGCCACGGCGATGTACTGCAGGATGGTGGCCTCTTCTCCGGCGTCGCCGGCCTGCCGGGCAAAGTCCAGGGCGGCACGGTGGGACCGGATGGCGGCGTCGTAGTCTCCGCGCATGCTCTCATAGGCCCCGATGTCGCGCAGGGCGGCGGCCTTTTCCGCGGCGTCCCCGGCGGCGGCGGCGACCTCGTAGGCCCGGCGGGCTGCGCGCAGGCCCAGTTCCCACTGCTCCTGGCTATATCCACGCAGCCAGCCGTCGCGACGGATGGCGCGGGCCACGGCGGAGGCATCCCCGGCTTCGCGGGCCACGGCGAGCATCGCCGCGTACTCGCTCCCCGCCTGCTCGTACTCTCCCATGTACTCCAAGACCTGGGCGCGCCGCTCGTGGGCCCGCAGGACGGCCGGCCGATCCGCCGCCCGCTTCAGCCGCCGCGCGGCAGAGATGGCCTGCCCGAGGTAGGCCAGCGCCGCGGAGGAGGCGTAGACGGCGAACGCGCGCTCTCCCGCCTGCATGCAGTAGGGCAGCGCCCGCTCCGGCATCTGGCCCCGGTAAAAGTGGTAGGCCAGCTCCTCCACCCGTTCCGGCGCCCGTCTCTCCAGGGCCTGTCCCACCCGGCGGTGCAGTTCCCGGCGCTGCGTGGGGTCGATCTGACGGTAGATGATCCGGCGGACCTGCTCATGCACAAAGTGCAGCCGCAGGTCGGACTCGACCAGCAACTGTCGACGCAGCAGCTCGTCGCTGGCTTCGAGAAAGTCTTCCTCCTTCCATCCGCTGACCTGCTGGAGGATTTCCGCGTCAAAGGAGCTGCCGGCCACGGCGGCCAACCCCAGCAACTGCCGGCTCCGGTCGGCCAGCCGCTCCAGCCGCCGCAGGACCACCTGCCGGATGCCGCGCGGCAGGGGCCAGTCCCTCTCCAGGCCGGCCTCCCCGGCCAACGACCACTGCCCGCCGCGCCCGCGGGCCAGGAGCCCTTCCTCGAAGAGGCCCTTGAGCACCTCCAGGACAAAGAGGGGGTTGCCCTCGGTCTCCCGGTAGAGGCGCTGCACAAAGAGCGGGGCAGGGACCGGCCAGCCCAGCACCGCGCCGGCCAGGCGCCCCGTCTGCTCCTGGGAAAGCCGGGGCAGGAAGAGGCCCTGCCAGCATCCCGCCTCCTCCAGCCGCCGGCGGCACTCCCGCAGCCGCGGGCCGATCTCTTCGGCGCGCGCCGTCCCCAGGACCAAGATGGGCCGGTCCCGCAGCCGCGGGACGACCGCGTCCAGCGCTCCCAGCGTGGCCCCGTCCGCCCATTGCAGGTCCTCCAGGAGCAGGAGGAGCGGCCCGCCCTGGGCCAGGCCCACCAGGATGTGCTCCAGGGCCTGCTGCAGCTTCTCCTGGCGTTGCCGGGGAGGAAGGTCCGCGGGAGCGGGGAGATCGGGGAAGAGGCGCTTTATCTCGGGCAGGAGGGAGGACGCTTCGGCGAGCCAGGGGCTGGGGATACGGGCCAACGCCGCCCGCCCGGGGTCCAGCGCCGTCCGCAGGGCCTCGATCCAGGCGTAATAGGGCGGAGCCTCGCCCAGGGCAGGGCACCCCCCGCGCAGGACGAGCCATCCCCGGTTAGCGGCTTGTCGGCAGAGGCTGTGGGCCAGCCGGGTCTTGCCCACGCCGGCCTCGCCCTCGATCAGCACCATACCGCCCTGCCCCCGGGCCGCGGCGGCCAGGCGGTCTGCCAGTGTGGCCATCTCCTCCTCTCGCCCCACCAGGGGCACCTGTCCCAGGTCGTCGAAGGGAGTGCGCGGCAGCGGCGCAGGGTGCGGCGGTTCGGGCAGCGGCTCGGCCGGCCGGGTTGGGCCGCCGCCCGCGCGGATGCGCCCGTACAAGGCCACCGTCTCGATCAGGGGAGAGATGCCCAGCTCTTCCTCCAGCAGCCGCCGGCACTGCTCGAACTGGTCTATCGCCTGGTCCGACCGGCCCAGGGCGACGTACAGCTCCATCGCCTGGCGGTGGAGCTCCTCGCGCAGGGGATCGACGGCCAGGAGGAGCTGGACGTAGGCCAACGCCTGCTCGGCGTCGTCCGCGGCGCGGTAGTGGCCCACCAGCCGCTGCAGGGCCCTCAGGTAGAGCGAGCGCAGGCGTTCCGCTTCGACCAGGGACCAAGTTTCGTCCAGGCCCTCGAGCAGTTCGCCGCGGTATAGCCCGGTGGCCTGGAGCAGCAGACCCAGCTTCGGTTCCGGCAGCCGGGTCGTGGCCGCCGCCGCTTCGGTGTCCAGGCCGGCCTCGCCCAGGAGCCTTTCGAAGGCGGCGATGTCGATCCAACAGTCCTCCGTGGGGACCAGGGCCACGCTATCCGAACGGATATGCAGGTAGTCGTCCGGCACCGTCCGCCGCAGCCGCCAGAGGGCCGTGTTCAGATTGCGCCGGGCCTGGGAGTCCGGCATGCCGCTCCAGAGGACGCCGGCCAGGACGTCGCGGCGGTGGGCGTGTTGGTGAAAGGTCGCCAGGTAGGCAAAGAGCGACCGGGTCTTGCGGGTGGGGAAAGGGGGCAGGGGGGCTTCCCCAAGGAGGAGGTGCAGTCCGCCGAAGAGGTACACGCGCAGGGTGGCCATGAAAGTTCCCGCAGCCCGTTCACAACCGGCGAGCGATATCGTCGCCTGTCAAAAACGGAATCCCTCCAGGATGGATCCCCCGACGAACTCGCGCAGGATGCTGTTGTCCGGAATCCATTCTGTCGAGCAGGGCAGGCTCCACTCTAGGAAGGCCAGTAGCCGGCGGGCCTCGGCCCATTCCAGGGTGCCGGGCTCGATCTGCCGGAGCAGCGGTTCGGCCAAGGGGTGGAGCACGGCCAGCTCATAGACCAGGGCCGAGTTGAACATCGCGTCGGCGTTTTCCTGGTAGACAAAGATGTTGCGCTCTTCGCCCCGGCGCACCTTGTCCCAGCGGGAGATTGTCTCGGCGGCGCTGTAGCCGCGGCTCCGGGCATCGCGGACGATGCGCCGCAGGAGGCGTGTGTCGGTGGTGGGGATGCGGTTGTGACGATCCAGGTTCAGTTGGGTCAGGGCAGAGACATAAACCCGGTAGATGCGCTCGTTGGGGATCAACGGCACCAGCCGCGGGTTCAGCCCGTGAAGCCCCTCGATGACCAGCACCTGGCCCGGGTGCATGCGCAGGGTCGGACCGGCTTCGCGCTCGCCGGTGATAAAGTTGTAGTGGGGCAGTTGCACCTCCCGCCCCGTCAGCAGGCTCAGCAACTGCTCGTTGAACAGGTCCAGGTCGATGGCCTCCAGGGCCTCGTAGTCGGGCTGGCCGTCCTCGCCGCGCGGCGTCTGGACACGGGGGATAAAGTAGTCGTCCAGGCCGATCGGCAGCGGGCGGAGGCCGTTGGCCAGAAGCTGCACCCCCAGGCGCTTGCTGAAGGTGGTCTTGCCCGAGGAGGAGGGGCCGGCGATGAGCACCAGCCCGATGTCCCCCCGCCGGCCGGCGATCTCCCGGGCGATTTCGGCGATGCGCTGGGCGTGCAGCGCCTCGGCCACCAGGATAACCTCCCGGATGCGCCCGGTGGCGGTAGCCCGGTTGAGGCCGGCCAGGTCCTTCACTTCCAGGAAGCGCATCCAGTCACCGTACTCCTGGAAGACGCCGCCCAGCTTCGGCGAATCGTGGAAGGGCGGCAGGGCGTCGGGCTGCCGGCGCCGCGGGAAGCGCAAAATGAACCCCGGCGGGTAGGGGCGCAGGGCAAAGAGGCGCAGGTAGCGGGTGGAGGGGACCATGTGGCCGTAGAAGTAGTCGACCAGGCCGCGCAGCTCGTAGACGGTCAGGTAGTCCTTCTGCCGGAACTCTAGCAGCCGCGCCTTGTCCTGGTAGCCCTGCCGCTGAAAGATGTCCCGCGCCTCGGCCAGGGAGACCCGGCGGCGCACAATGGGCAGGTCCTCATCTACCAGGCCGCGCATGTGCGCTTCCAGCCGGGCCAACTCCTCCTCCGAGAAGGGCGGCCGGCCCTCCACCCGGCAGTAGAAGCCGCTCATCGTCAGGGAGTGGTCGATGACGATGTCGGCGTCGGGAAAGATCTCATGGGCGGCGACGACCAGCAGGAAGGAAAGGGAGCGCTGGTAGATGCGCATGCCGTCGCTGTCGCGGATGGAGATCGGCTCGATGGCTACGTCGTGGCGCACCGGGCAGGTCAGCTCCACCAGCTTGCCCTCCACCAGCGCGGCCACGACGAGGGGCTCCCCGGGCTGGGCTACGGCGGCAACAAAGTCCTCCAGGCGCGTCCCCGGGGGGGCCTGGTAGATGCGGCCGTCGGGAAAGCGCACCTGCACGGTGCGCCGCGGCCGGCCGGGACGGACGAGGTGAGGAGGTCTTTCGGGCATGGATTTCTCCGAATCGGCGTTCGTTGTCGGCCTACCCTCCTACCCGATGTATCTTGAGGAAATTCGTCTTCCCCCTCGCTGCCACCGGCATCCCGCCCATGATTACCACCAGGTCGCCCGACGCCAGGAAGCCCCGGTTGACCAACTCGCGTTCCACCAGTTGGATCAGGCCGTCGGTATCCTCGGCAAAGGGGCAGCACGCCGGGGTGACTCCCCACAACAGCCCCATCTGCCGGTAAACGGCCTCGTCCGGCGTGACGGCCAGGATGGGCACCCGCGGGCGGTCCTTGGCGATGAGCCGGGCGGTGAACCCGGACTGGGAGAAGGCGACGATCGCCTTCAGCTCCAGGTCGTGGGCGATCTCCCGCGCCGCGTGGCTGATGGCATGGGCGTAGGTCGGGGCGGCGTGCCGGACGCCGAGGCTCGCGCCGAGGTCGCCGTGCCGGCCGCTGCGTTCGGCCTCCTCCACGATGCGGGCCATCATCTGCACCGCCTCCACCGGGTAGTCGCCCACCGCCGTCTCGCCGGAGAGCATCACCGCGTCGGCCCCGTCGATGACGGCGTTAGCCACGTCGGACGCCTCGGCGCGGGTCGGGCGAAGTTCGTGCATCATCGATTCGAGCATCTGGGTCGCCACGATGACCAGCTTGCCGCAGGCGTTGGCCTGTTCGATGATCTGCTTCTGCAGGATCGGCACGCACTCGGGGGGCATCTCCACCCCCAGGTCGCCGCGGGCCACCATCACCCCGTCGCTGGCCTCCAGGATGGCGGCCAGGTCTTCCAGGGCTTGCGGCTTCTCGATCTTGGCGATGAGCGGCGTGCTGCCCCCTTGCTCGGCGATCAGGCGGCGCGCTTCCTGCACATCGCCGGCCCGGCGGACGAAGGAGAGGGCGATATAATCCACGTCCAGGGAAAGACCAAAGGCCAGGTTCCGGCGGTCTTCTTCCGTGACGGCCGGCAGACGCAGCCCCACGTCGGGGAAATTGACCCCCTTGCGGTCGCTCAACACCCCGCCGTTGACGACCTGGCCGCGCAGGTCGGGCCCCTCGGCGGCCAGGGCACGGACTTCGATCTTGCCGTCGTCCATCAGGATGCGGCTGCCGGGCGGAATGTCCTCGGCCAGGTAGGGGTAGGAGACGGGGACCAGGCCGGCCGCGCCCTCGGTGGTCCGCCCGGTGAGCACGATCTCTTCCCCTTTGTTCAGCACGATGGACCCGCCGGGGAAACGGCCGGTGCGCAATTTGGGGCCGGGGAGGTCCTGGACGACGGCCACGGGCGTGCCCAACTCGGCGGCGATGCGCCGCACGATCTCCAACCGACGCCGGTGGTCTTCCCGGCTGCCGTGGGAAAAGTTCAGCCGGAAGGCGTCGGCTCCGGCGACGATCAGCGCGCGGATCGCCGCTTCGCTATCGCTGGCCGGCCCGAGGGTGGCGAGGATCTTGGCGCGGCGCATAGGAACCTCCGGGTCACTCTGCACGCTTCACGCTCAACACCGCTGCTCCCTCGATCTGCCCGCCGCGCAGCCGGTCCAGCGCTTCGTTGGCCTCTTCCAGGGGAAAGACCTGCACGGTGGTCCTCACCGGCACCCGCGGGGCGATTTCCAGGAACTCGATCCCGTCCTGGCGGGTCAGGTTGGCCACCGAGCGGATCACCCGTTCTTCCCACAGCAGGCTGTAGGGGAAGGTGGGGATGTCGCTCATGTGGATGCCGCCGCAGACGATCACCCCGCCCTTGGCCGTGGCCTTGAGGGCGGCCACCACCAGCGGGCCGACGGGAGCGAAGATGATTGCGGCGTCGAGCGGGTGGGGCGGCATCTCCGTCGAGGGGCCGGCCCAGGTCGCGCCCAGCTCCAGCGCAAACGCCTGGGCCGCCGTATCGCCCGGCCGGGTGAAGGCGTAGAGCTTCTGCCCGCGGTGCGCCGCCACCTGGGCGATGATGTGCGCCGCGGCCCCAAAGCCGTAGAGTCCCAGGTGCTCGACATCCGGCCCGCACATACGGTAGGAGCGGTAGCCGATCAGCCCGGCGCAGAGGAGCGGGGCGGCCTCCACGTCGCCGTAGGCGGCCGGCAGGGGGAAGGCGTAGCGCTCGTCGGCGGCGGCGTACTCGGCAAAGCCGCCGTCGATGGTGTAACCGGTGAAGCGGGCGTTGTCGCACAGGTTCTCCTGCCCGCGCCGGCAGTAGCGGCAGGTGCCGTCGGTGTAGCCCAGCCAGGGCACGCCGACACGCTCGCCCAGGCGGAAGCGTTCCACGCGCGCGCCCACCTCCACCACCGTGCCGACGACCTGGTGTCCCAGGATGAGCGGGAGCTTGGGCTCGCTCAGTTCGCCGTCGAGGATGTGCAGGTCGGTATGGCACACCCCGCAGGCGTGGACGCGCAGGAGCACCTGGTCGGGGCCCGGCGCGGGGACGGGCACCTCCCGCAGGCGCAGCGGCTGGTGCGGGGCGTGGAGGAGCATAGCGCGCATGTTCTTGGGGATGTCCATCTGCTATTGACCTCTGCTCAGGCCGCGCTCCGTGTACGTGCGCCTATCTGCAGTATATCACAGCCGCCGGCCGCTGACAACCCTTCTCCAACCTTGGGGCAGGGCTTTGGCAGGATCGCGTTCGTGCCGCACGAATGGGCCGGGTCCGGCCTTGTGCACCCCGGTTACGCCGGCCGCCGCGAAAGCGCCCCCTTGGTCACGCTCTTCGTGGCATAGGCGTAACCGGCGCGCAACCGGCAAAACCTGGCCCAACTCTCCTTCTCCCGAGTGCGACCGCGACGAGGGCGTGCTCTCTACATCATCGGTACCTTGACCCCCCGCTCCCTAGCCACCTCGATCGCCCGCTCGTACCCCGCATCCACGTGGCGCATCACCCCCGTGCCGGGGTCGTTCGTCAGCACGCGCTCGAGCTTGCCGGCGGCGTCGTCCGTGCCGTCGGCGATGATGACCATCCCGGCGTGCAGCGAGTAGCCGATGCCCACCCCGCCGCCGTGATGGAAGGAGACCCAGGTGGCCCCGGAGGCGGTGTTCAGAAGCGCGTTCAGCACCGCCCAGTCGCCGATGGCGTCGGAGCCGTCGCGCATCCCTTCCGTCTCGCGGTTGGGCGAGGCCACCGAGCCGGCGTCCAGGTGGTCGCGCCCGATGACGATGGGGGCCGAGACCTTGCCGGAGCGCACCAGCTCGTTGAAGGCCAGGCCGGCCCGCGCCCGCTCCCCGTACCCCAGCCAGCAGATGCGCGCCGGCAGCCCCTGGAAGTGCACCCGCTTCTGGGCCATGCGGATCCAGCGCGCCAGCGCCCTGTCCTGGGGGAAGAGCTCCAGGATCGCCTCGTCGGTGGCGTAGATGTCCCGCGGATCGCCGGAGAGGGCGGCCCAGCGGAAGGGACCCTTCCCTTCGCAGAAGAGGGGCCGGATAAAGGCCGGGACAAAGCCGGGGTAGTCAAAGGCGTTGCTCACGCCGGCCTTCTGGGCCTGCGCGCGCAGGTTGTTGCCGTAATCGAAGACGACCGCCCCGCGCTTCTGGAGCTCCAGCATCGCTTCCACATGCTGGGCCATCGAGGCCATCGAGCGCCGGATGTACTCCTTGGGGTCCTCTGCCCGCAGGCGCAGCGCTTCCTCGTAGGGCAGGCCGTGGGGAACGTAGCCGTTCAGGGCGTCGTGGGCCGAGGTCTGGTCGGTCACCACGTCGGGGGTGACGCCGCGGACGACCAGTTCGTGATAGACCTCGGCGGCGTTGCCCAGCAGGCCGATGGACTTGGCCTGGCCCTTTTTCCGCGCCTCCTCCACCCAGGTCATGGCCTCTTCCAGGTTGTCGGTCATCACGTCCAGGTAGGCGGTGTCCAGGCGGCGCTGGATGCGGGCCCGGTCCACCTCCACCACCAGGGCCACGCCCTCGTTCATGGTCACGGCCAGGGGCTGGGCCCCGCCCATGCCCCCCAGTCCGGCCGTGAGGGTGAAGCGGCCTTGGAGCGTCCCGCCAAAGTGCTGGCGGGCGAGTTCCGCCAGCGTCTCGTAGGTGCCCTGTAAGATGCCCTGGGTGCCGATATAGATCCACGAGCCGGCCGTCATCTGGCCGTACATCGTCAGGCCGAGCGCCTCCAGCTCGCGGAACTTTTCCCAACTGGCCCAGGCCGGCACCAGCACCGAGTTGGAGATCAGCACGCGGGGGGCCAGCGGCGTCGTCTTGAAGATACCCACCGGTTTGCCCGACTGCACCAGCAGCGTCTCGTCGCCCTCCAGCTCGCGCAGGGCGCGCACCATGGCGTCGAAACAGTCCCAGTTGCGGGCCGCCTTGCCTGTGCCGCCGTAGACGATCAACTCGTCGGGCTTCTCGGCCACCTCGGGGTCGAGGTTGTTCATCAGCATGCGCAGGGCCGCCTCCTGGGGCCAGCCCTTGCAGGAGATGGCAGTACCCCGGGGAGCCCGGACTATTCGTGCACCCGCCATAATATCCTCCTCGCTATTTGACTTGGACGTGCGGTCATGTTACAATTCGGTTGGCCCGGCAGATTGCAGGCCACCGTCGTTGGGCGGGCCGACCGAATAGCGAATCTGCGATCCATTCAACCTGAAAAACGAACCGTCCTCTTTACCTAGAGCAATCTTGCCTGGCGTGGGCCCGAGGAGGGATCGTTCAGCATATCTGTGGGGGGCGTGAAGTTGGTAATGAGAACCTCGCGGTTCAGGAGCCGCTGTCTGCCGACTTTCTTGGCTTTCATACCCGAAAATGACTTTACGGGAGTAATGTAGTACTGCGCGTATAGGCGACGTACTTCGGGTATGTCATATGACGAGAGTATCCAGCTGCACCTGGCATAACCAAGCCGTTCAGCCAGACTTTGGTGCTCTTCCCAACTGCGCATATTATGAGCGTAGTTGCATTTGTTCCCCGGGTACGGAGGATCCAGATACATCACCGTATCGGTCCTGTCATAGCGTTCCAGGCATTCTTCCCAGGGCAGGTTTTCGATAATGACGGTGCGCAGTCGTTCGTGGACCGGCTGCAGTCGCTGGTGGAGGGTTTTCAAAGCCCCAATGAGGCGATTTCCGTGCCCACCATCGGTAATGCTGGTTTGAAAGCGGGGGTAGTTTAGCTCGCCTCCCCATCCGGCCATGATCAGATAGTAGAAGCGGTGCGCGCGCTGTACATCGGTAAGTTGCAGCGGGTCCATATCTGCAAGCCGGTTGAACTCGGCACGAGAGACGAGTTCCCATTCAAACGAGGCAATCAGCTCTTCGGGTTTTTCTTTGACAACGCGAAAGAAACAGACGAGCTCCTGGTCGATGTCGTTCAGAACTTCGACAGGACTTGGTGATTTGGCGAACAGCACCCATGCCGCGCCGGCGAAAAGCTCGACGTAGCAGGTATGTGGCGGGAGCAACCGGACAATCTGCCCGCGTAAGCGCGATTTGCCGCCTACCCACTTGAAAGGACTGGGAATCACACGGTTTTGGTTCGGCTCAACAGCCATTGCTCCTCCCTACTGCACCGATAAGAAAGTATGTTCTGAATGTCTCCAGTAGAGACAAGTATACCACACAATAGGAGAAATGTCAAATGGCGACGGAAACCACAGGAGATATGGGGCGGTTCGGGGAAAAGCTGCGGTGGCTACGAACACATCATGGGATGACGCTGAAGGAACTGGCTTGTGCGCTTGGCTACACCGCGCATGGACATATCAGCGAGATCGAGTCTGGCCAAAAGAAACCCACAGCCGAGTTCGTGCTCAAGCTGTCGCGGTTGTGGGGAACAACAACGGATCAGCTACTCAAAGATGAACTCGAACTGGGCCCGACTAGCGCAGTAGCAGACGAGGAGGTCACGGTGTCTGGATTGGCGTTCGTGGAACGCGAACCAACGAAAAACGAGGTCGAGAGGCTGCGCCTCGTGCTGAGTACGTACCAAGATGGAAGTGGACAGATTTCGCTGGTAGGGAGGCAGACACTTCCGGGGTGGAGGGATTTCGAACGTTCAGTGGCTCTGGTCTTTGGAGGGATAGCCCAGGAGAGCAAAGCGATTTTCGATGTGCTGCTTCCCGATCCCCAAAAGGATGGAACCTATTATGGCATATCCTGCAAAATGCGGCGCACTCTGTTGGCGGTTAGGCGAACTAAGTGTGTCACCATCGAGGTATCCAACTCTTCTGCCAAATTCTGGGATGCACTAGGAAAAGCCGGCCTCAATCAACAAACGTATGGAACCAATCCGCCATTGGTTGGCAAGACACTGATTCATCTCGTGGGGCAGTGGCATCGGGCTGCGAGTGCTCCTGATAACGGCAATGTGGATACTGCAAGGAGCTTCTACCTAGTACTGCAATGGGAAGAAAGAAGTCTGAACTATCGGCTGTTCAGATTCCCTCTCGACCTTGTTGAGCCTGATGCTTTGCAGTGGACGCTGGAGGGCAAACGCATTGTAGGTAGAGATGGGAGGGTAATAGTCTGTGAGTGGTATGGGGCGGCCGGTGGGCAACTCAAGTACTATCCGCGGGTTGAGCAGGCAACCTGGTCGTCCGAGGAATTCCAGTTGCAGCCGTTGCCTAACAGCTTACAGAGTTACGGGGTCTTGAACAAAGCGAAAACCTACTTCCCCAACCTTTGGCCATAAGGAAGGGGTGGAACGTAGTTTCCGATCTACTCCTCCAGGTGCTTGGCCATCTCTTCGACTTCGGCGCCCCCGGTCACCTGCAGGAAGATGTCCTCCAGCGTCCCGGTGCCTCCGGCGGCGCGCAGCTCCTCCATCGTCCCGCAGGCCAGCAGCCGGCCGCGGTCGATGATGCCGACGCGGTCGCACATCCGCTCGGCAATTTCCAGGATGTGTGTAGACATAAAAATACAGACGCCCCGGGAGGCCAGTTGCCGCAGCAGGTCCTTGACCTGGCGGGCGCTTTTGGGGTCGAGACCGACGGTGGGTTCGTCCAGAAAAAAGACCCGCGGCTCGTGGATGAGGGCCGCGGCCAGGGCCAGCTTCTGGCGCATGCCGTGGGAGTAGCCCTGCACCAGGTCGTTGGCCCGTTCGGACAGCGCGAACATTTCCAGCAGTTCCTGGGCCTGCCGGCCGGCCTGCTGCGGGTCCAGGCTGTACAGTCGGCCGACAAAGCGCAGGAACTCCAGCCCGGTCAGCTTCTCGTAGAGAAAGGGCGTGTCCGGCACGAAACCGATCAGCGCCTTGGCCTGCAGCGGCTGGCCCTGGATATCGTACCCCCCGATGTGCGCCTGCCCGCTGCTGGGCCGCAGCAGGCCGACGAGCATCTTGATCGTCGTCGTCTTGCCGGCCCCGTTGGGGCCCAGGAAGCCAAAGATCTCCCCGGCGCGCACCTGTAGGTCCAGCTTGTCCACCGCCATCGTTTCGCCAAAGTGCTTGCTCAGTCCGCGGGTTTCGATCATCCAGGGGGTGGTTGGGGACATCCTCTACCTCCAGCGCTCATCGATGGCACTATGTCCGCCCATTGTAACCCAAGACGCCCCCTTTTGCAAAAAAGAGGACCGAGCTTTTCCCTTTCCGCTGCCCCTTCAGGGCTGGCTGGCCAGCCCGCCGGCGATCTCGCCGCCGTCGATGACGAAGCACTGCCCGGTGATAAAGGCGGCGTCGTCGGAGGAAAGGAAGGCCAAGAGGGCGGCGACGTCGGCCGGCCGGCCCAGCCTCCGTAGCGGTATCTTGCCGGCGAAAGCGTCCTGCATCTCGGCGGTGTACTCGGCCTCCTGCATCGGCGTCAGGATAAAGCCCGGGCACACGGCGTTCACCCGGATCGTGGGTGCCAGCTCCAGGGCCAGCGAGCGCGTCAGCTCGATCACGCCGGCCTTGGAGGCGTTGTAGTCGGCATAGTGGTGATACCCCACCAGCCCGTTGGTCGAGCCCATATTCAGGATGACACCGCCCCCTCCGGCAAGCATCCTCTGGGCCGCCTGCTGGGCGACGTAGAAGATGCCCTCCAGGTTCACCGCCAGCACCCGCCGCCACTCTGCCGGCGTGATCTCCAGAAAGCGGTGCCGGATGCTGATCCCGGCGTTGTTGATCAACACGTCCAACCCGCCCAGCAGGCGATCCACCTCGGACAAAGCCTCCGCCACCGCCCCAGGGTCGGCTACGTCGGCCGCGACCGCGCCGGCCAGCTCCGGCAGTTCCCGCGCCAGGCGTCCGTTCGCCGCGGCGTCCCGGTCCAGCACCGCCACGCGGGCCCCCTCCTCCAGGAACCGCGCCGCCGTCGCCGCGCCGATGCCCCCGGCGCCGCCGGTGATGAGCACCCGTTTCCCGTGTAATCCGCGCATGTCTGCCTCCTGCCCGAGTCGGTGCGAAAGCGAATAGGCCCTCTGCGCTCCCCGTCTTCTCATCCCGCCGTCCCGCCCCCATCCACCGCCAGCACCGCCCCGCTGACGAACGAGGCGGCGTCGCTCGCCAGGAAGAGCACCGCCTGGGCGATCTCCTCCGGCCGGCCGACCCGCCCCAGCGGTCTTTCCGCCGCCGCGCGCAGGAAGTCGGCCTCCGGCTCGCCTAGCTGTCGGGCTTCGCTCCGCAGCATGGGCGTGTCGGTGTCGCCGGGACAGACGCAGTTCACCCGGATGCCCTGCGGCCCATGGTCCAGCGCCATCGCCCGCGTCAGGTTCACCACCGCCCCCTTGGAGGCACAGTAAGCGGCGGCGTCCCGCCCGCCCTTCAACCCCCAGCCCGAGGCGATGTTGACGATGGCCCCGCCGCCGGCCCGGGCCATCGCCGGCACCGCGTATTTGCCCAGCAGGAAGATGGACTTGACGTTGACGGCCATCACCAGGTCCCATTCCTCCTCCGTCGTGTCCACCACGTTGGCCCGGCGGATGACGCCGGCGTTGTTCACCAGGATGTGCAGCCCGCCCAGTTCGCTCACCGCGCGCTCCACGGCCTGCCGGCAGTCGCTCGCCCGCGTGACGTCGCCGACCACCGCGCAGGCCCGCCCGCCCCGCCCGACGATCTCCCGGGCGACGGCCTCCGCGCCGGCCGCGTCCCGGTCCAGCACCGCCACCGCCGCGCCGGCCTGCGTCAGCGCCCGGCAGATGGCCCGCCCGATCCCCGACGCCCCGCCCGTCACCAGGGCGACTCTGTCGCTGAGTGTAGCCATCGTGCCCTCCTTGGCGCTCCACGAAAGGGATCGTCGCGGTAGGAGCGGGGCTTGCCCCGGCCCTTACCGCCCCACCCTGTACACCGCCTCCTCCCCGTACCCCGTGATCACCCGCACATACCCGGCCAAGAGCCGATCCACCTCCGCGTCGCCGCTGTCCACCAGGAACGGCCGGCCGCCCAGCCCTTGCAGCTTCTCCGCCGTGCTCACCACGATGACGTTCTCCGGCCCCACCTGCCGCAGCACCCGCGGGCTGATCGGTTGGTTGCCCCGCCCAAAGAGGTAGCCCTGCCCGCCGATCGGCGTGACGATGATCCGCGCCGGCCGCCCCTGGATCGCCGCCAGCACCTGGGCCTCGCCGGCATCCCGCACGACGACCCGCCCATCGGCGACGACATCCACCCCCAGCAGCGTCTTTTCCAGCCCCATCTCCGCCAGGATGGCCCGCGTCGTCGTGCCCGGTCCCACGATGTAGCGACAGCCCGGCACCAGGCGCTCCATCACCGCCCGGGCGATCCCCCGCAGCGCCTCTGGCTCTGCCGTGCGGCTACCCACCTTCACGCCCTGGACTAGCTGCGGACGGTAAGGGACCCGCAGGTAGCCGTACAGCCGCGCCGCGACGGCCCCCTGGCGGAACGCTTCCTCGTCGATGTCCATCACCTCGGCCTCGCGCAGCCGGGGCACGCGCCCCTGCAGGTACAGCGCCGCCAGTTCGCCGGCGCTCCGCGGGCTGGTGGCGTAGGCCGCCGAGTGGATCTTGACCCCGGCCGGGATGCCCAGCGCCGGCAGTTCCGCACCGACCGCCTCGTAGATGTCCCGCGCCGTGCCGTCTCCGCCGGCAAAGAGCAGCAGATCCACCGCCAGCAGCCGCATCTCCCGCGCCGCCCGGCGGGTGTCCTCGGCGGTCGTCGGGCCGGGACCGATGGTCCCGATGACCCTGGGCTCCAGGCCGGCCGCCCGCGCCGCCTCCGCCCCCATCGCGCCGGGGTAGGTCACCACCTCCAGACCGGGCAGCGCCGCCAGGACCGCCAGCGCCGCGGCCGCCCGCTCCCCCGCCGCCGGCCGCGCCCCCAGTTCCAGCGCCCGTCGCTGCACCTCGGCCCCGTCGCTGCCCTTGAGCCCGACCCGCCCGCCCAGGCCCGCGATGGGGTTGACGATCAGTCCCAGTTTGCTCATCCCGTCACCTGGTCACATGTTCCCCTCGTCTCCCCGTCACCTTCCTCCTCCACGCCCTCCAGGTCATCGCCCACTGCTCGGGGTCGTCCAGGGGCACGGGGTCTACGGTGTGCACCGGGCAGTTGTGCGGCGCCGTGCGCACGACCTCCGGGTTCTCCCGCGCTTCCTGGGCCACGTGGGCCAGGATGGCGGCGTACTCGTCCAGCTCCTCCTTGGAGTACGACTCGGTCGGCTCCAGCGTCACCGGTTCGGGCACGATGTACGGATGGTGGCTCATCCAGTAGTGGACGCCGAAATCGGCCGCCCGCAGGCCGATCTGCTCGGTGTGCACCCCCGTTTCCCGGCACAGCTCTTCCCAACTGTAGCGCACCTGCTCGATGCGCCGTTTGCCGCGGGCATAGGGGGCGCCGGCCCCGGGGATCTCCAGCACCTTTTTCAGCAGGTAGTTGTTGTTCAGCACGGCGATCTCGGCCACTTCCCGCAGGCCGGCCGCCCCCAGCCCCATCACCCAGGCATAGGCCCGCACCACCACCGGCGCCACGCCGTACCAGGGGCCGATCTTGCCGATGCTTTGCGGCAGGTCATAGTTCAGCCGGTATCTTTCTCCGTCGAACTCCACCAACGGCACGGGCAGGAAGGGCACCAACTCCTCCGTTACCCCGGTGGCGCCGACGGCCGGCCCGCCGCAGCCGTGGGGCGAGGAAAAGGTCTTGTGCAGGTTGAAATGGCACAGGTCGAAGCCGGCGTCCCGCGCCCGGGTAATGCCCAGGATGCCGTTGGCGTTGGCCTGGTCGTAGGAGCACAGCCCGCCGGCCTCGTGCACCAGCTCCACGAAGCGGTCGATCCTGGGGTTGAAAATGCCGGTGTCTTCCGGGTTGGTGATCATCAGGCCGGCCGTGCGCTCCGAGAGGGCCGCCCGCAGCGCCCCCAGGTCCGGGTAGCCGTCGTCGTCCGGGTAGAGGGTGATCACCTTGAACCCGGCCGTTTTCGGACAGGCGGCGTCGGAGGGGTGGGAAAAGATCGTGGTGATGATCTCGTCGCGCTGCGCTAGCTGCCCGCGGGCCTCGTGATAGGCGCGGATGATGGCCGCGTTGGTGTAGATGGCCGCCGACCCCGCCCCCGGCTGCAGCGTGAACCGGTCCATCCCCGAGATGGCCTTTAGCATCTGTTCGAAGCGGTACATGATTTCCAGGATGCCCTGCACCGTGGAGATGTCCTGCAGCGGGTGCAGCTCGGTCATCTCCGGCATACGCACCAGTTGTTCATGGACTTTGGGGCTGTGCTTCATCGTACAGGTGCCCTGGCCGACATCCACGTTCAGGTCGGCACCCAGCGTCTCCTGCGACAGCCGGAAGTAGTGCCGCACCACCTGAGGCTGGGACAGCTCGGGCAGGCGCGGAGGCTCCGCCCGGCGCATCCCTTCCGGCAGCGTTGCCAGCACGTCGCCCACCGCCTCCCGAATCCCCGCTTCCGGCTCGGGAATGAGCAGCCCTCGTTGCCCCGGCACGCTCAGTTCAAAGAGCACCGGCTCGTCCCAGCGGGCCTGGTGGTAGCGCCGCAGCCGCGGCCGGCCCGGCGCGTTTCGCTCCTGGAGGATGTCCCGTGGGCTCACCGCAGCACCTCCTGGAGGGCCTGCACCAGCCGCTCGATGTCCTCCTGGGTGTGTATTTCGGTCACGCAGTAGAGCGCGCTCTGCCCCAGCTCGGGGAACTCGCCGCTGAGGTCCTTGCCGCCAAAGATGCCCCGCTCCAGCAACGCCCGGTTGATCTCGCGCACCGTCCGGCCCGTCTCGTCGAAGTTGACCACGAATTCCTGGAAGTGGGCCCCCTGGAAGAGCGGGGCGCGCACCCCTGGGATAGCGCCCAGCCGCAGCATGGCGTAGCGGGCCCGCGCCATGATGCTCTCGCCGATCTCGGCCATCCCTTGGGGCCCCAGCAGCGCCAGGTACACCCCGGCGGTGATGCCCCATAGCGCCGCCGCCGTCCCCACCCATTCGTTGCCGTGCTCGCGCTCGGCGAAGGAGGTGCGCTCATAGGCCACGTCGCCGAAGCCGTACTCGCCGGGGACGGAAGTGGGGGCGATGCCAAAGAGCCGCGACGGGTACTGCATCACGTACTCCACCTCGTCGCGGGTGGCGATAAAGCCGCCGTGCCCGCCGCCATAGTTCATGTGGATGCCCAGCGACTGGATGTCGCCGCAGACGATGTCGGCGCCGTAGTCGGCCGGCGGCGTCAGCACTCCCAGCGAGAGCGGCTCGGCCGCCACCACGCAGAGCGCTCCCTGGGCGTGGGCCAGATGGGCGATCTCGGCCCCCCGGCCCTCGATAAAGCCCAGGTAGGAGGGGTTTTCGAAGAGCACCGCCGCCGTGGCCGCGGAGAGCGCGCCGCGCAGCTCGCCCAGGTCCATCTGCCCGGTGGCGGCGTCGTACCCCAGGAGGCGGATCTCCATGTCGGGCTTGAGGTAGTCGCGGATCTTGCTCAGCTTGTCCGGGTAGAGGGTGCGGGCGATCAGCACCTGCGGCCGGCCGGTGAGGCGGCCGGCCATGCGCAGCGCCGTCGCCGCCGCCTGGAACCCGTCGTAGGTCGGCACGTTGACCACGTCCATATTCAGCAGCTCGCCCATCATACTGGCGTACTCGAAGAGGGCCTGGAAGCGGCCATGGTCGTCGTAAGGCTCGCCGGCGTAGGCGGTCAGGAACTCGCCGCGCTGGTTGACCTCGTCGCACACCGCCGGCACGTGGTGCGGGAAACAGCCGGCGCCCAGGAAGCAGAGGTACTCGTCGCAGGTACGGTTCTTGCGCAGCAGCCCCTGCACGTGGCGCTTCAGCGCCCGCTCCGCGAGTAGCGGCGGCGGTAGGTCCGGCGGCTCCTTCGGCCGCAGGTGCGCGGGGATGTCGGCGTAGAACTCGTCCATGCTTGCCGCGCCGAGCTCGCGCAGCATCTGCGCCTTGACCTGGGGGACCGAGTTGGGGATGAGGGGGTAGACAACGGGGGGCTCTTTCATGGGGTGCCTCCATGCCTTTGCGGTGATTAGGAGATGGTTTCCAGCCGGGAGCGCGGCGCAGCGGAGGGCCCGGTCTGCCCAGGGCGAACGCCACTGCGTTGCGCTTCGTGGCCGGCCACAAACGGAAAGGTCCAGGCCTACGATTGTAACACCGGCGCAAGGCAGCGTCAAATGCTGCGCGGAGGCAAGATCGTGCGGAACTTGACCGGGGTCTGGGCGGCGCCCGTCCTGGCGATAGCCGGCGCCCCCAAAGATTGGCCTCCGCCGAACCGTTCCAGGGGCGCAGCCGGCATGGAGCCTCTCTTTGCCTTTTGCGGTACACCGGGCAGTGTGGTATAATCTTCCTGGGAAGCTTGTTTTCCAACTACCTCAAGATAGGGTGCCAAACGCGGAGTCGATTGCCCGGAGGAGGCGCGACATGCAGGACTATGAGAAGCTCGGTGTTTTCTACCTGGGCCGGGAGTACGACCTGGGTACCCAAAAGCTCCTGGACAATTTGCTGCTCTATGACTCGCGGGACCTGGTGACCCACGCGGTGGTCGTCGGCATGACCGGCAGCGGGAAGACGGGGCTCTGCATAGGCATCATCGAGGAAGCGGCGATCGACGGCGTGCCGTCTATCCTCATCGACCCCAAGGGCGACCTGTCCAACATGCTGCTCACCTTCCCCTCCCTGACCGGCGAGGACTTTCTGCCCTGGGTCAACCCGGACGATGCGGCCCGCAAAGGGCTGGCGGTCGCCGATTACGCCGCCCAACAGGCCGCCCTCTGGAAAAAGGGGCTGGGGGATTGGGGGCAGAGCGGCGAGCGCATCCAGCGGCTGCGCGACTCCGCCGAGTTCACCATCTATACCCCCGGCAGCAGCGCGGGAGTGCCCGTTTCGATCCTCAAATCGTTTGCCGCCCCGCCGATCGAGATCCTCGAAGACGGCGAATTGCTGCAGGAACGCATCAACGTCACGGTTACCGGCCTGCTGGGCCTGCTCAATATTCAGGCCGACCCCATGCAGAGCCGCGAGCACATCCTGCTCTCGACGATCATCGGCGAGATGTGGCGCCGGGGCCAGGATATGGACCTGGCGACCCTGATCGGGCAGGTCCAGAACCCGCCGCTCGCCAAGATCGGCGTCCTCGACCTGGAGTCGTTCTATCCATCCAAGGACCGCTTCGGCCTGGTGATGGCGCTGAACAACCTGCTGGCCTCCCCGGGTTTCTGCGCTTGGCTAGAAGGAGTGCCGCTGGATATCGGGCAGATCCTCCACACCCCCCAGGGCAAGCCGCGCGTGGCCATCTTCTCGATCGCCCACCTGGGAGACCCGGAGCGCATGTTCTTTGTCTCGATGCTCCTGAACCAGGTCCTGGGCTGGATGCGGACGCAGGCCGGCACGACCAGCCTGCGGGCCTTGGTCTACATGGACGAGATCTTTGGCTTCTTCCCGCCGATCGCCAATCCGCCCTCCAAGCAGCCCCTGCTGACCCTGCTCAAGCAGGCGCGGGCCTTTGGCGTCGGCATCGTCTTGGCGACGCAGAACCCCGTCGACCTGGACTACAAGGGCCTATCCAACGCCGGCACCTGGTTCATCGGCCGGCTGCAGGCCGAGCGCGACAAGTCCCGGGTGATGGAAGGGCTGGAGGGCGCGGCCGGCAGCGCCGGCGGGAGCTTTGACCGGCAGAAGATGGACCAGATCCTGGCGGGGCTGGGCAACCGCGTTTTCCTGATGAACAATACCCATGAAGATGCCCCGGTGACTTTCCAGACCCGCTGGTGTCTCTCCTATCTGCGGGGCCCCCTCACCCGCGCCCAGATCAAGCAGCTCATAGATCCCTACAAGGCCGCCCATCCGGCCCTGGGCGCTCCGCCGGCCGCGGCCGCCGCGCCCGTGGCCCAGCCGGCAGAGCCGGTCGCCGCGCCACCGACGCCTCCTGGCCGGCAGCCGACCCTGCCCGCGGAGATCAGCCAGTTCTTCATTCCGCCGCGAGGGGGTGGGGAAGGCCTAATCTATCTCCCCATGCTAATCGGGGCGGCCAAGGTCCGCTTTGGCGACGCCAAGGCCAAGGCGGAAGGCACGAAGGACGTGCTCGTCATCACCCCGATCCTGGACCAGGCCGTGCCGGTGGACTGGGAAGGCGCTCGGGAGGTCATCGGCCTGGCGTTGAACGACCTGGAAAAGTCTCCCGCCCCGGGGGTCGCGTTTGGCGACCTGCCCTCTCCGGCGGCCAAGGCCAAGAACTATGCCGGCTGGGAGAAGGATTTCGTCGCCTGGGTCTATGGCAGCCAGTCCCTGGAAGTGCTGCGCAGCCCGAGCACCGGGCAGGTGTCGCGGGCCGGCGAGGACGAGCGCGATTTCCGCATCCGCCTACAGCAAGCCTCGCGCGAGAAACGGGATGCCGCCGTCGAGGTGCTGCGCCAAAAGTACAGCGCCAGGATCAATGCGCTTCAGGAGCGGATTCGCAAGGCCGAGCAGGCGGTGGAGCGCGAGGCGGCCCAGGCCAGCCAGGCCAAGGTGCAGACGGCGCTCTCGTTTGGCGCCACGCTGCTGGGGGCCTTCACCGGGCGCAAGCTGGTCAGCGCATCCAGCCTGGGCCGGGCCACCACCGCGATGCGGGGCATCGGCCGCTCCGCGCAGCAGCAGAGCGATGTCGGCCGCGCCAAGGAGACGGTCGAGGCGTACAAGAAACAGTTGGCAGAACTGAACGCGCAGTTCGAGGCGGACTGCGCGGCGCTGGAGAGCAGGATCGATCCCCTCACCGAAGTTCTGGAGACGGTGGTGATCAAGCCCAAGAAAGCCGACATCAGCGTCCAGCTCGTGTCGCTGGTCTGGGCACCGTATCGGGGCGATGCGCCGGCCTGGTAGATAAGCGCTTCCCCGCCTGCACGTGGTCGCCGTGCGCTACGTCGGTAGCCGGCCGGCCATGGGCGACGAGCGCGCCCTGGACGCCTACGCGGCCTCCGGCGCCTACGGCGCGGCCGGCGTGCCCTACACCGTGGTCGAGCCGGCCTTCCCCGAGGAGCAGCGCGGCGACGACGAGATCGCCAACGTCGGCCGGCTCTGCGGGGCCATCGCCGAGGCTGTGGCGGAGGCCCGCCGCGCCGGCTGCGCCCTCCTCCTCACCGGCGGCAACTGCGCCCACGCCGTGGGCGTCCTCGGCGGCCTGCAGGAGGCCCACGGGCCGGCCGCGCGCCTCGGCCTGGTCTGGTTCGACGCCCACGGCGATTTCAACACCCCCCACACCACCCTCACCGGCAGCCTGGGCGGCATGCCCGTGGCCGTCTGCGCCGGCCTGGGCCTGCCCCGCTGGCGCGATCTGGCGCATATCGCCGCCCCCCCTGCCCACCGAGCGCATCGTGCTCGTCGGCCCGCGCCGCCTCGACCCCGCGGAAGAGCAGTTGATCCGCGCCACCGACGTGACCAT
Source organism: uncultured Chloroflexia bacterium (assembly GCA_964592645.1). Taxonomy (GTDB): domain Bacteria; phylum Chloroflexota; class Chloroflexia; order DTKN01; family DTKN01; genus CAZQFV01. The sequence goes on from CAZQFV010000009.1 coordinate 106,262, forward strand.
CGCCGCTCCGGCCCGCGGCTTTCCCGGCACGGACCTGCCGCAGAGCATTGCCCGCCTGGCCGGCCGCTGCGACCTGCTCTACCTGCACATCGACGCCGATATCCTTGACCGCTCCTATGTCCCCAACCACCGCACCGCCGAGCCGGGCGGCCCCGATATGGCCCAGGCGCAGGCCGCCGTGGACACGGTGCTGGCCACCGGCAAGTTCGCCGCCCTGACGCTGGTCTCGGCCTATGGCGCCGGCCGGGGCGGCGCGGTGAGCGTGGATTCGGGGATCGCCCTCCTGCGGAGCGGCCTGGCCTCCTGGCGCTGCTACGGCCTGCCGGGCGAGGCTCCGGAGACGCCCTTCCAGTTCCTTGACCCCGGCCCGCCGGTGGACGGGGTCCTGGAACTGGTCCTGAAGGAGACCCGGCCGGCCGAACCGGAGCGCGGCTACGTTCCGGTCTACAGGTTCGCCATGGTGGCGGCCGGCCGGGATGAAGTCATCGGCCAGCCTCGCCCCTCGCCCCCCACCCCCAAATCATCCTTTCGTTGCTTGACGCATTTCCTCCTCTGTGTTATACTATGCGCCGAAAAAGGGGCACACCGTACCGCTCGTGCCCCGATGTCAAGTAGAGCCCGTCTTTGCGGCCCGATCAGACAACGACAGCGCTGTAAAGCAGGGGATCTTTGGATGTGGCGCTTCGATCCAGACAGATGAGGACACGGCACCTAATAGAACATGGGGACCGCGCCGGATGCCCCTATCCGGCGATCGTCTGTCTGTTTGGTCTGGCCACACCCACCCTGGTTTCGCAGTGCCGAAGGAGGTGATGCCTAGCCCCGCTGTTGCTCCGGGAGCCCCATGGGTTCCAATCTCCAGGTCCCCGTCTGAATGGCAAAGACATTCCTAGGAGGAGATTCAAATGTCCAAGAAATGGATGCTGGTTCTCGGTATCGTCGTGCTGGGCCTGATGGCGGTCATCGCCGCCTGCGGCCCGGAGACAACCCCGTCCGAAAAGATTGTCACTCAGGTGGTCCCGGGCGCGACCCAGGTCCAGGTCGTGACCGTTCCGCCGGTCGTCGTCGAGCCCACCGCCAAGCCGATTGAGCGCCGGGGCGCCTGGCTCGACCAGGTGATCATGATCGCCGAGCCCGACGGCGCCAAGGCCGTCACCCGCCTGGAGTCCGCCGAGATCGACGTCTACGCCTACGCCCTCTCCAACCGCAACCTCTTCGCCCGCGTCCGGGACAACCCGGACCTGGCCTACGGCAGCTCCTTTGGCTCCTACAACGAGATCACCTTCAACTGCTACGCCGGCCCGGTCTTTAGCGGCACCAACAGGTTGAACCCCTTCGGTTCGGCCAAGGTCCGCGAGGCCATGAACTACCTGCTCGACCGCGACTACATCGTGCAGGAGATCATGGGAGGGCTGGCTGCGCCGAAGTACACCACCCTCAACAGTGCCTTCCCCGACTATGCCAAGTACGCCGACGTGGCCCGCGCGGTCGAGTTGAAGTACGCCTACAACCCCGCCAAGGCCAAGGAGATCATCGACGCCGAGATGGTCGCTATGGGCGCGACAATCGAGGGTGGCAAGTATATGTACAACGGCGAGCAGGTCACCCTGATCTTTATCATCCGCACCGAGGATGAGCGCCGGGCCATCGGCGACTATGTCTCCACCCAGTTGGAGAGCATCGGTTTCGCCGTGGACCGCCAGTACAAACGCTCCTCGGAAGCTTCCCCGATCTGGGTGCGCAGCAACCCGGCCGACGGCCTGTGGCACCTCTATACCGGCGGTTGGGTCACTACGGCCATCAGCCGCGATGACGGCAGCAACTTTGCCTTCTTCTACCTGGCCGGCCGCTATCCCATTCCGCTGTGGAATACCTACGTCAATACCCCCGAGTTCACCGAGGTCGCCGAGAAGCTGGAAGTCAACGACTTTTCCACCCTGGAGGAGCGCGACGCCCTCTTCGCCAAGGCTCTGCCCTTGGCTATGGAGGCCTCGCAGCGCGTCTGGCTGGTCGACCGCAAGGGCTTCTCCCCGTATCGCGCTGGCGTCGCGGTGGCTACTGACCTGGCCGGCGGCATCTACACCGGCGCCCTGTGGCCGCAGACCCTGCGCCGCGAGGGCCAGGTCGGCGGCGCGATGACCGTGGCCACGGCCGATCTCCTCGTCGACCCCTGGAACCCGGTCGCCGGTTCGAACTGGGCCTACGACATGTTCCCGATCCGCGGTATCTCGGACAGCGCCACCAAGTCCGACCCGTTCACCGGCCTGGTCTGGCCGCAGCGCATCGAGCGCGCCGAGTGCGTCGTGAAGGAAGGCCTGCCGGTCGGCAAGACCCTCGACTGGATCGAAGTGTCGTTCGCGCCCTCCATCGAGGTCCCGGGTGACGCCTGGGTCGACTGGGACGCCACCAACCAGGTGTTCGTCACCGCGGGCGAGAAGTACACCCAGACCCAGACCACCCTGTCCAAGTGCACCGTCTACTACCCGGCCGACCTCTGGGATACCGTCAAGTGGCACGACGGCAGCAACCTCTCCGTGGGTGACTTTATCTTCTACATGATCTTGCAGTTCGACCGGGCCAAGCCGGAGAGCGCGGTCTACGACGAGTCTGCCGTTAGCAACCTCGAGACCCTGCTGTCCCACCTCAAGGGCTGGAAGATCGTCTCCACCAATCCGCTGGTCATCGAGACCTATGACGACCTGTGGTACCTGGATGCCGAGTACATGCCCACGCCCTGGTGGCCCTACTACTCCTACGGCCAGGCCGCCTGGCACAACCTGGTCCCGGGCCTGCGCGCCGAGGCCCAAAAGTCGCTGGCCTTTTCCGCCGACAAGGCCGATGCGCTGGGCGTCGAGTGGATGAGCATGGTCTCCGGCCCCAGCCTGGAGATCCTGAACGGCGAGCTGATCTCGGCCACCGCCGAGACCTATATCCCCTACGCCCCGACGATGGGCCAGTACGTCACCGCCGAGGAGGCCACCGCCCGCTACGCCAACCTGGCTACGTGGTACGACAACAAGGGCCACTTCTGGTTGGGCACCGGTCCCTACTACCTGGAGAAGGCCTTCCCGCTGGAGAAGACCGTCCTGCTGAAGCGCAACCTGGAGTACACCGACGACGCCAACAAGTGGCTGCGCTTCTCCGAGCCCAAGATCGCCGACGTCGAAGTTTCCGGCCCCCAGAGCGTGGCCATCGGCAAGGAAGCGACCTTTGACGTGCTCGTTACCTTCAAGGACGAGCCCTATCCGATCGCCGACGTCGCCCAGGTCAAGTACCTGGTGCTCGACGCCACCGGGGCCCTGGCCGGCTCCGGCCTGGGCGAGGCCGTCGCCGACGGCCAGTGGAAGGTCACCCTGCCGGCCGAGCTCACCGCCAAGCTGGCGGCCGGCTCCAACCGCCTGGAGGTTATCGTCGTCCCCAGCGTGGTGAGCGTGCCCTCCTTTGCGGCGTACCAGTTCGTGACCCAGTAGCAGTAAGCGGGTCCTGACGTTCGTGGTGGGGGCGAGGCGGTGCCTGTCCTCGCCCCCACCGTTCCCCCCCCGGGAGAGGTGGCCCATGTCCGAGACAGTCCAGCTCACCAAGGCGGGCGCGAGCCCGGGCAAACCGAAAAAGTACAGCGCCGCCGGGCAGACCCTGCGGCGCCTCACCGTCTATACGGTGGTTCGCCTGCTGACCCTCTTCGTCGTTGTGGTCGTCGGCGTCTACCTGACGATCCTGATCGCCAATATGGGCGGCTATGTGGACCGCATCCGCTCCGGGCAGATCCGCGAGTCGGTCGGCCTGCAGATCCTCAGCAATCCGGCCTATCGACACATGGATATCGCCGAGCGCAACAGGATCATCGATGAACAGGTCGCCCTGCAGGAGAAGCGCCTGGGCCTGGACCGACCGTTCCTGGTGCGCAGCTTCGACTTTCTCAAAGACGCCCTGACCCTGAATCTGGGGCGGGCCCTGTTTATGAGCAGCGACAGCGGCTCCAAACTGGTCCGTAATATTATCCTGGAACGGCTCCCCTCGACCTTGGTGCTCTTTGCCACGGCCGACTTGATCCTATTCTTCACCGCGCTCTTTATCGCCCTGGCCCTCTCGCGGAGCTATGGCAGTTTCTTCGACCGTCTGATCATCGCCCTGACGCCCACTTCGGCCGCGCCGGCCTGGTTCTACGGCATCTTTCTGCTGCTGATCTTTGCCGGCTTGCTCAGGGCCTTGCCCTTTGGCGGGATGGTCGACGCCCCGCCGCCCTCCAACCCCCTGGAGTACGGCCTCAGCTTGGCCAAGCACTTGATCTTGCCCGTCGCCGCCTGGATGATTAGCCAGAGCGTGATCAGTATCTTTGGCTGGCGCACCTTCTTCCTGATCTACTCCAGCGAGGATTACGTCGACATGGCCAAAGCCAAGGGGCTGCCCGACCGTATGATCGAGCGCCGCTACATCCTGCGCCCGACCCTGCCGAACATCATCACCAGCTTCGCCCTGATGCTGATCGCTATGTGGGGTGGGGCCATCATCCTGGAGACGGTCTTCAACTGGCCGGGGCTGGGGCGGCTGTACAACGAGGCCATCGGCCTGAACGAGACATCGGTCATCGTGGGCAATACCGTGATCTACGGCTACCTGTTGGCAGTCACCGTGTTCCTGCTCGAGTTTATCTACGCGGCGGTGGACCCGCGGGTCAAGATCGGCGGGGGGACAAGGCAATGAAAAGCTTCCTGAATACGCTGCGCGAGTTCCGACGCTACCCTTCGGCCATCGTGGGGCTCATGGTCGTCCTGGCCCTGGTGGTCATGGCCATCTACGCCGTCGTCACGATCCCCTACCAGGAGGCCATCCGCCTCTGGCGAGGCGGCGTCGGCGTCTGGGAGGAGTACCCGCGCCTGGCCCCGCCGGCCTGGCTCAACTGGTTCAACAGCAAAAAGGTCCCCGAGACGCTGATCCTGAAGAGCGCCGCGGGCGGCGCGGAAAGGGCGGTGGAGCAGCGCAGTGCCACGACCAGCATCATCACCCTGACCTATACCTTTGACTACCGCTACGACGACTTTCCGCAGGAACTGGCCCTCTTCATCCGTGCCTCCTACCCCACTGCCTCGGAGGCGCCGGCCCTCTCCTTTGCCACCTTTGCTTGGCGCACCCCCGATGGGCGGGAAGCCTCCTTGGGTTCGCTGAACCTGACCCCCGTGGTCACGGTGCGTTTCTCCCAGGACGCCAACCTGCTGCGCAAGCTCCGCCGCTTCATCCCCGCGGGCGTCAACGTCAATGAGCGGGAGAGGAGCGAGGGTATGGTCCTGGAGAAGCTGCTTTTCCTCGATCCGAACGTGGCTACTCCCACCCCGCTCAAGGGGACCTACACCTTTACCCTCCAGACCACGACCTTTGCGGCCGGGGCCGACATCGAAGCCGACCTTGTCATCTATGGCCAACTGTACGGGATCGCCGGCACCGACCACTACCGCCGCGACCTGCTCATCCCGATCCTCTGGGGTGCGCCGATCGCCCTGTCCTTCGGCCTCCTGGCGGCCCTGGGCACTACCCTGACCACGATGTCGCTGGCCGCCATCAGCACCTGGTACGGCGGCATCGTCGACCAGGTCATCCAGCGCATCACCGAGGTCAACATGAACCTGCCGGTGCTGGCCATCCTGATCATGGTCGGCACCTTTTACAACCGCAGTATCTGGTTGATGCTGGGATTGATCATCCTGTTCAATATCTTTGGCGCCGCGATCAAGAACTACCGGGCCATCTTCCTGCAGGTCAAGGAGGCGGCCTACATCGAAGCCGCCCGCTCCTACGGCGCCGGCAACCTGCGTATCGTCTTCCGCTACATGGTCCCGCGGATCATCCCGATGATCATCCCCGGCCTGGTCACCGGTGTCCCCGGCTACGTCTTCCTGGAGGCCTCCCTGGCCTACCTGGGCTTGGGAGATCCCTCGCTGCCCACCTGGGGCAAGGTGGTCAACGACGCCGCCACGATGGGCGCGCTCTATAACGGCCAGTACTATTGGGTGCTGGAGCCGGCCGTCCTGCTGATGATTACCGGCCTGGGGTTCGCCATGGTCGGTTTCGCCCTGGACCGCATCTTTAACCCCCGACTGCGAGGTATGTAGCCGATGACCGAGAAGAAGACGCTTCTGAATGTCGACAAGCTCGTCCTCCATTTCCGCACCACCCGCGGCGCCGTCCAGGCGGTGGACGAGGTCAACTTCGACCTGGGCTACAACGACGCGGTAGTCATCATCGGCGAGTCGGGCTGCGGCAAAAGCTCCCTGGCCAAGGCCATCCTGCGCCTCCTGCCGCGCAACGTGCAGACCTACAAGGGCAGCGTCTACCTGGGCGGCTCCGACATCATGAAGCTCAGCGAGGAGGACTTTCGGCAGAACGTCCGCTGGGTCAAGATCTCGATGGTCCCCCAGGCGGCTATGAACGCCCTGAACCCGGTGCTGCGCGTCGGCGACCAGGTGGCCGAGCCCTCGATCATCCACAGCGGTCTGGACAAGAAAGAGGCTATGCGCCAGGCGCTCAAGATGTTCAACCTGGTGGGGGTGCCGGAGGACTTTGCCCCGCGCTACGCCTTTGAGCTGAGCGGCGGCATGCGCCAGCGGGTGGCCATCGCTATGGCGCTGGTGACGGCCCCGGAGCTGATCATCCTCGACGAGCCTACCTCGGCCCTGGATGTGCTCACCCAGGCCAACATCTTCAACGTGCTCAAGCGCATCAAGCACGACCTGGGGGTTAGCTACATCCTGATCACCCACGACATCTCTACCTCCAGCGAGCTGGCCGACCGCGTGGCGGTGATGTACGCCGGCCAGATCGTGGAGGTGGGCAGCGCGGCGGACTTTTTCCCGGCCCCGCTGCACCCCTATTCCCAGAAGCTGATGGCCAGCGTGCCGCGGCTGCGGGCCGACATCCAGCCCGACTTTATCGTCGGCCAGCCGCCGAGCCTGTTCAACCCGCCCACGGGCTGCCGCTTCGCCGCGCGCTGCCCCTCGCGCTTCGAGCGCTGCGCAGAGGAGCCCCCTATGTACGACCGGGGCGGCGGCCGCAAGGTCAAGTGTTGGCTGTACGCCTAAGACGAGGAGACTTCTATGTCTGTCGAGACGGAACAGTTGCGGAGCACACCGGTCCAGGCCGCGGCCAAGAAGGATGGGGCGCTGCTGTCGATCCAAGACCTGTACGTCTGGTACGAGCTGCGGCGCTTCGGGTTCGGGATTGCCGGCCACGTGCGGGCCGTCGACGGGGTCTCCTTCGACCTGGGCTACGGCGAGGCCATCGCCGTCGTCGGCGAGAGCGGTTGCGGCAAGTCCAGCCTGATGAAGACCATCCTCGGCCTGGTGACGCCCACCAAGGGCGACATCTTTTTCCGGGGGGAGAGGGTCACCGGCCTGGGGGCGCGGGCCCTGCGCGCCTACCGCTCGCACGTGGGCTATGTCCAGCAGGACCCCTACGGGGCACTGGCGCCCTTTATGACCGTCCAGGCCATCTTGTCCGAGCCGCTGATCATCAACGGCGTCAAGAATCGAAATGAGCGCACCGAGCGCATCCAGAAGGTGCTTGAAGAAGTCAAGATGCACCCGGTGGTGGACTTTTTGCCCAAGTTCCCCCACATGCTCAGCGGCGGACAGCAGCAGCGCGTTGTCATTGCCCGGGCGATGATCCTGGAGCCCCAACTGCTGGTGGCCGACGAGCCGGTGTCGATGCTCGACGCCTCGGTGCGCGTGGAGATCCTGCGGCTGCTGCGCGGCCTGCAGGAGCAGCACCACCTGGCGGTCATCTACATCACCCACGATCTGTCGACGGTGCGCTACTTCTCCGAGCGCATCTTTGTGATGTACGCCGGCCAGGTGGTGGAAAAGGCCCCGGTGGACGACCTGCTGCGCCGCCCCCGCCACCCCTACACCCATGCCCTGCTGGAGGCCACCTCGGACCCCGACGCCAACAACGCGCTCAAGTTCCGCGATGTGCCGCCCGGCGAGCCGCCCAGCCTGGTCAAGCCGCCGGAGGGCTGTCGGTTCCACCCCCGTTGCCCGCACATCATCAAGGGGCTGTGCGACGTGGAGCGGCCCCCGGAGTTCGAGCCCGAACCGCGCCACCTGGTGTCGTGCTGGTTGCTGAAATGAGAGATTGGCAGCCCTGGCAGCTCTTTGTGATCGGAGGCGTGCTGGTGACCGTCGGCATGGTCCTTCCCTTCCTGATGGTCATGCGCCTGATCCCGACGACCTTTTTCCTGAGCTTCTTCGCCTACGGGTGCTCGATCGTCGGTCTGCTGCTGGGGATCGTCGCCTCGGCCATGTATGTGGCTCGGAAGAGGCGCGAGGATCGGTAGGGGCGGGCGCAAGGTCGCCCCCAAAAAACAGGCAGGTTGATCCCGGTGGGGCGGGCCTTGCGCCCGCCCCTATTGCTTTTCCTCCAACCACCGTTCCAGCTCCCCCACCCGCGGGTCGGCCGGCCGTCCGCGACGGGCCCGCTCCAGGTAGCGCCGGGCCACCGCGAACCGCCCTAGGCGGCCGTAGGTCGCCGCCAGCTTCAGCGCGGCCTCGGAGTCGTCGGTCAGCGCGTCGATCGCCCGCCGGAAGTGGATCGCCGCCAGCGCCCACATGCCTTCCTGGGCATAGCGCTGCCCGTGGGCCAGGAAGTCGACGCTCTCCACGGCCTGCGGCGCCAGGCGGAAAGCGATGCGCTCCTGCTCGAAGAAAAAGTCGTCGCGCATCTCCATCACCAGTCCCATGACAACCCCCAGGATGGCCAGGTCCACCGCTACCATGGCGATGCGGGCGATACTGTCCAGCGTGGCGTTGCCCAGGCTGACGGCCGGCCACAGCGTCAGCGTCGTCAGCAGCCCGGTGATCGCCAGGCCGGCCCCGCTTACCATAAAGAGGTAGAAGGCTCCCCGCCAGCGCAGGTAGATGCCGGCCAGGACGACCAGCGAGAGCAAGAACAGCCCCCCCAATACCAGGACCGGCAGGCGCGGCAGCACGGCCAGCGCCGCGTCGGCCACCGCGGTCGACACACCCCCCAGCCCCAAGTAGACGCGCAGCATCGGCCATATCCCCTGGTGCCCCGACTGGAGAGCGACATAAAGCAGCAACAGCGCGACGGACACGGCGTTCAGACCGCAGACGATCGCCTGTAGCCCCAGCACGAATCCAATGCGCGATTCGGTGCGCTCCTCCTGTTGCCGCGAGCGGCTCCACAGCGCCCCGCGGCAGCGGGGACAGCGACGGGCCTCGAAACGGGTGGGGGCGGCGCAATAGGGGCACAGGTAGCGGTCCTCCAGGCTGATCAGCGGGGGCATGGGCAGTTCGGCCTCGTCGAGGGGCAGCGGGGGTGCTTCGGCTACGGCCGGCCCTGGGGGCAGGGGCTGCTCCGCCCGGAGCCGGGCCAGCTCCTCCCGGGCCGCGGCATCCTGGGGGTCCAGGATGAGCACGTTCTCCAGGCAGATCTCGCGTTCCTCGGGATCGTCGACCACCCAACTCAGCCACCGCCAGGCGGCGGTGACGTTCGCGTCCTGCTCCACGACCCGGCTCAGCAGGGTGCGCGCCAGCGGGTTCTGCCCGGCCTGGGCCGCGGCAATCCCTGCCTCCAGGTAGTCGCTGATCGTCTGGATGTGCTGGGCCTCGTCCTCGGCCATGCCTCACCTTCGCTGCCCTTGTTCCCCCAAGATCTATGAACCAAAGTTATTGATGCGTCAAAACCCATCAATAACTTTGGTTACCTCATGGGGCCCTACGGGGTCTCCGGCGACTTTTGCGCCAGCCGGCCGAACTCCTGCTGCAGGAGCGAGGCGATTTTCTTGTCCAGCAGGATAAAGAGGTAGCCGTCGTTTTGGTCGAGGCCGGCCCGGTGCAGCGGCTGGGAAAAGATGCACGACACCTCGCCGTCGATGACGATGACATTCTCTCGCAACTCCCCTGTCCCGCGGTAGTCGAACAGGTTTTCCGCGGCCCCCTTCAGCGCATCCAGGACGTCCGCGGACGAGTCGGCGCCGCTCACGACCCCGTAGAAGCTGACATAGGCGCTGAGCCCCTCGCCGGCCAGCCGCTCCCCCAGCCGGGGGTCGCTTATCCCCCCGCTGATCAGGAGGATCGCCCCCTTGGCCTTGGCCAGGGTCTGCAGCACCTCGGACAGGTACTCGTCCTCCGGCGTCATGTAGACCGAGATGCTGCTGACGTCCGGAATGGCCAGGTAGCTAAAGGTCGTGTTGGTGGGTGAGGTCGGGCCGTAGGCCCGGTCGGCGTACATCTCCATGAACTCGTCGTGAAAGTCTTTGCCCAACTGGGTCATCTCCCAGCGGATCACCAGGCCGTCGTCCACATCCAGGCCGCGGCTGGAGAGGTCCCACGAGCCGGCCCAGACCAGGCGCTGGTCGATCACCACGAACGAACCGCCGAGCGCGCCCTGCGCCTGGCGCCACACCACCTCGAGGCCGGCCTGGTGCAGTTGCTCGCTCACCGCCGCCACGCCCGGCGCTTCCCGCCGCGCGGCGTCCTCCAGGATGCGCACGGTCACGCCGCGCCCCTGGGCGGCGATCAGTTCGTCGGCCAGGAGCGGCAGGTCCAGCCCCGGCGTCGCCACCTCCACGGTCGAGCGGGCCGCGGCGATGTCCTTCCGGATCTCGGCCAGCAGGCCGCCGGGGGCGGGCTCGCCCAGGTCCCCTTGCGTGAAGTAGAGCTTGTAGGGGGCCTGGGGAACGATCTGCGACCCGCCGTTGCGGCGGGCGTTCAGGACGATGGCCAATGTCCCGGCGACGATGATCACCGCCGCCAGGAGCAGGAACACTCCCCACTCGTTCCACAGCCGCTGCAGCGGCGCCTGGCCTCGCGATTTTTTGCCCGGCATGCTCATTCTCCAAGGTTGAATACGCGCTCAAACTCCTCGCGGTACGAGGCGGCGATCTGCGGGTTGGTGATGATCACCAGGTTCTCGTCGTTGTCCTTGGCGGCGTTGGCCGAAAAGTTGTACGACCCGGTGATCGTCACCCGTCCGTCGATCACGAACACCTTGTGGTGCATGGTGCGCGGGTTGCCGTCCAGCCGCACGTCCAGGCCGGCCTTTTTGAGCACGCTGTACTCGCTGAACTCGCTCTCGTTGCGCGATTCAAAGACCCCGCGCACCTCCACCCCGGCGCGGGCCTGCTCCAGCAGGATGCGCGCCATATCGTCGTCGGTGAAGGAAAAGGCCATGAAGACGATCTCCCGCTGGGCCGCGCGCAGCTGCTTCAGCACTGCCGCCCGGGGGTTGTCGTCCGGCGAAAAGTAGGTGGCGATCTCTGTGCCGTCGCTCAGATCCAGGAGCGGATAGGGCGTGTTGGCGATCGACTGCGGCCCGAACCGGCCGTCGACGTACATCTCCTCGAACTCGGTCGTGTAATTCGCCGCCATCTCCGGCAGGACGTAGCGGATGACGTTGTTGTTGTTATAGTAGGTGTCGTTGATCGTCAGGTTCCAGGAGCCCATCCAGGTAATCTTTTGGTCGATGATGATGAACTTGCTGTGCATAAAGGGCTCGCGCTTGTCCCAGGCGATGCCGATGCCGGCCTGCGTCAGCTTCCTGGTCAGCTCCAGCATCTCCTCGTCGTCCAGGTTGCCGTCGTCCAGCACCATGCGCACCTCTACGCCGCGCGCGTGCGCGGCCAGCAGCGCCTCGGCGATGCTCTCTAGGTCGAACTCGAACGAGGCGATGTCCACGCTCTTGGTCGCCGCGGCGATGTCCGCGGCCACCAGGGCATCGATCCCGCCCCGCTCCTGCGCACCGCTGCGGGTCCCCGGGCTGGTGAAGTACACCTGGTACCATCCGCCCGGCGGCACGGTGCGCACCGCGCCGGCCGGCGACAGCCCGATCCCCTTCAGGTGCCCGTTGTAGTAGAGGTAGAGGAGCCCGGCCACGCCCAGCAGGAGCAGCAGGTAGAGCGGCGTCATCCGGGCCACTTTGCTTATCTTGCTCGTCGGTTTGCGTGCCGGCTTGCCGGCCGCCTGGCGCGTCGGCTTTTCCGCCGCGGCGCGCGTCGCTTCTGGCCGTTCGGCTTCCGGCTTTCCTGCTGGTTCGCCCGGCGACGGATCAGCCATTGTACCTCCTCGTTGCCTCGCTACCTCGTTGCCGGTCCGGAACTGCAATCTGCCTCAGGGATGAGTATCCGCGGCCAGAATCCGCGTTACCTCCAGCGCGCCGGGCAGGCTCGGTCCTCCTTTTCCGCCAGGTACTTTTCCGCCTCCATCGCCGCCCGGGCCCCGCTGCCCACCGCCGTGGCCACCTGCGGCAAATAGAGCTCCTGGACATCGCCGGCCGCAAAAACCCCGTCCACGCCGGTGTGCTGGGCCCCGTCGGTCACGATGTAGCCCCACCGGTTCAGCTCCAACTGCCCCTGGAAAAGCTGCGTGTTCGGCACCATGCCGATGTAGACAAAGACGCCGTCCACGGCCAGGGTCTGCTTTTCGTCCGAATCGCAGCGGCACAGCTCGATCCCCGCAACTTGCCCCTCGCCCAGGATGCGGCTCACCGTGTGCTCCAGCACGAACGAGATCTTGTCGTTCGCCCGGGCCCGCTCCTGGACGATGGCGTCGGCGCGTAGCTGGGCGCGGCGATGCACCAGGTAGACGCGCTCGGCGAAGCGCGTCAGGAATATCGCCTCTTCCAGGGCGCTGTTGCCCCCGCCGATCACCGCCACCGTCTTGCCCCGGTAGAAGAACCCGTCGCAGGTGGCGCAGAACGACACGCCCCGCCCGATCAGCGCCTCCTCCCCGGGGACGCCCAGCTTGCGCGAGGCCGCCCCGGTGGCCACGATCAGCGACCGTCCCTCGTATTCGCCCCCGTAGGCGGTGACGCGGAACGGCCGCGCCGCCAGGTCCACCGCCGTGGCCTCGTCTACCTCCACCCGGGCCCCGAAGCGCTCGGCCTGCTGCTGCATGAGCTGCGCCAACTCGGCCCCGCCGATGCCCTCCGGAAATCCCGGGTAGTTCTCCACGTGGTCGGTGCGCGCCACCTGCCCGCCGATGTTGCTGCCGGCCAGCACCAGCGTCGAGCGCCGCGCCCGGCCGGTGTAGATGGCCGCCGTCAGCCCGGCCGGCCCCGAACCCAGGATGATCACGTCGTATACCATCTTTACCCTCACTACTTCAGACAGCTACTCGCTACGCTTTCCCCTTGCCCAGAGGAACGCCGCTATGGCCGCGGCGTAGCACCCCAGCCCCGTCCAGAACGAGGCCGAGATGCTGGCCCCCAGGGCGATCACCACCGCCAACACCGACGCCACCACCGACATCGCCCCGTTGATGCCCCACAGCCAGGGGCTCAGGGCGGGCGCCCGCGCCGCCGCCAGCTTCATCCCCAGCGGAAAGGCCATGCCCATCAGCAGACCCAGCGGCGCCAGGATGCCCAGCGCCGCGGCGATGCGCAGCGGCGTCACCGCGCCCTCCAGGGCCCGCGTCACCAGCGGCGTCGCCAGCCCAAAGAGCAGGAGGGCCCCCAGCAGCAGGCCCAGCCGCAGCCACGCGGCCCGCGGCTGCCGCGCCACATCCACCCGCTCCGTGAGTAGGCTGCCGGCCCCGCTGGAGAGCAGCAGCGCCAACAGCACCACCGACAGCCCATACGTCGGGTGCCCCAGGAAGACGATCAGCCGCTGCATCTGCGAGATCTCCACCAGCATATAGCCCAGGCCGATGCCGGCAAAGTAGAGCGAGAGCGGCAACGCCCCGCGCAGCGCCCCCTTCTCCGTCCGCAGCAGCAGCGGGACGACGATGCCGGCCGCGCTCAGCACCACCACCGTGATCAGCAATATCCCCAGCACGCTGACCGCCCACAGGTTGACGCTCATGTTGCCCTGCGACCACTGCGCCGGGTGCAAGAGGTCCCGCAGCCGCAGCATGTGGAAGAAGTAGGGGCTGTCGTCGGTCGGCGGGGCGATGTTCAGGGGGTACCGGGCGACAAAGCCCGCCAGGTCCTTTTCCCCCACCAGCGCGGCAAAGGTCTCGTCCAGGGCATAGTCGGGGGTCAATACCAGGTCGAACCCCAGCCGGCCGGCCTCCACCCTGATCGTCTCCACATCCTGGGAGGAGAACGGCTCCGTGCTCGCCAGCAGCGTCCCGATCCCCTCTGGCGTGCCCGGCTCGCCCCAGGTCATCGCCCGCACCACCATGATGTGCTTCTGCGGCTCGTCGACGCCCTGCGCCCGCAGCGCCGCCACCGCCAGCGCCGTCAGCCGGTAGATCTCCCCCGGCCGATCGCGAAAGTACCAGCGCGACACGCTCAGCACCCCGTTCGGCGTGAGGTGCTCCAGGAAGATCCGCCAGCCCTCGACGGTGTAGAGCGAGTTCTCCGAAAGCACAAAGGCCCCCGAGGCCGTCGCCGCCCAGGTGTCGATCAGCGAGATCTGCAGGATGTCGAAGCGCTCGTCCGACCGGGCGATGTAGCTGCGCGCCTCGTCGGTGACAAAGGTGACGCGCGGGTCTTGGTCCAGGTGCCCCGTAAAGTCGCCGAAGCGCCCGTTGACCGCCCGGTTGATCTCCTCGTTGATCTCCACCGCCAGGACCGACCGCTGGCCAAAGGCCAGCGCCGCCAGGACATCCCGCCCCCCGCCGGACCCCACGACCAGGACGCGGGCTCCGGGCCGGATATAGTGCGCCAGGTTGGTGACGTCGTACTTCAGGAAATCGATGCTCTCCGGGTTCCCATCGTAGCCGGTCATAAAGGTGCCGGCGGTGGCGTCGATGTTCATCGCCAACTGCCGTACCAGGCGGTCCGCAGGGTAGGTGCGGCTGAGCCCCCAGCCGAACGGCTTGGAGAGGGCGTTGGGATCGCCATCCACGCGGATGCGGGAGAACGAGTTCCACTTCTCGTAGAGCGGCGGCGGTTCGTAGCTTCCCTTGACCCACGTCAGGCGCAGGGGCGGGACGATCCCGTGAGCCCCGGCGGCGATATTGATCGTCGCCAGGGCGGCCAGGAGCAGGGCGCTCAGCAGGGAGATGGTGCCGATCCGCGTGGCCCGCGCCGCCACGGCCAGCAGCAGCGCCCCCAGGCCGGCCAGCACGGCGGCGATGATCACCGCCGTGGGCCCGTCGGTCAGCTTGAGCGCGCCGATCAGGGCGATGCAGCCCAACGCGGCCCCGGCCAGGTCGGCGGCGTACAGGCGGCTGACCTGCCGCGGGAACCGGGTCATCGCCAGGCAGACGCAGATGCCGCTGCAGGTGAAGGGGATCGCCAGGACCGCGTAGGTCAGCACCAGGGCGTAGACATCGGTGAAGGAAAACCCCCGGTTCAGGACCAGGGCCGTGCTGAACGGAATGACCATGTGGGTGAGGAAGCTGAGCAGCAGGGTGACGGCGAACCCCAGCGCGCTCCAGGCCATCTGCCGCAGCGCCCGCTCCGGGGTAAAGGTGCGCGGAAAGAGGTAGACCAAAACGGCCCCCAACGTCATGCCGAAGAGGGCTACCGACACGGCCATGAAGGCGAAATGGTACCACATCGTCACGCTAAAGATGCGCGTGAGCAGCGTCTCGTACATCAGCGTGGCCAAGGTGACGGTGAAGAGGCCGGCGTAGGCCCAGGCGTTGGCGCGGATTTTTTCCATGGCATTATAGCGGGATATTCCCGTGCTTTTTGGGCGGCAACGACTGCCGTTTGGACTGGGCCATCTCCAGGGCGCGGATCAGCACTCCCCGCGTCTTGCGCGGCTCAATCACGTCTTCGACATACCCCCGGGCCGCCGCCTCGTAGGGGTTGGAGAAGTGGGCCTCGTAATCGGCCACCAGCTCGGCCAGCTTGGCCTGGGGGTCTTCCGCCGCTTGCAGCTCCTTGCGGAAGACAATCTTGACCGCTCCCTCGGCCCCCATCACGGCGATCTCGGCCGTCGGCCAGGCCACGTTATAGTCGGCGCGCAGCGACAGGGAGGACATCACCACGTAAGCGCCGCCGTAGGCCTTGCGCGTGATCACCGTCAGCTTGGGCACGGTGGCCTCGGAGTAGGCAAAGATCAGCTTGGCCCCGTGGCGGATGATGCCGCCCCACTCCTGCTCGGTCCCCGGCATGTAGCCCGGCACGTCGACAAAGGTCATCAGCGGCACGTTGAAGGCGTCGCAGAAGCGGATGAAGCGCGCTCCCTTGGTGGAGGCGTTGCAGTCCAGGACGCCGGCCAAGTAGGCCGGCTGGTTGGCGATGATCCCCACCGGCCGGCCGCCCAGGCGGGCAAAGCCGACGACGATGTTCTGCGCCCAGTGGCGGTGCACCTCGAAAAAGTTGCCGTCGTCTACCACTGCCCGGATGGCTTCCTTGATGTCGTAGGGCTTCTGCGGGCTGTCTGGGACCAGCGTGTCCAGTTCCGGGGCCTCGCGGTCGGGATCGTCGGTGGGCTCGGCGTAAGGCGGGTCCTCCATGTTGTTGGCCGGCAGGAACGACAGCAGCGTGCGCACCTGGTTGAAGAGGTCGTCCTCGTCCTCGGCCGCAAAGTGCGCCACCCCGCTCTTGCTGTTGTGGGCCATGGCCCCGCCCAGGTCCTCCTGGGTGACCTCCTCCCCGGTGACGGCCTTGATCACCTCCGGCCCGGTGATGAACATGTAGCTGGTCTTTTTCACCATAAAGGTAAAGTCGGTGATCGCCGGGGAGTAGACGGCCCCCCCGGCGCAGGGGCCGGCGATGATCGAGATCTGCGGCACCACCCCCGACGAGATGACGTTGCGGTAAAAGATGTTGCCATAACCATCCAGCGAGACCACCCCCTCCTGGATGCGCGCCCCGCCCGAGTCGTTGATGCCGATGCACGGCACGCCCATACGCAGCGCCAGGTCCATCACTTTGCAGATCTTGGCCGCCGCCACCTCGCTCAGGGTGCCGCCGATGGCCGTAAAGTCCTGCGAAAAGACGCACACCCGCCGGCCGTGCACCGTCCCCCAACCGGTGACCACGCT
This sequence comes from uncultured Chloroflexia bacterium, assembly GCA_964592645.1. Lineage (GTDB taxonomy): Bacteria > Chloroflexota > Chloroflexia > DTKN01 > DTKN01 > CAZQFV01. Next base: position 123,154 of record CAZQFV010000009.1, read on the forward strand.
GTCGCCCTGCGGGCGCCGCTTCTGCATCTCGAAATTGTGGCAGCGGTGCACCACCAGCGAGTCGATCTCCACGAACGAGCCGGGATCGAGTAGCTTCTCGATGCGCTCGCGGGCCGTGAGCTTGCCCCGCTTGTGTTGGCTGTCTGCCGCTTCTGGGGAGTAGGTCGTGGCCTCTTGCTTGCGTTGCCGCAGTTCCGCGATCCGCTCGGCCGTCGTCTTCATCTTCTTCTCCTGCTTTGCAGTCTCGAATCGCTCTTCATATCACGTCTCACTCCTCAAGCTCCGTTCTTCCCTCGCCCCCCGGGCGCCCCGCCCCCTGCCCCTACTCGATGACCACCAACGGCACCCCCGGCTCCACGCTGTCCCCTCGCCTACAGTTCACCGCCCGCACCGTGCCGTCCTTGGGCGCCTTCAGCTCGCTCTCCATCTTCATCGCTTCCAGCACCAGCACCACCTGCCCGGCCGAGACGGTGTCGCCGGGCTGGACATGCACGGCGATGACCTTGCTGGGCATCATGGCCGCCAGGGCCCCCTCGGCGGGGCCGGGAGCGGCGGCCGGCCGCGCCGCCTTTTTCGCCACCGCCCGTCCGCGCACCAGCCCCACCGCCTCCACCGGGTACTCCACGCCGTCCACCACCGCCACCTGCCGACCGTCTTCGCCGCTGCGCAGCTGCACCTCGTAGAGGATGCCGTCGATAGCCACGGTGAACTGGTCGCCGTCGGCCTTGACCACCTCGTAAGCCACCCCAAACCCCTCCACCGTCATCCGGTCGGATTCGATGCCGATGGCATAGGGGCGGCCTTTCACCCGCAGTTGGAACTCTTTCATGGCCCGGCCTCCTTCACGCCGCCAAGGCTATATCGCTGACCTGTATCTACCGACTCCTGCCTAGCTCGCTATACGACCTGGAAGCCGAAATCCGCGTGCCCCGACCGTAGGGATCGGCGCAGAGATCAAGCGCTTCCGGCGCCCCGCGGCATGCCCCCTCACCAGATCGCCGGGTAGCCGCGGTTCCCTGTCGCCTCGATGCGTCCGGCCTGCTTCCAGGGATCGACCCGTCCCGCCGCGGCCGGCGCGGCCTTCTCCGGCGGCTCGTAGGCCAGCGCCGCGGCGATGGCCGCGATCACCTGCCCCTTGACGTCGGTAAAGGTTCGCCGCCAGCGCAGGAACTCGGGCGTGATCTGGGGGAAGAGCGCCTGGGAGATGACATCCTCCTCCGACTCGGCCAACTCGCCGAGCACCGCGCGCGCCTTGTCCATCTCTGGGGCGATCGTGTCGGCCGGCCGGCCGGTGATCGGCTGCTCGTCGCCGATGATCTTGCGCTGTACCTCGGGGTCGATCGGCGCCGGCGGCCGTCCGTAGTAGCCCAATACGTACTGCCGCACCTCCTTGGGCACCACCTTGTAGCGCTCCCCCATGATGACGTTCAACACCGCCTGCGTGCCGACGATCTGGCTGGAGGGCGTCACCAGCGGCGGGTAGCCCATCTCCGCCCGCACGCGCGGCATCTCCGCCAGCACATCCTCGTAGCGGTCCAGCGCGTTCTGCTCGCGCAGTTGCGAATCGAGGTTGGAAAGCATGCCCCCGGGGATCTGGTAGGCCAGGACGCGCACGTCCACCGTGCGCAGTTGGCCTTCGTACTTGACGTACCGTTCGCGCACCTTGGCAAAGTACTCGGCGATCTCGGCCAGCAGCCCCAGGTCCAGCCCGGTGTCGTAGGGCGTGCCCTGCAGGGAGGCGACGAGCGACTCCGTCGGCGGCTGCGAGGTGGAGAGCGCCATCGAGGAGATGGCCGTGTCGACGACATCGACGCCGGCCTCCACCGCCTTGAGCAGCGCGGACATCCCCATGCCGCTGGTGTAGTGGGTGTGGAGCTGCACCGGGACGTTGGGGAACGCTTCCTTGAGCTTTCTCACCAGCTCAAAGGCCGCGTACGGGGCGATCAGGCCGGCCATGTCCTTGATGCACAGCGAGTCGGCGCCCATCTCCACCATCCGCCGGGCCATGTCCACGTAGGAGGGGATGTCGTGCACCGGGCTGATGGTGTAGGAGATGGCCCCCTGGATGTGCTTGCCGGCCCGCTTGATCGCCGCGAACGACGACTCCATGTTGCGCAAGTCGTTCAGGGCGTCGAACACTCGAAAGATATCGATGCCTACCTCGGCGGCGTGGTAGACAAAGCGTTCGACGACGTCGTCGGCATAGTGGCGGTAGCCCACGACGTTTTGGCCGCGCAGCAGCATCTGGAACGGCGTCTTGGGGATCGCCTGCCGCAGCAGCCGCACCCGCTCCCAGGGGTCGGCGCGCAGGAAGCGCATGCTGCTGTCGAAGGTGGCCCCGCCCCACATCTCCAGCGAATGGAACCCCACCTGGTCCAGCTGCGGGCCGATGGGCAGCATATCTTCCACCCGCATGCGCGTCGCCAGGAGCGACTGATGGGCGTCGCGCAGGATGGTATCGGTGATGCGCACGGGCTTTGGTTGGATAGGCATAGTTCCTCCTTACATCTGGATTGACGAACAGGGACCCATGCCCCCCAGGCGGCCCGTATTATACCCGATGTAGGGGGAAATGGCAATGAGGCGCTACCGCCGCGCCCGTGCTGCCCTGGCGGCCAGGAGGCGATAGTAGATGAACTCCCGCCGCGCGAACAGCGGGCCGGCCAGCAGCCCGATGAACAGCGCGCCGGCCTGGGGCCAGTTCGCCTCGTAGGAGACCGCCTCCAGCACCTTGCCGGCCCGCAAGAGGCCGAAGTCGACGTTGACAAATTCCAGCCCGGCCCAGTAGAGCAGGTGCAGCAGGGCGGGCACGGGGGTCAGCGTCGCCACCATCGGCGGCAGCCAGGCTGGGATGGCCCGGAAGGCGTAGAGGACAAAGTAGGCGCCGAAGAGGGCGGCGATCACCCCGGCCAGGCCGTAGACCGGTTCCTCGGCCCGCGGATGGGCGATAAGCTTGACCGTCGTCCCGCCGACGGCCCCCAGCGCGCTGATCCCGAGCATCCCCCAGGGGCCGCAGGCGTCTTCCACCTTGTTGCCCAGCACCCACAGGTAGACCAGGTTCACGATGGGCTCAAGCCAGCCCGGCCCCTGGACGAACACCGCGGTCAGGGCCTTTTGCAGCAGGTAGAAGTTCTGCCCCGCGGCCAGTTCCCGCGGGATCAGGGTCAGCACGCTCCAGGGCAGGGGGTCAGGCGTTCGCCGTTCGAGCAGGAACAGGGTCAGGGAGATGATGAGCAGCAGGAGCGTCATCCAGGGGAAGTCAAAGCGCCGGCGGGCGTCACCGATGGGGATCATCTCGCGCTCCTCGCTTTAGACCAGGATCAGGCGGCCGGCCAGGAGCAACAGAAAGAGGCCCAGGACGGCGGCGATCCAGCGGTAGATCTGCGTCTCGGTCACCTCGACTCGGCCGGCCTGCTCCACCAGGTGCCGGCTCCCGCCCCGCAGCAACCGGCCCAGGTGGCCAAAGGTGCCGGCGGGAAAGAGGCCCCGCAACGACCGCCCGATCGAGCGAAAGAAGGGCTTCTGCCCCAGGGCGGCCAGGGCCCGGAACGGCTTGCTCCGGAAAAAGGCCTGCAGCTTTTTGCCCGTCGGGCTCTGCTTGAACTGGGCCCAGCGCCGCCCGCCGGCCTCGGAGGTGCGGTGCAGCCAGCGCAGCGCCCGCATCTGCACGACCCGCACGTTGGCCGCCAGGCGCTGGACGGCCTGGCGCTGCCGGTCCAGGAACTTGCGCAGGGCCGAGGGCCGGCCGGCCGCCTTTTCCTTCTGCGACCGCAGCCGCATCTTGGTCAACGTGGGGGTGTCGCCCACCTTGGAGAACATGGCCGGCGTCGGCAGGTTGCGCGGCGTGGCCGTGGCTGCGGTCAACAGGTACCCGCCCAGGATGCAGGCCAGCATGCCGAACAGGTCGTATGGGGTGATGTCCGTCCAGTTGCGCCCCGTGCTCAGCGCCAGCAGCAGCAGGCCGGCCAGGACGTAGCGCGCCGTCCCGCGCACCGTCTCCTGCCAGCGGTTGCGGAAGGCGTCGGGCACCGGCGGCCGCAGCGCTTCCACCTGGGCCCGGGCCTTTTCTCCGATCTCGCCGCCCACGCCCTGCAGGGCCCGGAACTCGCTCAGCGCGCGCAGCTCGTAGCCCTTCTGCAGGACGATCTCGGCCACGGCGTAGCGGATCTCGGGCAGGTTCTCGTCCAGCGTCAGGGCGATCTCGTAGTAGTTGCGCGCGGCGTCGATGTCGCCCTGCCCATGGTAGAAGCGGCCCACCTCGATATAGAGCTCGGTCCAGGGCTGCTTCAGCACCTTCTGTTCCTCCAGGAGCTCCTGGTAGAGGCGGCCGGCCTCCTCGGTGTTGCGCAGCTCGCGGTGGAAATTGGCCAGCCGCAGGCGCAGTTCGCGCCGATGGGCCTCGTCCTTGGTCTCCTCGATCGCCCGTTGTAGGCTCTGGATGGCCAGTTCGCGCTGTCCGCAGGCCAGGTAGGCGTCGGCCGCCACCTCGGTCACGCGCGGAAAGTCGGGGTTCAGGATCAGGGTGCGGTCCAGCGTCTCGAGGGCCCGCTTGGGCTGGCCGTGCCGCAGGTACAGTTCCCCCAGGTGAAAGAAGTAGGCCGCGCCCTGCGCCGAGTCGCCCACCTCCAGCCCGCAGGCCGCGCAGGAGGGGCGGTCGATGTCCACCCGTTCGCCGCAGGAGGGGCAGAGGACAAAGAGGTCCTGCCCGCAGTTGGCGCACTGAAAGGCCTTGGGATCGTTGGGCTCCCCGCACATGGGGCAGATCGTGCGCTTGGGCTGGACGATGGGCCGGATGGGGGCCTTGCTCTGCTGGTCCAGGTAGCGCAGGCCGGCCAGGGCCTGCGCGTTCTGGGGGTTCACCGCCAGCACCTTCTGCAGGCAGAAGCGCTTCTCGCCCGGCGTCTCCAGGACCATGCTCATCCACAGCCAGGCGTCCTCGTTATTTGGCTCCAGCTTCAGCAGCCGTTGCAGGCACTCGCGGGCCCACGACTTGTTCCCGGCCTTGGCGCTGGCGATGGCCTCGCGCAGGAGCGTTTGGGTCCGGCCATGTTCCATGGGACACCACCTTTGTGGATCGATCGCTCTTGCACCGCGGAGGGCGCCGAGGGCACGGGGGAAGAAGGGTCGGCAGCAGCCTGGGCGGCGGAGAACCGCTGGATGCCCCGTGTTCTCGGCGCTCTGGGCGGTCCTACCTCCTGTCTGTCGCGCGCCATGGAGCAGGCCGGTAAGCCGGGTTCTGTCTGGGGCCGGCCGCGGCGCGAACGGCCGGCCTGGGGCGGCCATCTATCTCGGCCGGCGGTCTCCCGCCGGCTCTAGCGGCCTACCTGGGGCTCTCGGGCGGGCCACCCAGCCCCTGCTTGGCCTTGCTCCGGATGAGGTTTACCCAGCAGGCCGGTCGCCCGGCCCCTGGTGGGCTCTTACCCCACCTTTTCACCTTTGCACGCCCCGGATCCATCGCAGATCCGTGCCGTGCCGTGTAGTTTCTGTGGCACTTTCTGCGGGTCGCCCCGCCTGGGTGTTGCCCAGCATCCTGCCCTGTGGAGCCCGGACTTTCCTCGAGCGGGGCTGCCCCCACTCGCGGTCGCCTGGCCTGCTCCTGTTCCATTATAGCATATCGCTCCCTTTTGAACAAGCCCGGTTGCAGTCCGGTCCGTTTGTGGTATAATGGCCGTAGTTCACGGCAATAATGAGGACGCTTTCCGTTCGATCCCGCCGGGAATAGCGCCTGCCGGGCCCTAAAGGAGGTGATGTTTCGGTCCGTTCTCCCCTGTTCCAAGACCTCACTGGATAGAAAGAAGACTTCAAGGAGGAAAGGAAATGCGCAAGAGCATCCTCGCTACACTGACAGTCCTGCTGGTTGTGGTCATGGTCCTGGGCGCCTGCGGCGCCAAGGCCGGCGCCGGGCTCAAGATCGGGCAGGTTACCGACACCGGCGGCATCGACGACCGCTCCTTCAACGCCACCGCCTGGAAGGGCGTCCAGGACGCCATCAACAACCTGGGCGTCGAGGGCAAGTACCTGGAGTCCCAGCAGCAGACCGACTATGAGCGCAACATCAAGGAGTTCCTCGATCAGAAGTACGACCTGATCGTCACCGTCGGTTTCCTGTTGGGCGACGCCACCAAAGCCGCCGCCGAGGCCAACCCCAGCGCCAAGTTCGCCATCGTCGACTACTCCTACGACCCCGTGATCCCGAACGTCCTGGGCCTGACCTTCTCCACCGACGAGGCCGCCTTCCTGGCCGGTTACCTGGCCGCCGGGATGAGCAAGACCGGCAAGGTGGGCACCTTTGGCGGTATCCCCATCCCGCCCGTGACCATCTTCATGGTCGGCTTCGAGCGCGGCGTGCAGTACTACAACCAGAAGAAGGGCACCAATGTCCAGGTCCTGGGCTGGACCACCACCCCGGGCGCCGAGGGCTGCGGCACCGGCCTCTTCACCGGCAACTTTGAGAGCACCGACGACGGCCGGCGCTTTGCCGAGGACCTCATGAACGAGGGCGCCGATATCATCGTCCCCGTGGCCGGCCCCGTCGGCCTGGGCTCTGCCGCGGCCATCCAGGAGCGCGGGATGATGATGATCGGGGTCGACACCGACCAGTACATCTCCGCCCCCGAGTACAAGGGCGTCTACCTCACCAGTATCCAGAAGAACATGGACGTCGCCGTCTATGACGCCATCAAGGCCGTGGTCGACAAGACCTTCAAGGGCGGCACCTACGTGGGCACCCTGAAGAACGGCGGCGTCGGCATCGCCCCGTACCACGACTTTGACGGCAAGGTCCCGGCTGCCCTCAAGGCCGAGATCGAGCAGCTGAAGAAGGACATCATCGACGGCAAGGTCAACACGGGCTGGGTCGACTGCTTCAAATAGGATCCACAGCGCCAGACGGATACCGAGGGGGCGGCACGGGGCAGGTCCTGTGCCGCCCCTTGGAGCGCACTTTGGCGGAAAAGGAGGGTGAATGGCGCCCATCCTGGAATTGCGGAATATCACCAAGAGGTTCCCCGGTGTGCTGGCCAACGACCACATTAGCTTTACGCTGGAAAAGGGCGAGGTTCACGCCCTCCTGGGAGAGAACGGGGCCGGCAAGACGACCCTGATGAACGTCCTCTACGGCCTCTATACCCCCGATGAAGGAGAGATCCTGCTGAACGGCCGGGCCGTGCGCATCCACGGGCCAAACGACGCCATCGGCCAGGGCATCGGCATGGTGCACCAACACTTTATGCTGGTCCCCGTGATGACGGTCACCGAGAACGTCATGCTTGGGGTGGAGGATTTGCTCCAGACCTATTCCTGGAAGAGCTTTTTTCGCTTCGTGGGGATCGTCGGTGCCATACTATCCATCCTGCACCTGCTGAACCTGCTGGTCACCGGCGGACTCACCATGGGCGCGACCCTGCTCTCCTGGCTGGCGGGCACGGCTGTGGCGATGGGGGGGGCAGCCGCGTTCTATGGATTCCTCTTCCTGCTGACCCTGCTCCTGAAGCGCGTTTCCTGGTGGGCCTTTTTCCTGGCCAGTCTGGGCATCAACACGGTTTTGCTCTTCCTGGCTGCCTTGATCTTTCCCGGCGTGCGCGATGTGGCCTTTGGCCCGCACGCCACCTTCGGCAGCTACTTCCTGGGCTGGCTCTTGATCCAGTTGGTCGCCGTGCCGCTGACCTACGGAGTCGTCGAGACGCTGCGCAGTTTTCTGAACCGCCGCCAGGTCGCGGCGCGTATCCGCGAGATCTCCAGCCGGTACGGGTTGGAGGTCGATCCGGAGGCCTATATCAAGGACCTGCCCGTGGGCATCCAACAGCGCGTCGAGATCATCAAGGTGCTCTATCGCCACGCCGACATCCTGATCTTTGACGAGCCTACCGCGGTCCTCACCCCGCAGGAGGCCCAGGACCTGTTCCGAATCATGGATGCGTTGCTCGCCCAGGGCAAGTCGCTCATCTTTATCACCCACAAGCTGAAGGAGGTCCTGGCCGTCGCCGACCGCATCACCGTCCTGCGGGGCGGCCGGGTCGTCGGCACGACGACCCCAGGCGCCTCCAGCGAGTCTTCCCTGGCGGCGATGATGGTCGGCCGCGAGGTCCTCCTGCGGGTGGCCAAGGGCCCGGCGACCCCCGGAAAGACGGTGCTGCGGGTGGAGGACCTGGTCGTCGAGGATGACCGGGGCACGCGGACGGTCAACGGCGTCTCGCTGGAGGTGCGGGCCGGCGAGATCCTGGGCATTGCCGGCGTGCAGGGCAACGGCCAGACCGAGCTGGTCGAGGCGCTGACGGGCCTGCGGGGTGTCGAGCGGGGCCAGGTGTTTATCCTGGACCAGGAGACGACCCGCGACACGCCCCGCCAGATCACCGAGTTGGGCGTTGCCCATATCCCCGAGGACCGCCAGCGCGACGGCCTGGTGCTCAGCTTCCCGGTGGCCGACAATCTGGTGCTCAACACCTATTACCTGCCGCCCTTTGCCCGCTGGGTGATGCTGCAGGAGCAGGACATCCGCCGGGTTGCCGATCGCCTGGTGAGCCAGTTCGACGTGCGCACGCCGAGCAGCCTGGTGCCGGCCTCCAACCTCTCGGGCGGCAACCAGCAGAAGGTGATCGTCGCCCGGGAGCTTTCCCGGCCTATCCGGTTGCTGATCGCTTCCCAGCCCACCCGCGGGCTGGACGTCGGCTCCATCGAGTACATCCACCAGCAGATCGTGCGCAAGCGCGACGAGGGCTGCGCCGTCCTGGTGGTTTCCTCCGAACTGGACGAGATACTTTCCCTTTCCGATCGCATCGCGGTGATGTACAAAGGGCGCATTATGGACACCGTGTTGGCATCCGCGGCGACCAAGGAGCATTTGGGCCTGCTGATGGCTGGCGTGCACCCGGAAGAGGTGGGCGCAGCAGCCGGCCCGTCCGCTGAAGGGAGGGGGGCATGAGCGAACAGCCTCGCGCGGCACCGGAGCAGAAGCGTGCCCGCCACACTTTTTGGCAGCGGGCCGGCCAGTCCTTGGGCATCCCGGCCCTGGCCATCCTCACGGCCCTGATCATCAGCGCCGTGTTCATCGTTGTCTCCGACCCTCGCGTCTACCGGGCCTTTGGGCGCGGCGTCGGCGAGGGCTTCTACCAGGCCGGCGCGAGCGTCGGCTCGGCCTACCTGGCCCTGCTCGAGGGCAGCTTCGGCAACCCCGTCCGGATGGCCGAGGGGATCGGCACCCTGGTCAGCACCGGGGATGCCGCGCCCCTCAAGGACTCGCTGGACCCGATCAGCGAGAGCCTGACGGCCTCCGCGCCCTATATCCTGGGTGGCCTGGCCGTGGCCCTGGGGTTCCGCTGCGGCCTCTTCAATATCGGCGTGGAGGGCCAGATCTTTGTCGGGGCCCTGGCCTCGGCCTTTCTCGGCTACTCCCTGGTCGGCCTGCCCGTTTACGTCCACCTGCCGGTGGCCCTGCTGGGCGGGGCGCTGGCCGGCGCCCTCTGGGCGGCGGTCCCCGGCCTGCTCAAAGCCTGGCGCGGGGCGCACGAGGTCATCAATACCATCATGATGAACTATATCGCCTTTCGCCTGGCCGACTACCTGCTGACCGGGCCGATGAAGCGCTCCGGATACGTTCCGGTGAGCCCGCCGATCCTGGAGACGGCCAAGCTGCCGCGCTTCTTTCCCCCGCTGCGCTTCCATACTGGCTTCTTCGTGGCCCTGATCGTGGCCTTCCTGGTCTACTGGTTCCTCTGGAAGACGACGCTGGGGTTCGAGATCCGCATGGTGGGCGCTAACCCCAGGGCGGCCAAGTACGCGGGGATCAGCGTCCCCCGGAACATCGTCCTGGCGATGGCGCTGAGCGGCGGGCTGGCCGGCATGGCCGGGGCCAACGAGGTCCTGGGGGTGAACTACTACATGGCCCAGGCCTTTTCCTCGGGCTACGGCTTTGACAGCATCGCCCTGGCCCTCCTGGGCCGGAGCCACCCCCTGGGCGTTGTCCTGGCCTCGTTCCTCTGGGGCATCCTTCGCGCCGGCGCGATCCGCATGCAGTCCCGCGCCGACATCCCCATCGACATCATCTTTGTCATCCAGGCGATGGTCATCATCTTTGTCGCGGCCCCGGAGATGGTGCGCTGGCTCTACCGCATCCGCGGGGCGCGGGAGACCGAAGAGGCCGTCTTTACCCGTGGTTGGGGAGGCTAGCCGATGGAGACCAAACAGAGTCCGTCCTCGACGCTTGGCTGGGTGCTCCTGGCGCTGGGTATCCTTTTTTCGCTGCCCTGGCTGGCCGGCCTGCTGCTTGCGCTGATCTTGGGCCGGCCGCTGACCTTCTGGGAAGCCGCCGCCACCGTCCTGCTGGTCCCTCTGATCCTGGGGCTGTCGCTGCTGCGCCGGGGGCGGGACCTACTGGAGCCCCAAGCGCCGCGCCTCGCCGTTCTCTACATGGCGCTCGGCTGCCTGTGGGCCCTGGCCGGCCCACCGACCGCCTTCCTGAATGACCGGCTGCTTTCCTTGCCCGGGGGCGCCCGTATCCCCCTAGTCCTGCTCTTGTTGGGGGGGATTCCCCCCATCTTGGGCCTGGCCTTTCTCTCCCAGACCGGGGCGGTCTGGCCGGCGTCCCGCCGGCGCCTGCGCGCCATCGGCGGCTGGGTCTACCTGGGGCTGGGCGTGGTGGGGGTCATTGTCGGCCTGGTAGCGCTGCTCCAGGGAGAGCCCTTTGTGCTGATCTCCTGGCTGATGCAGGGGGCCCTGCTAGCCATGATGTCCGCTTCGCTCTTTGAGAAGCGCGCCCAGTCCATGGGTGGGTTCCTTGTCGCCATGGCGCTGCTGATGGCCCTGTTGTTCATGCCCTCCACCGAGCCCAACCAACTCTCCGTCATGGTGCTCGACCCGCCCGGCGGGATGGAGGCCTGGCCCATCGCCAGGGCCGTCTTCAACACCGGGCCCACGTTGGCTATCCTGGTCGCGTTTGCCGCGGCCCTGGGGGCTTGGCAGGCGATGCGCGAGATCCGCGCCCTGCGCCTGGGCGCGGGGGGGCTGATCGGGGTTGCCGCCCTGGCCTTCATGGTCCTCCTGTCCCTCTACTACGGGCTCAGCACCGGTTTCTTCCTGCTGGCCGTCCTGGCGCTGACGGTGGGGTTGGCCGCTCTGCAGATCCTGCGGACCAAGGAGTCGAGCGGGGTGCTCGGGGCGCTCCTCTTTCTCTTCCTGCTGGCCTTTATCATCTGGGCCGGCCGGGCCAAGGAGTTCAACTTCACCGGCATGCTCATCAGTTCGCTCGGAGCGGCCACGCCGATTGCCCTGGGTGCGCTCAGCGGTGTCTGGTGTGAGAGGGCGGCGGTGATCAACATCGGCATCGAAGGCATGATGCTGGCCTCGGCCTTTACCTCGGTCGTCACCTCCAGCGCGACCGGCAGCCTGGTGCTGGGCCTGTGCGTGGGCCTGGTGACCGGGGCGCTCCTGGGAGCGCTGCTGGCCGTGCTGTCCATTCGCTTCAAGGTGAACCAGATCATTGCCGGCACGGCCATCAACATCTTTGCCACGGGGCTCACCAGCTACCTGTCGGCGCGGCTGCTCGCCGAACGACAGGACCTGAACTCGTCGCCCAACTTTCCCAAGGTGGCCATTCCGGTGCTCTCGCGTATCCCGGTCGTCGGGCCCGTGCTCCTGCAGAACAACCTGATGATCTATACCATGCTCGTGCTGGTGATCGTCACCCAAATCGTGCTCTTCCGGACGCGCTGGGGGCTGCGCGTCCGCGCGGTCGGCGAGCACCCCTTGGCCGCCGACACGCTTGGCGTGAACGTCATCCGCACGCGCTACATCAACGTGCTGATCGGCGGCGCCATCGCCGGCCTGGGCGGTGTCTACTTCACCCTGGGCTCGGTGGGGCGCTTCGACGAGGTCATGACGGCCGGCCGCGGCTTCATCGGGCTGGCGGCGATGATCTTTGGCCGTTGGACGCCTTTTGGCTCGCTGGGGGCCTCGCTGATCTTTGGCTTTGCCAGCTCCCTGCAGATCAAACTGGGTATCCTCAACGTGCCCATCCCGCCGCAGATCATGCTCATGGCCCCCTACCTGGCCACGATCATCGTCCTGGCCGGCGTCATCGGCCGGGCTATCGCCCCCGCCGCCGACGGGGAGGTCTACGAGAAGCATTAGGCAGCGGATTTGTCAAGCGGATAAGCGAAAAGAGAAAAGCGGATGAGCTGTGTGCTCATCCGCTTGCTTCCTGTTCGCTTGTCCGTTTGCCCCTTCCGATTATCCGTTTGACAAATCCTCTGCCTATCACTTTAGCCGCAGGGTGAGGATCGCCACTTCGTCTGCTGCTAGGGTAACGGGGGCCATCTCCAGGCCGGGCGGGACGGGGCAGCGCGCGCCGTCGGGCAGCGCGTAGGAGCGCCATGCGGCATCCCCTTCCTCGCGGAGGCCCTGGTCCTCGTTGGCGATCAGCCCCAGAACCAAGCGGTAGGCGCCGGCCACCGGCAGGTCCAGGGCAAAGGTGCCGTCGGCGGCGGTGGTCGCCATCCCCTGCCACCCCGCGGTCCCGCTGATCACCAGGGTGGCCCCCGCCACCGGCTGGCCGGCGGCGTCGTACAGGACCCCGCGCACCTGCGGGCCGGCCAGCCTGGCGTTGCGGGCAACGGCCAGAGCCACTACCTCCATCTCCAGCGGCATGCCCGGGCAGGGCGGGCCCTCGTAGGCGCCCCCGGGGGCCTCGACGCGCAGGGTTTCGCTCTGTGCCGCTTCCGGCGGCAGGAGCACCGGGCTGGCCAGCGCGGCCCTGGTGGGGACCGCGGCCGGCTGCATCTCCCCGGCCTTCTTCTGCATCAAAGGCCGGACGGCCGTGCCCATCTGGCCCAGGCGCAGCACGGCGACCACGGTGATCCCGACCACCAACATGGCCACGGCCGAGGTCACCGGCAGCAGGCGGCGCCAGAGGGATTGCCGCCGCATGGGCAGTTTGGCCCGCACGCGTGGCCATAGCTCCCGCGAGGGCTCGCCCCACGGCAGGTTGTGGACGGCTTGCCCCAGGCGGCGACAGTCGGCCAACAGCGCCTGGCACTCGGCACACTCCGCCAGGTGGGCCTCCACCCGGGCCCGTTCCGCGTCCGTGACCTCGCCGTCGTGATAGGCGGAAACCAGGACCTGCCATTCCTCATGGCTCATATTGGACCTCCTCGACAACCTGTCGCAGGAGTTCGCGCAGCTGCGCCCGCGCTCGAAAGAGCGCCACGCGGACCGTTGTCAGAGGCTGCCCCGTGATCGCGCCGATCTCGTCATAGGACATGCCGTCGAACTCGCGCATCAGGATCAGGGCCCGGTAGCGGGGGTTCATCTTCCGCAGCGCCTTTTGCAGCAGTTGCCGCCCTTCGCCGAGCAGAACATCGCCCTCGGGGCCCCGTCCCGCCACCGGCCGTTGGCGCATCACGGTTTCGCCCAGCGGCGACTCGGCCTGCCGCTTGCGCTTGCGCAGGGCGTCCATACTGGCGTTGTGGACAATGCGCTTGAGCCAATATTCCAGGGCTCCGGGTTCGCGCATCTTGGGGAGGGCATGAAACACCTTGATGAATGCCTGCTGGACCACGTCTTCAGCCTCGTCTGCGTCTCCGACCAGGTGGCGGGCCAGGTTGAAGAGGGCGACCTGGTAGTGGCGAAAGATGTTCTCGAAACCGCTTTCGTCGCCCCGCCGGGCGGCCTCAACCCAGGCCCGCTGTTCTTCTTCGCTCATATGGACCTCGCGGTCGGGTTACAAGACGCCGATCTGCCTAGATCGTTTCATGCCGCGCCAGCGCCAGCAGGCGCTCGGCCCCTTCTTCGTATGGTTCCAGGCCGTAGCCGCCGTACACCGCTTCGACGGCGTAGCCTGCCGTGCCCAGCATGCGCTCCAGCTCCTGGCGGTGGAGGTAGCGCAGGTGAAAGACGGCCGCGGTCCGGGTCACCTGCCCAGCGTCATCGTGCTCGTCGTAGATAAAGGTGGCGGTGAGCTCCTGCCGGGCGGCATCGATCTGCCGGGCCACGAACTTGAGGGCGTGACGCCCGGTCTGCGGGTCGTGGAGCACCTTTTCCATCTGCAGCGTGCCGTCGGCCGAGGCCAGCGCCTGCGGGTCCGGGTGGAACAGGTCCAGGACGAGCATGCCGCCTGGCAGCAGGTGGAGCCGGACCCGCTCCAGCACCTGGGCCTGCTCGGCCGGCCCTTCCAGGTCCATGAAGGTGTTCACCGCCAGGATGGCCAGGCCGAACCTTTCGGCCAGGTCCAGCTGGCGGATATCGCCTTGCCGGAGGGTGGCCCGGCCGGCCGCCCGCCGGCCGGCGGCGCGGAGCTTGTCGGCGGCCCGGGCGAGCATCGCCGGCACCTGTTCTATCCCCGTCACCCGGTGGCCGGCCTGCGCCAGGGCCAGCACCAGCCGGCCGGTGCCGCAGCCCAACTCCAGGATGGGGCCAGCCGTGCGCTGGGCCAGCCCCAGGTAGAAGGGGATGTCGTCGGCAAAGTGGCCCTGGTCCAGGTCGTACCAGTAGGCCAGGCGCTGCCAGTGGTCCATCGTGCTTTCCTCCCCGCCGCTATAGACGCACCCGCTTCTCGCCGGCGCGGCCGCGGCGCAGCAGGCGGCCCAACTGGCGCAGGTAGTGGCGCACCTCGCGGACCCCGAACTTGCTCTGCCCGTACCGCCGATCGGTGAAGGTATAGGGCACTTCCTTGAACGCGCGGTAGCGCCCCTTGGTCATCACCTCCAGGCCGATCTTGAAGCCGATGGGGTCCAGGGCCACGTCCTGGATCACCGCCCGTTTCAGGGCAAAGAACCCTGAGGTGGCGTCGCGCATGGGGACGAGCGGCCGGGCCAACTGGTTGGCGAACCAACTGGCGAAGCGCCGCAGCCAGGGCCAGTTGGCCACGCCGCCGCCGGGGACATAGCGGCTGCCCACGGCCAGGTCGGCGCCGCCCTCGGCGACCGCCCGCACCAGGGCCGGCACGACCTCCGGGGGATGGCTCAGGTCGGCGTCCATCACCACCAGGATGTCGCCGCGGGCGCGGGCCATGCCGTCCCAGACGGCCGAGGCCAGGCCCGACTTGGGCGGGCGGTGCAGCACTTGCATGGGGTGTTCCTGGGCCAGCCTTTCGGCGATGTCGCCGGTGCCGTCGGGCGAGCTGTCGTCGACGACGATGAGCTCGGCCGGCAGGCCGGCCGCGTTCAGCGCGGCAAAGAGCCGGCGGGCCAGCTCCGGCAACGATTCGGCCTCGTTGTAGGTCGGCACGATCACAGAGATGTCGGTCATCGATATCCTCCAGGGGGCCACGGCGGCCCGGCTGCCTGTCGGGGCTATTATACTTTCTTCCGCCGCGTTTGACAATACGGCTCCGACAGGGATGAGGTGTGTATGCCTGCCGCGGCTCCTGCCCAGGGCAAAACTCCTCTTTCCCCAGGGGAAGAGGCCCCTACTCTCTGGGGAAAAACACCTTATCACTTGGGGAAGAAGGAGCTTTGCCTTGGTCAAAAAGTTTTTGACTTGGGCAAACTCTCTGGAGAGATCGTCGAGAGTTGCCCCGGGGCAGGGATTGTGCTAGAATCAGCGCAGCGAGACGGGGTTCACCAGGAGGTGCTATGTCGCGGGGCAGATGGGTCCTGTGGGCCGGACTGGCCGTCGTGCTTTTTCTCGTCTGGCTGCCGCCGGCCATGGTCCTCGTGGCCGGGTGGCCCAGCGCCGATGAGCCCGGCGCGGCCTCCCTCCAGCCCATCAAACCCATCGCCGGCTCCCCCCCCCTCCCCGGAATGGATGCGTTGGTGGTGCGCTGGATTCTGGTGGTCGGGGCATGCTCCCTGGGCCTGGCGCTGGGAGCATGGCTGCTGACCTGGCTCATGGGGCGCTCTGCCGAGTCCGCGCCCTGGCCGCGGCCGGCGCTGCTCGGCTTCCTGGGCCTGGCTTCCCTCCTGGTCTATATCGTCGATTTCCTTTGGCCCTTTCCCCTCTACCGCTACTACAGCCTGAAACAGATCAGCATGGGCATGATCGCCGACCGCAGCGGCGACGTGGCCCTGGGGGTGGCCCTGGGGACGGTGGCCCTGTTCCTGCTCTACGCGCTGGCCCATCGTCTGTGCCGTGGGCGCGGCGGCGCCGGGCTGTGGGCCGTCGTCCTGGTCGCGGCCCCGGCCCTGGCCGTGGTCAACTGCTACGTGGCCACGACCACCACCCTGGACCCCTACGACTATATCGCCCGCGGCCGCATCACCGGCGTGCACGGCGGCAATCCCTATGTCCTGAGGCCCGTGGACTATCCCGCCGACCCGTTTATGGACTATGTATCGTGGCGGGAGGCCACCTCGGCCTACGGCCCGCTGTGGGAGACGGCCAGCGCGCTGCTGGCCCGGCTGGCCGGCCAGCGCCTGTGGATGAACCTGGCCGCGCACAAGGGTCTGGCGCTGGCGAGCTACCTGTTGTGTACCCTGTTCATCGCCCTGACGCTGCGGCGGACGGCTCCCGGGCGGGCCCTGGAGGGCACGCTCCTCTTTGCCTGGAACCCGCTGATCCTGATGGAGGGGCTGGCCAATGCCCACAACGACCTGCTGATGGCCGCCTTCCTGCTGCTGGCCCTGGGGGTGCTGAGCCGCGCGCGCCCCCCGGAGGCCGGCGGGGAAGAGCCGCGGTGGAGCCGGGTGCTGCTCTACGGGGCGCCGGCCGTCTTTTTCCTGGGCGCCGCCATCCTGGTCAAGTTCGTCCCTATCCTGTTCCTGCCGTTCTTCCTGCTCTATCTGCTCCGGGGCGAGCAGCGCTGGCCGCGCTGGCTGCTGCGCGCCCTGCTGCTGTTGGCCCCCTGTGGCCTGCTCATCGCCGCCTATTACCTGGTCTTTTGGAAATGGCCCGAGGTCGGCGCCACCTTCTTCCGCCGCGTCGACATGTTTCGCATGTCGATCGCCAGCATCTCGCGGGAGGCGCTGCTGTCGCACGTGGACCAAAAGGTGCTGGATATACTTTCCCGGGCCCCCTTCCTGGGGCTCTTTGGGCTGGGCTACCTGGTGGTGCTGGGACGCTCCCTGTGGGGTCTGGCGCGGCCGGCCGGCCGCCCGGCCTATCACCTGGCCCTCGTCGGTGGGGGACTCGCCGGCATCCTCGGCGGCGCGCTGTGGTGGGCCCTGAAGGGTTGGGCCGCCCCGCCCCTGGGGACCATCGGCCAGGCCCTCTCCGGGCTCGACGGCCTGCCTTTCTCTCTCGTCTTGGGCGCCCTGCTCGGTGCCGGCCTGGGCGCCGGCGTCGTCGCCCTCACCCGCTTCTGGGTGCCGCGGGGCCGCCCCTGGGAAGCCTTGCTCCTCTCTTGCTCTAGCGCCTTTCTCCTCTACCTCCTCTTGGCCAACTTCTGGTTCTGGCCCTGGTACATGGTCCTGTCCATCGCCCTGTTGGCCCTTTCCGGCGACGACCGCCTCCTGGCCCCGCTGACCCTCGCCGCCTGCGCCGGCGAACTCTCCCACCTGGGCTGGAACTTTGTCTGGTATTGGTGGGGCATCTCCTGGGACACCGTCTACCAGATGGACGCCCTGGTCGTCTTTGGCATGGTCGGTCTGCCGCTCGTGGTCTATGCCATCCGCGGGCTGAAGAGGGAGCCGGCCTGCCCGTAACCACTTCCCTGTTTCCCGCGTCTTTTTCCCCGCTTCTGACCCAGCGGAGTCCAGATTTCCCAGGAGGTGTTCCATGAAACGGCTCTATGTCGTGCTGCTGCTGGCCCTCGCGGCCGGCCTCTTTCTCCCGCAGGCGGCCCACGCCGACGGCATCATCATCATCGACCCGCCCCGCCCCCAGGTTTTGCCCTACCTGACGGTGGTCTACCACCACGTGGAGATCACCATCGCCGACCAGGTGGCCACTACCAAGATCGACCAGGTCTTTCGCAACGACTATGACTTTACCTGCGAGGGAACCTACATCTTTCCCATCCCCGAGGAGGCCGCGATCGAGCGCTTTGTCATGTACATAGACGGCCGGCCCGTGGAGGGCAAGGTGCTGGGCCGCGACGAGGCCCGCCGCATCTATGAGGACATCGTCCGTCGCCAGCGCGACCCGGCGCTCCTGGAGTATATCGGCCACGACACCTTCCAGGCCAGCATCTTTCCCATTGCCCCCCACGAGGAGAAACGCATCCAGATCGAGTACCGCCAGGTCTTGCCGATGGACCAGGGGCTGGTGGAGTACGTCTACCCCCTGAGCACCGAGCGCTTTTCGGCGCAGCCGATCGGCGACGTGGCCATCACCGTGCGCCTCTCCTCCCAGGACCCGATCAAGGCCGTCTACTCCCCCAGCCATGAGGTCGCCGTGAGCCGCGAGAGCGACTACAGCGCCACCCTGGGCTACGAGGCCCGCAACGTCCTGCCCGACCGCGACTTTGTCCTCTACTACACCGTCTCCACCGCCGAGTTCGGGATGAACCTGCTGACCTACCAGCCGGCCGGCGAGGATGGCTTCTTCCTGCTGCTGATCGCTCCGCCGGTGGAGGCCGGTGACCGCGAGGTGGTGGCCAAGGACCTGATCTTTGTCCTGGACACCTCGGGCAGCATGGAGGGAGAAAAGCTCGAGCAGGCCAAGGCCGCGCTGACCTTTGTGCTGGACCACCTCAATGAGGCCGACCGCTTCGCCATTGTCGTTTTCAACTCGGCCGTCACCACCTATGCCGAGGCGCTGCAGCCGGCCTCCGAACGGGCCGCGGCCCGCGCCTATGTCCAGGGGCTGAGCGCCGGCGGCAGCACCGACATCGACGGCGCCCTGCAGCGGGCTCTGAAGCTGGCCGATACCGCCAGCGGCCGGCCGCAGGTGGTCCTCTTCCTCACCGACGGCCTGCCCACCGTCGGCGAGCAGGATCCGGCCCGCATCCTGGAGAACGTCCGCAGCCGCGCCAGCGAGAACATCCGCCTCTTTCCCTTTGGTGTCGGCTACGATGTCAACAGCGCCCTGTTGGACAGCCTCTCCCTGGAGAACCACGGCGCCAGCGCTTACGTCTTGCCCGGGGAGAACCTGGAGGAGCGCGTCTCGGCCTTTTACAGCAAGATCAACAGCCCCGTGCTGGCCGGCCTCTCCCTGGACCTGGGCGGCATCACCACGCTGGACACCTACCCGAACCCGCTGCCCGACCTTTTCCTGGGCAGCCAGTTGGTGCTGGTGGGCCGCTACAGGGGCGGCGGGCGGACAACGGTGACGCTGCGCGGCGCCGTCAACGGCCGGGAGCGGACCTATGTCTACGAGGGACTGGACTTTACCTCCGAGGACGCCCACCACGACTTTCTGCCGCGCCTGTGGGCCGTGCGCAAGATCGGCTACCTCCTGGGGCAGGTCCGCCTGCATGGCGAGAACCGGGAGGTGGTGGACGAGATCATCGCCCTGAGCCTGCGCTACGGCATCATCACCCCCTACACCTCGTTCCTGGTGGACGAGACGGGGCGGGTGCTTTCGGAAGAGGGGCTGCGCCAGTCCAAGGATGCCTTCAACACGGCGCTGCCGAGCATGGCCCCGGCTGCCGGCGAGGGCGGGGTGAACTGGAGCCTGGAGTCGGACCGGCTGGGCCGGAGCGACGGCGCCTACAGCGGCCTGGCCACCACGGGCATGCGCCAGGTGCGGGACAAGGCCTTTCTGCTGGCCAACGGTGTCTGGACGGACACGACCTACCGGGCGGGCACGCCGACCACCCAGGTCACTTTTGGCGGCGAAAGCTACTTTGCCCTGCTGGCCGCCCGCCCGGAGTGGGGCCCTTTCTTTGCCGTGGGCCAGCGCCTCATCGTCGTCCTGGAGGGCACGGCCTACGAGGTGGTGGCCGAGGAGGTGCCCCCGGTGACGGTGCCGCCGGCCACGGAGCGGCCGGCCGGCCCGGCGACCACGCCGCGCCCGCCCTCCACGGCCTACCCGGCGGCATCGTACCCGGCAGAGCCGCCGGCGGGGGGCGTCTCCCCGGCCTGGATCGTCGGCGGGATCGCCCTGGCCGGCGTGCTGCTCCTGGCGGGGCTGCTGCTGGCCAGAAGAGGGCGGTGATCGAGCTTCTTGGCCGCAGGGGCGGGCCTAGCGCCCGCCCCTGCGGTCCTTTTATCAGCGCCTGCGGCGTCTTCGGCGGTGGAAGCCGCCTATGGGGTCGGGCCTGGCGCCCGCCCCTGCCAAAGCGGGGCCGCGCCGTTTGCGGCCGGCTGGCCCCCTGCTGCTTACCTCCCCTCAGAAACGATTCCCGCATCGCACCCGGTAATGTGTGCTAGCGCACTTGAGTGCCTGCGTTGGTCCTGGAAGTTGTGGTATAATAGGGACACAGAGCAGGTGTGGAAAGGAACCTGGAGAGGGCAAAGCGATGATCGAAGCCCAGGGTTTGGTCAAGATATTTGGAGACTTTATCGCCGTCAGCGATGTGGCCTTCCATGTAGCGCCGGGCGAGGTTGTCGTCCTGTTGGGCCCCAACGGCGCCGGCAAGACGACGACGGTGCGGATGCTTTCCGGCATCCTGCGGCCCACGCGCGGCCGGGCGATCATCGCCGGCCACGATGTGGCCGAGGAGCCGATCGCCGTCCGGCAGATGGTCGGGCTGCTCACCGAGTTCCCCGGCCTGTACGACCGGATGAACCCGTTCGACTACCTGTGTTTCTTCGGGGCGCTCGAAGGATTGGGGCGGGCCCGGCGGCGCGCACGCGCCGAGGAGCTGCTGCGCCGTTTCGAGCTGTGGGAGGCCCGCCGCCTGCGGCTGGGTGAGTTCTCCAAAGGGATGCGCCAGAAGGCGGCGTTGGCCCGCGCCCTGCTGCACGACCCCCCCGTGCTGCTGCTGGACGAGCCGACCTCGGCCATGGATCCGGGCAGCGCCCGCCTGGTGCGGGAGTACATCCTGGAGCTGAAGCAGGCCGGCCGCACCCTCTTTATCTGCACCCACAACCTCACCGAGGCCGAGGCCCTGGCCGACCGCATCGCCATTATCCGCATGGGCCGGATCGTTGCCCTGGACACGGCGGCCAACCTGCGCCGCTCCCTGATCGGGCCGCCGCAGATGGAGGTGCGGCTGGGCGGCCCGCTGGACGGCGTGGCCCAGGCGCTGCAGGATCTGGTGGAGGTGGTCGACATCGGCCCTACCTGGCTGCGCTACCTGGCCCCGGCGCCCGAGGCGCTCAACCCCCAGGTGCTGCGCCGGCTGGGCGAAGCCGGGGCCGACGTGGTCACGTTGAGCGAGGTGCCCACCGGCCTGGAGGATGTCTACCTGCGGATCGTCTCCGCGGGCGACGAGTCCTTGAGCGAGACCGCCGCGCTGCTGCAGCGCCGGGGGGAGAGGATCCGATGAGCCAGATCCGACGCGCGCTGCTGGTAGCCGGACGAGAGTTGAAGGACAGCCTCACCGACTGGCGGATCGTCACTCCGGTGGCGCTGCTGACCTTTCTCTTCCCTTGGATAGTGATCTACTCGACCAAGTACGGCATCGGCTATGCCGAACGCTACGACCCCGAGCTGGTGCTCTCGCGCCTCATCCCGTTTGCGGCCATGGTGGTGGGGTTCTTTCCGATCTCCTTCTCCCTGGTGATCGCCCTGGAGTCGTTCGTCGGGGAAAAGGAGCGCAACACGTTGGAGTCGCTCCTGTCGACGCCGATCACCGACGGCGCGCTCTACGTGGGCAAGCTGCTGGCGGCGCTGGCCATCCCCCTGGTCGGCAGCATGTTGGCCATCGCCCTGTTTACCTGGGGGTTGCCCCAGATCACCGGCCAGTATGTGCCGCTGGACCTGCTGGCGCAGATCATCCTGCTGACCTGCACGCTGTCGTTGGGGATGGTGGCCGGGGCGGTGGTCGTCTCCAGCAATACCACCAGCGTGCGGGCGGCGAACCTGCTCTCCTCTTTCATCGTCCTGCCGGCCATGATGATCGTTTCCCTGCAGGCCTTTGTCATCCTCTGGGAGGGGCGCGAGGCGCTGTGGTTCATCGCCGCTGCTCAGGTGCTCCTCGACCTAGGGCTGATCCGCATGGGCATCCGCGTCTTTAACCGCGAGGACCTCCTGGCGCGGACGATCGACCGCATCGACCTGCGTCGGGCGTGGCGGACATTTTGGTCGTTCGTGCGCCAGGAGCCGGCCGCGGCGCTGGCCCGGCGGCCCTCGGCGCGTTTCACCCTGGGGCGGATCTATCGCCGCGACATCCCGCAGATCCTGCGCCGTTCGGCCGGCGCGGCCGTGCTGGTATTGGTTGTCATGGCCGGGGCTTTTGCCCTGGGTTGGGTCTACGGCCAGTTCCTGCCGATCCCGGCGAGCTGGGTCGGCGCGCTGGAGTTCGACGCCGAGCAGACACGCGCGGCGCTGGGGCAGATGCCCAGCATCCTGGGCCTGCACCCTTGGGATATCTTTCTGTGGAACGTGCGCTCGCTGGTCTCGTACGCCGCGCTGGGGATCGTCTGTTTCGGCGCGGCGGCGACGATCCCGCTCTTTACCGTGTCCGGCATCATCGGGTTCCTGGCGGGCAGCGGCCTGGGGCAGGGCATGAACGTTGGCGTCTTCCTGGCGCTGCTCTGGCCGCACGGCCTGCTGGAGCTGCCGGCTGCGCTGGTGGCCACGGCGGCCGGCCTGCGCATGGGGGCGGCCGTCATGGCACCGCCGCGCGGTTTCACCCTGGGCGAGACGCTGCTGCAGGGGATCGCCGACTTTGTCAAGGTTCTGGTCTGTCTAGTGGTGCCCCTGCTGCTGATCGCCGCCTTTGTCGAGATCTATGTGACCCCCCGGGTGGCGCTGTGGGTCCTGGGGGGATGAGGAGCCAGCGATGGCTGTACAATGGGCGCCCTCGATCCTGGCGGCCGATTTCGCCCGGCTGGGCGAGCAGGTCCGCGAGGTAGAGGCGGCCGGCGCGGACCGGCTGCACCTGGACGTGATGGATGGGCACTTTGTGCCCAACCTGACCTTTGGGGCGTTGGTTGTGCGGGCCCTGCGACCCATCACCCGCCTGCCCCTGGTGGCCCACCTGATGGTGGAGGCGCCGGAGCGCCTGCTGGCCGACTTTGCCCAGGCCGGGGCCGATGGCCTCATCGTTCACCAGGAGGCCTGTCCGCACCTGCAGCGGATTGTGGCCCACATCCACGAACTGGGCTGCCGGGCGGGAGTGGCGCTGAACCCGGCGACGCCGCTGGGGACGCTCGAGGAGATCTTGCCCGAGTTGGATGAGGTGCTGGTGATGTCGGTGAACCCCGGTTTTGGCGGCCAGGCCTTTCTGCCGGCCAGCATGGACAAGGTGGGCCGGATGAGAGAACTGCTGCAGGCGCGCGGGCTGGCGGGCATCGACCTGGCGGTGGACGGGGGGATCGACGAGCGGACTGCCCCGCAGGTGGTCCGGGCGGGGGCCAATGTGCTGGTTGCCGGGTCGGCGGTGTTCGGCAGCCCAACGGGGCCGGGGGCGGCCCTGGAGCGGCTGCGCCGGGCCGTGGCGGGGTGAGGGCGCCGTGGGCCGGCAGGCCGGCAGGGGGTCCTGGAAACGGGAAACAAAGCGTTATCCTCTCCGTACTTGGCGATGGGCCTGTTTTCTCGTGGCCCCTTGGAGTTTGGATCGGTTGCCCGGTTGGGCTTGTAGTGGTCGAGGAGGTTCCCCATGAAGCGCCCTGAAGGTGTGAGCATCATCAGCATCTACTTCTACATTGCCGCCGGTCTCCTGGTCCTGGGAGCCTGCGCGATGGTCGCCGTCCCCTTTATCGTCGGCATCGCTGCCTCGCAGGACCCGGACGCGCGGGTCGCCGTGCCCATCGTGACCATGGTCGTGGCCGTGATCATGCTCTTTCTCCTGGCCATGGCGGTGGCTTATGCGGGGGTGGCCTGGGGGCTCTGGAACCTGAAGCCATGGGCCCGCATCGGGGCCATCGTGTTGGCCGTGTTGAGCCTGACGTCCGTGCCCGTCGGCACGATCCTCGGCGGGCTGATCCTGTGGTACATGTTCCAGCAGGAAGCGCGGGCGGCCTTTGGAGAGGCAATCGGGCCGGCGGCGCAGTAGGCGGCCGGCGGCCTCTTTCGGCGGTCTCTTCCAGGGCCGGGCGTTGGGCCGGGGAAGTGGGGAGGGCGGGCCTGGACCCGCGCGCTCCGAGCCACGCTGGTCGGCGGCATGCGCTGCGCTCTGCAGCACAAGGACCTCAGGAGAGACGATATGCGGTCCTGGTTTCGAGCCCTGATGACGCCCCGCTCGACGGAGCCACGAGCTCGCCGGCAGGAGGGGCTGCTCTACGTCCTGTCTCTCGGCGCCCTGGCGGCCTCCGTGCTGTGGCTGGTGTTGAGCGTGGCCTCTCTCCTGCTGTGGCAGCGGCACGCCCGAATCGAGGGCGATGTCTATGTCGGCCTGGAAGGGGTGTTCTTTGCCGGCCTGTCCTATCTCCTCACCCGGCTGGGACGGCTCAGGGCCGCCTCCTACATGGCCCTCTTCGGCCTGCTGGTGATGCAGGTCAGCTCTATGCTGCTCATCTGGAAAAGCCCGCTGGACCCGACGATGGTCTTGTACGCCGTGGTGATCGCTATGGGCGGGCTTTTGCTAGGGCGGCGCGGCGCGGCGACCTTTTACATCCTCTCGCTGCTCTGCTACATAGTCACCGCCGGGGGGCTTTTTTTCGTGGGATACCGCACTGCCCAGGTGAATGAGCCCTTTACCCTGGTGCTGATCACGCTCTCCCTGTCGATGGTCCTCTTGATCCTGCTGCTGGTCGTCCACTTTTACATCCGCTCGATGGAGGGGTCTCTGACCCAGGCCGAGGAGCAGGTGCGGCAGCGGACGGAGCAGCTGGAGGCCGCCTACCGCGACCAGGCAGAGCAGCGGGCCCGCCTGGATGTCATCCTGCGCAACGTGGCCGACGGGCTGGTGGTCACGGACCTTGACGATTGCATCGTCCTGGCGAACCCGGCGTTCGCCAGGATGGTGGCGTGCGGGGCAGATCCGCTGGCGCACCGGCGGTTGGCCCAGGTGATCCCCGATCGCGCCCTGGAGCAGATCGTCCTCCAAGCCCGCCGGGAGCCCGGGCGGCCCATGGCCGCCAAGCTGACGGTGGCGGGCAAGACCTACCAGGCGGTCGCCTGCGCCCTGGGCGGTCCGGACGATCCCATCAGCGGGGTTGTCACCGCCCTGCACGATATCACCCAGGAGATGGAGGCCATCGAGGCGCGCACGGGTTTTGTCTCCAGCGTGGCCCATGAGCTGCGCGTCCCCCTGATGAGTATCCGTGGGTACGCAAGCCTGCTGAAGGAGGACGTGGACCACCCCTTGACCCCGGAGCAGCGCTCGCACCTGGACACGGTGCTGCGCAACGAGGAGCGCATGGCGACGCTGGTGCAGGACCTGTTGGACCTCTGCCACCTGGAGGGCGGCCGGGTGCAGATGGAGGTCGGGCCGTGCAGCCTATCCGGCGCGCTCAACGAGGTGTTGATGGCCCTGCGGCCGCATTACGAGGCCGAGAGGATCGCGCTGGATGTGCAGCTGCCGGCGGGGCTGCCCTTTGTCCTGGCCGACGCCCGGCGGCTGGGGCAGGTGCTGACGAACCTCTTGGCCAACGCCTGGCAGTATACGCCGGCCGGCGGGCGGGTGACGGTACGGGCGCGCTACTTGCCTCCGCCTCAGCCGGATACCGGGCGCTGTCTATATGTGGACCAGGGCTACCTGGAGGTAGCGGTGCAGGACACCGGGGTGGGCATTCCCCGGGAGGACCAGGAGCGCATCTTTGAGCGCTTTGTCCGGCTGAACAACGCCCCGGTGGAAAAGGCCGGCGGGACGGGGCTGGGGCTGACGATCGTGCGCCAACTGCTGGCTCTGCAGGGTGGGGCCATCTGGGTGGAGAGCGAGCCGGGGGTGGGCAGCACCTTTTACTTCACGCTGCCGGCGGCAGAGTAGAGCGAGGAGGGCGGTGCCTTGCCGCGGAGCACACCGCGCATCGTCATCGTTGGTGTCTGCGGGTCGGGCAAGTCGGTGTTGGCGCGGGCCCTGCAGGAGCGGGGGTACAATGCCCGCAGCATGGCCCAGGAGCACTCCTTTGTCCGCGGGATGTGGCGGGCGCGCGGCCAGCCCAACGTGCTGATCTGCCTGGACGCCTCCGCGGAGACGATCAACCGGCGGCTGGGGCGGACGGATTGGACGGACGAGGCCGTCGCCGAGCAGCGCCGCCGGCTGGCCGACGCCCGCGCCTACTGTGACCTGTTCCTGGACACCGACGCTCTCCAGGAGTCCCAGGTTCTGGAGCAAGTGTTGGCCTATCTGCGGGAGGGTTGGCCGGAAGGAGGGGCGGGGCCGGCCTTGCCTTCCGATGTTGTGGCCCGGACGCTGCTGCGGCGGGGGCGGGAGTAGGGTGGAAAGGGCGTTTCGGTGGAGCAGCGCGGCCGGAGCGAGTGTTTGACAGATTCCGTTGTTGGCATTATACTATGAAACAGGCATGGTGCCCGTAGTTCAATTGGCGGAGCGTCTGACTGTGGATCAGAAGGTTGCGGGTTCGATCCCCGCCGGGCACCCCTTCTTGACGGTGTCGGGTGAGTATGGTATCATCCTGAGCACGGCGACGTAGCCAAGTGGCAAGGCAGGGGTCTGCAAAATCCCGACCACGGGTTCGAATCCCGTCGTCGCCTCAAAAGAACGGCCGGCCCTTCACAAGGATGACAAGGCCCCTCGTCGACGAGGGGCCTTGCCGTGTTGTCCAAAAGGAACCCGGTTATGCGCTCATGCGGCTGGGGCTACGGGTTCCGCTCCGGCACGAAAATGATCGGGAAATAGAACCGGTAGATGTCCGGCAGCACCTTGCCGCCGCCCGGCTCCTCCGGGAAGTCATAGATCGGGTCGGGATAGGGCTGGATCGGCGGCGTCACGGCCGGCGGCTGCTGGTCGTCGCTGGCCGCCATCGCCTGGTTGGCGATGGTCTGCCCGGCGGCGTCGTCGTCCACCGTCACCATAAAGACCAGGACCACCTGCGCGCCGGCCGCCAGGTCGCCCACGTCCGCCACCACCGGGTCGGTGCTGACGATCGTGCCCTGCGTCACGGACGCCGAGCCGGGCACGTAGGCCGTGTGCGCCGGCAGCGCGTCGGTGATGACCACGCCGCTCTGCAGCGTCGGCAGCAGGTTGGTGACCGTGATGACGTACCGGATCTCGTCGCGCACGTGCAGCGGGCTGCCGCTCAGGTCGATGGCGACCTTGACGATGCCCAGCGCCTGCGGCCCCTGCCGCACCGGCCCGCCGCCGCCCGGCTTGTCCGGAAAGTCGCGGATCGGGTCGGGATAGGGCTGGACCGGTGGGGTCTCTACCGGCGGCTGCTGGTCGTCGCTGGCCGCGCTGGCCTTGTTGACAATGGTCTGCCCGACGGCGTCCTCGTCCACCGTCACGCGGAAGGTGAGGACGACCTGCGCGCCGGCCGCCAGGGTGCCCACGTTCGCCACCACCGGGTTGGTGCCGGCGATCGTGCCCTGGGTGACGGAAGCCGAGCCGGGCACATAGGTTGTGTAGTCCGGCAACGCGTCGGTGATGACGACATTGTCCTGCGCGGTAGTCAGCTGGTTCTTGACCGCGACGCGGTACTCGATCACGTCGCCGGTGTAGAGCGGATAGCCGTTCAGGTCGATGGCGATCTTGCGGATGCTCAACGGCGCCGGCCCCTGGCGCACGGGACCGCCGCCGCCCGGCTTGTCCGGAAAGTCGCGGATCGGGTCGGGATAGGGCTGCACCGGCGGGGTCACCACGGGCGGCTGCTGGTCGTCGCTGGTCGCGCTGGCCTGGTTGACGATGGTCTGCCCGACGGCGTCCTCGTCCACCGTCACGCGGAAGGTGAGGACGACCT
>CAZQFV010000010.1:0-131073 GCA_964592645.1 uncultured Chloroflexia bacterium
ACCCGCTCCTTTTGTCCAGATCAGCACCGACCAAGTTTGAGCGCATAGCTACCTAGAATGCACCGGCACTGAAATATATACCAACGGGCTGGCATATATGGAAAAGGCCCGTTGGCGCGGCATGGAGGAAAGGCACCATGGCCAAGGAGCTTGCCGCGCAGCCCGTGGAGAAGGTGGGGCTGCGGCGCGACGTCACTATCTGGGGGTCCTACACCTGGGGCTATGCCGATGTCGGGGCCGACATCTACGTGGCCCTGGGGCTGGTGATCGGCGCGGCCCAGGGCGGGGCGCCCCTGGCCTTTGCCCTGGCCGGCCTGGTCTATATCCTGATCGGCCTGGCCTTCACCGAGCTGGCCTCGGCCTACCCGGTGGCCGGCGGCGGGCATTACTATTCCCTGCGCGGGCTGGGCGACTTTTTCGGCTTCCTCTCCGGCGCGGCCCTCCTGCTGGACTATACCATCGACATCGCCCTTTTCGCGGTAGCCTCCACCGGATACCTCAACTTCTTTCTGCCCTACTTCGGCATCCACCTGGACCACTTTACCCTGGGCCACCTGTTCGGCGTGGTCCACCCCTTCCTGCAGCATGTCAACCTGCTCTGGATGGGCGAGACGGTCCTGCTCATCGTCTCCCTCCTGGCGCTGAACGTGCGCGGCATCAAGGAGTCATCCTGGGTCAACGAGGTCATCGGCGCCGTGGACCTGCTGATGGAGATGTCCATCGTCGCCTTTGGCTTCGTCCTGGCCTGGAGGCCGGAACTCCTGGCGCAGCAGTGGCTGCACGAGTTCCCCACGGCCAGGCAGTTCCTCTACGGATTCTCTCTCTCCATCATCTCCTTCGTCGGCCTGGAGAGCATCTCCCAGGCGGCGCAGGAGACGCGCCGGCCGGCCACCGTCATCCCCCGCACCTCCATCGCCCTGATCTTTACCGTCTTTATCCTGGCCGTGGGCTTCTCCACCGTGGGGCTGGGCATCCTACCCTGGCAGGAGTTCGCCGCCCACGCCTCCGACCCCATCGCCTACCTGGCCTCGCACATCCCCTACCTGGGCATGCTGGCCGGCCCCTTCGCCGCCTTCCTGGGGGCCACCATCCTCTTTATCTCCGCCAATACCGGCGTGATGGGCGACTCGCGGCTGGTCTTTTCCATGAGCCACTTTCGCCTGGTCAGCGGATGGTTCGGCCACGTGGACCCCAAGCGCCGCACGCCGAAGAACGCCATCCTGGCCTTTGGCTCGGTGGGCATCCTGCTGACGATCGTCGCTTTCCTCACCGGCGAGCTGGTGCTCGATACCCTGGCCAACCTCTACGCCTTCGGGGCCACCTTCGGCTATATCCTGGTCTATGTCTCCCTGCTCTCCTTGCGCTTCTCCGACCCTTACACGCCGCGGCCCTACAAGATCCCGCTCAACGTCAAGTGGAAGCGGCAGGACGGCACCGTCGTCCTCATCCCCATCCTGGGGACCATCGGGCTGCTCGGCGTCGTCAGCATCTTTATCGCCGTGCTGCTCACCCACAACATCGCCCGCATCGCCGGGCCGCTCTGGCTGCTCGTTGGCGTGATCTATTACGCCATGTTCCGCAAACGCAACGGCCTGCCCGTCCTGGGCAACGTGCCCCACGACTGGGAGAAGGAACAGGTCGAGGTCCTGACCAACGCCGCAGAGTACGAGCTGTTGGAGAAGTACAAGCAGGCGCTCATCCAGCGGGACCGGAAGAAGGGCGTGCCGTCGCGTTGGGAAGATGAGGGGGCGTAGGATGCGCAGGCGCACACTGCCCCCACCGGAGCGGATCACGCTGCTGGACGCGGCGCACCTCCTGCTGGCGCTGGTGATGGTCCCGCTCGGCGTCACGCTGTTGGTGCGCACGCTGCTGATCGCGCCGAGCGCCCTCGGCGTCCTCGTCGGGCTGGCGTTCCTGGGCTTTGGCCTCTACCGGTTCTGGCAGGCGATCACGCGCTACATCGCCTATCGCCGGAACCAGGAGGGGAAGGCAAAATGACCCCCATCTTACACCCGCTGGGCATCGCGCTGGCTGCCGTCTTTGTCCTGTCCATGGGCTTGCTCTTCTGGTGGATGTTCCGCGTGCCGCCGCAGGTGCCGCACGAGGTGGCCACCGTGCGCCGCTCGGTAGCCGCGCTGCAGCACATCCTGGTGCCGGTCTCGGGGCGGGTCACCTCGGAGCGCGCCGTGGAGCTGGCCTGCCGGCTGGGCGCGCCGCAAAAGGCCGAGATCGTGCTGGTTTATGTCATCGAGGTGCCCTTCACCCTCGCCCTGACCACGCCGGTGCCGGCGGAAGAGGCCAAGGGACAGGAAGCGCTGCGCACGGCGCGCTTCATCGTCGAGCAGCACGGTCTGCCGGTGAAAACCCGCATCGTCCCGCATCGCTACGCCTGGGACGGCATCCTGCGCCTGGCGCAGCAGGAGCAGGTCGACGCCATCGTGATGAGCGTCGGGCGGAACCGGACGGGAGGCGAGGTTCTCGGCCGCACCTCCCAGGAGGTGGTCCGCCGCGCCGAGTGCGAGGTGATCCTGGACAAGATGGCCTCCCGAGGAGGGTAAACCATGGTAGTCGAATACAAGGTGCGCCTGACCTTCCCCCAGCAACTGCTGGACAAGCCGCTGCTCTACGGGCTGATCCGCCAGTACGAGGTACAGACCAACATCCTGGAGGCGCGCGTGGGGGGCACCGAAGGCTGGATGGTCCTGGCGGTGCGGGGGGAACAGCTCTGGGTCATCCAGGGGCTGGAGTGGCTGCGGCAGCAGGGGGTTCAGATCGAGATTTTGAGCAAGCTGGAGGAAGAACGATGAAGGTCATCATTGTGGGTTGCGGGCGGGTCGGATCGTACTTGGCCCGGCGGTTCCAGGAAGAAGGCCACGGCGTGACGGTGGTGGACAAGGACAACGCCGCCTTTGCCCGGCTGGGCCCCGGCTTCGGCGGGGAGCTGGTCGTGGGCACCGGCATCGACGAGGACGTGCTGCGCCGGGCCGGCATCGAGCGGGCCGATGTCTTTATCGCCGTGACCAACTGGGACAACACCAACGTGATGGCGGCGCAGGTGGCCAAAGAGGTCTTTGGCGTCGGACGGGTGATCTGCCGCATCTACGATCACCTGCGAGAAGATATCTATCGCGAGTTGGGGTTGGAAACGATCTGTCCCACCATCCTGAGCGCCAACTACATTCTCGAGAGCCTGAAAGTTCCGGTGTAGGAGGACCCATGTACAACATTGTCGTCGGCGGAGGCAAGGTTGGCTACTACCTGGCCAAGTCGCTCCTGGAGGAGGGGCACGAGGTCCTGCTGATCGAGCGCGACCCGCAGCGCTACGCCGTCCTGCACGATGAGCTGGCGGCGACCGTCCTGCAGGGCGACGGCTGCGAGGTGCTGACCATGTTGGAGGCCGGGATGGACCGGGCCAGCGCGGTGATCGCCGTGACGGGGGACGACGAGGACAACCTGGTGATCTGCCAGATCGCCAAGCATCGCTTCAATGTGCCGCGGACTATCGCCCGGATCAACAACCCGCGCAACAAGAACATCTTTGCCCGCCTGGGCATCGACGTGACCGTCTCCAGCACCGAGGTGATCCTCTCGCAGATCGAGCAGGTGCTGCCCACCGAGTCGCTGGTGCATCTGCTGACGCTGCGCAACGTGGGCGTATCGTTCGTCGAGATCGAGGTGCCGGCCGCTTCCCCGGCGCTGGGCCGGCCGCTGCGCGACCTGGGCATCCCCGACGACTGCATCTTTCCCCTGGTGATCCGCGGGGTCAAGGAAGCGATCATCCCCTACGGCGGGACGACGCTGCAGGCCGGCGACCGGGTGATCGCCGTGACCTCCGAGGCCAGCGAGACCGTGCTGCGCCGCATCCTGCTGGGCTAGGATCATCCCCATGGCCAACACCATCGCCCTGCTACCACTCCTCAGCGGACTGATCGGCGTCGGCGCCGCAGGGGCGCTCTTCTGGAAGCTGCGCCGGAACGTCGTCCGCAGCGCCCGGATGGCCGAGATTGCCGGGGCCATCGCGCTGGGCGTGCGGACCTACCTGGCGCGCCAGTTTCGCACCATCCTGATCATCACCCCGCTCCTGGCCGTCGTCGTGGGGCTGGTCTTTGAGCCCCGGCCCTGGGTAGCGGTGACCTTTCTGCTGGGCGTGGCCACCTCGCTGGGCACGGCCTTCCTGGGCATGAACGCCGCCGTGCGGGCCAACGTCAAGACGGCAGAGGAGGCCACATCCTCCCCCGAAAAGGCCTTTTTCACCGCCGTGCTCGGCGGTTCGGTGATGGGCTTCTCGATCATCGGATTCAGCCTGCTGGTGCTGACAATCCTCTACCTGGTGTTCCGCAACCCGGCGCCGCTGATCGGCTTTGGCTTTGGCGCCAGCCTGGCGGCGCTCTTTGCCCAGATCGGCGGCGGCATCTACACCAAGTCGGCCGACGTCGGCGCCGACCTGGTGGGCAAGGTGGAAAAGAACATCCCCGAGGACGACCCGCGCAACCCGGCGGTGGTGGCCGACCTGGTGGGCGACAATGTCGGCGACTGCGCCGGCCGCGGTTCGGACCTCTTCGAGAGCTTCTCCGACGACATCATCACCGGGACCATCGTGGCCACCCTGTACGTCAGCCAGTTCGGGGCGATAGTGCTCTTCCTGCCCCTGGTCCTGCAGTCGGTGGGGCTGTTGGCCTCGCTGGTCGGCGTCTTTTCGATGCGCCTGTTTGCCAGGCACAGCCCCAACGCGGCTTTTAACCTGGGCATGGCGGTGACCTCGGTGCTGGCCACGCTGGGCTGCCTGCTGACGGCGCTGCTGGTCCTGCACAACGACGGCGGGATCCGCGACGCCCTGACCATTTTCCTGGGCGCCTTCCTGGGCATCGTGACCATGCTGGTGGCCTCGTTCTTCACCCGCTACTACGCGGGCGGCGAGAGCCGGCCGGTGCGGCAGATCGCCGCGGCCTCCAAGCGCGGCGTGGCCCTCAGCCTGATCACCGGCCTGGGCTACGGCCTGCAGAGTCCCCTGGCCTCGATCGTTATGATCACCGTCGCCGTCTCGGTGGCCTTCCTGGTCTCGGGCGGGTCGCTCCTGGCGGTGATTGCCGTCAACATCGGCACCGACATGCTGATCGGCTACATCATGACGGCCGACGCCTTTGGCCCGATCTCGGACAACGCCTCGGGCATCGCCGAGATGTCCAAGGCCGGCCGGCAGACGGTGCGGGCCCTCTCGGCCCTCGACGCCGTCGGCAACACCATGAAGGCCACCACCAAGGCCTATGCCATGGCCTCCGGGACGGTCACCGCCTTTGTCATCTTTTCCACCTTCTTCACCCAGGTGAAGCTGCCCTGGATCGAGGTCTCGACCCCCTTCTCGCTGGCCTTTCTCTTCCTGGGCATCGCCCTGCCCTACCTGATCTCCTCTCTGGTGATGGGGGCGACGGCCAAGACGGCCCAGCAGATGGTCGACGAGGTGCGCCGGCAGTTCCGCGAGATCAAGGGGCTGATGGAGGGCAGGACCAAGCCGGACTATGCCGCCTGCGTGGACATCGCCACCCGGCACGCCCTGCGGGAGATGATCCTGCCCGGGGCCATCAGCGTGGCCATCCCGGCGGCCATCGGGCTGATCTTTGGGGCCTGGGCGCTGGGGGCCTTTCTCGTCGGGGCCGTGCTCAGCGCGGCACTCCTGGGGCCGTTCTTCAACAACACCGGCACGGCCTTTGACAACGCCAAGAAGCGCATCGAAGACCAGGGCCTGAAAGGGACCCCGGAGCACGCCGCGGCCGTCTCCGCCGACACCATCGGCGACCCGATGAAGGACGTGGCCGGCCCGTCGCTGCTGATCTTTATGAAGCTGGTGGGGATGGCGGCGCTCCTGATAGCGGGAATCGTCAGGTAGGGCCAAGGACCGCGGGGGAAGGGGGGAAGGACGAAGGACCAACCCCTCTTACCCCCCTATCTCCTCCCTCACCCGCGCCGCCATGGCCCGGGCTCGCTGCCCCGCATCCCCCGCGTGCCCCGACGCATCCAGCAGCTCCCGCGCCCGCTCGGCCGGCAGGAAGCGCCGCACCTCGGGATCGGCGGACAGGGCCTGGGCCAGAGGGTTTGCGCGGCCGGCCCGCACTTCCTCCCAGGCCGCCATGCTGTGCCGGCGGATGAGTTCGTGCATCTCCTGGCGATCGGCGCCGGCCTTGACGGCCTCCATCAGCAGCCGCTCCGTGGCGGCAAAGACGCCGTAGCGCGCCAGGTTGCCGGCGATAGCCGTCTCGTCCAGCCGCAGGCCGCGCACGATGCGCGTGGCGGTGCCGAGCGCCTCGTCGGCCGCCAGGAAAGCCACCGGCAGGACCTCGCGGCGGTTCGCGGAGTCGTCCAGGGTGCGCTCCAGGAAGGAGTGGGCGGCGTTGTCCCAGGCCACGCGCGGCAGGGCGGCCAGCAGCCGGCAGAGGCTGTCCACGTTCTCGGCGCTCACCGGGTTGCGCTTGAACGGCATGGCCGAGGAGCCGACCTGTTCGGCGGCGAACGGCTCGCTCCACTCGCCCACCGGCGGCGATTGCAAAAAGCGCAGGTCCTGGGCCAGCTTGTAGAGAGAGGCCGCCAGGCCGGCCAAGGCGGAGAGCACGGCATAGTCCTGGCGGCGGGGATAGGTCTGGCCGGCCACGGGAAAGGCCTCCAGCCCCAGCAGGGCCATGGCCCGCGACTCGAGCTCCGCGGCGCTTATGGCGCGGCCCTCGAGGAGTTGGGAAAAGGAAGCAGCCGTCCCCACGGCCCCCTTGAAGCCCTTGCCGCGGACCTGCCCCCGCAGCCGGAGCAGGTCCCGGTAGTCGGCCAGCAGGTCCTGGGCGTACATGGCCAGGCGGTAGCCGACGGTGGTGGGCTCGGCCGGCTGCAGGTGGGTCCAGGCTATGCAGAGGCGATCGGCGTGGGCCTCAATCTGGCCGGCCAGGGCCGCGAGCAGCCCGCGCAGCCGCTCCAGCAGGAGCGCCAGCCCCTGGCGCAGGCGCAGGGCGTCGGCGTTGTCGGTGATGTCGGCGCTGGTGGCGCCCAGATGCAGGATGGGGCCGCCCAGGGGAGCCTGCTCGGCAAAGGCGCGGATCTCGGCGACGACGTCGTGGCGGGTATGGGACTCGATCTCGGCGGCGCGCTCCAGGTCCACCTGGTCCTGGTGAGCCTCCAGGTCTTGGGCCTGCGCGGGGGTCACCAGGCCGGCCGCGGCCTGGGCCCGGGCCAGGGCCACCCACACCCGGCGCATCAGCCGGCGGCGGTGCAGTTCGGACCAGATTTGGCGCATCTCGGCGCTGCCGTAGCGCCAGGTAAAGGGGCTGAGGAAGATGTCCTGGGTATACATAGCTGCCTCCCGATGGGTTCGTGCGCGTCGCGCCACCCCGTCGACAGGGTGACGGGGAGACGGGATGACAGGGAGATTATAGCATGGGAGGGGGCAAAGGACAATCGCTATTGACCCACCCTCCGGGCCGTGCTATAATTTTCCCAGATCATCGATTTTCCGGCCCGCTGTCGGCCGAGAGGAGGCCCTATGGCTGAAGAGCGCCCCACCCGCACGCTGAACTGCCCCGTCTGCGGCGGCCCGCTCGCCGCGCCCGGCCGGCAGAGCTGCCCCTATTGCGGCAGCAAGATCGACGTGGCCGCCGGGGAACCGCCGGCCAGGCCGACGATCTCCGCCCCCACGCCGCTTCCCATGGCCCCGGGCGCCCGCCGGCGCGGCTGCCTC
The DNA here is from genome assembly GCA_964592645.1 of uncultured Chloroflexia bacterium. GTDB lineage: Bacteria > Chloroflexota > Chloroflexia > DTKN01 > DTKN01 > CAZQFV01. The sequence continues at coordinate 7,715 of CAZQFV010000010.1, forward strand.
AGCCCGCTGGTCTTTATCCTGGCCGCCATCCTCCTGGTGGGCGGCCTGGTCCTTTTCCTGCTGAAGCCCCAGCCCGGCCCGGGCTTCAAGACCCTGGTGGGCCTCGCGCGCACCGTGCAGAGCGCGGCCATCCTCCTGCCCACCGACCGCCAGGGGCCGCCCGACGTCCTGGTTGTCACCTACGACGCCAGCAGCGAGCAGCGCTACCTCTCCTACATCGACGGGGCAAAAGGCACCCTGCTCTGGGACAGCCCGCCGGTCAGCACCAACCTGTACAAGGAGGGCATCGTCTTGCGCGGCGGCACGATCTACCTGGTGGACAAGATGGCGTTGCTGGCGTTGAATGCCAGCGACGGCCAGGTGGCCTGGCAGGCCACCCTCTCCGACAGCGTTGTCAACTACTGCCAGGGCTGCCTGCGCGTCATCGGCAATACCGTCGTCGTCTTGAGCCAGGACGGCGTGCTGCAGGCCTACGAGGCCCAGGGCGGCCGGCCGGCCTGGAGCGTGCGGCTGAACGAGACGCCGCGCAACCTGTGGGAGATCGGCGGGTGGGTGGCCGTCTTGGACTATGAGCAGCCCAACGAGGTCTACAGCATCGCCCTGCAGCTACGCGACCCGGCGACGGGGCAGGTCGTGCAGTCCTTTCCCGGCAACTGCCAGGAGGGGGACTACAGGGATGAACTGCCCATCTACAGCCCCAACATCGTGTTCGACCCCTCCGGCGAGACCGTCTATTTCCTGTATGGACTCCTCCCGGCCTGCGCCCAGCGCTGGAACCTGGAGACCGGACAACTGGAGTGGCAGCTTTCGGCCCCGGACCACTACTTCGACCGCTTCAACTCCCCCCCCCTCATGGCGGACGGCCGCCTCTATGGCAGCTACAGCGGGCGGGTCGTGGCCGTGGACGCCGAGCAGGGCGAAATCGCCCTGCTGGCCGATGAGCAGGACTATGAGCTGGCCCTGCAGGAGAAGCTGGGCAACACCCTGATCGTCCTGGCCCGGCGGCAACGCGGCTCCACGCGCTACGAACTGTGGGGGATGGACGCGGACAGCGGGCGGGTGCTCTGGGAGTATGTCCCCCAGGACCAGGAGCCGATCACCGAGGCCGGCGGTTGGGCCGCCGACCAGGTCTTTGCCTGGTGCCCGACGCGCGACGGGCTGGGCATCCTGCACCTGATCGCCGACCCCCCCACCCTGCTCACGGGGATGCTCGACCTGCGCAACGGCCAGGAGACGGCCCTGCAGACCTCTAGCCTGGACAACGACCTCTGGGCCGGCCTGGTCTGCAGCGGCAACACGGCCTGGCTGACGACGCTCAAGCTGTACGCCATCGACCTGACCTCGGGGAAGGTGATCAGCACGTGGCCCTGAAAGCCGCCCTCGTCGTCCTTCCTCTCGTGGCCGACATCGCCGCCAACCGGTCGGCGATGGTGCGCTACATCCATGCCGCCGCCGATGCCGGGGCCGACCTGGCGCTGTTCCCGGAGGCCGCCCTCACCGGGCTGATCAACGACGACGTCCCCGAGCACGACCTGCCGCTGGGCCAACCGGTGCCCGGCCCCCTGGTCGCGCTGCTGGCGGAACTGGCCCGCGAGCGGCACATCTGGATAGCCACCGGCCTGCTGGAGCGCGAGGCGGACCGGCTCTACGACACGGCCGTGCTGATCGCCGCGAACGGGGAGTTGGTCCTGAAGTACCGCCGCATCCACCCCGGCTGGCACGGGCGCCAGGCGGACCCGGCCGTCTACGGTCGGGGGACGGATCTCCCGGCGGTCGATACCCCCCTGGGCCGCTTCGCCTTTCTCCTCTGCGGCGATCTGTTCCAGGAGGAGCTGGTCCGGCGCGTGCGCGGCCTGGCTCCCGACTGGCTGCTCTGCCCCCTGGCCCGCTCGTTCGACGACAGCTCCTGGAGCCAGGAGCGTTGGGAGCGCGAGGCCCGGCCCGAGTACTGCGCGCAGGTGCGCCGGGTCGGCGTGACGACGCTGCTGGTGAACTCCCTGGACCGGGGATTGCCCGACGACCACTGCTTCGGGGGGGCGGCGGTCATCGCCGGGGATGGAACCGTCGTGGCCGAGATGCCCCTGGGCCGGGAGGGGATGCTCGTGGCCAAACTTCCTCTTGACCTTACGGCCGGCTTGTGCTAGAATGTAGGCACCGGCGGGTGCCGGCAGGAACCATCTGGCAGGAAAAAGGAGGATTCCATGGAGTTCGAAGGATTCTGCGTCAAGTGTCGGGCCAAGCGGCACATCAAGAACGCCGAGATCGTCCAGACGTCCCGCGGCCGGCCGATGGCCAAGGGCAAGTGCCCCACCTGCGGGACGGTCGTCACCCGCTTCATGTCGGACAAGAAGAAATAGCCACAGCCACCGGGCCGCGCTGCCCTGGGCGGCCCAACCAGTGAACAGATCCAGGTTCCGCCGGGCGTCCGTGCTGCATCCCGGCATCGCAGCGCGGACACCCGGCGGAACCTTCAGCGCACCGGGGCTCACCTGCCGGTTCCCCCGTATTGACTTGGGAAACCGCCCGTGCTAAAATCCTGATAGAGGCTGGGAGAGCACCGGGGGGGAAAAAAGGCTGCCTGGACTCACGAGTGGAGCCGTGAAAAGGAGGTCTCCCATGGTCAAGATCGAGCGCACGATCACGATCGCCGCGCCGGTGGAGCGGGTCTCTGCCTACCTGACCGAGCCGGCCAACTGGCCCGAGTTCTGGCCCAGCATGGTCGAGTGCCGGGGCACACAGCGCTCGGCCGACGGCACCCACTACGCCAAAAGCCAGTGGACCTACAAGATGGCCGGCCTGCGCATCGAGGGCGTATCGGACACCACGGAGTATATCCCCAACCGCCGCATCGTCAGCCAGGGCCGGGGCGGTATCGAGAACACGACCACGTGGGAGTTCCAGCCCGCGGGCGCCGGGACGCGGGTCGACCTGACCATCGAGTACGCCATGCCCGGTCCGCTGCTCGGCAAGTTCGCCGAATCGATCATCCGCAAGGTGAACGAGCACGAGGCCGACACCCTGATGGCCAACCTGAAGGCCCGGCTGGAGGGCTAAATGCGATCCCCCACCTCCAGCGGCGCGTACCGCCGGTGGAGCTGCCCGTCCAGGTCCTCGGCGACCAGGCCGACCAGGTAGGCGCCCGGAATGAGCGGCGCGGACTGCCACTGCAGCCCCTGGCGCCACTTGAGCAGGTTGCCCCGGACGATGGCCTTTTCCACGACGGCCCCCGCCTCGCCGGCCGGCCGGTAGAGCCGCAGCAGCGGGATGAAGCGGTCCCCGCGCCGCGGGTTGAACGGCCGCGGGGCCGCCCCGGTCCCGAGCTCGCGGAAGCTCAGCGCCTGGATGGCCTGGCCGGCGCCGGAGAACTCGAGCTGCGCGCGGCGCGGCCTTCCGATCCACCCCGAGCGATGCTGGGCCTCCAGGGTATAGGTCACCTCCGCCGCGCCCCCCCGGGGGACCACCGGCTTCAGATACCCCAGCGCCCAGTCCTGGCCGTCGGTCAGCAGCCGCTGCGCCAGCGGGAGCTTGACCTGGGCCATGGGAGCTTCGCTCCAGTCGGGATAGGCCACGCCGCCGACCGCCTTGGTCCGCGGGGCGGAGAGGGGTTCGCTGTAGACCGGCCCATAGTACTGTTCCACCGCCCGGTCGCGCAGCAGCAGCTCCAGGTAGACAAAGGCCACATCCGGGCCGCCCACCTGGGCCGCGATGGTCAGCGAATCGCCGGGCGCGATCCTGGCGGCCGACAGAGCGATCGGCCCCAGCGTCACGCCCTCCCGGACGGGGCCAGCCCCCGTTCCCAGCCCCGGCGCCGCGGCGATGGGCCAGGACTCGTCTACGGCCGAGATCTGGAGCGGGTGCCCTTGGTATTCGTATCGGCTCAAGGTATCCATGTCTACTCCTTCACCGCCACCTCGACGAACTCGGAGGTCTGGTTGCCGTTCATGTCCTCGACGATGATCCCCAGGGTGTACTGGCCGGGATAGGCGTAGTAGGGCACCATCGTGAAGCGCTGCCTGCCAAAGGTCATCGTCCCTCCCTCGTAGTCGACAAACTCCCCGTCGGGGTTGTTCTCGAACTCTAACCACTCCTCGTAGATGGTGAAGGTGTCGCCGGCCTGGGGGATGATCTCCCGCGGGGAGCCGGTGCCGTTGGCGCCGCTGAAGCCAAAGACGCTGAGCATCTGCCCGTCGCCGCTGAAGGAGATCACCGCGTCGCGCCGCTCCCCAGACGAGGCAAAGGTATAGACGCCGCGCACGGTGTAGACGTCCTCCTCCTCGGTCGCCCCATAGATCTCGGGAGAGAAGAAGGCGAACTGGTCGTTGGCCTCATTGCCGTCGCTCATAAAGTAGAGGGTCGGTTCCCAATCGATCTCGACGGGGATCATGGCTTCGTCCCCCCAGTCGGGGTAGTAGATGCCGTCGATCTCCTTGGTCTCCTCGGCCCCGATAAAGCCCATGTCGGCGGTGAGAAAGGCGTTGTCCTCCTCGCTGTAGTAGCTCACATAGTAGTAGATGTAGCCGATGTTGGTGCCGTTGACCGTCGTCGACAGCGTGACCTTGCCGTCGGCGGAGATCTCCTGGGCCGAGACCTGGATCGGGGCAATGGTGATCTGGCCCGCGCCGGGAGCGACGACGGTGGCATCGGCCGGCGGGGCCGAGCTCTCGGCCGCGGCCAGAAAGTCGGTGGTCTCGCTCTCCCCCAGCACGGCCAGGTCGGCCGAGGCGGGATCAAACTGCTTGCCCACGTAGTGAAAGGCCAGGTAGTCGTCCCACAGCGAGGCCCCGGCGAAGCGTCCGGCATAGAGGCTATAGCGGACCTGGGCGCCGCGGCCGGCCGTCATCTGGTAGAGGTTCGAGTTGGGGAAATAGAGGGCCATGCCGCTCGATCCCGGCTTCTGGGGGCCGTGTTTCTCGGCGATCACGGCCCGGTCCAACGCCGCTCGCAGTTGCCGGACCGCCGCGTTCACCTGGGCGTTGCCGGCCCTTTCCGCCAGCAGGCTGGCAAAGTGGCCCAGGTCGATGTAGGAGGGCGGCACATCCCGGCCAAAGACGCTGGTATAGTTCTGGGCATAGGCGCGCGCCGCCGCTACCTGGCGGTTGGGAACGGCGGCCAACGCCGTGGCCAGGTTGTTCAGAGCCGCGTTGACCTCGCGCATGGCCCCCAGGTCGACGGCCGAAAGGGTGATGTCCCGTCCGAGGTGGGTTGCCACCTGCCGCGCGCTCATGTTGGGGTCCGCCCCCATCTCGTAGAGAAAGCTCCGGCGGGCGGCAGAGTCGGTGATGCGCGCGTCCTGGTCGATGTAGCTCTGCACAATCGCCTGCCCCAGCTCCCGCCCGGTCCAGCCGGGGTTGTTGTTGAGCCCGGTCAGGAACTCGGCATAGGCCCAGCCGACGGCCGGCTCGGTCTCCTCGGAGGCCACCGCGTAGCGGGCATGGGGAGAGACGGCGCTGAACACCTCCAGTTGCCCCATCAGGCAGGCGTCGAAACCGATCAGCTCGAAGCGCCCGATCCCCGTGCTGGCCAGAACCCGGGCCAGGGCCTCGTCGATATCCTGCATGCGCATCGTGCTGCCGCGGCGCGGCGCGTCGTCGCTCCAGCCACCCAGCCAACCCGCGCCGTGGTCGGAGAGGATAAGCACATAGTTCTCCGCCGGGTACTGCTGGATGGCCCAGGTGGCAAAGTCGATCAGCGTCTGCTTGTTGCCCATGTCCTGCTCCCCGAGGTCGGCCAACAATTGGGAGCCCACCCGCTCGATGTCCGTGTCCCGGGTGACCAGGTAGCGCCGGGTGCCGGTCCAGTCGCCGTCGCCGGAGTAGGCACCGCGGTAGCGGTCCACCTGGGCGACGATGGTGACCCGTTGGGTGGAGCCCACCAGTTCGGCCTCGTTGAGGTCGATGTAAATGTCGCGCTCCAGGACCTGGTCGTCGGCGTCCTGGTAGAGGAGCACGGTCCAGGTGCCCCGGGCCCCCGGTCGCGCCGTCACCGGGGCGATCGTGGGCTGCGGCGCGGCGGTGGGCTCCTCATACTCTTCGAGCTCCCCGACAAACGATCCCAGGTCGCAGCCCACCAGCAAACCGGCGAGCAGGACCACGAGGAACGGCGCGCACCAACGATACACAGCCTTGCTCATCCCGCACCTCCACGGAAATCGTTCGATGCAGCTTCTTGGCGCGCCTTCAGACCGCGCCTCCAACCACCAGTCCGCTCAGCAAGATGCCGAGCGCCGCCAGCGGCCAGGTCCGCCGGGCCACCTCGCCCCAGCGGCCGTGGCGGGCGAGCCCCGCCTGCAGGAGCACCTGCCCCAGCAGCAGGAGCCCGCAGGCGGCGCCTACCAGCGGCCGGCCGGCCAGCAGAAAGTAGAGCAGGACCGCGGCCTGGGCGCCGGCCATCCACCAGAGGGCCCGCGGACTGGCCTCCACCGGGAGGAGCCGGGGGCGGTTCAGCGCATCGACCTGCACTGCGGGCACGAGCTCGCTCCATCCAGCATAGGAAAAGCCCCACAACATGCTCAGCAGCAACGAGGCCCCGGTGAGCGGCGCCCAGACGGCGTGGCCGAGCCACCATGGCCAGGCCAGCCCACCCACGGCACGCAGCAGGGCCAGGGCCCGCGGCCGGCCGCGGACCAGGCGCCGCAGCAGCAACAGGGCCAGCCCGATGCCGACGACCGGCGGCGTCGGGCCGCCCCACAGCAGGGCCCCGACGATCAGCACCCCGATCAGCCCGGCGGCCTCCAGCCAGCGGTCGCCGCGCATCCGGGCGGCATGGCGCAGGCGCGCCCAGCCCCGAGAGAGCGCGGCGCCGAGGCGGGCGCTGAGCGACCCGGGCGCCGTGTAGGGCAAGGCGGGCAAGGCCGGGCCGGCCTGCTCCAGCGCCACGCCCGAGCGCACGGGAGCGGCGAACTCGCCCATCAGCGCCCACAGCCGGCCCCAGACGGCAGTCGCCAGGAGAAGCCCCAGCAGCAGCGAGCCCAGGCGCGGCCAGGTCCACAGCGGCACGCCCGCCGCCAGGGCGCCGGCCAGCCAGCCAAAGGCCGGGCCCAGGCCGGCCGCCTCGCCGGAAAGAGACAGGCGCAGGTCCAGCCAGCGTCCTGGGAGGTCCTCGCCGCTATCCATCCCGCTCCCCCGTGCGCGCGGCGCCGAGCCGGAAGAAGGCTCCCCCCAGAGCCAATGCCCAGGCCAGGATGACGAGCAGCCCCAGGAGCTGCGCCGTCAACTGCCCAAAGTCGGGGACGCTGCCCGGAGCAAGCAGGGCGATCCCGCTGACGCCCTGCCCGGCCACGCCCAGGTAGAGGCCCTCGCCCACTCCGTTCAGGCCCTGGCCATAGGTGCCGTCGGCAAAGAGGCCCACGGCCAGCACGCCCCAGAGGCCGGCCAGCCCGAAGGTGGGCACCAGGCCGGCGGGGTCGTCCAGCCTCCAGAGGCGCACAACCAGGTAGGTGCCCAAACAGGCGATCAGGCCGGCCGCGGCCCCGACCAGGGCCAGGGTGAGCGGGGGGGCAAAAGGGGCGATGCCGGCGCTGGCTACGGCCCCGGCCAGCAGGCCGCGGACGAGCATCGCCGGGTGGAAGCGCCCGCCGGCAAAGGCCATATAGGCGACGGCGGCGACGCCGCCCACGGCGGCGCTCACCAGGGTATTCACCGCCACCAGGGGCAGGCGGGGGGTTATGGACCAGGCGCCGGCCAGGTTGAGGGCCATGATCCCCAGGAGGCCGACGGCGGCGGCGCCCAGGGGCAGCGCGGCGTCATCGGCGGGGGTTTCCTGGCGGGCGCCGGAGGCCAGCAGGCCGGCCAGCCCAAGCAAGCCGCCCAGGGCATACAAGGGGCCGGCCCCGCCCCAGTCGACAAAGCCGTGCCCCAGGTAGGCGGTGCGGCCCGTCGCCGCCAGCCAGCCGCCGCCCCAGGTCCAGTGGCCCAGCAGGGGGTAGAGCACACCGCCGATGAAGAGCGCCATGGCGACCAGGCCGGGGCCGTGCAGCCGCCGGCAGGACGGGGCCAGGGCCAGGACGACGACGGCGGCGGCGCCCACGGCCTGGAGGAGGGCCAGGGTCAAGCGGCCGGGCTCGGCCGCGACCAGGGGGCCGGCCCAGGAGAGCAGGCCGGAGCCCTCGCCGAGCGGGGCCCACTGCCAGGACTGCTGCGGGCCCTCGCCCAACTGCGGGGCGTACAGGGCGCCGTACTGCAGGGAGAAGCCACAGGCCAGGGATACGAGCACGGCCAGGGCGCCGGCCAGGAGCAGCCGGCCGGCGGTGCCGGCCCCGCGCTTTTTCGGGGCCGCGGCCAGCATGCCCACACCGACGGGCAGCGCCGGCCCGAGCAGGGCCAACAGCAGGGTCCAGGCCAGGTTCAGGATCGTCTCGACAGGCAAATCAGCCCCCCGTGGATCGCGGGTCGCCTTCACTAGTCCTGGGTGCATTCTATCACAGTACGGCAGGGGGGTCAAGGAAGTTCGCCGGCAGACTTGACAGCCGCGCCTTCCTATCCTATGATGCGCGCGGCAGAAACTCGACGCGGCGACGAGGGTAGGCAATGGCCCAGGCGCGGATCGATCTCTTTGACTCCCACACCCACCTCAACGTGGAGGCGTTCGCCGCCGACCGGCCGGCCGTCCTGCAACGGGCCTGGCAAGCGGGCGTGCGCCGAATGCTGGTCGTGGGTTTCGACCTGGAGAGCAGCGCGGAGGCGGTTGCCGTGGCCGCGGAGTACGGCCTCTGCGCCGCCGTGGGCATCCAGCCGCACTACGCCGCGGCGACGGGCCCGGCGGAGCTGGAGCGGCTCCGACACTTGGCCGGAGGGCCGGGCGTCGTCGCCCTGGGCGAGATGGGACTCGATTACTACCGCAACCGCGCCCCGCGCGCCGAGCAGCAGCGGCTCTTCCGCCAGGAGCTGGCCCTGGCCCAGGAGCTGGGCCGGCCGGTGGTCATCCACAGCCGCGAGGCCGCCGAGGACACGCTGGAGATCCTGCGCCGGGCCGGCGGCGAACTGCGCGGCGTCATGCACTGCTACTCCGGCACGCTCTCCCAGGCCGAGCCGTTTCTCGCCCTGGGGCTGTACATCTCCATCGCCGGCCCGGTGACCTATCCCCAGGCGGCCAAAACCTGGGAGGTGGCCCGGGGTATCCCGCTGGAGCGGCTGCTGATCGAGACCGATTGTCCCTGGCTGCCCCCCCAGCTCCACCGGGGGCGGCGCAACGAGCCGGCCTATGTCCGGGAGGTCGCCGCGCGCATCGCCGAGCTGCGCGGGCTCTCCCTGGAAGAGGTGGCTGCCGCCACCTCGCGAAACGCGCGCGAGCTCTTCTGCCCTTCGCCCTCCGTCCCTGGACCTTTATCGTCGACGGGCGGCAGCGTACCGCCCCCGGCAGAGCAGCACCCATCCCAAGGAGGCCTGTCATGTCCCTGAGCATCATCGTCTGGACGCCCACCGGCATCGTCATGGCTGCCGACAGCCGCACGACGATCACCTACTCGCGCGAGGACAAGTTCGGCTCCAAGTCCTCGACCATGGACTACCTGTCCGACAGCACCTACAAGCTGGTCCTGCTGGAAAAGACGCCGGTGGGCATCAGCACCTACGGCACCTCGCACCCCGGGGGGCTGCCCGTGGACGCGCACCTGCGGGCCTTTGAGGAAGAGACCGTCACCCCGGAGGACCGCGCCCCGGATGTCACGGAGAAACTGCGGGCCTATTTCCATGAAAGGTTCCCCGGCCTGCCCCTCTTCTTCTTCGTGGCCGGCTACCGCGAGGAAGAAAAGGTCAGCGTCCCCTATATCTTCAACATCGGCGTGGAAAAGGACGCCGTCAGCCGGGTCAACGTGCAGCAGGACGGCAAGCTCTGGCCGGGCGGGGTCTCGCGCGGCGGGGCCACCGATGTTATCAACCGCCTGATCTTGCCGGACCGGCTGCCGGAGTTCGGGCTGATGCCGCTGCAGGATGCTATCGACTATGCCATCTTCATGATCGAGGTGACGAACAAGGTGATGCGCTTCGAGCCGGGGCTGGAGGTGGTGGGCGGGCCGATCGACGTGCTGGTGATCACGCCGCGGGAAGCGCGGTTCATCCAGCGCAAGGAGCTGTACGTCGGCCGCCCGCGGTAGGCCTGGTTGCGGGCCGGTTGCGGAACGGGCCCCATGGTAGTATAATACGCGAGCAGATCGTCGGCGAACGGCGATGAAAACGGTCACGGGACAACGAGGTCACGGATGACCCACGATGGGCTGTTCAGGCCAACCGAGCGCTGGGGGACGACCCCGCTCCAGGGGTGGCCTTTTTCTGTGCCTACAAGTTCCGGCAGCCGGGCTGTTTAGCCCCCAAGTCAATGGAGGAGGACCATGCGACTCTATGCCGACAGTTCCAAGTGCTGCGGCTGCAAGGCATGCCTGCTGGCGTGCTCCTTCAGCCACTTTCGGGAGAACAACACCCACAAAGCGGCGCTAGCCATCGTCCCGCACTTTCCGAGCCCCGGCAACTACGAGGTGCGCGTCTGCACCCAGTGCGGGGAGTGCGCCAAGGTCTGCCCGGTGGACGCTATTCCCCAGAACGACAAGGGCGCCTACTATATCGACCCGGAGCTGTGCATCGACTGCGGGGCCTGCATCGACGCCTGCCCGGAGGGCGTGGTCTTCAAGATCGCCGGCCGCGACGCGCCGTTCGAGTGCGACCTCTGCGGCGAGTGCGTCCAGTTCTGCGGCATGAGCGTCCTCAAGATCGCCGAGTAGGAGGAGAACCGTGAACGGATATGCTGGCAAGATCCTGCGCGTGAACCTGACGACGGGCGAGATCCACAAGGAACCCTTTCCCGAGAACGTCGCCCGGGACCTGCTGGGGGGCCGCGGCCTGGGCATCTACATCCTGTGGAACGAAGTGCCCCCCGGCGCCGACCCGCTGGGGCCGGAGAACAAGCTGATCGCCTCCAGCGGCCTCCTCTCGGGGCTGCTCGTGCCGGGGGCCGGCAAGATGGACTGGACCTGCAAATCGCCGCAGACGGGCGGCTATGCCAGCGCCAGCGTCGGCGGCCACTTTACGGCCGAGATCAAGTATGCCGGCTACGACGCCATCATCCTAGAGGGCATCTCGCCCAAGCCGGTTTACCTGTTCATCGACGACGACAAGGTGGAGCTGCGCGACGCCGCCGACCTGTGGGGCAAGGGCTCGCTGACGGTGGAAGAGATACTCAAGAAGCGCCTGGGCGAGGACTTTCAGATCGCCACCATCGGCCCGGGCGGGGAGAACATGGTGGCCTACGCCTGCATCACCACCGACTACGGCCGGCAGGCCGGCCGCGGGGGCGTAGGCGCGGTGATGGGCAGCAAAAAGGTCAAGGCCATCGCCGTACACGGCACGGGCACGGTGCATGTGGCCCAGCCGGAGCGCTTCTGGGAACTGGCGCACGCTATGTTCGCGGCCTGCAAGGCCTCGCCCGGCCTGGAAGTGTGGCAGCGCTACGGCACGGCCGGCGTGCCCACCTGGGCCAACGAGGTCGGCGCCTTTCCCACCCGCAACTTTCAGCAGGGCACCTTCGAGGAGCACGCCGGGCTGGACGGCCAAGTGATGCGCGAAACGATCGTCCTCACCGACAAGGGCTGCGCCTGCTGCCCCAGCCCCTGTGGCAAGTACTCCTACACCAAAAAGTACGGCGTATTTGTCGAGGGGCCGGAGTACGAGACCTCGGCCCTGTTGGGGGGCAATGTCGGGCTGGGCAACATCGAGGACGTGGCCTATGCCAACTACCTGTGCGACGAGCTGGGCATCGACACCATCTCGGCCGGCAACGCCATCGCCTTTGCTATGGAGTGCTACGAGAAAGAGATCCTCAACCGCGAGCAGACCGGCGGCGTGGAGCTGCGCTTTGGCAACGCCCAGGCCGTCTTCACGATGATCGAGCGCATCGCCCGCCGCGAGGGGCTGGGCGACCTGCTGGCCGAGGGGGTCAAGGTAGCCGCCGCAAAGATCGGCCAGGGCAGCAGCGACTGGGCCATCCAGGTCAAGGGGATGGAGCAGAGCGGCTACGACACGCACGCCGCCCCGGCCATGCTGCTGGCCTACATGACCGCCGACGTCGGCGCCCACCACAACCGCGCCTGGGCCATCACCTACGACCTCCAGGTCGGCCGGGAAAAGGTCACCGAAGACAAGGCCGCCAAGGTCATCGAGCTGCAGCACATCCGCCCGCTCTTCGACATCCTGGGCGCCTGCCGCCTGCAGTGGGTCGAGCTGTCCATCGACGTGACTTCCTACGCGCCGATGGTCGCCGCCATCACCGGGGTGGAGCGCTCCTGGGAGGACCTGCTCCGGATCTCGGAGCGCGTCTGGAACTATACGCGGATGTACTGGTTCCGCGAGGTGCCGGGGTTCGGCCGGGAGTGGGATTATCCGCCGCCGCGCTTCTACAAGGAGCCGGCCCCCGGCGGGGCCACGGCGGGCAAAAAGATCAACTGGGAAGACGCCATGCAGTTGCTGGACTGGTACTATGCGCGGCGCGGCTGGGACCACAACGGCCGTCCCACGGAGGCCAAGCTGGCGGAGCTGGGGCTGGGGGCGTATCTGAAGTAACGGGAGGACCAGAGATCGAGAACGAGGGGCGAAGGACCAAGGGCGAAAGGCAGAGGGCCAAGGAGCGCAAGTTCCTCCTTGGTCCTCTGTTATCGTCCTTGGTCCTTCTTCTTTGATCCTGCGGTCTGCCACCCCTATTTCCGTACCCGGAAGACCAGCTCGGTGGGAAACTCGAAGCGTTCGGCCTGCCAGCCTGTCCCGGCCAGGAGTCCTCCCATACGGGCCTCGTAGTTGACCTCCATACCCTTGCCCCGGCGTCCGGCAAGGCTCTGGGCCGGGAAGGAAACCAGGAGCACGGCCGCGGGGACGGCCTCCAGGAGCCGCCGGCCGGCCTCTTGCTCCTCCTGCTCCAGGCAGGGGACCACCTTCAGGAGAAAGGCCAGGTCGAACGGCCCCGCCGGCAGCGACCGCAGCGCGTCGCGGGCCTCGGCCCGACCGCAGACGGGCAGCAGGGCCATGAACTCGGCCAGGAAAGCGGCCATATCCTCGTAGATGTCGACGGCCGTGTACGCGCACCCCTCCGGCAGGCCCATCCAGGGCAACGCCAGCGGGTGCAGCCCGCAGCCGAGGTCCAACACGGAGCGGATGGGCGGCAGGCCGTCCAGCGTCGCGGCGTAGAACCCGTCCAGGTGTGGCAGGCGCTCGCGGGTGGAGGCGTGGCGCTTCATCACCCCCAGGCAGGCCCGGCGCAGCGCCGCGGGGCCCTGCAGGCGGGCCGCGCGCAGCTCCCGCAGCCACGCGCCGTAACGCACCCCGGCATCCAGGTAGGCCCCGGCCACCTGGTGCAGATGGCGCTTGGCGGCCTTGAGGGCCTCCTTCCATGGGCGCCCCTTGGCCAGCTCGCGCTCCGCGGAGCGGCGCACCAGGTCGGCCACGACGTGGCGGTACTTGGGCGTGCTCCGCACCGCCGCCACCAGGCGCTCCAGGTCCTGTTCCGTGTCGCTCACGGCCCAACCTCTCCCGGCGTTCTCTCCGCTCTCCGCTCCCTGCCCTCCGCCCCCAGCCTCTCCATAAGCTGCGCCATGAACCGCAGGTTGTGCATCGTCGCCAGCCGCTGGTACAGGCCGTCGCCCAGCTTGAAGAGGTGATGCAGGTAGCCCAGCGAGTAGCGCCTGCAGCAGGGGCCGTCGCAGTAGGGCGAGACCGGCCCGGCGGCCTTGATGTGGCGGTTGTCGCCGACATAGAGGTAGGAGAAGGAATCGCCGGACAGGCCGGCCGGCCCGTTCCAGACGTAGAGCCGGCCGTGGCGGGCGTCGCGCGTCGGCATCACGCTGTCCAACAGGCCGTAGCCCATCCGCACGCAGGCCGCGACGTGCGCCGGGTGCCCCACCCCCAGGGCGTGCAGCGGGAAACGGCGGGGGATCAGCTCGCGCAGGAAGGCGAACACCTCGGCCAGCAGGTTCCCCGCTCCATCGAGCGGCCACCCGCCGTAGCCGTAGCCGTCGAAGCCGATCGCCAGGAGCTCCTCGGCGCAGCGCCGCCGCAAGGAAAGCGAGGCGCCCCCCTGGACCACGGCCAAGAGCAGGGGCCGCTTGCCCGCCGCCAGGCGCTTCTCTTGAACCAGGCGGTCGAACTCGGCCCGGCAGCGCCGGGCCCAGGCCACGGTCCGCCGCACCGATTCCTCCTGCACGGCCGGCGGATCTTCGGGGTGGGTGCAGTCGTCCAGGCAGATCAGGATGTCCGCTCCGTAGCCCACCTGGAGCTGGATCGATTTCTCGGGCGTGAACTGGAACTTGCGGGGTGCCCCTTCCGGCCGAAAGGCCAGCCCGCGGTCGCTCAGCCGGCCGCTCCGCGGGTCCTGCCGGATCAGGGAATAGGCCTGGAACCCGCCGGAGTCGGTGACGATGGGCCGGCCCCAGCCCATCATCCGGTGCAGCCCACCCAGGGCCTGGACGGTGGAGGTGCCGGGCTTTTGCATCAGGTGAAAGACATTCGTCTGCAGTGCCGGAACGCCGCAGGCCAAGAGGTCTTGGGCATCCAGCGCACGGACCACTCCCTGCGTGGCGTCGGGGAGAAAGGCCGGCAGGGGAAGGAGACCATGGAGGGTAACGAGCAAGTCGGGACTGTCGGGCTGCAAAGTGGACTCCAGGTTGGGCATCGGGCATCGGGGAAACGATCCCCGGCATCGTTTCTCCTGTAAATCCGGTGACCATTGTACCATGCGGTAGCCGGTCTACGCAAATGGCGGGACACCCGAATTCGTCCAAAGGGCGGTTGACCGTACGGCGGCCGGGGTTATAACGGTACGTTCCCTTCGTAGCCAACTCGGTTGGGGGTCTGGTTGGGCCGCGCAACCCAATAGCTCGGCGGACTGCGCTACATGGCGCCGCGGGCGATTCCCGCGCCGGCCCGGCAACCGGCGATCATCGCCCAGGTTTGTCTTTAGGGAACCTCGCCCCCTCCGACGCCGGCCAGGACTCATTTGCACATCCCGCCATTATCTGTTACACTACCCCCGGCAAACCCACTAGGAGGCCCGGTGCTCCAACGGAAAGCACTGCTGCGCAACCTGCTGATCTTCTTGGGGCTCGGCATGCTCGTCTTTGTAGCCCTGTCGTTCCTGGCCGGCGTCGAGGAAGTCTGGCAGACGTTCCGGGGCTTTCGCTGGGAGTGGATGCCGCTGGCCCTGGGCTTCACCGCCCTGAACTATGTCCTGCGCTGGCAGAAGTGGCACTACTACCTGCGCCACCTGGGGATCGTGGGGGTAGGGCGATGGGACAGTGCGCTGCTCTTTACGGCCGGGATGACCATGGCGATCACGCCGGGCAAGATGGGCGAGGTGCTCAAATCGTACCTGCTGAAGGAGCTCCAGGGCACGCCGATGAGCGTCTCGGCCCCCATCGTCGTCGCCGAACGGCTGACCGACGGCCTGGGGCTGCTGCTGATTGCCGGGGTCGGCCTGCTGCGCATCTCCTACGGCTGGCCGGTCTTCCTGGTGTTGCTGGTGCTGGCCGGCCTGTTCATCGCCCTGGCCCAGAACCGGGCGCTGGCAACGCGCCTGCTGGCCTGGGGCGAGCGGTTCCGCCCGGTGCGCCGCTTCAGCGCGCCGATCCGCGCCCTCTACGACAGCACCTACCAACTCCTGCGCTGGAAGCCGCTCCTGTGGATGACGGCCCAGAGCGCCGTCTCCTGGTTCGGCGAGTGCCTCGCCGTCTACTACGTCTTGCGCGGGCTGGGCGCGGCCGCCGGCGACGGGCTGCTCCTGGAGGCCTCCTTCATTTTTGCCGCCGGCACGCTCTTTGGCCTGGTCTCCTTCCTGCCCGGGGGCATCGGTCTGACCGAGGTCACTTACGCCGGCCTGACGAGCCGCGTCTTCTCCATCCTCGACGATGCCGGGGCCGTCACGGCCTCCTTCCTCATCCGCCTCTTTACCCTGTGGTTCGGCATCAGCCTGGGCGTGGTGGCGCTGTTCATCCTCAGCCGGCGGTTGAAAGGGCCGCCGGCCGAGCCGGAAATCAAGGAGTGAACGATGACCGATGAAAAAACGGGCCGGACCGGAGTAGAGCGGGTCTCCAGCGAGCTGGAAACCTGGCGCAAGGACCTGATCCGCGGGGTGTTCCGCGGGGCGGCGGTCTTTGGCGCCGTCGCCGTGGTCATCGCCTACTTTGCCACCCGCACGCGCGTCCTGACCTACTTCTATGTCGGCATCTACCTGGCCTTTCTACTGGTCACCTTCATACGGCTGCCCTCCTTCCGCCTGCAGGCCTGGGCCTGCCTGTCCCTGCTGTACGGGCTGGGCGCGCTGGCCCTCTTCGAGGACGGGCTGACGGGCGACGGGCGGGTCTTTATGCTCACGCTGCCCATCTTGGCCGCCCTCCTCCTGGGCGGCAGGGCCGGCCTGGCTGCCCTGGGGGCGGCCCTGCTGACGATGGCCGGGTTCGGCGCCGCCTACGGCACCGGCCTGCTGACCATCCCCGCGCCGGAGCAGGTCGTTGCCAACGATGTCGTCAGTTGGGCCAGCGCTACCGCCGCCTGGCTGGTGATGGGGATCGTCGTCGTCCTTTCGCTGAACCACGTGCTGGCCCGCTTTTCCTCCGCCCTGGAAAGGAGCCGCCACCTGACCCAAGAGCTGGAGGCGCAACAGGCCACCCTGGAGGGCCAGGTAGCCGAGCGCACAAGCTCCCTGGAGGAGCGCGGCCAGGAGTTGGCGGCGCAGGCCGGCAAGCTGAGCGAGATGGTCGAAACGCAGCGCACCCTGCTGAACACCATCCGCGAGATGTCCATCCCGGTCGTCCCGCTGCAGGCCGACATCATCGTGATGCCGCTGGTTGGGCTCATCGACGCCGAACGCGCGGGACAGATCACCGCCTCCCTGCTGAAGGGCATCGAGGCCCAGCGGGCCCGCGTGGCCCTGGTCGACATCACCGGCGTCCCGGTGGTGGACGAGGCGGTAGCCCAGACGCTTGTCGAGGCCATGCGCGCCGCCCGGCTCCTGGGCGCCGAGCCGATCCTGGTGGGGCTGCGGCCCGAGGTGGCGCACACCCTCGTCACGCTGGGCGTAGAGTTAGGAGACCTGGTCACCTGCAGCGACCTGCAACAAGGGCTGGAAAGGGCGATAAGCGGAACGCGCAGAGCAAGTCCGCCGAGGTCGATGAGCCCGCGGAAGAGTCCGGGCCTGTAGCGCGGCAGATAAAATTGTGCTAGAATAGAGCCATAGCTACCCACGACCTCCGAGGTCTGCCAGATCTCGGGGGTCGCGGTAGGACGAGGCCCCAGGAGGTATTCTATCTATGGCGCGGATCACGCACATTGTCAAGCGCACCGGCGCCATCGTGCCCTTCCGGAAGGAGCGCATCACCAACGCCATCTACCGCGCGGCAGTGGCCGTCGGCGGACGCGACCGGGCCACGGCCGAGCAGTTGGCCGACCGGGTGGTGGAGATCCTGGAGCAAAGCACGCCCGCGGGACAGATCCCCACCGTCGAGGAGATCCAGGACATCGTGGAAAAGGTGCTGATCGAGGCCGGCCACGCCCGCACCGCCAAGGCCTATATCCTCTACCGCGAGGAGCGCGCGCGGGCCCGCCAGGAGCGCGCCCGCGCCTCGGCCACGGCGCGGGAGAATATCCCCTGGCGCAAGATCTGGGAGGTGCTGGACTGGGCGGTCAGCCATGACCTGCACACCGTCGAACGCCTGAACGCGCGCCTGGCCGCCGGGGAGTTTGCCGAGATCGTGCGCGAGACCGACCGGGCCTACAACGAGGACATCACCACCGCCGCCGAGATGGTCGGCGAGCGCCGCCGGGAGGTGCGCCTGGTGATCATCGCCGGCCCCTCCTCATCGGGCAAGACCACCACCACGACCAAGCTCAGCCACCTGCTCAAGCACATGGGGCTGCGGCTCGTCCCGCTGACGGTGGACAACTACTTCTTCGACCTGGAGGTCCACCCGCGCGACGAGTTCGGCGATTACGATTTTGAGACGCCCCAGGCCCTGGACATGGCCCTGATCAACCACCACCTGGCGCGCCTGCTGGCCGGCGAGGAGGTGCGCATCCCCTTCTACGACTTCAAGACCGGCCGGCGCCACGACGAGCGGACGCCGCTGCGCATCGGCCCCCGCGAGCTCATCCTCATCGACAGCCTGCACGGCCTCTACCCGGAGATGACCCAGGGCATCGCGGACCGCCTCAAGTTCAAGCTGTACATCGAGCCCCTGCTGCAGATGAAGGGGCCGGACGGCCGATACATCCGCTGGACCGACCTACGGCTGATGCGGCGGATGGTCCGCGACGCCGCGCACCGCGCCTACAACCCCGAGCAGACGCTGCTGCACTGGCACTATGTGCGCAAGAGCGAGCTGCGCCACATCATCCCCTATCAGCACGACACCGATTATATCGTCAACAGCGGCCTGCCCTACGAGCTGCCGGTGATGCGCGCCCGCATGCTGGACCACTTTGCCCGCTGGGCCGAGCAGTACCGCGGCGATCCCCTGCGGGAAGACGCCGCCGAGCGCGCCGCGCGCGTGTGCCGGCTGCTACAAGCAGTGACTCCCGTGGAGGACGAGTCGGCCATCCCGCCCGACTCGCTGCTGCGGGAGTTTATCGGGGGGAGCTGTTACATGCACTAGGAGCTGAACCGGTTTGGTCCACAAATTCACCGCCACGGAGGCCCGCATGAGAATCGCGTTCTTTGTCTACGAGTACCCGCCGGCGATCGTCGGCGGCCTGGGCACCTACGCGGCCTACATCACCACCGCGCTGGTACGGCAGGGGCACGATGTCGTCGTCTTTACCATGAACCCGGGGGGCGCCCTGCCGACGCACGAGGTCTGCGGCGGGGTCGAGGTCCACCGGCCCATCGGGATCAACGCCACCAACGTCTTTCCCCTCCTGGTCAACGAGGAACTGCGGCAGTGGGGCTCCTTTTTCAACGACATCTTTATCTACAACACCCTGTCCGCGGCCAAGTTCGTCAACCAGGTGCTGCGCCAGGAGGGGGGGCAGTTCGACATCGTCGCCGCGCACGACTGGCTCAGCGCCATCGCCGGCCTGGTCGTGCGCAACCAGACCGAGCTGCCGTTGGTCTACCACGTCCACAGCACCGAGTGGGGCCGGCGCGGCGGGGCCGGCTCGCCGTTCGTCGGCCGGCTAGAGTGGGAGACGGCCCTCCAGGCAACCCGCATCATCACCGTCAGCCACGCCATGAAGGACGATCTCAACTGCCACGGCTGGCCGCCGCACAAGATCAGCGTCGTCTGGAACGGCGTGGACCCCCAGGTCTACGACCCGGCCAGCGTGCCCAAGGAAGCCGTCCTCGAGCTGCGCTCGCGGTACGGCATCGGCGCGGACGACAACATGCTGCTCTTTGTCGGGCGGCTCACCTGGGTCAAGGGGGCGCGCAACCTGATCCAGGCCATGCCGGCCGTGATCGAAAAGTTTCCCAAGACCAAACTGGTGATCCTGGGCAAGGGCGAGGAGCAGCACGACGTGGACGAGCTGATCCACCGGCTGGGCCTGCAGCAGAACGTCGTCACCCACTACGCCTTTGTCTCGGAACAGGAGCGCATCCTGCACTATGCCGCCGCGGACCTGTGCGTCTTCCCCTCGGTCTACGAGCCCTTTGGCATCGTCTCGCTCGAGGCCATGGCCATGGGCAAGCCGCTGGTGGTCGGGGCCAACGGCGTGGTCGGCTTCCGGGAGCAAGTCGTCCCTTCCGGCGCCGGCCAGAACGGCATCCATGTCAACGGCAACGACCCGCCGGACATCGCCTGGGGCCTGCAGATGGCGCTGGCCGACCGCGCCCAGGCGCGGGAGATGGGGGCCCGCGGACGGACGCGGGTGCAGCGTTACTTTACCTGGGAACAGGTGGCCAAGCAGACGATCGAGGTGTACGAGGAGGTCCTCGATGAATCTGGAGATGGAGAATCAAGCCGCCCCCGCCGGCCCGGTGATTGAGGTCCAATTCACCCCGGAGCCGGGCGACTATGTGCGGACGACACGGGCCTTTTTTGCCCGGGACTGGCGCACCTGGTTGACCATGGTCCTTGTGGGGGGGGGGGTCGCCTGGGGCATCTACAACCTGGTCTCGGCCGGCCGGATGACGCTGATGAACCTGTACCTGCTGGCCTTTCCAGTGGCGTTGGCCGGCTTCCTCTGGCTGGGGTTGCCGCTGACCATCGAGCGGCGCGTCCGCCGGGACCGCCGGCTGTGCAGCCCGACGACCTGGGAGATCGGCGACGCGCAGGTGGTGATGCGCAACGTGTTCGGGGAGTCGCGGCTGGAGTGGGCGACCTTTGGGCGGGTGGTGGAGACCAAGGCCCACTACCTGCTGACCTACTCCGCCAGCCGCGGCGCATTCGCCCTCCTCCCCCGGCGCGCCTTTGCCTCCGCGGAGCAGGAGGGGGCCTTCCGCGAGATCGTGCGCCGCCACCTGCAGGGGCTGCGGGAACAGGCCTGAGGAGCCCTTGCGCTTTCTCGCCGATTTGCCATGGACATGCCGGCCCGGAACGCACCGCCATCCTCCGATCGTCCCGCCGTCCTCGTGGCCATGAGCGGCGGGGTGGACTCGTCGCTGGCGGCGGCGCTGCTCCAAGAGCAGGGCTATGCCGTGGCCGGGGCGACGATGCGTCTGTGGGCGGAGGAAGACATCCCGGCGGGGCCGGCCTCGTGTTGCTCGCTGGAGGCCGCCGAGGGGGCGCGGCGGGTCTGCCAGGTGCTGGGCATCCCGCACTATGTCTTGGACTTGCGCCGCGAGTTCGCGGAGCGCGTGGTAGCCGAGTTCGTCCGCGAGTACGGGCGGGGCCGCACGCCGAACCCCTGTCTGGCCTGCAACCGCGAGATCAAGTTCCGCCTGCTGTGGCAGCACGCCCAGGCGCTGGGGTTCGGCTCCCTGGCCACCGGACATTACGCGCGACTGGCCCGCGAAGGGGGGCGCTGGCGGCTGCTGCGCGGACTGGACCGGGGCAAGGACCAGTCGTACGTCCTGTACATGTTGGGGCAGGAAGAGCTGGCCCACCTGATCCTGCCCCTGGGGGAGTGGACCAAGGCAGAGGTGCGGGCGGAGGCGGCGCGGCGCGGCCTGCCGACGGCCGGCCGGCGCGAGAGCCAGGAGATCTGCTTCATCCCCGACGGCGACTACCGCCGCTTCCTGGCCCCGCGCCTGCCGGAAACCGTCCGCCCCGGCCCGATCCGCGACCAGGCCGGCCGCGTCCTGGGGGAGCACCGCGGCCTGGCCTACTACACCGTGGGACAGCGCCAGGGGTTGGGGCTGGCGGGCCAGGCGCGGCCGCTCTTTGTCGTCGCCCTGGACGTGGCGGAAAACGCCCTGCTGGTCGGGCCGGAGGAGGCACTGCTGCGGAAGGAACTGGAGGCGGAAGCGGTCGACTTCGTGTCGGGGGAGTGGCCGGCCGGCCCGCTGCGGGTGGAGGCGCAGGTGCGCTACCGCGCGGCCGCCGCGCCGGCCGTCGTCCGGCCCCTGGCGGCCGGCCGCGTGCGCGTGGTCTTGGACTCCCCGCAACGAGCGATCGCCCCGGGGCAGGCGGTCGTCTTCTACCAGGGAGAGGAGGTCGTGGGGGGAGGAATTATCCGGTAAGGCGATCCCCGCGGCACGCTCCACCCCGCGCGTTTCGCCGGTTGCACCCCGTCCAATGCGTGGTATAATTATCGCATGTAGTATCCCGTACTATGAGGAGCAACCCGATGTCCTGGCAGCCGCTGGATGCCCTGCTCTTGGCCCTGTTCGCCACCCTCTATGCCGGCTTCTATGCCCTGCTCGGCGCGCGGGGCTACCGCCGCCTCCTGGTGGGCTGGCTGGCCAGCCTGGCCGGCGCCGTCATCGGCTACTTCTTCGGCCAGCTCCTGGACCTGCACATCCTCTGGCTGGGCAGCCTGCCCTGGCCCGAAGTGACCCTGGGGGCCATCATCCTGCTGGTGGTTGCCTCGCGCCTGCGGATATGATATAATGACCTCAAGCGCCCACACGGAGGTGGTCATGTCCGAAGGACTTTCCCCAGAAGAGGGCTCGCCCGCGCCGAAGAAAAAGGGCCTCTCGCCCGTAGCGATCATCGCCATCGTGGTCCTGGGACTCTCCCTGGCCATCATCGTGGTTTTGTGGGTGCTGCCGGACGCCTGGCTGGCCCGGGCGCGCGATGTGTCGATCGCTTTCCTGTCGATCGGCATCTTTTTCTCCCTGGTCCTGTCGATCATGATCCTGGCCGTCATCGTCTGGGGCTTTCAGCGCCTCAGCCGGCGGCTCGACGACCTGCTGGAGCGCGGCGGCGCCGTGGTCGACCAGGTGAAAGGCACGGCGACCACCGTCAAGGGCACCGCCGAGTTCGTCGGGGAGCGCATCGCCTCCCCGTTCATTCGCCTCTCGGCCCTGGGTTCCGGCATCGGCAAAGGCGTAGCGATGCTGTTCCGTCGCAAAGAGCCATAAGGAGGTCTCTATGAGCGAAAAGGGTGACGGCGGTTTTGGCTGGTTCCTGTTCGGCTTTCTCCTGGGCGGCGTAGTCGGGGCCGCCGTGGCGCTGGCCTATGCGCCGGAGAGCGGGGAACAGACCCGCGAACGCCTGCGCGAGCGGGGCATCGAACTGCAGGGACAGGCTCAGCAGGTCGCCAGCAAGGTCCGCGAGCGCGTGGGCGAACTCCGGCAACAGGCCAAGATCCAGATCGGGCAGGTCCGTCAGCAGATCGAGCAGGGGGTACAGTCTGCCCGCCAGTACACCGAGGAGCTGTCGGAGCGGATGCAGCGCAAGGACGAAGAGGCCGAGACGGGGGAGGAAGAAGCCTAGCCCCCTTGGGGCATAGTCCCGATGGACGAGCCACAGGATATCGGCGAACTGACAGCCCGGCTGGCCGATTGCGAGAGCCGGCTGCGCGTGTTGGAACGCGAATACCAGGTCCAACGCCAGGAGTTGCGCGCCAACTACCAGGAGATACAGATCCTCGGCGGGCTGCAAGACCTGGCGCTGGCCTTGGCGGCCACGCTGGAGATTGAGCCGCTCCTGAAACGCATCGTCAGCGCGGCCATGGACCTGATGCAGGCCGAGGGCGCTTCCCTGCTGCTGCTCAGCCCGGGCAGCGATGACCTGGTCTTCCAGGTCGTCGACGGCGATGTCAGCCAGCAACTGGTCGGGCAGCGGATCAAGGTTGGGCAGGGAATCTCCGGGTGGGTCGCCGAGACGGGCACGCCGGCCCTGGTCAACGACGTTTCCCAGGATCCGCGCTGGGCATCGGGGGTCGACTCCAGCACCGGGTTCCGCACGACCTCGCTGCTCTGCGTGCCGCTGCAGTTCCAGGGGCGACTGCTGGGCGTGCTCACCGTGGTCAACAAGAACGCCCCGGGCGGTTTCGAGACGCGCGATGTCAAGTGGCTCAAGGCCCTGGCCGCGCTGGCCGCGGCCGCCCTGGAGAACGCCCGCCTGTACAACGGGCTGCGCGAGGAGCGCGACCACGTGATCATCGCCCAGGAAGAGCTGCGCAAGAAGTTGGCCCGCGACCTGCACGACGGGCCGACGCAGCTCGTCGCAACCACCGTGATGCAGGTCGAGTTCATCAAGAAACTGCTGCAGCACGATCCGAGCCGGGTCCCGGAGGAGCTGGACCGCCTGGGCAGCACCAGTCTACAGGCGATCCACGATATGCGGACGATGCTCTTTGATCTGCGGCCGCTGGTGTTGGAAACCCAGGGCCTGGCGGCCGCGCTACAACTGTTCACCGAACGGCACCAGGTAGGCAGTTCGACCGAGATCCATCTGCACACCGACCATCCGTTGGGGCGCTACGCGGCCCGCGTCGAGAGCACCGTCTTTGGCATCGTCCAGGAAGCGGTCAACAACGCCCTGAAGCATGCCCAGGCGAGCAATATCTGGGTCCGCCTGGCGCAGAAAGGGGATACGCTGGTGGTCGAGGTCGAGGACGACGGGGTGGGGTTCGATATCGCCCAGGTGCTGCAGGGGTACGAGAGCCGGGAGAGCTTCGGCCTGCTGAACATGCGCGAGCGGGCCGAAATCGTCGGCGGAGAGCTGACGATAGTCTCGGCGGTCGGCCAGGGCACGACGGTGGTGCTGCGCATACCGGTCCGGCCGGCCGTCGCCGAGGAGGAGGCGTCTCCATGAACAAGCGCCGGACCGGAGGTGGGCTGCGGGGCTGTGTGCTGAGCGGGCTCGTCCTGGGTGGGATCATCGGGCTGGCGTTGCTCCTGGTCATCGCCGCCGGCCTGCTCCTGCTCTGGCGGTACCCCCAGCCCATCCTCTCCGGGCTGGGCTCCCTGCTGGGCATCCCCACGGCGACGCCCTACCCCACCTACACGCCGGAGCCGACAGCCATACCGCCGGCCACCTATACGCCGCCGTCCACCGCCACCCCCTATCCCACCTTCACCCCGGCGCCCCCGGCCACCGCCCGGCCCACCTATACCCCCTACCCGACGCTGACCTCGCGGCCCACCGATACCCCCGCCCCCGAGACCACCGGGACGCCGGCCACGCTTCCGCCCACCTACACGCCGCTGCCCACCTACACGCCGCTGCCCACCTACACGCCGCTGCCCACCTACACGCCGCCGCCCCTGGAGACGGCCACCCCCACGCCGCAGCCGACCGCCTCCTCCTCCTCCTCCTGGAACGTCACCCGCGTGCCGTGGACACAGACCCATTGACCAAGGAGGGGGCCATGGCCTTGACCTTTCACCGCAGCATCTGCCGGGACATCGAGTCCGCCCTGAACCTGGAGTGGATCGTCACCAACGGCCTGGGGGGATACGCCTTCTCCACCATCGTCGGCGCCAACACCCGCCGCTACCACGGCCTGCTCGTGGCCGCGCCCACCTCTTCCCGCGAGCGACTGGTCCTGCTGTCCAAGGTCGACGAGGAGCTGGAGTCGGACGGCGTGCCCTACTACCTCGGCACCAACGAGTACACCCCGGCCACCATCCACCCCTGCGGCTTTGTTCACCTGGAAGAGTTCCGCCTGGAAGAGGGCCTGCCCGTTTGGACCTACCGCGGAGGGGACTGGGAGCTGGAGAAGCGGCTGTGGATGGCCTATGGGCAGAACACCACCTATATCTCCTACACCCTGAAGCGCTCCCCCCGCCCGGTGACACTGACGCTGCGCCCCCTGATCAACTACCGCAGCTTTCACCGCGAGACCAAGGGCCGGGTCGACTGGGACTTTGCGCATGTCGAAGCGGACGAGCGCGGCTGCTGTGTCCTGCGGGCTTTCGAGGGCGCGCTGCCCTATAGCCTGCGCGCCACCCCGCCGATGGAACACATCCCCACCGGCCTGTGGTATTGGAACTTTATGCACCGCCACGAGCGCGAGCGCGGCCTGGACTATACCGAGGACCTCTATGCCCCGGGCGTGCTGCGCCGGACGCTGGCCCCGGGCGAAACCCAGCTCCTGGTCGCCTCCTGCGAACCCAACCCCCTGGTGGACCTCAACGGCGAGCGTGTCCTGGCCCTGGAACAGGAGCGCCGCCGCAGCCTGCTGGCCCAGAGCGAACTGGCCGGCGAGCGCCCGGAGATCGTCCAACTGGTGCTGGCCGCCGACCAATTCATCGTCCACCGCGCCCCGACGCCGGGCGTGGCCCAGGGGCTGGGCGGGCGGGCCACCACGGTGATCGCCGGCTATCCCTGGTTCGGCGACTGGGGCCGCGACACGATGATCTCCCTGCCCGGCCTGATGCTAGCCACGCGGCGCTACGCCGAGGCCGCCGAGGTGCTGCGGACCTATGCCCGCTATGTCGACCAGGGCATGCTCCCCAACCGCTTCCCCGAGGTGGGGGAGACGCCGGAGTACAACACGGTGGATGCCACGCTGTGGTTCTTTGTCGCGCTCTGGTCCTATGTCGAGGAAACGGGGGACCAGGCCCTGGGGGGCGAGCTATACGACCTGCTGTTGGAGATCGTCGACTGGCACGTGCGCGGCACGCGCTACGGCATCCAGGTGGACCCCGCCGACGGGCTGCTGCGGGCCGGCGTCCCCGGAACGCAGCTCACCTGGATGGACGCCAAGGTTGAAGAGTGGGTCGTCACACCGCGGCATGGCAAGCCCGTGGAGGTGAACGCCCTGTGGTACAACGCCCTGCGCATCGTCGACGCATTGGGGCGCCGGCTGGGGCGGCGGGCCGGCCGCAAGCGCTGCCGTGACCTGGCCGAGCAGGCCCAGGAGAGCTTTCCCCGGCGCTTCTGGTACGCCCCGGGCGGCCATCTCTACGATGTTGTCGACGGGCCGACGGGCGACGACCCCGCGCTGCGCCCCAACCAACTCCTGGCCATCTCCTTGCCCTTCCCGCTGATAGCCGGGGAACAGGCGCGGTCGATCTTGGAGACCGTGGCCATGGAGTTGGCCACCCCCTACGGGCTGCGCACCCTCTCACCGCGCGACCCGGGATACCGCGGCCACTACCAGGGAGATATCTGGCAGCGCGACTCGGCCTATCACCAGGGAACCGTCTGGCCCTGGCTGATCGGCCCCTACCTGGCGGCCCAGCGCCGCGTCTACGGCCCCCAGGCCGACGTGCGCAGCCAACTGGCACCGCTCCTCGACCACCTCAACAGCGCCGGCATCGGCACCATCAGCGAGATCATGGACGGCGACCCGCCTTACACGCCCCGGGGCTGCGTCGCCCAGGCGTGGAGCGTAGCCGAGGTGCTCAGGGTGTGGCGAGAGAGCGCCTCCTGAAGGCGGCGCGCCGGCAAGCCTGAGGGGGCGGGACTGGCAATGGGCGGCGAGATGGGTGACACAGGAAACGCGACGCACATCCCCAAGGATAGAGCTGGCATCCCTTATCCTGCATCTTGAAAGGAGGTGACATCACAGACAATCCCCGGCTCCCGGCAACAAGTTGATCCCTTTACCCGGAGGAACCTCATGAACCGCAAGCGCACCCTGGCCGGCCTGGTGCTGGCCATCCTGCTCCTCTCGCTCCTGCCGGCCTTCGCCGCGGCCCAGACGCCGCGCGCCCCGGTGGAAACGCACATCTGGGAAGTCCTGGAGGCCGAAGGACAGGCCGAGATCCTGGTCGTCCTAAAGGCCCAGGCCGACGTGGAAGGCGCCCGCCTGCTGGCGACCAAGGAAGAGAAGGGCGCCTATGTCTACCAGCAACTGACGGCCATCGCCGCCCAGACCCAGCCGCCGCTGCGGGCCAAGCTGGACAAGATGGGCCTGTCCTATCGCTCCTACTGGATCCAGAACATGTTCAAGGTGGTGGCCACCAGCCCGGCCCAGGTGAACACCCTGGCCGCCTGGCCCGAGGTGGACCACATCGAGTACTACTACCAGCCCATGCTGGACATCGTCCCCGTGCCGGCCGAGGCCGGCGCCCAGGCCCCCGAGACGATCGAGTGGAACATTCAGCGCGTCAACGCCGACGACGTCTGGAGCATGGGCATCACCGGGGCCGGCGCGGTGATCGGCGACCTGGACACCGGCGTGCAGTGGGACCACCCGGCGCTGAAGCAGCAGTACCGCGGCTGCATCGATCCGCCGGCCTGCACAACCATCGACCACAACTACAACTGGTACGACGGCGGCTACACGACGGTGCCGACGGACTATGATACCCACGGCACCCATACGATGGGCACCATCATCGGCAGCGACCTGCCCGGCGACCCAATCAACGCGCCCAACGCCATCGGCATGGCTCCCGGCGCCAGGTGGCTCGCCTGCCCGGGCATCGGCAGCCCCTACGTCGGGCCGTTCGAGTGCTTCCAGTTCTTCATGGCCCCAACCGACCTTTACGGGAACAGCCCGGACCCGGCCCTGGCCCCGCACGTGATCAGCAACTCCTGGTCTTCGGCCGGGACCAACTTCCACCCGGCCATCTACAACCTCTACATGGCCGGCATCTTTTTCTCCAAGTCGGCCGGGAACACCGGGCCAAACTGCAGCACCATCACCAACCCCGGGCAGTGGCCGGAGGTGACCGCCGCCGCGGCCTTTAACTCCAGCGACAACATCGCCTCCTTCTCCAGCCGCGGCCCGGTGACCATCGACCACGAACTGGTGGTCAAGCCGGACATCGCCGCCCCCGGCGTGAACGTGCGGTCTAGCATACCCGGCAACAGCTACACCACGATGCAGGGCACCTCGATGGCCTGCCCGCACGTCACCGGGGCGGTGGCCCTGCTCATCTCGGCCAATCCGCAACTGGCCGGGCAGATCGACACCCTGCAGTACCTGCTCAAGTCCCACGCCGAACCCAAGATTAGCAACCAGTGCCCTCCCTACGTGGACCGCCCGAACGACGTCTGGGGCTGGGGCATCCTCGACATCCATGCCGCCGTCCAGGCGGCGGTGGGGCTCAACCTGGGCTGGCTCGACGGGACCGTCACCGATGCCTCCACGGCCCAGCCCGTCGCCGGGGCCCGCCTCCAGCTAACCGCGGACGCCGACGGGTGGACCTTCCTGGACCGCTACACGAACGCCCAGGGCTACTACACCTTCACCGCCCTGCCGGCCGCCACCTACCAGGTCACGGCCACCGCCTACAGCTACCTGCCGGCGACGGCCAACGTGACGATCCAGGGCGCGACCACCACCACCCAGAACCTGGCCCTGCAAACCGCGCCGCTGTGGACGGTCTCGGGCTATGTCACCGAGGAGGGCACCGGAGCGCCGCTGCGCGCCACCCTGACCTTCGAGGGGACGCCCGTCGTGGTCTCCACCGACCCGGCCACCGGGTTCTACAGCGCCGATATCTACCAGGGCGACTTCTGGACCGCCGTCCGCAGCCCCGGACACGCCACGGAACTCGCCAAACTGTCCGTCTACGGCGACCTGACCCAGGACTTTGATCTCACCCCGATCTACAACTACTACATGCGCACCAGCGAAGCGCCCTGTGGGCCGACCTTCGGCTGGATCGATGCCACCGGCGGGACACCGCACCCGCTCAGCGACGACTCCAACGTCTACCTGGACTTTCCCGGAGCCGCCACGGTGACCTTCTACGGCCAGACCTACAGCGGCGGCTTCATCGGCTCCAACGGCATCTTGACCTTTGGCGCCGGCAACAGCAAGTGGCCCGGTCCGATCCCCGACCCGGCCACGCCCAACAACGGCATCTATGCCTTTGGCACCGACCTGAACCCGGCCAACGGCGCGCAGGGCAATATCTACGATCTACAGGTCGGCAACTTGCTGGTCATCGAGTGGTACCAGGTACAGCACTATCCCTCCGGCGACCCCGAGACGTTCGAGATCATCATCGATTTGGACACCGGGGCGATCTGGATCCAGTACCTGGTGGTCAGCAACCCTACCGATGTCTTCCCCGGCGTGGAGAACGCCGCCGGCACCGAGGCCACGGCCTACCCCGGCCTGCCACAGGCCAACCTGGCCCTGGCCTTCTACCCGGCCTACAGCACCTCGCCGGCCGAGCAGGGGGTAGGGACCCTGGCCGGGACCGTCATCGATGCCGAAACGAGCGCCCCCCTCGCCGGGGCCCTGGTCGAAGCCCAAGACTTCCTGGGCAACATCGTTACCGACACAACCGAACCGGACGGCGCCTACAGCATGGACCTCTGCGCCGACTTTTACGTCGCCACGGCCTCCGCGGATGGATACGTCACGAGCGTGCCGCAGGACGTGATCGTCTTTGCCGGCGACACGACGACGGCCGACTTTGCCCTCACCCCGCTCTTTGCCTGCGACCCGCCCACGATGGTGGACTTTAGCTGGACACCGCAGGAACCGATGGCCGGGAAGGTGGTTACCTTTACCGCAGCGGCGACCGGCACCGAACCCCTGATCTACGCGTGGGACTTTGGAGACGGCGCGATCGGGATCGGTAAGACGGCCGAGCACACCTATGCTGCCGACGGCCTCTACAGCGTCACCTTGGTAGTATCGAACGACTGCGGCCAGGACGATGCCGAACATCAGGTGCTCGTGGCCACCCCCATCATCGTCCCGCCGGCCCCGGTGCCGCCCGTGGGGCTCTATCCCGGCGGAGAGGCCTATAACTCGTTCACCATCGCCAACACCGGCACCGCCGACCTGGCGTGGAGCTTGGCCGAAGATCCCGATGCGACCTGGCTGGAGGAGGACACCGTGAGCGGCGTCATCGCCCCCGGCGAATCCGTCGACGTACAGATCACCTACACCGCGCCGCTCACCCCGGGCCTCTACACCACCGTGCTGCGCATCACCAGCAACGACCCGCTCAGCCCGAGCGTGGACGTGCCCATCGAGATGGAGGTGGCCCAGCCGTGCGACCGCGTCGTGATCCTGGCGATCACGCCCACCATCCAGGGCTGCCGGGTCACCTTCGTGGCCGAGGTCAGCGGCACGCCGCCGATCGACTACCTGTGGGCCTTTGGCGACGGGGTCACATCGACCGCTGCCATGCCCACACACAACTACGCGCAGACCGGCACCTACAACGGTACCCTGGAGGTGCAGAACTGCGGCGGCGACGGCTACCAACTGGCGCCCTTCACCGTGCAGGTCGAATGCGTCCCGCTGCAGCCGCGCATCTACCTGCCGCTGGTGTTCAAGGGGTACACCCCTTGATGCAGCGGGGGCCTGCTTCAGCACAGCCTCCTATCGCGCAGGGGCGGGCCGGCCCGCCCCTGCGCCGTCATCAACTCGGCAAGGGTCTCGAACCCCGCGCCGACTTCCGGCAACCCCGGCGGGATGAACCCTTTGCCCACCGCTTATGTTACCATGCCTTCCATCTTCCGGCGCCCAAATCGCCGGCGGCCCAGCCGCTGCCCATATCGTGCGGAAGGAGGACTCCCATGCGCACCCGTTCCCCCCGTCGCGAACTCGGAATTGCCATCCTGGTGCTGTTCCTGCTGGCCCTCGTCCTGCCGGCCCAGGCCGCGCCGGCGCGCCTCGATCCACGCCTGGTAGAGTACCTGGCCTCCTCTCCCGACGGTCAGGGCTCCTTCCTGGTCTTTTTGAAGGACCAGGCCGACCTGAGCGGCGCGCCGGCCATTGCCGGCCGCACCGCCCGCGTCACCTACGTCTACGAAAGGCTGCGGGCCACCGCCGAGCGCTCCCAGGCCGCCCTGCGCGCCGATCTCGCTTCCTGGGGCGTGCCCTACCGGCCGTTCTTCATCGTCAACGCCATCCGCGTGACCGGGGACCTGGCGCTGGCCCGCAAGTTGGCGGCGCGCCCCGAGGTGGCCCGCCTGGTCGCCGACCCGCCGTTCAACGGGTTGGACGACCCGCCCGCGGGGCCGGCCGGCCCGCCGGCCGTGGACGGCATCGAGTGGAACGTGAACCGCCTCCACGCCCCCGAGGTCTGGGCGCTGGGCCACACCGGCCAGGGCATCGTCGTCGGCAGCGTCGACACCGGGGTGGATTGGGACCACCCGGCCCTGATCAACCAGTACCGGCCGCAGATCCCCGGCGCTCCCTCCCGCCACGACTATAACTGGGCCGAGCCCGACGGCACCTCCACCGAGCCGTACGACCCCAACGGCCACGGCACCCACACCACCGGCACCATGGTCGGCGACGACGGCGGCAGCAACCAGGTGGGCGTGGCTCCCGGGGCGCAGTGGATCGCCTGCAAGGTCGATTCCAACGGCGTGTGGCAGGCCTCCAAGTACATTGCCTGCTGGGAGTGGATGATGGCCCCCACCAGGCTGGACGGCAGCGACCCCCAGCCGGCCCTGGCCGCCCACGTGGTCAACAACTCCTGGAGCTGTCCGGAGAGCGAGGGCTGCACGCCGGACACGCTGCTCCCGGCGGCCCAGGCGCTCTACGCGGCCGGCATCGCCATCGCCAAGTCCGCCGGCAATGCCGGACCCAACTGCGGCACGATCACCAACCCCGGGCAGTACTATGAGCTGCTGGCCACCGCGGCCTTTAACTCCAGCGACAACATCGCCTCCTTCTCCAGCCGCGGGCCGTCGGAATACCAGAGCGAGACGCGCCTCAAGCCGGACATCGCCGCACCCGGTGTAGCGATCCGCTCCTCCTACACGGGCGGAGGATACAGCACACTCCAGGGCACCTCGATGGCTTCCCCGCACACTGCCGGGGTCATCGCCCTGGTCTGGTCGGCGGAGCCGTCGCTCGTGGGCGACCTGGCGGCGACCTACCGCCTGCTCAAATACACCGCCGAGCCCAAGATCAGCGACCAGTGCCCTCCCTACGTGGACCACCCCAACAATGTCTGGGGCTGGGGCATCATCACGGCCCTGGCGGCGGCGCAGCCCGGCGAGCTGCGCGGCACGGTTTACGACGAGGAGTCCCTGGCCCCGCTGCCGGGGAGCACGGTGGAGGTGGAACCGATCGGGGGCGGCCTCGTCCGGCAGACGACGGCCGACGCCAACGCCGTCTACAGCTTCACCCTGCCGGCCGGCCACTATGTCATCACCGCCACCCACCCCGGCTACTTCCCCACGGCCGGCGCGGCGGCCGTGTTCAGCGGCACCACCGCGACGCACGACATCGCCCTGCAGCCCCTCCCGCCGTGCGAGCCGGTGGAGCAGGCCGAGTTCACGTGGGCGCCCCTCACTCCCACCCTGGGCCAGCAGATCACCTTCACCGGCACGGCCACCGGGACCCTGCCGATCACCTACACCTGGAGCTGGGGAGACGGGACTTTTGCGCTCGTCCCCTGCCCCTTGCCCCCCGCTACCTGTTCAATCACCCACACCTACCCCCAGCCCGGCGCCTACACCGTGGTGATGACGGCCACCAACTGCACCGCGGCCACGGCCTCTGCCGCGCACATCGTCACCGTCCTGGGCGTGCCGCGCATCGTCCTGCCACCGCTGCTGCCGCCCGTGGCCCTGGACGCCGGGCAGCAGGCCTCTATCTCCTTCAGCGTCGCCAACAGCGGCACCGCCGACCTGGAGTGGAGCCTGGCCGAGGTCCCCGAGGCGGCCTGGCTGGAAGTGACGCCGGCCGGCGGCACCCTGGCCCCCGGCGAGGCGAGCGATGTCCTGCTCACCTACACCGCGCCGCTCACGCCGGGCCTCTACACCACGACCCTGCGCGCCGCCAGCAACGACCCGCTCAGCCCATCCGTCGACCTGCTGGCGGAGATGGAGGTGGAGGAGGTCGAGCACTGCATACCGATCACCAACGTCTCCTTCTCCTGGTTGCCGCTCCTCCCCGGCGTTGGCCACCCAATCTCCTTTTCCGCCATGGCCCCGGCCCTGCCCACGCCGCCGATCACCTACACCTGGAGCTTTGGCGACGGCGGCTCCGGGAACGGGGAGGCGGTGACCCACGCCTTTGCCTCCCCCGGCACCTACACCGTCTCCCTGACGGCCACGAACGCCTGCGGACAGGCCACGGCCACCAGCCCAATCACCGTGGTCCGGCGCATCTACCTGCCGCTGGTGACCAAGGGGAATACGCGCTAGGAACCTATCCCCTCTCCCCTGGCCCCCTCCCCCCTTCCCTTGCCGGGCAGGGGGGAGGGGATGCTATTCCCCCGCTGCTGTCTACGGCCGGTCGTACAGGGGGCGCTCGCTGACCGGCTCGTTGATGTAGAGGTTGCCCTTGTGGATCTTGAGGTTGAATCCGCAGGCCGGGTTGGTGCACACCCAGGCCTTGAACACGACCGGCGCCCCATCCTGCCCATAGTCGGACAGCGGCACCAACACCCCCAAGCCACACTTCTGACACCGCGGCCAGATCGATTCCATCGTCTTGCCTCCTCCGAAAGCGTCCTCGTTCCGTCTGCGCCTCGGCCGCCCTCCCACACCGCCGCTGCCAGGCGATGGCGGGCCTCCGACAGGGCTATTCTACTACAACGCCCGCCGCCGCGCAACACCGGATTTGACAACGCCGCGTTTTTCGCTATGATAGGGCCATCCTTGTACACGGGGGTGGTCGATGAAGCAGAACGGACGCGGTCTGTTGATCGGATTTTCGGCCCTGGCAGTCCTGATCGTCGCTTTCCTGGCCGGCGGGCTGAGCGGCTGGCTCCTGAACGATCTGTTCCAGGGCGGGCGGCCCCTCTGGCCCATCGCCGTCGCGCCCACGCCGACGCCGGTGACCCACCTGGCCCAAGAGGAAGTGCCGGAAGAGTTGCGCGACCGGTTCCGGACCTTTTGGCAGGTCTGGGACCTCCTGGAAGAGGGCTTCTACGACCCTTCGCGCATCGATCCGCAGAAGATGGTCTATGGGGCGATCAAAGGGATGGTGGCCTCGCTGGGGGATGATTACACGGCCTTTTCCACCCCGGCCGAGTCCGCCGTCTCCGCTACACGGCTACAGGGCAACTACGAGGGCATCGGCGCCTATATCGGCACGCGCGACGGCTATCATGTCATCCAGGGCCCGGTGAACGACGAGACCCCGGCCGCCAAGGCCGGCCTGCGCCTGGGCGACATCGTCCTGGAGGTGGACGGGGTGGACGTCCAGGGCATGGTGCTGGAAGACGTCATCGCCATGATCAAGGGGCCGGCCGGCACCGACGTCACCCTCAAGATCTACCGCCCCGACGAGCAGCGCGAGTTCGAAGTGACCATCACCCGCGCACGCATCGAGGTCAAGAGCGCCGAGGGCAAGATGCGCGCGGATGGGCTGGCT
This sequence comes from uncultured Chloroflexia bacterium, assembly GCA_964592645.1. Lineage (GTDB taxonomy): Bacteria > Chloroflexota > Chloroflexia > DTKN01 > DTKN01 > CAZQFV01. The sequence continues at coordinate 42,211 of CAZQFV010000010.1, forward strand.
TATGTCAAGATCTCGGTCTTTGGCGAGACGACGGCCGCCGAGTTGGACGCCACCCTCCTGACGCTGCTGAAACAGAACCCGCGCGGGCTGATCGTCGACCTGCGGGGCAACGGCGGCGGCTACCTCACCGCGGCGCGCGAGATCCTCGGACGCTTCCTGCGGCAGGGCATCGCCACCTATGAGCAGGACCGCGACGGCAACCGCACCCCGCTGCCCATCATCCACGGCGACGCCGAGGCCTACGACCTGCCCATGGTCGTCCTGGTGGACGGCGGCTCGGCCAGCGCCTCGGAGATCACCGCCGGCGCGCTGCAGGACTATGGGCGCGCGATCCTGATCGGCGAGCAGACCTTTGGCAAAGGCTCCATCCAGAATATCATCCCCCTGGAAGACGGCTCGACCGTGCGCATCACCTGGGCCCACTGGCTCACCCCCAACGGCCGCGAGATCCAGGATGTCGGCCTCACACCCGAACTGATCGTCGAGTTGACGCCCGAGGACTATGCCGCCGACCGCGACCCGCAACTGGAGGCCGCGGCCGCCTACCTGTTGGGGAACCCCCTCCCGCCCAGGGCGGCGACGCCGACGCCAAAACCGTAGCAGGGCCGGCAGCCCCAGGGAGGGCATCTGTAGAGGAGCTTGGAGACTCTCCATGCCTGATGAGAGCGATCACTACTGCTTCGCCTGCGGAGCAAAGAACCCCATCGGGCTGCACCTCCAATTCAGCTACGGGGAGGGCACGGCCGAGGCCACCTTCACCGCGGCGCGGGAGTTCCAGGGCTACCCGGGAATCATGCACGGCGGGCTGGTGGCCACCCTGCTGGACGAGGCCATGGCCCACGCCGCCATCGCCGCGCACGGGACGGCGGTGACCGGCGACCTGCACGTGCGCCTGCGGGGGTCCGGCGTGCCGCTCGGCCGGCCGCTGCGCCTGGCCGGGCGCGTCATCGGGCGGCGCGGCCGGCTGGTCCTGGTGGAGGCAACGCTGCACGACGAGGGGGGAACCCTGTTGGCCCAGGCGGAGGGCAAGTTCATGCTCGTGCCGGAGACGGCGACAGGGGCGTAACGCCCGCCCGTTCGATTAGTCCTTTCCGGTTGCTCCCGCCCCCCGTCTCCTTGTCTCCCCGTCACCCCATCGTCTTACCCCCCGCCATACCCCCCAGGAGCAGAGCACGAATAGCAGGATGAGCAAGACCCCGTAGCCCAGGTCCGCCGGGTGAAAACGCTCCCCCAGGCGCACGACCCACTGCGCCCAGAAGGACAGCCGCAGCACGCCGGGGAGGTGGGCCAGCGGCAGGTTGTCGGGAGCCAGGAGGAACTCGCCCAGGGAAAGCCCCTCCAGCTCCTGCGGGTAGTGGGGGACGGTGTAGGCCAGGAAGCGCAGCAGGACGGCCAGTCCCCAGAAGGCAGGCAGCGCGGCCGCCGCCACGGCCGCGGCCGGCCGCCAGCGCCGCAGGCGGTCCAGCAGCGCCGCCAGGCCGAGCAGGAAGAACGGGTAGGCGTTGGTCAGCCGGCGCAGGCCAAAGTAGCCCCCGCCGTGCCAGGAGCCCAGGGTGGCGTTGTAGAGGAAGAAGACGGCCATCCCCACCAGCGCCATGGCCCCCCAGGGGCGCCTCTCCCAGGCCAGTATGAGCAGCCCCACCATCCCCACCACCGCCAGCGGGGTCCAGGGCAGCAGGCCGTGCAGCGGCGAGAGCAGCAACTCCAGCCCGGCAAATCCCGAAGGCGTGGCGAACCCCTCCTGCGGCACCGTGAGCCACCGGCCGTAGAGGATCTTCCAGACCAGCATCTGGGGGAGAAAGGCCAGGATGAAAGCAGCGGCGAAGATGGCTCCGCTCAAGAACAGGAAACCCCGGGAAGCCGGTATCCCGCTCCTACGGCCTCTTGGCCCCCCGCCTCCTCCCGCCTCCTCGTCTCCCCTGGCCCCCGGCCCCTGGCCCCTGAATCTCTGCGCCAACAGCCACAGCAGCTCCATCCCCGGCAGCACGACGAACAGCGCATCGATCCAGTAGAGCGTGGACATGAACCCCGCCGCCAGCCCCAGCCAGAGCCACTGGACGAGAGTGCGCCGGCCAAAGGTACGCACCCAGAGGGCAACAAAGGCCGTCACGCCGCAGGCCGCCAGGGCGTGGGCAAAGTCGGGCTTGTAGAAAGCATAGTAGAAGAGGCTCGTGCCGCAAAAGGTAGCCACGGTGGCCAGCAGGCCCAGGGAGCGCCCATAGAGCCGGCGGACCAGGTCGTAGCCCAGGAGCAGCGTCACCAGCGCCGAGAGGGTGCTGCCGAAACAGATCAGGACAACATAGGGCTCGCTGTAGCCGTCGAGCGACCAGGGCAAACCGAGGGCATGCCCGCCCAAAGCCAGCAGGTGGCCGACGGCGAAGAAGGGCGCCCAGACGATGGCCGGCCCCACCGAGGCAAAGTTGGGCTCGTAGCCGGTGGGCGTCTTCTTGGCCCCCAGCCCGTAAGGGACATGCGGGAAAGGAGTCTCCGGGGAGAGCTCGTTGGCAAAGTGCAGGTCACCGTCGAAGGCCAGGGAGCGGAGGTAGGCATAGTACTCGATGCCGTCGGCCTCGATGTGCGGGAAAAAGCTGGCGGCCGTCGTCAGCAGGAAGACGACCAGGAGGACCGCCTGGGCATGTTCCCCCATCCAGCGCGCCCAGCGCTCCCAGCGCCGGCCGAGCAGGCGCAGCAGCCCCACCAGGGCCGCCGCCAGGACCAGCAGCAGCGCAAGCGTCGGGCCGGCGCGCAGGACAATCTCGGGGCGCAGGGCCGCCCCGCCGAACACGACGGCCAGCAGTCCCGCGCCCAGTCCCCAGGCGCGCCAGAAGCGGCTCCCCAGGGCCCAGGCTCCCAGCGCCAGGGCCAGGGCGGCCAGGGCGTAGGCGGGGCGCAGCCCCCAGAGCGCGCCCCAGGCGCTCTCCAGGCGGCCGGCCGCCTCCAGCCGGGCGCTCTCCACCACCAGCCCCAGGTCGCGGTCGTCGCCCGGGGCCTGGAAGGTGGGCACTTCCAGCCCCACGCGCAGCATACCACCTTCCAGCGCCGCGGCGGGCAGGCGCAAGTCGTACTCCTGGAGCCGGGGGGACAGGGAAAAGACCGCCACCTGCTCCCCGCGCACCAGGATACGCGCCTCGGGCAGGGGGGCGGCCGCCGGCCGGCCGCTGAGCATACGCAGCCGCAACAACAGGGGCTGTCCCCCCCGCACCGGCCCCAGCAGGAGCGTCCCGGAGGCGCCCATCCAGCGGTAGGTCCCGGCCTCCGGGCCGGCCGGCCCCGGCAGGGAGGCGCTCCACTCCTTGGCAGAGAACCCCTGGACGTAGCCCAGGTCGCGCCCGCCGACATCCAACTCGGCCGCCGGGCGCAACTGCAAGAGGGCGTCGAGCAGCAGGCCGGACAGGAGCAAGAACAGCAGGGAGACCAGGCGAGGCAACCAGGTACGCCGTGACGGGCAGAGTCCCGGCGCGCTAGCCGTCGGCCCCATTCCTTCGACCCCCGTCACCTGGCGCCTCCCGGCAACACCGTCCTTCTACCACACCGGCAGCTCGCCCCGCGAGAGCCGCTGGGTAAAGGTATAGATCCCCTCCAGCTCGGCCTCGATGGCCTCGGCGACATCCTCCTGGACGTCGACCAGGGTCACCCCGGGCTCGAGGATAACCTGGGCCGAGGCGATCAGCGGGCGGTCGATGGGCACGCCGATCTGGCTGCACAGCCAGATATAGACCTCGCGCAGCCCCCTGACCCGCTTGTAGACCTCCAGCGCCATGTGGTGGCTCAGCAGGTTATAGATCTTGCCCACATGGCTGATCGGGTTCTTGCCCGCGGCCGCCTCGGTGCTCATCGGCCGGTTCAGGGCGATGACCCGGTTGACCTTGTTGCCGCGGCCCACCTGCCCACCGTCGCCGCTCTCGGCCGAGGTGCCCAGCACGGTCAGGTACATACCGTCCTCGCCGCGGGTGGGGTCGTCCAGGGTGTTGACGTCGACGCGCACTGCCTGGAACGAAAAGCCCTGCTGCTTGACGAACTCGGTGATCACGCCGCGCATCTCTTCCTTGCGGGCGAAATAGTGCGCCGCGCTCTGTACGAAGCGGTCCACGAAGGCCATGGCCACGGTCAGGACCAGGTCCTTGTCCCGGCGAAAGCCCATCACCTTGACATCCTCGCCGGATTCGGGGAAGCGGGCCTTGAAGACGGGGCCGTTGATGTACTGCTCCGTCAGCAGGACGGCGCGCTCCGTCTCGGTGTAGGGGGCATAGCCGACGGCCGCCGAGGTGTCGTTGGCCCCCACCTCCTGGCGATCGAAGATGTCGGTCAGCTCGGGCGAGCCGGGCTTGATCTCGTTCTGGTAGACGACATGGGCCACGGGATCGACAAAGCGCAGGTTCTGGCGCAGCCAGGCCTTGGCCGTCTCCAGGGCGATGGTCCCGACGTCGACGCGCCGGCCCTCGCACTCGTAGATCGCCCGGTCGCCAAAGATCAGGCGCATGGGCTCGTCCACGGTGCCGCCGCCGATGCGCGGGGAGGTACGGCCGGCCACCAACAGCCCCTTGTCGATGTTGTGGTGCACAATGCGCCCAAAGACGTTCTGGTACTCTCGGCAGAGGGCCACCGAGACGGCCTCCATAATGGCGTCACAGATCGAGTCGGGGTGTCCCACGCCCTTGCGCTCGACCAACTCGACGCGCTGTTCCGGCACAGGTGTCGCGTGCAGCTCTTCGACGGTGATGTTGCGCATCGGATTCCTCCTGTCAGTCTTGATTCCACAAGGTATCGGCAGCCGCCTACGTTCCTTCCTCCCAGCTGGCCAGGTAGCGCTCCTGCTCCGGTGTCAGCACGTCGATGCGCACGTCCATCGCCTCCAGCTTCAGCCGGGCGATCTCCTTGTCCAGTTCCAGGGGCATGCGGTAGACGCGGTGCTCCAGCCGGCCGCGGTTGCGCACCAGGAACTCGGAGGCCAGCGCCTGGTTGGCAAAGCTCATATCCATCACGCTCGGCGGGTGGCCCTCGGCCGCCGCCAGGTTGATCAGCCGGCCCTCGCCCAGGAGAAAGATGCGCCGGCCGTCGGCCATCGCGTACTCCACGACGAACGGGCGGATCTCGCGCTTGGACACCGCCATGCGCTCCAACGCCGGGATGTCGATCTCGACGTTAAAGTGCCCGGAGTTGGCGACAATGGCCCCGTCCTTCATCACCTGGAAATCGCACTCCCGGACCACGTCCTTGTCCCCGGTGACGGTGACAAAGACATCGCCCAGCGGCGCCGCCTCCAGCATCGGCATCACCCGGTAGCCGTCCATCGTCGCTTCCAGGGCCCGCAGCGGGTCCACCTCGGTGACGATGACATTGGCCCCGGCCCCGCGGGCCCGCATGGCCACGCCGCGGCCGCACATGCCGTACCCGGCCACGACAAAGGTGCAGCCGGCCAGCAGCTTGTTCGTCGCCCGCAGGATGCCGTCGATGGTCGACTGGCCGGTGCCGTAGCGGTTGTCAAAGAGGTGCTTGGTGTCGGCGTCGTTGACGGCGATCACCGGGAACTGGATCTGGCCGTCGGCGGCCATCGCCCGCAGGCGGATGACGCCGGTGGTCGTCTCCTCGGTCGAGCCGATCATCTGCGGGATCAGGTCGGCGCGCTCCTTCAGCAGCGTCGTCACCAGGTCGGCCCCGTCGTCCATGGTGATCTGCGGGTCGATCGCCAGGACGGAGCGCAGGTGGCGGTAGTAGGTGGCGCCGTCCTCCCCTTTGATGGAGAAAGTGCGCGCGCCGTACTCGGCCACCAGTGCCGCGGCCACGTCGTCCTGCGTGGACAGGGGGTTGCTGGCACACAGGGCCACCTCGGCCCCGCCGGCCATGAGCGTCCGCACCAGGTTGGCCGTCTCCGTGGTCACGTGCAGGCAGGCGCCGATGCGCACCCCCGCCAGGGGCCGCTCCCGGGCAAAGCGCTCGCGGATCAGCCGCAGCACTGGCATGTCGCGCTCCGCCCACTCGATGCGCAGCTTGCCCTGCGCCGCCAGGTTCAGGTCTTGGACATCGTGTTCTACCATCGTTTGCTCCTTGCGTTCGGTTATCGGGTATCGTGACATCCGCTTTCAGCTCTGCTCTCTGCTCTCCGCTCTCCCCCCACCTGCAGCCCTCAACATCCCCCCAACAGCGCCCTGCGGACCAGGGGCTCGGGGCCAAATACCTGCTCATACCGTTGGACGAACTCCTCCCGGCCGTACGGCTGCGGCTGCGGGCCGGGATCCTCCAGCACGTAGGTGGCGGCCAGGGAGCCGATGCGCCCGGTGACCGGCCAGGGCAGGCCGGCGTGCAGCCCCTTGAGCAGGCCGGCGCGGAAGGCGTCGCCGACGCCCGTGGGGTCCAGGCGCTGGCGGGCCGGCGCCGCCGGGATCTCGTAGACGACCCGCCTCCCGCCCTCCGGGGTGATGATGCGCGAGCCCTCCTTGCCGCGGGTGACGATCAGCGTCTCGACCAGGCCAAAGAGGCCGGCCTCGTCCAGGCCCGTCTTGCGGCAAAAGAGCTCGTGCTCGTACTCATTGACGATGAGGATGCGCGCCCCGCGGGCCCCCGCGGCCAGGTCCGCGCCGGGGCAGCGGGCCACCTGTTGGCTGGGGTCGTAGATAAAGGGGATGCCCAGCTCGCGGCACTCCTGGGCGTACTGGGCCATGGCCCCGGGGTCGTTGGGCGAGATAATGGCCCACTCCACCTGGCGCGGGTCCGGGAAGCTGCGGAAGGAAAGGAGGCCGGCCCGGCCCATGGCCCCGCTGTAGAAGGTGGCGATCTGGTTGCCGTCGCAGTCGGTGTTGACGAAGAAGGAGGCGGTGAAGCAGTCGTCGCACAGGTGCATCCCGCGCACGTCCACGCCGCGCGCCTTTAGCCACTCGCGGTACTCGCCGCCGTCGCGGCCGGCCGTAGCCATCAGGTAGGGCCGTTCGCCCAGCAGCGCCAGCGTGTAGGCGATGTTGGCGGCGCACCCGCCGCGCACCACCTGCATCTCGTCCACCAGGAACGACAGGCTGATGTGCTCGATCTGCTCCGGCAGGATATGCTCCTTGAAATGGCCGGGAAAGGTCATGATATAGTCGAAAGCGATGGAGCCCGTGACGACGATCATCGCTCTGCTCCTCACTCCACGCGGTACTTTTCGCGCACCGCCCGCGACACCGCCGCCGCCAGCTCCAGGCCGCGCACCGCCGCCTGCGGCGCGATGTTGCCAAAGCCGCACGACGGCGTGATCAGGCAGCCGGCCAGGATGTCGTCCAGCGGGATCCCCTTGGCCGTGAGCAGCCCCCAGGCCGCCTCCAGCCGCCCCAACAGCCCCTCTGCCGTGGCCCCGGCGATGGCCTCCTCCTCCTGCGGCACGATGCCCCAGGCGATGATGCCCCCGCGCCGCAGAAAGGCGCGCACCGCCTCCGGGTAGAGGGAGAGGCTCTCGGCATACCCATAGGCATCCAGGTTCAGCACCTGCACCGAGGTCTCCAGCAGCACCGACCAGTCGGTGTTGCCGCAGCAGTGCACCCCCTTCAGGCAGGTCAGGCCGGAAAAGACCTCCTCCAGGGCGGTGATGATCTGCTCACGGCTGAGCGCGATAAAGGCCGAGCCAAAGGCGCTCAGGTAGGGCTCGTCCACAAAGACGATGACCCGCTCGTTCACCCGGCGCAACTCGCGCTCCATCCAGGAGGCCTTCAGCCGCAGGTGCTTGGCCAGGGCGTCGGCCAGGACCTCGTCGTAGAGGATGGGGCGCAGCGCCTGGTCGGTGACCTGCAGGCCCATGCTGATCGGCCCGGTCACCTGCCCCTTGACCGCCAAAGCCGCTCCCAGCGCCTCCTTGCGGGACAGGAAGGCATGGAGGCCGGCCGCGTTCTCCGTGCTGATTCCCCAATCCTCCACCTGGTCCTCCAGGTAGGCCAGGTAGAGCGGCTCCAGCTCCTCGTCGGCGCGGGCGCGGTCGACAAAGACCTTCTCCCGCTCCAAGTCCACGGCCAGGCCAGGGAAGCGCTCGCCGTATTGGACATACATGTTTTCGCGGAACGAACGGCGCGGCAACTGCGGCCAGACCGGGATCTGCGGCAAGTGCCGGAAAATGGCCTCGCAGGCTGCCAAGGGGTCCTTGTGCGGCATGCTGCCGACGGCGGTGGGCAGGCAACGGGGCTTGAACTCCATCTCACTTCTCCTCGCAGAGCCGCCGCAGGCTCTCCTCGTAGGGAGGCCGGGCAGCCCCGCGCTCGGTGACGATGACCGTCACGTAGCGGCTGGGGGTAACGTCGAAGGCCGGATGGGCTGCCGCCGTGCCGCGCGGCGCGACGGCGTGGCCGTGAAAAGAGGTCACCTCCGCCGGGTCGCGCTCCTCGATCGGGATATGGCTGCCGTCGGGCAGGGACAGGTCCAGCGTCGAGGTGGGGGCGGCGCTGTAGAAGGGGATGTGGTGGGCAAAGGCCAGCACCGCCAGGCTGTAGGTGCCGATCTTGTTGGCGAGGTCGCCGTTGGCGGCGATGCGGTCGGCGCCGACGATGACGGCGTCCACTCGGCCGCGCTGCATAAAGTAGCCGGCCATGTTGTCGGTGATCAGGGTAAAGGGGATGCCCCAGCGCTGCAGCTCCCAGGCCGTCAGGCGGGCCCCCTGCAGGAAGGGGCGGGTCTCGTCCACGAGCACGTGGATCTCCTTGCCCTGCTCCACGGCCGCGCGCACGATGCCCAGGGCGGTGCCATAGCCGCCGGTGGCGATGGCCCCGGCGTTGCAGTGGGTCAGGACCGTGGCTTTCGACGGCAGTAGGGCTTGCCCGAACTGCGCGATGCTGCGATCCGCGGCCTCGTTCTCCTGGAAGATGGCCTGGGCCTCGCGGACCAGGGCGGCCACGGCCTCTTCCGCGCCGAGGGCCTGCACGGCGCGGGCGCGGGCCAGCATGCGTTCGACGGCCCAGGCCAGGTTGACGGCCGTGGGGCGGGTCTCGCGCAGCAGGCGGGCCGCCTCTTCGACCACCGGCAGCAGGTCACAGGCCTCGTAGCAGTGGGACTGCGCGGCGGCCAGGGCCACGCCGAAGGCGGCCGCCAAGCCGATAGCCGGGGCGCCGCGCACCCGCATATCGGCAATGGCATGGGCTACCTGCTGGACATCGGTACACTCGATCCAGCGCTCGCGCTGCGGCAGGACCTTTTGGTCGAGCAGCCGGACCACGCCGTCCTGCCAAACAACGCTGTAAAGCTGTTCGGTCATCGTTACCCCCATCGATCGACACGGGCCGGCCTGCGCGCTACGGGCAAAAAAAAGACCTCCGACGAGAGAGGACAGTCCACTGCTCTCTCTCATCTCTCAGACGGAGAGCGCGCCGCCGTCTGCAGGAGTTGGCACCATGGCGATCGCCTGGTTGCCGGGCTTCACTGGGCCAGTCCCTCTGCCACTCTGGATGAGAGGTAGGGCGATTTGGTTGTTGGCGCGATTATAGCACAACAACCCGGCAGAGGCAAATCGGACCCACCGGCCGAACCGCACTTTCCGGCATGGCCTTTCTGTGGTAAAATGAGCCGCGGCAGGAGCTGCTCTCCGCCCATGCAACTATTCGCGCTCGGTGCGGCAGCCATTCAAGGAGTTGACCATGTCGCGCTCACGTCTCGGCGGGTTGCTTTTCGCGGCGGCGGTAATCATCGCCTTTATTATCGTCTGGTCCAAAGTGCGCTTCGTCGTCATCGTCCCCCTCCAGATCGGAGGGTTCTTTCTCCTGGTGGGCGGCCTGATCCTGGTCATCTATATCGCCCTGCGCATGCTGTTCAGGCGCTAAGGCGCTCGGCCACCACGCCTACGCAGAGTTGCGCCGCCTGCCGGAGCACCTCCAGCGCCATGCCCTGCTGCCGCTTCTCGCCCTCCGGCAACTGCCCCGGGAAAGGCGGGACATGCACGAACCCGAAGGGGATCGCCAGCCCCCGCATCTCCAGCCAGTGCCGCCCATAGTAAAAGATGTGATTGCACATGTAGGTGCCGGCGTGGGCCGATAACACCGCGGCGATGCCGGCCTCCTGCAAGGCCCGTTGCATCTCTTCCAGCGGCAGCGTCGACCAGTAGCCCACCGGCCCATCCTCGACAATGCGCTCCCCGCTTCGCCGCAGCCCTCCCGTGTCGGGGATCGTGGCCTCGTCCAGGTTCACGGCGATGCGCTCCAGGCGCAGGTCGTCCGCCCCCAGGTACACGCCAAAGGCGATGGCCGCGTCCGGGCGCGTCTCCACCACCGCCCGCGCGAACTGCTCCTCGCAGCGCCGATAGTCCACATCTAGGACGGCCGTGTGCACCTCGACGCCCTCCAAGGCCCCCGGCGAATCCGCCACGAGCTCCATCAGCCGCTCGGTGGGGTTGACCGTCAGGCTGGCGAAGCGTTTGAAGCCGGTCAAGAGAACTCGCGGTCCCATCTGGCCTCCTGCTGACTCCTGCCCAGTTCGCTTACCTAGAAGCAGAAACCCGCGTGCGCCGACTTGAGTGATCTATGCCGAGATCCGCACCTCCCGCCCCTATATCTCGGCAATGACAATGACCTTGTCCTTCTCCTCAAAGGTCAGCACCTCGTCCTTTCTGGGGTTCACCCTGACACCGTAGGCGCGCTGGGCATCGTCGGCCAGGGCGTGCCGGCGGTAGCCGATGGCGATCTGTCCACGCCGCCGGGCCGACTCGACCACCGTGTAAAAGTTCACCGGCCGGCCGATGGCCACATAGTCGGCGGCCGGCTTGAGATAGATCTCGGACCCCTCGGGGTCAAAGAGATCGGAAAGGATGGCGTTCAGCGCCTTGTTCTCCGCGACCTGCGCCAGCATCAGGCTGATCAGCTTGTCGCTGACAATAAAGTCATCGGCCCGGGTGACCTCGGCCAGGTTGCGGTTGCGGATGTCCAGCATCTCGCTGACGATCGAGAAGGGATGCCCGTGGCGCTCGGCGATGTCGCGGAGGTGCAAGAGCGAGATCAGCGTGCGCGCGTCGGCCTGCTGCGCGTCGAGGGTGTCGTAGCACAGAAGGACCACATGGTTGTAGGTCTCGATGGCCAGCGCCTCGAGCGTGCGGCGGTCCGTGGTGTCCCCTTCCTGGACGGAGACCCGCTGATGGACCAGTCCGCCGCAGCAGCGGGCCACATCCAGGCCCACGGTGGCGCTATCGGCCACGACGGTCACCTCGGAGCCGGCCGGCACATAGTTGTCCAGCTCGCTGATCACGGTGGAGCCGCGCCAGTTCCACCCCAAGATCAAAGTGCGCTCCGGACGGGGGGCCTCCGAGTTGTGGTTGTGGATGGCCTGCTGGTCGATGCCCAGGTCGGTGCGGCCCGACAGGCGCACCGTATCGTCGTCCGCGGAGATGGCGATAACCTGATCGCCGGGCCGGAAGCGGGTGTCCAGCGGCGGGTTCAGCAGGGGGAGGCAACCCCGGGGGTGCATCCCGATCACCGTCGAGTCCTCGTACATCAGCAGGGCCTCACCCAATGTCTTGCCCACCAGGGCCGGTTCCTCGTGGAAATAGATCTCGTCCCCGGCAAAGTCCAGCAGCTCGGTATAGACGATGGAGAGGCCCGACTGGCGGCAGGTCTGGGCGATCACCCGCGAGACCAGGTTACCCGTCAACACCAGTTCCACCTCGTCGCGGCCCACCAGCTTGGCCACCTCCATGTTCTTGGGGTCGCGGATCTCGGCGACGATGTGGTACGGGCGGTCGCGGTTCCGGGGCTGGTTGACGATGGCCAGCATGGTCTTGATAACCTGGGAATCGGCGTCGCCCTCTTGGGGGGAGACGATGATAATGGCCTTGGCCGTCGGCAGGCTGACGATCTCCAGGTCGGCGATCTCGATGGGGCTGCCGGTGCGGCAGACGACGCGGGTATGCCCCATCTGGCCCACCCGCTCGCGCAGGGCGTCCTCCATCTCCACCTTGTCCTTCTCCCCCAGGATCACGATGCAGGAGCGGCGATTGTTCCTGTTGGCCTCGATCAGCTCGGAGACGATGGAAAAGACCTGTTCCGACCAGCCGAGGATCACCGTGTGGCCGGACTCGATCACCCGCGAGCGGCCCTTGCGCAGGTTCTCCACCAGCCCCTCCACACCGGCCGTCAGCACGCCGATGAGGGTGCTGATGATCAGGATGCCGCCGATCGTCACCCCCAGCATGACGAAGCGGAAGCCCCAGCCGACATCGCCGCCCATCGTGCCGGCGTCAAAGGTGCGCATCAGGCTCTCCCAGGCGGCCTCGAAGAAGCCCAGCGGCTGTGAAGTCCCCTCGGGCCGGATGTCGAGCAGGGCGATGAGGGCCGCGGCGCAGACGATGACCAGCAGGGAAAGGAGGCCCAGGGCGGCGATCTGGGCCGCCGGGCCCCTGGACATCAGGTTGTCAAAGCCATAGCGCAACCGTTCCCGGAGCCGAACCTTCATCGCGGGCCTCCTTCGGACTCGAACGGAAGGGGGATCGCCGGCAGGCGGGTGATCTCTTTCTCCTGGAGGATGGCCTGGAACACGGCCAGTTGCAGCTCCAACTGGCGGTCGAACAGGGCATTGCCCGTGGGCGTCTCCAGCGGCCGTCGCCGGCGATAGTCGGCCAACTGCTCCACGCGCGCGGACAGGCGGGCCGCCAGCCTGTCGAAATCGTCCAGGTCCTCCCGGCACCAGAGCAGGATGCGGTAGGCGCCGAAGCGGTCGATGTTGTCGGCATCGGTGACCACCTTGGCCGCCGGCGTCTCCAGGCAGTCGACGTCGACATGGCTGGCCACGGCGTAGCAGATGGCCTCGACCTCCGCGGGGGAGCAGCCCAGCCCTTCCAGGAACGGCCGGGCGATCTCGGCCCCGCGCCGGCCGTGGTCCTGGGGCGGCCCCTCGTCGAAAGCGGCCACGTCGTGCAGCAGGCAGGCCGCCAGCACCAGGCCGGCGTCGGCCCCCTCGGCCTCCGCCAACACCCGGCCGTAGTGACAGACCCGCAACGTATGCTGCCAGCGGTAGGCGATCTCCGCCGCCGGGTAGCGCTGTTGGACCCCAACCTCCCGTAGGCGGCGCTGCACAAAGTCGGCGATCCGGTCCAGCCGTTCTCGCCAGGCGATCAGATCAGCCATGGTTGCATCCTCGCTTTCGGTTGGGACCACAAAGACAGGACGAAGGACTATCTACCACAAAATCGCGCGCCGTCGGCATTTTAGCATAGCGCTTTGCGGGGGTCAAGCGAAAGTTGTGGTATAATACACCGCCGAAGCAGAATCGCTAACGACAGGAGCAGCGCGCATGCTGACCGAGCTTGTCCACAACGGCGTCCTGGTGCCCGAGCCGCCGCCCTACCATGGCCTGGTGTTGACCATCCGCGGCCGGCCGACGCCGCTCACCCCCAAGCAGGAAGAGATGGCCCTGGCCTGGGCCCGCAAGCAGGGCACCCCCTACGTTCAGGACCGCACCTTTGTGCGCAACTTCCTGGCCGACTGGAGCCGGGAGTTGGGCCTGGAGGTGCCGCTGCGGCCGGAGGAGGTCGATTTCGGGCCGGCCGTGCGCCTGGTGGAAGAAGAGAAAGCCGCCCGCGAGCGCCTGACGAAGGAAGAGCGCCAGGCGTTGGCCGCCGAGCGCAAGGCCCGCCGCGAGGAGCTGCGCGAGCGGTATGGCTACGCGGTCGTCAACGGCGAGCGGGTGGAGCTGGCCAACTTCACCGTCGAGCCGAGCGGCATCTTTATGGGCCGCGGCGAACACCCGCTGCGCGGGCGCTGGAAGGAGGGCGCCGGCCAGGAAGACATCACCCTCAACCTCAGCCCCGGCGCGCCGCGGCCGGCCGGCCGCTGGGCCGAAATCGTCTGGCAGCCCGATTCGCTGTGGGTAGCCTCCTGGCGCGACAAGCTCTCCGGCGAGCTCAAGTACGTCTGGCTCGCCGACACCGCTCCCATCAAGCAGTCCCGCGAGGCCCAAAAGTTCGACAAGGCCCACGAGTTGGAGGCCCAACTGGCCGCCGTGCGCGCCCAGATCGAGCGCGATCTCGCCGACCCCCATCCACGCACCCGCATGTTGGCCACGGCCTGCTACCTGATCGACACCCTCTGCCTGCGCGTAGGCGACGAAAAGGACCCCGACGAGGCCGACACCGTCGGCGCCACCACCCTGCGCCCGGAGCACGTCACCCTGCACGACGACGGCCTGGCCGAGTTCCGTTTCCTGGGCAAAGACTCGGTGTTGTGGCACAAGAAGCTCACCCTGCCCGAGGCCGTGCGCGCCAACCTGGCCGAGCTGCGCCGCGACGCGCGCCCCTCGCGCGTCAGCCGCGGCGACAAGCGCCATCCCACCCGCGACAAGCCCCAGCTCTTCCCCGACATCAGCAGCCAGCACGTCAACGCCTACCTGGGGCGCATCATGCCCGGACTGACGGCCAAGGTCTTTCGCACCCACCACGCCACGATGGCCGTGCGCCAGAGCCTGGCCGACTCCGGCGTGCAGGCCACCGACCCCCCGTACCGCAAGTGGGAAGCAGCCAGCCTGGCCAACCTGGAGGCCGCCGTTTTGTGCAACCACAACAAACAGGCCCCCAAGAACTGGCCAAAGAGCCGCCGGCAATTTCAGGAGCGGGTGGAGCGGGCCGAGGCCCGTGTCCAGGCCGCCCGTCGGGCGGTCCGCGAGCTGGAGGAGGCGCTGGCCGCGCTGCGCCGGCGGGCCCGCGAAGCCCGGCAGGGGAGCGCCGAGAAAAAGCTGGCCCAGATCGGGCGCCGACTGGAGGCCGCCCGCGAGCGGCTGCAGCGGGCCATGCTGGCCCACGGAGCCCTGCGGTCCCAGGCGGCTATCGCCAACAAGCGCCGCACCTGGAACCTGCAGACCAGCCTCAAATCGTATATCGATCCCCGCGAGTACCACCGCTGGGGCCGGCAGGTCGGCTACGACGTGCTGGGGCAGTACTATCCCAAGACGCTGCGGCGGCGTTTCTCCTGGGTCCAGGAGGAAGATGAAACTTCCGGCCCTGACAAGACCCCGCTCGGCGATAGCGCCGCCTAGCAGCCGGGGCAAGTTGCACGCCGCTCACCGATGTAGTACAATATCTCCCGATCCCTGGGCTACACCGTCGACGAGGGCAGGCAATGTCTGCGCTGCGGAACCCCTTTTTCAACCGCCACCGCATCACCGACCCGGCCTATTTCTGCGGCCGGCGCGGCGAGTTGGAACAACTCTACAGCGCCATCATGACCGGGCAGTGCCGGTCCATCGTCGGCGAACGCAAGGTCGGCAAGAGCTCGCTCCTCTCCTACCTGCCCAACCCCGACGCCCAGCGCCGCTTCGGGCTGGACCCGGAGCGCACCCTCTTCGCCTACCTGGATGTCGAGGGTATGGGTTCGGCCACCCGCAGCGAGTTCTGGCAAGAGGTCCTCGACCAGCTCTACGCCGGACTGCGCGAGGCCGAGCTGCGCGGCGCGCTACGCGCCGCCATCCAGGAGCCGGAGCTGCGCTTCATGCGCGTCCGCCGCACCCTGCGCAGCCTGCGCGACGCGGGCTACCGCATCGTCCTGGCGCTCGACGAGTTCGAGTCGCTGGCCCAGAGCCAGCACTTTGAGGTGGATTTCTACGGCGAGCTGCGCAGCCTGGCCGGGGAGGTGGGCGTTGTCTACCTCACAGCCTCCAAGCGCAGCCTGTACGAGTTGACCTACCGCCACTCCACCACTCTCTCCTCCCCCTTCTTCAACATCTTCTCCGAACTGCCCCTGGGGCTGCTGCCCGAAACCGAGGCCGAAGAGCTCCTGCAGCGCCTTTCGCGCCTGGGAGGGCAGGCCGGATTTGCCCCGGCCGACGTTGCCCGGGCGCTGGAGTGGGCCGGGCCGCACCCCTTTTTCGCCCAACTGGCCGGCTATCACCTCTGGGAGAGCGGCGCCGCGGAGCACCCCTTGACGCCGGCCGAGGCCGAACAGGTGCAGCGGCGCTTCTTGGCCGAGGCCGAAGATCACCTCCGCTACCTCTGGTCGCAGATCGAAGAGCCCGAGCGGATCGCCGTCTTGCACCCCGAGCAGGTCCCAGAGGAGACGCGCCGCCGGCTGCACCGGCGCGGCATCCTACGGCCGGCCGGCCCCACCTGGCTGCCCTTTTCCGCCTCCTTGGCCGAGTTCGCCCGGCGCCAAGAAGAGGCCACCCCGACCACGCCGGCGGTGTCCCCCGCCTCCGGGGTAGACCTCACCGGGATGAGCATCGGGCCCTACCGGGTGCTGGAGCGCTGCGGGCAGGGCGGCATGGCCGAGGTCTACAAGGGCTACCACCCGCTCATCGATCGCTATGTCGCCATCAAGGTGCTGCGCACCGGCCTGGCCGACGATGACGAGTTCCGCGCCCGCTTCCAGCGCGAGGCCACGGCCGTCGCCGCGCTGCGCCACCCCAACATTGTCCAGCTCTACGATTTCGGCCGGCTAGGGGACCGCTACTATATGGTGATGGAGTACATCGACGGCGGTTCCCTGCGCGAGCGGCTGCTGGGCGAGGGCCGGCGCCTGCCCCTGCCCGACGTGGTGGCCATCGTGCGCGGCGTCGCCGCCGCCCTGGACTATGCCCACGAGCGCGGCATCATCCACCGCGACGTCAAACCGGCCAACATTATGTTCACCGCCGACGGCGACCCGGTGCTGACCGATTTCGGCATCGCCCGCGTGACCCACGGCGCGGAGGGCATGACCATGGCCGGGATGAGCGTCGGCACGCCCGACTACATGTCGCCGGAGCAGGGCATAGGCAACCCCGCCACCCCGCACTCGGACATCTACTCGTTGGGCGTGGTGCTCTACGAGATGCTCACCGGCCGGCGGCCCTTCAACGCCGACACGCCTTTCGGGGTCATCGTCCAGCACATCCAAGCCTCCTTTCCCTCCCCGCGCGGCGCGGACCCCACCTTCCCAGAGGCCCTGGAGCGCATCCTGCGCCGGGCCCTGGCCAAGGAGCCGTCCGAGCGCTACGCCTCGGCCGGGGAGTTGGCCCAGGAGTTGCAGGCCGCGGCCGGGCTGTAGACCGGCCCCCCAAAGGAGCGATCTTCACTGGCGGGACCCAGCCCGCACATCGCCTGGGAGCGCGGCCCGCCGGCCGCACTCCAGGCGGCAGGACCCGAGGGACCCATGTATCGCAAAAGCCTCTCCAGCGGCATCTTGATCGGCTTCCTGCTCGTCGTGGTCATGTCGTTCGCGGTCTACGACCAACTAACCGGCCTGCTGCCCGGATGGCGCTGGATGGATGTCCCTTGGATCCCGCGGGACCTGCTGCGCTCCTTCTCGCAGAACGCCGCAGCCTTCCTGCTCCTCTTCGTCGGCACATTGGCGGCGCTGCGCGCCCGGCCGGCGACACTGAAAGATGGGATCCGGGTCGGCGCGCTCAGCGGGCTGGTCGTCGCCTGGATGGTCGAGACTTTCCTCATCGCCCCATACAACGTCATCCGGCTGGGCGGCGCCTTCTACGTGGTCATCCTGGCAGCCCCGCCCGGCGAGACCGTCTTCCAGGAGATGCTGCGCAGCGCCATCGGCAATGTCTTTCGCACCTCCGTGGTGAGCGCCATCGTCATCCCCCTGCTGGGCCTGCTCCTGGGAGCGGTGGAGGGGTTCATCGTCGCCCTGGTCCGCCGCGCCGGCGGGCGCCCGACCGCGGCCGGCACGGCCGGCCCGGACCTGCTAGACCTGGTTTACCATCCGCGCCTACCGCGACTGCCGGACCTCCAAGAGCGACCGCTGCGCGCCGGGCTGGTCGGCGGAGCAATCGGCGGCTTCCTGCTGTCCGCGGAGGTCTTTATCCTGGCCGTGCCGGCCCTGCTGTCCAACGGCGGCGATTTTCTGCTGCGACAGGGGGTCCTGCCTACCCGCCTGTCGATCCTGGCCGAAACCCTGCTCATCCCGGCGCTGATCCTGGTCCCGCTGACCATCCTGCTATGGGGTGGATTCGGTGTCCTCTTCCTCACACACCCGCCGGACCGCTTCGCCTCCCGTTTCCGCGCCAGCCTGGCCTGCGGGGCCGTCGGGGGAGCTATCTTTGCGCTGCTGGCCGTGGTCCCGGTGGCCAACATGCTGCTGATGGTCGCCCCGCTGGCAATCAGCGGCAACACCGGGACTCCCCTGACCGCCTACGCCGTCGAGGCGTTCGGCCACTTGCTTTCGCTCGGTTACCCGCTGATCCCGATCGTCGCCGTGCTGGCGATGACCCTTCTGGGGCTGGTCACGGGGCTGCCCTGGGTTTTGCTCAGCGCCCTGCTCTGGCCGCGGCGGCCCGTGGATCGCGCGGCCGCCCTGGCCCGGCGGCTGCGCCGCCACCCGGAAACGCTGCTGCCCAGCATCTATGCCCTCTTCCAGCGCGACGGCCAGGCGATCCGCGTCCTGGAGCACGCCGTGCCGCGGCTGCACCGCGGGCGCGACCAGGCCGCGGCCGTCGTCGTCGCCGCCTACCACACGCTGTGTCAGAACCCCGGCCGGGCCGCCGATTCGTTGGGGGTCATCGTCGAGGCCACGGCCGCCAACCCGGGCTGGCGCTGGCAAAGCGAGATCGGCGAACTGCACCGTTTCCTGCGCGAGGGTCTGCAGGCGCGCAACTTTTACCACATGGCGGCCATCCGGCTCCTGCCGGAGGAGCATACCTCCTCCCTGCCGCAAGTCCTCACCCTGGTCGGAGAGCGCCTCTCGCGGGCCGTCGGCGAACTGAAAAAAGCCCAGCGCGTCGACGACCCCAACGGCCGCAGCATCTACCTGAACCGGGCCATGGAGGAGATCACCGCCGCCGAGCGGTACATCGGCGAGTCGCCCGAGGCCTGCAAGTTATCCGGGGCGACCCCCTACCCCGAGCAGCAGATCCTCTGCACCCTGCTGCCCCGCTGGCGTGGCGCCCTGCTCGAGTCGCTACGCGACCTGCGCGGCCGGGCCCTGCTGCAGGCCGAGCTGGAAACCCGGCAGTTCACCTTTCTGCCGCGCCTGACGCTGCGCCTGCGCGTTGCCAACACCGGCCTGAACGTCGCCGAGCAGGTGCGCATCACCCTGGAGCCCGGCGGCGGCTACCAACTGCTGCCGGAGAGCGAGGCGCGCATCGAGCTGCTGCCGCCGGGCGAGCAGCGGGTTGTCGACCTGGCCCTGGAGCCGCGCGCG
The DNA here is from genome assembly GCA_964592645.1 of uncultured Chloroflexia bacterium. Taxonomy (GTDB): domain Bacteria; phylum Chloroflexota; class Chloroflexia; order DTKN01; family DTKN01; genus CAZQFV01. Next base: position 61,260 of record CAZQFV010000010.1, read on the forward strand.
CCCCGCGCGACCCGCGTCCTGTTCCACATCTACTACAACGACGCCGTGGACGCCAACCGCGAGCTGACCCTGGCCGACGAGATCGTCTTTGCCGCCGCCGAACGGCCCTTCCAGCGCATCTTTCCCATCCCCTACGTCACCGGGACGCCGATCAAGACGCAGGAGATGTTCTTCGGCCGGCAGGATGTCTTCTCCTACATCCGCGAGCACCTCCTGGGGACCTATCAGAACAATATCATTGTCCTGCATGGTCAGCGGCGCACGGGCAAGACCTCGGTCCTCTACCGCCTGGGCGATGTCCTGCAGGATACCCACTACTGCGTCCTCCTGGACATGCAGGGCATCGCCGCCCGCAGCGAGGCCGAGTTCTTTTACACCGTCAGCGACGAGATCGCCTATGCCCTGGAGAAGGCCGGCCTGGAAGTGACGCTGCCCCCGCGCCAGGAGTACGAGTCCCAGCCCGAGTTCACCTTCCGCTCGCGCTTCCTGCGCGGCCTCTACCCGGCGCTGGGCGAGAAGCACCTCCTGTTGATGTTCGACGAGTTCGAGGAGCTGCAGCGCCACGTCGAAGAGGGGCATATCGGCGCCGGCATCTTTCCCTTCCTGCGCACCATCATGCAGCACGAACGGCCCGTGGACTTTATCTTCTCCGGCACGCACAAGCTGGAGGACCTGGCCGCCGAGTACTGGTCTATCCTCTTCAACATCGCCACCTACAAACAGATCTCGTTTCTGGAGCGCCAGGAGGTGGAGCGGCTGATCGCCGAGCCGGTAGCGCCCTTCGGCATGGAGTACGACCCCCTGGCAGTACAGCGCATCTACGAGGTCACCGCCGGCCACCCCTTCCTCACCCAACTCGTCTGCCACGAGATGGTCGCCTACCACAACGAGACCGAGCGCTCCTACATCAGCGTGGCCGACGTGGACAGCGTCCTGGAGCGCATCGCCGAGCGCGGTGAGGCCCACTTCAAGTACGTCTGGGCCGGCGCCGATAGCCCCGAGCGGCTGACAATGCTGGCCCTGGCCGAGCTGCTGACCCACACCGAGGCGGCCACGGCCGCCGAGATCGCCGCCCTTACCCAGAACCGCCAGCAGACCATCGACGCCGAGACCGCCCGGCGCGCCCTGGTGCGGCTGGAGTCGCGCGACATCGTCGCCCGCACCGCCCCGGGGTCGGAGCGTTTCCGCTTCCGCGTGGACCTGGTGCGCCGCTGGGTGGCCCGGAACCCGCAACTGCTAGACACCGTGAGCCGGGAAGAACCGAAGTAACCTCGACACCAAGAACTGCAGGATGGCCAGAGACAAAGGACGAAAGGCCAAGGCACCAGGCTGAGTAAAATGCCTGGTGCCTTCGTCCTTCGTCTTTCGCCCTGGAGCCTCCGGTCCCCGCCTTCCCTCGCACCCCTGCCAGAAGCTACGGGCTCACCACCATCGCCGTCGGCGCCTGAACCGCCAGGGTGGTGGGGTTGTAGTAGTCATAGGCCGCCGTCGGCGGGGTCTGGGCCCGCAGGGGGAAGCGCGCCAGCAGGCGGTAGGTGAAACGCAGCGGCTGCTCTTGGGTCAGGTTCTCGATGTAGAGGACGATCTGTCGGCCCGTCAGCTCGTAGCGCGAGATCGTGCGGTTCTCCACCAACCGGTCCAGATCCTCGGTGAGCACGGTGAACCCGGGCGGCACGCCCAGGTCGACCAGCGCCATCTTGACCACGACCGGCGCGTTCAGCTTGACCACCACGCCGGCGTTGACGGTGTCGTTCACCGCCAGGGAGGTGCGGTCGTACTGCAGGTCGATCTGGATGGCCTCCTGGCCGGCCGGCTGCTGCGGCACCTTGTCCCAGCGCACATAATAGCGCGTGGCCACCTGGTACATCAGGTTGCCGCCGCCCTGCACCTCGAGCTGCACGCGGTTGTCGCCGGAAGGGGCAAAGCCGCCGTCGAAGGTGAGCAGGTGGACGACGTCGGCGTTGTGCTCGTCGATGACGACCTCTTGCGCCTGCTCGCGGTTCAGGCTGACGCGCACGGTGGCCGGCCCCTCTGCCTGACCATCCTTCTGGCCGGCCAGGAGCAGGGCCTTTAGCGAGAGGATCGTTGCCTGGGTGGTGCTCCAGGTGCCCCAGGAGTCTTTGGACTGGACGATGTAGGCCAGCGCGCCGCCGACGGCGTCGGGATAGGCGTTGGCGCGCAGGAAGGCCATGAGCGCCAGCGCCGTGGTCTCGATGCTGCCGCTGGCGCCGGTGCCGCCCATAAAGGAGGCGGCGGTGGTGTTCCAATAGACCACGCCGTCCTCGGCGACGCGCACCTCGTAGAGCTGCCGGAGGACGGCCTGGGTAGCGCCGTCGCCGGGGGCATAGGCCGTCAGGGCGTTGGCCACCAGCGCCAGGGCGTAGGGGTCCTCGGCCTGCGCGGCAAACTCGCGGACATAGTCGATGGCCCGCCGCACCTCGGCGCGGTCCCCGTAACCGGCCTCGATGAGCGACCAGGCGATGTAGGCGGTCGTCGGGACCTTGGAATCGATGGCCCAGTGCTCGGAGTAGCCCAGGTCTTCCCAGGCGCCGTCGGGCTGCTGCTGGGCCATCAGCCACTCGGCGGTGCGCGAGAGCAGGGCCTCGTCCACAGGATAGACCTTGGCCATGTCGGCGAACTCCATCAGGCCGTAGGCGGTGAGGAAGACATCGGCCGGCGCCTGGCCAAAGAGGGAAAAGCCGCCGCCGGCGACCTCGAAGGTCAGCAGGCGCTGGTAGCCCAGGCCCACGTACTTCTCCGCGGTCATGCGGATCTCGGGATTGTCCTGCCCGGTCTGCTCCAGGTAGTTCAGCACCAGCACGTTGGGGTACGTCACCGACGTACTCTGTTCGAATCAGCCATAGGGCACCTGCAGCAGCTTCTCCAGCCCCTCGATCACCTGGGCCAGCGCGCCGGGATAGATCTTGACCTCGATGCGCGCCGTCTTGGGGACGGCGTGGACCGGGATGGGCACGGCCACCTCCGTGCTCTCCTTCAGCCAGTTGCTCTCGGTGAGGCGGATCTCCTTGCCGTTGGGGACGACGTTGACCTCGCGGCGGATGGCGTCGCTCATCCGGCTGCCCCAGGCCGTCACCTGGAAGCCCTGCCGGCCGAACTCCAGCACACGGATCGGGAAATAGACGACGTCGATGTCGTTGGCGGCGACGGTCATCGTCAGCTCGCCCGGCCCCAGCAGCTCGAACCAGGGCTCGGGCTGCACCACCAGGCGCACCTGCTGCCCATCCGGCAGGTAGTTGAAGACGCCCACCGGGATGCTGATCTCGTCGTCCTCGGTGAGGGCCAGGGGCAGGTCGATATCCACGAAAAAGTCCTGGAAGACGCGGATGCCGGAGGTGCTGAAGCCGAGCCGTCCGTCCTGGGTGGAGGCCAGGGCCGTCAGGCGCCAGGTGGTGATGCTGTCGGCCATCGGCACCTTCAGGGAAACGGCACCGTTCTCGTCGGTGACCAGTTCGGGCAGCCAGAAGAGCGTCTCGGGAAAGTACTGCCGCAGGCGCGGGGGCTCGGCGGTGCCGACGGCGTTATGGCCGGCCTGGGCCTTGTCCACCGTGGGGGGCATCGCCGGGGTCGCCGTGGTGGCGGGCATCGGGGCGGCCTGTTCCAGGCGCAGCTCCTGTACCACCATGCCGTCGCCCAACGCCCTGCCGGCGGTCGGCGCGACGGCTCCGTATATGGCTCTGCTACCCGTGAGCAGGGCGACCATGGGCACGGCCAGCACCACCACGGAGAGCAAGGTGCCCAGCCCGGTGGCCACGGCGCCGGCAAAGCGCTCGCCCTGGACCCAGCGCCCCTGACCGAGGAGGATGTAGGCCGGCGGGATGAGCAGGGCCGCGGAGAGGCCGGCCAGGACGAAGCGCTCGTCGATCTCGATATAGTTATTCATGGCCCGGGTGAACAGAAAGAGGAACGCCCCCCAGGCCAGCGTCAGCAAGACCAGGAAGCGGGCGGCGCCGTCCCCCGTGGCCAGGGCATAGATCAGGAAAAGGAGAAAGCCCAGGACCAGGAGCAGCCCCCAGGCGACAGGCAGCCACTCCAGGTCCCAGGAGAGCGAGCTGCCGCCGATCAGGGCCATCGCCAGGAGCCCGGTGCCGAGCACCAGGACCACCGTGAAGAGCGCCAGCCGCGGCAGCGCGCGCTTCAGCGTGCGCGCCCGCGCCAGGGCGACGACGGCCGCGGCGACCATCCCCAGGGGGATAATGGCCAGGGCCACGGTGCTGGCCTGGCCCAGCCGCAGGAAGCCCATCTGCTGGCCTTCGTACAGGGCAGCCATCTTGGCCGCGCGCGAGTTGAGCGCCCCGGCCTGTGCGGTTGGGACGCCGGCCCAGGCGGCGCGGGCCGCCAGGTCCTGCGCGGCGCGGGCCGCCGCCTCGTCGGGGGAGATTTCCCCCGGCAGCTCCCACTCCTTGATCTGGTAGCGCGGCTGTAGCAGAGCCTGCTCCAGGACAAAGTAGAGCTTGGCAAAGCCGGGGTCCTGCTCCTGTAGGGCAAAGACCGACTCGTCGACGATGGCCAGCCCCAGGGCGGCGCGCACGTTGCCGCCGGTGGCCGCGCTCACCAGGAAGGAGAGGTCGGCCGTGTCGCCCGGTCGGTAGACGCTGCGGTCGATGGCGATGGCTACGGAGAGGTCGTTCGGCGCGTCGACCACCACCAGGCGCGTGTCGCGGACGATGGTGCCGTCCAGCAGCACCTTGTAGGCGTGCAGTTCCAGGGTGCCGTACATATCGGCGCTGACGTCGATGGCGAACTCGGCGCGGCCGTTCTCCACGGGGACGGCGCGGGTGGAGAGGGTTTGGCCGGCCTTGACGATGTCCAGGTAGACGGAGCCGGCATCGACGCGCGTCAGCGCCAGCAGGTGCATCGTCTCGCCCACCAGGTAGGCGGCGCGGTCGGCGCGCAGCAGAATGCTGTCGGCCTCGGAGGTGGATTCCAGGTAGACATTGCGCTCGGCGGCGTTGCCGGCGGCGTCGGTGGCCCTGATGACCATTTGGAGGGCCGACGTGGGGGTCAGGGCCAGTTCGGCCAGGCCGAACTCGTTGCTCTTCAGCTCGACGGGCTGGCCGGCGCCGGACACCCAAACCTCCAGCCGGGCCGGGGCCGGCCGGCCGTCGGGGTAGGCGGTGAGGAGGTAGACGATGTTCTCCACCCCGGGGCGCAGCGTGCCGCTCTCGGCCACCGCCTCGATGACCAGCGGCTGCGCGGCGACGGCCAGCACCTGGCTGGTCTGCTCGGCGTGGTCCGTCTGGTCGACGGCGGTGACCTCCAGGGCGAACTGCGCCTGGCCCGACTCCAGCCCGCTGCCGGCGAAGTAGGTGGGCAGGTCGAAGGCGAAGCGGTAGGTGCCCTCGGCGTCGGCCTGGCCGCGGACCTCCACAACCACGGTGCGCGCGACGTCCCAGACGCTGCCGACGATCTGCACCTCGGCGCCGGACACCGGCTTGCCGAAGAAGTAGTCGCACTGCACGGTGCCCTCGACGCGCTGGCCGGGCAGGTAGTAGGGTCGGTCGGTGGAGACGCGCACGGCGAACTTGGGCAGAACATAGGGGCGGACCTCGACGGTCTTTTCCGAGCGCGTCTCGCCGATAGAGGCGACGAGCTTGTAGGCGCCCTGGTTCACCAGGTCGGCCAACTGAAAGTCGGCGGCGGCGATGCCGAACTCGGAGGCGGTGACGCTCTTCCGAAAGACCTTGTTGCCCTTGGCGTCCTCGACGAGGAAGTCGACGGTGACGCCGTTGGCGGCGGCCATATCCAGGGCGCTCAGGGCCAGGGCGCGCATGTGGATGGCCTGGCCGGGCTGGTAGAGCGGCTTGTCGCTACTGAGGAGCAGGCGAAAGTCGCGGGTGATGGTGACCTCCTGCTCGACATGGTCGCGGCCGGCCGGGGAGGAGGTGTCGACGACGATGCGGGCCTGGGGCGGGGCGTCGAAGGGCACCTGGAAGGTGACGGGCAGGCTGCCGGTGGCGTCGGTCTGGCCGCGAAAGAGGGGGATAGCCCGGCCGGTGGGGGGCTGCAGGTCGACGTTCACCTGGGCCCCGGCGATGGGCCGGCCGGCCTGAAAGTCTTGCACGACGACGCGCAGCGCGGCGGTGCTGCCCGGGGCCAGGCGCGGCGGCACGATGAGCACCGTCTGCTGGTCGTCCAGGCGCTCGGGCAGGGTGCTGACCAGGTAGAGGGCCACGAAGCCGCCGACAATCGCCACGACGATGAGCGCCAGGACCACGGGGACCAACCATGCAGGGATGGATCGAGTGGGCCGTTTGCTTGCGGGTGAGGGAGCAGCCATTTTCTTCCTCCTTCTGGAGCATCTGGGGAAAAGTATGCCATTTTGCGCCGTACAAGACTACCCCTAGCGCTATTTTATTACAGCGCGGGGAAAAATGCATCCGCCGTGTGCGCGTGTGCGCGTGTGCGGAGACAGCTTGCGCATCCGGGCACAATGTAGTACAATAGCCCGCAGTACTCCTTCGCCCGTTCGTTTGCGATAACGAATAGCTCACCGGGGGCAGAGTTGCCCCCCAGACACGAGGAGGTGATGACTCCAGCGTTCCGGTTGGCCCCGCGGAAAGCCCTGCAGTCTATCCAAGGAGGTTTCCATGATCCGTGATATCGTGATCGTCAGCGCCTGCCGGACGGCCATCGGCAAGTTCGGCGGCAGTCTCGCCAACATCCCCGCCCCGGAGCTAGGGGCAACGGTGATCCGCCACGCCCTGCAGCGGGCCCAGGTGGACCCGGCGGCCGTGGACGAGGTGTTCATGGGCTGCGTGGTGCCAGCGGGCCAGGGCCAGGCCCCGGCCCGCCAGGCCGCGATCAAGGCCGGCGTCCCGCCCTTTGTCGGGGCCACCACGGTGAACAAGGTCTGCGGCTCGGGGCTCAAGGCCGTCATGCTGGCCGCAGCGATGATCCAGGTCGGCGATGCCGAAATCATTGTCGCCGGCGGTATGGAAAACATGAATATGGTGCCCTTCTACCTGCCCCGCGCCCGCACCGGGTACCGGATGGGCGGGATCGTCAAGGGCGGCGTCGGCGGCGCCGTGGCCGATGGGCTGGTCGACGGGATGGTTCTGGACGGCCTGTGGTGCGCCTTTGAGAACCACCACATGGGCGCCTCTGCCGAGTGGGTAGCCCGCGAGTTCCAGCTCACCCGCCAGGAGCTGGACGAGTTCGCCTACCACAGCCAGCGCAAGGCCGTCGAGGCCATCGCCGCCGGTCGCTTCAAGGAAGAGATCGTCCCGGTGGAGATCCCCCAGCGCAAGGGCCCGCCCCTGCTCTACGAGGTGGACGAGAACCCCCGCGCCTATGCCTCCATCGAGGAAGCCATGGCCCAACTGGGCAAGCTGCCCCCGGCCTTCGAGTCCGGCGGCATCGTCACCGCCGGCAACTCCCCGGGCATCACCGACGGCGCCGCCGCGGTGGTGGTGATGAGCGCGGACAAGGCCCAGGCGCTGGGCCTGCAGCCGCTGGCCCGCATCACCGCCTACGACCAGGCGGCCGTCGAGCCGCTGAAGCTCTTTACCGCGCCGATCTATGCGGTGCAGAAGGTGATGAAGAAGCTGGGCGTCGATATCCACTACTTTGACCTGATCGAGGCCAACGAGGCCTTTGCCGCCCAGGCCGTGGCCGACGGCAAGGCCCTGGGCTGGGACTGGGAGCGCGTCAACGTCAACGGCGGGGCCATCGCCCTGGGACACCCCATCGGCTGCAGCGGCACCCGTGTCTTGGTCACCTTGATCCATGCCCTGAAACAGCGTTCCCTGCGCACCGGCATCGCCACCCTCTGCCTGGGCGGCGGAGAAGCCGTGGCGCTGAGCATCGAGATGATGTAGGCTGCCGGCCCCCCCTCTCCCTACCGGGGTGGGCAGAGGCGGGCCACAAGGAGGATACGATGGAGATCACGAAAGTCGCCGTCATCGGCGCGGGCACAATGGGCCGGGGCATCGCCCAGGTCTTTGCCCAGAGCGGATTCGACACCACGATGATCGAGGTGATCCCCGAGCAGTTGCAGGGGGCGCTGGGCTTTATCGACAAGATGCTCGGCAAAAGTGTCGAGAAAGGCAAGATGACCGCCGAGGAAAAGGCGGCGGTGATGGGCCGGCTGCACGCCAGCGGGGAGCTTTCCGCCGCCGCCGGCGCCGACCTGGTCGTCGAGGCCATCATCGAGAATGTCGAGTTGAAGAAGCGCATCTTTGGCGAGCTCGACGGCCTCTGCCGGCCGGAGGTCATCCTGGCCTCCAACACCTCCTCCATCCCCATCACCGTCCTGGCCGCGGCCACCAAGCGTCCGGACAAGGTCATCGGCATGCATTTTATGAACCCGGTGCCGCTGATGGCGCTGGTGGAGGTGATCCGCGGCCTGGCCACCTCGGACCAGACGACAGACACCGTCATTGAGCTGTCCAAAAAACTGGGCAAGATCCCGGTCCCGGCCAACGACTTCCCGGGCTTTGTCTCCAACCGCGTGCTCATGCCGATGATCAACGAGGCCGTCTTTGCCCTGTTCGAGGGGGTAGCCGCCAAGGAAGCGATCGACCAGATCATGATGCTGGGCATGAACCATCCCATGGGCCCCCTGGCCCTGGCCGACCTGATCGGCCTGGATGTCTGCCTGGCCATCCTGGAGGTGCTGCACAAGGGGCTTGGCGACGACAAGTACCGGCCCTGCCCGCTGCTGCGCAAGTATGTGGATGCGGGGTGGTTGGGGCGCAAGAGCGGGCGGGGGTTCTACAATTACGCCGCCGGGGAGGAACCGCCGAAGAAGGGGTAAGAGAGGAGAGAGCAGAAAGCAGAGAGCGGAGAGCAGGGAGCAGAGAGCAGGAAGAAGGAAACAGGATACGAGCTGTCCTGTATCCTGTGTCCTGCTTTCTGCATCCTGCATCTTGCAGATACGCTGAACAGGCTGTGGCCTGGAAGCGAGGCTGGAGGAATTCCATGGACCTTACCCTCACCGAAGAACAGCGCATGATCCAGGACATGGCCCACGACTTTGCGCAGAAGGAGTTGGCGCCGCAGGCGGCCCACCGCGACGAGGCCGAGGAGTTCCCCTGGGAAGCACTGCGCAAGATGGGCCAACTGGGGCTGCTCGGGCTGGTCGTGCCGGAGGAGTACGGTGGGTCGTTCGTGGATACGGTGTCCTACTGCCTGGCGGTGGAGGAGATTGCCCGGGCCTGCGCGGCCACCTCCCTGATCATGACGGTGCACTGCACCACCGGCTGTTATCCGCTGGTCAAGTTCGGCACCGAGGAACAGAAGCGGCGCTACCTGCCCCGCCTGGCCAGCGGGGAGTGGCTGGGCGGCTTTGCCCTGACCGAACCCGGGGCCGGCTCCGATGCCGGCGCGGTGGCCACCACCGCGGTGCGCGACGGCGACGGTTACCTGCTCAACGGCGTCAAGACCTTTATCACCAGCGGGGCCGAGGCCCGCTTCCTCAACGTCTTTGCCTCGATCGACCGCAGCAAGGGGACGCGCGGCATCACCTGCTTCCTGGTGGACACGCAGCGGCCCGGATTCAAGGTCGACTGCATCGAGAAAAAGATGGGCATGCACGCCTCGCACACGGCGCAGATCGCCTTCGAGGACTATCGCCTGCCGCTGGAGGACCGCCTGGGAGAGGAGGGAGAGGGTTTCAAGATCGCCATGGTGACGCTGGACGCCGGCCGGATCGGCATCGCCGCCCAGGCCGTCGGCATCGCCCAGGCGGCCTTCGAGACGGCCCGGCGCTACGCCAAGGAGCGGGTGCAGTTCGGCAAGCCGATCGCCGAGCTACAGGCCATCCAGTGGATGCTGGCCGACATGGCCACGCAGATCGAGGCCGCCCGCATGCTCACCTTGAGCGCGGCGCTGAAAAAGGACCGCGGGGAGCGCCACACCAAGGAAGCGGCCATGGCCAAGCTCTTTGCCACCGAGATGTCGTCGCAGGTCTGCGACATGGCCCTGCAGGTCCTCGGCGGGTATGGGTACTCGCGCGACTACCCCGTCGAGCGCTACCTGCGCGACACGCGCGTCACCCGCATCTACGAGGGGACGTCCGAGATCCAGCGCCTGGTGATCGCCGGGCAACTGCTGCGGGAGTAGGGGAGACCTGTCCTACTCGTGGATGGCGCCCTCCACGCGGATGGCCACGCCCTGGCCATCGCAGCCGGCCTCGTCGAAGCGGAAGGTCACCTCCCACTTCCCCGGCCCCAGGGGGCGGTAGAGGTCCACGAGAAAGTCGCCGGAGAAGGCCCAGCCGCCGCGGACGACGATCGTCGTGCGAAAGCGGGGGGGGCGCAGGCGGTGGCCAAAGGGGCCGATGGCCCGGCCGTAGAGGTAGGCCGCCGCCGGGTCCAGGCGCGCCAGGGGAACAGGGGGCGGCTGCGAAGAGGGAGCGGACTCGGCCGGCGGCTGGCGCTGTTCCCAGCGGCGGACGGCATCGACAAAGGCGCCGCGGTCCTGCAGGCGGATCGAGCCGCCGACGGCCTGGCGGTGCCCGCCCATGGCCAGGGTCAGGGAATAGATCTCGGGGTCGCTGAGAAAGGATTCGAAGGAGAAGCTGCCGCGGGCGCGGCCGGAGAAGTTGATCTGGCCGCCGGCCTGCCGCAACACCATGGCCGGCCGGCCGGTCAACTCAACGATGCGCGAGGTCAACGGCCCCTCCACCTCCGAAAGCGTGTCGTCGGGGACGTGGATCTCGTGGATGAGCAGGCCCTGGCCCACCTGGCCGCGCAGCTCCTCCAGGGCGGCGGCGGCGATCCCCTCGGCCGCGCTGTAGGTGCGTGCCCGCTCCCGCGCCAGCTCCTGGAAGACCTCGGCGGCCCGTGTGGGCGGGGTCGTGGGCAGCAGCGCCTCAACCACCGTGTTGGGGTCGATCAGGTGCGAGCGCTTGCCCATGTTGAGGAGCCCCCACAGGGAGCGCAGCTCGCTCCGCGTATAGGTCTCGCCGAGGAGCCGGCGCAGAGCCTGTAGCCCGCCGGGGCACTCCGGCCCGTTGATGGCCGCCTGTCCCAGGGCCACCCAGGCGCGCGTCTCGGGCTGGTCCAGGGCCACCCAGTCGGCCTGGGCGCCGACCGCCGAGAGGGCCAGCCCCCAGGGATCGGGCTCGGTCCGCCCCTCCAGTCGCTCGCGCACCGCCTGGGCCGTGAGGTAGGCCAACTGCGCGCCGGAGAGCAGGTAATCGGGGGGATTGATCGCCAGGGTGCCGGCCGGCCCCAGGTCGGGGCGCGGCAGGTGGTGATCGGTCACCAAGACCTCCAGCCCCAACTGCCGGGCCCGTTCCACGGCCTCGTAGGAGGAGACCCCGCTGTCCACGGTGACGATGACGCGGACGCCGCGCCGCGCGAAATCCTCCACCTGGGCGACGTGCAGCCCGTAGCCCTCGTGGTAGAAAGGGGTGTAGCGCTGGACGCGGTCGCTGTAGGAGGCCAGGGCGCGGAAAAGGACGGCGCTGCCGGTGACGCCGTCGGCGTCAAAGTCGCCAAAGAGCAGCAGCGTTTCGCCGTGCCGCAGGGCGGCGACCAGGCGTTCGACCAGCGGTTCCATGCCGGGGACGGCCCAGGGGGAACGGATGTGGGCCGGGCCGGCCGTGGCCAGGGCCAGGGCCTGTTCGGTGGGAAACTCGTAGCAACGTTGCAGCGCCTCGGCAATCTGCGCCGGGGGCGGGAGCGGGGTGGTCATCGGGTCGATCCTGCGCATCACGATGTGGGGGCATTATAAACGAACTCGCCGGGGAAGGCAATCCGCTTGACCTGAAAACCAGTGACCTAAAGATTGCCGGGGAAAACAGCCAACAAGGCCTCGTGTCTTTGTGGTTGCGATATAGGGCTTCAGGTTCCGACTTGACAGGGGGCGTATAATAAGAGGTAGCCTCCGGCACGAGCAGATGCAAGGCTATGGCCCGGCGCCAGGCAGGTCGACCGCATCTCGCAAGGCAGAGGGCGGAAATCGCCGGGCTTCCGCCGCAAGGGAACCTTTACGCACCATCTTCCGGAGAAAAATCCTGAGCAGTTCCAGCCAAAGGAGTGAAGCGATGAAACGGCTCACGACGTCCCTGGTCCTGGTGATCCTCCTGGCCGGCCTGGTGCCGATGGCGGTGGCCCAGGGGCCGGCCGGCACGACCCCCGAGACGGTGGCGGCGGCCGCCGGCCGGCCGGCCGCGGCCCCGGCCGGCAGCCGCCCCGAGGCGATGCGCATCCTGGACAACTTCAACCGCGCCGACGGGCCGCTCGGCCCGCGCTGGACGGTGCGCGGCGGCACCTGCAGCATCGTGGACGGCACGGCGGTGTGCGACGGCTACGGCCGGGCCACCCTCAACGACTATAGCGGCGACGGCGACGCCGCCGAGGCCGACGTGGCTGTGGTCGGCACGGACCTCCAGTACACCGGCCTGCTGCTCAACTACGGGGCCGGCGTCAACAACCTCTTTCTGAAGGTCCAGCAGCAGGAGCCCTACTCCGGCCAGTTCACCCATGCCGCCTGCTACACCGGCAACAACAGCGCTGGGTTCGGCCTGGGCTTTTTCCCCCTTGACGCGCCCTTTCAGAGGGCGCACATGAAGGCCATCCGCGTCGGCGACGATGTGACCATCTCCTTCACCAACGTCGACAACGGCGCCCAGCCGGACCAGACCTATCTCTGCACCGGCGCGCCGCCGCGCGAGGGCACCGGCATCGGTATCCTCGGCCTCAACGGCATCGCCCGGCTGGACAACTTTGGGGTGCCGGCGCACCCGCCGCTCAACGGCGACGGCCTGCTCTATATGACCAGTCTGGACATCGGAGAAACCTCCTTCGCCGTGTACAACCCCGTCACCGATGCCTGGACGACGCTGACCCCCTACGAGACCGGCTGCCGGATGGCCGTCGACGCAGATGGCCGGCTGTTGGCCCACAACTATCACCTCGGCACGATCGACCGCTACGACCCGGCCGCCGACACCTGGACCCCCATCATGGCCGGGCCGCCCGGCGCCTCGGGCCAGTACTGCAACCTGGAGATCACCGACGGCGGCGAGTTCCTCTATACCGAGTGGAACAACACGACGTTGTGGTACACCTCCGGCGGAGTGTGGAACACGCTGGCCCTGCCCTTCGCCACCAACGTCATGGGCGACTACGATCCCACGACCGACCAGTACGTGATCGGTGAGGCCTGGACCACGAACGCCCACCTGATCGACGTGCACACCTGGACGATCACCGACTTCCTCTCGACGCTGCCGAACGGCGAAAGAGCCCGCTTCGGCGTGGTGCTGGGCAACCGCTACTACTTCGAAGCCGCGGGCAGCAACGTCCACTCCTTCGACCTGGGCAACCCGGCGCTGCCGCCCCTGGACCATGGCGTGAGCCCGGGCTGGTACACGAGCGCCGCGGCCGATCGCTTCCACGGCGTGATCTACAGCGCCAGCCTCGACGGCACCGCGCTGAACCTCTTCGACCCGGCGACAAACGCGCTCACCCCGCTCACCGGCTATGGTACCGCGACGTGGCACTCCAGCCTGACCTTTGTGCCCGGACCGGCAATCGAGGCCCAGATGACCGCCCCGGCCTTTGCCGAAACCGGCACGGTCATCTCCTACACCATCGTCATCAGCGCTCCGGTGCTGGCAGAGGGGATGTTCATGGTCGACTCGCTGCCTTCCGGCGTCGAGTTCGACGGCAACCTGGCCTGGAGCGACGGCCTCGCCTGGTACGACAGTGGATCCCGCTCCGTCCGGTGGGAGTACCACAGCCCCAAGACGTCCGCTCCGCCGCCGGCCGCCCCACGGCCCGCCGTCTACGATCCCGAGTCGGTGGCCGACCGGGTGGGCGGCGCGGGATCGCCCGCACCCGCGCCCGTGGGAACCGTGGCGACCTGGAGCCACCCCGAGGCCGTTCTCTGGGACAACGGCCCGCTGGTCACCCACCCCGGCGACTGCGCGGGCATGGACGCCAGCCGCCTGCAGACCGGCCTGGGGATGAACACCTACGGCTTCGGCCACCAGGTCCTGAACGGCAACCGCATGGCCGACGACTTTGAGATCACCGACCCGGCCGGCTGGAATATTGACACCATCACCTTCTTCGCCTACCAGACCAACGGGCCGACCGACCCCTCGCCGATCACCGCGGTGAACTACCAGATCTGGGACGGCCCGCCCAACGACCCGGGCAGCAGCGTCGTCTTTGGCGACACCAGCACCAACCGGTTGCTCTCCTCGACCTTCACCAACATCCAGCGCGACAGCGAGACCGGCCCCTGCACCAACGAGCGCTACATCTTTGCCGACGTCTGCAGCGCTGGCGTCCTCCTGCCGCCGGGCGTCTACTGGCTCGACTGGCAGACGGACGGCACACTCTCCTCGGGCCCGTGGGCCCCGCCGATCACCATCCTGGGCCAGACCACCACGGGAAACGCCCTGCAGTACACCACCAGCAGCGGTGCCTGGAATCCAGCCCTGGACAGCGGCACCTCCACCCAGCAGGGCATGCCCTTTGTCATCGAGGGCAGCCTGGGCGAGCCGGCCAGAGTCGAGATTTCCTTCGACGCGGCCCTCACCGCCCCCTGCGGCGCGGTTATCGTCAACGAGGGAATCGCCGGTCGGGGCCCCCTGGTCCGGCCCCTTTACGCAGCTACCGAGGTATGGGGCCATCCCCGGATCGACGTCCACCCGTCGGCGCTGGAGGCGGTGCTCCTGCCCGACACCACCGCCGTGCGCGCGCTGCATATCTGCAACACCGGCGCCTGCCCGCTGCACTGGGAGCTCTTCGAGGCTCCGCCGCCCCTCGCCCGGACCGGCATGCCGTTCGCGCCGGTGGACGTGACCGGGCCGGCGGCCAACCCCGGGCTGACACCCGCCTCGCCGCATGTGCGGCCGGGGGCCGTCCCCTCCGCCGCCCCCGAGGACGTGCTCTGGGACCAGCCGCTGAGCACGGTCAACCAGGCGGCCTACGTGGACCAGGAGTTCACCGATTATCCTGCCTACTCCTCCTTCCTGGCCGACGACTTTACCAATGCCGAGGCCTGGCTGGTCGAACGCCTCTTCATCCCCGGCGACGGCTGGAACGGCTTCTCCACCCTGCTGAATGCCACGGCGCTGACCTGGCAGATCTATGCCGACTGCGGCGGCGTGCCCTGCGGCGACCCATCGGGCGGCGGCGCCCCGCCGGTCTGGAGCCTGACCCTGCCGCCGAACCACCCGCTGGTGACGTTGAGCCCGGGCACGCCGGGCGGGATGCCGTCGAACGTCCTGCTGCGCCTGTCCAAGCCGGGGGTGCTCCCGCCGGGGACCTGGTGGCTGGTGTTCTATCCGACCATACAGTTTATCCCCAACGGGCAATACGGCCGGCAGCCGGCCGACACGACCAACGGCCACACCGCTCAGTTCATCAACCCCGGTGGAGGCTTCGGCTACGGCACGAACTGGCAGGATTGGACGGTCATCGGGCCGGCGCAGCAGGACATAGCCTTCCGCATCGAGGGCATAACCCTGCCGCTCGTCGATATCCCCTGGCTGAGCGAGAGCCCCATCAGCGGCACGGTGCCGTCCGGGTGCGCTACGGTCGACGTGACCTTTGACGCGGCCGGCCTGGCGCTGGGCGACTATTCCGCCAGCCTGCTCACCGTCAGCGACGACCGCGGTATACCGCTGTTCACCGTGCCGGTGTCCCTGGCGGTGGTGGACCGGTACGCGGTCTACCTGCCGATCCTCCTGCGGCAGTAAGGGCGTACAGCGGGGCGGTCCATCCGGGCCGCCCCGCCGCTTCCTCTCTTGGGGGGCTGCGGGGGCAGCTACCCCCGCAGCAGCGCCATGAAGACGTCCTCCATCGTGGCGGCGATGGGGCGAAGGGAGGCCACCTCCAGGCCGGCCGCGGCGAGGGCCGCGCGCACCGGCGCCTGCGCGGCCAGGGCGTCGTCCACCACCAGGTGCAGCGCCTGGCCAAAGAGCCGGGCATCGCGCACCCCGGGGACGGCGCGGACGGCGGCCGCGGCCCGGTCGGGGGGATGGGCGCGCAGCTCCAGCAGATGGTGCGGGTAGGCCGATTTCAGCTCCGGCGGCGGGCCCACCGTCAGCAGCCGACCACCGGAGAGAAAGGCCACCCGGCTACAGCGCTCGGCCTCGTCCATGTAGGGGGTGCTGACCAGGATGGTCTGTCCCTGGGTCAGCAGGCGGTAGAGGATGCTCCAGAACTCGCGGCGGGCCACCGGGTCCACCCCGGTGGTAGGCTCGTCCAGCAGCAGGAGCTGCGGGCGGTGGACCAGCGTGCAGGCCAGGGCCAGCTTCTGCTTCATCCCCCCCGATAGGTGCTCGGCGCGGCGGCGGCGGAAAGGGGCCAGGCGGGCAAAGTCCAGCAGCTCGGCCATGCGTGCGCCGCGCTCACCGCGGGGCACCTGATAGATGTCGGCGAAAAAGGCCAGGTTCTCCTCCACGCTGAGGTCGGCGTAGAGGGAGAAGCGCTGTGCCATATAGCCGATGCGCGCCTTGACCGCCTCGGCCTGGCGGACGACGTCGTACCCCAGGACGCGGGCCGCGCCGGAGGTAGGAGCGAGGATGCCGGCCAGCATGCGCAAGGCCGTGGTCTTGCCCGCCCCGTCGGGGCCGACCAGCCCCATGATCTCGGGCCGGCGCACGCGCAGGGCCAGGCGGTCCACGGCGAGCACGTCGCCAAAGGTTCGGGTCAGCCCTTGCGTCTCGATAGCCCATTCACCTGCTGCCGCGTCATGCATCGCTCATCCTGCCTCACGCCTCACAGCTCGCACTTTAGTATAGCATAGAGCCGCGGCCGAGACAAGCCGAGGAACGAGACAACGAGACCGCGAGACTTGACAACTGTGGTATAATGTAGAAAACCCCGGCCGACTATCGATCCCCTTTCCCTTACCGGAAAACAGGCCGGTTTGACTCCAAGACAGATGCAGCCGTGCGGCATAAGAAGGAGGTGTGACGGGTCCGTTTTGTCGGCCAATGGAGGTCCGATCCCGGCGCGCGGCTTCGCGGCCCATGGGCTCCCCCCCCGACGGGGCGCGATCTTCCCCGGCACCGCAGGTAAGGACCGATTCAGCAAAGGAGTGTAAGCTATGAAGCGCCTTTGGACCCTGTTTGTCATCATGGTCCTCCTTGCCGGCGTGGTCCCGGCCGCCCTGGCCCAGGGACCCACTCCCGACGTCGAGAAGCCGGCGCAGACGCCGCCGACCGAGCTGTCGCTCACGGCTGCGGATGCCGGCATCGAGTCGCTCTCCGGCTCGTACGTCGTCTTCGACCCCTCCGTGGGCGGGGACACCTGCTACATCCCCGGCACCACGCAGACCTTTTGCTTCCGCGCCGAGTCGTTTACCAACGACTGGGAGTACGTCTACAACCTCTGGCAAAAGTTCCCCACCGACTGGACGGTGACCAACGTCTACGTCCAGGGCACGCCTTCTTGCACCAGCGGCTCCTGGGGGCCCTTCTCCTGGTCGTTTGAGACGGCACCCTACGAGGTCAACATCGACCACGCCCGCTACCAGGCCTCCACCGACCACTGCACGGCCTACTACTGCTTCGAAGTGGTCTCGGGCAGCGGCACGCCCGACGCGCTGGAGTCGTGGTACTGGGACGGCGACGAGTATGGCAGCCCGCCGCACGCGCCATGCTCGAGCGACGTCTACACCCCGCCGAGCATGGTCAGCGAGCCGTGTGACGAGTGGGTGAACCCCCAGGCGGCCATCCCGCCCTGCGTGCTGCCGCCCATCATGCTGACGCCGCCCGAGTTCCACGGCGCGGGCTGCGCCTGCGAGCCCCAGGAGCACACCCTGGCGGTGTGGAACAACGCCGGCTACGACACCAACGTCAACCTGACCTACACGATCATCACCGGCACGGGCGTCTGCGGCGGCCCGGCCCAGGTCTTTGTCCCCAACGGTACGAACCTGACGATCACCGTGGGCTTTGAGCCGCAGGGCGTGCCCGGCGACGACGTGGTCTGCCAGATCTATGCCGAGGACGCCACCAACCCGGCCAACAACGACACCTCCATCCTCCACAAACACCTGGTCGCCGGGTACTTTGACCCGGCCGGCTGGCTGCTCGAGCCGATCACCGGCACCACGGGCAACCAGTGGGCCGGCGGCGCGGTGGGCACCAACCCGGCGGCGGCGGGCCCGGTGGGCTATATCGTGGGCGGCCTGGGCGTCGGCTCCAGCACCCCCAACCCCGACCTGCAGATGTACGACCCCGGCACCGGCACCTGGACGCAGTTGACCGATATGCCCAACTGGCGCTTTAGCCCGGTAGTGGGCTGGATCGGCGGCCTGCTCTACGCCGCCGGCGGCTACGACGCCGGCTTCGCCGCCACGGCCGACCTGCAGGTCTATGACCCCACGAGTAACACCTGGGACAACACTACCCCGGCCGAACTGCCCCTCATCCGTGGCGGCGCTGCCGGCGGGGTGGGCACCTGCCACAGCGGTACGGGCGAGTGCCTCTTCGTCGTGGGCGGCGGCCCGGACTCTTCCTTCGCCAACACCACGCTCACGACCTACGAGTACGACCCCGGCGCTAACGGCTGGACCCAGCTCGACAACAAGCCGGCCGGCTCCTCGCCCGACGGCCACATCCTGGGCGCCGGCGTGGGCTGCCTGGGCAAGATCTATGTGGGCGGCGACTACCGCGGCTTTCACGATTTCTTCGTCCTGGACGCCACCCAGCCCTCCGGCTCGCAGTGGACCACGCTGGCCAGCATCCCCGCCGCGGCCGGCACGATGACCCCGGCCTTTGTCTGCAAGGAGGACTGGGGCAAGATCGTGCTCATCGGCGGCGATCCCGACGGCTACTGGGGCACCTACAACACCACCGTCTTTGTCTATGACATCGCTACCGACACCTGGGAAGGCCCGCTGCCGCAGACGCTGCACGTCGGCCAGCTCGGCTCCGTCGGCTGGCACATGTACGACCGGGTGTGGACGGCCGGCGGCACGGTCGGCTCCGGGGCCATCGACCCGATGCCCTTCGAGTCGCTGCTCCAGATCAACTGCGAGCCCTGCGGCGAGTTCAATGCCTGGAAAGAGGCCCCGACCGAGGTCTGGTCCGGAGAGACGATGCGCTACACCATCACCGTGCAGGCCCCGGCGATCGTGCCCGGCCTGTACATGTCCGACACGCTGCCCGCAGGCGTGGAGTACGCCGGCAACCTGGCCTACACGGCCGGCTACGCCTGGTACGACGCCGGGGACAACGCCGTCTACTGGACGGTCCCGCCGCTGCGGACCGCCGCACCGGCCCCCGCGCGCCCCACCTTCTACTACCCGAGCGCGGTGGCCGACCTGGCGGGCGGCAATGAACCGGCCGCGCCCGTGCCCGCGGGAACCGTGACGGCCTGGAGCCACCCCGAGGCCGTCCTGTGGGACAACGGCCCGCTGGTCACCCACCCCGCCGCTTGCGGCGGCCAGGACGCCAGCCGCCTGCAAACCTCGCTCTCCATGAACACCCTGGGCTTCGGCCACCAGTTCTCGCTAGGCTATCGCATGGCCGACGATTTCGAGATCACCGACCCGGCCGGCTGGCAGATCGACCAGATCACCTTCTTCGCCTACCAGACCGGCGCGCCGACCGACCCCTCGCCCATCACCGGCGTCTACTACCAGATCTGGGACGGCCCGCCCGACGACCCCGGCAGCAGCGTGGTCTTTGGCGACCTGGTTACCAACCGGCTGCTCTCCTCGACCTTCACCAACATCCAGCGCGACAGTGAGACCAGCCCCTGCGCCAACAACCGCTACATCTTTGCCGATGTGGCCAGCGCCGGAGTGACCCTGCCGCCGGGCACCTACTGGCTGGACTGGATGACCGACGGGTCGCTCTCCTCCGGCCCGTGGGCCCCGCCCATCACCATCCTGGGGCAGACCACCACCGGCAACGCCCTGCAGTACACCACCGCCTGGGCCCCGGCCCTGGACACCGGCACCTCCACCCAGCAGGGCATGCCCTTTGTCATCGAGGGCTCCATCCCCGGCGGCGGCGAGCAGGTCATGATCTCCTTTGACGTGACCGCCACCGCCTACTGCGGCGAGATCATCCACAACGAGGGCGTCGCCAGCGACGGCGCGACCGTCGTCACCTTTGCCGCCGACACCGACGTCCTGGGCGAGTGCGACATCGAGGTCACGCCCGAGGCGCTGTGGGTGGAACTCTGCCCCGACTACCAGTCCGCCGTGACGCTGGAGGTCTGCAACGTCGGCACCTGCGACCTGGAGTGGGAGCTGCACGAGATGACGCCGACCCTGGCGCTCGCTGGCTCGATGCCGTTCGTGCCGGTGGACGTGACGGGCGGCGGAATCAACCCCAACCTGACCACGGCCTCGCCGGCGGCCGCGCCCGTGGCCGTCGCGCCCGGCCCCGAGGACGTGCTCTGGGATCAGCCGCTCAGCGCGGTCAACCAGAACGCCTACGTCAACCAGGACTTTGGCGACTACCCCGCCTACTCCTCCTTCCTGGCCGACGATTTCGTCAACGCCGACCCGTGGGCCATCAGCACCATCTTTGTCCCCGGCGAAGGCTGGAGCGGCTTCACCACCCTGCTGAACGCCACGGCGCTGACCTGGCAGATCTATGCCGACAACGGCGCCGGCTTCCCCGACGGCGACCCCTCCGGGGGCGGCAACCCGCCGGTCTGGACGCTGACGCTGCCGCCGAACGACCCACAGGTGGTCATCACCAACGGCTCCGGCGGCATGCCCTCCAACACCACCCTGAACCTGGCCACGCCGGTCGTCGTCCCACCCGGCACCTGGTGGCTGGTCTTCTACCCGACGATGGACTTTTCGGTCGGCGGGCAGTACGGCCGGCAGCCGGCCGACACCACCAACGGCTACATGGGCAAGTTCATCAACCCGGGCGGCGGCTTTGGCTACGGCACAACCTGGCAGGACTGGACCATCATCGGGGCGACGCAGCAGGACATCGCCTTCCGCCTGGAGGGTGTCGTGGCGGGACCGGGCTATCCCGACTTCCCGTGGCTCTGGGAGGACCCCATCACCGGCACCGTCCCGCCGGGTGAGTGCCAGGATGTCGGCGTCTACTTTGACGCCACCGGCATGGCCCCCGGCGACTACCGGGCCGACCTGCTTATCCTGAGCAACGACCCCGACGAGCCGCAGGTCACCGTCCCGGTGACCATGACCGTGCTCGAGCCGGCGGCCATCGTCAACGTGGACTATGGCATCGACGGCCTTGCCGTGGCCTTTACGCCCACCGTGACCGGCGCCGAGCCGATCGACTACCTGTGGGACTTTGGCGACGGCGTGGGGACCTCTACCGAGACCAACCCGATCTACACCTACGCCGAGGGCGGCTGCTACTCGGTGACGCTGGACGTCGCCAACGCCTGCGGCCTGGACAGTTGGATCGGCCAGGTCTGCGTCGAGGAGCCCTGCGACCCGGTGACCAACGCCGACTTTGAGTGGGATCCGCCGATGCCGCTGGTCGGCGGGACGGTCTCCTTTACCGCCACCGCCGAGGGCACCGGCCCGATCACCTATGACTGGGCCTTTGGCGACGGCACCACGGACACCGGCGAGTTCGTCAACCACGCCTACGATACGGCCGGCACCTACACGGTCGTCATGACCGCCACCGGCCAGTGCGGCGACCCGCTGGTCGTCACCCACGACATCACCGTCTACGCCGGCTGCGTCCCGCCGTACGCCCTGGCCTTTGACTGGGCGCCCGTCGCGCCCACCGTGGGCGAGGACGTCACCTTCAACGGCACGGCCGAGGGCACGGAACCGCTGACCTTTGCCTGGGACTTTGGCGACGGCAACACCGGCGCCGGGCCGAACCCGACCCACGCCTATGCCGCCGCCGGGACCTATGACGTGGTGATGACGGTGACCAACGCCTGCGGCGAGGACTCGGTCACGCACCAGGTCGTCGTCGTCGAGGGCTGCAACCCGCCCACCGGCGCCGACTTCTCCTGGCTGCCGCTCAACCCGGGCGCCGGCCAGGTCGTCGCCTTCACCGGCAGCACGGTTGGCGGCACCCCGCCCTTTACCTTCGCCTGGGCCTTTGGCGACGGCGACACGGGGGCGGGCAACCCGATCAACCACACCTTTGCCCTCAGCGGCACCTACACCGTCGTGATGACCGCGACCAACGCCTGCGGCAGCGCCTACGCCACCCACGATGTGGTCGTGAGCGGCGTTGGCCCAACCTACCACTACGTTTACCTGCCGATCATCTTCAAGGTAGGGCTCAAGTAGGGCATAACGGAACCGGGGGGGGTGGCCGTCAGGGCCGCCCCCTCCCAGGAAAACACGGGGCCCGGCACCTTGTGGTGCCGGGCCCTTCTTTGACAGAACCGCCCTTTAGCCTTATACTATCCCTCTGCGAGGAATATTCGCCAGGAGGTTCGAGTGCAAAAACGGATCGCCGCGTTGCGCCAACAGCTACAAGCGCGAGGGTTGGACGCCCTGCTCATCTCCCAGCCGGACAACCGCCGCTACATGAGCGGGTTCAACGGGTCGGCCGGCTATCTCATCATCACCCCGACAGAGGCCCTGCTGCTGGTGGACTTTCGCTACGTGGAGCAGGCCGGCCAGCAGGCCCCCGACTACCAGGTGGAGCGGATAGCCAAGGGGATCGAGGAGGAGCTCCCGGCCTACCTGCCGCGCCTGGGTGGGAAGCGCTGGGCCTTTGAGAGCGCCCACGTCACGGTATCGCTGTTCGAAAAGCTGCGCCCCGTCTTCGAGCAGGCCGGCATCGCCCTGCAAGGGGTGGAGAACCTGGTCGAGGAGCTGCGCAATGTCAAGGACGCCGCCGAGCAGGAGAAGCTGCGGCGGGCCATCCGCCTCACCGACGAGGCCTTTGCCCACTTTCTCACCTGGGTCCGCCCGGGTATCAGCGAGCGGGCCGCGGCCTGGGAGATCGAGAGGTATATCCGCGAGCATGGCGGCGAAGGGCTGTCCTTCCCGACCATCATCGGCAGCGGGCCCAACGGGGCCCGGCCGCACCACCAGGCCGGGGAGCGCCCCCTGCAGGCCGGCGAGCCTATCGTCATCGACATGGGTGCCGTTGTCGAGGGCTACCACGCCGACATGACCCGCACCATCGTGCTGGGCGAGCCCGACGAGCGGTTCTGGACCATCTACAGCCTGGTGCGAACGGCGCAGGAGCGGGCCGAGGCCGGCATCCGCGCCGGCCGGCCCTGCGCCGAGATCGACGCCCTGGCCCGCGATGTCATCGCCCAGGCCGGCTACGGGGAAAACTTTGGCCACGGGCTGGGCCACGGCGTGGGCTTGGGGACGCACGAAGCCATCCGCCTGAGCAGCCTCTCCCAGGACGCCCTCCCGGCCGGCGCCACCGTCACCGTGGAGCCGGGCATCTACCTGCCGGGCTGGGGCGGCGTGCGGCTCGAAGACGTGGTCCTGGTGCGCGAGGACGGCGCCGAAATACTGACCGGGTCGAGCAAAGAGCCGGTTGCCAGGATCGGCGAAGAGTGACCCGAAGAGTGACTGGTGAGTACAGCCCGCGGGCTGGAGGAAAGCAATGCCGGTACTAGACACGGGGGAACTGCGCAAGGGGCTGACCATCCTGCTGGATGGGGAGCTGTGCAAGATCGTCGACTATGAACACAACAAGCGCGGGCGCGGGACGGCCAACATCCGCCTTACCGTGCGCAACCTGCGCACCGGGGCGACGATCGAGCGCACCTTTATGGCCGGGACCAAGTTCGAGCAGGCCTACCTGGACCGCCGCACGGTGCAGTACCTCTACAACGACGGTCCGACCTACCACTTTATGGACACCGAAACCTACGAGCAGCCGGCCGTCCCGGCCGATCTCCTGGGCGACACCGTGAACTATTTGCGGGAGAACGACTCGGTCGACCTGGTTATGTACCAAGGCGAGATCATCGACATCGAGCTGCCGCCGTCGGTCGTGCTCAAGGTCACCTACACCGAGCCCGGCGTCAAAGGCGACACCGCCTCCAACGCCACCAAGCCGGCCACCCTGGAGACGGGGCTGACGATCAACGTCCCGCTCTTTATCGAGGAGGGAGACGAGGTCAAGGTGGACACCCGCACGGGGCAGTATCTGACGAGGGTGTAGCCGTAAATTTGAACCTCCAATCGCCGCCATGCCCATCATTCTCTCGGTACGCGAACTGGCGACCTACATTCACCAGCTTCTCGAGTACGACGAGGTGCTGGCCGACGTGTGGGTGGAGGGGGAGGTCTCCAACCTGTCGCGTTCCGGCGCCGGGCATGTCTATTTCACCCTGAAAGAGAGCCAGGCGCAGATCTCCTGCGCCCTGTTCCGCAGCGCCGCGGCGCACCTGGAACGGCTGCCCGGCGAGGGGGAGGCCGTCCTCGTCCATGGGCAGGTCTCGTTCTACGAGGCCGGCGGCAAGCTGCAACTGTACGTGGACGATGTCCGGCCCCGCGGCGTGGGGCAACTTTATGCCCGCTTCCTGGAGCTCAAGGCGCGGCTGGAGGCCGAGGGGCTCTTCGCCGCCGAGCGCAAGCGCCCCCTGCCGGCCTTTCCCCGGCGCATCGGGGTGGTGACCTCGCCCACGGGCGCGGCCCTGCGCGACATCCTGCACATCCTGGGCCGGCGCTATCCGCTGGTGGAGGTAGTCGTGGCGCCCACCCTGGTGCAGGGCAAAGAGGCGGCCGGCCAGATCGTCGCCGCCCTCCGCCGGGTGCAGGAGGCGGGGGTCGACCTGATCATCGTCGCCCGCGGCGGCGGCTCGATCGAGGACCTCTGGCCGTTCAACGAAGAGTCCGTGGCCCGGGCCATCTGCGCCGCAGCGGTGCCCGTGGTCTGCGGCGTGGGGCACGAGACCGATTTCACCATCGCCGACTTTGTCGCCGACGTGCGCGCCCCGACGCCCTCGGGCGCCGCCGAGATCGTCGTCCCCGACCAGGCCGCGCTGCGGGCCGGGGTCGAGCGGCTGCGCCGTCGGCTGGAGCAACTGGTCCGGCAGGACCTGGCCGCGCGCCGCAGGGAGCTGGCGGCGCGCCGACGGACGCTGCGGCAGCTTTCGCCGCAGGCCCTGCTGGCCGCGCGGCGGCAGCGGACCGATGAGTTGGCCGGCCGGGCCGCGCGCAGCCTGCGCCATCGCCTGGCCGTGGCCCGCGAACAGCTCCGCGGCGCCGTCTTGCGCCTGGCGGCCCTGGACCCGCGCGCCGTCCTGTCCCGCGGCTATGCCATCGTGCGCCGGGCCGGCGGGGAGGTCGTGCTCAGCCCGGGCCAAGTATCGCCGGGAGATCGCGTAGGTATCCAGGTACGAGACGGAACGTTCGGAGCCGAGGTGCTGGGCTGAAAGACGCAAGCTTGCGGGAGTCAGCCACCGGAGGGAAACGATGACGGCACATCAGACCGATCTCTCCTTCGAAGACGCCTTTGCCCAACTGGAGGAGGTGGTCCGGCGCCTGGAGGGGGGCGATCTGCCGTTGCAGGAAGCGCTGGCCCTCTACGAGCGCGGCGTGGCCCTGGCCGCCCACTGCCAGGGCCTGCTGGATCGGGCCGAGCTGCGGGTGACGCAGTTGCCGGGAGAGGAAGGGGAGCCCTTTGATGAGCAGGAGTAGCGGCGCAGCGCTGCGTCGCGCCGGGGTTACCGATCTATGCATGGATCCCATCGATCTCCGCTCAGGGTAGCATGGCGCGCTCTGTAGGAATCGGTAAAGGCCGGTGCGCGCGGATCCCGACTGCAAGGCGGTATAGCAAGTTCAGCAGGAGGCGGTAAGCGCATGGAGCTGTTCTCGGCCTGGACCCCGCGCCGCTTCCGCCGCTATCGCCAGATCAGCCGCACGCTGGTACGCTACGGTTTCGGTTTCCTGCTGCGGCGCGCCCGGGCGCGCCGGACGGCCCCGCCCCTCCCGCCGCCCGCGCACTACCTGGTGCTGGCCCTGGAGGAGCTCGGCCCGACCTTTGTCAAGCTGGGCCAGGCCCTCAGCACCCGTCCCGACCTGCTGCCGCCCGACTTTGTGGCCGAACTGGCCCGGCTGCAGGACCGGGTGGCCCCCTTTCCCACCGCGCAGGCCCGCGCGTTGATCGAGAGCGAGCTGGGAGCGCCGCCGGAGCGGCTCTTTGCCTCCTTCGAGGAGGCGCCGCTGGCCGCCGCCTCGCTGGCCCAGGTGCATGCCGCCACCCTGCCCACGGGAGAGGAGGTCGTGGTCAAGGTGCAGCGGCCGGGGATCGTCGAGCTCACCGCCACCGACCTGGACATCCTGCGCGACATCGCCCGCCTGGCCGAGGAGCAGCTCCCCGAGTTGGAGCTGTACGATATCCCCAGCCTGGTGGAGGAGTTTGCCCATACCCTGCAGGGCGAGCTGGACTTTCGTCGCGAGGGCCACAACGCCGATCGCTTCCGCCGCAACTTTGCCGGCAGCCCCATCCTCTATGTCCCGCGCGTCTACTGGGACCTGACGACCCACCGCGTGCTGACGCTGGAGCGCATCCGCGGGATCAAGATCGACGACCTGCAGGCGCTGGAAGCGGCCGGCCTGGACCGCCACCGCCTGGCCCTGCACGCCACCGAGATCGTCATGCAGGAGATCTTTCGCGACGGCTTCTTTCACGCCGACCCCCATCCCGGCAACCTCTTTGCCATGCCCGGGGAGGTGATCGGCGCCATGGACCTGGGGATGGTCGGGCGGCTCTCGCGGGCGCTGCGCGCGCAGTTGGTGCCGCTCTTCACGGCCGTCGTCCGCCAGGACACCGAGTTCGTGGTCGAATCGCTGCTGCGGCTGAGCATCATCGGCCGGGAGGTGGACCGGGAGGGGCTGCGGCGGGACCTGGAGCGGATGCTGCGCAAATACGCCGGCCGGCCGCTGAAGGAGATCCGCGCCCACGAGGTGCTGGAGGAGGCCATGCCCATCGCCTTCCGCCGGCGCCTGCGCCTGCCCAACGACCTGTGGCTGCTCAGCCGCATGCTGGGCATGCTGGAGGGGCTGGGCCTGAAGCTGGATCCCGATTTCGACCCGTTCGCCATCGCCCGCCCCTATGCCCAGGCGTTCCTCCAGGAGCAACTCTCGCCGGCCGCGCTGGCCGAGCAAGCCGCCGCCGCCGTCGGCGACTGGGCCAACCTGCTGCTGGACCTGCCCTCCACCGTGCCGGACGTGGTCGGCCAACTGCAGGGAGGAGACCTGTCCGTCGGCATCGAGCTGCGCCGGGCCGATGAGCTGCTCGCCGCGGTGGACATCCTGACCATCCGCCTGGCCCTGGGGTTGATCCTGGCGGTGCTGATCGTCGTCGCCGCCCTCTTCCTGCAGCCGCTGCTCACCGCAGGGGCCTGGTGGGGCTGGGCACTGGTGGGCAGCGGCGCGATTGCCCTGGTCGGGGTGGGAGCGGCCTTCCTCTGGACGCTGCGCCGCTAGCAATACGGATTCCGGCCGTGGATACCCGGAACGGGAAGCAAGGACACCTACTTGCCGTCACTTGCTCCGCTTGACACCTATCCTTCTCCATGGTAGATTGCCCGGAGAAGACGACTCCAGGAGCAGACATGGTCAACTCCAATGCCAGGATGGCGGCAGAGAGACTCGACCGCGGAGGACGCCAAGAGCCCCCTTCTGCCCGGACGTCCGGACCGCCCGATGGCCGGCCCTCGCCCCGCGGCCTCGGCGTGACCGGAGGGAAAAAAGTGTCCATAGCCGCAAAAAGACGGGCTTCCGGGGGCCGGGCCGCAATAGCCTTGTCCCTCCTGCTGACCCTGGCCGCCTGCACGCTGCCCACCCTCCCGCCGACTGCCGGACCACTGCTGCCGACCGCGCCTCTGCCGCCCGCCCCTACGGCCACCGCCGCGCCCACGCCCACGGCCACGGCCACGCCCCGGCCCACGGCCACGCCGGAGCCGCCGGCCCCCCTGGGCCTGGAGCCGCGCTGGGCCTGGACGGCCATGGACATCCTCTGCGCCCTGGCCGGCGGCGATTTCGACGGCGACGGCCGGCCCGAGATCGCCGTCGGCTCCTACGACCGCCGGCTCTACCTGGTGGACGCCGCCGGCGCCGAGCGCTGGGCCTACGACACCGGCGGCTCGGTCTTTGCCCTGGACGCCGCCGACCTGGACGGCGACGGCCAATCGGAGATCCTGGCCGGGTCCGAGGACGGCACGCTGCGCCTCTTCTCCCTCGCCGGCCGGCTGCGCTGGGAAGTGCCGCTGGGCGGGCGGGTCACCGCCGTGGCCGCGCTGGACATCGACGGCGACGGCCGGCCCGAGATCGTCGCCGGCTCGCGCCCGCCGGCCTGGACCGCCGCCCAAGGGCGGGGCACGGTCTGGGCCCTGCGCCCCGACGGCGCGCTGCGCTGGCAGCACCCGGTCCCCGGCGCGCCGACCGCCCTGGCCCTCGTCGGCGCGTTGATGAACCGCGGCGTGGCCCTGGGCACGGAAGACGGCGCCGTCGTCGCCCTGGATCCGCAGGGCGTGCCGCTCTGGGAGCAGCCCGCGTCCGGCTACATCCGCGGCCTGGTCCCCCTGCACAGCGGCGTCGCCGCCGGGGACCGCGCCGGCACACTGCACGTCCTGACCGTAGACGGCAGGCCGACCCTCGCCGCCGAGCTCGGCGGCCCCATACCCGTCGTGGCCACCGCCGACCTCGGCGGCGACGGCACCTTCGAGGTGCTGGCCGGCGCCGGGGGCGAGGCCCCGGCCCTGGTGGCGCTCGACCAGGCCGGCGCGGCGCTCTGGCGACGGCCCCTGGAGCGCGCCCCCTGGGCCCTGGCCTTCCCCGACCTGGAGGGCGACGGCGTCCCCGAGGTGGTCGCCGGGACCGACGGCGGCGAGATCGTGGTGCTCGACCGCTGGGGGCAGGTCCGCGGGCGCACGATGGTGCCGTTCCGCGTCCACGGGCTGCTGGCCCTGGACCTGGACGGCGACGGCCGCGACGAAGTGCTGGCCCGGGCCAGCAACCACCTGTACGCCTTTGCCGGCAGCCCCACGGGCGACGTGGGCCAGGGGCAGCCGTATGTGGAAACACTCCCACGGTGGCCGGATGGCCTGGTGCCCCTGGCGGCCGGCGAGGGCGAGGTGACGTTGGCCGCGGTGGGCGACGTGATGCTGGGGCGGGCGGTGGAGCCGCGGGCCCTGGTCTACGGCCCGACCTACCCCTTTGCGGCGCTGATCCCGCTCCTCTCCCAGGCCGACATCGTCACCGGCAACATGGAGGGCACGCTGGCCTTTGCCGGGTCGCCCCTGATCAAGAGCTTTACCTTCCGCGCCCATCCCGAGGTCGCGCTCGGGCTGCGGGCCGCCGGGTTCAACCTGCTGGCGCTGGCCAACAACCACGCCGCCGACTTTGGACCCCCCGGCCTATCCGAGACGATCGCCGTGCTGGGGGCGGCCGGCATCGCCACGGTGGGGGCCGGCCCGGCGGCCTACGAGCCGGCCTTTATCGAAGCGCAGGGGCTGCGGATCGCCTTCCTGGCCCGCACCTACGCCATCGGGCCGCAGAGCCAGGTCGCCTGGGCCGAGGAAGGAGAGATCCGCGCGGCGGTGGCCGCGGCGCACGCCCGGGCCGACCTGGTGGTGCTGCACCTGCACGCCGGCGTGGAGTACAGCCTCCAGGCCGATGCCGAGCAACGCCGGCTGGCGCGGGCCGCGGCCGAGTCCGGGGCCGCGCTGGTCATCGGCCATCACTCCCACTCCCGGCAGGAGGTGGAGTGGATCGGCGAGACGCTGGTGGCCTACAGCCTGGGCGACTTTATATTCGACATCGACGACCACGACGTGGCCCGCGACGGGGCCGTGCTGTGGGTCGTGTTGAACAAGGAAGGAGTCAGGGCGGCGGCCTGGATCCCGACGCGCATCGTCGACGATGTTCAGCCGCGGGCCCTGCCGGGCGCGGACGGGCAGCCGCTGATAGAGGCGATTGCCCGTCCATGAGTTGGGCCCCACCCCAAAGGGCACCTAGAGCTGCCGATTGGCTACGGCGAAGATACGAAGGCATCCCGAATGCCACCGCTGTCGGAGTGGGCCCATGTTGAATCGTTATGTCCCCAAGCGCCTGGTGCTGATCGACATCGACGGCCTGCGGGACGATGTCTTCCGTCGGGCGCTGGCCGGCGGGCAGATCCCGCGCCTGGCGCGGCTGCTCGGCGGGCGGCAGGCGAGAAAGGGGCTGCTCTACAGCGCCGTCTCCACCGCGCCGTCGATGACCTACTGCTGCCAGGCCTCCTCCTTCACCGGCGCCCACCCCGGCGACCACTGGATCGCCGGCAACCACTTCTTCGACCGCTTCGGGCGGCTGACGGGGGGAGCGCCGCGCAAGTACGAGTTCGACTTTGTCGACGCGCCGGCCGTCTTCCTGAAGGGGCTGGCCGGCGCGGTCCTCAATCCCGAGGTGCCCACCCTCTACGAGACGGCGGCGGCGCACGGCCTGACCTCCACCGTGGCCTATAACATGTACGCCCGCGGCGCGCAGCACTGGCTCAAGCCCGGGCCGGAAGACTGGCGCGCCTTTGTCCAGGGCGGCGCGATCAGGATGGGGCAGCGCTACGACAACGCCATGGTCGCGGATGTCTGCCGGCACCTGCGGGAGGGCCGGCCGCCCGATATCCTCACGCTCTACTTCTTCGGGCTGGACCACGAGTCGCACACCGCGGGGCCGGCCGTCCAGGGCGACTACCTAGCCCGGGTGATCGACCCCCAGGTCGGCAAGATCGTGGACGAATGGGCCGCCCAGGGACTATTGCCGGACACCCTCTTTGCCATCTTCTCCGACCACGGGCAGAAGGCGGTCATCCACGACGACGCCCACGTGCTAAAGGTGGGGTTCATCTTCGACCGCGAGCTGGGCTATGTCTTCGAGGCGCTGGGCCGGGACGTGTACGACCACCACTGGGAAGAGGCCCACTGCGACGCCCTCGTGAGCCCCTGCGGGGGGCTGGCGCACATCTATGTGCGGCGCAGGGGCGGAGCCTGGCCGGAGCCGCCCGACATAGGGCGGGACGTGTTGCCGCTGGCGCAGGCCCTGTGGGAGGCCAACGCCACGGGCCGGTACTGCGCAGAGCTGCGCGGGTCGCTGAGCGCGGTGCTGCTGCGCGATGTGCAGCACGCCGGCCGGTACGCCGACTACTGGGCCTATACCCCCGGCGGATTGCTGCCCGTGGAAGAGTACCTGGCGGCGCACCCGGAGATCGAAACGGTGGACGCGGCCAACCGGCTGCACTACATGAGCGGCCCCATGGCCGGAGACCTGCTGATCCTGACCAACTACGAGGAAGGGTACAACTTTTCCATCTTGAACTACCGCGGCATGCATGGCGGGCTGCACCCGGAGGACTCGCTGGCGGTGCTGGCCTTCGGGCTGCCGAGTGGCACGCCGGAGCAGGTGCAGGCGGTGCGCGGCACGCTACAGGAGGCGCTGGCCGGCCGCTGCCGGGCCGAGCGCGGCCGGCGGGTGGGCAACGTCGATCTGTGTTACGGGCTGCGGGCGCTCATGGGGTGGGCATGAGCGTATGAGTGGCGGCTCTTGCCCTGCGGCACCGATCGTGCTACAATGGTCCCGGCGGTGCATGGAGCATCCAGATGAGCGAATCATCCTTCCTGGAGGCATTGTCCAAGGTTGGACGCCCGACGCCCGCGCAGGTGTCGATATGGCGGACCATGACACCTGCCCGTCGGCTGGAACTTGCTTTTCAGGCCTACCAGTTTGCCCTGGACATCGTGCGCCTGACAGAGCGGCAGCGTCACCCGGAGCTGACCCCGGAGGAATTCGCCTGGCAAATAGCCCGCCGCATGCAGGCAGACCCCCGCCTGGGAAGAGGACCTTCTCGTGGCCAAACTGATTGCCAATCGGGAATCGGGGTCCGAAAAGCATCTGCGGGATGCCCAGGGCGTTCTGCTGATGCAGCAAGAGACCCTGGACCTGGAAGAAGTCGGACGACGGGCACGGGGTGGCAAAGCGGAGGAAAGCTGGGAACTGCTGCTGCAGGCGCTCCGCCCGGGAACGGAGCCCTGACCGGTGCACCTCTACTTGCGCCCTGATACTACTTCGTGTACAATCTGCCCTGGCGACTCGTGTTACCCGGAGGAACCCGATGTACGACCTGCAGGAACTGGACCGCATCCGTCAGGCCCGCCGGCAGTGGGAGGAAAAGTGCCTCAAGCCGCACCTGGAGCGCGCTCCCGAGCGGCGCGAGCGTTTCCTGACCACCTCCAGCGCCGAGGTCGGCCGGCTCTACGGCCCCGAGGACATTGCCGATATCGACTTCCTGGACAAGATCGGCTTCCCCGGGGAGTACCCCTTCACGCGCGGCATCCACCCCACCATGCACCGCGGCCGGCTCTGGACCATGCGCCAATTCTCCGGCTTTGGCAACGCCGAGGAGACCAACCGGCGCTACAAGTACCTCCTGGAGCAGGGGCAGACCGGCCTCTCGGTGGCCTTCGACACGCCGACCCTCTACGGCCGCGATACCGACGATCCGATGTGCGCCGGTGAGTTCGGCAAGTGCGGCGTCGCCGTCACCTCGTTGGCCGACATGGAGGTGCTCTTCTCCGGCATCCCGGTCGACAAAGTCACCACCAGCATGACCATCAACTCCCCGGCCGCCGTGCTCTGGGCCATGTACATCGCCGCCGCCGAGAAGCGCGGCATCCCCATGCAGGCCCTGGGCGGGACGATCCAGAACGATATCCTCAAGGAGTTTATCGCCCAGAACGAGTACATCTTTCCGCCGGAGCCCTCTTTGCGCCTGGTGGTGGACACCTTCGAGTTCGGCAGCAAGTTCCTGCCCAAGTGGAACACGGTATCGATCTCCGGCTACCATATCCGCGAAGCCGGCTCCACCGCCCTGCAGGAGCTGGCCTTTACCCTGGCCGACGGCCTGACCTACGTCCAGGCGGCGCTGGAGCGCGGCCTGGACATCGACGAGTTCGCCCCGCGCCTCTCTTACTTTTTCAACGCCCACAACGACTTTTTCGAGGAGATCGCCAAGTACCGCGCCGCCCGGCGCATCTGGGCGCACGAGATGCGCGAGCGCTTCGGCGCCCGGGACCCGCGCTCCTGGCTGCTGCGCTTCCACACCCAGACGGCCGGCTGCTCCCTCACCGCCCAGCAGCCGGAGAACAATGTCGTGCGCGTGGCCATCCAGGCCCTGGCCGCCGTCCTCGGCGGGACCCAATCCCTGCACACCAACTCCCTGGACGAGGCCTGGGCCCTGCCCTCGGAAAAGGCCGTGACCATCGCCCTGCGCACGCAGCAGATCATCGCCCACGAGAGCGGCGTGGCCAACACCGTGGACCCGCTGGCCGGCTCCTACTACGTGGAGTGGCTGACGAACAAGATGGTCGACGACTGCTACGCCTACTTCCGGCGCATCGAGGAGATCGGCGGGGTCGTCGCCGGGATCAAGGCCGGCTTCTTCCAGCGCGAGATCGCCAACAGTGCCTTCACCTATCAGCAAGAGATCGAGCAGGGCGAACGCACCATCGTCGGCGTCAACGAATATGTCATGCCGGAGAAGCTGGCCATCCCGCTGCTGCGGGTGAACGAGGAGAGCGAGCGGCGGCACCTGGAACGGCTGAACCGCGTCCGCCGCGAGCGCGACAACGTCCGCGTCGGCGAGACGCTCTCCGCCCTAGAGCATGCCGCCCGCGGCAACGACAACCTGATGCCCTATATCCTGGAAGCCGTGCGGGCCTATGCTACCCTGGGCGAGGTCTGCGACGTGTTCCGCAAAGTCTTTGGGGTGTACCGGGATCTGACGGCGTTCTGAGGCGACCATGATCTTCAAGGACATCACCCTGCGCTGTTCCGACTGCGGCCGCGAGTTCGTCTTCACCGCCGGCGAGCAGATGTTCTACGCCGACAAGGGGCTGCTGAACGAGCCCCGGCGCTGCCCGGAATGCCGCACCCGTCGGCGCCAGGAGCGCGAGCAGGGCGTCGAGTACCCGATCATCTGCGCCAGTTGCGGCAAGGAGACCACCGTCTCCTTCGTCCCCAGCGAGGACCGTCCGGTCTACTGCGAGGAGTGTTTCCGCAAGCTGCGCACGCGGGGAGAGCTGGACGACCGGGCCAACCCGTACCCGGAGCCACAGCGAAACAAGGGCCGGCCGTAGGGACAACCTTGGCGGTCGCCCCCGCCGGAGGGGCAAGCCCCGCCCCTACAAAGCACCCCCATTTCCACGGTGTACCGATGCCGGTTTGTAGGTGTCCTGCAGGCCTGCGCCTTCCCCGACGCCTCTTTGCGGTTTCGATAGTTTCGTATCTGCTTCCTGCCCGCCGCCTAACCTCGTCCTGCCACCGACCCGTATAGCTCGCGGGTCTTTTGTGCCACCTCTTCCCACCGGAACGCCTGTCCCAACCGGGCCGCCCCCTCCCCCAGGGTGGCCCGCCGGCCGGCATCCCCCAGCAGCGCCGAGATCGCCTCTGCCAACGCCGGGACATCGCCCGCCGGCACCAGCGCGGCGCTTTCCCCATCGACCAGCGTCGGCCGGCCGGCCCCCAGGGAGACCTCGGCCGGACTCGACGGCCCGGTGGTCAACACCGGGCAGCCCAGCGCCAACGCCGCCACCAGGCTGCTGCGGCGGAACGAGGCCCCGTCGCGGAAAGGCAGCACCACCAGGTCGCAGGCCCGCAGGGCGGCCGCGGCCTCGCCCTCGGGCAAGGACCCGGTCCAGTGCACGCGCTCGGCCAGCCCCAGGCGCGCAACCTCCGCCCGCAGCGCCGCGGCAAAGGGAGCGTTGCCCGGATCGCTCGCCCCGGTGCCCCCGCCGACAAAGAGCAGACGGGCCCCCGGCAGAGCGGCGGCCACAGCCCGCACCAACAGGTCGGCCCCCTTGCTGGGGTGCAGCAGCCCAAAGTGGCCCAGCAGTGGCTCCTTTCCCACCCCCAGGCGGGCCCGCCATTGCTCTCCGACGCCGCGGGGCGTGTCCGTGGGCAGGCTGCTGCCGAGCGGGATCAGCGCCACGGGCCGGCGCAGGGCGCCCGGCGGCAGGGGGCGCAGGAGCGGGGCGCCGTCCGGCGCCACCAGCAGACCGCCCCGGCCGGCGGTGAGCCGCGCCAGGTCGGCCCCGTTGGTCACCACCACGGCATCGGCGCGGCGCAGCAGATGGGCCACCACGGCCTGGCGCAGCCGGCCGGCCTTGGGGCACAGATAGGGCAGGCGCAGGTCGTGCATGGTCACGACCAGGCGCGGGGGAGCGGGCAGGCGGCGCAGCAGGTCGGGCAAGAAGTGGACCGCCGGGTGCATGCGGTAGGCCCCGGCCTGGTACTGTAGGTGGACGATTTCCACGGGGTGCCGGCGCAGGAAACGGCGGACCTGCAGCAGGCTGCCCCAGCCCCAGCGGCGCACCAGGGGCAAGACCTCCAGGGGGTCGCCGGGCAGCCCGCCGGCGCGGACCGAGGTGAGCACGGCGGCCGGCTCCCCCTGCTGGCGCAGCGCCAGCGCCAGGCGGCGGGTGTAGTCGCCGATGCCGCCGGCCATGGGAGGGTACTCCGCGCTCACGAGGACAACCGCCATCGCTGCTCCCGCGCACCCCCAAGGTAACCAGGGACCCGAAGAAACGCAGGTCGACTACCACCGACTACGGTGCCAGCGAGTCCAACCCCAGCGCCGCCCGCTGGGCCCGGAACAGCTCCTCCAGCCCCCGGCGAGCGACCTTCAGCATCCCTTCCAGGCGCTCCTGGGAAAAGGGCTCCCCCTCCGCCGTGCCCTGGATCTCGACGAAGCGGTCCTGATCGGTCATCACCACGTTCAGATCGACCTCGGCCGCGGCGTCCTCGCCATAGGTCAGGTCCAGCAGCACTTCATCGCCCACCAACCCGACGCTGACCGCCGCCACGGCCCAGCGGATCGGCATCCGCTCGATGCGCCGCTCGACCAACATGCGCTGTAGAGCCCGGTAGAGGGCCACGTAGGCACCGGTGATCGCCGCGGTGCGCGTGCCGCCGTCGGCTTGTAGCACGTCGCAGTCCAGGAGGATGGTATGCTCCCCTATGAGCTGCAGGTCCACCGCCGCCCGCAAGGAACGGCCGATCAGCCGCTGGATCTCCTGGGTGCGCCCACCCAGCGTCGCGCCGCGCTCCCGCCGGGTGCGCTGCGGCGTGGCCCGCGGCAGCATCGAGTACTCGGCCGTGACCCAGCCCTGCCGGGAAGGGCCGCCGCGCAGCCAGGGGGGCACCTCCTGCTCGACCGTCGCCGTGCAGAGCACCCGCGTCCGGCCGATCTCGATCAGCGCCGAGCCCTCGGCAAAGGGGGAATAGTCGGCGGCGATATGCACCGGGCGGATCTGCGCCGCTTCCCGCCCATCGGGACGTGGCATGGCACCTCCTCTCCGACGACGAGCAACTCCTGTATCGCCGGCCTGTCTACCTGCGCGAGCTCCCGCCGGCAATCCCGATGACCCCGGCGAACATCGTCTCGTACCCCATCCCCGAGGCAAAGAGCAACGCCAGTTGCACCAGGGTCGGTTGGTCCAGGTTGCTCTTGGCCCCGTCATAGACCGCCGGAAAGATAACCAGGCCGATGATCGCGCTCACCAGGAACTGCGACC
This sequence comes from uncultured Chloroflexia bacterium, assembly GCA_964592645.1. GTDB lineage: Bacteria > Chloroflexota > Chloroflexia > DTKN01 > DTKN01 > CAZQFV01. The sequence continues at coordinate 97,697 of CAZQFV010000010.1, forward strand.
ACCGGAACCGGTAGCGCTTGCCGGCACGCGCTGCGGCCAGGACGCCGCTGGCCAAGATGCCCAGGACCACCGCGCCGTACAGCGCCAGCTGCCAGCCGAGCGAGATCTCCTTGGGAAAGATGGCATTGATCCCAGCCCGGGGGCTGAGGTTGAAATAGTCCACAAGCCAACCCATGGGTTCCTCCTACCGATTCCTGCATGGCTCGCCATACTGCCTCGAAGCCGAAATCCGCATGCGCCGACTTTAGCGATCTACACCAAGAACGGCAATTTTACCGCCAAGGGAATCCAGATTCACCACCGAGGGCGCGAGCGCGACGGGGAGAGCAGCGTATCACCCACCCTTTCCCGTCTCGGGCGGCCGCAATGGGAAAAGGGCAAGCGAACCGCCGAGGATACAGAGAGCTCGGGGAGCATCTCCCGGGCAGAGGCCCTTGCTCGGCGCTCTCTGCGTCCTCGACGATAGATCTCCGTCGGCGGCCGACCGGTCCGCTCCCGGGCCGCGCGGCGCTTCCGGCCAAGCTCTCGCCGGCGCCTACTGCGCCGGGGCGCTCGGTGGAGGCGGTTCGCTCGGCGGAGCAGGCGGCTCAACCGGCGCGACCGGCGCGGTCGGGGCGGGAGGAGTGTAGGTAGCCGTTGGGGCCGCCTGGCCGCGCTTGAGCTGCTGGCCGCGCACATAGAGCAGGACAACGATGACGACTATGACCAGGACCACGATCAGCAGGATGAGCAGCCAGAGCGGGAAGCCCCCGGCGGCGCCGGCGCTGGCGCCGACCTCGGCCTCCATCGCTTTCGTGGGGTTCTCCCAGACCAGGGCGCCGCCCTCCACCTTGGTGGCGTTGTGGGAGTAGGCCTTGCCCGCCTTGAGGACAAAGGTGTAAGACCCACCCATGGCGGTGATCGAGGTCACGTCGCCGGCATCGTAGCGGAACTTGACGTGGCCGTTGTCCAACAGCTTGATTTCGGCTTTATTCTCGAAAGCCGACTCGTTGAGCAAAGCCAGTCCCTTGCCCTCTAAGGTGATCTCGTAGACGACGTCGCCGTTGGACTCCTTGCGCACCTCCATGTGCGCCTTGACCCCTTTGGCCGCGGCTTCCTCGGTCGTCTTCTCAAAATCCTGCTCGCTGCCGGTCAGACCTTCCTCGCCGAGCTGGTCGACGGTGCTCTTGGGGAAGGTGATCAGGCTCTTGACGTACCACTCCTCGTTGGCCTTCAGGGTCACCTCCTGGCGAACGTGGACGCACCCGGCCAAGACGAGCACCAGGCCGATCAGGAACGCGATCATGCCGAACCGTTTGCTACGCATCTGGACCTCCTTTTCTCTAGCGAATGCTCCGATACGGGCCGTCCGGCAGCCAAGGCGGCCACCACGGCAGGCTCCGACCTACTCGGCAGACGGCGTTTCCGGCGGCTTCCAGGCCCGCTCCAGGCGCAGCAGCGCCAGGACGGCCCCCAGGAACACCGCCCCACCGATGCCATAGCCCATCACCAAATCCCCGGTGGAGACGGGGCCAGGTCCGCTGCGCAGCACCAGCGTGCTCAGCAGCACGGCGAGCATGCCCACGCCAAAGGCGATCACGTAAATGGAGAGGACCGCCTCGCGGCGGGTCAGGCCAAAAGAGACCAGGCGGTGCGAGAGGTGATCCTTGCCCGCGGTGGTCACGGCGATGCGCCGGCGCAGGCGCGAGAGGGTCACCAGCGTAGTGTCGAAGATGGGCACCGCCAGCACGAGCAGCGGGATCAGCCAGGTGACCAGGTGGGCGTTCCGTGGAAAGGGCGGGGAGGGAAAGCGCAGCTTGATGCCCAGCGCCGCCAGCATAAAGCCCAGGAAGAGGCTGCCGGCGTCGCCCATAAAGATACTGGCCGGGTTAAAGTTGTAGCGCAGGAAGCCCAGGCAGGCCCCCAGCAGGGCGGCGGCCATCGCCGAGACCAAGAACTGGCCGCTGCCGGCCGCCAGGAGCAAGAAGAAGCCGGAGGCCACGGCGGCCACTCCACCCGACAGCCCATCCATGTTGTCCAGGAGGTTCAGCGCGTTGGTGATGCCGACCACCCAGACCACGGTGAGCGTCCAGTTGAGCCATGTCCAGGGCAGGACCTGGACCGACACGCCGGCCAGGAGCAGGATGCCGGCCGCCAACACCTGCCCCAGCAGCTTGATCAGCGGGCGCAGGCCCCAGCGGTCGTCCCAGATGCCCATGAACGACATCAGCGAGGCCCCGATGAGGATAGCCACCACCTCGCGCACGTAGTAGCGCGCACCGAAAAAGACCAGTGCCAGGACAAAGCCGAGGTAGATAGCCACCCCCCCGAGCAAAGGGATCGGCTGGAGGTGGATCTTGCGCGCGCTGGGCCGATCGACCACCCCGGTACGCAGGGCCACCTGCCGCACCAGCGGCGTCGCCAAGAGCGTCCCGGTCAGCGCGGTGATCAGGATCAGCACAACCCCCGCGGTATCGCTCACCGTCACAGACCGCCCCGCAGCCTGTCGATCAGCTGCTGCACCGCCGCCTTCTGGGCCTCCGGCGCCACCGCCAGGGCCTGCTGGGCATAGAGCAGCGCCTGGGAGGTGCTCCCCCGGATCTCGTAGACCTGCGCCAGCCCGTAGAGGGCGGCAAAGTCCTGCGGCATCGTCTCCAGCACCCGCTTGTAGGCCGGCTCGGCCACGTCGTACTCCTTGGCCGCCAGGGCCAGGCTGCCCAGTAGGCTGTAGACCTTGTAGACCTCGGCCGGCTGGTCGGCCGGCACGTACTGCGCCGCCAGCTTGGCCTCGGACAGGGCCGCGCCGCTGCGCCCGGCCTGGAAAAAGACGGTGGCCAACTGATAGTGGGCATCATGGTCCTGGGGGTTGTCCCGCGCCCGGATCTCCAGGTCGACCATCGCCAGGAAGGTCTGCAACTGCTGGACCTCCTCGGCCTGGTTGTTGGCCTGGGCCATCTCCAGCGCGGACTGCCCCTGCAGCCGGGCCTGGTCGTAGCGGCCTGTCTTCTCAAAGAGGATGGCCAGGTTCTTGTACGCTTCGAAAGAGGGCTGGATCGTCAGCGCCCGCACATAGGCCCGGATGGCGGCCTCGTTGTCGTTGCGCAGGATGTGGATGTAGCCCAGCGTCTGCGAAGTATCCAGGATCTGCTTCACCAGCGAATCCCGGGTCGCCTGGGAGAGAACGATGCCCTTCCGATCCAGGGTCGCCTGGGTGGCGCTGATGACATCGGCATAGGCCAAGGCCAGCGGGTCCAGTTGGCCGGCCTTGGACAAAAAGCTCAGGCGGGCGCTGAGCTGGCTGTCGGAGATGTAGGTGGGCTTGATAGGGATGCCGGCCGCGTAGGTCACCGCGGCCTCGGCCGGCATGTTGAGCTGCCGGTACAGGTCGCCCAGCACCTGGTAGGTGTCGGAGAATCGCTCGTCCAGGAAGAGCGAGTACTGCAGCTCGGCCGCGGCCAGCACCAGGTAGCCGCGCTGGAGCTGGTCCTCCCCAAGCAGCCGCCGCGCCTCCTGGCGATACTGGGCGACGATGGGCAGGTGGGTATCCCAGGACCGCCCGCCGGAGACCAGGTGATGCTCCTCCCAATCGTCCAGCCAGACCAGGGCCTGGGGCAAGATCGCCTGCTGCACGGCAGCGTTGCCCACCGCCGTCTGCAAATAGCTCTGGGCCAGGCGGTTGTGCAGGTCGGCGTTGTTGCCGGTCATCGAGAGGGCCTGCTCGCCAAAGGCGATGCTGCGGGACAGGTACTTGGGGTCTTTGCTCTGGCCATACCAGGCCAGGTACAGGGCGGAGAGGTTGCGGTAGTGGTCCGTGTTGAGGGGCGAGAGGTCGCGGGCCCGCAGGATGGCCCGTTCGGTGCTGGCGAAATAGGCTTCCTGGGTGGAGCCCGCGGCGCCGCGCGAGCGGTCGAGGTACAGTTGGGCCAGGGAGAGGTAGAAAAAGTCCTCGTAGGGCACGAGGTTGATGGCCCGGTGCAGGCTTTCCAGGCTCTGCTGGTCATAGTTGTCGGCCACAGCCATGATGGCGGACTGTCGGGCCTCGTCGGCGATCTTGGCCGCCTCTGCGCGGTAGGCGTCTGCCTGGGCCTCCAGTTGCTTGGAGGTCCAGAAGAGGATATCCGACCAGAGCGGCTTGAAGTTGACCCGCCCGACAAAGAGCAGGGCCCCGGCGATGACGATGGTATAGGCCAGCGCCCAGGCCGTAGAGATGCCGGGGGTGCGGCCCCGGCTGCGGCGGCGCCGCCGAGCCGCCTCGGCGGACGACACCCGTTCCTTGTCCTCGGCGGCGGCCGGCGCTTCCAGGCGGAAGGGCGGCATCAAGGTCAGGGCGACGGCGACGCCGATGGCGATCCACATGTACATGCGCGTGGAGACGATGGGGATGCCGAACAGGGTCTCCCAGAAGTGCGCCACCCCCAGGCCCAGGAGGGCGATGGCCAACGTCTGGTTCTCGGCATCCGGGGCGCGGACGATCAGCCGGCCCGTCAGCAGGAAAAAGGCGGCAAAGTAGAACAGGTAGGCCGCCAGGCCCAGCGCCCCCAGGGTCACCAGCTCGTCGATGATCGCGTTGTGCGCCCGGTCCGGGGAGGCGTTGCGCTTCTCCACGTGGGCCAGCTCCGGCGGGTAGTAGGGGTTGTAGGCCACATGCATAGTTTCGGGCCCATAGCCGATGAGCGTGCGCAGAGGGTGGTGCATGATCATGCCCACCGAGCCCGAACCCACCTCGTCGCCGAACCAGATCAGGATGCGCACGCGCCCGGTGCCGCTGGAGGCGTCCAGGATGCGTCCCAGGCGGCCGAAATAGGGGATGTTGCGCAGCGGCTGGATGCGCGTCTCGACGAACGAGGCCAACTGCGGGTCTTTCATCACCAGGTTGCCCAGGATAGGGGTATGCGGCAGGTTGAAGATGGCCAGGAAGATCCCGGCCAGGAAAAAGAGGGCCAGGGCCGCGTACAGCAGCTTGCGCGCTCCGCGGCGCCAGGCCAGGGCCAGGAAGAAGAAAAAGATCATCGCCAGCAGGCCGACCAGCGGGCCGCGGCTCTGAGTGAGGATGATGCAGGTGAGCTGCAGCCCGGCCAGGATCAGGTAGCCGCCAATCCGGGCCAGGTGGCCCACGCGCCCGCCGGCGCGCGCGCCCAGCAAAACGTAGCACACCAGCCAAAAGATCACCAGCGCCACCAGGTACATCGGCCATTTGATGGGATCGGGCCGATCGGGCAGGTACTGCTGGATGATGATAAAGAGGAAGAGGCTCTGCAGGACCACCAGGATGTAGGTGGCATCGGCCCACAGGGCGTCGCGCCCCCAGGGCCGGCGGGCGTTCTGCCAGCGGCTGAGCAGGCCCAGGGCAAAGAGGCCGGCCAGGTATCCGCCCCAGGCGTAGCCGTTGGTCCGCGTGCCGGGGACCAGGAGCAGGGCGGCGGCCCCCAAGACGGCCAGGGCCAGACCCGCCAGGTGGGCGTAGGCCCGCCAACGCTCCGCGATCAGCGTGATCACGGCATAGACCAGGGCCGGCACGGACACCGTCAGCACGGCCGTGCCGGCGAAAAAGAGCAGGCCGGTCGTGAAGCCCTGCCACAGATGGGCCTCCGAGAGCGCGGCCGCCGTCTGCTGCTGCTCCTGCAGCGAGATCTGTGCCACGATCGAAATCGGGACATAGATCAACACCAAGAGCAAAACCAGGCCGAGGCCGGCGATCAGCAGGCCGGTATAGGTGGAGCCAAGGATGCGACTGCGCTGGCCCGGCGTCTCCTCCGGCTTGGGGCTGTGCCGCGCGTCGCGCCAGGCCGAGACCAGGCGATACATCGTCAGGGGCAGGATCATGATCAGGTAGGCGGCGATAAAGATGGCGTTGCCCATGGTCGAGGCCACGCGGGACTCCACGTTGCCCATCCAGGGCAGCGGGTCGATGCCGAACTTTTGCACCACACCGTACAGGGCGGCGGGGATGCTGGAAAGCAGGATCACCGTGAACAGGCGGTTCAGTTGCTCGCGCCCGCGCAGGTTAAAGGCCAACAGGAAAAAGAGCCCGATGTAGGCAACCACGGTGAGGGTGCCCTGCTGACGGACATAGCCGCCGTAGAGGCTGGCTACGGGAAAGACCGAGCCGATGGTCGAGATGACGTGCACGGCGATATAGGCCAGGGCGGGGATGACCATGGCCGTCCGCAGCGCCTCCTTCCAACTGCCGCGCAGGGCATAGCCGGCGCCCACCAGGGCCAGGCCCAGGGCAAAGAGGATGAGAAAGGTGCCGGCCGCGCCGGAGAGGCCCCAGAAGACGCGCGTCGCGGTCGTCACCTCCGATGCGCCGACCATCCCGGCCAGCGGATCCTGCCAGGTCTGGAGCTCCAGGGCGAACAGGCCCACCGCCGCCACCGCGCTGACGATGCCGATAATGATCACCGCTGTCTTCCACCAGCGCTCCAGCGACAGGCGCTCGCGGTTCTCGTCGAGCGTGCGCACAGCCCAGACGGCCAGCATCAGCGTCACCAGGGTGCGCAGGATAAGGGCCTTCTGCGGCTCAAAGATGCGGCTGTCCTTGGTATAGATGTTGAAGTAGAGGGTGATCAAGACCACCGCCAGCAGCCAGCCCCCCTCCAGGATATGGTCCAGCACGCGTCGAAATTTAGTCACGGTCTCTGCCTCCTAGGGGCCCGGCCTTTTGCTTCCGGGCCTGTTCCAAGATCTGGCGGGCGCTCTCCCGGTGGGCCGCGGTCAGGCTCGGCCCGCTCAGCATCACCGCCAGTTCCTCCACCAGCGCCGGCCCCTCCAGGCGCGCGGCCACGGTGATCGTCCGACCGTCACGCACCTCCTTGCCGATCGAGAAATGGGCGTCGGCATAGGCGGCGATCTGCGGCAGGTGGGTGATGCAGATAACCTGGTGCTGCCGGGAGAGCTCCCACAGTTTCTCGCCGACCACATAGCCGCTGCGGCCGCCCACGCCGACATCAATCTCGTCAAAGATCAGGATCGGCGTGGCGTCGGCCTGCGAGAGGATGCTCTTGACGGCCAGGAGCAGGCGCGAGCTTTCCCCGCCCGAGGCAATGCGCGCCAGGGGGCGCACCTCTTCCCCGGGGTTGGGCGAGATGAGGAACTCGACACGGTCGATGCCGCCGGCATCGTAGGCGTAGCGGCCGGCCGGGACGGCCCCCTCGCCCTCCACCCACAGGCCGGCCGCGCTCGCCGCTCGCTCCAGCGACACGGCAAAGGTGGTGCCGGCCATGTTCAGGCCGGCCATCGCCCCCTCCACGGCCGCCGCCAACTGCCCGGCGGCCTCCTCCCGGCGGGCCGACAGCACCCCCGCCAGCCGGCCCAGCTCGCGCTCCAGGCGTTCTTCCTCCGCGCGCAGCGCCTGCAGGCGCTCTCCACTGTGGGAGAGGGACTCCAGTTCCTCACGCGCCCGCTGCGCCGCCGCCAGGACCGCCTCGCAACTGGGGCCGTACTTGCGCTGCAGCTCGCGCACCAGCACCAGCCGCTCCTCTACCTCCTCCAGGCGGCGCGGATCGCAGTCCAAGTGCTCGCGGTAGGCCCGCACCGCCCGCACCAGGTCTTCCACCCCGTCGGAGATGGCCACCTGCATAGCGCGCATGGGGCCGGCCGTCGGGTCCAGGTGCTCCAGCGTCTCGACCTCACGCGCCGCCAGGCCCAACAGGTCGAGCACCCCGCCGGCGCCCGGACGGTTCGGGCGGTCCTTGCCGCCGTAGAGCAGGGCGTGCAGCCGGTCCACCGCCTCCAGGAGGCGGGCCCCGTTCTGCAGCCGCTGGCGCTCCAGGCGCAGCTCCTCTTCCTCGCCGGGCCGCAGCGCCGCCGACTCGATCTCCTGCAGGCGGAAACGCAGCGCCTCGGCGCGTTCCTCCTGGCGGGCCTGCTCCGCGGCCACGGCGCGGATCTCTTCCTGCAGCGCCCGCAGCCGGGCCACGCCCTCCGCCACCTCCTGGCGCAGCCCGGTGGTGCCGGCGTAGCGATCGAGCATATCCAGGTGGTGGCGCACGCGAAAGAGGGAGAGGTGCTCGCTCTGCCCGTGGATGTCCACCAGCGACTCGCCGATCTCGCGCAGCAGGGAGAGGTTGATGGCCCGGCCGTTCACCCGCCCCACGCTGCGCCCGCCGGATGAAAGCTCGCGGTAGAGGATCAGGTTCTCATCTTCTTCCTCGGCCAGGCCGTACTCCTCCAGCAGCGGCCGCAGCGTCCGCGCGGCGGCCTCGTCCAGGGCGATAACCCCCTCGACCTCGGCCCGCTCGGCGCCGGTGCGCACCATCGTGCGATCGGCCTTGTCGCCCAGGAGCAGGCTCAGGGCATCGATGATGATCGATTTCCCGGCCCCCGTTTCCCCCGTGAGCACGTTCAGCCCGGGGGAGAGGGCCAAATCGAGCTCCTCAATGATCGCAAAGTTGCGGATGCGCAGTTGCAGCAACACCCTTGTTCCTCCAAGAGCTTTCCGGGTTCAGCAGGGGGCATTGTACCGCAAAAACGGCTTCTGTGCAACCATTGGGAGGCACAACGAACCAGAGACACAAGAGCGGTGAACCACAAAGACCCGAAGGCACGAAGAAGAACTATGAGGCTGCTGCGTCCAACGTCGTCTCCCCAAGCGCCCAAGGGAGCCCTACGGCGTGGGCGGTTTACGGCGTCGGCAGTTTGAAATCGTCCCCCAGGATGATGACGATATCGGCCGTGGGAGAAGGAGTCTCACCCTGGCGGGCAAACCCATCCCCGACATTGAGCAGCTTGGCCAGTTGGCCGCGGGTGAAAGGATGGTCGCCGCTGTCCAGGATCAGGGTACGGGTATAGTAGCCGGCGTTCTCGGCGTTGCCATAGGTGGGCACGATAAAGCCGCGCTGGCGCAGGTACTCGGCCGTAGAGGCCGCGCAGCCCGAGCAGGTCAGGGTGCCGTTCAGGACCTCGATCCGCGCCCCTTCCTCGCGCAGCTTGCGCGTCGTCGGGTCCAGCAGCATGGTCTGGACCTGGTCTTCGACGCACCAGGCGAGCGGCTGCAGGTCGGACGTGCCGCTGATTTCCCGCAGGCAGCCGACGATGTCGTAGGAGACGATCTTGTCGCGCTCGATCTGGGGCGCCAACTGCACGAGGTCCCAGAGAGTGGCCAGTTGGATGTCGGTCTTGAAAGTGTTGGCGAACTGGCCGAGGAGCTGGTCGATCTGGTCCATATCGCTGATCAGGTTCAAGCTGAGGGCGCGATCGCGGATGGCCAGCAGGACCTGGCGCTGGCGGCGGTTGCGGTAAAAGTCGCTGTCGGCATGGCGCGACCGGGCATACTGCAGCGCGGCGGCCCCGTCCATATGTTGCAGGCCGGCAGGGATGTAGACGCGCGTGTAGCCAAAGTTCTCGGTGGGATACTCGTTGTCCACCAGTGGGTAGGGCACGTCCACGGTAATGCCGCCAAGGTAGTCGATGATGCGCTGAAAGCCCTGGAAATCGACCTCGGCGTAGTAGTCGATGGAGATGCCCAGAAAGGCCGCCACGGTGCGCTTGGCCAGGGTGGGGCCGCCGCCGGCATTGGCCAGGTCACGCTCCCCCAGCATGTAGGCGGCGTTGATCTTGTAGTAGCCGTAGTCGGGGATATAGACCAGGGTATCGCGGGGGATGGAAAGCATGCTGGCGAAGCGGGTGCGCGGGTCGACATGGACGACGATGTTGACGTCGCTGCGGGTGCCTTCCAGCCCTTCGCGGCGGTCCACGCCCAGGAGGAGGATGTTCAGCGGCTCGGTCAGCGGGTTCGGCGTCGGCTTGGGGATGCCGGTGACCGGAAGGGGCGTGGCGATCATCGGGCCGGTCACCGTAGAGATGCGGTTGACCAGGCGCACGCCGACATAGATCACGCTGGCCACGAGCAGGACCAGCATCACCAGCAGGAAATAGACGACTCCCCCCCCCCTGGAGCGCTGGGTTCGCAACGTCCGCTCCCGCTTCGATGCTCGAGTCATAGGCATCTCCAGTGCGTCGTTCCCCCGTATTATACCACAAGCCTCCGTAATGTCCACACGGATTTCGGCCACGGGCGGAACACGGATTCTGGCCGCGGATACGCGGACCGCGGCCCCAAGGTCCGTTCGTCCGCCGCCAGAATCCGTATCCGGGCCTGTACTTTTCTGCACAATGTCCACTTGCGGCCCCTGCTTCTCTGTGCTATAATGAGGCCCGGATTCTTGCCCCGGATACACGGATTCAGGAAAAGCCTGACCCGCATCTTTTTATCCGAGGCAAAAATTCGTATTCTCTATAGCAGAAATCCTTGTTCTAAGGAGGTTGAGCATGGCAGAAAAGATGCGCGCGATTATGAAGACTAAACCCGGTCCCGGGCTGGAGATGATGGAAGTGCCGATCCCCCAACCCGGGCCCTTTGATGTGCTGATCAAGGTCAAGGCCACCTCGATCTGCGGCACCGACCGCCACATCTATCACTGGAACCCCTGGTCGGCCGGCCGGATCAAGCCGCCGCTGATCATCGGCCACGAGGTCTGCGGCCACGTCGTCAAGGTCGGCAGCAACGTCACCCTGCTCAAGGTTGGGGACTTTGTCTCGGCCGAGAGCCACATCCCCTGCACCGTCTGCCCGGTCTGTCGTAACGGCCAGCAGCACATCTGCGCCCGCTTAAAGATCCTGGGCGTGGACACCCAGGGCACCTATGCCGACTACGCCGTCATCCCCGAGACGGTGGCCTGGAAGAACGACCCCGATCTGGACCCGGCCCTGGCCTCGATCATGGAGCCGCTGGGCAACGCCGTCTACACCGTGCTGGCCGAGCCGGTCACCGGCCTGAACGTGGCCGTCTTCGGCGATGGGCCGGCCGGCATCAACGCCGTGGCCGTGGCCCGCGCCAGCGGCGCCGGCCGCATCTGGCAGATCGGCAAGCACCCCTTCCGCCTGGAGTTGGGGCGCAAGATGGGCAGCGACATGGGCCTGGACATCAACAACCCGACCACCGATGTGGTCAAGACGATCCTCGACGCCACCGACGGCTTCGGCGTCGATGTCGTCCTGGAGATGACCGGCAGCCAGCAGGCGGTGGACGACGGCATCAAGGTGCTGCGCAAGGGCGGTCGCTTCTCCGCCTTCGGGCTGCCCGCGGGGCCGATCCAACTGGACCTGAACGGCCTGGTCTTCAAGGGCGCGCGTCTGCTGGGCATCAACGGCCGGCTGATGTGGGAGACCTGGTTCCAGATGGCCGGCCTGCTGCGCTCCGGCAAGCTCGATCCCTCCCCGGTCATCACCCACCGCATCGCGCTGGAAGATTTCCAGAAGGGCTTTGAGGCGATGGACTCCAGCGATCGCATGGTCGGCAAAGTGGTGATGTTCCCCGATCCGGCGGATATTGGCTAAGATGCCAGTTGCCAGTCTTCAGATGTCAGTTGCCTGGTCCAAGACACTGAAAACTGACCACTGAAAATGATTACTTCAAAAGGAGAGCGATCCATGGCCGACAAGTACGACTTTATCCGCGAAGAGATGACCCGCTTGACCAACGAAGGGCTGTTGGTCCGCATCCGCACCATCGGCTCGGCGGCCGGCGCCTACATGGTCGTCGACGGAAAGAAGGTGCTCAACTTTTGCACCAACAACTACCTGGGCCTGGCCAACGACGCGCGCCTGCGGGAAGCGGCGAAAAAGGCCCTGGACCGCTGGGGTGCCGGGCCGGCCGCGGTGCGCTCCATCGCCGGGACGCTGGAGCTGCACGTGGAGCTGGAGCAGGCCATCGCCAAGTTCAAGGAAGTAGAGGATGTGCTCTATGTGCAGTCCGGCTTCTGCGCCAACCAGGCGGCCATCCCCCCGCTGGTGGGCAAGGAGGACTGCATCTTTTCCGACCGGCTGAACCACGCCTCGATCATCGACGGCTGCCGGCTATCGGGGGCCAAGATCCTGGTCTATGAGCACTGCGACGCCGCCGACGCCGAGCGGGTGATCCGGGAGAACCTCCCCAACTACCGCCGGGGCATGCTGATCACCGACGGTGTCTTTTCCATGGACGGCGACATCGCCCCGCTGGACAAGCTCTACGAGGTGGCCTCCAAGTACAACGTGCTGACGATGGTCGACGATGCCCATGGCGAGGGGGTTCTGGGCCACGGGCGCGGCATCGTCCACCACTTTGGGCTGCAGGGCCAGTTCGATGTCGAGATCGGCACCTTCTCCAAGGCCCTGGGCGTGGTCGGTGGGTGCATCGCCGGCAAGAAGCTGGTGGTGGACTATATCCGCCAGAAGGCCCGGCCCTTCCTCTTCTCCAGCGCCACCACCGCCGCCGACTCCGCCGCCTGCATGGAGTCGATCCGCATCCTGATGGAGTCGGACGAGCTGGTGAAGCGGTTGTGGGAGAACGCCGACTACTTCAAAAAGGGCATGCAGCAGTTGGGCTTCAACACCGGCCGCACCGAGACGCCGATCGTCCCCGTGATGCTGGGCGAGGCCCCGCTGGCACAGCAGTTCTCGCGCCGCCTCTTCGAGGAAGGCGTCTTTGCCATGGCGCTGGGCTTCCCCACCGTCCCGCGGGGGCAGGCCCGCATCCGCGTGATGAACACGGCCGCCCACACCCACGAGGACCTAGACAAGGGTCTGGCCGCCTTCGAGAAGGTCGGCCGCGAGCTGGGCGTGATTCAGTAGCCTGCAGACCCGTCCCCCCCCTTCCCGGGCCGGGGAGGGGGGGGATTTTTGTCCCCAGGGAGCGGATTGGCAGATCGCAGCCCTCGGGCCAGCGTTCGATCGGCAAGTCCTCCCCCGGACGAGCAGCGCACCCCCCAGGCTTTTGGCGCCTGCCCACCGGGAAGGCCAAGAGCTCGCCCCTACAGCTCCACCGCCGGCCGTTCGGCCGTGGCCAGCCCCACAACCACCGCCGCCCCGAAGAGGGCCCGCAGGTGCTCGGCCATCTCCTGCGCCGCGGACTCCACGGCCGGCCGGCCCACCTCCGGCAGCCCGTCGATCGGGATAAAGATGGAGCGCGTCTGTGGCGTGATGCGGTCCTTGTGTCCCTGCCGCCAGACCCAGTGGCGCGTCAGGATGTCGGCGTCGTCCAGGTAGGCGATCTCCCCCGGCGCCACCGCCTCCACCTCCTCGGCGAACATCGCCCGGAAGGGCTCCCCCCCACGGGTCGGCCCCAGGCGGATGTCGCCGGAGATCGTCCCCAGGTCGTGCCCGCCCATGGGGAGCTGATGGGCCAGGGAGAGGGCGTTGTAGAGGTCGACCAACGGGTGGAGGCGCGGCAGCCCCTTCCCGGAGAGGGACCGCCGGGCCAGCGCCTCGATCGAACTGGGGTACTTGACCCCGGAGAGGCCTAGCTTCTGGAAGGCCTGCCTCCAGGGGGCGATGCGCGGATGCTCCTGGGGCGGGCGCCCACCCCATTCCCGCCGCAGCTTCTCCTCCGCCGCCGCCAGCAGCGCCGCTATACGCTCCACATCCCCCGTCGGCCGCAGTCCATGCCCCACGACGGCCCCGATGACCAGGCCGGGAAACAGCTCAAAGAGGCTCCGATCTACAATAAACCGCATTCCCACCTCCGGGTCTGCCCTCTACGCCCTGCCTCCCGCCCCCCGTCAGTCCCTCTCCCCATCCCTCCCCCCTGGAGCGCGGTTGAAGAGGTCCATCGCCGCCGCGATCCCTTCTCGCAGGAAGCACTCCACGGCGTCGGCGGCCCGCTCCAGCACCGGGGCCCACTCCTGCTCCTCCTGGGGGGTGCGGGGGAGCAGCACATAGTCCATGGGGTCTATGCCGGGGTCGGCCGGCCGGCCGATGCCCAGGCGCAGGCGGGGGAACTCTTCCGTGCCCAGGGCCTCGATGAGCGAGGCCATGCCCTTGTGGCCGGCGGCGCCGCCGCGGGGCCGCAGGCGGAGGGCGCCGGCCGGCAGGTCTAGCTCGTCGTAGACCACCAGCAGGCGCGCCGGCTCCAGCCCCAGCCAGCGCAGCAGGCCGGCCGCCGCCGCGCCGCTGCGGTTCATAAAGGTGTAGGGACGGGCCAGGACGACGGGCCGGCCGGCGACCGGGCCCACGGCCAGGCGGGCGTGGGCCCGCTTCTCCCGGAAGGCCAGGCGCCAGCGCCGCGCCAGCACGCCCAGGACCTGGAACCCGGCGTTGTGGCGCGTGTGTGCATACTCCTCGCCGGGGTTGCCCAGGCCCAGGATCAGGTGCTCCACCATAGGGGGACGGCTTCCAAAAGGCATGGTCTCCTCCTGGCGCGGTATCATACCACAGCCCCGCGGCAAGAGCAAGGCCGGCGCAGGAAGGAGTAAAAGCTCTGCCGGAGCGCGATGCCCCCGTATCCGGGGGCCGCTTTCCACGTCTCAATACCATGCAACCAGGACCTCATGCCGCACTGCACGTTTCCAAAGGAGGTGGTCGCTACAGCCGTGCCCCAGGCCAAGTTGTTCCCTATCGTCCGCCCCTGAAGAGCAAGGAGGAAACCTGTGAACAGACGCGCCTTGATACTGCTGCCGATCCTGGTCGTGATCGTCCTGCTGCTGAGCACCGTTCCCGCCCTGGCCCACCCTGCGGCCGCCCCCAACACCAACGAGGTCCGCGTCACCGCCGCCAACGACAAGGGTAGCGTCACGCTGCGCGGCGAGGTCCTGGTTGTCAGCCTGGAGAGCAACCCCTCCACCGGCTACGGTTGGCAGGTAGAGGGCTTGAACACCGCTATCTTGCGTCCCATCGGCGAAGACTGGACCCCCAGCGCCCCGCAAATGCTGGGCGCACCCGGCACGACGCAACTGCGCTTCGCCGGCGTGGCCCGCGGACAGGCCGATCTCACCCTGGCTTATCGCCGGCCGTGGGAGAAGGGAACGGCGGCCAAAACCTTTACCATCCAGGTGCAGGTCGCCGAGCCCTCCCGCGATATCGGCCCCGCGGAACCCGAGAAGCCGGCCGCGGCCGTCCAGGGCGGTTCCACGACCTCCCTGCCCGCTTCCTTCAACTGGTGCAGCCAGGGCGGATGCACCCCCGTCCGCGACCAGGGGGCCTGCGGCTCCTGTTGGGCCTTTGGCACCGTCGGCCCGCTGGAGTCGGCCATCCTGATCAGAGACGGCATCTCCCGCGACCTGGCCGAGCAGTACCTTGTCTCCTGCAATACCGACGGCTGGGGCTGCAACGGCGGCTGGTGGGCTCATGATTACCACGAGTGGAAGATCCCGCCGAGCGAGACCGCTGCCGGCGCCGTCTGGGAGGCCGACTTCCCCTACGTGGCCAACGATGCCACCTGCAACGGCCCCTACACCCACCATGAGAAGATTGCCGACTGGATCTATGTCGGGGCCAGCAACGGCGTGCCCACGGTGGACGCCATCAAGAACGCCATCTACACCTACGGCCCGGTAGCGGCCGCCGTCTGCGTGAACAGCACCTTCCAGGCCTACACGGGCGGCATCTATGCGCCCACCAAGCCGTGCAGCCAGATCAATCACGCCATCGTCCTGACCGGCTGGGATGATGCCAACCAGTACTGGATCCTGCGCAACTCCTGGGGCACCTCCTGGGGCGAGAGCGGCTACATGCGCATCCGCTGGAACGCCAACCAGGTCGGGTATGGGGCCAACTATGTCGTCTACAACGGCGGCAACGAACCGCCGCCCCCCACCCCCACCCCGCCCCCGGCGAACACGATGCACGTCTCCAACATCGAGATGTGGTCGACCCGCTCGGGCTCCAGCTACTATGTCTACACCCGCGTGACCATCGTCGATCAGAACAACGTCGCCGTGCCCAACGCGACCGTCTCCCTGAAGATGACGCTGCCCTCGGGCGCCACCGCCACCGGATCGGGGGTCACCGACGCGAGCGGCCAGGTGACCTTCAGCATCAAGTCCAAGCTCACGGGGACGTACACTTCCGAAGTGACCAACGTCACCCACGCCTCTTACACCTACAACCCGGCGGCCAACGTCATCACCCGGAAAAGCATCTCTGTGCCGTAGGCGTTTTCCCTCCCGTGCGATCCGGACCCCTGCCGGGCCTGCGCCTGGCAGGGGTCCGGCTTTGGGGAGTTCCCCAGCCTCCGCTTTCCCGCGTTCTGTGGTATAATCGCAACCCGAGGGGGAGTCCTGCCCGTATCCGGGGGTGGGATTCCTCGTCCTAATGAGTAGCCGGGCATCTGGATGATCGACGAACGCACGCTGCTCCCGCGTTTGCAGGCCCTGGAGGAGGCCGCGCTGGAGGTGGTCTATGACACTTTCCAGCCGCCGCTCTACCGCTATGCCTATCGGTTGCTGGGCCGGCCGGAGAGCGCCGAGGATGTCGTCGCCGAGACGTTCCAGCGCCTGCTGCAGGCGCTCTACCGGGGAGCCGGACCGCGGAAGCACCTCCAGGCCTGGCTGTATCGCGTCCTGTACAATCTGGTAGTGGACCAGTACCGCCGCCAAACGTCCAGGTTGCAGAGGTTGCCGGAGGACCTGGCGGACGAGAGCGGCCCCGACGAAGAGGTACAGCGCCTGATAGCCCAGGAGCGTGTCCGCCAGGCCCTGCATCGGTTGACACGGGAGCAACAGCAGGTAATCGTCTGCAAATACCTGGAGGGCATGAGCAACGACGAGGTAGCCGCCGTCATGGGCAAGCCGGTGGGGGCCGTCAAATCGCTGCAACACCGTGCCCTGGCGGCGCTGCGGCGGATCCTGGAGGGCTCGTCTACGCCGTAGCCGGAGGAGATGGGCGGTTCGGCCTGTAGGCCGGGCCGTGGAGCCAAGGAAATGCAACCCGATCCAGAGCGCCTTCTCCAAGAGATCGACCTGCTGCGCCAGGTGCCTCCTCCCTCCCGGGAGGCGTTCGTCGCCGGCCGCCGGCGCTTCTTGAACGAGGCGGCCGACCTGCGGCAGCGCCGCGCCCGGGGGAGATACGCCCTCGGCTTCCGCCGCATCCTGCGGACCATCGCCGCCGCCCTGCTCCTGCTGGTGGGCGCGCTGGCGGGCACAACGGCTGCCGCCCAGGGCGTCCGGCCGGGCTCCCCCCTCTACCCGCTGAAATTGGCCTGGGAAGACACCCGGCTGGCGCTGGCCGCGGGCCCCCAGGAGCGGGCCGAGTTGGCGCTGGCCCTGGCCGGGACGCGGGTTGCCGAGATGGCGGCGCTGGCCCAGGCCGGCCGGCCGATCCCCGCCGCCACCCTGGAGAGGCTGCGCTCCCACCTGGAGATGGCGCTGCAAGACGCCGCCCTGCTCCCCGATGCCGCGATGCAGCGCCTGCTGCGGACGCTCCAAGAACAGGTGGCCGCCCAGGTGCAGGCGATGGAGCAGGCGCTGGGCGAGGGGACGGGACCGAACCGCGAGGCCGTCCGCACGGCCGTGAGCGCAATGGCCCAGGCCCAGGAATGGGCCGCCCTGGGGATGGTCGATCCCGAGTCCTTCCGCCGGGCCGGCAGCGCCGGATTCGGCGGCACGCCGCGCCCGGCGTTGCCCACCAGCACGGCCACACCCCCGCCGCCCTCCCCGACCAAGCGACCGGCCAGCCCCACGTCCACCGCCACGCCAACAGGCACGGCAGAACACGGATACACCCCCTCCCCGGGAACGCCCACGCCCAGCCCGCCGCCCCCCACCGCGACGACCTGGGCCGGCCACACCCCCCACCCCTCGGCGACCCCCAGGCCCAGCGGGCCGGGCAACACGCCCGGCCCGCCCGAGAACACCCCTGGGCCACCCAATAATACGTCCGGGCCGGCCGACAACACGCCGGGGCCGCCGGTCCAGCCGAGCGAAACGCACGGCCGCAGTGCGGACCCCACCAAGACGCCGCGCCACTAGCGGCCCCCAAACCAGGGAAAATTGTAGTTGACGAATCGCCCGCTTTATGCTATAGTAAGGCTGCCGGAAACGCCGGGCCCCCAGGACCCGGCGTCTTTTGGAAGCAAGCAAAAAGGAGGAGAAAAAATAAGCGAGCGGTTGCGCGTCAACACACGGATACGGGCTCCGGAGGTCCTGCTCATCGGAGCAGACGGTCGACGTATCGGCGTGAAACCCCTGCAAGAAGCGCTGAGCCTGGCCGCCGAAGAGGGTATGGACCTTGTCGAGGTAGATCCGCAGGCCAGCCCGCCGGTCTGTCGGATGCTCGACTACGGCAAGTTCCGCTACGAGCAGACCAAGCGCGAAAGGGCCGCCCGGAAACGGCAGCGAACGGTGGATATCAAGGAGGTACGGCTGCGCCCCAAGATTGGCGAGCACGACCTCCAGATCAAGGTGACCCAGGCCCGCCGCTTCATCGAGGAGGGCAACCGGGTCAAGGTGACCCTCCGCTTCCGCGGCCGTGAGTGGACCCACGGCGACATCGCCGAGAACCTGCTCAAGCAGGTGGCCACTGCCCTGGGAGATGTGTCCATCGTCGAGCAGCAGCCCACCGCCGGCGGGCGGGACCTGGTGATGCTGTTGGCCCCGAAGAAAGGCTAGGCGGTTCCACCCCGGATATTCCGATTGCCGCCTGTCCACCCCGCCCATCTTGCCGCGGGGGAGGATGGCGAGATAGGTTCTACTGTCGCTCAAGGAGGTTGCTTTGCCACGGGTAAAACGAGGTATAACGGTACGCCGCCGCCACGACAAGGTGCGCGAGCAGTCCAAGGGCTTTCGCGGTGGTCGCCACCGCATCTACAAGACGGCCCACGAGGCCGCGATGCGCTCGCTGGCCCACGCCTACAAGGGCCGCCGCACGCGCAAGCGGGACATGCGCACGCTATGGATCCTGCGCATCAACGCCGCCGCCCGGCAGTTGGGCACGACCTACGGCCGGCTCATTCACGGCTTGACCATGGCCGGCATCGCGCTGGACCGCAAAGTGCTGGCCGACATGGCCGTGAACGACCCCCGCGCCTTTGCCCAGGTGGTGGAAAAGGCCAAGGCTGCCCAGCAGGGATGAACTGCATCAGCAGTCCCGAAAACCCGAAAGTCAAAGAGATGCGCTCGCTCCACCGCCGCTCCGCGCGGTACGGCGAGCGCCTCTTTCTCGTCGAGGGGGTCCGCCTGGTAGAGGAGGCCCTGGCGGCCGGCCTGCCGCTGCGCCTGGCCTTCTGCGTCCCCGAGCGGCTACAGGAGACGGAGCGCGGGCAGGCCCTGCTCTCCCGGCTCGAGCCCTCGCCGGCCGCCTTTCGCACCACCCCAGCCCTCCTGGACAGCATGGCCGACACGGTGACCCCCCAGGGCGTCGTCGCCGCCGTGCCGCTCCCGGAGCTGCCCGCGCGGCCCGGTGGGCTGCTGCTCGTCCTCGATGGGCTGCGCGATCCCGGCAACTGCGGGACGATCCTGCGGACCGCCGAGGCGGCCGGGGTGAGCCTGGTCTACTGCGCCCCGGGCACCGTGGACCCGTTCAGCCCCAAGGTCGTGCGCGCCGGCATGGGGGCCCACTTTCACCTGCCACTGCGCGTCGCCCGGGGCTGGTCCGAGATCGCCGCCGCGCTGGCCGGCCGGCAGGTCCTGCTGGCCGAGGTCCACGGTGGCCGGCCCTACGATGCCGTGGACTGGGGCCGGCCCACCGCCCTGATCGTCGGCGGCGAGGCCACGGGCCCCGGGGAAGAAGCGCGCCGCCTGGCCACCGGTTCCGTCTCCATCCCCATGGCCGGGGCCGCCGAATCGCTCAACGCCGCCGTGGCCGCGGGTATCTTGCTCTTTGCCGCGCTGCGGCAAAGGCAAGAGCCCCATCGATAAGCCCTGTCTACCAAAGGCACGAAGAACTGCTGTTTGTTGCCCGTGGTCCTATCCTTCTTCGTGCCTTGGTGGTCAAACGGAGACCACACCGTGACGGAGCGTCGGCGTCTCTGGGTGCTCCTCTCCCTGGGCGGGGCCATCGTCGCCCTCCTCGTCCTGGCCGCCGGCCTGCCCCACACCGAGCTGCTGCCCGGCCGGCCTTTCTACATCGGCGAGCCGCCCACGCCGACGCCCACCCCGGGGGCCGCCGCCGACACCGCCGACCGCTCCTTCGCCCTGGAGTTGGCCTTCACCCTGATCCTCTGGATCGGCGCCCCGCTGCTGCTGGCCTCTATCGTCTGGGCCATCCTGCGCAAGAAGCGCGAGTACCTGCTCACCCTGCTCATCGTACTGGCCTGGGCCGCGCTGATCGTCTACCTGCAGGTCAACGTCGTCAACCAACCCGGCACGCTGTGGAACACCTCGTCCGAGGCCACGCCGGAGGAGGTCGCGTCCCAGGAGCCGACCGACGTGTTCCAGCCCAACGCCCCCGACTGGCTGGTCTATGCGGCCAGCGCCGGGCTGGCCGTGCTGCTGCTGGTGGCCGCCCGCACGGTCTGGCAGGCGTTGAGCGCGCGGCGGCGCCGGCCGCTGGAGCTCCTGTCCAAGGAAGCCCAGCGCACCGTGGAGGAGATCGGCGCCGGTGCCGATTGGCGGGACGCCGTGCGCCGGTGCTACGCCGAGATGTGCCGGACGCTGCAGAAGGGACGTGGCCTGGCCCGCCAGGCGTCGATGACCCCCAGCGAGTTCGTCGCTCACCTGCAGGAGGCCGGCCTCCCGGTGGGACATATCCAGCGCCTCACGCACCTCTTTGAACTGGTGCGCTACGGCGGCCGGAGCGCCGGCGAGCCGGAGGAAGCCGAGGCCCTGGCCTGCCTCCGGGCCATCGCCGAGCTGTGCCGGGGGCAGCCATGAAGGCCGGCCGGCTCGCCGGATCCCTTTCCGACAGACGTGGCCGCTACATCGCGGCAGCGCTGTTCCTCCTGGCGATCGCCCTCCTGGCAGTGCTCTTCCGCGACATGGCCCGCCAGATCGTCGTCCTGCCGGCCCTCTACCTGTTCTGGCTGCTGGGCCTCCTGGGACGCTCCATCCCCCAGGCCCTCATCTGGGGCATCTTTGTCATCGTCGCCCTGCGCGTCGCCGTGGGCGCGCTCCTCGTCCGCCGGCGGCGGATAGAGACCCTGCCCCATCACCACGGCACGGAGCACTGGGGCCGGGCGCGCACCTGGTCGAAATGGGTCGAGCTGTCGGCCCACGGCGGGTACGACCGGCGCCGCCTGGCACGGCAGCTCTCCGAACTGGCGCTGGCCGTCCTGGCGCAGCGCGAGTACCTGCCGCCCGACCAGGCCCGGGCCGCCCTGGAAGCGGGCACGCTTGCCGTCCCACCGGCGGTGCGCGCCTACCTGCTCGCCGCCCTGGCCACGCCCCCGGCGCGGCGCCTGGCCTGGCTGCGCGAGCGTCTGTGGGGCCGGCCGAACTCCCTGGAGCTGGAGACCGCCGAGATCGTGCGCTTCTTGGAGAACGCGACAGGAGAGAACCGATGAAGCGCTTCTTCCTGCTCGGGGTGCTGGCCTTTGCCTTGATCCTGGTGGGGCTGGGGGCGATGCGGGGCGGGCTGCTGCTGCTGGCCCTGCCCCTGCTTCTCTACCTGGGAGCGGGCCTGCTCTGGGGACCGCAGCGGCCGGCGCTGCTGATCTCCCGCCGCCTGCAGCACGGGCGCTTCTTCGCCGGCGATCCCGTCCACGTCACCCTGGAAGTGGTCAACGATGGCCTTCCCCTGGAGCAGGTGGGCATCGAGGATCCGGTGGGACAGTGCTTCGAGGTCCGGGAAGGAGAGACGCGCCTGCTCACCGCCCTGCCGGCCGGAGGCCGGGCCGAGATCTCGTACACGGTGTCTGCCCGGCGCGGGCAGTACCGCTTCCCGGACGTGCTGGTGACGGCGAGCGACAACCTGGGGCTGTTTCGCTGGCAAGGGCGCATAGAGGTGCCCACACGGCTGGTCGTCTATCCCGAGTTGCCGCGCTTCCGCCGCGTGCGCATCCGGCCGGCCCGGACGCTGGCCTACGCCGGCCCGGTGCCGGCCCGCCGCGGCGGCGCGGGCATCGAGTTCTTTGGCCTGCGCGCCTACCAGCCAGGCGATCCGCTGCGCTGGATCAACTGGAAGGCCAGCTCGCGGCACGAGCAGGCCCTCTTCACCAACGAGTACGAGCAGGACCGCATGGCCAACATCGGCCTGATCCTGGACACACGGCTGCGCAGCGATATCCGCCGGGAGCAAGAGGCGCTGTTCGAATATGCTGTCCAGGCCACGGCCGGGCTGGCCGGCGCCTTCCTGGACGACGGCAACCGTGTCGGGCTGCTGCTGTACGGGCGGGTCATGGACTGGACCTTTCCCGGCTATGGCAAGGTGCAACGGGAGCGCATCCTGGCGGCCCTGGCCCGGGCGCAGCCCGGCGAGAGCATGGTCTTTGACCGCCTGGACAACCTGCCGGTACGTTTCTTCCCGCCGCGCTCGCAGTTGATCCTGGTCAGCCCGCTCTTTCCCGACGACCTGCCCACCCTAGTCCGCCTGCGGGCCCGCGGCTATGCGCTGCTCGTCGTCAGCCCCGACCCCGTCTCCTTCGAGCAGCGGGGCGCGCCGGCAGAGGGGCCCCGGGCCCTGGGCGGGCGCATCGCGCGGGTGGAGCGGGATGTGCTGCTGCGGCGGCTGCGGCAGGCCGGCATCCAGGTGTTGGACTGGCCGGTGGAGCGTCCGCTGGACGCGGTGGTGCGGGCGGCGCTGACCCCGGCGCCATCCTGGCATCGGGCGGTGGGGGTGGAGCTATGACGCTGGCGCTCTATGTGGTCTGCACAGTGGCCGCGGCCGGCACGCTGGCCGTGGTCTATGCCGCAGGAGGCTGGTGGCCCCTGGCCCTGGCCGCGGCGGCCGTAGGGCTGCTTTGGCTGCTCGGCACCTGGCGCGGCTGGGCCTGGAGCGGCCCCCTGGGGCTACTGCTTTTGGTGTCCGGCGCAGCCGGCGCCTTCCTGCTCGGCGGGGGGCTGGGAGGGCCGCTCGCCACCGTGGTGGCCGCACTCTGCGCCTGGGACCTGGAACACCTACTGCGCCTGCTGCAAAGCGCGGCGCTCCAGCCGGCCGACGGCCGGCTGGAGCGCCGCCACCTGCTGCGCTTGCTGCTCGTGGCGCTGGCGAGCATAGGACTGGCCGGGGGAGGGGCGCTGCTGTCGCTGCCGATGGGGACCGGGATCGCCCTGCTCCTGGCGCTGCTGGCCGTCTGCGGCGTCGGGGAGGTAGTGGCCTTCTTCCGGCGGGAGAGCGATTAGCTACCTTCCTCGCTCCCGCCACTCACGTTCCATCTCGCGGCGGGCGTCGCGCTTGGCGATGGCCTCGCGGCGGTCGTGTACCTTGCGCCCGCGGCACAGCCCCAGCTCCACCTTGGCCCAACGGCCCTTGACGTACAGGCGCAGGGGCACCACCGTCAGCCCGGCCGCCTCCACCTTGCCGCGCAGCCGGCGCACCTCGCGGCGATGGAGCAGCAGCTTGCGCGGGCGGTTGGGGTCGTGGCCAAAGTGGCGGCCGGCCTCGGCGTAGGGGGCGATGTGCACGTCCAGCAGCCACAGCTCCTCGTCGCGCACCCGGGCGTAGCCGCCGCGCAGGTTGACCTGCCCGGCGCGGATCGACTTGATCTCCGACCCGACCAGGACCAGGCCGGCCTCGAACGTCTCCAGGACGTCGTACTCGTGCCGCGCCTGGCGGTTGACGGCCACCGTCTTTTCGTAGGAACGCTCTGGGGGCATAGTAGTCGGCGATTGGCAGTTCACTGCCAACCGATCTTTTACTTGTCCTCTATACGCACCCGCGTCATGACATCGCCCTTCTGGATCTTTTTCACGACATCCAATGAGCCGCCACAGTCGCCAAAGACGGTGTAGGCACCGTCGAGTTGGGGCGTGGCGGCCAGGGTGATGTAGAACTGGCTGCCGCTGGAGGCGCGGGTCGGGTTGTACTGGTCGCCCACCCGGGCGGCGGCCAGCGCGCCGGCGGTGTGCGGCAGGTTGATCTCGGCGGGGACGGTGTAGCCGATATCGCCCGTGGCGTCGTTGGTGGGGCTGCCCCCCTGGATGACAAAGCCCGCTTCCACGCGGAAAAAGGTCTTGCCGTCGTAAAAGCCCTCCTTGGCCAGCTTCTCGAAGTTGGCTACGGTCTGAGGGGCCACGTCGGGCCGCAGGACACAGGTGATGATCCCCCGCGGCGTCTCGATGATCGCCAGCTTCTGGCCCGTTCCGGATATGGGCGGCAGGGTCGGGGGGATGTAGACGCCGCCGGCCGTACAGCCGGCCGACGCCAGGACCATCATCACCAGGAAGAAGGTTACCGCTCGTTTCATCAGCGCCTCCTACGGAGATAGGGATCTGCCAAGAAGTTTATTTTACACCAAGTGGGCGCTTCTTTCAAACGGCTCGGCCGGCGCCAGCCACTTGCGCATCACCAGGGCTACGACGCCGGCCTTGCGCTGCTCCACCACGAAACTGCTCATCAGCCGCCGCGCTCCCAGGGACGCCAGCTCCTCGACCGCCGCCGCTGCCTGTTCGAACGAGACCTCCACCAGGCAGGTGCACTCCAGCCCACGGTTGCTCCCGGCCCGGCAGACGCTAAAGTAGATGCTGCCCCTGTAGGGTAGGGACCAGTGGGCCACCTCGGAGACCGCCGTGGCGATGCGCGTCTGGTCGGTGACGGCAAAGCCGATCTGCCGGGATAGCTCGCGGGCCTGCTGCCGGCCCGTGACGACATCATAGTCGCTGCGGATGTCGTACCTTTCCATTCCCAGCGGCATCGCGCTACAACCTGTATTGGGCGACGGCTTCGCGCAGGGTCCGCGCCAGCTCGTTCAGCGTAACCGCGGCCCGCTCGGCCTGCTGCGTGTTCGCCAGGCTGCGGCTTGTGACCTCCTCGATATTGCTCACAGCCAGCGCGATCTGCTCCATGCCCAGCAACTGCTGCCCCGCAGCCGCAGAGATCCGGTCGGCGGCTCGGTCCGATTCGATTACGCTCTCGGCCAACTGGCGGATCACCTGCCCGGCCTGGCCTATCAACCGCAGCCCGGCCTCCGACCCCTTGATTCCCTCCTCGGTGGCCAGCACCGCCGTGTCGACGCCGCTTTGGATCTCGGAGAGCAGTTCCTTCACCTGCGCCGTCGCCGCGCGGCTCTGCTCGGCCCGCGCCCGCACCTCCCCGGCCACCACGGCAAAGCCGCGCCCGGCCTCCCCGGCGCGGGCGGCTTCCACAGCGGCGTTCAGCGCCAGCAGGTTCGACTGCGCGGCAATCTGGCTAACCGTGCCGATGATTACGCCGATGGTTTGGGTGCGCTCGGAAAGGGCCTGGGTGGTGTTGGCGATCGTCTCTACCCGTGTCTGGACCTGCTCCATACCCTGGATGGCCTCGGCCACGGCCTGCTGGCCGACCTGCGCCGTCTCCGCCGCACGTCGGGCCACCCCGGCCACGACACGGGACTGTTCATCCGTCCGCCCGGCAATCGTCTGCACCTCGGAGATCGTCGCCGAGGCCTCGCTGATAGCCGCGGCCTGCTGCCCGGCCCCGCTGGCCTGCTCCGTCGTCGCCGCCAGGATGTCGGCCGCGGCCACCCCTAGGTTGTCGGCCACGTCGCGCAGCCGGGCCGTCATCTGCTGCAAACTGGCGAGCGTCTCGTTCAGACGCTGCCCCAAAACGAACAGTGGATCGTCCTCCTGTTGTCCCTCCAATTGTACCCGCGCCGCCAGGTTGCCGCGCGCTACCTCGGCCATGCAGGCGACGTACGCCTGGACGGTCGCCAAGAGGTGCGCGGAGCGCTCTGCCAGGGACTCCTGGGCCTCGGCCAGCCGGCAGTTGGACTCGCGCAGCTCCTGCTCGCGCTGCCGGGCCTGCTTGAACCCGATGGCGTTGCTCATCACCGCGTAGCGCAGCAGCAAGCCGGTGAGCAGCAGGATAGGGAGCGTCGTCAGCAGGTCCATGGGGCTGGCCGTCTGGGGTGCCGGGACCACCAGGCGGCGCACCTCGGCCCAGTAAGTCCCCACGATTGCCAGGACGCTCATCCAGGTTATGGCCGTAGCGGCGCCCTCGCCCAGGAGAAGGCCTGACAGGGCGATCAGGAAGGGGTAGATCAGAAACAAGTTCTCGCCGCTGATGCCGGAGAACATCAGCGACCAAGCCGTGATGACCCCCCAGACGAGCAGGACCAGCAGGACCGCAGCCAGCCGGGTGCGGCCCCGGCGGGCCAGGAAGAATAGGAACACGCTAAAGGCGGTTATGCCGATGCCCGCCATCCTGGTATAGGCCTCGGCGAGATCGCGGGGAATGCCGAAGAAGATCAGGATCAACAGCGTCACGATGCCGGTGAAGGAGAGAAAGACGAGCAGGGTAACGTGCAGCAGCCGCGCTGCGCGCGTACGCTCTTCATCTTCAAAGACCGGTGCCGCGAGTACCTTTCTGGACCAGGCAATCATCTCAACCTCCTGTCGCCCGGCGCTACCGCAACAAACAATAGCGCCGAAAGACCCGTCCAAAGAACCTTGGTGTCTTTGGTCCATCAGATGACTTCTACCTCTCCTGAGAGGCCAAACGGTAGGCCGCCTCGACGCGGCCGGCCAGCCGGTCCCAATCGTACTCCTGCCAGACACGGCGCTGCGCCGCCTCGCCCAGCGAATAGCGCACGGAAGGGTTGCGCAGCAGGGCAACGATGGCCGCCGCCTGGGTGGTCAGATCGCCCGGGGGGGTAAGCAGGCCGGAGACGCGGTGCTCGATCATCTCGCGGTTCTCGCCCACGGCGTCGGCGACGATGGCCCGGCCGGCCACCATCAGCTCCAGCAGCTTGGCCGAGCACTTGGCGCGATTGATCAGGCGGTCGTCCATGGGGAAGTAGGCCACGTCGCCGGCCGCCAGGCAGGAGGGCAGTTGCTCCTCCTCCACCCAGCCAGCGTCGGCCAGGTGGGCTTCCAGGCCGCGGCCGGCCATCTCCTGCCGCAGGCGCTCCTCCTCGCCAAAGAAGCCCCGCCCGACCACCAGCAGACGGGCCTCGGGCACCTGGCCGATGACGCGGGCCATCACCTCGGCCACCCGGCCCACGGCGAACTCGGCGAAGCGGGTGTAGAGCAGCACGACCGGGTGCCCCCCCAGGCCCAAGCGGGTGCGCACGGCAAAGGGCGCGGCGCTGCCCCAGGCATCGTAACGGGCGTGGCTGACGCCGTTGGGCACGTAGAACACGCGGGCCGGATCCAGCCCCAACCCCCAGGATTGCGTCTCCAGCGTGCGGCTGGCCACGGTGACGGCGTGAGCGCAGCGGCGCGGCAGGTAGGTCTCTTGCCATTGGAAAAAGGCCTTTTGCGGCGCGCTATAGGGGTTGACCTCGTTCCAGCCGCCGCGGCCCTCCCAGTCGTCGCTGTCCAGGAGACGGGGAATTGCCGGGGCGACCAGGCGCAGCCAGAGGAGGGCCAGGCCGGCGTGGGCCTTGGGCTTGAAGACGTGGACCACGTCGGGGCGTTCGCGCAGGGCGGCGCGGGCCATACGCCAGGACAGTCGAGGGGTAAGGGCCAAGCGCGGGAGGGGCAGCCAACGCAGGCGGACGCCGTTGCGCGTCTCACTGCGGCCGGCCTCTGCCGGGTTGTCCCATGGGGGGATGATCACGGCAACGCGATGGCCCCGGCCGGCCAGGGCCTCGGCCAGCGGCAAGACCCGGGCGCGGGTGGTACCCTTGGGCTGAGTGGCAAAGGGCGCGAGGAGGACGATGCGCATCGGGCCACAGGCTCCTTCCGGGCAGGCGCAACAGCACCTTGTTCCAGGTCGGGCACGGCGCCGCCGCCGCGCCGTTCTTCTCCATCATACCCGTTTCATGCCGATTTGTCAAAGCAGGAGGGCATCGGGCGGTTGTGAGGGCCAATCTGGCGCTCTCCCACCCGGGAGCGCTGTCCGGGGCGGGGGCCGGACCTGCCCCTACCGGGCCCCGCGGGAAGCCGATTTGACAAGCTCCCATGTCGTGCTAAACTGTGGGCAATTCGCCGGAGGCCAAGCCATGGGCCCCTATTTCGCCTGGGACTATTCGGGAGGGGACTTTCGCCTGTGGAGCCCCTCGCACCTGGTGACACTGGCCCTGGTGGCGCTGGGCTGCGCCGGGCTGATCGTCTTCCGGCGGCGCTTTGGTCCGCGGGCCCGGCGCGCCTGGCGCTACGGGATGGCGGCGGTGCTGGTGGTCAACGAGGTAGCCGGCCACCTCTGGTACTGGGCGGTGGGCGTCTGGCACGTCAACTTTATGCTGCCGCTGCACCTGTGCAGCCTGTTCGTCTGGCTGACGGCCATCGAGCTCGTCAGCGGCAACCGCCGCCTCTACGAGTTCACCTACTTCCTGGGCATCGGCGGCGCGCTGCAGGCATTGATCACGCCGGACCTGACCAACTTTGGCTTCCCACACTACCGCTTCTTCCAGGCCTTTTTCATGCACGCCACCATCATCCTGGGCAACGTCTTCATGACCGCCGTGGAGGGGTACCGGCCCACCGTCAAGTCGCTGCTGCGGGTAGCCGTGGGCATCAACGTCTACATGGTGGCGATCCTGGGAGTCAACAGGCTGCTGGGCAGCAACTACCTGTTTGTCTCCGGCAAGCCGGCCCTGCCGACGATGCTCGACCTGATGGCCCCCTGGCCCTGGTACATCCTGGAGATGGAGGCGGTGGGGGTAGTGGTCTGCCTGCTGCTGTACCTGCCCTTTGCCGTGAGCGACCGGCGGGCGCGGAGGAGCACAGAAAAATCACAAGGACACGAAGAAGAGTAGAACCCCCATGGATTTAGAGCGGGAGACGGGACTCGAACCCGCGACCCTCTGCTTGGAAGGCAGATGCTCTGCCACCTGAGCTACTCCCGCGGGCAGGCCCATTATATCCCCCCCATGGGCGGCTGTCAAACGGACAAGGCTCCTACCGTCTCCAGCCTGACTCGCTATACTACCTCGAAGCCGCATTCCGCGCGCGCCGACTTCGGGGCTCTATGCCAAAATCAGTAATCCGCCTCGTGCCCCGGGTTGACGATCAGTTCGTCCAGGTCGCGCACCGTGCAAAAGGGGACATAGCCCCGTGCCTGGGAGCGGGTGTAGGCGTCGTCCACATAGCCCGGGACGACCCGGTAATCGGCATAGTCGATCGTCAGCACCAGCTTGCCGGCCGCCACATAGAGGTCGAGGTAGCCCTCCAACTGCGCGGTCACGGCCGGCGGTGTGGGCTCGTTGTCGGCGTCGTAGCCGTAGTAGATGCCCTCCTGCCCGATCCCGTCCAGCGCGTCCATGTAGGCCGGCACCAGCGTCGCCAGCTCCGGCGCGTCCTGCGGCACAATGTAGAAATCCGGGTCGATGCCACGGGCATGCGCCCGGATGGCGGCGACGAAAGCGGCCATCTCCTGGGCCGCCGTGGCCCGCCCCCGGTCGGCATGGTGCTCGTAGGCGTCGATGATGTCCAGGTAGGCCCCGTAGCCGGCAGCTTATCGGTATACCGGAAGACGATCGCCTGCCGGGGTGAGGCGGGCGGGGGCACCGACGGGCAGGGTGAGAGGAAAGAGACCGGCCGGCCCCGCGTTGTAGCCGTTGGCGAGACAGGTAAAGACGAGCTGGCTGCCGTCCGGGCTAAAGGCCGGGTTCTGGTCGCCGGCCCCGGCGGGCGGCGTCGTCAGGCGCACCGCGCCGTCGGCGGCGAAAGGTCCCGCGGACCATCCCCCCACCGCGCAGGCGGAGTTGGAAAAGATGATGGCCGTGTACCGGACGACGTAGAACAGGAAA
This sequence comes from uncultured Chloroflexia bacterium, assembly GCA_964592645.1. GTDB lineage: Bacteria > Chloroflexota > Chloroflexia > DTKN01 > DTKN01 > CAZQFV01. The sequence continues at coordinate 127,134 of CAZQFV010000010.1, forward strand.
GTTACGACCAGCCCAAGGGCCTGGGTCGGCCCCTCCTCCAGCCGGTCGAGAACGCCGGACAAGGCCATGGTCAGGCCGAAAGAAGCGGTCACGATCAGGAGGGCGATGGAAGAGAGGAGGGGGAAGACGATCGGCTCTTTGTCGGCCCGCAGGACCGCGGCGCCGGCCTTCATCGGCGCCCGGCCATTTTTGATCTTGTTGACCTCTGGGCAAATCGCATCCGGCTGGGTCCGTACAGGAACGGCAGGGCGACCGGCATAGCATGCGGGAGAGGCAAAGTCAACGCAGCCGCGGCCCCGGCGCTCGGCGAGAGCCGCCGGGGACCCGCGCCGGGCGCTCCGGCAGGCCGATTTGACAGAACGGGCCTTCTCATGTATAATTGCGGCGGAGCATCTAAATATCTGAATATTTGAGGAGTTGATATGGTCGAAGCAGCGCTGGCGCGTCTGGAACCGGAAGTGAACCTGCTCCACTCCCACGTCTGCGAGGGGCTGGGCGACCCCAAGCGCGTGCTGATCCTGTACTTTCTGGACGACAGCCCGCACAGCGTGACCGAGGTGACCGAGGCCCTGGGCATCCCCCAGCCCACCACCTCGCACCACTTGAAGGTCCTGCGCGACCGCGGGCTGATCGTGGCCAAGAAAGAGGGCACGACCACCTTTTACTCCCTCGCCGACCACCGCATCATCGAGGCGTTGGACCTCATGCGGCAGATGCTGGCCGATATGCTCACCCAACGGGCCAGCGTGGTAACCTCTCCCGGCAGCTAAACAGGATCGACAGCACAAGAGGAGGATTGATCGATGGCCAAACTGACCAAGGCGCAGCAAGAGTCACTTCGCGAAGTCTTCCACAACCGCTTCACGACCGATCCGCTGGAGTGCCGTATCTACGGCCATGATGTCGGCACGATGCCCCCGCTGATCCAACCGCTCATCGGCAAGGTCCAGGCCCAGGGCGTGGTCCAGCCCAAGGACGAGGAGGAGGTGGTCTGGCTGGTGAAGTGGTCGCGCCAGCAGCGCGTCCCGCTGGTGCCGCGCGGCAAGGCTACCTCGGGCTACGGCGGCGTCCTGCCGGTGAAGGGCGGTCTCATCGTCGATTTCTGGCGCATGCGCGGCATCTTGAGCACGGACCTGGAGGGCCAGACCGTCACCGTCCAGCCGGGCACTGTCTGGGAGGACCTGGAGCGACAGGTGCAGAAGCAGGGCCTGGCGCTGCGGCTCTATCCTTCGAGCGCCCCGTCCTCGACGGTGGGCGGCTGGCTGGCCCAGGGCGGCTACGGCTACGGCAGCTTCGAATACGGCGCCTTCCAGGACAATGTCATCGCGGCGCGGGTCGTCCTGCCGACCGGGGAGGTGCGCGAGTTCGCCGGCCCCGACCTGGCGCTCGTTTCGGATGCCGAAGGCACCACCGGCATCATCACGGCCATCACCCTGCGGCTGCGGCTGCTGGAGGAAGAGGTGGTGATCGGCGCGCGCTTTGGCCAGGCCCGCTGGCTGCGGGCGGCCATCGAGCAGGTGGTGCAGGAAAAGGTGCCGGTCTGGTCGATCAGCTTCATCAACCCGACGATGGCCCGGCTCAAGAACCAGCTCCCGCCCAAGCTGGAGCATGGCCACCCGGCAGAGGAGCGGCGCGTGCCGATCCCGGAAGTCTACTGCACCGGCTTTGTCATCCCCGCCTCGCGCGAGGCCGAGGTCCGGCCGGCCCTGGAACGCATCTTCACCCAGAACGGGGGCGAGCGCTGCCCGGAGGACGTGGCCAAAGAGGAGTGGGAAGGCCGCTTCCAGATCATGCACGTCAAGCGCCTGGGTCCCTCGCTGATCCCGACCGAGGTGGTGGTCCCGCTGGAAAAGCTGGACGCCGTCCTGGACGATTTCGAGGCCAAGATCAAGCAGCCGCTGGCCGTCGAGGGGATGGTGGCCGGAGGCGAACGCCCGCAGGTCACCCTGCTGGGTTTCATCCCCCACGACGAGCGCACCCCGGCCTTCAACCTGGCCTACGGGCTAGCGCTCTCCGCCATCCAGCAGGCCAAGCGCCACGGCGGCCGGCCCTACACCACCGGCCTCTACTTCCGCCACGAGGCCGAGACGGTCCTGGGCAAGGAGCGGGTGCAGCAGTTGCAGGCGTTCAAGCGGCAAGTCGATCCCCAGGGGCTGATGAACCCCGGCAAGGTCGTAGGCGACGGGCTTCTGGGTACCTTCATGCGGGCGGCCGGGGCGATGGAACCGCTGGTGCGCCTGGTCGCCAACCCGGCCCGTGCTCCCCTGGGCGAGCGCATTGCCCGTTCCGGCCGGCGGGACATCCCGGACGAGGTGGCCTGGTACGCCTACACCTGTGCCCAGTGCGGCTACTGCGTCAACGAGTGCGACCAGTTCTACGGCCGCGGCTGGGAGTCCGAATCGCCGCGCGGCAAGTGGTTCCTGCTGCGCGAGTACATGGCCGGCCGGGCCCAGATGGATCAGGCCTTTGTCAACAAGTTCATTGCCTGCACGACGTGCGAGGTCTGCAACGTCGAATGCCCACTGGAGCTGCCCAACGAGCCCTCCTGGTTGCAAATGCGCGGCCACTTGATCCACGACAAGGACAAACTGACCCTGCCGGCTTTCGAGATCATGCGCGCCTCGCTCAAGAAAGAGCGCAACATCTGGGCCTCGTACAGCCACGACCGGGCCAAGTGGGTGCCGCCCGACCTCTCGCCCAAGATCCGCTGGCGGGCCGAGGTGGGTTACTTCCCCGGCTGCACCGCATCCCTGGTCGAGCAGGACGTGGCCCAGGGCACGGCCCGCCTGCTGGACGCGGCCGGCATCGAGTTCACCTACATGGGCGACGGCGAGGCCTGCTGCGGCATCCCCATGCTGGTAGCCGGGATGTGGGAGACCTTTGAGGAGATCCTCCGCCACAACGTCCGCGGGATGAGCGAGCGCGGCGTCAAGACGGTGGTCACCTCCTGCCCGGCCTGCTGGCTGGTCTGGAAGGTCTATTACCCGGAGTGGGCCAAGAAGTTGGGGATCGACTACCCCTTCGAGACCAAACACTACTCGGAGCTCCTGGCCGAGCGCATCCAGAGCGGAGCGCTGCGCTTCACCCAGCCGGTGAACATGCGCGTCACCTGGCACGACTCCTGCCACATGGGCCGGGCCGGCGGCATCTACGAGCCGCCGCGGCAGGTGCTGACCGCCATCCCGGGCATCGAGTTCGTGGAGATGGAGCACAACCGCGACCACGCCCACTGCTGCGCCAGCGTCCTGACGTTGCTGGAGAACCCCGACACGGCCAAGGTCATCGGCGACCTGCGCGTCCGAGAAGCCGAGGAGACCGGGGCAGAGGCCATTGTCGCCTCTTGCCCCTGCTGCGAGGTGCAACTGCGGGTGACGGTGGAAAAGACCGGGCGCGACATCCCGGTCATCGACCTGGCCAACCTGGCCTCGCAGAGCTTGGGACTGCCCACCTACGACCCCACCGGCTACGCCCTGGAGCAGTGGAAAACCTTTGAGGCGATGATCTGGCTGCTGAAACCGGAGGCCATGGCCGGGCTGATGGCCGGCCTGCTGCCGGAGATGATCGAGGCCATGCCGGCGCCCTTCCGGGGGATGATGAAGATGGTCAAGAACTCCCCCAAGCCGATCCGCGAGGCCATGATCGCCATGATGAAGCCGCTGATGCCGCCGCTCTTCCCCATCCTGATGCCGGGGATGATGCCCAAGGTCATGCCGGCCATGCTCGAGGCGGTGGGCAAGGTCGTGCCGATGCCGCAGCACATGAAAGAGCAGATGCCCGACCTGATGCCGATGGCCATGGACAGCCTGCTGCCCAAGATGCTGCCGCTGGTCATCCCCCACTTTATGCCCAAGATGGTGGCCTACCTGCGCGGGGAGGATGGAGGGAAGAAAGAGTAACAAAAAAGGACCCAAGACGAAAGACGAAGGCACCAGATTCCCCG
>CAZQFV010000011.1:0-32146 GCA_964592645.1 uncultured Chloroflexia bacterium
GCGTTGGTCAGACGGAGGAGCCCGTCCGCCAGGACGGGCTCCTCCGTCTGACCAACGCTATCTGTGCCTCCGCGGCGAGGACCCGTGTTTATCCGGGCCCTCGTGGCTAGAATCCGTGTTCCACCCGCTGGCGGCCGATATACATGCCCAGGCCGAGGGCCAGCATGGTAAAGAACAGGCCGGCGGCGACCGACAGGCCCACGGCCAGCAGCGTGGACTGCTGGGCCAGGAGCCATTGCTCGGCATGGGCGAACCATTGCGCCAGGGGGTCCAGGGAGCCGATCAGGTCCGGCCCCCTCCGCCAGACCAGGGCTACATAGGTCCAGATCAGCCCGATCAGCATGCTGACCACCGGCAGCCACAGGCTCCAGGGGAGAAAGACTTCCCGTTCGCTCCGGCCGGCGGCCTGCGCCAATACGCGGCGCGCCACCTCTGCCGGCGCGCTCTCCAGTGGCAGCGCCCGCAGCGCCTGGTCGGTCTCTGCGACGCAGACCAGGAAATAGGAGCAGGCTGGGCAGCCCCGCAGGTGTTCCTGCAGGGGGCCTGTCGCTGGCAACCTCTCCTCCAGGGTTTGCTCCAAGATCTGCCGCCGCGCCTCTTTACAGTGCATCTCTTCCTCCCTGGGGCAGGGAATTGGCGAGTGCCTCTCGCGCCCGATACAGGTGCGTCTTTACGGTAGCTACCGGGATGCCGAGCAGGTCGGCGATCTCGGCGCAGGACATCTCCTGCTGATAGAAGAGGGTCAGGACCAAGCGGTAGCGTTCCGGCAGCCGTTCCACATGGTTCCAGATCAGCGCCTGGCGTTCCTGCTTCCAGACCTCGGTGTGCGGATCGTTCCGCGTGTCGGAGAGCTGGCCGACGATGTCGGCATCCAGGCTCACCGTCTGCCTCTCTCGGCGCACCCGGCGCAGCCGGTTCAGGCATTGGTTGACGACGATGCGGTACAGCCAGGTGCGAAAGCGGGACTCCTGCCGGAAAAAGGGCAGGCCGTTCCAGACGTTCAGGAAGATGTCCTGGGTTAGGTCAGCCGCCTCCTCGGGATCGCGCAGCACCCGGCGCGCCAGGGTGTACACATAGTCCTGCTGCTCGGTCATCAGCCGGGCGAATGCCTCGGCATCGTGCTGTCGGCAGCGCTCGAGTAGCGCTGGATCGGGTTCCTTCATGGTCCCTGCCGCCCGTCATTCAGGCTGATCTCCTGTTTGCGGTCCTTCTTCCGGCGGGGCAGGCTGCGCGGCCCGGTGCTGTCGCGCCGACCCGCCGGTGAAGTAGACAAAGACCATGCCCAGGCCGACAAAGAGGGGGACGAGTCCTCCCAGCAGCCAGGGGCCGATGCCGATAGTGGCCAGGCCCAGGAGCAGGGCCAGCCCGCACATGGCGGTGATGACCCCTCCCCACAGGACGCCCTGCGGATAGCGGTACCCCAGGCGGTCCCAGAACGATTCTTCGGGGAGGAAGACGCCGTGCTGGGCCATCGCGGCCCGCTCCCGGTAGACGATATAGCGGATCGCCACCAGGAACAGGAGCAGGACCGAGACCAGGAAACAGGGGCTCAACAGGACTACTGCTGTCAAGGTGTTCACCTGACTCCTCCAGAGTGTCGATCAGGGCCGGTCTTGTCTGTTCCCATTGTAGCAGGTTCCGGGGCGCGGCGCAACATGTTCGACGTCCAAGGGGTACCCGGATGCTCCGTCCGGCCCGTCATATCACATCTCCAACCTGGCGATTCACCGGGCCGGCGCCCTGCTGCCCCCTGCATAGCTCGCTGTACTGCCTTGAAGCCGAAATCTGCGTGCACCGACTTTGGGGATCTAGGCGCAGATCAATAGGGCCGGCGCGGTTTGGCGCCGGCGCCGGCCAGGGCCGGGCGGGCGCGGCGAAGGGTGTCCCGCCGGGGGGCCAACAGGCCGGCCTCGCGAAACCAGTGGATGGTATCGCGGACCGTCTCGCGGAAGGGCCGCGGGGCGTAGCCCAGCTCGCGGGCCGCTTTCTCGTGGCTGATGCAGCAGTTGCTGCACAGGATGTCCACCGACTCGCCGGTGAAGAGGGGGTGGGTGTGGGTCAGGCGGGCGTAGGAAAGGGCCAGTCGGGCGATGCGGCGGGCCAGGCCGGCCGGCAGGCCCAGGCGCGGCGCGCGCACCCCGGCCACCTCGGCCACATAGGCCATCGTCTGGGCCACGGTGACCATCTCCCCGGAAAGGATATAGACCTCGCCGCGGCGGCCCTTTTCCGCGGCGGCCAGCAGCCCCTGCACCACGTCGCGGACGTCCACAAAGTCGTAGGCGCCATGAATATAGGCCGGCATACGCCGCCGGGCGACCTGGAGGAGGAGCCGGCCGACCTCGGAGGGCTGGTAGTCGTGCGGGCCGACGATCCCCGTCGGGCAGACGAGCACGGCGTCCAGGCCGCGCTGCACGCCGGCCAGCACCTGCAGCGCCGCCGCGGCCTTGGAGCGGCCGTACTCCGTGGGGATGCGCGCGGGGTCAAAGGGCATGCTCTCGTCGATGGTTGTGCCGTGCGGGGGCTCCACCAGGGCATGGATCGAGGAGACATAGATCAGCCGCTGCACGGCGCAGCGCTGCGCCGCCTCCACCACGTTGCGCGTGCCCTGCACGTTGATCTCCTGCAGGAGGTGCTCGCGGCCGGGCGAGATGGTGATCAGGCTGGCCAGGTGGTAGACCCGCTGGGCCCCCCGAAAGGCCCAGATCAGCGAACCCAGGTCGCGCACGTCGCCCTCGACACGCTCCACGGGCAGGCCGGCGATGGAGTGCGCCGGGTCGTTGGGCAGGATCACCGCCCGGACCTGCTCGCCACGCTCCAGCAGGGTCCGCACCAGGTTGTTTCCCAGGTGTCCCGTTGCCCCGGTGATGACGTTCAGCATGCGATCCTCCTCTGGGTGAATCGGCGAATCAACGGGTCGGCGAGCCGGCGGGCCGGGGGAGGAAGGGGTGTGCTTCCCCGGCGGGATAGGAGCGCTGGACGGTGATGCTCCTGGCCGACGCGGCCTCGTACACGGTGCGAAAGTGGTGGCCGTAGATGGCCAGCGTCACCGCCTCGACGATCAGGCGTGGTTTGTGCAGGAGTGTCCAGAAGAAGAGCTGCCAGTACTCCCGGCGCTCGCGGCCCCGGATGCCCAGGCGGACGATCGAGCGCAGCCAAGCCTTGATCTCGGTCCATTGCAACTGCACCGGTTTGCGGCGGGCGTTATAGTCGCGCAGGAAGGTGCGGACGCGCCGGTAAAAGTTGCGCGGCGCATAGATATACTCCAGGATCTTGCGGTAGCCGGCCTGCAGGATGAAAGGGTGCATCTTGGGGATGATGTTGGTGGAACCGTCGGCGTTATCGCCGGACATCTCCCCGATCAGGCGGCCCTCGGCTTGCAGCCTTCTGTAGAGGTCGGTGCCGTAGGGCGCCTGGAGCAGGCCGACCATGGCGGTGACGATGCCGCTTTCCTGGATGAAATCGATCTGCCGCTGGAAGGTGGCGGGCGTATCGCTGTCGAAGCCGACGATGAAGCCGGCCTGGACCTGCAGGCCGGCGCGGTGCAGGCGCTTGACGCTCTCCACCAGGTCCCGGCCGCGGTTCTGCACCTTGTGGCACTCGGCCAGGCTTTCGTCGTCGGGGGTCTCGATGCCGACAAAGACGGTGTCGAAGCCGGCCTCCACCATCAGGCGCATCAATTCTTCGTCGTCGGCCAGGTTGATCGAGGTCTCGGTGCTGATACCCACCTGGGGATGGCGCTTTCGCCAGGCGATGAGGGCCGGCAGGACCTCCTGTTTGAGGATCTTTTTGTTGCCGATAAAGTTGTCGTCCACGAAAAAGAGGCGGCGATTCCAACCCAGGGCGTAGAGGGCGTCCAGTTCGGCGATCAGTTGGTCGGCGGTCTTGGTGCGGACGCGGTGGCCGAGCATAGCCGTCACGTTGCAGAACTCGCAGTTGAAGGGGCAGCCGCGGGTGAACTGCAGCGTCATGGAGTCGTAGCGGTCCAGCTCGAGGAGGTCCCAACGGGGGATGGGGGTCTGGGTGAGGTCGGCGAACTCGGTGGTGCTGTAGGTGCGCTGGGGGCGGCCGGCCGCCAGGTCCTGCAGGAAGGGGGGCAGGGTGATCTCGGCCTCGTTGAGCACAAAGTGATCGACCAGGGGGAACCGCTCGTGCTCGCCGGTGAAGAGGGGCCCGCCGGCGACGACGGTGCGGCCGGCCGCCTTGGCCCGGGCGATGATCTCCTGCGCCGAATCGCGCTGGACGTTCATCGCGCTGATCAGGACCAGGTCGGCCCAGGCCAGGTGCTCGTCGGCGAGCGGGCGCACGTTGGTGTCGACCAGACGCAGCTCCCATTCCGCGGGCAGCATGGCGGCGACGGTGATCAGCCCCAGGGGAGGGCAGGCCGCCGATTTGTCGATGAACTTGAGCGCATGGCGAAAGCTCCAAAAGGTGTCGGGAAACTCGGGATAGACGAGCAGCGCTTTCAAAGTGACCTCCTTGTGTCCGTGATTCGGCGCTTGTTCCCAGGCCGGGGTTCGGTGCCGATCACACACTTGGACACAGGGAGGGGCGCTGCGGTTTCACTCTTCCGTGGTGGGGGGCAGGGGAAAGATGCGCCCGTACTCCTGGCGCAGGTGCCGCCTGCTGACATGGGTATAGCGCTGCGTGGTTGTCAGGCGGGCGTGGCCCAGGAGCTCCTGGACGACACGCAGGTTGGCCCCGCCCTCCAGCAGGTGGGTGGCAAAGGTGTGGCGCAGGGTGTGCGGGGTGACGTTGTCGTCGAGGCCGGCCATGCGGGCGTACTCGCCGACGATGGCGCGCACGCTGCGGTCGGTGAGCCGGCCGCCGAAGCGGTTGAGGAAGAGGGCCGGGCTGTTGCGCTCGCCGGCCAGGCGGGGCCGGGCGGAGCGCAGGTAGAGGCGCAGGGCGCGCAGGGCCGGCCGCCCGACCACGGCGAGGCGCTCCTTGCCCCCCTTGCCCCGGACCCGCACCTCGCGCCGGCCCCAGTCCACGTCGCCCAGGTCCAGGGCCACCAACTCGCTCACCCGCAGGCCGGTGCTGTAGAGCGCCTCCAGGATCGCCCGGTCGCGCAGGCCCTGCGGCGTGTTGGGGTCGGGGGCGCTGAGCAGGGCGACGGTCTCATCCACGCTGAGGTAGCGGGGCAGCCGCTGGGGCTGCTTGGGCGTGCCCATGCCGGCGAGCGGATGGGTGGGCAGCCGGGAGGTGCGCACCAGGTAGGCGTAAAAGGCGCGCAGGGCCGCCAGCTTGCGGGCGATGCTGGACGGCGCCAGGCCCCGCCGCTGCATGTGGGCCATGTAGCGGCGAGCGACGATGCGGTCCACCTGGTTCCAGGGACACCCTTCCTGATGCAGGAACGCGCCGAACTGCTGCAGGTCCTGGCGGTAGGCGGCGATCGTGTGCCCGGAGTAGCCGCGGCCCACCGCCAGGACCTGCAGGAACTCGTCGAGGTAGCCGTCGAAGAGGGGCGTTTCGGACATCAGCTCCTCGGGGCCATGAGCAGGCGTCCCCGCAGCATGAAATCGGTGGTGCGGATGCGGCTGGACAGGTCGGCGGCGATGTTGAACATGATGCGGAAACCGATGGCCGGGTTCTTCTGGCAGACTTGCAGAAAGGCGGCCCGCGGGAAGGACAGCAGCGCCACCCGTTCGCTGGCGCAGATCGCCGAGGCCGAACGCACCCCCTCGTCCACCAGGGCCACCTCGCCAAAGCTCTGTCCCCGGCGGATCACCGTCACCTGCACCGGGGCAGAGTCGGCCGTGGCCTCCTCCCCCAGGATGCGCGGGTCGATCACGATTTCTACTTCCCCGTCCAGGACGATGTACATGCTGTCGCCGGGCGCGTTCTCACGAAAGATGACGTCTCCTTGCCGGTACTGGACCTCCTGGGCGATGCGCGCCAGGCGTTGCAACTGTCTGGTCGAAAGACCGTCGAAGATGTCCACCTGGGTCAGGCTGCCTGGTTCGATCATATGCCCCCCTTGGTTGGGCTATGTGCTGCAGACCGGTTTCGGCCATTGTACTATGTTCTGCCGCGGCGCGCAAGTGGGCTTGACAAACTGCGGCCGCCATGCTAAACTGGCAAGAGATCGTTTAGCACTCGATGAGTGAGAGTGCTAAAAGGGGTGAGCCGATGGCGCAGGGCAATTTGCAGTTCACGGCGCGGCGCCGGGACATCTTGAAGCTGGTCGTCGAGGAGTTTGTCTGCACCGCCACGCCGGTGGCCTCGGAGACGCTGGTGCAGAGCTATGGGCTGGCGATCAGCTCGGCCACGGTGCGCAATGAGCTGGCGGCCCTGGAGGAGATGGGGCTGCTGACCCATCCGCACACCTCGGCCGGCCGCGTGCCCACGGACCAGGGCTACCGCTACTTTGTCGAGCAGTTGATGGAGTGGCATCCCCTGCCGGCGGAAGAGCAGCGCATGATCGAGCACCAGTTCTACCAGGTGCGCGGCGATATGGAGGAGTGGACGCGCCTGGCGGCGGCCGCGCTGTCCCGGCTGGGGCATACCGCGGCCCTGGTCACGCCGGCCCGGGCCCTGCGTTCGCGCTTCAAGCACCTCGAGCTGATCTCGGTCTATGAGTCGCGCGTCCTGCTGGTGCTCATTCTGCAGGACGGCACGATCCGGCAGAACATGCTCACCCTGGACGAGCTCGCCTCCCAGGAGGAGCTCAGCCACCTGGCCGATCAGTTGAACGCCCGCCTGGCGGGGAAACCCGCCGACGAGATCGCCCGGCTGTCCCCGCCGGAGGGGAACGCCCTGGAGCAGCAGGTCCTGCAGATCGTCGTGGCGGCGATGCGCCAGTTGGACCACTGGGAGTGGGAAGAGATCGTCCAAGACGGCATGCTCGAGACCCTCAAACAGCCCGAGTTCGCCGCCGGCGAGCGGGCTCGCCAGTTGGTGGAGCTGCTGGAGCAGCGCTCGCTCCTGTCCGAGTTGCTGAATCGGGCGATGCAGCAGAGCGGCGTCCATGTGATCATCGGCGGCGAGAGCCGGCGCGAGGAGATGCGCGACTACAGCCTGGTGGTCTCGCGCTATGGCCTCACCGGCCGCATGGAGGGCGTCCTGGGCATGCTGGGCCCGACCCGTATGCCCTATCCCCGCTCCATCTCCGCGGTGCACTTTGTGGCCCGGATGATGAGCCAGCTGCTGGGCGAGCTGTACGGCTGGGAGCACGACAGACCGGAGATGTCCGAGAAGGCCGGCTGATCTCTGCCTGCCTCCCTGGGATGGCGGATTTCCTGGGAGGCGGCGCGGCAAGTTGGGCAGGGGACGGCACATCGATAGCAGAACTTGCAGAATGACAGGAGGTGAATGGTTCGATGGATGAAGAGAAGGTTGGGGAAACCATGGCCCCGCCGGCCGAGCCGGAAGCGGGCTCTCCGGTTTCGCCCGAGGAGGAGTTGGCCACACTCCGCCGGCAGTTGGAGGAAGAAAAGGCCAAGTCCGCGGAGACGTACGACCAGTATCTGCGCTCCGTAGCCGAGCTGCGCAACTACAAGAAGCGCGTTGAGCAGGAGCGCGAGCAGCAGGCCCGCGAGGCCGGGGCCGGGCTGATCTCCCGCCTGCTCCCCGTGCTGGACGATTTCGACCGGGCCATGACCGTGCTGCCGGACGAGAAGCTCCTGCACCTCTCTTGGATCGAGGGCATTGTGCTCATCTACCGGCGCCTCCAGGCGGTCCTGGAACAGAGCGGGGTGCGGCCTATCGAGGCCGTGGGCCAGCCGTTCGATCCCTACCAGCACGAGGCCATCCTCTACGAGGAGGTCCCACCCGACCAGGATGGGGTCGTGCTCCATGAGCTGCAGAAGGGCTACAAGCTGTACGAACGGGTGCTGCGGCCGACGCTGGTGAAGGTGGGCAAAGCGGCAGCCTCCCCCCCGCCAGAGGCCGCGGCAAATGGGGCGGCGGGGGATGGGCAAGAGAGCACGGCGTAATACGGATATCGAAGGAGGCCTTATATGGCACGCGTGATCGGCATTGACCTGGGCACCACCAACTCGGTGATGGCCGTGATGGAGGGTGGTGAGCCCGTCGTCATCCCCAATGCCGAGGGGGAGCGGCTGACCCCCTCGGTGGTGGCCGTGAACTCCAAGACGGGCGAGCGCATGGTGGGGCGCATTGCCCGCCGCCAGGCCATCACCAATCCGGAGAACACGGTCTTTTCTATCAAACGCTTTATGGGCCGCAAGTACGAGGAGCCCTCGGTGCAGTACGATCGCCAGTTGGTGCCCTACCGCCTGTCGGCGGCCCCCAACGGCGACGTGCGCGTGACCCTGGGTGGCAAAGAGCAATCGCCGCCCGAGATCTCGGCGATGATCCTGCAAAAGATGAAGCAGGACGCCGAGTCCTACCTCGGCGACACGGTGACGCAGGCGGTCATCACCGTTCCGGCCTATTTCAACGATAGCCAGCGCCAGGCGACCAAGGACGCCGGGCGCATCGCCGGCCTGGAGGTGCTGCGCATCATCAACGAGCCCACCGCCTCGGCCCTGGCCTATGGCCTGGATAAGAAGAAGAACGAGACCATCGCCGTCTACGACCTGGGCGGCGGCACCTTTGACATCTCCATCCTGGAGCTCGGCGAGGGCGTATTCGAGGTCAAATCGACCAACGGCGATACCCACCTGGGCGGCGACGATTTCGACCAGCGGGTCATCAGTTGGCTGGTACAGGAGTTCAAGCGGGACTCGGGGATCGACCTCTCGCAGGACCGCATGGCCCTGCAGCGGCTGAAGGAGGCGGCGGAGAAGGCCAAGATAGAGCTCTCCTCCCTGAGCGAGACCGAGATCAACCTGCCCTACATCACCGCCGATGCCGCCGGCCCCAAGCACCTGCTCTACAAGCTGACCCGGGCCAAGCTCGAGCAGTTGGTGGGCGATCTGGTGGAGAGGACCCTCGGCCCGGTGAAGCAGGCTCTGGCCGACGCCAACCTCCAGCCCGGCCAGATCGACGAGGTCATCCTGGTCGGCGGGCAGACGCGCATGCCGATGGTGCAGAGCCTGGTGCGCGAGTTCTTTGGCCGGGAGCCGCACAAGGGCATCAACCCGGACGAGGTGGTGGCGGTGGGCGCGGCCATCCAGGCCGGCGTCCTGGGCGGGGAGGTCAAAGATATCCTGCTCCTGGATGTGACCCCGCTGACGCTGGGGGTGGAGACGCTGGGCGGCGTGGCCACGCCGATCATCCCGCGCAACACCACCATCCCGGTGCGCAAGAGTCAGATCTTTTCCACGGCCACCGACAGCCAGCCGAGTGTCGAGATCCATGTCCTGCAGGGGGAGCGGCCGATGGCCGGCGACAACAAGACCCTGGGGCGCTTCATCCTCGACGGCATCCCCCCGGCCCCGCGGGGCCTGCCGCAGATCGAGGTCACCTTCGACATCGACGCCAACGGCATCCTACACGTCTCGGCCCAGGACAAGGCCACCGGGCGGGAGCAAAAGATCGTCATCCAAGCCTCCAGCGGGCTCTCGGAGAGCGAGATCCAGCGCATGGTGCGCGAGGCGGAATCCCACGCCGAGAGCGACCGCCAGCGGCGCGAGGAGGTGGAGCTGCGCAACCAGGCCGACAACCTAGCCTATCAGACCGAGCGCTCGCTGCGCGAGTTGGGCGACAAGGTGCCGGCCGACGTGAGGAGCGAGGTCGAGGGCAAGATCGCCGCCGTGCGCAGCGCCCTGCAGAGCGACCAGATCAACCAGGTGCGCTCGGCCATGAACGACCTGGCGATGGCGGCGCAGCGCATCGGCCAGGCGGTCTACGGCAGTGGGCCACAGGCCGGCGCCGGGCCGGAAGGGCCGGCCGGCCCCCAGGGCGGCCCCAGCCCGTCGGGACCTGGCGAGGAAGGGACCGTCGAAGGGGAGTACCGCGAGGTCTAGTCCTCTACGGGAAACGACAGGGGCGGGGCCTGGCCCCGCCCCTGTCGTTTGCGCGATGAATCTTGGCCTTTTGTGCCCAGATATGTGGACTCCTGCCGACTGGGGAGGTCTATACAGAGATCAATAGCCTTGTCGGTGTAATCTGGTATACCGCACTCTCCCCTGTATGTATGATAGTGACCCTGGAGGGCACGATCCTCGAATCATCCTGGGCGCCCCGGCATATTGAGGCAAATCGCGGTTCTACACCGGTAGCCCCTACTCCTCGAAATCCTCCTCCGCCGGCTCCTCTTCCATGCTCCCTTCGCCTTCCTCCGCGCCCAACTCGGCCAGGCCCTTGCGCACGCTGAGCAGGGTGCGGCCAAGCACCTCACGGAAATCGTCCTGGGTCTTGGAGAGGAGATCCTCGATACCGGTCAGCACCTTGCGGGCGTAGTCATCGGCGCCCTGGCGGACCACCATCGCGTCGCGGCGGGCCGTCTCGATCAGTTGGACGGTGCGCTGCTTGGCCTCGTCCAGCAGTCCCTCCCGCTCCAGGCGCATGGCGGCCTCCTGCTGGGCCTGCTCGGCGATGCGCTGGGCCTGTCGGCGAGCCTGCTCCAACAACTGGTCGCGCTCGCGCAGGACCTGGCGGGCCCGCCGCACCTCCTCGGGGACGGACGCCCGCAGGCGATCCAGCAGCGCCGTGGCCCGTTCCTCGTCGACCATCAGGCGATGGGCAAAGGGCAAGCGGGTGCTCTTGGTCAGCACGTCTTCCAGTTCGTCGAGCAGGGCGATCATCTCTTCGCTCATCCGTGCCCCCTTTTGGATCCAGGTCTACCTTCTGTCGATCAGCGCTTCCCGCAGGGCCGCGGCGACGTGCGGTGGCACCAGGTTGCTCACGTCGGCCCCCAGGGCCGCGATCTCCTTGACAATGCTGGAGCTGAGAAACGAATAGTTCTGCGAAGCCATCAGGCAGACCACCTCGATCTCGGGGTCGAGGCGGTGGTTGATGTGGGCCATCTGCAGCTCGTACTCAAAGTCGGTCAGCACGCGCAGGCCGCGGATGATCACCCGGGCTCCCAGGCGGCGCGCGCACTCCACCGTCAGCGACTCGTAGGCATCCACGCCGATGTTGGGCCACGGCTGGATCGCCTCGCGGATCATCGACACCCGCTCCTCCACGGGGAAGAGGATGTTCTTGACCGGCCGGGCGTAGACGGCGATGGTCACCCGGTCGAAGAGGCGAGCCGCCCGGGCAGCGATGTCCAGGTGCCCGTTGGTGATGGGGTCGAAACTGCCTGGGTAGATCGCCGTAACCAATCGGCCTCCTGTAGGCTCACACACCGCCGGCCCCTGCCGGCCCGTCCTTCTCCTCCCACCAGTCCGGCATGCCATAGATGCGCAACATGCTGTCTCCCAGCCGCCGGCCGTCCAGTTGGTAGAGCGGCCCGTACGCCGCGGCCAGGACCACCTTCACGGCGAAATGGACCGCCACCAGGGTTCCGGCGTGGACCCCCGGGGACGCAGCCACCGCGAGCAGCGTCGCCCCGATGGTCGGGTCGTCGTACGGCGGGTCCAGAAAGATTATATCATACTTTTGCCCTTCATGCATCCCGCGCAGGAAGGGCAGTACCTTGCCCTGGTGGACACGGGCCCGCCCGGCCAGGCGGGTGTGCTCCAGGTTCTCGGCGATGACCCGGCAGGCCCCGGCGTTGACCTCCACAAAGTCGCACCACTCTGCCCCGCGCGAGAGGGCTTCGATGCCCAGGGAGCCGCTGCCGGCATAGAGATCCAGCACCCGCCGGCCTTCCCAGCCGTCCAGGAAACCCTGCAGCACGGAAAAGAGCGAGCCGCGCACCTTTTCCAGCATGGGCCGGGTGCGGGCGCCCTTGGGAGCCTTCAGGTGGTGACCTTTGGCGGAGCCGGTGATGACGCGCATCGTCAAGTTCAGCCCTCAGTTCTCCACTCTCCGCTCTCACCCAAACTGTTCGATAGGCATATCGGCGAACCACAGAAAGACCATCCCCAGCGAGGTGCCGAGCAGCCCCAGGGCCACCTGCAGTTGGATCGGCAGCTTGCCGCGGCTCACCCGAAAGGCCGGGTGGGCGGCCAGGAAATCGGCCCCGCCCTGGAAACAGACCCACAGGAAGAGGATCAACTGCAGGCCAATAACCACGCCCCACCAGGCCAGGACCCAAGGGTTGCCTCGCCGCGGGTTGAAAAAGTGCCAAAGGGTGGGCACTCCGCCGAGCCAGATGCCCAGTCCCATCATAAGCCATGGCACAACCTGCATCGCGGCATAGCCGCTGAAGAGGCGGTTATAGCCTTCCCGCAGTTCGGGGTTCCGGGCTATCTCCGGAGCGGCCCGCCGCCAGGCCATGAAGGTGTTCAGCGCGGCAAAAAGGACGCCGAGCAGCCAAAAGTACTTGCCGGTGAGATAGAACAGGGCGGGCATTTCAGCTCACCTCCATACCCTGGCTCCAGAAGGCGGCCACCCGCTCGGCCAGGGCGGCGTGCTGCGGCCGGGAAAGGGTCGGGTCGTCGGCCAAGATGGCCTCGGCCTCGCGGCGGGCCAGCTCCAGCAGGCGGGTGTCGCCCAGCCTGGCCACCTTCAGGTCGGGCAGGCCGCTCTGGCGCGTGCCAAAGAACTCGCCCGGCCCGCGGAGCTCCAGGTCGATCTGGGCCAGGGCGAAGCCGTCCTCGGTCTCCTCGATGGCCTTGAGCCGTTCGCTGCCCAGCTCGTCGGAGGTGGCCAGGAGGATACAGTAGGAGGGGTGCTCGCCGCGCCCGACCCGGCCCCGGAACTGGTGCAACTGCGATAGGCCGAAGCGCTCGGCCCCCTCGACCATCATTACCGTGGCGTTGGGCACGTCGATGCCGACCTCCACCACGGGGGTGGAGACAAGTACCTGGGTCTCGCCGTCGCGGAAGCGGCGCATGATGCGTTCCTTCTCCGGGCCGGACATGCGCCCGTGGAGCAGGTCGAGCTTGAGATCGGGAAAGACCTCGTTCTGCAGGCGGTGGAACTCTTCCACGGCCGCGGCGGCCTCGATCTTGTCCGACTCCTCCACCAGCGGGCAGATGACAAAGGCCTGCCGGCCGGCCTCCACCTGCTGGCGGATAAAGTCGTAGGCCCGCTGGCGCTCGGCGTTGGCCAGCCAGCGGGTGCGGATGGGCTGCCGCCCCGGGGGCATCTCGTCGATCACCGCCAGGTCCAGGTCCCCATGGAGTGTCAGTGCCAGGGTGCGCGGGATGGGGGTGGCGGTCATCACCAGCAGGTGCGGGTTGTAGCCTTTCTGGTGCAGGGCCTGGCGCTGCAGCACGCCGAAGCGGTGCTGCTCGTCGATCACCGCCAGGCCCAGGCCGGCAAAGGCCACGCCCTCCTCGATCAGGGCGTGGGTGCCGACGACGATGTCCACCTTGCCCTCGGCGATCTCCTGGCGCAGTTCGCGCTTCTGGCGCACCTTGAGGCTGCCGGTGAGCAGGGCCACGCGGACGGCGCCGGCCGGCCGCTCCGGCTCCACGCCGACCACCTTCTTCAGCTCGGCCAGGCGGCGGGCGCGCTCCGGGTCTTCCACTTTCCACTCCTCGTCGGCGCTGTCCACATGCTGGGCGCTGGGCCGGGCCGGGACCTCCAGGCCGGCCACCAGCGCGCTGATGGTGCGCTCGTGTTGCTCGGCCAGGATCTCGGTGGGGGCCATGATCGCCGCCTGGCGGCCGTTGGCCACGGCCGCCAGCATCGCCGCGGCGGCCACGACCGTCTTGCCCGAGCCGACATCGCCCTGCAGCAGGCGGCTCATCGGCACGGCCTTGGCCATGTCGCCCAGGATGCTCTCCAGCGCCCGTTGCTGGGCGTTGGTGAGGGCAAAGGGCAGCCTCTCCAGGAAGCGCGCCAACAGCTCCGGGGGCAGCGGCAGCGCCTGGCCGGGGACCGCCTGCCACTCCTTCTTGCGCTGCAGGACGCCGAGCTGGATGAGCAGGAACTCGTCGAAGGCCAACCGCCGGCGGGCCTGCTGCAGGCCCTCCTGGTCGGCGGGGAAATGGATCTGCCGCAGGGCCTGGGGCAGGTCCCACAGGTCGGCGCGGCGGCGCACCTCCGGCGGGAGAGGGTCGGGAACGCGGCCGGCCCAGGTGTCGACGATGCGTTTGAGCAGCCGGCGCATGCCGCGCGGCCGCAGCCCGCCGCTGAGCGGATAGACCGGCACCAGCCGCCCGGTGTGGATGAGTTCGGCGTCGTACGGTTCCCACTCGGGCGACTCCAGCGTCAGCCGGCCGCGGTACTGCGAGACCTGTCCGCTCAGGACGATACGCATGCCGACCTTGAGCGAGCGCAGCAGGAAGGGCTGGTTGAACCAGACGGCCTCGATGGCGCCGGTCTCGTCGCGCACGCGGGCGTCGATGACGGTCAGCCCGCGCCCGGTGCGCCGCTGCTCGATCTGTTCGACGGTGGCGATGATCGTCTCGGTGGAGCCGTACATCAGGGCGTGGATGGGGCGCAGCGAGGTAAAGTCGTCGTAGCGCCGGGGGAAGTGGTAGAGCAGGTCGCGGATGGTCTGCAGGCCCAGCTTTTTCAGCGGGCGGATGTAGTCGAAGCGCAGGCCGGGGGCCTTTTCCAGGGGCGTGTCCAGGGTGATGCCGGCGGGGGGGGCGGTGGGCCGGCGCGGCGGCGGCAGGGGCGGGGCGGAGGGCGGCTGGCCCGGCGGCGGACTGCTGCGGGCCGGGGGCGCGGCGGCGCTCTGTGGGGCGGCGGCCCCCTTCTTCCGGGCCGGGGAGCGTGTCGGGCTGGGGGCTGCCGCCGGAGAGGGCGGCGGCCCATCGCGCAGGGTGCGGTACGATCGCCGCAGCAGCGCCAGGGCCTGCGCCAGGCGGCTGCGGCGGGCGTCTATCACCAGGTAGGCATAGTTGTTCAGCAGTTCGGCCAGGGTGGCCAGCATGTCAAGGGGCAGGCCCAGCGCCCGGCCCTGCTTGAGCCATTCGCGCAGGAAGGGGCCCAGGCCCCCGGGCACGGCCGAGCCGTCGTGGCCGGCCTTTTCCTCGGCCGCCAACAGCTTGCCCAGCGCGGCCAGGTGCGCGAGCTGCTTCTCGAGCGCTTCGTCCATGGTTGCTCCTCCTGGCGATTATACCACGAGGGATGGAAGCGCTGCAACTTTGCCCCCGCCGGCCGGCGCGTCCGCAGGGCGCCGCGTTCGGCCGAACGCGGCGGCGGCCCCCGCAATTTGCCAGCGCCATTCGTCTGCGCTATAATGCGGCCGATCACAACGCGGTGGTCCCCCGCCGCCGGGGCGGGCACGATGGGGGTGCCTGTGGACGATGAAGCCAACGCCGTCCTGTTGGGGGTAGCGTTGCAGCGGCTCTCTGCCAAGGCCCGGGCCACGATCCGCCAGGCCCTGCGGCAGGCTATGCCGGCCAGCTCCGGGATGCCCCAGCGCCTGCTCCGTGCCCTGGACGACGCCATGGAGCAGCCTGACCCCGCCCAGGCCGCCGCCCTGCTGCAGGCCGAGGGTCGCCGCTGGGCAGAAGAGGAGCGCTCCGTGGACTCCCTGGCCGAGCAGACCATCGCCGCGGCGCGCGCCCTGGCCGCCCACCTGCGCCCCATCCTGACCGACGACCCAGAGCGGGCCGAGGCGCTGCGCCTCTCTTTCCTCTCCGAGGTCCTGGCCGGCTATGTCCAGGCCCGCTCGGAGATGGCCGCCCAAAAGCACAGCGCCGAGCTGACGGCGCGCATGACCGAGCTGGCCGCCCTGTACAAGGTTATCAGCGCCGCCAACTCCAGCCTGAACCTGGACGAGGTCCTGCACCTGGTCGTGCGCACCGTGGCCGAGGTCATGCAGGTGGAGGTCTGCGACATCCACCTTTTTGAGCCGGAGCGCGGCACCCTGGTGTTGGGGGCCAGCATCGGGCTGAACCCGGAGGCCGAGGGCCACCTACGCATCCGGTTGGGGGAAGGGGTCACCGGCTGGGCCGCCCAACAGGGCCGGCCGGTAGTGGTGCCGGATGTCTATCAGGAGCCGCGCTTTCTGTACGACCCCTCGCTGCACGAGGACCCCTACCGCAGCCTGCTCTCCGTGCCGATCATCCTCTACACGGTGGAAAAGCTGGTCGGGGTGATCAATGTGCGCACCCGTGAGGTGCGCGCCTACCAGCCGGAGGAGGTCAAGTTCCTGGAGACGGTGGCCGGCGAGCTGGCCATCTCGCTGGAGAACGCCCGCCTCTACCAGCAGACCGACCGGCGCCTGCAGCAGAAGGTGGATGAGCTGACCACGCTGCAGCGGGTCTCGGCGATGGTGGTCAGCACGTTGGACCTGCGGCGGACGTTGGAGGTGATCGGCGAGCAGGCGGCCAAGCTGGGCCGGGCCGACGCCTCGGCCATCGTGGAGTGGGGCGCCTCCGGCCGGGAACCGGCGGTGGAAGCCTCCTGGGGGCTGGACGCCGAGGCCGTGATCCGGCTGCGGGAGTGGGTGGTGCAGGACCAGGTTCACCGGCGCATCGCCGCCGCCGGCCGGCCCATCGTCATCGAGGTCGGCGAGGACACCGCCGCCGGCCGCGAGGCCCGCCAGGTGGGACTGCGCGCCCTGCTCTGCCTGCCCCTGCGCGGCCGGGAGGGTCTGCTGGGGACGATCTGCCTGCACACGGGGCGGCCGGAGGGCTTTGCCCCCGACCAGGTGGACCTGCTCACCGTCTTTGCCGACCAGGCCGCCCTGGCCATCGAGAACGCCCGGCTCTACGAGGAGGTGCGCCGCGCCCTGGAGGTCAAGTCGGCCCTGCTGCAGGAGATGCACCACCGCGTGCGCAACAACCTGCAGGCCGTGGCCTCGCTGCTCAACATGCAGCAGCGGCGCGTCGGCGAGCCCCGCGTCAGCCGGCTGCTGCAGGAGAGCGTGGGGCGCATCCAGAGCATTGCCACCGTGCACGACCTGCTCTGCCAGGAGACGCTCGGCGTCACCACCGTGCAGGCGGTGACACGCCAGGTGCTGGAGATCGCCCAGGCGCACCAGGCCCGGCCCGGCCTGAAGGTGCGCTACCAGGTGGTCGAGGGGGAGCCGGTGCCTATCGGCTCCAAGGAGGCCACGCTGCTGGCGCTGCTGGTCAACGAGCTGTTCTCCAACGCCATCGCCCACGGCTTTGCCGGTCGTGATCGCGGCACGGTGGTCGTGGACTCCTACCTGGCCGAAGGCCAGGTGGTGCTGCAGGTCCGGGACGATGGCCAGGGACCGCTGGCGGAAACCATGCAGGGCGAGGGCGGGCTGGGGCTGCAGATCGTCCGCGCGCTGGTGACGCGCGACCTGGAGGGAACCTTTTCTCTGCAGCGCGACGGCGATTGGACGGTGGCGATCATCACCTTCCCCTATGAGCCGCCGGGATCGGGCGTCATCAGCGGCCCCCTTTTGCCCATCGCCGGGCCGCTGCCGTAGGCACGAGCCCAACCACGAAGGACTCGGAACCGCCAAGGCACCAAGAAGCGCCGTTTGCCAAACAAAGACACCAAGGCATCAAGAAGTGCCGTTTGCCTGTTGCCAAAGGGCCTCGAAATGAAAGCGCTGCTCTTTCTGGCCACCCACTTTTGCTTCGAGCCGTTCGCGGCGACGATCCCCGAGGCCGGCCTGCCGCCCCCGGCCCAGGAGGTGCGGGAGGCGGTGGTGGCCTTTATCCATTGCGAGGAGGAGGACGCCGGCAAGCGGGCCTCGGTCTTTACCCGCACCCTGAAGCAGATCAAGTGGCTGGCCGGCAAGCGCGGCTTCCGGCGGGTGGTGCTGCACTCCTTCACCCACCTCTCGACCAGCAAAGCGCCGCCGGAGTTTGCCCAGGCCTTTCTGGAGGAGTTGGCCGGCCGGCTGCAGAACGCGGGCTACGAGGTGGCGATGACCCCCTTTGGTTACACCTGTGCCTGGGAACTGGGGGTGTACGGAGAAAGCCTGGCCAAGGTCTTGGCCGCGTTCTGATGCCCTGGTCCCGCCTTGGCCGGGGGCAGTTTGTTTTTGTTCTATATCAAGTCCCTCACATTCCCAAAACGATAGGAAGCCCCTTGAAATACGGCTAAAAAGAGCAACCTCTTGGTTCAATAGAGTGGAGCAGGTGGGAGAGTCCTCGTAGATAATCAAGGATTTGTTCGGTGCCTTGACAAAGTCTCGCTTCTCTGCTATAATGAGCGCTGTTGGCACTGCGCTGCGCATCTCCAGGCTTTCCGGCGATCTGTTCGATATCTACACAAGGAGGAAGACGATGCGTCTCAGACCCCGCCCCGTCGTGCTGGCCGGCCTGTTGCTCGTGTTGTTTTCCGGGATGGTCCTGCCCCGGGCTACCCTGTCGGCCCCGCCGACCCCACCGGCCGTCCCCAAGGCTCCCCGGCCGGAAATCGCCGTCGACGGCCTGATCGACGCCGGGTACCGCCTGGTGGCCAGCGACCCGGCCGGCGACGGCAACGGCAACGCCGTCATGGACCTGCGCCAGCTCTATGTCGCCGAGGACGCCGACAACTGGTACTTTGCCTTTGTCGTCAACGCCGACATCGTCTCCACCAACTGGGGCAAGTACGTCATCTACATCGATACCACCAACGATGCCCAGGGCGCCCCGTCCGACGCCTGGACGCGCAACGTCGTCGTCAACGACCCGCACAAGCCCGAGTACGGCCTCTACTCCTGGGTCGACTGCGCCTACGGCCCCACCTGCACCCAGTTCTGGGCCTACGGCAACGGCTCCTGGGAACAGTTCGGCCAGCTCGACGGCGCCGCCCTCTCCACCAACGGCATCACCTCCACCCTGGAGTGGCGCATGGCCCGCTGGCGGCTGGGCGATCCCGACGAGCTCTGGTGCGAGGTCTGGAGCACCGGCGGCGGCAGTAACGACAACGCCCAGGACACCGTCAACGACCCGGCCGACGACTGGAACGCCAGCGACTGGTCCACCACCGCCGTCCTCTTCAACTCCAGCCACGTCGTGCGCACGTTCTACGGCCCCTCGCTAACGGTATACACGCCGGCAGAAGGGCAGCGCTTTGGCGTGCCGGGCATCGACGTCACCGGTGAGGTCTCGCCCACCGGCGGCGTCACCGTCACCGTGGATCTCAACGGCGCTGCCACCTACACGCCCACCGTCGCCCCCGACGGCAGCTTCGCCCAGGGCGTCACCCTGGTCTCCGGCACCAACACCCTCACCGTGACCGCGGCGAGCGTTGGCGGGGCCACCACGGTCGTCCGCCACGTCTTCCTGGGGGCGGCCGCCCACGACGGCAATGTCGAATGGTACGGCGTGGGCCACTTTACCCGCGACACCGTCTACCACGACCCGTTCGGCCCGGCCCCGACCGGTTCCACCGTCACCTTCCGCCTGCGCACCTACCACAACGACGTGACCCATGTCACGATGCGCACCTGGGACGACCTGGGCACGCCCCAGGAGGTCTCCTATACCATGCACCTCTCCACCGCCATCACCGACCCCCTGGGCGTCTACGACTACTGGGAGGTGGACTACCCCACGCCGGACCACGGCACCTTCATCTGGTACAAGTTCCGCGTCGAGGACACGCCCGACGTGGACTGGTACGAGGACGACGACGTGCTCAACGGCTGGGGCCACATGGTGGAGGACGCCACCTGGGCCGGCAGCTTCCGCCTGGTCGTCTACGAGGCCGCCTACGCCACCCCGCAGTGGCTTCAGGACGGCGTCGTGTACCAGGTCTTTCCCGACCGCTTCCGCAACGGGCTGGAGGCCAACGACCCGATCAGCGGCACCGGTTTTATCTACGGGGACACGGTCATCACCCACACGGTCTGGAACGAGCCGCCGCTGAACCCGCGCGACCCCGGCGGCCCCTTCTACCAGCACTGGAGCGCCGACTTCTTCGGCGGCGACCTGCAGGGGATCATCGACGAGCTCGACTACCTCCACGACCTGGGGGTGACGGTGCTCTACCTCAACCCGATCTTTCTCTCCCCCTCCAACCACAAGTACGACACCACCGACTTTGAGCAGATCGATCCCCACTTTGGCGACCTGGCCACCTTTGACGCGCTGATCGACGCCGCCGAGGCCCGCGGGATGCATGTGGTGTTGGATGGGGTCTTTAACCATACCTCCAGCGACAGCTACTACTTTGACCACTACGGATTCTACCCGCCGGAGGGGGCCTGCGAGTCGGCCGGCTCGCCCTACCGCTCCTGGTACTTTTTCACCTCCGCGCCCAACTCCTGCCCGGTCTGCGACGGGGGGATGTACTATGAGTCGTGGTGGGGCTACTGCTCCCTGCCTATCCTGAACAGCGACAACCCGGCGGTGCGCGGCTATATCTACGGCAGCGGCGCCTTTGGCGGCACCGATGGCATCGCCGCCTACTGGCCGCGCCACGGCTCCTCCGGCTGGCGGCTGGACGTCGGCGGGGACATCGACGCCGGCTACCTGGACACCAACTACTGGGAAGAGTTCCGCGCCGCCGTACACGCCGTGCGCCCCGACGCCGCCATCATCGGCGAGGAGTGGGGCGACGCCGCCCGCTGGCTCCTGGGCAACGAATGGGACGCCGTCATGAACTACCAGTTCCGCGGCGCCCTGCTCTCCTTCCTGCGCGACACTCCCTACGTGGACAACGACGCCAACGCCGGCAGCTCCACCGGCATCCTGAACCCGCTCACGCCGAGCCAGTTCAACGACCGCCTGCTGGCGCTCATGGAGAACTATCCGCCGCCGGCCCTGTATGCTATGCTCAACCTGCTGGGCAGCCACGACGTCAACCGCGTCCTCTTTGTCCTCAACCCCAACGCCGCCGTGGGCAACTGGAACCCGGCCGACGTGGCCGCGGCCAAGGAGAAGCTGTACCTGGGGACGATTCTGCAGTTCACCCTGCCCGGCGCGCCGACGATCTACTACGGCGACGAGGCCGGCAGCTATATACCGTCGTTGGCCCTCGGCGGCGGCGGGCTGATGGAGGACGATCCCTACAACCGCATCCCCTTCCCCTGGCCCGACGAGAGCGGCACGCCCGCCTTCCCCTTCGACCAGGCGCTGCACGATCACTACGCCCGGCTGGCCCAGATCCGCCACGGTCACCCCGCCCTGCGTACCGGCTCCTTCGTCCCGCTCCTGGCGGACGACGAGGACAACACCTATGCCTACGGGCGCCGGCTGCTCGACGACTTGAGCGTGGTGGTGGTCAATCGCGCCGCCTCCCCCCAGTCGGTAGCGGTGCCCCTGGACGGGTTCCTGCCCGAGGGCACTATCCTGGAGGACGCCCTGAACGGCGGGACGGTCGTCGTGGCCAACGACACGGTCACCGTGACCTTGCCCGGCCTGTGGGGGGCCATCCTGGTCCTGCCCGCTCCCTGCATCTCGCCGACGGCGGCCTTCTCCTACACCGCCTCCGGGCTGACGGTGACCTTCCATAACGCCAGCACCGGGACCGAGCCGTTGAGCTACCAGTGGGACTTTGGGGACGGCGGGACCTCGGACCTGGAGAACCCGGTGCACACCTACGGCCAGGCCGGCGACTACAGCGTCGTCCTGACCGCGAGCAACGCCTGCGGGTGGGACCGGGTAGCCCAGGAGGTCGTGGTCGGCGTCGGGCGGACCTACCGCATCTACCTGCCGCTGGCGCTGCGGGGGTGGGGAAGGTAATTGGGTCGCGCTGATTGGGTATCGGGCTACCCGTGCCGGGAGCCCGATACCCAATCATTTTTTAGGCCATAGGCGCCGCAGTACGTTCCATTCCTCGGCGGTCAGGGTCCGCAGGAGGAGCAGCGCGCCCCCGTACAGGGCCGGCCCGACTGCCAGGGCCGCCGCCCAGTAGCCCCGTGTCTGCAGCCAGACCATGGGCACGCCCATGGCGGCGGTCGCCAGGAGCGGCCGCCAGGCCAGGCGCAGCAGCGGCACCGCTCCCACCTCCCGCCGGACGGCCGGCCAGAAGCTGGCCAGGAGGACGATTTCGGTCAGGACGGTCAGCAGGGCGGCGGCGACGTAGCCGTAGGCGCCGTAGTAGGGGATGAAGAAGAGGTTGGCGCCGATGTTGAACACGCAGGCGATGGCAAAGGCCAGGGTGATGGTCCGCTGGCGGTTCGCGGCGATCAGCATGTACTGGGTGATGGCGTTGACCCAGCTCAGCGGCAGGAACCAGATGAGGATGGCCAGGGCGATGGCCGAGTGGGGCAGGTACTCGCTCCCGCCGAGCAGGTAGATGATCTGGGGAGCCAGCACGCTGGACAGCATGGCGGCCGGCAGGGACAGGAGGAGCATCATCTTTAGCGCGGAGCGGTAGGTCTGCTCCAGGCGCGCGCGGTCCTCCAGGGCGAAGCGCGCCAGGATGGGGAAGAGGGCGACGACGATGTAGAAGGGGATCTCGGTGGTGGCGTTGGGCAGCTTGTAGGCGGCGTCGTAGATGCCGACGACGGTGGCGCCGCCGTGGGCCTGCAGGATAAAGGAATCGAAGCGGAAGAAGACGACCAGCAGCAAATTGTTCAGGAAGAGGGGCAGCGACTCGGGCAGCATCCAGCGCCACAGGCGCAGGTCCAGCTCCGGGCGTGGCCGGAAGAGGAAGCGCAACTGCAGGTAGATGAAGAGGAGCGCGTTGATCGTGGTTACGGCCAGGGCCGAGGCGGCCAGCCCGACGACGCCCCAGCCGGCCGCCAGCACGCCCACGCCGGCGAACACCCGGAGGATGTTCACCAACAGGGTGGCAAAGGCCGGCACCTCCATGCGCTCGCGCGCCCGGAAGATGGAGGTGATGCCCTCGGCCAGGCCGGATGGGAAGAGGGTCAGGGCCAGCAGCCACAGGGCTGCCTGCGTCTGGGGGTGCAGCGGCCGGCCGATGGCTCCGTAGAGGGCGATGATCCCGGCTACCAGGGGAAAGCACAGGCCGGCGAAGGAGAAGCGCAGCAGGACGGTGTTGCTCAGGTAGCGGTTGGCCTGGGCCGGGGCGCGGGCCACCTCGCGCGTACTCAGGGTGCTCAGCCCAAAGTCGGTGACCGTGGCCAGGTACTTGGCCACCAGCAGGGCGGCCAGGGCATAGTAGCCGTTGGCCTCCGGCCCCAGGTAGTGCAGCATGACCACGGCAAAGGCCAGGTCCATGGCCTTGTTGATGCCGTTGGCGACGATGGGGGCAAGCGAGTTCTTCAGCACGCGGCGGGCCAGGCCGCCGGCCGGCTCGCCCTCCGGCTCGCGGTAGAAGCGGCTCCACCAGCGCACCGCCAGGACCAGGAGCATGAGGAGGACGACGAGGCCGGCGAGGAAGAGGGCGAGCTTGAGGGCGAAACCGTCCACGATGGGGCCCATCCTGCTTGATAGAGACGGCGCGCTACCTTGGCCGGGACCTACGCGGTGACGCCGGCCGCTATCTGCTCCGCCAGCCGGCTCCGGTCCTTCATAAAGACAAAGCGCGCCACCTTCGAGTGCTCTCCGCGCCGGTAGTAGATCTCCACGACATCCGAGAGCGGCCGGCGCTTCAGGTAGGCCGCGGCCAGGCGCTCGCGCTCCACCTTCCAGGCGCGGGCCCCCTGCCAGGTGCTGTAGGTGAAGAAGAGGCCGTCGTCGCGCAGGGCCAGGTAGCCGCATCGGCCGCCGGCCCCGGGGACGCGCTGTGCCTGGCAGCGGGCGGCCAGCGCCGGTCGGCGGTGGCCCAGCAGCGCCATGTGCGCCGGGGGCGGCATATCCGGCTGTTCCACGGGCGCCACCCACCCCCGCAGGCGGGCCAGTACCGCCCGGACGGTGAACCCCATCCAGCGCAGCAGCCGCGGCACCAGCAACAGCAGCAGCACCAGCAGCGCCAGGCCGATCACCCCGGCCACATAAGGGTACTTTAGCCCGACAAAGGCCAGCACCCCCACGCCGACATCCTCGGCCACACTGACGGCGATGTTGGAGACGTTCTCCGCCGGCGAGGCGGTGTTCAGGGCTACCCGCCCGCCGGCCTTGCCGCTGTGGGCCACCAGGGCGACGCCCCCGGCCACCAGCGCGGCGATCACCGCCACCACCGGGTCGACCTGCCCCAGGGCGGTGGCCGCCACCAGCGCCGCCCCCAGGGGGCGGATGACGGTGTGGATGGCGTCCCAGAGGTTGTCGACCAGGGGGATCTTGTCGGCCAGGAACTCGACCACGTAGAGGAGGCCGGCGACGACGATCACCGGGGTGCTGCCCAGCACGGCCAGCCCCGGCGGTACGTTCGTGACCCACCCCAGGCGGATGCTCAGGCCGATGATCAGGACGGTGCCGTAGAGGTTGATCCCGGCGGTGAGAGAGAGCGGGAGCAGCGTGGCCAAGGTCCGCAGGCTGTCCATCGGTCCCTCCGCTCAGGGCCGCAGCGGCCCCGTGCCCCCCAGCAGCCCTTCCAGGCGCGAGGAGTGCGAGCGCGGCTTGTACTTGTCGCCCGGCACCGGGGGGGGGCCAAAGATGGTGCGGCCTTCCAGGAGGGTCCAGCGCACGCGGCCGCGCAGGGTTACGCCGGCCAGCGGGGTGTTGCGACCCTGGGAGGCAAAGTCAGAGGGGTCCACCTTCCACTCCTCCTCGGGGTCGAAGATGGTGATGTCGGCCGGCCGGCCCACCTCCAGGGTGCCGTAGGGCAGGTTGAGGACGCGCGCCGGGTTGCAGGCCAGCGCCCCCACCAGGGTGGAGAGATCGAACACGTTGTGGTGGGACAGGGTCAGGAGCAGCCCCAGCGCCGTCTCCAGGCCCGCGATCCCCGGCGCGGCCACGGAGTACTCGCACTCCTTGTCCACCCAGGTGTGGGGAGCGTGGTCGGTGGCGATGGCGTCGATGGTGCCGTCGCGCAGCCCTTCCCAGAGCGCCTCCAGGTCGGCCCGCGTGCGCAGGGGCGGGTTGACCTTGGTGTGGGTGTTGTAGGGCAGGAGGTCGTGCGGCACCGCCAGGAGCGGCTCGCTCCCCGGGATGGCCGCCCGCGCGCCCAGCGTCCCGGCGACCCAGGCATCGGTCAGCGTCAGGTGGTGCGGCGTGACCTCGGCCGTGACATGGACGCCGCGGGACTTGGCGGCGCGGATGGCTTCCACCGCCCCGGCCGTGCTGACATGGCAGATATGCAGGTGGCCCCCGGTGAGCTCGGCCAGGGCGATGTCGCGGGCGACCATATGGATCTCGGCTGCCGCCGGGTACCCGCGCAGCCCCAGCAGCAGGCTGCAGGGGCCCTCGTGCATGTCGGCGTCGCGGCTGAGGGAGCGGTCTTCGCAGTGTGCCATGAGCGGCACCCCCAACTGGGTGCTGTAGAGCAGGGCAGAACGCATGAGGCGGGCGCTTTCCACCGGCGCGCCGTCGTCGGAGAAGGCGACGGCACCGGCCTCGTGCAGCTCACCCATCTCGGCCAACTCCTTGCCCCCCCTGCCCTTGGTGATCGTCCCCACGGGCAGGACCCGGACCACACCTTCGCGGGCGGCCAACTGCTGCAGTTGATAGATGCCGGCCGCCGTGTCCGGCGGGGGCGTCGTGTTGGGCATGGCGCAGAGCATGGTAAAGCCGCCGCGGGCCGCAGCCTGCGTGCCGCTGGCGATGGTCTCCTTCTCCTCCTCGCCCGGTTGGCGCAGGTGGCAGTGCATGTCGATGAATCCCGGGGCGACGATACAGCCGGCGGCATCGATCACCTGGGTCCCCGGGATCTTGGGGTCCACCGTCGTCGAGGTCAGGCTGGTGGTGATCTCCGCGATCCGGCCATCGATCACCAGAACATCGGCCACCGAGCCGATGTCCTGCGAGGGGTCGATGACGCAGCCGTCTTTGATGAGCAAGCGCATGAGGAGTTCCTCCTGTTTGCGTGCGAGAAGTAACCGGAACCGGAGGCCGTAACGAGGGGGAAACGGGACATAGGGCCAGGGGTCCGAGATCCTGCCTTTTGTCCCTTGGCCTCCGGTCCCTTGTGGCAGAACGCTACCTCGATCATTGCCGTGCCTCGGCAGGTATTCCGCGCCCTACGCCTGACCTCGTTGCCCCGCCAACATATAGAGCAACGCCATGCGGATGGCTACACCGTTGGTCACCTGCTCTTCGATCACCGACTGGGCGCAGGCCGCCACGGCGGGGTCGATCTCGACGCCCTCGTTCATCGGGCCGGGATGCATCACCAGGGCATGGGGCGCGGCCAGGGCCAGGCGCTCCATGGTCATTCCGAAGAGGCGGGTGTACTCGCGCAGCGAGGGCAGCAACCCGCCCTCCTGGCGTTCCTTCTGCAGGCGCAGCATCATCACCACGTCGGCGCCGGTCAGGGCCTCGCGGAGCCGATAGGAGACGCGCACGCTGGGAAAGATGGCTTCCCAGTAGCCGGCCGGCCCGACGAGCGTCGGCGGGCCGCACAGGACCACCTGGGCGCCCAGCTTGGTCAGCCCCCACAGGTCGGAGCGCGCTACCCGGCTGTGCAGGATGTCGCCGATGATCACGACTTTGAGGCCGGCGACCTGGCCCAAGTGCTTGCGCATCGTATAGATATCGAGCAGCCCCTGCGTCGGGTGGGCGTGCTGGCCGTCGCCAGCGTTGAGCACGGGGCCGTGAAAGTGGCGCGCCACCACGTACGGCGCGCCGGACATGGCGTGACGCATCACCACGATGTCGCAGCCCAGCGCTTCCAGGGTGCGCACCGTGTCCACCAGCGATTCGCCCTTGGCGACGGCGCTGGTCGAGGCCGTGAAGTTGATCACGTTGGCCGAGAGGGCCTTGGCGGCCTGTTCGAAGGAGATGCGCGTGCGCGTGCTGGACTCGTAGAAAGCATTGACCACGGTGACGCCGCGGAGCGTCGGCACCTGCTTGATGGGGCGGGAGAGGACCTCGGCCATGGCGTCGGCTTGGGAGAAGACCTCCTCGAACTCGCTGGGGGTAAAGTCGTCCAGGTCCAGGACATGGCGTCGGCGTGTGGGGTTGGCCTCGCTCATGGTGCTCTCCTCTTGGCGATGACGACCTCGTCGGTGCCGTCGGTCTCCTGCAGACGGACGATGATCTCTTCGCCGCGGGCGGTGGGGACGTTCTTGCCGACAAAGTCGGCCCGGATCGGCAGCTCGCGGTGTCCCCGGTCCACCAACACGGCGAGCTGGATGCGCCGCGGCCGGCCCAGGTCCATCAGGGCGTCCAGGGCAGCGCGCACGGTCCGTCCGGTGTACAGCACGTCGTCCACCAGGACGATGGTCAGCCCTTCGATGGCGAAGGGGATCTCGGTGCTGCGGACAACGGGCCGGTCGGGGCGGAGGGCCACGTCGTCGCGGTAGAGGGTGATATCGAGCGCGCCGACGGGCACCTGCCGGCCCTCGGTCTCGGCGATGGCCCCGGCCAGCCGCTGCGCCAGGGGCACGCCGCGGGCGCGGATGCCGACCAGCGCCAGGCCGGCGGCGCCGGCATTGCGCTCGACGACTTCATGGGCGATGCGCACCAGTGCTCGCCGCATCTCATCGGCCGACATAATCTGTTTCCCGGAATCCTCCAAGGGGCACCTCCTCACTGCTGGGGCCGTCTATGGGGCGCATTATACCCGAATCCCAGGCGTGGCGCAACTTGCGTTTTCCTTGGATTTCTCGTATAATAGCCGCAGAGTGGGCCCCCTGGAGTTGGCCCACGCCAGGGACAAGCCCGGGCACCCCGGGAAGCCAAGGCTTGTCCACCGGTTCTGTCGATTGGGTTATTGCGAGGAATAGGCATGGACGAAGACTCTCCCGCTCCCCTGGCAGACCCCTCCGCGGGCCAGGGGGAAGCTCCCCCACTCCTATCCGCCGATGTGCCGGCCGGCGGCATGGAGTCTTGGTTTGAGATGCTGGGGGATGCCAACCCTGTCCACTGCGCGATGGACTATGGCGACGTCATCGAAGGCACGGTCATGCAGGTCGATGCCGAGGAGATCCTGGTCGACATCGGCGCCAAGTCCGAGGGCGTTGTTCCCAGCCGCGAGTTTCGCAAGGCGGAGCAGGCGGGGGAGTTGGCCGGGCTCCAGCCCGGAGACAAGCTCTTTGTCTTTGTCTTGAAATCCGAGGATGACGACGGCCGCGCCCTCCTCTCGATTGACCGCGCCCGCCTGGAAAAGTCGTGGCGCTGGCTCGAGCAGGTGTACGAGGAGGGGAAGGTTATCGAGGCTGCCATCGACGGATTCAACAAGGGCGGGCTGCTGGTCAACCTGCGCGGCGTGCGCGGCTTTATTCCCGCTTCGCAGGTGATCGTGGCCAACCCGCCCGACCGGGGCGAGTCGCAGGACAACCTCTCCTTGCTGGTCGGAAGCTCGGTCCCGCTCAAGATCATCGAGATCAACCGGCGGCGCAACCGCCTGATCCTGTCGCAGCGCCAGGCCCTGCAGGGCTACCGCGAGACGCGCAAAGAGGAACTGTTGAGCACGTTGCAGGTCGGCCAGGTCTACCCGGGGGTGGTCAGCAGCGTCTGCAACTTTGGGGTGTTTGTGGACCTGGGAGGAGCCGATGGGCTCGTGCACCTCTCCGAGCTGTCCTGGGGCCGGGTGGGCCATCCGCGCGAGGTGGTCCGGGTTGGGCAGCGGGTCAATGTCCAGGTTCTGGGGATCGACCGCGAGCGCAAGCGGATTGCTTTGAGCCTGCGGCGCACCCAGCCGGAGCCGTGGAGCACCGTGGCCGAGCGCTATCATCTGGGACAGTTGGTGGAGGGGGAGATCTCCCAACTGGCCACCTTCGGGGCGTTCGTGCGCATCGAAGATGGGATCGAGGGTCTCATCCACCTTTCCGAGTTGTCCGATACGGCAGTCGTCCACCCGCGGGAGGTCGTGAAGGAAGGCGACAAGGTGATGCTGCGGGTGATCCGCATCGATCCTGTGCACCGGCGCATCGGGCTGAGCTTGCGGCGCGCCCTGCGTGATGGGGAAGGGGATGACGGCGGGGATTCGCCCGGGGCAGACGAGGTGGCGGAAAGCACCGCGTAAGGCCGAGGGTGCCCTGGCGGGTCGAGGCTATGCTCGTAGGCCGTAGGGAGATTTCCCCGGCGCCGTTTGCGGTTGTGCCAGCCCCCGGTTTCTTTGCCGGTGGAGGACGAAATGACCAGCCCTTTTGACCGTTTTACCGAACGGGCCCGCAAGGTTTTGAGCCTGGCCCAGGAAGAGGCCGAGACGCTCAACCACCGCTACATCGGCACCGAGCACATCCTGTTGGGGTTGATCCGCGAGGGTGAGGGCACGGCGGCCCGTGTGCTGGGGGAGTTGGGCGTGGACATCGTCCGGGTGCGCCAGTCCGTGGAGCACATCGTCGGGCGCCCGGAGCGGGTCTCGGGCCGCGAGCGCGAGCTGACGGCCCAGGCCAAGAAGGCCCTGGAGTACGCGGTGGAGGAGGCCCGGCGCCTGAGCCATTCGTACATCGGCACCGAGCATCTCCTCATGGGCATCCTGCGCGCCCGGGACAATGTCGCCAACTCCATCCTGGAGAATGTCGGGGCCAGCCCGGACCGGGTACGCAGCCGCCTGCAGCAGGCGCTACAGGAGGTGCCGGCCCAGGTGACCATGGCGGCCCAGCGGCAGCAGAGCAAGACGCCGTACATCGATGCCCTGGGGTTGGACCTGACCGAGGCCGCGCGCGCCGGCCGGCTCGACCCGGTCATCGGCCGCGAGACCGAGATCGAGCGCGTCATGCAGATCCTCTCCCGCCGCACCAAGAACAACCCGGCCCTGATCGGCGATCCCGGCGTCGGCAAGTCGGCCATTGTCGAGGGGCTGGCGCAGCGCATCGCCCGCGGCGATGTCCCCGATCCGCTGCTCAACCGGCGCCTGCTGGCGCTGGACATGGGCGCGGTCGTGGCCGGCACCAAGTACCGCGGCCAGTTCGAGGAACGCCTGAAAAAGGTGGTCGACGAGGTCCGCGAGACGCACAGCATTCTCTTCATCGACGAGTTCCACACCATCATCGGCGCCGGGGGGGCCGAGGGCAGCCTGGACGCCGCCAACATCCTCAAGCCGGCCCTCTCCCGGGGGCAGGTGCAGTGTATCGGCGCCACCACCCTGGACGACTACCGCAAGTACATCGAGCGCGACGCGGCCCTGGAGCGGCGTTTCCAACCCGTGTACGTGGAGGAGCCCTCTGTGGAGCAGACGATCCAAATCCTGCGCGGGATCGCCGAGCGCTACGAGGACTTTCACAACGTCCGGTACAGCGACGAGGCGCTCATGGCCGCGGCGCACCTCTCGTCCCGCTACATCAGCGACCGCCACCTGCCGGACAAGGCCATCGACCTGATCGACGAGGCCGCCTCGCGGGTGCGCATGTATCGCTACCACGCCTCCTCGCCGATGCGCCGGGCGCTGGAGGAGTTGGACGATGTGCGCCGGCGCAAGGACATCGCCGTGGAGCAGCAGGATTTCGAGAAGGCCATCGCCCTGCGCGAGGCCGAGAACGAGCTGCGTCTGCGGGTGGAGGAACTGCGGGCGGGCCAGGAGGACGTCGCCCGTCCCACCGTCACCGCCGACGACATCGCCGAGGTAGCGGCGATGTGGACCGGCATCCCGATGACCCGCCTGGCAGAGGAGGAGTCGGCGCGGCTGATGGGCATGGAGGAGGAGCTGCACAAGCGCATCGTCGGCCAGGACGAAGCGATCCTCACCGTCGCCCGGGCCATCCGCCGGGCGCGGGCCGGCCTGAAGGACCCCCGCCGGCCCATCGGCTCCTTTATCTTCCTGGGCCCCACCGGCGTGGGCAAGAGCGAGCTGGCCAAGGCCCTGGCCGAGTTCCTGTTTGGCACCGAGGATGCCCTGATCAAGCTCGACATGTCCGAGTTTATGGAGCGGCACACCTCCGCCCGACTGGTCGGCGCGCCGCCGGGCTACATCGGCTACGGCGAGGGGGGGCAGCTCACCGATGCCGTGCGCAACCGTCCCTACAGCGTCGTCCTTCTGGACGAGATCGAGAAGGCCCATCCCGATGTCTTCAACATGCTCCTGCAGTTGATGGAGGATGGCTGTCTCACCGACGCCAAGGGCCGCAAGGTGGACTTTGGCAATACGGTCCTGGTGATGACCTCCAACGTGGCCGCGGAAAAGATCATCCGCGGCTCGGCATGGGGATTCTCCTCGCGCAGCGATCGCCGGGCTACCGAACTGCGCGAGTACGAGGCGATGAAGGAAAAGGTGCTGGCCGAGCTACAGAACCTGTTCCGCCCCGAGTTCCTGAACCGCGTGGATGCCATCGTCGTGTTCCACGCCCTCAGCCCCGAGGACATCCGCGAGATCGCCCGGCTGCAGCTACGGCGCGTGGAAGCGCGCCTGCGCGAGGCCGGCTTCGCCGTGCAGGTTGCCGAGCCCGCGATCGATCTGCTGGCCCAGCGCGGTTTCGACAGCGCCTTTGGCGCCCGACCGCTGAAGCGGGTCATCACCAACCTGGTGGAGGACCCCCTGGCCGAGGCCATCCTGCGGGGGCGGTTCCACCCGAACGACACCATCGTCATCGATGTGGCCGAGGAGCAGATCGTCTTCCACAAGGCCGGCGACCCCTCGTTGGTGCCGCCGGAGGAGCCGGGAGTAGCGCTACAGGAGGTGGGGACGAACTAGATATTGGCCGGCGGTTTTCCACTCATATCCAGGATCCAGCCCGGGGTGCTTTGGTGAATATCTACGTTGGGAACCTGCCTTTCGACACGAGCGAAGAGGAGTTGCAGCAGCTTTTTGCCGCCTATGGCCAAGTGGCCTCGGCGGCGATCATCAAGGACCGCTACAGCGGCCAGTCGCGCGGTTTCGGCTTTGTGGAGATGCCCAACCGGGAACAGGCCCAGGCGGCGATCGCCGCGCTGAACGGCTATGAGATCAAAGGGCGCAAGCTGAACGTCAACGAGGCCCGCCCGCGTGGGGACCGCCCCCGCGGCGGTGGGTTTCGCGGAGGCGGCCGCGGCGAGGGCCGCGACCACGGCGAGCGACGCGAGCGCTGGTAAGACACGGGTTCTTGCCCCGACGACACGGGGTTCTGCCCCGGAGGACACGGATTCCGGCTCCGGATAGGCGTGGAGAGCGGCTCGGATCCATGGAGCTGTGGCCGGTGTCCCTGTCCCCCGGGGCAGAGTCTGTGTCGCTGCGCTTGGGCTCCCGGCGGGCGGTGAAACCCTCCTCTTGTCATTTCGTACAATCTATGGGAAAATTTGTCATCGCGCACCGGGCGCCTTGTCATCTTCTTGTTCTCTGGTATAATGGGCATCGGCGGCCCAGCGGGGGCCGGCCGCCCAAGAGAGGTGGACAATGGCTGAGGTACTGGCCGATCTGACCACGCTGGAGTGGGTCTACCTGGCCCTCTTCTGCGCCGGCCTGATCTATGCCCTCTTCCTGGCGGTCTTTGGTCTGGGGCACGGGCACGGCCTGGAACACGCCGGCGATGTGGGCCATGCCGTGGACCACGGCTTCG
>CAZQFV010000011.1:32246-107351 GCA_964592645.1 uncultured Chloroflexia bacterium
ACCTGGGGCACGGGGCGGACCTGGGGCACGGGGCGGACCTGGGGCACGGGGCGGACCTGGGGCACGGGGCGGATGTCGGCCACGGCGGCGATGTCGGCCACGGGGCCGACGTGGGGGCGGATCATGGCGACATGGGCCTCTCCGATCATGCCTCCCCGGTGCATGTCACCCCCTGGAACCCGCTGGTGATTGCCTCGTTCGTCGGCGGCGTGGGCGGTTTTGGCATCCTGGCGACGCGCCTCCTGGGGTTTCAGTCGCTCTTCAGCCTGGTCGTGGCTCTGCCGGCCGGCCTGGTGCTAGGGGGGGGCATCTTTGGTCTGTACGCCTTGCTCATTTCCCAGGCCGGCGGCAGCAGCGCCGCCACCTGGAAGGATATCCGGGGCGCGCCCGGGCGGGTCGTTACCTCGATCCCCGAAAAAGGCCTGGGAGAGGTTATGTACGTTGCCCGCGGCACGCGCTTCAACTCCCCGGCCCGTTCCATCGACGGCCGGCCGATCCCCCAGGGGACAAGCATCACCGTGTTGGATGTAGAAAGGGGCGCGGTCATCGTCGACATCCGTTATACCGACTAGCGGCGCCCGAATATCCGCCGGCGGCGGGGCTGGTATCCGCGCGCCAGGCATCCGCTCGATAGACGGAGCTTATCCAAAAAGGAGGCTACAATGAGTGGCGGACTGCTCTTTATCGTCATCGTCGGTTTGGTCTTCCTGGTCATTGCCTTCCTGGCCTATATTGCCAGCCGCTTCAAGAAGGTCGGCCCCAACCAGGCGCTGATCGTCTCCGGGCGCATCCATTCCTACTTCGACCCGGTGACCAAGCAGCGCCTACGCCGCGGCTTTCGCATCGTCAAGGGCGGCGGCACGGTGGTCATCCCGGTGCTGGAGCGGGTGGATATCCTCTCCCTGGAGCTGCTCACCCTGGATGTGCTGGTCTCCAAGGCCTATACCAAGGAGGGCGTCCCGGTGACGGTGGAGGGCGTCGCCCAGATCAAGGTCAAGGGCGACGACGAGGCCATCGCCACCGCGGCCGAGCAGTTCCTTTCCAAGAGTGCCATGGAGATGAAGAACATCGCCCTGCAGACGCTGGAAGGGCACCTGCGCGCTATCCTGGGCACGCTCACCCCGGAGCAGATCAACTCGGACCGCGACGCCTTTGCCCAGGAGGTGCAGAGCGTCTCGGCCGCCGACCTGGCCAAGATGGGGCTGGAGATCGTCTCCTTCACCGTCAAAGAGATCCGCGACGAGAAGGGCTACCTGGAGGCCCTGGGTGTCGCCCCGACCGCGGCCGTGAAGCGCGATGCGACGATCGGCGAGGCTACCGCCCAGCGCGACGCGGCGATCCAATCGGCCCTGGCCCGGCAGGCGGCCCGTGAGGCCGAGTTGGCCGCCGATACCAAGATCAAGGAGGCCGAGAAGAGCTACAAGGTGCAGACAGCCGCCTTCGACGCCGAGGCCGACCGCAACCGCGCCCAGGCCGACCTGGCCTATGCCCTGCAGCAGAACATCTCGCAGCAGGCGGTGAGGGAGCAGGAGGTCCAGGTCCAGGTTGTCGAAAAGAAGAAGCAGATCGAGGTGCAGGAGCAGGAGGTTATGCGCCGGCAGCGGGAGTTGGAGGCCACGGTGGTCAAGCCGGCCGAGGCCGAGCAGTTGCGCATCCGCACCCTAGCCGAGGCTACCAAGTTCCAGACGCTGACCCAGGCCGAGGGCCAGGCCCAGGCCATCCGCTCGGTCGGCCAGGCCGAGGCCGACGCCACGCAGGCCAAGGGGGTAGCCCAGGCCGAGGTGCTCAAGGCGCAGGGTCTGGCCCAGGCCGACGTCATCCGCGCCCAGGGGCTATCCGAGGCCGAGGCCATGCAGAAAAAGGCCGAGGCCTGGGAGCGGTACGGTCAGGCAGCCATCCTGCAACAGTTGATCCAGGTGCTGCCGCAGGTCGCGGCGGCCGTGGCCCAGCCGCTGGCCCGCACCGAGCGCATTGTCGTCATCAGCGGGGGCGGCGAAGGCGGTGCCGGGGCCTCGCGCATCACGGCGGACATCTCCCAGATCATCGCCCAGGTGCCGGCGGCGGTGGAAGCGCTCACCGGGGTGGACCTGGTGGAGACGATCCGCAACCTGCCGGGGGTGAAGAAGGTCGGGCCGGCCGGCGAGCCGCCGGCCGCGGAGTAGGGGGGAGGCCTGGGCCGCCGACGGTTCCCGGCGGCCCAGACCTTGGCGCCGCGCCCCGTTTGCATCCTGGCGCGAATTGTAGTACAATAGCGGGCGAGTTGGGCGTCATCACCCTTCCCGCCGGTACATTCTCGGCGGGATTCGCCGCATAAAGCGTGCGGTTTTGCAAGTGTGCCGGACGGGCCACCAAGTGCCCGTCCTGGCTTGTTATAATGGATGGAGCTGTATCGCCGGGGCCGAGGTCCCGGCCGGCCGTATGGATAGGAGGAGCAGGTGGCAGGACCAACCTTTTTGACACCGGAGGGCCTGAAGAAGCTGCAGGAAGAGCTCCAGGAGCTGCGGACGGAGGGGCGGCGCCGGGCCGCCCAGCGCATCAAGGAGGCCAAGGCCCTGGGCGATGTCCGCGAGAGCGGTGAGTACGAGGATGCCAAGGACTTTCAGGGCTTTATCGAAGGGCGCATCCGTGAGCTGGAGCGCATGCTGGCCGACGTCCAGATCATCCAGGAGGACAACAGCAGCGAGGTGGTGCGTCTGGGCTCCCGGGTGCGCATCCGCGACGACGAGGGTTACGAGGAGGAGTGGACGCTCGTGGGTTCGGCCGAGGCCGAGCCGCGGCGGGGGCGCATCTCCAACGAATCGCCCGTGGGCCAGGCCCTGCTGGGCCGGCGGGTCCAGGAGATGGTGGAGGCGCGCACGCCGGCCGGGGTGGTGCGGTTCAAGATCCTGGAAATCTTCTGATAGCCGGTTCCGGGGCGGTTCCGGGGATTGCTGCGGAGGCGGAACGTGAACCTGAACGAGTATCAACGTCAAAGGCTGCGCAAGGTTCAGGGTATGCGCGAACGGGGCAGCGATCCCTATCCCGCCCGCTGCCGGCGTAGCCATTCTGTGGCCCAGGTCTGGCAGGAGGTGGCCCTGCCGGAGACGCCCTGCCAGGTCCGGGGAACCGTCCAGGGAGCTGCCGAGGCCTACGACCTGGTGATCGGCCGGGAGCGGCTGCAGTTGCTGGACCTGCCGGCCGATTTCGAGCCGCCGGCCGGGGAAGTGGCCTGCGGCGGGCTCCTGGCGCTGCCCGCCAACGGCCGGCTCTCCCTGCGCGTCCAGTCCTGCGCCCCGGCCCTCGACGAACACGCTTTCCGCCCGCTCCCGCTGGAGGAGGCCCGGGACCTGGCGCTGGCCGGGATGGGCGAGGTGATCCTGACCGGGCGCCTCTGCGGAGGGATCCGCGCCATGGGCAAGGCCCTTTTTGTGGACCTAGAAGATGGCAGCGTCCTGAACGGCGAAAAGGGTCCCTTCTGCCCCCACATCCAGCTCTTTCTCAACCGCTCGGACCTCGGCGCCGAAGGCTTTGCCGCCGCGCAGCAAGACCTGGACCCCGGCGATTTTGTCGAGGCGGCCGGCCGGCCCTTTTTCACCCGCGCCGGGCAGCTCAGCCTTCAGGTGAGTGCCATCCGCATGCTGGCCAAGGCCATCAGCCCGCCGCCGGAAAAGTTCCACGGCCTCACCGATGCGGAAAAGCGACTGCGCGAACGCTACGCCGACCTGCTGGCCAACGAGGAAGTGCGCCACCGTTTCCGCCGGCGGACCCAGATCATCAGCGCCATGCGCGCCTTCCTCGACGGGCGCGGCTACCTGGAGGTCGAGACGCCGATCCTGCAGCCGATCTACGGCGGCGCCGCCGCCCGGCCCTTTATCACCCACCATAACCAGCTCGACCAGGACCTCTACCTGCGCATCTCCTTCGAGCTCTACCTGAAGCGTCTGCTGGTGGGCATGTACGAACGGGTCTATGAGATCGGCCACGACTTTCGCAACGAGGGGGTGGACCGCGTCCACAGCCCCGAGTTCGCCATGATGGAGATGTACCAGGCCTATGCCGACTACGGGGAGATGATGCGCATCTTCGAGGAGATGGTCGCCCATATCGCCCGCCAGGTGGTCGGCAGCACGCGCCTCGTCTACCAGGGGCAGGAGATCGAGCTGGCCCCCCCCTGGAAGCGGGTCCCGCTGTTGGAGGCCATCCGTGAGGCCAGCGGCATCGACGTGGAGGCGCACCGCGAGGCCGACGACCTCTACCAGGCCATCCGCGCGCGGGGGGGGGAGGTGGCTCCCACCGCGACGTGGGCCAAGATGGTGGACTATTTGCTCTCTACCTATGTCGAGCCGGCCGTGGTGCAGCCCGTCTTTCTCTACGACTACCCGGTGGAGCTTTCGCCGCTCTCCAAGCGCCGGCCGGACCGCCCCGAGATCGTGGAACGTTTCGAGGGCTTTTGCGCCGGGATGGAGCTGTGTAACGCCTTTTCCGAGCTGAACGACCCGCTGGACCAGGAGGAGCGCTTCCTGGCCCAGGGGCGGGCGTATGCGGCCGGCGATGCAGAAGCGCACCCCATGGATGAGGACTACCTCAACGCCCAGCTCTATGGGATGCCGCCCACCGGCGGCCTGGGGGCGGGGATCGACCGGCTGGTGATGCTCTTGACCGACCAGACGGCGATCCGGGAAGTGATCCTTTTCCCGCACCTGCGGCAGGTGTAAGGGACAAGGGACAAAGCACGGTGGCAGTTGCTCGTTCCGGGCGCGCCTGCCTTGCTCCCTGCCCCTTGCTACACATACCCACCGACCTTGCAGCTCGATAACCTGGAGGGCCTGGCGGACCGGTCGCTCGAATGGGGACGCCCTACGGCAAAACCCGCTACCGGCCGCGGACCTGCCGTGCGAACGCCGCCCCGAACTCCAGACCCTTCGCCAGCTCCTCCTCGCTCGGCGAGCCCACGAACTCGAAGAAGCCGCTGCTCTCCCAACCCAACTCGCCGACGATCCTTGCAAACTCCTTCTGCGCTCCGCCGCTCCAGCCGTAGCTGCCGAAACGGGCCACCTTCTTGTAACGCACCCCCTTGCGCAGCGCCATATCCAGCACGTGGGCCATCGGCGGGAAGAGGCCCCCCTCGTAGGTGGGCGCACCGACCATCACGCCGGTGCGCGTCCACAGGGAGGGCAGGATGTAGGAAACGTGGGTGCGGGTGGCATCAAAGATCTCCAGGGGCAGGCCCTCGCGGGAGATGCCCTGGGCCACGGCGTTCATCATCTTGTCGGTGTTGCCGTACATGGAGGAGTAGAGGAGGGTGATGCCGGGCTCGGCCGGCCCCGTGGCGTAGCTCGCCCAGCGCCGGTACAGCTCGACGATGCGCCCGGGATCCTTGCGCCAGATCAGCCCATGGGAAGGGGCGATCATCTCCACGGGCACGCCGGCCAGCTTGTCGATGGCCCGCGTGACCATCCGGCTGAACTTGGCGACGATGTTGGCGTAGTAGCGCAGCGCCTCCTGCTCGTAGAAGGCCAGGTCGACGCAATCGTCGTCGAAGAGGGCGCCGCGCAGGGCGCCGTAGCCGCCAAAGGCGTCGCAGGAGAAGAGGACGCGCTGCATCGGCGCGTACGTCACCATCGTCTCGGGCCAGTGGACGAAGGGGGCGTAGAGGAACTGGAGTGCGTGCTGCCCTAGCGACAGCGTCTCGCCGTCCTGCACGACGCGCACGTTCTCGGTGATGCCGTAGAACGACTCCAACATGGCCTTGGTTTTGTCGGTGCCCAGGAGCACGGCCTGTGGGGCGATGCGCCGGAGGGTGCGCAGGACACCGGAGTGGTCCGGCTCCATGTGGTTGATGACGATATAGTCGATAGCCTGCAGGTCGGTGACCTGGGCCACCTGGTCGAAGAACTCGTCGGTCTTGAAGGCCTTGGAGAGGTCGATGATGGCGCACTTTTCATCGCGCACCAGGTAGGCGTTGTAGGAGACGCCGGCCTGGGAGATAGGCCAGATGCCCTCGAAGAGGTCGGTGGTGCGGTCGTTCACGCCGACCCAGTAAATGTCCGGTTTGATCTCCACGGTAGACATAGCTGCTCCTTTGT
This sequence comes from uncultured Chloroflexia bacterium, assembly GCA_964592645.1. GTDB lineage: Bacteria > Chloroflexota > Chloroflexia > DTKN01 > DTKN01 > CAZQFV01. The sequence goes on from CAZQFV010000011.1 coordinate 38,312, forward strand.
AGGGTCTGCGTATTCCGGTGAAATCGTCCACGAGTTCCGGGGATGTCGTCCACCCGGCGGAGCGACGCGACGCTGACAGAGGCATTGTACCCTCAAGTGGTCGGCATTGTCAAGGCCGAATTGGACTTCCGGCGTGAGTCTCCTTGGAGTTCGAGCGGTAGGCGTTGTGGACCAGGCGATCCAGGATGGCGTCGGCCAGAGTGGGATCATGGATCCGGCCATGCCACTGGCCGGCCAACCGAGGATCTCGGCCAGCCGGACCAAGATGGCGTCGAGCGTGGCCGGATACAGGCTCTTCCGCCGGCGTTGGCGTCGTTTCTCTGGCAGGCCGTGCCGGAGGAGGCGGACGGCGTGCTTGCGGTGATAGCCCGTCGTGGCGACAAACTCATCGAGGATGCGTTGCTTCTCTTTCTTGGTAGAACGGGCATAACGGGGACGAATCTGCTCCAGCAGGTCCTGTAACGTATTTCGCTTCATGATCATTGCCTCCTGCGAGTTCATTTCGGCAACATTTCTCGTGAGGCAAAACGGAGACTTGCCAACGGTTGCCAAAAGTGTTACAATCGACTCGCGTAAGGTGGCCGAAGCCAAGTCGCCCATCGCTCCACACACCCCGCGGCCCGACTGCCTTTGCCGAGAAGATAGAACCACCCATAGGGAGGCCGGATACCATGCTATATATCCACCTCCTGGGCCACCTGCGGCTCTTCGAAGATGACCGTCCGCTGTGCTTCTCCGCCCTCCCCAAGACGCTGCCGCTGTGGGCCTGCCTGCTCCTGAACCGCTCCGGCCCGCTGCCGCGCGCCACGCTGGCCTACATGCTCTGGCCCGACATCCCCGAGTGCGAGGCCCGCTCCAAACTGCGCCGGCACCTCTACGACCTCAAGCGGGCGCTGCCGCCGGCCGCCCCCGGCCGTCCCTGGCTGCTCCTCCAGGCCGGCACCGTGCAGTGGAACCCGGCCGCCGACTTTTGGCTGGATGTGGCCGAATTCGAGCGCCTGAGCGCCCTGCCGGAGCACCTGGCGCGCGCCGTGGCCCTGTACGGCGGGGATCTCCTCCCGGAGGTCTACGACGACTGCATCCAGATCGAGCGCGAGCGCCTGCGGACGCTGTACCTGGAGGATCTGAGCCGGCTGGTTGCCCGGTGCCGCGACCAGGGCGAGCTGCCCCAGGCCATCGCCTATGCCGAGCAGCTGCTGCGCCTGGACCCCCTGCGAGAGGATATCGTCCGCGAGCTGATGCGTCTGCGTGGCCGGGCCGGCGACCGCCCCGGCGCGCTCCAGGCCTACCAGGATTTCCGCCGCCTGCTGCAGGAGGAACTGGGCCTGTCATCCATGCCCGAAACCCGCGCTCTCTACGAAGCGGTGTTACACAACACGCCTATGGACGACGTGGCGCACCCTGTGGCTGTCGCCCCTTGCCCGCACAACCTCCCGGCTCAACTGACCCGCTTCATCGGGCGGGAGGATGACCTGGCCGCGCTGGCCGACCTGCTCCTGCCCGGCAGGTCCCCGGTGCGGCTGCTGACGCTGGTCGGCCCGGCCGGCGTAGGCAAAACCCGCCTGGCCCTGGAGGCCGCCGCCCGCCTGCTGCCGCAGCAGGCCCGCGCCTTCCCCGACGGCATCTTTTTCGTGGACCTGGCCGCCATCGGCAGGCCCGACCTGGTCCTGCCGGCCATCGCCCACGTGCTGCAGATCAGGGAGAGGAGCGGCCGGCCACTGGAGGCGATGCTCAAGGATTCCCTGCGGCACAAGCACACGCTGCTGCTGCTGGACAACCTGGAGCATGTCGTCCAGGCCGCGACCCAGATCGGCGGACTGTTGGCCGCCGCGCCGAACCTGCGCGTGCTGGCGACCAGCCGAGTCCCCTTGCGCCTCTACGGCGAGCAGGAGTACCCGGTGCGGCCGTTGCCGCTCCCCGACCCGCGGGCCTGGTCCGCCTCGGGCGGCGAAGAGGAATATGCGGCCATTGCTCTCTTTGTCGACCGCGCCCGTGCCCGCAAGCCGGACTTTTGCCTGAGTGCAAAGAATCGGGCCGCCGTGGCCGAGATCTGCGTGCGACTGGACGGCCTGCCGCTGGCCATCGAGCTGGCAGCCGGCCACAGCAAGGCTCGTTCCCCAGCAGAGATACTGGAACTCCTGAAGCGCCGCAAGACCCTGCTCGACGGCGGCCCGCGGGACTGGCCGGCCCGGCACCGCACGCTGCGCCGGGCGCTGGAGTGGAGCTACCATCTGCTGGGCCAGGGCGAGCAATCGCTTCTGGCGCTGCTGTCCCTCTTTGTCGGCGGCTGGAGCCTGGCGGCCGCGGAGGCGGTGTGCGCGCCCTTTTGCGGCGGCGACGTGGCCGGCGGGCTGGCCGTGCTGGTGGGGCACAGCCTGGCCCAGAGGGCTAGCGGGGAGGGAGAGCCGCGTTTCACCATGCTGGTGCCCATCCGCGAATATGCCCGCGAGCAGTTGCAGCGGTCGGGACGGTGGGAAGAAGCCAGCAGCCGCTACGCCGACCATTACGCCGAGCTGGCCGAGACCGCCCGCTTGGAATGGAAAGGCCCACGGCAAGCCTTCTGGCTGAAGCAGCTGAGCGTCGAGGAGGACAACCTGCGCGCCGCGCTGGACTGGACGCTGGATGAGTCGGCCGACGCCGCCCGGCTCCAGGCCGGGGCCAAAATGGCCCTTGCCCTTGGGAGCGGGTTCTGGGAAGTACGGGGAAGATTCCGCGAGGGGCGTCTCTGGCTGGAACGGGCGCTCCGCTACCGCGACCGCCTCCCGGTAGCGACGCAGGTGCGCCTGCTCAACCTGTGCGGCTGGTTCGCCCAGTTGCACGGCGAGTACGACGTCGCCGGCGCACGCTACGAGCAAGGGATCGCGCTGGCCCGCCAGGAGAAAGATGCCCTGCTCGTCAGCATGAGCCTGCACTCCCTGGGGACCATGGCCGGCCGGCAGGGCGATTACGAGCGCGCCCGGCCACTCCTGGAGGAAGCCATCGCCGCAGAGCGGGAGGCAAGCGCCGGGGCCACGACCGCGCACATGTCCACCATCCTCAACAACCTGGCCATCGTGCTCAAGCACCTGGGGGAGTACGAGCGCGCGGCGGCGCTGCTGGAGGAAAGCCTGGCCTTCAAACGGTCCCAGGGAGACCACTTGGGGGTGGCCAGTTCGCTGAGCAACCTGGGCAACCTGGCCCTGGCCCGGAACGACTGTGCTGGCGCCGAGGAGGCTTTCCGCGAAAGCCTGCGCCTGCGGGACTCGCTGGGCGACCGCAAGGGCATGCTGACCCTGCTCCCGGCCATGGCCGAGGTAGCCGCGCTGCGCGGCCAGGCGGTGCGGGGCGTGCGGCTCTACGCCGCCAGCCAGGCACTGCGCCAGGCCGTCGGTTACCCGCCGACGGCGGCCGAGCAGGACGAGATCGATCACCACATTGCCGCGCTGCGCGAGCAGCTGAGCACGGCCCACTTTGCCGCGGCCTGGGCCAGCGGCGAGACGATGACCCTGGAACAAGCGGTGGCCTATGCCCTGGGCCCCTCCGCTCCCTAACCCCGCCCCTTCCACGGGCTCCCTCCAACCTCCAGCCTCCGGCTTTTTCCACCCTCCAACTCACCCCTTGACTTCGGACGTTTTTCGGACGCCGATCTGCTATGCTGGGCGCAACTGCTCACGGGGCTGTCGTTGCCGGGGCGCGTAGCGCCCGAAGCCTGCCCGAGCCTTACCGGTGTATGGCCAGGGCGCGTAGCACCCGAGGCAATCTGCCACTCCCGATTGGGGGATTGCTTCGCCGCCTTTGGCGGCTCGCAATGGCGAAGCTGAGTAGTTGCCGCCGAGGGTAGCCCTGCCGGGCATCCTGCCCGGCGGCTTACCGAGCCGGCCCTGGCCAGAGAAACGGGCGGGGCGGGCCGGCGCCCCGCAAGGAGGAGGTACGGCAATGAAAGAGAGAATCGTCCCCATCCTGCCGGCCCTGGCGGCGCTCCTGGCCCTTTCCGTGGGCCTGAGCACGGCGCAGGGCCCCGGATCGACGCTCCCCACCGGCCCCCAGTCCGGCGGGGAGCCCCAGGCAGCCGTCGGTAGCGCTTTCACGTACCAGGGCGAACTGAAGAAGGACAACAGCCCCGTGAACGACGCCTGCACGATGGCCTTTTCCCTCTACGACGACGACAACGCCGGTAACTGCGTTGGCGGCCCCATCACCACCACGGTCAACGTCGCCGAGGGCCTCTTCACCGTCGCGCTCGACTTTGGCAGCGGCCCCTTCACCGGCGAGGCCCGCTGGCTAGAGATCGCCGTGCGCTGTACCCCCGACCCCGGCTTCAACACCCTCACGCCGCGCCAGGCCCTCACGGCGGTCCCCTACGCCCTCTCCTTGCAGCCTGGGGCCACTGTCATCGGGGCGGTCAGCGACGGCGCCGCCCTCTCCGCCTACAACATCGACACCGCGGCCGGCCTGTACGCCTATGGGCTGCTGGGCCGGGTCTCATCCACCAAGGGCACTGCCGTCTTCGGCCACGCCAACGCCTTCAGCGGCGAAACTTACGGCGTTTACGGCCGCGCCGATTCTCCCACAGGCACCGGGGTGGCCGGACACGCCACCGCGACCAGCGGCACGACCTATGGCGTCTACGGCCGGGCCGATTCGAGCGCGGGCTACGGGGTGTACGGCTACAATGCCTCCGGGGTAGCAGTCTACGGCGTCGGCCAGAACGCCGTCCTGGGCGAGTCCTCCACCCCCGACTATGGCGCCGTCGTGGGGCGAAACACGGCGACTACCGGGACCGGCATGGGGGTGTACGGCAGCTCCGCATCGCCTGCCGGCGCCGGGGTGTACGGCCGCGCCTCTGCCGACAGCGGCTATACCAATGGCGTCTTTGGGATCAGCAACTCCCCGCACGGCAACGGCGTCTTTGGCCGTGCCACTTCCACCAGCGGCCCCGCCTGGGGCGTGGGCGGCCAGTCCGACTCGACCGAGGGCCGCGGTGTGGTCGGTTTGGCCGAGGCCAACACAGGCACCACCTGCGGCGTGTACGGCCAGGCCGCATCGAGCGCCGGCTACGGGGTGTACGGGTACAACGCCTCTACCTCCTCCGGGGTAGCGATCTATGGCCAAGGCCCCAACGCCGTCCTGGGCGACTCCTCCACCCCCAACTATGGCGCGGTGGTGGGGCGAAACTTTGCCACCACGGGGACCGGCATGGGCGTGTACGGCTCGTCGGCCGCGACCGGCGGCCGCGGCGTCTACGGCTACGCCAGCGCCGCCAGCGGCGTCGCTGTCGGCGTAGTCGGCGAGACAGAATCACCCGACGGCTTTGGCGTCTACTCCTGGGGCAACTTTGCCGCGACCGGGACCAAGTCCGCCGTCGTCCAGACCCAGGACCACGGTTGGCGCAGTCTCTATGCCATGGAGAGCCCGGAGGTCCTCTTCGAGGACGTCGGTACGGCCCAACTCACGGACGGCCAGGCCGTCGTACCGATCGATCCCATCTTCGCCCAGACCGTCAACCTGGAGCAGCCCTACCAGGTCTTTCTCACCCCGCAGGGCGGCTACTGCGCGCTCTACGTCGCGGAAAAGACCACCGCGTCCTTCACCGTGCGCGCCCAGGAGGGTTCCTCCTGCCAGATCGCCTTCGACTACCGCATCATCGCCAAGCGGCTGGGCTACGAGGACGTCCGCCTGGAGCCGGCCCAGCCCCCGGCGCGGGCGCAAAACGAGCCAGGGGCTCTGGATCCCACAGGAACGGACAGCAGCGTAGCCGTCCCCGCCCACGAAGGCAATGCGCAGATGAGGCCGGCCCCGGTCGCGGTGCCCTGAACCGCCGCGCCGGGAGAATGAAACGAGGTACTATCGGCTCGATTCCTCCGGGGAGACTGGCGTAGTGGAAATGATCCAACAAGAGGAGGTACCGCCATGAATGGCAAGCGATTCATTCCCTTGACGATCGCTCTGGTCATCCTGCTCGCCCTCCCGGCCGGCCCCTGGGCCCCGGCGGCGCCGGCCCAGACCGCAGACCAGGCCCCCCACTTCACCGGCCTGGTGCAGTACGATCCCGGCGGCGGCGACCTGCTCCCCCAGGCCGACGTGCCGGTCTTTCTCTACGGTTTTCCCCAGAGCGGCGGCCCGCCCGTCCTCCTCGCCAGCGCCCTCACCGCCCCCGACGGCTCCTTCGACCTCTATACCCGCACCGCCGCCTTTAGCGCCTACGTTGTCCTCAAGGAGGAGATGCGCGGGCTTGTCCCCTTCACCGCCACGGCGGGGCTCGACGGGCAGGTCTGGGACCCCAGCGCCGTCCTCTACGCGGGAGACCTCTACAGCGACGTCTATCACACCGGCTTTCTCCTGCGCGATGCCCTGCGCTTTGCCACCCGCTTCCGCGAGCGCTACCTCATCATCACCTCGGATGCCGTCGTGCCGGCCCTGGAGGACTTTATCGCCTACAAGGAGTTCCTTGGCTTCGACGTCCAGGTCGTCACCGTGGAGCAGCTCGATCCCTTTGGATGGGGGGGGTGGGCGCGGCGCGAGCTGATCCGCGACTACGAGCGCGACCTGGACGAGAGCCCCGGGGGCCTCAAATACGTGCTCCTCATCGGCACCGATGCCACCATCCCCTTCCTCAAAGTCGTGCCCGAGGGCGCCGATTGGGTGCGCTACCCCTATGAGGAGTGGCCGCAGATCTGCCAAGATGCCGGCGTCCCCCATGAGGCCAACATGTGCGGCCGCTCGACCGACTGGTACTACGTCGATCTCTACAGCCACTGGTCCTCCAACGGCGATGGCGTCCTGGGGGAAGGCTTCTGGGCCCCACCGGAACAGGTTATGGACGACCCCCCGGCATTCAACGTCGATGTCTACCTGGGCCGGCTGCCCTTTGACAACCCCGCGACGGTTGAGAAGGCGCTCGCGACCATCATGGCCTTTGAGCAGGACGACGGCGACTGGAAGAAGCGTGTCCTGCTGGCCGGGGCCATGAACAGTCTGGGCGGATGGTCCTGGGATCCCATCAGCGCACTCTACAAGCCGGCTATCCAAGCGACCGACAACGCCTACCTGATGGAGCACGCCTACTCCGACTATCTGTTCGGTGAGGGCTTTTCTCGCGTCCGCCTCTACGAGAAGGACCATCCCCCAACAGGCTATCCGCCCAGCACCTTCCCCGCCGATGCGCCGCTCAGGCTGGAAAATGTGATCGCCGAATGGACCTCCCAGGACTTGGGCCTGGTCAAAGTGGCCGGCCACGGCAGCGAGGGGGGGGTCGGCCGGCGGGCCTGGACCCACGACTATGACATGCCAGGCGTAATCGAAAGCCCGACCCGGCCGCTCACCGATGGCCAGAGCCTGAGCGACGTGGAGGCGATTGCCTTCCTCCTGCGCGACCAGGTCGGCCAGATGCTGTCGCCCTCGGCCAAGGCCACCGTGCTCATGGCCGATTCCTGCGCCACCGGCGCCTGGTACACCACGAACAACCTGCCCTCCGTCTACATGACGGCGGGGCGCATTGCCGCCTGGATCGGGGGCACCTGCCAGATCGGCTACACCTACGGGTGGAACTCGCCTTCGCAGGACGGCGGCCAGGCGGTGGACTACTGGATCGGCGAGGCCATCTTCCAGCAGAACCTTCCGCTGGGGGACGGCGTCTGGACCGGCCTGGACAACGTCCGCCAGATGTTCGGCGCCAATTGGGGGAACGGCGCCTACACCTCGGCCTTCCTCTCCTTCGACCTGTACGGCGACCCCTCTATGGACTTCTGGGGCAACGGCGCCGACGTGCGTGGCCCCTGGCCCATGTTCCACTATGACTGGGCGGGGCGGGGGCAGACCTCCCTGGCCGGCCCGGGGCTCCTGGGCCAGGTCTACTGGAACGTGGACATCGCCCCGACGCCGGCCGGCAGCCGCGTCCCTTCGCCGGTGGTCAACCGGGACGACCGCGTGGTGATCGGCGACAGCAGCGGCGTGGTCCGCAGCATCGACATGGCCGGCAACGTCCTGTGGTCCTATCCAACCGACGGGCCGATCGACACCGCCCCGGCGCTGGGGCTGGCCGGCACCGTCTACGTGCAGACCAAGAACGGCACCCTCTACGCCATCCGCGAGAACGGCACGCTGTACTGGTCGCGCGCGGTGGGGCAGAGCGATGCCTCGCCCAAGGTCGGCCCGAACGGCTGGATCTACGTGGGCGGTTCCGACAACAACGGCCCCGGCGGCAGCACGCGCTACCTCCTGATGGCCTACCGCGCCGACGGCGAGCGCAAGAGCCTGGTGGAACTGGACGCACGTGTCACCACGACGCCCTCGTTCGGTGAGGACGGTGGCGTCCTGGTGGGCACGGCTGCCGGCACCCTCTACGAACTGGCCCCCGACTTGGCGATGGTCGGCTCGCATTCGCTCGGCCAGGGCTATGCCATCGGCGATGGTCTGGCCGTGGCTGGCGACGCCATGCAGACGGTGCTCGTGCCAACGACCGGCGGGCTCCTGATCGCCTGGACCAACCTGTACGACTTTCCTCTCTGGTACTTTTCCGGCTGCGGCCCGGTGCGCTCGGCGCCGGCCGTGACCCAGGACGGTAAGGTCATCTTTGGTTCGCAGGACGGCAAGGTCTATGCGCTGCAACTGGCCGATGGTAACAAGATCTGGGAATACGACACCGGCGGGCCGGTCGATTCCTCGCCGGCGCTGGACCCCGTGTTCGCTTATGTCGTCGGCGGGAACCCGGCCCACCTGTACATCCTGCGCACGGCCGACGGCACCTTCTTCCCCGGCTTTATCGAGATCGGCGGAAGCGCGCAGGGCGGCTCCTCGCCGGCCATCGGCGAAAGCAAGATGCTCTACGTGGCCTCGGCCGAGGGGGCGCTCTATGCCATCGGCAAGATCAACTGGCCGAAGCCGCCCAGGCTGCAGGCCAAGGCCTGGCCCTGGGAGATCGTCGTGCAGATCGAGGCGGGCGACCCGCTGGCCTGGCACCTCCTGGAGCGGCGCGTGCCCGGCGGCCAGTGGAGCGCGCTGGTGGAACTCGCGCCCGGCACCGCCGAGTTCCACGACAACACCGTGCTCCCCGGCGGGCGCTACCAGTACCGCGCGCTGGCCTTCCTCGCCGGCGCGGGTGCGGAAAACACCGCCGCAACGAGGCAGCAGTCCGAGTACTCGGAGTACTCGCCCATCGTGCCGGTGCGGGCGCTGCGCGCCGTGCCGGAGGCTCCCGCTGTCCCCACGGTGACGCCGCTTTCCTCGACGGAGCTACGCCTGGAGTGGAGGGCCGCGCCGACCGCCTCGATCGGCCTGCGCATCTGGCGGCTGGACCCCGCACAGGCCGACTATGCCGAGATCGCCCTCCTGCCCGGCGAAGCAACCTCCTTTGACGACAGCGGGCTGCTTTCGGACACGACCTACCTGTACCGCCTGCAGGCGGTGGACGAGGCCGGGGATTCGCCCTTGAGCGAGCCGGGCGGCGGCACGACCTGGGCGCGGACGCTTCCGGCGCCCCGGCAGGTCACCGTCTGGCCGCTGGAGGGGTGGAACTTTCGAGTGTGCTGGGTGCCGGGAGGGAGCGAGTACGAGTCCGTCGTCGCCCGGGCCGCGGCCGGGGAGATGGAGGCCGGCCGGATCGGCCACGTTGCCGCCGGCCAGACCTGCTTCACCGATACCCATGGCTTTGCTTCCTCGTTCGAGTACCGGGTCAAGCATGTGGCCGGCCAGGACGAATCGGACTGGGCGCTGGCGGCGCCGACGACGCCGCCCGACTGGCTGGTGGTGCACGCCATCTATCTGCCGATTGTCCTGAAGTCGGCGGCGCCCTGAGGCGGCCGGGCAAACGTCGGCGAGGGACGGCCGGCTGGAGGTGAATGGATCCCGGGCCGGCCCCCGGAAGAAAGAAGGCAGGGCGGGCCGGCGCCCTGTAAGGAGAAAAAGGAGGTACGGCAATGAAAGGCAGAATCGTCCCCATCCTGCTGGCTCTGGCGGTGCTCCTGGCCCTTTCCGTGGGCCTGAGCACGGCCCAGGGCCCCGGATCGACGCTCCCCACCGGCGAGTCCAACGGGGAGCTCCAGACGGCCGTGGGCAGCGCCTTCACCTACCAAGGCCAACTGAACAAGGAGGGCAGCCCGGTCGACGCCACCTGCACCATGGCCTTCCGCCTCTACGACGAACTCTCGGCCGGCGACCTGGTCGGCACCCCCATCACCACCAACGTGGCCGTCGCCGACGGGCTCTTCACCGTGGCCCTCGACTTCCCCGGGGCCTTCGAAGGTGAAGCCCGCTTCCTGGAGATCGCCGTGGCCTGCCCCGGGGATGCCGGCTTCATTACCCTCACCCCGCGCCAGGAGCTGACCGCGGCCCCCTACGCCCTCTCGCTGCGGCCGGGGGCGGTCATCTCCGGCACAGTGGCCGGCGGCATTGCCCTGACGGTCCTCAATGGCGCCGCTAATGGTGGTGCTGTCTACGCCCGCGGCCCGAACGCCGTGATCGGCATTTCCGAATCTCCCGGCTATGCCGCGATCCTTGGCCGCAACACGGCCATCACGGACACCACCTACGGCGTGTACGGCCTGAGCGATAGCACAGAAGGTTACGGCGTCTACGGGAGAAGCAACCACATCGGCGTCTACGGTGAGACCAGCAGTACCGGCGGCAATGGCGTCTTCGGCTATTCCATGGCGACCAGTGGTGAAACCTATGGTGTGTATGGTCGGAGCAACAGCACGGAAGGCATAGGCGTCTTCGGCCGGGCCGCGGCTACCAGCGGCACCACCTGGGGCGTGTACGGCCGCTCCGACTCGACCGCCGGCACCGGCGTATACGGCTACAACTCCTCCACTTCCTCTGGGATAGGGGTACACGGCGTAGGCCCGAACGCCGTCCTGGGCGATTCCTCCACGCCCGGCTATGCCGCCGTGATGGGGCGAAACATGGCGACTACCGGGACGGGCATGGGCGTGTACGGCCAGACCTATTCCACCGAGGGGCGCGGCGTCCACGGCTACGCGAGCGCTACCACGGGCGACGCCCGCGGCGTCTACGGCCGCTCCGACTCGACCGCCGGCTACGGGGTGTTCGGCTGGGCCACCGCTGCCACCGGCTATGGATCGGGGGTCTATGGGACAGCCTCCTCCGCCGACGGCTGCGGCGTGACCGGCTCCAACGATGGCGGCACGGGCGTCTCCGGGTATACGGAGACCGGCACAGGGGTATACGGTCACGCGGATGGCAACGGGGTCGCCATCAAGGCTGAGGGGCAGGTCGGCGGCAACCTGATCGAGGCCTGGCACGGGCCGCTGTTCTTGGACCGCAAATTCTACGTGGCCGACAACGGCAACGTCTATGCCGACGGCTCTTACCTTAACCCGGCCGCCGGGTACGCCGAGATGATGCCCGGCACAGCCGGGCTGGAGGCCGGCGACGTGCTCGTCGTCGGTCTGGATGGCAAGCTGGCGCGCTGCACGGCGGCCTACCAGCCCACCGTCGTCGGCGTCTATGCGCCGCAGGCCGGCTTCATCGGCGGGGCCGTGGAGGGCGCGACCGGCCAGGTGCCCTTGGCAGTCGTGGGCGTCGTGACGGTCAAGGTCTCGACCGAGAACGGCCCCATCGCCGCGGGTGACCTGCTCGTGGCCGCGGACACCGCGGGCTATGCCATGCGCGCCAGCGCGGACCCGCCGCTGGGCACGGTCATCGGCAAGGCGCTGGAAGGGTTGGATACCGGCACGGGCACCATCCTGATGCTGGTCATGCTGCGATAGGAGGTGCCCCATGCGACGAACAACTCTGGTCCTGATCGGCGCAGCGCTCCTGGCCCTGGCCGTAGTGGCCGGATATGGTCTGCCGGCCGCGGCCCAGCAGCCGGAACAAACCTACACGCTCGATTGGTGGACGGTGGACGGCGGCGGCGCTACCTTCAGCACCGGCGGCGGCTACTCCCTGGGCGGGACGGCCGGCCAGCCCGATGCCGGGGTGCTCCAGGGCGGTGGCTACACCCTGGGCGGCGGCTTCTGGCGGGGCGGGGTGTTGGCGGCCGTGTACTACATCTATCTGCCGGTCATCGTGCGGGGCTTCTGAGGCCCAGGGCGACCTGGGGGCGCATTCCCTGCTGCAGGGCGCGTGGCCGCCGGCCCTGCAGCAGGGGCCGGCCCTCGCCGAAAGGCCAGGCGGGCCGGCCGATGACGTCGCCCGGCGATGCGCCCCTGGCGGGTGCCCCCGGCCGGCGCTCCGCAGAGAAAGGAGGCGCGACGGTGAAAGGCAGCCTTCTTGCCATAGGATAGAACCGTGCGCAGGCGGCGCAAGGAGGAAAAAGACCGTGAGCATGCTCCAAGCGCCGGGAACGGTCCTTCTCCTGGGGGCGCTCCTGGCCGGCGGGACAGCCCTGCCTTTGTGTCTTTGTGCCTTTGTGGTTTGTGAGATGCCTTCCCGATCCTTGAGGAAACAACGGCAAGAACGGTCGGAGGATACACAACATCCACTTGCCGGCGAGTCTGTTGTCTCAGGGCATCGTATCGTGCAGTATCGCTGGAGCTGCTCCAGCGGGCGTGCGACCAGGTACTTCTCCGCAAGGGGGTAAGCACATGCCGCCACAGGAGGACCAGAAAAAGAGGCCAGGGCACGATGCGACCGGGCTCCCCAACTGCTGGGAGGATGGCCCGGCGGCCATCCATCCTCCCTCCGGCCCGGTGCCGGCCGCCTGGCTCCAGGCGCGGCTGCGGGAGCTCCAGGCCCTGCTGGCGGCCGGCCTGATCAGCGCCCAGGAGTACGAAGCGTTGCGGGAGAAAGCCCTGCAGAAACGCGCCAAATGAACGAGCGTGACCTGCGGCATTTGTTTCGGCAGATCGGCCTGCAGTTCACGCTCTATCGGGACCGCGCCGAGTGCTCCGCAAGCGGGCCCGCGACATTTGTGCGGCGTATGTGAGTAGCCCCAGGGGGATTCGAACCCCCGATCTCAGCCTTGAGAGGGCTGCGTCCTAGGCCGCTAGACGATGGGGCCGTCGCATAGGGCATTATAGCCGCAACGAGGCATTTTGTCAAACAGCGGAATAGTTGACAGACAAGCGTCGATGTGTTATGATAGGCAAGAACATACGGCCTGTAGTAGATTGCCTCCATCGGGGCAAAAGGACATGGGATGGGCGCGAAACGGCCCCGTTTCCGCCGCCGGTACTGGCTCCTGATCGGGGGGCTGACCATCCTGCTGGCCCTGGCCGCCGGTGCCCTCTTTGTGGCCACCGGCCGCGCCGGCTCCGGCCGGCAGCGCTCCGCGCCGGCCATCCTGGCCCGCGACCTCACGCTGCGCGGATCCGATTTCGCCGCCGGCCAGGCCCACGGCCCGCTGCGCAAAGACGCCGGCCTTGTCCTGCAGAGCGCCGCCACCGCCGTCTACACTTCGCCCGTCATCGCCGCCCCCCTGCCCTTCTCCGACCTCGGCTGCCTTTGGGAGGCCGACCTGCCCTCCGGTGCCTCTTTCCTCATCGAAGTGCGCACCAGCCCCGACGCCGACGGCGACCGCTGGAGCCCCTGGACAACGCTCCTGGAGGAAGACGACCAGCCGCCCCTGCCCTATGGGCAGCACGGCAGTACCCTCCTGGGCGTCCCTCAGCGCGAGGGAGTGCACCGGCGCCTCCAGTACCGCCTGCACATGGCGGCCGTGCCGGCCGGCGGACTCCCCACGCTGCAGCGCCTGACCTTTACCTTCATCGACGCCCGGGCCGGCCCCACCACCACCGAGCTGATGGGCCGCAAAGGGGCCGCCGAACCCTCCGCCGTGGGCAAGCCGCCGATCATCTCGCGCGAGGAATGGGGCTGCCCGGAAGGAGAAGCCAGCCCCCGCTGGAAGCCCACCTACCAGCGCGTGAGCCACATCATCGTCCACCACACCGCCACGCCCAACGACGACACCGACTGGGCGGCGCGGGTGCGCGCCATCTGGTACTACCACGCCAATACCCGCGGCTGGGGCGATATCGGCTACAACTTCTTGATCGACCCCCGCGGCAATATCTACGAGGGCCGGGCCGGCGGCGACGACGTCATCGGCGGACACGCCTACAATTACAACCCCGGCACCATGGGCGTGGGCAACTTGGGAACCTACGAAACGGCCCCCGTGCCCCAGCCCCTGCGGCAGAGCCTGGAAAAGCTCAGCGCCTGGAAGTGCTCCGAGCGCGGCATCGACCCCCTGGGCAGTTCCTTCAACAACTATTCCGTCTATCCGCACATCGCCGGCCACCGCGATGTCGGCCAGACCTCCTGCCCCGGTGCCGTCCTCTATAGCCTCCTCCCCGCCATCCGCCAGGCCGTCCAGGACATCCTGAACCAACAGGAGGAGCAGATCGTCATCGACGAGCTCTCCCCGGCGTTCACCCACAGCCCCGCCTACTGGCACGACGGCTGCGGCCTGCTCGATCACGGCTGGTGGACCCACACCACCACCGACCCCAACCTCTCTACCAACTGGGCAGTGTGGCGCCCGGACCTGCCGCAGTCCGGATGGTACGAGGTCTTGGCCTATGTCCCTTCCTGCAGCGGCGGCGATTGGCCCGAATATACCCGGAGCGCCCACTACCGCATCTACTACTACGACGGCGGCACCACTGTCGTCGTGAACCAGAGGGAGGAGCAAGGCCGATGGGTCTCGCTGGGAACCTATCGCTTCTCCGCCGGCACGCCCGGCTATGTCTACCTGGACGATATGGCCGATGACCATTGGATGGCGCTGTGGTACGACGCCGTGCGCTGGGTGCTGCGCGCCCCTTGGACGGCGCCGCCGCCGCTGCTGCAACCCAAGTCGCCGGCCGCCGATTCCTGGGTCGAGAGCCGCGCCGTCACCCTCTCCTGGTCCATACCGCCCACGGCCACGCTGGACGGCGTGCGCCTGGTCGTGGCGACCGAGCCGGGGTTGAATACCCCGCTGGTGGACCTGCGCCTGGGCCCTGTCTCCGGCTATGCCCTCCAACTCTCCGCGGACTATCCCGCCCTCTTCTGGACGGCGCAAGGATACAACCGCAGCGGCGACGGTCCGGCCTTCGCGGTCCGCCGGTTTGGCGTCGACACCGCTCCTCCCGTCTCGGCCGCGACCGGGCTGTACCGCAACCAAGGGGGTACCTACATCCTGTTCTGGAGCGGGACCGATGCCGGCAGCGGCATCGCCTCCTACACGGTGCAGGCCCGCGACGGCACGGACGGGCCGTGGGTGGACCTCTGGTACGATACCGACCGCACCAGCGGCGTCGTCCAGGTGGACCCCGCCGTGACCCGCTATTTCCGCGTCAACGCCCGCGATGCGCTGGGCCACACCGAGCTGTTCCACCCCGGCGACGGCGACCTGAACAGCCGACAAGTGACCCTGCTGGGGCATCCCTGGTACTTTCCGCTCATGCTCCGCGAGGCGCAGACGACACCGGGGCCGACGGCGACCGCCTCGCCAACGCCCACGCCGACGTTCACCGCCGGCCCACCGCCCACACCGACGGTCACCCTCACTCCGGCGATCACGGCACCGCCCACCGCTACCCCTTCCGGCCTCCCAACCCCGCCGCCCACGGCGACGCCCACGCCCGCACCCTTCCCAACGGCGACCCGGATGCCCTCGCCCACCCGCCTGCCCTCGCCGACCCTTCCGGGCGGGTTGTCCAGCCTCCCCGACCTGCAGGTGGTCGGACTGCGGTCCAGCCAGGGTACGCCCTTCGATTGCGGCCGGCCGGTGGGCATCGCCGTCGAGATCGCCAACCTGGGCCCCTCCCCGGCCGGCCCCTTCGACCTAGAGCTACAGGGAACCGGGCTCCAAGGGTGCCGCTGGCGCTTGGACGGCCTGCAGCCGGGCTACTACATCGAGCGCCTCTGCCCCCAGGTCGTCGTCGGCACGCCGGTCACAGCCACGGTGGACCCAACCGGCGCGGTGGCCGAGGCCAACGAGGCCAACAACTCTCTCTCCATCCCGATGAGTGTGCTGATCCTGCCCACCTGCACACCGCGGCCCAACCCCTAGCCCCCCGCAGGAGGAACGCCTTGGAATCGCTGGACCTGCCCAGACTGCGCCCCGACCTGAAGCTGCTGGCAATGGAGGAGGGCCTGCTGATCTATGACCCGGCGCGCCGGGAGATCTTTGACCTGGAGGCGGGTGACCTGGCGGTGCTGCGCCTGCTCGACGGCCAGCGCACCCCGCGCGAGGTCGCCCGCCAGATGCGCCGGCCGCTGGAGGAGATCCTCGATCTGGTGGACGATCTGGCCGACGAGATGCTGCTTTTCGACCCCGCACAGGAAGAGTACCTGGCCTCCTGCCGGGCCAAGCACGAGGCGGAAGACATCCTGCTGCAGCCGGCCCTGGACGGCCGGCCGGCAGAGGAGGCGGCCGGCCGGCCCATCCATGTCGTCGACGACGCCCGGCACACCTGCCGGCGCTGCGGGGCCTGCTGCCACTATGCCGTGCCCATCTCGCCGGCCGAGCGCCGCCGGCTGGAGCGGCACCCCTGGCCGGCGGAACTCGGTGCGCCCTTTGAGACGCACCCCGACCTGCAATGGGGCGGGCTGGAGGAGACGACGGCCACGCGCAGCGACCCGACGCGCTGCGTCTTTCTCGACGCGCAGAACCTCTGCCGGGTGCATGGCGCGCTGGGGCCGGCCGCCAAGCCGTTCCCCTGCCGGCTTTTCCCCCTGGCCTTCCCGGTGTGCACCCCCGATCGGCTCATCTTTTCCCTGACGTTCGAATGCCCTTGGCTCTGGCAGAGCTACGAGGAGGGAGAACGCCTGGTGGGGCGGCAGGCAGAGCTGGCCGGCCTGGCCGCCGAGATGGAAGAGGTCTATGCCCTGCCATCCGCAGTCCCTCTGGACGGGGCACGAACCCTGAAAGTGGAAGCGTACCTGGACTGGGAGCGCGGGCTGTGGAAATCCCCGGCGGCGCCGGCCACCGCCCCGGCCTGGTTCCTAGAGGGCGTCCAGGCGCGCTGGGAGGAGATCGTTCCGGGAAGCCGGAACATCGTTCCGCCTTTGGAGGAATTGGCGATCCTGGCCCGGACGCTGGAGCGGGCAGTCGGCGAGAACGCGGAGGTGCTGATCGACAGCCCGGAAGGAGAGGAGGGCAGCTCTTGGGCAGCGTATGTCCTGGGGGACGTGGCGGCACGGCCGGAGGCGGCCTGGGCCGATGTACGTTGGGAAGACGCGGCCGACGCAGACCGTTTCCTGGGCCGTTTTGTCCGGCATTTTATCGAAGGGAAACAAGCGCTCTTTTACCCCAACCTCTGGGCCGGCCTGCGGGCGCTGGCCGTGACGCTGCTCCTGGCGCGCCGGGATGCCCTGCTGTTGGCGCGCGCGGCCGGCCAGGGGCTGGTCTCGCCGGCCATGCTCAATCGTGCCCTGGCCCGTTGGTGCCGGCTGTTGGATATGCGCCCCCTGCGGTTGGCGTTTCTCGGTCGGCAGACCACCAGGACACCAGAAATTCGGTAACCACAAAGACGCCACAGAAGCAGCAACCTTGGTGTCCGTGAGCCTTCGTGGTTCCATCCTCTCCTAGAGGATCGTCGGCGCGCGGTACTCCCCAAAGACCTGGCGCAGCACTCCACACACCTCGCCCAGCGTGGCATAGTGCCGCAGCGCTTCTTTCATGGGATAGAGCAGGTTGTCCGTCCCCTGGGCCGTCGCCCGCAGTTCATGCAGGGCCCGCTCCACGGCGGCGTTGTCCCGCCCGGCGCGCAGCCGCCGCAGGCGCTCGATCTGCTCCTGCTGCACCGCTTCGTCCACCCGCAGGATGGCAATGCGCCCCTCTTCCTCCATCTGGAAGCGATTGACGCCGACGACGGTCTTTTCGCCGGACTCGACGGCTTTCTGGTAGGCGTAGGCGCTGTCGCCGATGGCCTTCTGGACAAAGCCCTGCTCGATGGCGGCGACGGCCCCGCCCAGGCGGTCGATCTCGGCGATGAGCGCTTCCGCCCGGGCCTCGATCTCGTCGGTGAGCGCCTCGACGTAGTAGGAGCCGCCCAGCGGGTCGGGCGTATCGGGAACACCGGACTCGTAGCCGACGATCTGCTGGGTACGCAGGGCCACGGTAGCCGCCTGCTGCGAGGGCAGGGCCAGGGCTTCGTCGAAGGAGTTGGTGTGCAGCGACTGGGTCCCGCCGAGGGTGGCGGCCAGCGTCTGGATGGTCACGCGGACGATGTTGTTGAGCGGCTGCTGGGAGGTCAGGGTGCAGCCGGCCGTCTGGGTGTGAAAGCGCAGCATCTGCGAGCGCGGGTCCTGGGCGCGGAAGCGTTCCTTCATGATGCGCGCCCACAGGCGGCGGGCGGCGCGGAACTTGGCCACCTCTTCCAGGAGGTTGTTGTGGGCGTTCAGGAAAAAGGAGAGGCGCGGGGCAAACTCGTCGACATCCAGGCCGGCCTGCAGCGCTGCCTGGACGTAAGCGATGCCGTCGGCCAGGGTGAAGGCGATCTCCTGCACCGCGGTGGAGCCGGCCTCGCGGATGTGGTAGCCGGAGATGGAGATGGTGTTCCATTTGGGGATGCGCTCCCGACAGTAGCGGAAGATGTCCACCACCAGGCGCATGGAGGGCTTGGGGGGAAAGATATAGGTGCCGCGGGCCACATACTCCTTGAGCACGTCGTTCTGGATCGTCCCCTGGAGGGCCTCGGCCGGCACACCCTGCTTCTCGCCCACCAGTTCGTACATCAGCAGCAGGACGGCCGCCGGGGCGTTGATGGTCATCGAGGTGCTAACCCGGTCCAGCGGGATGCGGTCGAAGAGGATCTCCATATCCTCCAGGCTGGCGATGGCCACGCC
Organism: uncultured Chloroflexia bacterium; assembly: GCA_964592645.1. GTDB lineage: Bacteria > Chloroflexota > Chloroflexia > DTKN01 > DTKN01 > CAZQFV01. The sequence goes on from CAZQFV010000011.1 coordinate 57,029, forward strand.
GACCTTGCCGACTTCCCCCAGGGCGCGGGGATCGTCGCTGTCCAGGCCGAGCTGGGTGGGCAGGTCGAAGGCGGTGGAAAGGCCGGTCTGCCCCTGCTCGAGCAGGTAGCGGAAGCGCAGGTTCGTGTCCCGTGCCGAGCCGAAGCCGGCGTACTGGCGCATGGTCCAGAGCCGGCCGCGGTACATCGTGGGATAGATGCCGCGCGTAAAGGGGTACTGGCCGGGGTCGGGCGGCGCCTCGCGCACATCTTCCGGGCGGTAGGTCGGCTTGATCTCGATCCCCGCGTCGGTGCGGAACGTGGGCTTGTCGGGCACGGCAGCCTCCTGCAAGTTTGCTGAGCCGCTCTCCGGAGCCGGTGGGTGTTTCCGGGACCGCAATGGGAGCGGGCCCATCTCCCAGCGGGCCTATTATAGCGCAACCGCGCGGCGGATGCAAACCACCCCTGAAGACCCATCATGAACCACGAGCGCGTGCGCGCGCGTTGCGCTGCCCCTGGTGCTCAAGGTCGGGGGACGTCGGTAGGGCGAGAACTTGTTTGACAGAAAGGCCGGCCGCGGCTATAATTGAGAATAGATAGAATTGCCCCCATCGTCTAGAGGCCTAGGACGACACCCTTTCAAGGTGTAGATCGCCGGTTCGAATCCGGCTGGGGGTACAAGATCCCGCTACAGCAGCACTTCCGCAACCACCGTCCCGGCGCGCTCGTGCCGGGCCGTCAGTTTCACCCGGCCTCCCTGCGGTGCCCGAATTACCCATTCCACCTTGGCCCGGTCCTCGGTGGCGTCAAAGTCGATCCAGCCGCTGGGGGCAGAGGCCTTGTAGGCCCGCCCCTCCAACTGGCCCAACTCTTCCCGCGGCTTGCCGGTCTCCAAAGTCGCCCCTTCCGGCAGCTCGATCTCGCAGACGACGCCACGCACCAGCTTCTTCTCCAGTGCCCTCTTGGTGACGTAGGTGGACAGCCAGCCGGTGTTGTGCACCACCAGGCGCACGCGATAGGCTCCCTCCCCCAGGGGCTTGCTGCCGGCCTCGTATAGTTCCAGCCGGGGAGAGATCAGCAGATGCCAGAGCAGCCAGTCGGGGAAGCGGGCAATCTCCTGCTCCAGGAACTGCGGCGGCGGGTTGCGGTAGGCATAGACCTTGTTCCAACCGCCCAGCTCGATGGGGCCCAACTGGGGGTGCTCGAAAGGATACCAATCGACATAGCCCTGACCCTCCAGCGCCTCATCGCTCCAGCGGAGCAGCTTCAAATCATCCTCCAGGCTGTGCTCGCGATACCAGTCGATGAACTTGTACTCCCGAATGCCGGCCTGCCGCTGCGGACTCCAGATCTCGACCGTCCAGGAAAAGATACCCATCTGGTCGTACAGCCAGGTGTCGAACCCGCCGGTGATGACCTCCTTGGGATGGTAGCGAAAATCATGGTAGACCGAGACGTTGGGGTAGCCGGTGAGGTCGGTGCCCTTCTGCCCGATCTTCTGATAGGTCCACAGGTCCTCCGCGGGGAAGGCCTCATCGCTGCGGTCGTCGTAGGGCCGCAGGATGACCCCCCCGTAGGTGTGGAAGGCGATCCCGCCGGTGAGGTTGGGGTGGCCGGCGACAAAGTGGGCCAAGGCCCGCGCCTCCGGCTCGGAGGTGGGATAGGGGCCCGCGCCGCTCTGCTCGTACTCCTGCCGCCAGTTGACGGGAAAGTTGCGGTTCAGGTCCAGGCGCTCCTTCCCGGGCTGGATGTAGATCGTCGCCCCGTCATAGTCCTCGAGGCGGCCCTCCGGCAGCAGGCGGTAGTACGACCCGCCCACGTCGTCCGGGTCGCGACGGACAAGCAGGCGCGGCTCCTCCGGGCAGACCTTCCAGGCCCCGTTGGGGTCGGGGATACGCATCATCAGCATCCGCCCGTCGCCGTCGATGTCCTCCTCAACCAGGCCGCCGATAGGCTCCTCGTCGTAGGGATAGGGGCGTGTGCTGGAGCGGACATACTTGGGCCTGTCGGCCAGGGCCCACTCGGCGCCGTCGGGGTTGACACGCGGACAGATATAAAAGGCGCGCGTGTCCAGACAGCGGGTGACCTTCGCGTCCGTGCCGTAGGACTTTACCAACCGATCGATGAGGTAGAGGCAGGCGCTGGACGGCGAGATCTCCGTGGCGTGGATGTTGCCGTCCACCCACAGGGCCGGTTTCTCCCTGTCCGGCCCCGTGGCAAAGCAGGTGACTACGGCCAGCCAGATGTCCCGTCCCTCGTAGCTCCGGCCGATGCTCTCCAGGCGCACCAGGTGGGGGAACTCCTCGGCAAAGCCGCGCAGGAGGCGGGTGAGATCGTCGTAACGGTAATAGGTGTCGAAGCGCACGTCAGGCATGATCGTCTCCTTGGCCGGAGCAACGCCTTCTGAGAGTAGCCAACGCCAAGAGGGCCACCCGGATCGCATCCCTGATCGACTGTTGGTAGTGGTGATCGAACGTATTCTCCCGGCGATTGGCGACGGTCGCGCAGATCGCCCCCGTCCAGTGCCCCAGCCCGCCCAGCAGGTGGCACAGGAAACTCGTCTCCATCTCCATGTTTTCGACACGCTGGCCGCCCAGGCGCGGATCATAGTCCCCCAGGATACGGTCCAGGTCCGGAACGCTGGGCCCGATCCGCGCAATATCCCTTCCCTGGGGAGCAAAGAACCCACTGCTGGAGGCCGTCAGCCCCACCTTGGCCGACACGCCCAGGTGAGCCGCCGCCTCACGCAACGCCTCGACAACGGCCGGCTCGGCCCGCGAGACATAGGGGCGAATCCGGCCGTAGAAACGAGACCCTGGATGCATAGAGCTTTGGATAACTTGCCCCAACTCCCTTTCGAGTCGCGCGCATACCTCGTCTGGGCAGGGAACCTCGTAATACAGACCGGTGTTGTCCAGGCCGATGGCATAGGAGGTGATAATGGGCGTGCCCAGCTTGGTGGTGGCCTGCAGGCCACCCGACGTTCCCACCCGCACAACATGCAGGCGGGGAAAATCGGGCTTGCGAGTCCGGGTCTGGAAGTCGATCTCGTTCAGCGCGATCAGTTCCTGCACCACGACCTCCAGCGAAGGGGTCCCCATCCCCGAGGTCGTGACCGTGGTCCTCACCGGCGAGATGATGGTGGCCTGCTCGCCGGTGAAAGCCGTGCCGGTCACCGTGACCAGGCCACGATGCTCGCACTCTACCTCCAGGTCGCGCAGGAATGTCGAACCGATGACCTCCGCGCGCCCCGGATCCCCCACCAATAGGATGTCCGGCGCTACCTGTTCGGGTTTGACCTGCAGGTGATAGACGCGCCCCTGGTCATCGATGGGCAAGTCCGCCGGTGTGTATGGCGGAACGGGACAGACTTCTGGGTCTATGCGGTCGTTCATAGCCAGGTTCTCCTTTCAAATCCGGCCACCGGGCCGCCGCCCGGCCCGGGGCTCGCGGCACCATTGTACCCCATGCCGGTGGGTCCTGGCAAGTCGCCCCTCGAAACCCTCTGTGCCAATGAGAGTGAGACAACTCAGCCGGGGAAGCTCGTCGGAACCTGCTTGACAATCTGGAACTTTTGTTCTATAATGTTCCTGTGAACAAGAGCGGCGTTGCGGATGACGGGGCTACCCAGAGCGCCGTCGATGAGGAGGAACCGATGCTTGCCCTTTGTATCGTCCTGGCCCTCCTGTGGCTATTCGTCGACCTGCTCTGGCGCACTATAGGCAGGGACACTGCGGACGAGGGCCAACCCTAGCCCCTAACGCCTGGGCCCTCCAAGGCCGTCCTGGCGGCTTGGAGACGGCCACCTCGCTGCCCAGGCATTTTACGTTTTTGCACATTTCTCTCTCCTATAATCAATTGCCTCCTGGCCCAAGGTGTGGTAAGATGGCAGAGCCAGATGGGGGAATATCCACTGACCGGCGCGCCGGCCTGGTGAGGGCTTTTCCCGGAGGGCCGCTATCGGTCCCTGCGCGGGCCCGGCTTTCTTTCGCACATTCGTCCTAAAAGATGACGCTATCTGGCGTGTATTTATGCTATACTCTCACCGGTGTGGTTTGACAGGGTGGTTGCCCATCCACCCCCAACGAGGAACCGTCCCATGCAGGTCAATTCGATGGCAGCCGACCAGATCGTCATCCGCGGGGCCCGCGAGCACAACCTGAAGAACATCGATCTGCGCCTGCCCCGCTTCAAGCTGGTGGTGTTCACCGGCGTCTCCGGCAGCGGCAAGTCCTCGCTGGCCTTTGACACCCTCTATGCCGAGGGCCAGCGCCGCTACGTCGAGTCGCTCTCCGCCTACGCCCGCCAGTTCATCAGCCAGATGGAGAAACCCAGGGTCGACTTCATCGGCGGCCTGAGCCCGGCCATCGCCATTGAGCAGAAGGCGGTGAGCAAGAACCCACGCTCGACCGTGGCCACCGTCACCGAGATCTATGACTACCTGCGCGTCCTCTTTGCCAACGTCGGCACGCCGCACTGCCCCCAGTGCGGCCGGGTGGTGCGGCCGCAGTCGGTACAGGAGATCGTCGAACAGGTGGCCGGCCTGCCGGCCGGCACCCGCTTCCAGGTGCTGGCCCCGCTGGCCCGCAACCGCAAAGGCACCTTCCAGGACGTCCTCGCCGAGGCCCGCGCCGGCGGCTTTCCCCGCGTGCGCATCGACGGCCAGGTCCACGAGCTGACGGCCAAGATTGCCCTGGACAAGAAGAAGAAGCACGACATCGAGCTCCTCATCGATCGCTTGGCCGTGCCGGAGGGGGCCGATGATGGCTTCACCAGCCGCCTGGCCGACTCCCTGGAGACGGCGCTGCGCATGGGCGAGGGGCTCGTCATCATCGACCACGGCGGCGAGGAGTGGCTCCTCTCGACCCAGAACGCCTGCCCCGTCTGCGGCCTGAGCTTCCCCGAGATGACCCCGGCGATGTTCTCCTTCAACTCGCCGCTGGGCATGTGCCCCGATTGCAACGGCCTGGGCACAAAGCTGGAGTTCGACCCGGACAAGTTCGTCGACCCCGACCGGACGCTGGCCGAGGGCGCCGTCCGCACCTGGGGAGCGCTGCGCGGAAAAAGGTCCAGCGGGCTCTTCATGGCCGCCACGCAGATCGCCCGGCGCTTCGGTCACGACCTGGACACCCCCTGGCGGGACCTCTCCCCCGAATGCCGCCAGGCCATCCTCTACGGCGGCGTCCCCGTCCAATACACCTGGGACAACGAGCGCGGCAAGGGACACTACGAGGGCCGGACCGAGGGGGTCGTCAACGGCACCCGCCGGCGCTACCACCAGACCAAGTCCGAGTATATGCGCGAGTGGTACCGCCAGTTCATGAGCGAGCAGCCCTGCCCGGCCTGCCAGGGCCGGCGGCTGCGCCCGGAGAGCGCCGCCGTGACGGTCGGCGGGCAGGCCCTCCCCGCGGTGACCCGCCTGAGCATCGGCGAGGCCCTGAAATGGGTCCAGGGGCTGTGGGAGACGCTCTCGCCGCGCGAGATCGAGATCGGTGGGGAGGTGCTGAAGGAGATCCGCGAGCGCCTGCAGTTCCTGATGAACGTCGGGCTGCACTACCTGACACTGGACCGGCCGGCCCCCACCCTCTCCGGCGGCGAAGGCCAGCGCATCCGCCTGGCCAGCCAGGTCGGCTGCGGGCTGGTGGGCGTGCTCTACATCCTGGACGAGCCCAGCATCGGGCTGCACGCCCGCGACAACCGCCGCCTCCTGGACACGCTGCTGCGGCTGCGCGATATGGGCAACACCGTCATCGTCGTCGAGCACGACGCCGAGACGATGCGCAGCGCCGACTGGATCGTCGACCTGGGGCCGGGGGCCGGGGTGAACGGGGGGCTGGTGGTGGCGGCCGGCCCACCTTCCGCGATCATGGCCGACGGGGGCTCGCTCACCGGGCGCTACCTCAGCGGCGCGCTGCAGGTGACCTCGCCCAACGGCCGGCGCCGGCCGGCCAACGGCAAGTGGCTGACCGTCGTCGGCGCCCGCCAGAACAACCTCAAAGACCTGACGGTGCGCTTCCCCCTGGGGCTCTTCACCTGCGTCACCGGCGTCTCCGGCAGCGGCAAATCCTCGTTGGTGGCCCAGACCTTTTATCCCGCCCTGGCCCGCATCCTGCACCGCGCTTCCCTGAAGGTCGGCGCCCACGAGCGCATCGACGGGCTGGAACACATCGACAAGGTCATCAACATCACCCAGGAGCCCATCGGGCGCACCCCGCGCTCCAACCCGGCCACCTATGTCCAGGTGATGCCGCTGATCCGCGATCTCTTTGCCCGCACGCCGGAAGCCCGCACGCGCGGCTACCAGGCCGGCCGCTTCTCCTTCAACGTCAAGGGCGGACGCTGCGAGGCCTGTGAGGGGCACGGGCAGAAAAAGGTGGAGATGCACTTTTTGCCCGATGTCTGGGTGACCTGCGATGTCTGCACAGGCACGCGCTTCAACCGCGAGACGCTGCAGGTGCGCTACAAGGGCAAGAACATCGCCGAGGTCCTGGACATGGACGCCGCCGAGGCGCTCGACTTTTTCGCCAACGTGCCCAAGGTGAAGCGCATCCTGCAGACCCTGGTCGACGTTGGCCTTGGTTATGTCAAATTAGGACAGAGCGCCACCACCCTCTCCGGCGGCGAGGCCCAGCGCGTCAAGCTGGCCAAGGAGCTGGCCCGCGTCTCCACCGGCGACACCGTCTACATCCTCGACGAGCCCACCACCGGCCTGCACTTTGCCGATATCCAGAAGCTGCTGGATGTGCTGCACCGCCTGACCGACGCCGGCAACACCTGCATCGTCATCGAACACAACCTGGACGTCATCAAGACGGCCGACTGGATCATCGACCTGGGGCCGGAGGGCGGCGACGAGGGCGGCTATATCGTCGCCGAGGGTACGCCCGAGGAAGTCGCCGGGACAAAAGCGAGCTGTACCGGGCAGTGCTTGCAAGGGGTGCTTGGATGAGCGCGGAGCCCATACCGACCCGGTGCGGCTATCGCTGCGACCTCTGCCTGGCCTACCGGCCGAACGTCGCGCAGAACCCGGCCAACCAGCAGACCTTGAGCGACGGCTGGTTCCGCTACTTTGGTTTTCGGCTGCCGTCGGAAGCAATCTGCTGCGATGGCTGTATGGCCGGCAACCCCAGGCTGATTGACCAGGCTTGCCCGGTGCGGCCATGTGTCATCGGAAAGGAGCTGGACAACTGCTCCCGGTGCGAGCGCTACACCTGCGAGAAGCTACAAGAGCGGCTTGTCGTGTACGAGGAGGTCCAAGGCCGGATCGGCGCCCAGATCCCGGAAGAAGACTACATCCGCTTCATCCGGCCCTATGAGAACAAGCGGCGGCCGGATGCACTCAGAGCATCGCGCGAGGAGGGCCGATGAAACGCTGCTTCTGGGCCGGAGCCGATCCTCTCTACGTGGCCTATCACGATACCGAGTGGGGCGTCCCCGTGCACGACGACCGCCTGCTCTACGAGTTTCTCGTGCTGGAAGGGGCCCAGGCCGGCCTCAGTTGGCGCACCATCCTGAACAAGCGCGAGAACTACCGGGCCGCTTTCGATAACCTGGAGCCCCGGATCGTCGCCCGGTACGACGACCGCAAGGTGGCCGAGCTGCTGGCCAACCCCGGCATCGTCCGCAACCGCCTCAAGGTCGCGGCGGCCGTCCAGAACGCCCGCTCCCTGCTGGCGGTGCAGGAAGAGTTCGGCACCTTTGACGCCTACATCTGGGGCTTTGTCGGCGGCCGGCCGATCGTCAATGCCTGGGAGGAACCCGCCGCGATCCCGGTCGAAACGCCCGAGTCACGGGCCATGAGCCAGGACCTGCAGCGGCGCGGCTTTCGCTTCGTCGGCCCGACGATCTGCTATGCCTATATGCAGGCCGTCGGCATGGTCAACGACCATACGGTGGACTGCTTCCGCCATCGGCAGCTGGCCGAGGCGGCGGCCGACGGGCCATCCCCGCCCGCGCCGTCCAACTGGTGAGCGGCGGGGAGGCGCAGGAACGGTCCCCCTCGGCCTACGGGGTCTTGAGCCTCATCTACGAGGGTTGGAAAACGACCTCCATCAGGGGGTAGCCATCATGCCCATGCGCCATCTGGAACAACTCAGCGCCCGGATCGGTCCGCGGCCGCTGGGGTCACGGGAGAACCTGGCCGCGGCCGACTACATCCGGCAGACATTCGCCGCCTTGGGCCTGGCGGTGGAGGAACAGGCCATCGACTGCCCGCTCTGGGAGGCGCTGGACACCCGCCTGGAGCTGGCCGGCGAGCCGCTGGAGGCCCTGGCCAACACCTGGTCGCCGCCGGGCGATGTGACCGCGCCGGGCGTTGCCCTGGGGACGGCGGCCGAGTTGGAGGCGGCGGCGCTGGCGGGACACATCGCCATCCTCTACGGTGACCTGACCAAGGAACACGGCCATGGGGCGCGCCGCGCCTTCTACTGCCCCGAGAGCAGCCAGCGGCTCTACCGGCTCCTGGAGGAGAAACGGCCGGCCGGCGTGCTCACCGTCAGCCCCACCCCCGGCTGCCCGGAGCGGCTGCTCCAGGACTGGGAGTTTCCCCTGCCCTCGGCCACGGTCATGCCCGAGGTGGGGATGCGCCTGCTGCGGGGACTGGGCCGGCCGCTGCGCCTGCACATCACGACGCGCCGGTCGCCCGGCCGTTTTGCCAACATCGTCGCCCGCCAGGCCGGCCGCCGGCCAGAGCGCATCCTCCTGATGGCCCACTTCGACACCCAGGCCGGTACGCCGGGCGCAGCCGACGACGCCTCCGGCGTGGCCGTCCTCCTGGCCCTGGCCGAACGCCTCGCCAGTGCCGACCTGCCGTGCAGCCTGGAGTGGCTGGCCGTCAACGGCGAGGAGGTCGGCGGGGCTGGCGACGCCGTCTACCTGCAGCGGCAGGGGAACACACTGGACCAGGTGCTGGCGGCGATCAACGTGGACGGCGTTGGCCAGGCGCTCAGTCCCACCTCCCTCACCGCCATGGGGGCCTCGGCAGAGTTGGAGGAAACAATCTGGGCCCTGAAGGACCGCTACCCGGCCGTGCTCCGCGTCGAGCCCTGGTACGCCAGCGACCACACGGCCTTCTTCTACCAGGGCGTGCCCTGCATCCCGGTCTCTTCCGTGGGACTCAACAACGCCCACATGCCCTCCGAAAGCGGGCAATGGATCAGCCCGGGACGGTTGGCAGAGGCGGTCGAGCTGGTCGCCGACCTCATCACGGCGCTGGCGGACAAGGCGCCGGACTGGTGCCGGGCCCCAGGCACTGCCTAGCGGGACCGCGCCTCGGCCCGGCGAGTCTGCCGGACACGGACAGACATAGATGAACACAGGCGCAGCACGATTTTCGGCCTGCTGGGCCGCTTCCGCGGCCCCGGCCGCAAGGGCGACCCCTGCCCCATGGCCAATGTCTATGCCCTCCAGGCCCTGGCCCAGGTGCCAGGGATGCGCGACGGCCCGGCGGCGCGCGCCGGGGCCGAGATGCTGCTCGCCCACTGGGAGCAGCAGCGCGAGCGCAAGTACTACCTATTTGGCATCGGCACCGACTTCCGCAAGCTCAAATACCCCTTTGTCTGGCACGACATCCTGCACGTGGCCCATGTGTTGAGCCTTCCAATCGCCATGGCGCTCGCGCATGGCCTGCGCCGTGCCGACCGCCACCTGCACGACGACGGTGTGGGCCGGCTCGGGCCGCGGCATCGTCCGCTCCATGTACTCGCGCACGGAAAAGCCGCGCGGCCGGACGAAATGCTCGTCCTCTGCCACCGGCTCGCGGATGCGCTCCAGGCGAAAGGTGCGCACCTCGTGCCGCAGCCGGCAGAACCCGCCGTTCCTCCCGCGCTCCGAGTAGATGGGGATGCCCAGCTCATCCAGCATGTCCATATAGCGCAGCACCGTGCGCTGCGAGACGCCCAGCTCGGCCGCCAGCTCCGCGGCCTTCCAGCCGGGGCGCTTCTGCAGCAGCAGGATCAGCGAGATCAGCCGGGTGGCAACGTTGGTCATGGTCCCTCCCGCAAGACCAGCGGCAGGTAGACCTGGTAGGGCGTAGCGACCTGCAAGACCACCGTGCTAGAGAGGTCCACCCCGCATCCCACCAACGTGGCCGTGTTGGTCACCGTGCTGCCGGGTGCCGCCGTAGCCGTCAACTGCCCCACGATCGTCACGACGATGCTTTCCCCGGCCGGCACGGACGGGTACCAGACCAGCGTATCGCCCTGTTCCAGCCCCGGCGGGTTGGAGGTGATGTATTCCACGGCCGACGGGAGAGCGTCGGAGAGCATCGCCGCCCACAGGTCGCCGGCCCCCCGGTTGGCCAGCGCGATCGTATAGGTGAGCAGCGCCCCAGGCGGGACCTCATCCGGCCAGACCGTCTTGGTCATGAGGGGCTCCGGCGCCGGGAGGGGCAGCGCCTCGAACGCGGCGCCGGCGGAGACGGCCGGCCCGGCCCAGAAGAGGTAGGCCGTGTTGGTCACCGCGGCCAGCGGGAGGCCCCCTGGGCAGGGCGGTGGCACCAGGTACCCCACGATCGTCGCCGCGCCGCTCCCGCCGGGCGGCAGGTCCACCGTCCAGGTGAGGGTGCCGTCCCGGTAGACGCCCGGCGGCGTCGAGGTGATGTAGCCGACGCTACCGGGCAGCGTGTCGGACAGGACCGCGCCGGCCAGGTAGCCCTCACCGTGGTTGGCATAGGCCAGGGTGTAGGTGAGGAACTGGCCGTACTGCACCTGCGCCGGCCGGACCGTCTTGGTCAGGACAGGCTCCGGCGGCAGCGCCTCCAGGAAGAGGTCGTTGACGGCCACATCGCCGGCCCAGCGCAGGCGGGCGCCGGCCGGGGCGCTGGGACGATAGCCCGGCGCGCCAGCCTGCACGGTGTACAGGTCGGCGCAGACCGCCGGGAAGAGGTAGCGGCCGGCCGCATCGGCCGTGGTGGTGAGCGTCTGCAGGTAGGATGTCGCCATAACCGCCGCCCCGGGCACCGGCGCCGTCGTCCCGCTGATATAGACCGTGCCGGAGAGGGCGCCCCACACCCCGCCGGGCTCCTGGTCGGCGGGCGGCGGTCCGAAGACGGGGTAAAAGGCCACCGCCAGCGAGTCCGCCAGGCCGGCCGAGTCCATGTACGAGTAGAGCAGCCCGTCGGCCCCGGCGGCGTCCTCCAACCCCACCGTGGACCAATCGGGCCGGCTCACCTCCAGGTACTGCAGCGTGATGATCCCCGTCGCCGTGTCCAGGACGATCTCGAACGTCTCCGGCGCCCCACCCCCCCAGTGCTGCACCTGGTAGAACTCGATCACCACGTAGCGCTCGTCCACCACTTGGTAGTAGACCTGCCCCTGTGTGCCGTCGGCCGGGTCCAACACGTCCAGGAAGGCGTAGACGGCGTCGTTCGGCGGGCCCTCGAAGGGCAGCCAGGTCGTCGGCGTGTCCTGGCCGTGCTGCGGATGGCCGACGCTAAAGCCGACAAAGCCCATGGAGCTGACAAAGTAGCGGCTCTTGGGGACGCCGTAGAAGGGGAAAGGATGGAGGGGGTCGTAGGTCTGCTGAAACTCCATGAAGCCAAGGCCGACGTAGGGTGTGCCGCCGGTGGCGTCGAGCCAGTTGAAGGCCGGCCCGCAGACCGAACGGCTGTCGCGGACGTAGTAGGTGGGGCGCGGCGCCATCTCCAGGTTCACGCTCAAGGCCCCGCTGACGGTGATGGCCTGCTCCGCCGGCTCATAGCCGCGGGCCGCGGCGCGCAGACGGTAGCTCCCCGCGGCGACCGTGGCCGAGTAGTCCCCGGTCGCCGGATCGGAGGTCACCAGGAGGGGGGTGTCCCGCAGGCCAAGGTTGGCCGCGATGGGCAGGCTTCCCAAGCCCAACTCCCGCACCGTCCCCTCTAGCGTATAGGCCGGGAGCGGGACCAGGGCCAAGTCCAGTTCCGTCGTCAGGTCCTGGGCGACGGCCACCCCGCTCACCGTCTGCGAAAGGTAGCCGTAGGCCTGCACGGTGATGGTGTAGGTGCCCTGGCCCAGGGGAAAGTCGAAGGTGCCGGCCGGCCCGGTGGAGGTGAGCAGGGTGTGGCCGTTGCGCTGCATACGCACCTCGACCCCGGCCAGCGCCTCCCCGGTCATGGCGTCGGTGACCGTGCCGGCCAGCGTGCCGGCCTGCCAGACCATCTCCACCGCCGCCAGGGCGTCGAGCCGCCCCCAGCCGTAGGTGTTGTTGGGCACGGCGCTGCCGGGGACTCCCCCGCAGGACTCCCCCGTCGTCTTGGGCATCGCCGTGCCGCGCAGGATGGCCGCCGTCTCTTCCACCCTCCCCACCAGGTCGGGCTCCGCCGACCAGAGCAGGGCTACCGTGCCGGCCACGTGCGGCGTGGCGAAGGAGGTGCCGCCGGTGATCGTGTAACCCCCGCCCGGGGTCGAGGTGCGGATCGGGTAGCCCGGCGCCGTCACTTCGGGTCCGGTGCCGTAGGTGTCCAGCCAGCGGCGGGTGGCGTTGGGGCCGCGGGAGGAGAAGAAAGCGATGCCGTCGCTCTGGTCGGTGGCCCCCACGGCGAACCCGGCGGGGCTATCGGCCGGGGAGACCAGCGTCCCGCAGCCGTTCGTCCCATTGTTGCCGGCCGCCCAGGCGCCAAAGATGCCGGCGGCGCGCTGCGCCTCCAGCAGCGGGTCCCAGAGCACCATCGCCCCCGGCGCCCCCCAGGAGTTGCTGACCACGTGCGGCCGCCGGTCCGGGTCGGGGTTGTGGCCGGCCAGGTCGGTGGGGGCAATCGTCCACTCCATCGCCGAGAGGAGCCCGTCGACGCCGGAGAAGCCGTAGGCGGCGATCCACCGGGCGCCCGGGGCCACGCCGACCTGGTTCCCCAACCCATCGTCGCCGACGAGGACGCCCATCGTGTGCGTGCCGTGGCTGCTGCCCAGCGGGTAGAGACCCTGGATGGGCTGGGGATAGAGGTGCTGGCCGGTGGGGTCCCACCAGTTGTAGTTGTGGTCAAAATCGCCTCCACCCAGGTTGCCGCGGTACTGCCGCACGAGCGCCGGGTGGGTATACTGCACCCCGCTGTCGATGTTGGCCACGACGACGCCGCTGCCGGTAATGCCGTAGGTCGACCAAACCTGGTCGGCGCGGATACGGGAGATATTCCACTCCGGGGCCAACGGACCATCGGCATCCGCCTCCACGGGCAGCACCGGGAAGATGGGCTGGTCGGGCAGGACCGCGGCCACGTCCGGCCGCGCCGCCAGTGTCCGGGCCGCGGCGGCGTCGCCGCGCACCACGACGGCGTTGACGGCATAGTGGGTCCTCACCGCCTCGACATGGCCGGCGGCCTGCAGCCCGTTCAGCGCCGCCAGGACGGCCGGCTGGGTGCGGCCGGCCGTCGCACGCAGGGTATCGAAGACGAACCGGCCGCGGGCTTCCCAGTCGCGCATGCCGTAGGCCGGGGCCAGGTTTGCTTGCTCGGCCAGGACAATGACAAAGGTGGACAGGCTATCCCCGCCGCGCTGCTCCCGCAGCGCCGGACCCATCCCGGCACTCGACGGCGGGGCGGCCGGCCCCCATAGGCCGGCAAGCAGGAACACGATGGCCGCAACAACTGCCCCCCGCGACAGGGCGCACCGAGGTCGATCCATGGTACCCCTCCTGCTTGGCTGCTCTTCTTGCCGGTGTCTTGGAGCCTTTATGGTTACAAGGCCTCCCATATCCGTCTACTCCGCCCTCTTCGGCCGCCACAGGACCATCAGCAACGCCGCGGCCAGGGCCAGCGCCGCACCGAAGAAAAAGGGGGCGGAGGCACCAAACCCCTTCCAGCCTCCCACCCCCTGCCACAGCAGGCCGGCGATGGCCGAGGCCGGAAAGTCCAGGATGCCCAGCACGGCGTTGTAGGTGCCATAGGCCGTGCCGCGCAACTCGGCCGGGACGAGGTCGGCGACCATCGCCTTGGCCGTACCACAGGCCAGGCCGTAGTAAACGCCGTAGAGGGCGTACAGCGCCCAGACATGCCATCCCGCGCCGGCCAGGGCAAAGCCCAGGTAGATGGCGGCATAGACCAGCCACCCGCCGAAGATCAGGCGCCGGCGCCCGATGCGGTCGGAGAGCGAGCCGGCCGGTGCCGAGACCAGGGTGTAGATCAAATTGAAGGTAATCAGCATCCCCAGGATGCCCACCAGGCTCAGGCCGCGCTCCTGGGCCCGCAGCACGAGAAAGGCGTCGGAGGAATTGCCCAGGTCGAAGAGGCCGACGATGAGCATAAAGACCAGAAACGGCCGGCCTAGCCCCTTGAAGGTAATCCGCGGCCGGGCCCGCTGTCCCGTTACGCCCACTTCCCTGGCCCCCAGCGCCAGCGAGAGCACCGCCAGAACCGCCGGGGCCATACTGACCAAGACGATGGTCCGAAAGGTGCCCAACTCCAGATGGACATCGCCGGACTGGGCGAACCAGACGACGAGCAGCGCGATGACCAACCCGAGCATCGCCCCGCCGGTGTCGGCGGCGCGGTGGAAGCCAAAGGCCAGGCCGCGGTGCCGCTCCTCGATGCTGTCGGCCACCAAGGCGTCGCGCGGCGCCGTGCGCACCCCCTTGCCCACCCGGTCGGCCCAGCGGGCGGTGCCCACCGCCCAGACGCTGGCAAGGTAGAACAGGGGCTTGGCCAGGGTGGAGATGCCGTAGCCGAGCACGGCCGGCCACTTGCGGGCCCGCAGCCGGTCCGAGAGCCACCCGGAAAAGACCTTGAGGACGCTGGCGGTAGCCTCGGCGAGGCCCTCGATCACGCCGATGACGGCTGTGCCGACGTGCAGCACATTGCTCAGAAAGAGCGGCAGGAGATTGATCACCATCTCGCTGGAGATGTCCATGAAGAAACTGGTCAAGCTCACGGCCCAGACGTTACGGGGCAGGGCGCGCAGACCGGTGCGCGGCGCAGCGTTCGACGGTTCGGACAAGGGACCCTCCTCGGCACGGTTATTTGGTCGGGCCTATCATAGCACAGTCTGGCCACTCGTTCAACAGCGGAGCGCTCTCATCTTCTTTTCATCATCAGGCGGCAGAATGGAGGGTTGGAACAAGGACCGACCGGGAGAGCCGCAGCGGATTGAGCAACCAGGAGGTGCGTGTGATCGATGTGCATGACCTGACCAAATCGTACGGCTCCGTGGAGGCGCTGCGCGGGGTCTCGTTCCAGGTGGCGGCCGGCGAGATCGTCGGGCTGCTTGGGCCTAACGGGGCCGGGAAGACGACTACCATCAAAGTCCTCACCGGCTACCTGCATCCCGACGGGGGCCGTGTGACCGTGGACGGCCTGGACGTGCTCACCCACACCCGCGCCGTCCAGTCCCGGATCGGCTATCTGCCGGAAAACGCGCCGCTCTACCCGGAGCTGTCCGTCCAGTCCTACCTGCGGATGATGGCCGACCTGCGCGAGATTCCCAAGGACAAGCAGCCGGAACGCATCTCCGAGGCCGTCGCCGCCACCGGGCTGTCACAGCACCTCACCCGGCCCATCGGACAGCTCTCCAAGGGCTTTCGCCAGCGCGTCGGTCTGGCCCAGGCCATCCTGCACCGGCCCAAGCTGCTGATCCTGGACGAGCCCACGCTGGGCCTGGACCCGACGCAGATCGTCGAGGTGCGCCGGCTGATCCGCCGCCTGGCCGAGCAGAGCACCGTCCTCTTCTCCACCCACATCCTCTCCGAGGTCGAAGCCCTCTGCGACCGGGCCATCATCCTGCTGAACGGCCGGGTCCGCGCCGACGCCCGCCTGTCGGAGCTGTCGGCCACGCCCGACGCCATCCTGGTGCTGGAGCGGGTCCCCGACGGCCTGGAGCAAGCGCTGCGCGGTCACGCGGCGGTGCGCGAGATCGAGCCGTTCCGCGCCACCGATGGGCACCCGGCCTACCGCATCCAGGGCCGGGACCGCGCCGGCGAGTCGCTCTGCCCGGCCATCTATCGCCTGGCCCGCGACAACGGCTGGCCGGTGCGCGAGCTGCGCCGCGACGTGCGCACCCTGGAGACGGTCTTTAACCAACTGGCCACGGCCACGGAGGTGCAGCCATGAGGCAGACCCTGGCTATCGCCCGCAAGGAGATCGCTGGCTACTTTGGCTCGCCCATGGCCCTCATCTTTGTCGGCACCTTTCTCGCCGTCACCCTCCTGGCCTTCTTCTGGCTCGACGCCTTCTTCGCCCGCGCCATCGCCGACGTCCGGCCGCTCTTTCACTGGATGCCGGTGCTCCTGATCCTGCTCGTCGCCGCGCTGACCATGCGCCAGTGGAGCGAGGAGCAGCGCTCCGGCACCCAGGAGGTACTGCTCACCCTACCCATCTCCTCCACCCAGTTGGTCCTGGGCAAGTTCCTGGCCGTGCTGGCCCTGGTCGCCCTGTCGCTGGCGCTGACCATCTTTCTGCCGATCACCGTGTCCATCCTGGGCAACATGGACTGGGGCCCGGTCGTGGGCGGGTACATCGCCGCGCTGCTCCTGGCCGCGGCCTACGCTGCCATCGGCCTCTTTGTCTCCTCGCGCACCGACAATCAGATCGTCGCCCTTATTATCACCATGCTGGTCGGCGGCCTCCTGTACCTGGTCGGCACAGCGGACTTCGCCAACCTGGCCGGCGGCTTCTGGGGCGACCTGTTCCGGGGGCTCGGGTCGGGCAGCCGGTTCGAGAGCATCCAGCGCGGCGTCCTCGACCTGCGGGACCTGGCCTACTACATCGCCCTGGCCGGCATCTTCCTGGCCCTAAACGTAGCCTCGCTGGAAAGCAAACGCTGGGGCCGCGGGCAAGCCGCCCGCCCCCGGCGCCGGGCGGTAGTCGTCACCACCGCCCTGGTCCTGGTCAACCTGATCGTGCTCAACATCTGGCTGGCCCCGCTCACCGGCCTACGCCTGGACCTCACCGCCCAGCGCGAGTACAGCCTTTCCGGGACCACGCGCCAACTCCTGGCCGGCCTGAGCGAGCCGCTGATCATCCGCGGTTACTTTAGCGAAAAGACTCACCCCCTGCTGGCCCCCCTGGTGCCGCAGATCCGCGACCTGCTCGCCGAGTACCGTGTCGCCTCCGGCGGGCGGATCGACCTGCAGATCATCGACCCCACCAAGGACCCCGAGGCCGAGGCCGAGGCCCGCCAGCTCTACGGCATCACCCCCGACCCTTTCCAGGTGGCCGGCCGCTACGAGACCTCGATCATCAACTCCTACTTCCATATCCTGGTCCGCTACGGCGACCAGAACGCCGTCCTCAGCTTCCGCGACCTGATCGAGATCGAGTCGGACCCCGGCGGCGATATCCAGGTGCGCCTGCGCAACCTGGAGTACGATCTGACGCGCACTATCAAGAAGGTGGTCTACGGCTTCCAGAGCGTCGAGTCCGTCCTGGCGGCACTCCCCGAGCCGGCCGAGGTGGTCCTCTACGTGACTCCGAACACGCTGCCGGCCGACCTGGCCGACGTGCCGGATACCATCTCCCAGGTGGCCCAGGAGATCGCCGCCGCCAACCCCGGCCACTTTACCTACCAGGTCATCGACCCCGACGCCTCGGGCAGCCCGGTGACACGTCCCCAGCTCTACGAGCGGTATGGCATCGCCCCGCTGCCCGTCTCGATCTTGGCCAACGAGACCTACTACCTGCATATGATCGTGCGCGTCGGCGAAAAGGAAGCCCTGGTCTACCCCGCGCCAGGGATGACCGCCGCCGACGTCCGCACCGCCATCGAGTCGGCCCTCAAACGGGTTGCGCCCGGATTCCTGAAGGTAGTGGGGCTGTGGACACCGCCGTCCACGCCGACCCAGAACATGTTCGGCCAGCTTCAGGAGCCCCTTTCCGGCTGGCAGCAGCTCCAAGAGGCGCTCGGACAGGAATACGAAGTGCGCAACATCAACCTGGACGGCGGCACGGTGCCCGAGGACATCGCCGCGCTGGTTGTGGTGGCCCCGCAGGGGCTGAGCGACGCCGCGCGCATCGCCATCGACCAGTACCTGATGCGCGGCGGGGCGCTGATCGTCGCCGCCGGCAACTATGGCCTGACCGTGGACCCCTATGGCAGCGGCCTGATGCTGCAGCCCCTGAGCGGCGGTCTGCAGGAGCTGCTGGCCGCCTACGGCGTACACGTCCAGCCCGTGCTGGTGATGGATCCGCAGAACGAGCCCTTCCCCGTCTATGTCACCCGCAACATCAACGGCGTGACCGTGCAGCAGGTCTTGCAGATCCCCTACCCCTTCTTTGTCGACGTCCGCCGCGAGGCCATGGCCGCCGGCAACCCCCTGGTCTCCAACCTCTCCGCGGTCACCCTGAACTGGGCCTCGCCGATCAGCATCAGCGCCGGGGTCGAGGCCACGGTGCTGCTGCGCTCCAGCGCAAACTCCTGGCTGTCCTCCGACACCAACATCCAGCCCAACTTTGACCTCTACCCGGCCATAGGCTTTCCGCCCGGCATGGAGATGAAATCCTACCCACTGGCCGTGTCCCTGGCGGGCCCCTTCCCAAGCGCCTTCCAGGGCCAGACCTTTACCTCCACCGCGGGAGTCACCACCACGCTGATCGCCTCCTCGCCGCCCAGCGCCCGCCTGGTGGTCATCGGCAGCGGCGAGTTCGTCGACGACTTTATCTTCGATGTCTCGCAGCGCCTCTCCGGCGACCGCTACCTCAACAGCTTGAAGCTGATGCAGAACATTGTCTCCTGGGCCACTGAAGACCCAGAGCTCCTCAGCATCCGCGCCCGCGGGACGTTCGCGCGCGTGCTCGATCCGTTGGACAAGGATGAGCAGCGTGCCTGGGAGGTGGCCAACTATGTCGTGGCCCTGCTCACCCTGGGGGCCATCGGCGCCATCTGGAGTATCTGGCGAAAGCGGGAGCGCCCGCTGCCGCTGCGCCTGCCAGTTCACGAGGCCGGAGAAGCGGCCGGGCCGGATGCCCGGTCCGAGGAGGAGGTAGAACGATGATGCGCCAACGCCCAATCCAAGCCCTGGTTGCCCTCCTCGCCGTACAGGTCGTGCTGTTGATCGTCGTTTTCTGGCCGCGGCCGGCCGCCTCCGGGGCCGGGAAGGCGCTCCTGCCCAACTTTCAGAGCGCGGACGTGGTCGAACTGCGCATCGCCGACGCCGACGGCAACCAGGTCGTCCTGCGCCGGGAGGGGGACACCTGGGTCCTGCCGGAGTTCGACAACTACCCGGCCCTGGCCGGCCCGGCCGAACAGTTGTTGTCCAAGGTGGCCGAGCTGACCGACCGGCGCCTGGCGACGCGCACGGCGGCCAGCCACAAGCAGTTGCAGGTCGCCGCGGACAACTTTGTGCGCAAGATCGACCTGGAGATGGCCGACGGCGCACGCTACCGCCTCTATATAGGCACCACGGAAAGCTACGGCACCGGCTACGTGCGGCTCGACGGCTACAACGAGACCTACATGGGCAGCCTGACAAGCAGCAGCGCCGGGGTCCAACTGACCAGTTGGGTGGACACGCTCTACGTGAACCTGTCCACCGACGCGGTGACCGCCGTGCAGTTGCAGAACCAGGCGGGGGCCCTCTCCTTCGCCAAGGACGACCAGGGCACCTGGAGCCTGGCCGGCCTGGCCCCCGGGCAGACGCTGGATCAGAACAAGGTCAAGGCGCTGGTCGCCAAGGTGGCCCAGATGCGTATGCTCCGGCCGTTGGGCAAAGAGGTCCTGCCCGAGTACGGCATGGAGAGGCCCCTGGCGGTCGTCCAGGTGAAGACGGCCGACAAGGAGGTTACCCTGACAATCGGCGCACGGGGCGCCGACTCCTCCTACGTGGTCATCTCCTCCGAGTCGCCCTACTACGTGCGCGTGTCGGGCAGCCTGCTGCAGGACGTGGTCGAGAAGGGCGCCGACGGCTACACCGTGCCGCCGCCGACGGCAACGCCGGCCGCAACGCCGTAGAGGCAACTTTCCAAGAAGGTCCCAGGCCTGCCAGGTTGGGAAAACCTGGCAGGCCTGGCTATTTCGTCCTTGTCGCAACGCGGCCACACCTGCCGATCTCTGCATAGACCCCTAACGTCGGTGCGCGCGGCTCTCGGCTTCCAGGCAGTATAGCGAGCTATGCAGGGGTCAGCAGGGCGGGAGAGAGAGGGGTGGGGTTGTCTTGGAGGGCCGGTTCAGCCACAGGGAAATGTACACCCCGAGGAGGGTCAGCGTGGGCAGAAAGGCCAGGGCCCGCTCCAGGGCCAGCGGCAGCTCGCCCATTCCGCCGGCGACCGGGGCCAGCGCCGCGACCAGGGCCATGGCCAGGCAGACCTCCACGGCCGGCCGGCGCCGTGGGCGGGCGCGCAGCAGGAAGAAGAGCGGCAGGTAGAGCAGCACCTGGTAATAGATCCAGGAGAGCGGCGAGGCCAGCAGCGCGGCGACCAGGAAGAGGCCGTACTCACGGTCCAGGTCGGCCGGCCCCGGCCCCGGTCGGCGGGCCAGCCAGAGGGTCAACAGCAGGATGCCCGCGGAGAGAGCCAGGGCCAGGCCGTCGCGCAGGGCCGGCCGCGCCTCCAGCATCGGCCAGATCGCGGCCAGCTTGTGCACCAGGCCCCACAGGGAAAAGTTGCCCCAGCGGGCGTAGAGGGAGGTGACCTCGGCGCGCAGCACCGCCAGGTAGCGCAGGAAAGAGGCCGGGCCGGCGACGAGGGCGGCCAGGCCGGCCAGGGCCAGCCCGCTGCCCACGGCGGCAAAGAAGGCCTTCCAGGAGCGCCGCAGCAGCAGGTAGAGCAGGAAGAAGAGCGGGTAGATGCGCAGGGCCGCCGCCAGGCCCAAGAGGAGCCCGGCCGGCACCTCCTTTCCCCGGCGCAGGCAGAGCCAGGCTGCCGTCAGCGCCAGCAGCAGGAGCAGCTCGGTGTGGGCATAGAGCAGATGGAAAGCCAGCGGCGGAAAGAGCAGCGCCGCGCAGGCCAGGCGCAGGCGGGAGGCGGCGCCCTGGGGCCAGCGTTCCTCGCGCACCAGCAGAAAAAAGGTCAACGCCAGCGTAGCCAGGGAGAGGAGTTGCCAGAGCCCCCAGGAGACAGCGTAGGGGAAGAGCGCCAGCCAGAAGGTGACCGCGGTGAAGGTCGGCGGGTTGACGGCGGAATCGATGAAATAGTCGGCGATGCCCAGGGTGCGGGCCTCTTCCTGCAGGCCGCTGTAGGTATCCTGGCCGCGCAGCAGGCGCCGGGCCGCCAGGTAGTAAGAGGGAAAGTCGCGGTCGCGGTGCAGGGTGGGCCACTCGCCGGCCTGGCGCAGGAGCTCCCCGCCCACCAGGACGAGGTAGACGATGGCCACGGCCAGCAGGACCCAGGTGCCGACCCGTACCCACATCGCGCGAGACATCGCGCCCCTCCTTCAGCGCAAGATTATTGATCTCGGCATAACCTGCTCCATCTCGATCCCGCTCCAGGTGCGCGGCACCGGGTGGAAGCCGGCCTGGGCGTACAGCGCCAGGGCCGGCCGGTTGCCCGAGGAGACATGCAGCGTCAGCCGCCTCAACCCCAGCCGGCCGGCCTCCTGCGCGGCCCACTCCAGGAGCCACATCCCCCAGCCCTGCCGGCGGTAGGCCGGCAACACGCCCAGGGCCTCGATGCGTAGGGTGCCCTTCCGCACATTCAACACCAGGAAGCCGGCCGCCACGCCGCCCACCTCCAGCACCAAGGGCCGGCAGATGCGATGGAAATAAAAGTGCAGCACCCGCCGGGCCCACCAGGTGAGAAGGGGCGAGCGCATCACCGCGGCCATAGAGAGGTCGCCCTGGGCAAGGACCTCCATGACCATCCGCGTAAAATCGCGCCGTTCCGCGGGACGGACGGGGCAGAGGCTCGCCGTCGGGCCGTCTGGGGCGCGCGCTGCGGCGTGCGGGCCCTTTCTCGCCCAGGCGTAGAAGGTGGGGACAAAGAGCGTCCTGCGGCCGGCCGCGGCCGCGGCCCGGTCCAGCTTCTCCAGCCGGTTCAACTCCTCCGGCGGGAGCATCCCCTGCAGATCGTGTCGACGCATGGCCCACTCGGCGTCCAGGGATTCGGGAGAGGGACGCTCCCACCGGCCGGCCATCACCCCCACGGTGGCTTGCAGGCCGGCGGTGGCAAAGAGCTCCCCCAGCCGCCGGCCGATGGACGGGTCGGCCCCCTGGCGGCGCAGGCTCTCGGCCTGCAACTGTCCCAGGGGGACCAGCTCCGGCGGGTGGTCCACCCGCCCGCCGTAATCCGGTTCGGCGCAGGCCAGGACGGCGCCGCCCGGGCGCACCACGCGGGCCATCTCGCGCAGCCCCTGGGCCGGGTCCGCCAGCCACAGGAGCAGGTAGTGGCAGAGGACCAGGTCAAAGGTATTGTCGGGGAAGGGCAGGGCGTGGGCGTCGCCCTGGGCGCACTGCACGGCCGGGGCCTCGCGCCGGGCTACGGCCAACATGTCCGTGGAAAGGTCCAGCCCGACGACGGCCGGCCCCACCTTCGCCACCTCCCCGGCGATCACCCCCGTCCCACAGCCGACCTCCAGGACGGCCCGGGCGGCGGAGAGGCCCACCTGTCCGTAGAGCCACTGCCGCGTGGCCCGCGTCCAGGCGGCCTGGTGGGTGAACCAGGAGTGCCAGCTCTCGGCGGTGCCCCATGTTGTGTCCATGGCGTCTGCCTCGCAGGAAGTGTCGCCGGTGCCTCCGCCTATCGCACCTCGCCCGGGGCCGCTCCTATCGAAACGGCCGTCGCCGGGCCCACCGGGCGCACGCCCACCGCATGCACCATTACCCCCAGCGCCCGGTTGTCGTCCAGGTACGGATTGTAGGCATGGGGACGGTAGGTGGTGCTGCGCAGCTCGAACACCAGGATGCTGCCCGGCCGGAACTTGCCAATTTCCAGCGTATAGTCGCGCCAGCCGTTCTCGACCGTGAACCGGCCCAACCGCCGCCCCTGCAGCCAGACCTCTACCTGGGGCAGGGGCACGCCCTCCGGCCGTCCGGCGGCCAGGCGCAGCCAGAGCACCTGCGGGGCATATTCGGCGTAGGGCGAAGGGCTGCCCGAGGGAACACCGGAGGTTGCGATCAGGCGAAAGGCCACCCGGTCGTCGCTCCAACGAAAGGTCGTGCCGTCGCCGGTATGCTCGGGCAGATGCCAGCCGCGGACGAAGCCCAGGTCCAGACCCGAGTCCAGTTCCATAGCCGGGGGGACGCGCGTATGGACACGATCCCACATCCAGGCCTGCAGGTCCTCCAGCGAATTGCGCTCATAGGCCAGTTCGGGGAGAGATTCCCACACCCGCCCCTGGGCCCGCAGCAGGTCGCCCAGCAGCAGGTGCGGATGGGGGTGCCCGGAGCGGTAGTCGATGGCCTGGCGCAGGACGGCCAACGCCTCGTCCCGATGCTCTTCCTGCCACAGCGCCTGCGCCAGCAGCACCCGCGCCTCGGACGATTCCCCGTAGACGGCCAGCGCCGCACGGGCCTGGGCCGCGGCGTCGGCGACATTTCCCCGCGCCAGGGCCCACTCCCCCAACACCAGGCGGACCCGCTTCACGGCGATCCGATAGCCCTGGAGGGGATAGTTGGCGTGGGCCAGCAGCAGGCCGGCCAGGGCCAGCACGCCCACGACCGCCAGGGCCAGCCGCGGCCGGTTCTTCCGCAGCCCCATCCAGGTGGACCGCCAGTGGGCCAGGACGGCGGCGGCATAGGGAACGAGCGCCACCAGGAAGGGCAGGCGGTAGCGCAGCTCGACGTGAAAGAGGGCCGAGGTGCCCAGAAGGTAGGCCAGCCAGAGGAGATCCAAGCCCAGGCCTATCCCTTTCCCCTTCCCCGGATGAGGTGGAGATCGCCAGGCCAACCCCACCAACCCCGTCACCATCAACAGCAGGTACAGCCCATCTCCCAGCAAGACGCGGGCCCAGACCTCGGCCGTGGGGTACCAGATGGCCGGCCGCGCCAGGAAGTCGTCGAAATACTCCAGGGAGAAGAACAACTGCACCTCACCCCAGCATTTCTCCAGGAACCAGGCGGGATGGGCGGCGATGGCCTTCAGCCCGTTGCGCACGGCCAGGGAGGAGCGCTCCCCCTCGGGATATTTCAGGAGCTCGGCCTTGACCCGGTCGCGCCCCAATTCGGGGTCGTTGTCCAGCCAGAGGTTGGTGGCGCCGGTGGTATCCACCAGGATGAAGGAGCGGTAGACCACCGCGTTGCGCGCCGTCCAGGGGAGGATGACAAGCAACGCGCCGGCCAGTACCAACAGGGCGGCAACAAGGGAGCGCGGCCTTCCCTGTTCCCTTCCCACGCGCCTCCCAGATAGAACGGCCTCCGGCTTCGCCGCTACCCCCCCAGGCTCACGGGAATGCCTCGCCCCGAACGCCGCCGCCAATGCGGCGAGCACGACCAGCGGCAGGCCGATGGAGCGGGTCAGTGTCGCCAGGCCGAAGAGGACCCCCGTGCCCAGGACCAGCCACCAAGCCGGCCGCTCCAGGGCCCACTCCAGGGCGACCATTCCCAGGACATAGAGAAAGAGGAAGAGGGTCTCGGTGAGCAGGGTGGTGGCCTGCACGGCCAGGGGAAAGAAAAGCGCGCCCAGGGCCGCGGCGGCCAGCCCGGCGCGGGGGCCATGGCGCCGGGCGGCCCACAGGTAGAGGAGCGGGACCGTCGCCGCGCCCAGCAGCGCCTGCATCAGCCGGGCCGCGCTGACCTCGGCCCCGAACAGGCGAAAGACGACCGCCAGGAAGAACGGGTAGAGCGGCCCGCGCATCAGCTCCACGTCCTGGTAGCCCCGCCCCTGGACAAAGGCGCGGGCCTGCTCGAAGAAGCCGATCTCGTCGCCGCTCAGGGGGTATTGGGCATGCCAGGCGTTGACCAACAGGCGCAGACCCAGTGCCAGGAGGGCGATGAGGCCCAGGAAGAGGAACGGGTGCCGAGGAGGCCGGAATTTGCTCAACGGTCTCATCCCCCAGGAGACAAGTAGCAAATGGCAAGCGAGATACCCAAGGCGCACGCCCAGATGCAGGTAATACTCGACCCCGCCCGGTGAACCACGGGCAATGCACAAGCAAGTTCCGCCGAACACCCCCGTCCGGAACCTTCCGCGATGTCCGCCGCCGACAGCGCTGCCCGCCGCAACCGCCCCGCCAGCCCATAGCGCTCCTCTGCGGGCCGGTTCCGCGTTATCTGGTAGCCTGCTACAGCCGGGTCGTCGAGCTTCAGCCAGGCCTGATTGGAGCGCAAGACCATCCTGCTCCCTCCCTGCTCGGCCTACCCACTAGCACTATCCCCTACCTCCTTACACCATGATATTACAAAACTATCTTTCTGTCAAGCGGCCCCATTTCCTACTTGTTCTCGATCTCTTCCGCCAACTCCTGCGCCTGCCGGGCCTCCGCGAGCAACCCCGCAATGCGGAGCGCTTTCTCCGCTGCCTGGGCACTGCGCCGCGCCGCGCGCCGCCGGCCCGCCCGCATCCACTGCCGCGCCAGGTTCAGGCCGGCCCGGCCCACCGTGCTGGTATCATGGGCCCGGCGCGCTGCTCTCAAAGCTCCCTCAAAGAGTTCGATGGACTCCCGGACGTCTCCCAGGTCGGCAAAGACCTCGCCCAGGGCGTTCAGCGCCCGCGCCTCGCCGGCCCGGTCGGCATGCTCCCGGGCCCGGACGCGCCATTTCCCCAGGCACTCCACCGCCTCACGGTAGTCGCCTACCTGGTGATGGGCCTGTCCCAGGTAGCGCAGGGCCCAGCACTCCTCACGCCAGTCGCCCAGATCGCCGGCCACTGTCACGTACTCATCGGCCACCTTGAGAGCCCGGCGAGGCTGCCCCACATCGAGGTGGAGCGCTCCCAGGTCGCGTAGGACACGCATCTCGTCCACCCGGAGGCCCAGCTTGCGCGCCAGGGCCAGGGCGTTCTCCAGGACGCCGATAGCCTGCAGCGCATCGCCGGCCGCCCGGTAGGCCCGCCCCAGGCCGAGCAGGTTGAACACGCTGCCGGTGCGGTCTCCAATCTCCTGGGTGATGGCCAGGGAGCGCTGCAGCAGGTCAACGGCCTGTGCCGTATCGCCCAGGGCCATAGAGGACTGCCCAAGTCCGCTCATGGCCTGGGCCTGCCCCGGCAGATCACCGATAGACCAGGCGATCTTGAGCGCCGCTTCGTACAGCTCCATGGACTGCCGGGCCTGGCTCTCGGCCAGTCGACAGTCAGCCAGCCGGCAAAGGACATGGCCCTCGAGACGCTGATCCCCTAGCTCACGGGCGATCTCAAGGGCCTGACCGTGCAGCCGGGTCGCGCGGCGCAGGTCCCCCAGGTCGGCGAGGGCCGCGCCCATTTTCTCCTGGGCCAGGGCTTCGCCGCCGCGATCCCCCAGCTCCCGGGCGATGGCCAGGCTGCGCTCGTAGAACTCGATGGACCGCGGCCCTTCGCCAAAGGTGCGGTACACATCGCCCAGGGTGTGCAGGAACTGCTGCTCGCTGTGCCGGTCGCCCGTGCCGTGGGCCAGGGCCAGGGCATCCTGGAGCAACTCGATCGCCCGCTGGAAGCTGCCCAGGGTGCGGTAGGTGTTGCCCAGGTTGAGCAGGCCGGCGCACTCCAGCGGGGCTTCTTTCTCTGCCTGCCCCGCGCGCACGGCCTGCTCAAAACAGGTTACCGCCATGTCGTAGCGGCCGATGTCATAGTACGACATACCGATGGTATTATAGGACCACCCGGCGGCGACCCGCTCGTAGCGCGTCTCCTCGGGGGCCGCTTTCCCGGGCGGGGCCTTTTTCCCCAGGGCGGCAGAGTAGGAATCGGCTACGGCCCGCTCCACCTCCTCCCAGGTCCGAAAGCGCCGCTCGCGGTCCGGATCCAGGCAGCGCCAGACCAGCGCGCACACCGCGGCCGGCAGCCCCTTGGGCAGGCGGCCGACGCGACCGGCGCGATGGGCCTGTTCCAGTTCGTCGATGTCCTGCCCCCAGAAGGCCGGCTTCCCCGCCAGCATCTCGTAGACGATGCCGCCAAAGGCATAGATGTCGGAGCGCGCGTCCAGCTTCTCCCCCGGCGTCCATTGCTCGGGCGCCATGTACAGCGGCGTCCCCAGGATGCCCTTGTTCGTGATCACGAAAGAGCGCCCGGCGCCGTTGAAGCGCGAGCCGGACCACTGCGCCTCGGCCACGTCCAGCCCCACCAGGGTCATCGCCAGGCCAAAGTCGGTCACCCGGGCGTTGCCGTCTTGCCCGATCAACACGTTTTCCGGCTTGAGATCGCGGTGGACCAGGTCGGGCAGGCGCGTGGTCACGTAGCGCATCCCGCGGGCCACGTGTAGGGCAAAGAGGAGCGCCTGCTCCAGCGGCAGCGGCTGCCCGGGCACCAGCCGGCCGCGCAGGGACGGCTCCTCGAGGCCGGGAGGCGGATCGACCCGCTCCAGCACCAGGTAGACCTGCCGACCGTCGCCCACCCGCTCGACACGGTAGGCGCGGACGATGTGCTGGTGTCGGCCCAGGTTCACCCAGGTGGCCCCCTCGCGCAGGAAGCGGCCGCGGGCCTCGCGGTCGGGCAGGAACTCGGGGCGAAAGGTCTTGAGGGCCACGGGAAAGCCGTTCTCGGCCTGGTCGGTACACAGATAGACGATGCCCATGCCGCCCGCCAGGGCGCGGGCAACGCAGTAACGATCGGCGATCAGGGTGCCGGGTGGCAACAGGTCCACGGCCATGCTCCGGGATACGGTTAGCGCTGCGGCACCGGCACAAGCTGGGCCCAATCGACCATAACGCCCAGCGTGCGCAGCCGGCCCGTCTGCAGCAGGTCGGCCGGGCCGGCCAGAAAGGCGTTCGTCTCCAGGGTGATCACGACCTCCTCTTCCTCCCCGACATGGATCGGCAACTCCACGGCAACCACCTGCCAATCTGCGCCCAGGATGAAACGGCCCACCTCGACGCCCCGCGCCGCCAGGCGCACCTCGGCGGGAGGCTCGCCGGCCGGCCGCCAGCCCCGCAGGTGCAGGCGCACCACCTGCTGCCGGGCGTACCCCTGGCCGGGGAAGCGCACCCGGGCCGCGGCCCCGCTCCAGCGATAGGATATTGCCCCTTCGCGCTCGGGGGCATAGAAGCCCTCCACCAGCCCCAGGTCCAAACCGCCGCCCACGTCCACGCCCAACACCGCGGGAGGCTGCAGGTGCTCCCAGGCCCAGGGCAGGGCATCGCGCTCCGTCATCTGGCGAGACCCGAACTCGCGCCGCGCCCCTCCCTCGTCGCCCTGCGCGCGGAGGATGTCGCCCCGCAGGAGGGCCGCCTGGTACCAATCGACAGCCTGTAGTGTCTCCAGGGCGGCGGCCGCGTCGCCGCCGGCCCGCTGCCACGCGGCCAGCACCACCTGGGCCGTGGCCAGCGGGCGAATCCCATCGGGCCGGAAGGCCAGCGCCGGCTGCAGCGCCGCCCAGGCGGCGTCGCGTTCCCCCTGCGCCAGCGCCTCCTCCGCGCGCGCCAGGTGGCCGGCGGCGACGCGGCCGCGCACGCCCAGGAGGGTCGCCCCGGCCGCGGCCGGGTAGGGCCCGGCGTAGGAAGGCATCACCACAACCCAGAAGGCCAGGCCGAGGGCCAGGGCCGCGGCCAAGCGCAGCCAGAAAGAAGCCCCCTGCGCGAGCCGTCCGGCGGCGG
This sequence comes from uncultured Chloroflexia bacterium, assembly GCA_964592645.1. Classification (GTDB taxonomy): domain Bacteria; phylum Chloroflexota; class Chloroflexia; order DTKN01; family DTKN01; genus CAZQFV01. The sequence continues at coordinate 85,492 of CAZQFV010000011.1, forward strand.
CGTTGGGGCAGGACATTTCCCCTTCTCTGCCCCCCGATCTACCGTATATGCCGGCCCCGGCCTCCTCACCCACCTGCCCCGGCGCACGGGAACGCCCCGCCCCGAACGCCGCCGCATAGACCATGAGGAAAGGCATCAGCGGCAGACGGAAGCGGTTGATGGCGAAAAAGGCCGTGGCCACGGCCAGGTTGTAGCCGAGCCAGAGCAGCGTCAGCCCGCGACCGGGCTCACCCCGGTGCAGCAGCAGGCCGGCGATGGCCAGGGGCACCAGCAGGACATAGAGGCTGTCCTCCAACAGGAACACGGCCCCCAGATGGGGAATCGACACCTGCCCCAGGACAAAGCCGTCCATCAGCCGCTCGTCGGCGCCATAGTTGATGCGCAGCAGTTGGCCCAGCTCCGTGCCCCGCGTGCGCAGATAGCCCAGCGGGTCGGCGGCGATGGCCGCCAGCCCCTGCCTGTAGGCATAAGCCTGGCGGGCGGCCGGATCGGGCTGCTCCAGCAGTGCCTGGTGGACATCACGAACATGGGGAAACTGCCCGCCCGCCGTCCCCAGCCAAAAGTTGTAGCCGCCGGTGGTGTCCACCAGGATCAGCCGGTCGTAGCGCAGGTAGTTGTACCCCGTCCAGGGAAGGACCATGAGCAGGGCGCCCGCGGAGAATAGGGCCGTCAGTCCAAAGCGGTGCAGACGAGTGTGTGCCGGGCGGAGAGAGAGGGGAACGAGGAGAGGGGGGGACGGGGAGAATGAGAGACGGGGCGAAAGGAGCAGCCAAACTGCCGCCCCGGGCAAAAAGGCCACCGTCAGCCCGCGGGTCAGCGTGGCCAGGCCCAACAACACGCCGCCGGCCGCCGCCCACCGAAATGGGTAGGCTGCCGACCGGATTCGCACCAAGCAGAGGAACCCGGCAAGCAGCAGCGGCAGAAAGAGATTCTCGGCCAGCACCATGTGCGGCAGCACGGCCAGGGGCAACCACAGCGCCGCCAGGAGGCCGGCCAGGCGCGCCGCCCGCGGGCCGAATGTCTCCCTCCCCAGCAGGTAGACCAGCGCCGGCACCCCCAGGCTGACCAGAACCTGGGCCGCTCGGATAGGAGCCAGCTCCAGCCCAAAGAGGCGCAAGAACGGCGCCAGGAAGAGCAGGTACAGCGGCGGGCGCAGCCAGGGCCATTCCGCGTAGAAGGAGAAACCGCGCCCATGGGCCAGCCAGTAGGCCGCCGCCATGTACTCCGGCTCGTCGCTGACCAACTGCTGCCGCGGCAGTAACCACCACAGCGCCAACCTCAGGGCCAGGGCCAGGCCCAGGACGAGGCCCAGGTCGCGCCACTCACGCCGCGTCATGGCTCACCTCCGCGCTCCACCTCTACCGGCCCCAGGTCGAGCCAGGCCGCGCCGCCGGGCAGGAGCAGCGCCTCCGCCGGCGCGTCGACATGCCGGAACCCGACCATCACCCGGTAGGTGCCGGGCGGCATGTCCGCGGGCAGGAGCAGCTCGTGATAGTCCAGGAACTGATCGCCCAACGCCCACATGGAGGTCGGCAGGTGTCCGCCCAGCGGCTGGCGGACCTCCTCGGCCCAGACCGTCTCCCCCCCGCCGGCGACCAGCCGGACCACAGCCGCGCTGTCGGGCAGCCTTTCCTGGAGCCCCTGCAAGTACAGGGTGATGGGCAGCGTGTCGCCGGGCCGCAGGGGCCACTGAAAGGGCTGCAGGTCGGCTCCCCAGAGCAGAATCTCCTGTCCCCAGTTGGCCTGCAACGGGATGGTCGGCTGGGGCATACGCCCCCGGTAAGCGGTGTTGAAGGAGATGCAGTAGAGGTCCAGGCCGTTCCAGTGCTGCTCCTCGAAGAGCAAAAAGGGGTTGAGGTAGAACCACTCATAGACCCAGTAGCTGCGTGCCTGGGTCTGGGCGTGAGCGGGGGCGTAGAGCAGGCAGGCCCGGCGCCGGCCGCGGGCCAGGCGGTCCATGGTGGCGGTAAAGTCGGCAAATTGGTAGTCCGGCCTCGCCGTATCGGTGATGGTCTGGAGTTCCAACGGGACGCGCGGAAGACGCTCCCCATAGAACTCGATCGCCGGCCGGATGTAGCCCGGGTGGACGACGACCAAATCGCCGGGGTGGGCGTGCTCCTGCAGATAGCGGGTGGCCTCGCGGAACTGCTCCTTGCTGGGCAGGCGCGAGAGGGTCCAGTACTGCACCTGTAGCCAGGAGGCCGCCAGGGGAAGCAGCACGGACGCCAGGGCCAGGAGCCCCAGGAGCGTCGAGGCTGTCCCGCCCAGCAACCGGCGCCGGGGCCCGCTTTGCCGGCCCAGGGCCTGGGCCCAGTCCCATAAGCGGACAGGCCCCACAGCCAGGAGCAGGAGATAGGCCGGCAGGGCGCCCAGGAGGTAGCGTTCATAGTAAAAGGGGCGGAGCAAATAGAGCAGGTAGAAGGTTGCCAGGGGCACGGCCAGGAAGCAGAGCAAGAAGGCTGCCCGGCGGCGGCGGGCCCCGCGGGCGGCGATGTCCAGGGCCAGGCCGGCCAGTCCGGCCAGGGCCGCCGCGGCGAAGGCGATCAGCCAGGGCCGACGGTCAGGGCTGAAAGAGGGCTCGGGAGGGCCCGGCGGGATACGCAGGCTGAACTGTGTAAAGGTGCTGGCCAGGTCCTGCCAGCGGCGCGCGGCGCCGAACTGTCGGCCGGCGCCCTCCCGCCCCAGGGCGAACCACAGGCCGGCCGCCGTCAGGAGCAGCACGGCGACGAGCAGGGCCAGCAGGAACAGCCGGTAGCGCCGGGTAAAGTGTCCCTGGCGCGCCATGTAGAGCAGAAAAACGAGCTGGCCGATGAGCGAAAGGACCATCAGGCGGTGGACGGAGAGGGCCAGGAGGGAGGCCACGGCAAACGCCGCCCACCATCCGCGGTGGGTCTCGCGCTCCACGGCCTCCCACAGCAGCAGCCACGAGGCCAGGGAGAGCAGGAGGAACCAGGCATAGGCCTTGGCCTCCTGCGAATACCATACCGCCAGGGGCGAGAGGGCCAGGAAGGCCGCGGCCAACAGCCCGACCCGGCGGCCCAGCGTCCGCCGGCCGAGCAGGTAGAGCAGGGGCACGGCGGCCGTGCCCGCCAGGGCCGAGGGCAGGCGCAGGGCGATTTCCTCCGTCCCGCAGAGGGCAATCCACAGGCGCATGGCCAGGATATAGAGGGGGTAGCCCTGCTGGGGCAGGAACAGGTTCAGGAGGAGCTCGCCCCAGGGCCGGCCGGCCTCGACCACCGTGTGCACCTCGTCCAGCCAGAGCCCCTGGAACGACAGGGTCGTACAGCGCACGGCCGCCGCCACGGCCAGGAGCAGGCCGAGCAACAGGCTTTGCCAGGAGCGTTGGGTCCGACCAAGCGCCATGCGCTACCCCCAAAAAGGGCAACGATCTGCCTGGAGGGCATTATACTCGGGAATGGCGCAGCGCACAACCGCGGACAACCAGTCTTCGGAAGTCCCGCGCCGCGCGCCCAGACTGGACAACCGCCACAATTCGCACTATAATACCATCATAGTTCGTGTACCGGAAGGCCGCCAGCGGGAGGCGTCAGACCGCGCGGGAGCCGCGATGGAAAACCGCGAGCAGATCTATCTGCGCCTGTTGGACCTGTCGGCGCGGATTGCCGCCAGCCTGGATGAACGCGCCATCGAACAGATGACAGCTCAGACACTCTGCGAGGCGCTGCCGGCTGCTTGCTGCGCCGTCCTCCGCCTGGGAGCGGAGCGCGAACAAGGCTGCGTCAAGGCGGCTTACCCCTGCACCGAACTGGACGACACCAGCTTCACCCCGGAGGAATGCTCGGCCCTCCTGCCATTTCTGGGGGCGACCGAGGCCCGGTGCGTCTCGCTGGAGGAAGACACGGCCCTGGCGCCCCTGCTGGAGCGTTTCCAATGCCGCACCGCGGTCCTCTGTCCCCTGCACACCGAGGGCGGCCTCTCCCCGATCCTCTTCCTGGGCTTTGCCGGCCCCAGCTCCATAGCCGCCGAGGAACTGCCCCTTCTTACTTGCCTGGCCCGGCAGATCGGCGCCGCCCTGGACAGCACCCGTCTCTACCAGCAGACCCACGGACGTCTCCAAGAACTGCGCCTGCTGCACACCGTGGCCCTGGCCGCCAACACCACCTTCGATATGGACCAGCTCCTGCGGCAGGTTGTGGAGGCCCTGTACCAGAACCTCGGCCCTGACATCTGTGCCTTCCTGCAAGTGGACTCGTCGCGGGGTGTGCTGCGGGCCCACCCCGCTTCCCATGGACTGCCTCAGCCGGCGGAACAGTTCGCCATTCCCCTGGACAGTGGGCTGGCCGGCTGGACGGCGCAGGCCGGGCAGCCGCTGCTGGTCCCAGAGGTGACCCGCGACGGGCGCTACCTGCCCACGGGCGACCGCGACATCCATGCCGAGATGTGCGTCCCGATCCAGGTGGCCGGGCGCGTCGCCGCCGTCATCGACCTGCAGAGCCGCCGACCCAACGCCTTCAGCCGGGATAGCCTCAGCCTGGTGACCACCGTGGCCGGCCAGTTGGCCCTGGCCATGGAACGGAACCAGGTCCTCCTGCAATCGCAGCAGCGCGTACGCGAGATGACGGCGCTGATGCGCGTCAGCACCGCCCTGCAGCGGGCCGGCCAACTGGAGGAGGTCTTGGAAGTGCTGCTCGCCGAGGCCTTTAGCCTTATGGGGCAGCAGCACGGCTCCATCCTCCTGCTGGACCGCGCCGCCAGCTGCCTGCGCATCGCCGCCAGCCGCGGCCTTTCCGATGAGGTCGTCGCCGAGCTGAACCGGCGGGGCATCCCCACCAACTTTGGCACCTTTGGCATCGTGCTGCAGACCGGCGAGATGCTGGAGGTCCGTGACACCTCCACCGATCCGCGCGTGCAGAGCGGCTACGGCCCCGTCCCGCCCCAGTTGGTGAATATCCCGCTCAAGACCGATAAGGGGGTCATCGGCATCCTCGTCGTCGACGGCGTCCCGGCCGACGACACGGCCCGGCGGCTGCTGGAATCGATGGCCGGCGTCGCCGCGCTGGCCATCGAACGGGCCTGGCTCTTTGGAGAGACCCGTCGGCACCTGGAAGAGGTGCGCTTCCTCCAGGAGATGGCCCTGGCCACCACGGCCACCCTGGACCTGGACGAGGTGCTGCGCCGCTCGGTGGAGGCGCTGCAGCGTTGGCTCAAGTTCGAGGTCTTTGGCTTCCTGGTGATCGACGAGCGGGCCGGCCTGCTGCGCCTGCACCCCACGTTCGTGGGCGTGCCCGAGGAGTTACACGGCTTCACCATCCCCATCGGCGAGGGGATCACCGGCTGGGTGGCCCAGACCGGGGAGCCCTACTGGAGCGGCGACGTCCTGATCGATCCTCACTACTGCCAGGCCATCCCAGGCATCCGTTCCGAGATCAGCGTGCCGGTCAAGGCCGGCAACCGGGTCATCGCCGTCATCGACATCGAGAGCGTGCGGCCCAACGCCTTTGGCCACAACGAGGTGCGCCTGCTTTCCTCGATGGCCCAGCAGTTGGCCATCGCCCTGGAGAACGCCCGGCGCTACCGCTGGGAGTCCGAGCAGCGCCGCCTGGCCGAGGAGATGCGCCAGGCGGCCGTGATGCTCGGCGCGACCCAGGATGTCGATGACCTGCTCTCGCAATCCCTGGCGCACCTGGAGCGGATCATGCCCTGCGATGTGGCCTGCCTGCTGCTGCTGCAGGGCGGCCGGCCCGACCGCCTCAAGGCCAAGGGCCTCACCCTGCCCAGCCCCGAGGGCTGGCTGGAGGCCGGCACGCTGGGGGCCCGCATCTATGCCGAGCACCGCTCCCTGGTGATCCCCGATGTCCGGCGCGAATCCTCCTGGCGGCCATGGCCGGGGGCCGAAGCGCTGCTCTCCTGGGTCGGCGTGCCCTTCCTGGTGCGCGAGGAGATCCAGGGCATGCTCCTGGCCGGCCATGCCACCCCCTATACCTACGGCCGCGAAGAGGCCGCCACCCTGCTCTCCTTCGCCAGCCAGATGGCCCTGGCTATCGGGCGGGTGCGCTTCTCCGAACAGGAGCGCCGCCGGACCGAACAGCTCGACCTGCTGCACCGCATCGGCCAACGGATCGTCGGGATTATGGACCGCGACCAGCTCATGGAGGAGGCCCTCCGCTGCCTGCAGGACGCCTGGCGATCCTGCCAAACCAGCCTGGCGATTATCGAGGGCCGCGAGATCGTCATCCTGACGGCGACCAGCCCACTCGAGGCCGCAGCGCCGCTGCCGCGGGTGCGCGCCCCGCTGGACGGCCCCGGAATCACCTGCTGGGTGGCCCAAAAGGGCATGCCCCTGCTGGTGCCGGACGTGACCAGCGATCCCCGCTTCCAGGACTATTCTCTCTCCCCGCAGGCCCGCTCGGAGATGGCCGTGCCGCTGCGCGCCAAGGGACGGATCATCGGCGCGCTGGGAGTAAGCGGAGAGCGCCCAGGGCAGTTCGACGAAAGCGACCTCTCCACACTCCAGGCCCTGGGCATCCAGATCGCCGGGGCCATCGAACGGGCCATGCTCTATGCCGACTTGAAAGACACGGTGGAGCGGCTCCGCCAGACCGACCGTCTGCGCAACGACTTTCTGCACACCGTCAACCACGAGATGCGGGCCCCGCTCACCGCCATCCTCGGTTTTGCCGACTTTCTCCTGCGCGAGCAGGCCGGCCCGCTGACGGTGGCCCAGCGCGAGTACCTGGAAGAGATCCGCACCAGCGGCGGACGCATCCAGGTCCTGGTGGAAAACATCCTGGAAGCGGCGCGCCTAGAAGAGGGCCAGGTGACGCCGCGCTGTATGGAGGTATGCATCGGCGACGTGGCCGGCCAGATCCTGGCCATGGCCCGGCCGACCGCCAGCGAAAAGAACATCGCCCTGGTCTCGCGCATTCCACCGGACCTGCCCAATGTACTGGCCGATCCCTTGATGGTCGAGCGCATCGTAATCAACCTGCTGACCAACGCCATCAAGTTCACTCCCAAAGGGGGGCTGGTCTGGATCGAGGCCGACTGCGGCGCAGAGGCCGGAATGGTCCGGGTGTGCGTCGGCGACACCGGCGTGGGCATCCCGCCGGAGCATATCGACGAGATCTTTCGCCGCTTCCGCCGCCTGGAGACGCCCAGCCTGGGCAAGGTCGGCGGCACCGGCCTGGGGCTCTACATCGTCAAGGGGTTGGTCGAGGCCCACGGCGGGCGGATCTGGGTGGAGAGCGCCGTCGGCGAGGGCAGCAAGTTCTTTTTCACCCTGCCCATCGCCCCCGGGTCACTCTGAAAATCCATCGAGGAGGAGAAAATGAACCCGCGCACCGTCCCCGACGTCGTCGTCCGCCGGCTGACCCAGTACTACTACGCCCTGCGCCGCTGCCGCGAACGAGGTCTGGACGTCGTCTCCTCGCAGTTGCTGGGCGAGATGCTCAACGTGACCGCCGCCCAGATCCGCAAGGACCTTTCGTTCTTTGGGGGCTTTGGCAAACAGGGCATCGGCTACCATGTGAACTCCCTCCTGGAGCACATCCAACGCATCCTGGGGCTGCAGCGGAAGTGGCCGGTGGCCCTGGTGGGGCTGGGCAATCTGGGCCGGGCCCTCCTGCACTACCAGGGCTTTGCCCAGGAAGGTTTCGACATCGTAGCGCTGTTCGACAGAGACATGCGCAAGGTGGGCACCACCCTCGGAGGGCTGACCATCCGCGACGATCACGACATCCCCCAGGTTGTCCCCGTCCTGGGCGTGCAGATCGCTATTCTGGCGCTGCCGCCGGACAAGGCCCAGGAGGTGGCGGACATGCTCGTGAAGGCCGGCGTCAAAGCCCTGCTGAACTATGCCCCGGTGACGCTCAAGGTGCCGGAGGGGGTTTGGGTGCGCCAGATGGACCCGCTGGTGGCGCTGCAGAGCATGACCTACTACCTGGTGGAAGAGGGGAAGGATTGACCCGCAAACATCCGGCGGGGGAAGCAACGATACTGCCGGGGGCCTGGCAAGGCGAGCCCCTACTTTTCCATATCCCGCAGTACGCTCTCGATAAACGGCCGGGTCATGGGCCCGACCTGGATGAGGTGGATCCTGCCTTGACGATCGATAAACACGCTGGTGGGCAGGGTGCCGACACGGTAGGCCACGGCGACGGTCCCATCGCGGTCCAGGAGGACGGGAAAGGTTAGTTTCTGCGCGGCGACGAACTCGACCACATCGTTCAGCTCGTCCTGATAGAGCGCATCCACCGCCAGGATCACCAGCCCATCCGCGCCCTGCGCGGCATAGGCGCGCTCCATCTCCGGCATCTCCAAACGGCACGGGGGACACCAGGAGGCCCAAAAGTTCAGCAGCACCGGCCGGCCCCGGAAATCGTCCAGGCTGACCCGCTGGCCGTGCAAGTCTTCCAGGCTCAGCGCCGGGGCGACGTCTCCCGGGTGCAGGCCGCCGCCTGGGCCAAGGCAGCCGCCCAGCAGGACCAGCAGGGCCAGGAGCAGCGCGAGCCGAGGGCCTCCGTGCGACATGCGGCTCTTTCTCCTATTTGAGAATATAGTAGGTCGCCCGCCGCTCGCCCACCTTGAGCAGCAGGCCCCGCACGACCAGGTCGGCCATGTCGCGCCGCAGCGTCTCCGTACTCACCTCGGGGCACAGCTCCTGCAGGTCGCGGCCAGAGAGCCGGCCCTTCTCGGCCAGGAAAAGCAGCGCCTGCACCTGGCGTTCGTTCAGGCCGAGGCGCGCCAGCGCCTGGGGATCGGCCGGCAGTTCGCCGATCGGCAGGCCGCTGGGGCCGCGCAGCGTCAGCATGAACCCGGCGCGCATCTCGCGCCAGGCCGGCCGCGGGAGGTGGGCCTCCTCCATCAGGGTGACGACACGCTGCAAGCCATACCCCAGGCGCGTCCCCAGCCCCAGGTCGGCCATCACCTGGGCCAGGCGGGGGTTGCGGGCCGCCTGCTCTTGCAGGAGGTCCTCCTCCCCAACCGGGCCCACCAGTCGCCCCGGGCTATAGACCTCGATGCGGTCCTGATACATCTCGATCCGGATCACCTGCCCGCGCAGGCTATAATCCCGGTGGACCACGGCGTTGACGACGACCTCGCGCACCGCCTCCAGCGGGTACTCGGTGACCTCTACCCGCGCGGCATCGCGCCACATGCGGCCGCGGCGCATATGCGACTGCAAGAAGGACTCGGCCTGGCGCACCTGCTCCGGCAGCGTCCCGGCGGCCTCCTGGTGCAACGGCTCCGGCCCGGGGGCAGTCCCCAGGTGGCGGACCAGCACGATCTGCGCCTGGGGCAGGAAAGACTGGGGGTTGTGCCCAAAGAGGAGCAGGCCGGCGTGGGTGGGCCGCAGGCCGGCCGGTGTGGGAGCGACACAGCCGCGCTGCTGCAGCAGCGCGAGCGGATCGGCCGGGACGGCCTGCTGTTGCGTGGCATACTCTTTCACCCGCGCCGCGTCCAGGTCGTCGAGCGTGGCGCCGGTCGGCACCAGCGTTTCGAACCCCTCCGCGCTGCGCTCCAGGAGCATGCTGCGCAGCTCGGTGCTGCCGGGCAGGACGTTCTCCGCCCCCACCCGCCGCATGTACTGGCCGTGGTAATGATAAACCTGCGGCAGGCCCCGCGGCACCGTGACGACCAGGACGGCCCGGCCCTGCACGACGACCGTCTCCGGGGAGGGCAGCTCCAACGGGGGGACGATCTCGCGCGCCGTCTCGGACACGATGGACCGGGCCTCGTCGGGGGAGACCAACCCCTCCACGGGGTTGCGTCGGCCGGCGTGCACGCCCAGGACGACGAGCCCGCCGTGGGCGTTGGCCAGCGCCACCAGCGCCTCGCCCAGGGCCGGCAGGCGAAAACGGGCCGGCAGGAACGTACAGGCCGGCCCTTCGCCTTGCTGGATCAGGTCGAGGACCTCTGCTTCGGTCAAGCCTTTTACCACTCCTGACGGAAAGCCCTGTCGTACTCGTCTTGCAGCCGCCGCTCGTGATGCTGCTCCTGCTCCAGCAGGAAAGTAAAGAGCTCGCGCATTGCCGGGCCCTTTTCCGCCAACTGCCGGTACAGCTCCTGGGCCTCCTGCTCGCGGCGGATAGCCAGCTGCCAGGCCTCTTCCAGGGTCATATCGGCGAGTTTCTTGTCCATGGTTCCTCCTTGCAAATGAGTCGGGGCAACGAGTAGAAGTCGTCTCATAAACCACGAAGACACAAGGGGTTCTTGACTTCTTTTCCCGGTCTTATTGGTGCCTTTGTGGTTATTTATGAGATAGGTCTAGCCAATGGCCCGCGATGAACCGGTCGTTCACCTGGCGCTCGCCACCAGCTACTTGCCACCTGCTATTTCATAATCCTCATCCAGCAGCCGTTCGGCATACCCCGAAACGTCGGCTCGTTCCTTGATCAGGCCGGCGAACATCCGCACCCGCTTGCGTTCGCCCAGGAGGATCGCCCCCACAATACGGCCTTCCCGCAGGACCACCTTGACATAGCGGCCCCGCTCCGGCTCGCTGCGGCGCAGCTCCTCGGCCCCCTCCTGCTCCGGGTTGACCTCGCCGATCGCGGTCAGATCCACGCCGACGACCTTGAGGGTCGTAGTCGGGATCGTCCCGGTGTAGAGGACCTCCCGGCCGGCCATGTTGGCCGCGGCGGCCGGGGCCTGGTCCCATACCGCGGGCAGGATGCCGTAGACGCGCCCGGCGTGCTCGGCGCAGTCGCCGGCGGCATAGATGCCCGCGGCGTTGGTGCGCAGGTAGTCGTCGACGACGATCCCCTTGTTCACGGCCAGGCCGGCCGCCTGGGCCAGCTCCACCCGCGGGCGCACGCCCGCGGAGACGAGGATGATCTCGGCCGGCAGCACGCGTTGATCCTTCAGCCGCAGCCGGGCCGCACATTCCGCCTCGGCCTCGCACCGGCCGGCCGCGGCCCCGGTGATCACGCGGATGCCCAGGCCCTGGATGATCCCAAGAAGGATATCGGCGCCAGCCTGGTCCAACTGCCGGGGGAGGAGCCGGCCGTACAGCTCGATGACGGTGACCCGCAGGCCGAGGGCCCGCAGGCCGCGCGCCGCCTCCAAACCCAGCAGCCCGCCGCCGACGATCACCGCGTACTCCTTCCCCTGGGCATAGGCGCGGATGGCCTGGGCGTCGCCCAGGGTGCGCAGGGCAAAGACCCCCGGCATGGGCATCCCGTCGATCGGCGGGACAAAGGCCACGCTGCCGGTGGCCAGGAGCAGCCGATCGTAGCCTTCCCGCCGTCCATCGGCCAGGTGGATGGTGCCAGCGGCGGGATCCAGCCCCTCGACACGGACGCCGCGGTGGACGGCGATGCCCTTTTCCCGGTACCAGGCCGCCGGGCGGATGAGCAGGCGCTCTTCCGACACCCCGCCGGCCAGGAAATCGGGCAACAGCGGACGGCGATAGGCCCACTGGGGCTCTTCCCCGTAGATGGCCACCTGCGCCGCGGGGTCCTCCTTCAGCAGGGCCTCGGCCGCCATCTCCCCGGCCGCGCCGTTGCCGACAATCACGTACCGCACGAGGACTCCCCCGCCTTCCCCTGCAGCTCGCGCAGGATATGGCTGAAGAGGGCGTCGTGATAGACCTCGTGATCGCGCACGCGGGCCAGCAGCTCGGCCAGATGCGGCTCGCCGGCCGCCCGCAGCTCCTCGATCTGGGCATCGTAATCCATCGTCACCGCCCGCTCCGCAGCGATGTCGGCCTGCAACTGCTGCACGGTGTCCCGGGACTGATCGATCGGGTCGTGCTGCATGCCCGGGTAGGCCCCGTGCGAGGCCAACTTTTCGGCAAACCAGCCCATATGCTGCATCTCGTTGATCGCCTGCCACTCCAGCTCGTCGGCAACCTCGCAGTGCGGCGTGGTAAAGGCGTGGAAGAGGTACTGGAGGACGACGGTGTACTCGTGCTGGACACCCTGCAGGAGGATCTCCAGGGGGCGGGCCGGGGCGGCCTTGGCGTCCTCGGGGCGAATGGGGCCCACAGGCATCTGGCCCTCGGCGGCCAACTCCTCCGCCAAGTCGGCAAACTTGGCCCGGTGTGCCGCCTCGTCGCTGACGATGCGCTCCAAGAGCAAGTTGACCCGGGAATCGCCGATGGCGGCGATGTGCTCCCGGTAGAGGGCGATGGCCACCTCCTCGGCCACGACGTCGCGGGCCATCCATTCCGACGGGACAGCCCCCGTGGCGTCCACCGGCCCCCGCTCCATGGTGGGGGTCCCGCCCAGCTCGACGACGAGCTCGGACAGCCACTTCAGATGGCGCATCTCCTCGCGAGCGATGGCCTCGATCTCACCCGCCGCCTCGCCTTCCCCCATGGCATAGGCATGCAGCAGGTACTGGATAATGGCGGCGTGTTCCCCACGAATATCCTCGTTCAACAGCTCAACAATCTGTGCAGTATCCAAGGGACACCTCCTGTTCTCGATGTAGACACACTCTCGATCCGCGACGGCTGCATTTTACTACAACAGGCCCATGGGCGCAACCACGTCAGGGGACCGTCGGCGTCGGCGGCACCTCGAGCGGAGGAAACTCGAGCATGCGCCGCGCCCCGTCGACGACATGCCAGGGGACCAGGCAGACCTGGCCGCCGATCCGCACATAGTAGGACAGGTATTGGGAGGCCAAGGCGCCCACCTCCACGGTGCGCTCCCCGCCACTGCGGGTCCCGACAGTGATCCTCAACGTCGGCGTGACCAGGCCGGTCTGGGCCAGGTCGACCTTGCTCACCGGCTGCGGGCTGAACGACTCGGTCCCCAGGAGGCTCTCCAGGTACCAGATCACATAGTCCTGGTTGGCCCGCGCCACGACCGGTTCAACCACCAACCAGGCGCTCCGGCTATCCAACTCCAGGCGGCACTTCCGCCCGTCGGCCCCCCGCACCGTCAGCCGCACCACCTCCGACATCTTGATATCGGACAGCGGCTTGGACGGCTCGGGCGGTTCCTGGGGCTGCCGGCGCGGCCAGACTAGGTACGCGACCAGCGCCGCCACCATAAGCACGGCCAGCAGGGGAGCGCCGATCAACTGCCAGCGTTTCATCGCCTAATGCCCGGTCATCCCCCGTTTCTCCGGGGGCATGTTCAGGTACTTTTCCGGGTCACGGTCGAAGACCACCTTGCAGCCCCGCGAGCAAAAGTAATAGGTCCGGCCCTTGTACTCCGAGGTGGCCGCCGCTTTCGGCGGTTCCACCATCATGCCACAGACGGGATCCAGTTCAGCCATAGGGACCTCCTTTCTAGCTATCCGTTGCCAACCTTCAGATCTCTGCCCTCCGCTCCCCGCCCTCCGTCTTCGGAAACAACCGTTCCAGGCGGGGGCGGTTGGCGGCAAAGCCGATCAGCACCTCTTTGCCGACCACAAAGGTCGGGGTCATCAGCCGGCCGTCCAGGAGGCGCCGCAGGTCGCCCTCGGCCGCCGTCTCGGTGGTCACGTCCCGCTCGATGTACTCTGCCCCGCGCTCGGCCAAGAACCTCTTGGCCGCGTGGCAGTCGGCTCAGGTCGGCTGTGTATAGAGCACCACCGGGCCGCGCCGCGCCCGACCCAACCACCTGGACAACATCCCGGCCTCCGTCCGATAAGCGGCTCCAGTATACACCCGGCCGGCCGCTTGCCGCGGTAACGGGGAACACGGGCCGCGACAACCACCAGTATAGCGCATCCGGCCGGCCGGCGCAAACCGCCTACACCGCCGAAAACCGTTTTGCCTTCGCCGCTCTCTCCCTATATGCGGTGAGCAGTTGGCCGCCCGACCATTACGCCGTCACACTTGGGCCACCGGAACGTCGGCCCGTTCCGATGCCCTCATCTCCGCTCGTAGCTCGGGCGGATGTCCACCCGCCGCAGCAGGTTGGCGTTGCCGACCACGGTGATCGAACTCGTGGCCATGGCGATCTCCGCCAGCACGGGGTGCATCAGCCCCAGGACCGCCAGGGGGATCATCACGACGTTGTAGAAAAAGGCCCAGAACAGGTTCTGCACGATCTTGCGGAAGGTGGCCCGCGACAGGTTCACCGCCCGGACGATGCCCGAGAGGTCGCCGCGCACCAGGGTGATATCGGCGGCCTCGATGGCGATGTCGGTGCCGGTGCCGATGGCGATGCCCACGTCGGCCTGGGTCAGGGCCGGGGCGTCGTTGATGCCGTCGCCGACCATGCCCACGCGCTGCCCCCCCTCCTGCAGCCGGCGCACCTCGGCCACCTTGCCCTCCGGCAGCACCTCGGCAATGACCCGCGAGATGCCGGCCTGCCGGGCAATGGCCTCGGCCGTGCGGCGGTTATCCCCGGTGAGCATCACCGCCTGCACGCCCAGGCGCTCCAGCTCGGCCACCGCGGCCGCCGCATCCTCCTTCAGCGTGTCGGACACGGCGATGGCCCCCGCCACCTGCCCATCGACCGCCACCAGCATCACCGTCTTGGCTTCCTCCTCCAGCCGCAGGAGCTCGCCTCGCAGGGGGGCTATGTCCAGGCCGCTTTCCTCCAGGAAGCGCTCGCTGCCCACGACGACACCGCGCCCGTCCACCTCGGCCTGCACACCGCGCCCGCGCTGCGCCTGGAAGTTGGCGAGCCCCCCCAGGGACAGGCCGGCCGCCCGGGCCCGTTCCACCACCGCCCGGGCCAACGGGTGCTCGCTGCCCTGCTCTGCCGAAGCTGCCCAGCGCAACACTTCCTCCGCCGTCCCGGAGGGCGCCACCACGTCGGTAACCTCGGGCTGGCCCTTGGTCAGCGTGCCGGTCTTGTCCAAAACGATCACCCGCAGGTCCTTGAGCGCCTGGATGGCCCCGCCGCTGCGGATCAGGATGCCGTTCTGCGCCCCCATGCCGCTGCCCACCATGATCGCCGTCGGCGTGGCCAGCCCCAGCGCACAGGGACAGGCGATCACCAGCACGGCCACCGTGGCAAAGATGGCCAGCGTCAACGGGTTCAGGTCATGGTTGACCCACGGCAGACCCGACCATACTCCCACCAGCCGCAGCGTCGAGGAAAAGAGCAGCCAGGCGATCAGCGTCGACACGGCGATGCCCACCACCACCGGGACGAAGCGCGCCGTCACCTTGTCGGCAAAGGCCTGGATGGGCACCTTGCTGCCCTGGGCCTGCTCCACCAGCCGGATCACCTGCGCCAGGAAGGTGTCGCGGCCGACGCGCGTTGCCCGCACCTGCAACAGGCCGTCCTGGTTGATCGTCGCCCCGATCACCTCGTCGCCGGGGCGCTTGTTCACCGGCATCGACTCGCCGGTGACCATCGATTCGTCCAGGGCGCTCTCCCCTGCGACGATTGTGCCGTCGGTGGGCACGCGCTCGCCCGGCCGGACGAGCAGCAAGTCGCCCACCTGGACCGCTTCCACCGGCACCTCGCGCTCGGCGCCGTCCACCAGGATGCGCGCCGTCCTGGCCCCTAGCTCCAGCAGCCGGCGGATGGACTGCGAGGCGCGGCCCTTGGCACTGGCCTCGACGTAGCGCCCGGTCAGGTGAAAGGCCATGATCATCGCCGAGACGCCGGCATAGTTGGCCACCAGCGCCCTGCCGCCCACCAGGAGCGAGACCAGGGCCGCCGGGCCGGTGAGCAGCGAAGCCAGCGTGCCCATGGAGATGAGCACGTCCATGTTGGCGCTGCCGTGGACGAGCGAGCTCCAGGCGGAGCGGTAGGTCTGCCCCCCGGCCCAGAAGAGGACCGGCAGGGCCAAGGCGATCATCGCCGCTGCCATAGCCAGATCGACGGCCATGCCGTAGGGGCCGGCCCACATCATCATTTGCTCCATAAAGAGCATCTCCGGCACCATCAACAAGGAGATCGGGATGGTAAAGGCCCAGGCGATCCACATCCGCCGCCGGGCCAGGCGCATCTTGCGCTCCTCCTCGTCCTCCTCCCTTTTCGCCAGCGCCTCCAGGTCGACAACGTCGTACCCGGCGTAGCGCACCGCCTCGATCAATCGGCCCCTTTCCACCGCCCCGGGGATATAGGTCACCGTGGCCCGCTCGGTAGCCAGGTTCACGGCCGCTTTCAGGACCCCCGGCACGTCGTTCAGGGCGTTCTCCACGTGCATCACGCAGGAGGCGCAGGTCATCCCGGCGATGGGCAGGACGATCGTCTCCTGGGGTATGTCGTAACCGCTGTACTGCACGGCCTGCACCAGGGCGGGCAGGCCCGTCTTTTCTGGGTCGTAGACCACCGTGGCCCGCTCGGTGGCCAGGTTCACGGCCACCTGCTGCACGCCGGGCACCTCCTTCAACGCATTCTCCACGTGCATCACGCACGAGGCGCAGGTCATGCCCTGTACGGGCAGAGATAGCTCACGCGTTGCCATCAGGACCTCCAGACCTGGCATCTCCAGGCCAACATGCCGCTCCCCCCGGGGGGGAGAGACGTTGCCCCATTATACACCACCGGGCCGGGGATGATGTGGGGGGGGTTACATGGGGAAATTCGCAATTCGGATTTCCTTCCCCTACACCTTCTCCCACCGTAGCCACACCACCCCGGAGACGATCAGCAGCGCGCCGGCCCACTGCCAGGGGGTCAGGCGCTCGCCGAAGAAGAGGAACGCCAGCAGGGCGCTGATGAACGGCTCCATCGTCCCGATCAGCCCCAACTGGCGGACCTCGATCCGCCGCAGGGCCTGGAGGTCGGCCAGGTACAGGCCCAGTGTCGCGCCGAGGGCGAGGTAGGCCAGCGCGCCCCAGAAGGAAGCGGCGCTCCAGGCCGGGATGCTCCCCCGCAGCGGCCAGGCGGGGGGAAAAAAGGAAAGCGCCGCCCATAGCAGATCCAGGAAGAGCGCCCCCCAGGCCAGGGAGTAGAAGAGCGCCGTCCAGGGATGGTGGCGGGCCAGAGCCCGCCGGCCGAGGATAAAGTAGAAGGCAAAGGTCGTCCCGGAGAGGAGCGACCAGAAGACGCCGGCCGGCCGCCAATCGACCTGTCCCCCCGGCCACAGTCCGGAGACGAGCACACAGCCCAGGAAGGCGACAGGCAGCGGCAGGGCCTTGCGCCAAGTCAGCGGCTCCTTCAGGAACAGGGCGGCCAACAGCGCCGCGATCGTCGGATAGGCGTAAAAGATCGTGGTGGACAGGGCCGCTCCCACCTCGCGCACGGCCAGGATAAAGGCCAGGTAGAGCAGAGCCACGCCCACCAGCCCATAGAGGGCGAAGAAGGGCACCTCCCGCCAGGGCAGGCGCAGGGCGGAGCGGCGAAACAGCAGCAGGGCCAGCCCCAGGACGGCCGCGGCCAGCGTGGCCCGCAGCGCCACCACGGCGAGCGGGCCGGCGCCCGATCCCAGCAGCCACTTGTTGGCGACGGCCACCGTGCTACCAAAGGCTGCGCCGAGCAGCGCCCAGAGCAGGCCGCCGGGATTCAGGCGGCGCGCAGAAGAAGGCGGAGCGGGCAAAGCGTCCTCCTACTGACTCCCGCATAGCTCGCCATACTATCTTGAAATGGCTTCCAACCACGCTTGCGCGATCTCCCGGTTTACCCGCACGCGCTCCAGAAAAGCCTGCCGGGGCTCGGGAGCCATATCCTCGGCCAGGGCCTGCATAACCCGGTAGGCTTGCTCCAGGGCCGTCCGGGACTCGTCGTCCAGCCCCTGCGCGCGGCAGATCAGGTAATGGTTATAGTGCACCTGGTGTTCCCAGCTCACGGCAATCTCGGCCGCTTGCAGCGCGGCCAGCGCCTCCCGGGACAGGGACAGCGCCCGTGCGCCTTCCCCCAGGCCCAGGAGCGCCCGGGCCAGGAAGGAGCGATCGAGCACAATATAGCCAGCCTCGCCCAGCGACTCGCGCACGGCCAGCGCCTGTTCCAGGTGCGCCGCGGCCGGCGCATATTCACCCTGCTCCAAGAAAGCCACCCCCAGGTTGTTCAGACATTCAGCTTCAAGGGAGGGGGACTGCATCTGCTGAGCCACCCGCAGGGCTTGCTCCAGGTACTCGATCGCCTCCCCGTATCGGCCCATGTAGCGCGAGAGGTCGCCCAGGTTGTTCAGCACCGCGCCCAGGAAGTTGATATCGCCGGCCTGCCGGGTCATCCAGAGCACCTGCTCGTACCGGGCCAGCGCTTCCTCGTATTGGCCGCAATCCCAAAGCACAAAGCCGACGTTGCCGCGGGATTGAATCTCGCCGCGGTAATCCCCGATCCGCCGGGAAACCTCCAACGCCTCTTCGAAGCAAGCCCGGGCCTGTCCGTATTCGCCTATCCAACAGCGGGCCAGCCCCAGCGCGTTCAGCAGGCCGGGCAGGTGCCTTTCATCGCCGGCCGCCCGGAACGCGGCGACGGCCTGCTCAAAGTGCGCGATCGCCTCCTGGCTGTACCCGCGCATATCGGCGACCCGCCCCAAGGCCCACAGGAGCATGCCCCGATGGCGCGGCGCGTCGCCTTCCTGGAGCAGGTTCAGCGCCTCGTGCAGGACATGGGCCGAGCGGTCGTACTCGCCCATGAGGAGGAGGTACGAAGCCCATCGCCAGCAGGCATCCAGGTACAGGTCCCGTCGGCCGAGCGCCTGGGAGAGGGCCAACAACGCCTCGATGTCGGCACGCTGCGCGTCCCGCTGCCCGGTTCGCCGCCACATCTCTTCCCGCAGCAGGAGCAGTGTCGCGCGCTGCCCCAGGAGCTCGGCGGTTGGCCCCTGGGTCTTTTCCCGGTGCGCCAGGACATCGAGCGCCTCGGTGTAAAAGGCCGCTGCCTCGGCGTTGGCGTAGCGGCGCGCCGCCTCCTGGCCGGCCTGCTGGCAGTAGTAGACCTGGCGTTCCTCGTCCCCGCTACGGCCATAGTGATAGGCCAACAGGGCGTAGTGGGGCTCGAGCTGCCCGGCGTAGCGCTGCTCGTAATAGCGGGCGATGCGCGCGTGCAGATCACGGCGCTGGGCAAAGAGCAGCGTGCTGTAAGCTACCTCGTGGATGATGGCGTGTTGAAACGTGTACACCGGTTCGGGCAGCGGGGTATCGACCAGGACAATGTCCAAAACCTCTAGGCTGGATAGCTGCTGCCGCAGCGCGTTGTCCTCGCCGGCCAGCACCGGGTGTGTGGCCCGCAGGACCGGGTAGGCAAAGGTGCGGCCGATAACCGAGGCCGCCTTGGTCGTCAGCCGGGTCGGTTCGTCGAGACGGTCGATGCGGGACAGCACGATCCCCTGGATATTGCCGGGCAGGCCGGCCTCCTCCAGGGCCCGGCAGACGGCGATCTCTTCCCCGCGCCGCTCGATGCAGCCTTCCTCCAGCAGGTTGTGGATCAGTTCCTCCAGGAAAAACGGATTGCCCTGGCTGCGCGCCGGCAGAAAGTCGGCCAACTCGGGCGGCAGGCTGCTCGTCCGCAGGCGCATGCGGGCAAATTCCAGGGCCTCGTCTGGAGAAAAGGCGTCCAGGACGATCTCGCAGTACCGCGGCAGCCCACGGAGCATCGACCGGGCGGGTGGCAGCGGCTCCACGGGGCGGCTGGTCAGCAAGAAAAGGACCGGGCGATCCGCCAGGCCGCGGGCAGCGGCCAGCGCCAGCTCCCAGGAAGGGCCGTCCAACCAGTGCGTGTCCTCCAGCCCAAGCAGGAGCGGCCCCTCCATGCCGCGCAGCAGCTCGACGACCAGGGCCTGTGTGCCGGCCTGGCGCAACTGGGGATCGAGCGACCGGGTCAGCGGCGTCTCGTCCAGCGGCCGGCCGAGGACATCGCCCAACAACGGCAGGCGGGCCCAGAGGTCCGAGGAGCATTTGGCGACGAGCGCTTCCAACAGGGCGCGGTCGGTGGCCTCGCCGGACAGTCCCCAGAGGTTCCGCAGCAGTTCCTGCCAGGCGAAATAGGGCTGCTGTTGGGCGGCCGCCTGGGCCTGTCCGAGGGCCGCCCGGGCGCCTCGTTCCTGCCAGGCGGCGAAGAGCGCCGCCGCCAGGCGGCTCTTGCCGATGCCGGCCTCGCCGCAGAGGAGCACGGTATGTCCCCGGCCGGCCCAGACCTGCTCGCGGATGGCCTCCAACCGGGCCAGCTCCGCCCGCCGGCCCACCAGGGGGTTGCGTTCGGCGGGGGCGATCATCCCCCGGCGGCCCTCCAGGCGGGCGGCCGGCACCGGCTCGGCGCGTCCTTTGACGGCTATGTCCAACAGCCCGCTGAAGCGATAGCGCCGCTCCGCCGCGCGGCGCAGGGCGGCATTGATCAACACCTCGCCCGGGCTGGCGGCCTGCATCAGGCGGGCGGCCACGTTCATCTCGTCGCCGTAGGCGGTGTAGGCCAGCCGGCGAGCGTTGCCTACCAGTCCGGTGTACAGCGCGCCCAGGCTCATGCCCAGGCGAACCACGCCCGCGTCTCTTGTCTGGCCGGCCGCGCGCAGCGCCAGGCCGGCCTCCATGGCCCGCAGCGGCTCGTCGCCATGGGCCACCGGGGCACCAAAGAGGACAACCAGCACGGTGCCCTTGTCCAGCACCTCGACCTGGTTCAACCAGGCCTCGTAGGGCAACAGGAGCTCCTGGATCCGCGCGATCTGGGCCGGCAGCGCGGCGTCCGGGCAGTCGAGTTGGATAAAGAGGGCCACCACCTGGCGCAGCTCGGCGACAAAGCCGGCCTCGCCCTCCGTCAGACGGCGGTAGATCTCCCCCGGCATCCAGGGCCGTAAAACCTCGGCCGGGAGGTCCTCCGCGTAGCGGTCCGGCCAGGGACATGGCACGGCCGGCTCCGGGGAGCGGGCGCCGGCGATGCCCCCCGCCGGTGCCTGTTCCATGGCGGCCAGCGCCGCTTCCAGGGCCGGCCCGTCCAGCACGTCATAGAGCCCATAGGCCGGATCGCCAAGCACGCGGCGGCGGAGTTCCCCGGCCCCCAGGCCCACGCGCAGGGCCAGGTCGGGATGCCCGGCCATCGCCGCCTGGATGGCGTAGGCGGCAGCGGTCGCGCGCGCCAGGGGGTTGGGCGGGCCGGAAAAGACACCCAACAGCCCGTCGCCCGAAAAGGAGACAACGGCGCCTCGATACCGGTGCAGGGCAGCAATCAGATCGACAAAGCAGTCGCTGATCCGACGGTTGAGCTCCTCGGCGCCCTGGGCCGGCCCCAGGGCGTGGGCCAGCGCCTCGCCCAGGGCGGTAAAGCCCCGCAAGTCGGCGAACAGGGCCGCGCCCCGCGACCGCTCCGGGATCTCTGTTCCATCGAGCAGGGACAGCCGGCGGTCCATCGGCAAGTAGGCGGCAGCCAGGTTGACGGTCGTCATCGAGATGTCTTTCTCGAACCTATCTCATAGGGCGCGTAGGCGCAAAGAAAAGATGCCCTATTATAGCACATGCAGCCGATCTTGGGCGCGCGCCACTCTTGGCGGGGCGAGCCACGCCCCCCCGATGGCGCACGCCCAGCTTCTGGGGGCCGCGGCCGGCCCCAAGGAGCGGCCGCTTGCCGCGCCGGGCCAGGGCATAGCAATCGCGTAGGGCGCCGCATAGCCGCGGCGTAGTGCTGGCGTACAGGAGGCGCACCGGGCACTTAGACGACGGCGTCGGGCAAGAGGGGGATCCCGGCCCTATATTGGGCGGCGCAAGGGACAAAACCTGGAACGAAAGTTAGCCGCCCTGTCAAGGTTACCGAAAAGGCGGCCGGCCTGCCTTCCGACAACTGGTCGGCCCGCTGGAGCCGATGGGTGAACTTCGGCCGGCACCCACACCCCCTACGCCCAGGCCGACAACGGCATCCGCGTCTACCTGGACGGCAAGCTGGTGCTCGACGGCTGGTACGGCAACGGCCAGCAGGTCCACTCCATCGCCCTGTTCCTGGAGGGCCCCCACCGCCTGGTGGTGGAGTACTATGAGAACGGGGGAGAGGCCCTGGCCAGGTTCTGGTGGAAGTAGAGGGGAGTCCGCCCCTGCACAGAGCCCGGCGAGAGTTTTCAACTCTCGCCGGGCTTCTAGTAGTGAGCCGCCGAGGACTCGAACCTCGAACCCATTGATTAAGAGTCAA
>CAZQFV010000012.1:0-106826 GCA_964592645.1 uncultured Chloroflexia bacterium
CCAAAGATTACACCAACAACGCCGTTCTGTCAACTTTTCAGACACGCTCTGAGACACCGTATTTTCTGAGACATACCAATGACTGCTTGGCGAATCCAATTCTAGCCAGCTAACCGCTTCACCCTTTCAGGATCGGCGGCGAGTTTCTTCAGTTCCACCTCAATGGCCTGTTGTTTGGCCTCGATAGTGCCATACACCTTGCCCTCGACTTGGGCTCGCAGGTATTCGAACACCCGCTCGGCCGGATTCAGTTCGGGTGAATACGGCGGTTGTTCGATCCGGTGCGCCTCGACCGCCGTGTATGCCGGGCCGCGGCGACCAACGCCCGGCTCTGCGTCGGCGTTAAGCGCGCCCCCTTGCCCCCATGCCCCCCATTCCGATGGCGCAAGACTTCCGCCAAGCCCCCCTGTCGGTACCAGGCCACCCAATCCTGCACGGCGCGCGGATGCCGGCCCACAATGCCCGCCACCTCTCCAATCGTTCGTCCGCCGCGCAGCAGCCAAAACGCTTGGAGGCGGGTCCGGTCTTGGGCGTCCTTTGCGTCCAGGTATCGCTGTTTCAGAGTGGCCTCATCCTCCTGCCACTCAATCTGCACATGTCGGCCCATTTCAGTCTACTCCTGCCATAGTTTGCAGGACATTATATCACGGTTTCTCGAACCACCCTTGGTATTATACCATTCGTGGAACGAAAGGCCATGTATGCCACGGCTGCCAGACGGTTGAGAAACAGGGCCTCTCGAACCGCAATTTGGTATTACTTGCAGCCCGGGGCAGGCTGTAGTACAATAGAAATGAACAAGGCGCCGGGGCCGGCACAACGGGGCGCCGGCCGCCGGTTTGGATGGTATGCGCGACGATGCGCATGGAGGTGTACGATGGTCGAGAAGGCAACGTGGAAAACTAAGGTTGGACTGGCGCAGATGCTCAAAGGGGGCGTGATCATGGACGTGGTCACGCCGGAGCACGCCAAGATCGCCGAGGAGGCCGGCGCCTGCGCGGTGATGGCGCTGGAGCGTGTGCCGGCCGATATCCGCGCCCACGGCGGCGTGGCCCGGATGAGCGACCCCGAGCTGATCCTGCGCATCATGGACGCCGTCACTATCCCGGTGATGGCCAAGTGCCGCATCGGGCACTTTGTGGAAGCCCAGGTGCTGGAGGCGCTGGGCGTCGACTACATCGACGAGAGCGAAGTCCTCACCCCGGCCGACGAGGAGCACCACATCGACAAGCATAGCTTCCGGGTGCCCTTTGTCTGCGGCTGCCGCAACCTGGGCGAGGCCCTGCGGCGCATCGGCGAGGGGGCGGCGATGATCCGCACCAAGGGCGAGGCCGGCACCGGCAACGTCGTCGAGGCCGTGCGCCACGCCCGCGCCGTCCTGGGGGAGATCCGCCGCATCCAGAACATGGCCCCGGAAGAGCTGATGCACGTGGCCAAGGAGCTGGGCGCTCCCTACGAACTGCTCGTGGAGACGGCCCGGCTGGGACGGCTCCCGGTGGTCAACTTTGCCGCCGGCGGCATCGCCACGCCGGCCGACGCCGCCCTGATGATGCAACTCGGCGTCGACGGCGTCTTTGTCGGATCGGGCATCTTCAAGAGCGCCGACCCCGCCCGGAGGGCCAAGGCTATCGTCGCCGCCACCACCCACTTCCGCGACCCGCAGGTCATCGGCGAGGTCTCCAAGGGGCTGGGCGAGGCCATGCGGGGGCTGGAGATAGCGGCCATCCCGGAGCAGGAGCGGCTGGCAGGGCGCGGCTGGTAGAATGAAACTTGGCGTATTAGCCCTCCAGGGCGACTTTCTCGAACACGTGGAGATGCTTCGCCGCCTCGGCGCCGAGGCCGTCGAGGTACGAACCTCCGCGGACATGGCCGGCCTATCCGGGCTGATCCTGCCCGGCGGCGAGAGCACGACCATCGGCAAGCTGGCCGTCGCCTATGGACTGGTCGATCCGATCCGCGCGCTGGCCCAGGCCGGCCGGCCCGTGTGGGGCACCTGCGCCGGGATGATCCTGCTGGCCCGCCGCGCCCTGGACGGCGCGCCCGGGCAGCCCCTCCTGGGGCTCCTGGATATCGTCGTCGTGCGCAACGGCTTCGGCCGGCAGGTCGATTCCTTCGAGGCCGACCTCACCATCCCCCGCCTGGGGCCGGAGCCGTTCCGTGGCGTCTTCATCCGCGCCCCCTATGTGCAGGAATGGGGCGCGGAGGTGGAGGTGCTGGCCCGCCTGGAGGACGGCCCGGTGGTGGCCGTGCAGCAGGGCCGCATCCTGGGCACGGCCTTCCATCCCGAACTGACGGCGACGGCTTTCCACTCCGAGCAGCCGGCAGACGAGCGCTTTCACCGCTACTTCTTGGACCTGGCCAGGTGAGGAAATAATGGCAGCCCATATCCGCCCGGCCACCATGCTCGACCTGCTGCCCATGATGCGGACTCCGCAGACCGCCCTGCGCCTGGACCTGGTGGAGCGGCTGCTGGATCCTCAGCACGGCGGCCACGGCCTGCGGGCCTGGCTCCGTCCGGAGGGTCCCGAATATACCCTGCTCTACTGGGACCGCGGAACCCTGCGGGCCAGTGTCCAGGCCCGCGCCGGCGCCGGGAACTCACCCTGGGAGGTCACCGGCCTGGACGCCTGGACCGCCGACCCGGCCGCCGCGGCCGACCACTGGAGCAAGCTGCTGATCGCCCTGGGGGTCCAGGCCGGCGAACAGGGGGCAGCCCGCCTGCTGGCCCGGCTGCCGGACGAAACCTGGCTTGATCTCTTCCGCCAGGTCGGATTCGTCCCCTTTGCCGAGGAGCTCCTGCTGGCCTGGGATAGCAGCGGGCCGGCCGGCGGCCAGCCGCTCGCCGAGCTGCGGCCCGTCCGGCCCGCCGACCAGTGGGCCATCCTGCGCCTGCACGTCGGGCTGACCCCACCCCTTGTCCTACAGGCCGAGGGCGAGTGGGGCCCCACGGCGGAAACCGCTGCCGAGGCCTGGGTCTGGGCAGAGCAGGAGAGCGTACGGGTCTACCTACAGCGCCGCCGCAGCCGCCGTGGGACACGCCTGAGCTTGCTCCTGGATCCGAGCTGGCGCCAGCAGGCATCTGCCGTGCTGTCCCATGGTCTGGCCGGCGCCACACTGCCGGTCTACCTGGTCCTGCGTTCCTACCAGGGCGAGTTACTGGATGTCGCCCACCGGCTGGGGTTTCGCCCCTACGCGGAACAGGTCCTGCTGGTCAAACACCTGGCGGCGCCGCAGAAAGCGCCGCACCCGGTGCCGGCCCGCCCGGTAGAGCGCCCCCTGGGGGCGGCGCCGTCGACCCCCTCCGTGGCGGGGGTGAACGGGCCGGCCTACAAGCGAGCGGACATCTGATTCCGCCGGTACAAGCCCCGCGCCGCGACCGCCGGACGCGGGCTCAGGAGAACGATGAGAACGTCCGAACAGCTACCCCATCCCAAGGTGGAGATGACCGATCTCCCGGTGGTGCGGACCCAGATCACCGACGACCTGGAGGCCCTCCTGCAGGCGCTGCCGCCGCGCCTGCTGCCGGCCCTGCGGCAGGACCCGGACCTGGCCGACCTGCTGGAGGTCGTCCTGGACATTGGCCGGCCCCCGGAGGCCCGCTTCCCCGGCCGCGAGGTGGTGCTGAGCGCCACCGAGGTCAACCAGGACGACCTGGAGTACGTCCTGTCGCGCGTCAGCCTCTTTTCCGGGGACAACCGCGCCGGCATCACCCGTACCCTGCACCGCATCTCGGCGATGCGCAGCCGCGACGGGCGCATCATCGGCCTCACCTGCCGGGTAGGCCGGGCGGTCTTTGGCACCATCGCCATCATCCAGGACCTGATCGAGACGGGGCAGAGCACCCTGCTCCTGGGCCGGCCCGGGGTGGGCAAGACCACCATGCTGCGCGAGGTCGCCCGGGTCCTGGCCGACGACTTTCGCAAGCGGGTGATCATCGTCGACACTTCCAACGAGATCGGCGGGGATGGCGACATCCCCCACCCGGCGATCGGCCGCGCCCGCCGCATGCAGGTGCCCAAGCCGGAGCTGCAGCACGCCGTGATGATCGAGGCCGTGGAAAACCATATGCCCGAGGTCATCGTCATCGACGAGATCGGCACCGAGCTGGAGGCCGCCGCGGCGCGGACCATCGCCGAGCGCGGCGTGCAGCTCGTGGCCACGGCCCACGGCAACACCCTGGAGAACCTGATGCTCAACCCCACCCTCTCCGACCTCATCGGGGGCATCCAGTCGGTGACGTTGGGCGACGAGGAGGCCCGCCGGCGCGGCACGCAAAAAACCATCCTGGAGCGGCGCGCCCCGCCGACCTTTGATATCGTCGTCGAAATCCAGGACTGGGGCACCGTGGCCGTGCACCACGACGTGGCCGAGGTGGTCGATTCGATCCTGCGCGGCTTCCCCACGGCGGCCGAGATCCGCCACCGGAGGGAGGACGGCCAGGTCGAACGGCAGGTTGAGCGCGACTACTTTGGCGCAGGCCAGGAGCGGAAGCGCCAGGAGCCCCGCCGCCGGCCGGCCGAGCGGCGCGAGGACTCCCCCCACCGCTCCGCGGACCGGCCGGCGCCCCCCCCGCCCCCACCCGAGCCCAAGCGGCCCGGCCCGCTGCAGCTCTACCCCTTCGGGGTCAACCGCAAACGCCTGGCCCGCGCGGCGCGCCTGCGGCAGGTCCCGGTGAACCTGGTGGACGAGCTGAACCAGGCCAACGCCGTGCTCACCCTGCAGAGCTACTATCGCCAGGCCCCCCGGCGGCTGCGCGAGGCCGAGGAGGCCGGTATCCCCGTCTATGTCCTGAAGGCCAACACCGTCGTGCAGATCGAGAATGCCCTGGACCTGATCTTTGGCCGCAGGAAGGCGGGCGAGGAGGAGACCGTCGAGGAGGCGCTGGGCGAAGCCCAGGCGGCCATCGAGCAGGTGCTGAACGGGGAGCGTTCTTCCGTGGAGCTGACACCGCAGAACGCCTACATCCGCCGGCTGCAGCACCAGATGGTCGAGCGCTATCACCTCGGCTCGCAGAGCCAGGGGCGCGAGCCGCAGCGGCGCGTCCGGGTGTACCGTTCCGAGGACAAGGGGTAAACCGATGGGCCCATGTTCCCGTGCGCATCGCCAGGAGGTAAGGCCATGGCCGAACAGCTGATCATCGCCATCATCCAGCGCCGCGACCTGGAAGACCTGCGCGAGGGGTTGACCAAGGCCGGGTTCGCCTTCACCCATGTCGCCAGCTACGGGGGCTTTTTGATGGAGGCCAACGACACCCTCTTCATCGCCGTCCGGGAAGAGCTGGTGGACAAGGTCTTGGGCATCATCCAGCAGCACTGTCACTCCCGCACCCGCTACATGAGCCCCATCTCCCCGATGCTGGAGACGGGGGGGCTCTTTCCGCCGGCGCCGGTGGAGGTCCAGGTGGGGGGGGCGCACGTCTTTATCCTGCCCGTCGTGGAAAGTCGAAGGCTGGGGTAGGTTGTTTGCAGGACTGTCGATCGGTTCGCTGCTCATATAAGGAGGCTTCATCCGATGGTGGAAGAACTACTACAAGGCATCCTGTCCCAGGTTCTGCCCGTGCTCAAGTGGGTGGCCATTGTCGTGGGGGCCTATTTGGCCGTCTTTCGCCTGGGCCTGACCGTCTGGACCTACGTGGACATCCGCTCGCGCAGCGAGAGCCTGTTTGTGCAACTGCTGTCGACGCTGCTGGTGCTGCTGGGCGGCTTGCCCGGGTTCGTGGTCTACTACCTGCTGCGCCCGCACGACAAGCTGATCGATGCCGATGCCCGGGCCCTGGAGCGCGAGTACATCCTGCACGAGTTCGAACAGCGCCCGGTCTGCCCGACGTGCCAGCGCGGCTGCGAGCCGGATTTCCTGCTGTGCCCCTACTGCCACACCCCTTTGAAGAAAAAGTGCCCGGCCTGCGGCCGGCTGATGGACCTGACCTGGCAGCTCTGCCCGTTCTGCGGGCAGTGAGCGCCGCTTGCGCAATTGTCCACAATGTAGTAAAATACCGACCGTCCCTCCCCCCGTGTATCGGCCTTTTGCAGGCCCTGGTCCAGCAGCGGGAGCCTACGGTAGCCCCGCTTAGTCCTAGCAAAGGAGTGAGAAGATGGCCAATGTTCCAAGCGACATCGAGATCGCCCAGGCAGCCAAGCTCAAGCCGATCATCGAGATCGCCCACATGATCGGTTTGACCGAGGACGACCTGGACCTCTACGGCAAGTACAAAGCCAAGATCCACCTCGACGTCCTACGGCGTATTTGGGATCGACCCCAAGGCCGCTATGTGGACGTCACCGCCATCACGCCCACTCCGCTGGGCGAGGGCAAGACCACGACCACGTGCGGCCTGAGCCAGGCGCTCGGCGCGCACCTGGGCAAGACGATCATCACCGTCATCCGCCAGCCTAGCATGGGGCCGACCTTTGGCATCAAGGGCGGCGCGGCCGGCGGCGGCTACAGCCAGATCGTGCCGATGGAGGACTTTAACCTGCACCTCACCGGCGACATCCACGCCATCACCGCCGCGCACAACCTGCTGGCCGCGGCCATCGACGCCCGTATGTTCCACGAGGCCCAGCAGCCCGACGACGAAAAGCTCTTCAACGCCTTCTGCCCCAAGGACAAAAAGGGCAACCGCCGCTTCTCTCCGCCGATGCTCCGCCGGCTGAAGAAGCTGGGCATCGACAAGACCGATCCGAACCAGTTGACGCCGGAAGAAAAGCGCCGCATGTTCCGGCTGAACATCGACCCGGCCAGCATCACCTGGCCCCGCGTCATCGATGTCAACGACCGCTTCCTGCGCCGCATCCAGATCGGGCTGGGGCCGGAGGAAAAGGGCATGGTCCGCGAGACCGGCTACGACATCACCGTAGCCAGCGAGATCATGGCCATCCTGGCCTTGACCACCGGATTGGAAGACATGCGGGAGCGGCTGGGCCGCATCGTCATCGGCACCAATCGGGACGGCGAACCCATCACCGCCGAAGACCTGGGCGTAGCCGGCGCGTTGACCGTCCTGATGAAGGACGCCATCATGCCCAACCTGATGCAGACGCTGGAGAACACCCCGGCCATCGTCCATGCCGGCCCGTTCGCCAACATCGCCCACGGCAACTCTTCGATCATCGCCGACCAGATCGCCCTGCGCCTGGTGGGAGCCGACGGGTATGTGGTCACCGAGTCCGGCTTCGGCGCCGACTGCGGCATGGAAAAGTTCATGAACATCAAGTGCCGCTACAGCGGGTTGATCCCCAACTGCGTCGTCATCGTCGCCACCATCCGCGCCCTGAAGATGCACGGCGGCGGGCCCAAAGTGGTGGCCGGCCGGCCGCTGCCCCCCGAGTACACCGACGAGAACCTGGAACTGCTGGGCAAGGGCGTCGGCAACCTGGCCGCGCACATCGAGAACGCCCGGCGCTTCGGCGTCCCGGTAGTCGTGGCCGTCAACCGCTTCGAGACCGACACCGACGCCGAGATCGAGCTGGTGCGCAACGCCGCCCTGGCCGCCGGTGCCGAAGACGCAGTGATGTGCGACAACTGGGCCCGCGGCGGCGCCGGGGCGGTGGACCTGGCCAAGGCCGTGATCGCCGCCTGCGAAAAGCCCTCCGATTTCCGCTTCCTCTACCCGTTGGAGTGGAGCATCAAACAAAAGATCGAAGCCATCGCCACGCAGATCTATGGCGCCGACGGGGTCGACTACAGCCCCGAAGCCGAAGCCAAGATCGCGCTCTACACCCGGCTGGGCTTCGACAAGCTGCCGATCAACATGGCCAAGACCCACCTCTCCCTGAGCCATGATCCGGAGTGGAAGGGCGTGCCCCGGCACTTCCGGCTGCCCATCCGCGACATCCGCGCCAGCGTCGGCGCCGGCTTCCTCTACCCGCTGTGCGGCGCCATGCGCACCATGCCCGGCCTGCCCACCCGCCCGGCGTTCTACGACGTGGACCTGGACCTGGAAACGGGGCGGGTAATCGGACTCTTCTAGCACCGATTCGGCGACGGATAGGACACGGATCCTGCCACGGACAATCGGATGCGGGGCTCCACCTTCGGGTAGAGCCCCGCTCTACTTCCCTAGCGGCGACCCGCTTCCCCATCATAGCGCGGCAACAAGGCCGCCGCACCTTGGCGCAGGCGCACCCATCCGAGGATCACAAGGGCATTCGCCGCCGCATACGCCAATACCCCCACCATAGCACCGGCAAGGAGCAACGGGCTGGGGCTGGCCAGGGCCGACAGCGCCCCGCCGGCCGGCCGGACAAAGAACACGGCGGCCGCATACTCCAGGGGGACGATCTCCGGCCCCACCAGTACGGTGGACAGCAGCAGGTCCCAGGCCAGGTGGTGGCCCACGGCAATGGCCATCCGCCCCGTCAGCAGGTAGCACAGGCCGTACACGGCGGTGTCCAGGAAGACGTACAGCAAAAAGATCGCCGGGCCGATGTGCATCACCGCCGAGATCAGCGCCGCCCCACCTACGGCGACGACGGCCCCGCCGACCAGGCCCAGCCGGCCCCGCGTCCCCTCGAACAGGTTGCGGATGTGGTAGGCACGGGCCAGTTCCTCGAAGAAGGCCACGCTCAGGTATTGCAGCAGCGCCAGCAGCAGCCCCACGCCCCAGGGCACCCCGTCCAGCCCCGAAACCGGCGCCGGCTCAATCGTCACCCAGCCCAGGGCCCAGGCCAGCAGCAGCAGCGCCACGATCGGCACCGCCGCCAGCACCAGGCCAAAGGCAAAATCGGCCCACCAGGCCGGGGCGGCCAGGTGCAGCCCCAGGTCGGCGAACGGCCGGCGGTCCAGCCAGCGCGCCGCCGCCGCCACCGTCAGCACCGTGGCGACAAAGAAGATGGTGTAGCGGGCCAGGTCCGCCCACGCGGCCGGGTCGAGCAATCTCCCCGTGGCCGCGCGCAGCGTATACCAGGGCAGGACGGCCAGAATGAGGTTGCCGGACAACTGGATCGCCAGCCGCCAGCCGGCGCGCAGCCGCCGTTCGTCGAGGTTCCAAAAGATGCGTCTCACCCCCACCCCCCGCGCGGGAGACAGGTTGCCGGCTGCCCCAAGCGTGGAAGCATTATGCCCTAGGAGAAGCCACTCCCTGGAATCCGGGACAGCGGAAGGGGCCTCCCTTGGAGAGCGGCCCCTTCCGCGAATCCGGACCTAAAAGGCGCGGAACTTGTCCTTCGGCGCGTTGCAGATCGGGCAGCGGTCGGGGGCGGTGCCCTCCACCGTGTAGCCGCAGACTTCGCAGATGTAGATGGTGCCCATGGCGACGTCCTGGCCGGCCTGCACCGCCTGGCGGGCCTGCTGGTACATCGCGGCGTGGATTTTCTCCGCCTCCAGGGCATAGTTCATGCTGCGGAGGGCCGATTTCTCCCCCTGCAGTTCGGCCACGGCGGCGTAGGCCGGGTACATCTCCTCGACCTCGAAGGTCTCCCCGCCGATGGCCTCGGCCAAGTTCTCGGCCGTGCCGGCGATGCCCCCCAGCGTGCGCAGGTGCCCGGTGGCATGGGCCTGCTCGGCGAAGGAGATGGCCCGGAAGAGGCGGGCGACGTTAGGGAAACCCTCTTTCTCGGCCTTGTCGGCAAAGGCCAGGTAGCGCATGTGGGCCTGGCTCTCGCCGGCGAACGCTGACTTGAGGTTGCTTTCGGTCATATTGCGCATCGTTTTCTCCTCTGATCCAATCACACTCGAAGCCATCTCATAAACCACAAAGGCTCAAAGGCCCGAAAGGTCCTTTGGGCATACCTTTTCCGATTTTCTTTGGGCCTCCGTGCCTTTGCGGCGATTATGAGATGGGTTCTCGGCCAACACAAACGACCCGCGGCGAAGATGCAGCACGCTACGCCGCCGCGCTACAGGTCCGGCAACGGGCTAGGAAGCCGGTGGGTTCCGGCGATATTCCAGCTCTTCTTCCAGCGAAGCCCGGCTAACATCCGTGCGCCCGGCGCAGTCCTTGGACCGGCTGTCCTCGTAGGCGCAGGCCTCGCTGCAGTAGACCAGGCGGCCGCGGCGCACACCCTCGCCCTCGATCTCCTCCTGGCAATTGGGGCAGATCTGGCGCTCGCTCATAGGACCTCCCATACTAAGCCATCTTTTCGAACATGTCTTTGCTGGCGCCGCACTGCGGACACACCCAATCGTCGGGGATATCCTCGAAGCGCGTGCCGGGCGCGATGCCACCGTCCGGATCGCCAACCTCGGGATCATAGATGTACCCACAGGCCAGGCATTCCCACTTATCCATTACGCGACCTCCTTTTCATTGCCGTTTCCCGCTTCTCGGTTTCCGGTTCTGATCTCAGCTCTCAATTGCCAGCTCGCGGCTTCCGGCTTCCCACCTGCAACCCTCAACCGGCAGCCCGCCCCTACGGTCCAAAATGGACCATCTCCTGCCCCAGGTCAAAGACCTCGACCCGGTAGTAGGTCGGAAAGCGCTGGATCATCTCCAGCTCGTTGCGCAGCAGCTCATAGTGGCCGTGCTCCATACGGCTCAGGTAGGTCAGGCTGGAGCGGGCGTTCTCCTCCTGGGCCCGGCCGGCCTGCTCCGCGTAGAAGCGCTCCGACATCTGCTCGGCCTCCATCGCCAGGCGGAAGAGATTGGGGACGTCGGCCCCTTCCTGGATCGCCGCGGCGACCGTCGGCACCAACGACTGCGGCGGCAGCGCCAGCGGCACCTCGGGGAAAAGGCGCCGATAGGCCGTCTCCAGGATGCGGCGATGCTTCTCCTCCTCCTGCACCAGGAAGCCCAGTCGCTCCTTCAGGTCCAGGTTGACTACCTTCGCGGCCATGTGCCGGTACAGGCCGGCCGCCTCGATCTCGGACTTGATGGCTACTCCCAGGATCTCCAGGGGAGTCAGGTCGTTCGCAATGGCCATGGGACCTCCTCGGTGTACAGACTCGCTCCTCGATAGTTCCCATTCTACCACGAGTCCGCCGTTCCGGTCAACTGCCGCGAGCAAAGGCAAGGCGCGTCTGCCTCGCTACGGCGTCCATGATAACGGCCCGGGGGCGAAATTTCGGGAAGCTACATCACTTCTGTACAGTTGGTGCTACGGGGCAGTTGTGCTATAATACGCCACGGCAAACCTGCCCGTCAATGAACAAGGAGGTTCCATTGACCGACCACCGCATCGACAGACACCCCATCCTGCCTATCGAACCCGGCGAACACCTCACCTTTTACTGGAAGGGCCGGCCGCTGGAGGCCCGGTCCGGCGAGATGATCGCCACCGCTCTCTTTGCCCACGGCGAGCGGGTCTTTGGCCATCACCACAAAGACGGCGCCCCCCAGGGCATCTTCTGCGCCAACGGACAGTGCGCGCAGTGCCTGGTCCTGGTCGACGGCCGGCCGGTCAAGGCCTGCATGGAGCCCGTCCGCGCCGGGATGCGCGTGGAGCCGGTGGACGGGCTGCCGGCGCTGCCCCCGGTGGCCGCGCCCGGCCAGATGCACGAGATCGAGCAGCTCGCCGTGGAGGTGCTGATCATCGGCGGCGGGCCGGCCGGCCTTTCGGCGGCCAACGAGCTCGGCGCGCTCGGCATCGGCACCCTCCTGGTGGACGACAAGCACCGCCTGGGCGGCAAGCTCGTTCTGCAGACCCACCGCTTCTTCGGCTCCGTCGGCGCCGTCTTCGCCGGCACCCGCGGCATCGATATCGCCACCAAGTTGGAGGAGCAGGTCCGGCAACACAGCAGCGTCCAGATTTGGCTGCGCAGCACCGCCCTGGCCGTCTTCAGCGATGGGCTGGTGGGCATCCTGAAAGAGAACGCGCGTTACGTGTTGGTAAAGCCACAGGTGCTGCTCTGCGCCGCCGGGGCGCGGGAAAAGTCGCTTTCCTTCCGCGGCAACACCCTCCCCGGCGTCTACGGCGCCGGCGCCTTTCAGACACTGGCCAACCGCGACCTGGTGCGGCCGGCCCGCCGCCTCTTTATCGTCGGCGGCGGCAACGTCGGCCTCATCGCCGGCTACCACGCCCTGCAGGCCGGCATCCAGGTCGTCGGCCTGGTCGAGGCCCTGCCCGAGTGCGGCGGCTACAAGGTGCACAAGGACAAGCTGGCCCGCATGGGCGTGCCCATCTATACCTCGCACACCATCGTCAGCGCCAACGGCCACGAGTCGGTCGAATCGGTGACCATCGCCCAGGTCGACGGCCGCTTCCGGCCCATCGCCGGCACCGAGCGTTCCTTCGAGTGCGACACCGTGCTCATCGCCGTGGGGCTGGACCCGGTCAACGAGTTCTACCTCAAGGCCCAGGAGTACGGCATGCCGGCCTACGCTGCCGGCGACGCCGAGGAGATCGCCGAGGCCTCGGCGGCCATCTTCTCCGGCAAGATCAAGGGGCTGGAGATCGCCCAGGCGTTGGGCCACGGCGTCGGTCCGATCCCGCCCGACTGGTACCACATGGCCGAGATCCTGAAATCCAAGCCCGGCGCGGTGCGGACGGAATCCCCGCCCGAGGCCGAGGAAGGCGTCTTTCCCGTCTTTCATTGCCTGCAGGAGATCCCCTGCGATCCCTGCACCGCCGTCTGCAAACAGGGCCTGATCCGCATCGACCCCAACGACATCCGCGCCATCCCCCACTTTGCCCACGACGAGGGCCGCTGCAGCGGCTGCCAGCGCTGCGTCACCAACTGCCCCGGCCTGGCCATCACCCTGGTGGACTATCGCCAGGACGCCGACTTTCCCACCGTGACCCTGGCCTACGAGTTCCTCCAGGACAGCATCGCCGTCGGCGACACGGTGACCGTGCTGGACACGGAGGGCGCCGTGCTGGGCGCGGTGGAGGTGTTGAGCGCGCGGGCCATCAAGGCCAACGACCGCACCATCGAGGTCAAGGTGCGGGCGCCGCGGGCCATCGCCAAGCGCATCGCCGGCATCCGCGTGCAGCCCCCCGAGGTGGGCACGGCGCTGGGCCGCTACGTGCAGCGCACCGCCGACGACGAGATCGTCTGCCGCTGCGAGCGCGTCACGGCCGGCGAGATCCGCGCCCTGATCCGCCAGGGCTGCCGCGACATCAGCGAGATCAAGGCCGTGACGCGGGCCGGGATGGGGGCCTGCGGGGCCAAGACCTGCACGGCGCTGGTGCGCCGTCTGTTCCGCGAGGAGGGCATCCCCGACGCCGAGGTGGTCGACCAACCCAAGCGCCCGCTCTTCGTGGAGGTGCCGCTGGGCACCTTTGCCGGCATCGTCGACGAGGAGGCGCGCCATGGCTAAGGCCTACGACGCCATCGTCATCGGCGCAGGGAGCGTGGGCGTGCCGGCCGCTTTCGAGATGTCCCGCGCCGGCCTGCGGGTGCTGGTGATCGACCGCATGGCCAGCGCCGGCCAGGGCTCCAACAAGTCGGCCATCGGCGGCATCCGCGCCACCCACTCCGACCCGGCCAAGATCCGCCTCTGCCTGCGCTCCATCGCCATCGTCTCTTCCTGGAAAGAGACCTACGGCGACGCCATCGAATGGTACCCCGGCGGGTATGTCTTTGTCGCCTACCGCGAGCGCGAGGAAAAGATCCTGAAGGACCTGCTGGTGACCCAGCAGGCGTACGGGTTGAACATCCGCTGGCACGACAAACAGGAGCTGCTGCAGATCGTCCCCGACCTGAACCCGGCCGGACTCCTCGGCGGGACCTTTTCCCCCGACGACGGCCACGCCTCGCCGCTGCTGACCAACTATGCCTACTACAGGCACGCCCGCCAGCAGGGGGCCGACTTTCTCTTCCGCACCCAGGTGACCGGCCTGATCGTCGAGGGCGGGCGGGTCCGGGGTGTGCGCACCGACCGCGGGGAGTACGGCGCCCCGGTGGTCATCAACGCCGCCGGCGGCGCCGCGGCGGAAGTGGCCCAGTGGGCCGACATCACCGTCCCGGTACGGCCGGACTCGCACGAGGCCGCAGTGACCGAACCGGTGGCCCGCTTCCTGAACCCTATGGTCGTGGACATCCGTCCGGCGGCCGGCTCGGCCAACTACTACTTTTACCAGCACTACACCGGGCAGGTCATCTTCTGCATCACCCCCAGCCCCAGCATCTGGGGCAGCGACATCCGCGAGACCAGCGTCTTTCTGCCGCAGGTAGCCCGGCGCATGGTCGACCTAATGCCCCGCCTACAGAACCTGCGCGTCCGCCGCACCTGGCGCGGCCTCTACCCGATGACGCCGGATGGCCTCCCCATCGTCGGCTGGAGCAGGGAGGTGGAGGGCTTTCTCCTGGCCGTGGGTATGTGCGGGCAGGGTTATATGCTCGGCCCCGGTCTGGCCGAACTCCTGTCGCGGATGGTGCAGGGGAAGATGGAAGAAGAGGACCACATGGTGCTGAAATACCTCTCGCCGTACCGCGAGTTCGCGGGGGTAGAGAAGCTGAAGTAGGGTACGAGGACGAAAGTAGAGCTAGGAGAAGCCGTCGCTCATGATCAGGCGCTGCCCATCGTAGGCCAGCCCCCAACCCTGGCCGGTATAGGAAAAGGCGCCGATCACGGAATCGGCCAACCTTCATCGTGCTCCGGCCGGCGTCGAAAAGTTCCCTAGAGCCCTTCGATTACCGCCAGGGCCTCCTCGGGCCGGGGCAGTTCCTTGATCGGATAGACCCGAACAAAGCGCACGATGCCCTGCTTGTCGATGACAAAGACGGCGCGCTCCGAGGTGCCCTGGGGGCGCAGGATGCCGTACTGGCGGGCGACCTCGCCGCCGGGGAAGTCGGCCAGCAGCGGGAACGACTTGACCCCGATGGCCTGGGCCCAGGCGTCCTTGCTGGGGAGGGCGTCCACGCTCAAGCCCAGGATCTGGGTGTCGAGCTGGTCGAAGCGCTCATGGGCCAGCTCCAGCAGCACCATCTGCCCCGTGCATACCGAGGTAAAGGCCAACGGGTGGAACGACAACACCACGTTCTTCTTTCCACGGTACTCGCTCAAAGTCACCTTGCTCCCCATGCTGCCGCGGAGCGTAAAGTCGGGGGCCTCTGCCCCCACCCGGATCGGTCTTTGTTCAGACATCATAGCCTCCTCAGCGGGTCGAACGTTGCAGGTTGAAAGTTGAAGGTCGTCTTTCTCTCTCGCACCTGCCGCCCTCACAGTTCGGCTCTCAGCTCTCTGCTCTCTGCTCTCATCCCTCCCCCGTCAGCCCCTCCCCCCGTAGCGCTCCTCCCTCCAGGGGTCGCCGTTCATGTGGTAGCCGGCCTCCTCCCAGAAGCCGGGCACATCGTGATCGAGAAACTCGAAGGCGCGCACCCACTTGGCGCTCTTCCAAAAGTAGCGCGAGGGCACCACCAGCCGCAGCGGCCAGCCGTGCTCGGGGGTGAGCTCGCGGCCCTCGTAGCTCCAGGCCAGGAGGTTGTCCGGGGCCAGAAGGACATCCAGGGCCATGTTGGTGGTCCAGCCGTTCTCGGCGTGCACCAGGACATAGCGCGCGGCCGGTTGCAATCGGACATGCTGCATCACCTCCTGGATCGCGACCCCCTCCCAGTGGGTGTCGAGCATGCTCCAGGTGGTGACACAGTGTATATCGCAGGTCTGCTGCACGCCGGGCAGGGCGCGAATCTGCGGGTAGCTCCAGCGGACCTCTTGCTCAACCAGGCCAAAGATGCGGAAATCCCACCTCTTGATATCCACTTGCGGCACGGGTCCATAGTGCAGCACGGGCAGGCGCCCCACCAGGCGCTGGCCGGGGGGAATGCGGCGGCGAAGCTCCTCGTTCGAAACCATCGGCACCTCCTACGATCCACCGGAGATTTTAGCACATCTGCCGGGCAGAGGCAAATGGGGAACGCAGCGGACCTGAAGGGCCAGGCCCTGCTCGGATCGGGACAGCCCGCGGAGGCTGCCGCCGTACTGCGCACGACAGAGGAACAGGCCCGCGCCCTGGGCCATCGCCAACGCCTGTGGAAGATCCTCGGCGCCCTGGGGGAGTGCGAGGCGCTCCTGGGGAACGCCGCCGCCGCCGAAGCGGCCTATCGCCAGGCCGGCCAAGTGGTGGAGGCCATCGCCGCAACCATCGACGACCCCCAACTGCGGGAGTCATTCCTGGGGAGGGCGGATGTGGCAGCAGTTAGGAAGCGGACTGTGATAAGCGGAGCGGGCAAGCGGTTGGACCGATGCTCACAAATCGAAATAGAGATCCATCTCGTATGGGTGTGGGCGGACGGCCACACTCCGGCAGTCCTTCTGGCGCAGGTCGATCCAGCGCCGGATCAGCCGCTCCGGGAAGATGTTGCCCTGCATCAGGAAGGCGTGGTCGGCCTCCAGGGCCTGCAGTGCCTCGGGCAGCGAGGCAGGCAGAGCCCGGATCTGGCGGCGGCGCTCCTCCGGCCATTCGAAGATGTTTTCGTCAAAGGGGCCAAAGCCCTCCTGCCCCGGATCGATCTGCCGACGGATGCCGTCCAGCCCGGCCAGCAGCTGCGCGGACAGCGCCAGGTAGGGGTTGCAGGTAGCATCGGGCGTGCGGAACTCGAAGCGCTTGGATTCCGGGGTGGTAGCGTACTTGGGCACGCGGATGGCCGCGCTGCGGTTGCCCAGGGAGAAAAAGAGGCTGGTCGGCGCCTCGAACCCTGGAATCAGCCGACGATAGGAGTTGGTGCTGGGGTTGGTCAGGGCCAGCAGCGCCGGGCCGTGGACCAGGATGCCGGCGATATAGTGCAGGGCCGTCGCGCTCAGGCCGGCGTAGCCCGCGGGGTCGTAAAAGACCGGCTGGCCGTCCCGGCGCAGCGTCTGGTGAAAGTGCAGGCCGCTGCCGGCCTCGTTGTACAGGGGCTTGGGCAGGAAGATGGCCGTCTTGCCCTGCCGATAGGCCACCATGCGGATCACGTACTTGGCCAACAGGACGTTGTCCGCCGCGCGGATGAGCGGGGCCAACGGCATCTCGATCTCGCACTGCCCCGGGCCACCCACCTCGTGGTGATGGTACTTGACCGGGACCCCCAACGACTCTAACAGGCGCACCATCTCGCTGCGCAGGTTGTGGGTGCTGTCGGAAGGAGGAATGGCGTGGTAACCGCCATGTGGCGGAATCTGAAACCCATAGTTCTGAAACTCGCCGCCTTCGCTGTTCCAGTAGGCCTCGCGGGAATCCACCCGGTAGGACGAGTGGTTGACCCCACTGCCGTAGAGCACCCGGTCGAACAGGTAGAACTCGAGCTCCGGAAGCCACAGGCTCTCCGTGGCCACGCCGCTCTCCCGCAGGTAGGCCTCGGCGCGGCGAGCAATGCCCCGCGGGTCCAGCAGTGAAGGCTGGTGGGTGTCGGCCTCGATGATGTTGCAGAGAAAACTGAGGGTGGGGATTTCACAGAAGGGGTCCCGGAAGCCGGTGCGCAGATCGGGGGCAGCCGCCATATCGCCGGACTCCAGGGCGGCAAAGCCCACACTGGAGCCGTCAAACCCTACCCCGTGCTCGCAGAGGCGGGAGTCGAGCCGGGCGGCCGGCATCGCTACATGGTGCCAGCGCCCGTCGAGGTCGCAAAACTTTAGGTCCACCATTTCAATCGCTTCATCGCGGATGTACTGCTGGACCTGGCCGATGTCCTCGAACATATCAGACCTCCTCGTCTGGTGAAAGCCAAGCGTTGCCTGAACGCGGCCCCATTATACCACGCCTCCAAGAATGGGTAAAGCACGCTGGACAATCTGGGGAAATATTGCTAAAATGATGGCACCCAACATGGACGCCCAAGGAGGTGCTGCCGTGACGATGCTCAAGGAAAAGGACCGCCAGACCATCCAGGGCTGGTTCCAAAAACTGCGCGACCCGGTCCGTCTGGTGGTCTTCACCCAGCAGAACGAATGCGAGTATTGCCAGGAGACCCGCGAGCTGGCGGAGGAGATCGCCGCCCTCTCGGACAAGATCAGCGTCGAGGTCCACGACTTTGTGGCCGACGAAGCGCCGGTCAAACAGTACGGCATCGACAAGATCCCGGCCATCGCCATCGTCGGGGCGCAGGACTATGGCGTGCGCTTCTACGGCCTCCCCGGGGGCTACGAGTTCATGGCCTTTGTGGAGGACATTATCGATGTCTCCACCGGCAAGCCCGGCCTCAGCGAGGGCACGCTCCAGGCGCTGGCGCAAATCACCACCCCGGTGCACCTGCAGGTCTTTGTCACACCGACCTGCCCGTACTGCACCCGCGGGGTCAGGTTGGCCCATCAGCTAGCCATCGCCAGCCCATTGATCCGCGCCGATATGGTCGAGGCGATCGAGTTTCCCCACCTGGCGAACCGCTACCAGGTGTACAGCGTGCCGCTGACGGTGATCAACGACACGGTGCGCGTCGAGGGCGCAGTGCCGGAGGCCCGGCTGCTGCAGGAGCTGCGGCGCGCCGTGGAAAAGGGCGAGCAGCGCGAGTCGGCGTGGCACGGGTAGGAAGAGCGAAGTGTGGGCGTCCCCTGGGCAGGCATCGGCGCCGCGACAGGGGTCCTACGCCTGGAGGTGATCCATGGCCATGATGGAGATCAGCGTCGTGCCGATCGGCACGACCACGCCCAGCATCAGCGACTATGTGGCCGGGGTGGTGCGCCTCGTGCAGGAGGCCGGCCTGGAGTATGAGCTGGGGCCCATGGGCACGGTGGTCGTCGGCGAGATCGGTTCCCTTCTGGCCTTGGCGCGCCAGATGCACGAGCAGCCCTTCGCCATGGGCGCCCGGCGCGTGGCCACCACGATCAAGATCGACGACCGCCGGGACAAGCCGCTTTCGATCGCCGGCAAGGTCCGGGCCGTCCAGGAGAAGCTGTGATGGCCACGGAGCCCCCTCCGATCAGCGTCGAGCAGGCGCTGGAGACCATCCTCTCCCACTTTGCCCCGCTGGAAGCGGAACCGGTGCCGCTGACCGCGGCCCTGGGGCGCGTGCTGGCCGAGGACATCGTGGCCGACGAGGATATCCCGCCCTTCCTCAACTCGGCGGTGGACGGCTATGCCGTGCGAGCCGCGGAGGTGGCCGAGGCCCGCCGGGATGCTCCGGTGCGCCTGCGGGTGATCGGCGAGGTCGCCGCCGGCCAGACGGCCACGGCGGCCGTCCTCCCCGGCACGGCGATGCGCATCATGACCGGCGCCCCCCTGCCCGCGGGGGCCGACACCGTGGTGCCCCTGGAGCAGACCGACCAGGCCGGCGCCGAACTGGAACAGGGCTGGGTGCGCGTGCCGGCAGCGGTGCCGGCCGGACAGCACCTCCGACAGGCCGGCGAGGACGTCCGCCGGGGAGAAAGGGTGCTGGAGCGCGGCCTGCGCCTGCGGCCCCCCGAGATCGGCCTGCTGGCCTCCCTGGGCCGGCCGCAGGCCCTGGTCACCCGCCGCCCGCGCGTGGCCATCCTGGCCACCGGCAGTGAGTTGGTCGAGCCGGGCCAGGCACCCGGCCCCGGCCAGATCCGCAACAGCAACGCCTACTCCAACTACGCCCAGGTGCTGCTCTGCGGCGGGCAGCCGCTGCGCCTGCCCATCGCCCACGACCGTTACAAAGAGATCTCCGCCCGCCTGGACAGGGGCCTGGCCTGGGGGGCCGACCTCTTTATCACCTCCGGCGGTGTCTCCACCGGCGAGTACGACCTGGTGAAAAAGGTCCTGGCCACCCGCGGCCGGCTCGAGTTCTGGCGCGTCCAGGTGCAGCCCGGCCGGCCCATGGCCTTTGGGCTGATCGACGGCGTGCCGCTGCTGGGCCTGCCCGGCAACCCCGTCTCCTCCATGGTCGCCTTCCTGCTCTTTGCCCGTCCGGCCATCCTAAAGATGCAGGGCCAGCGCGCCCTGCGCAAGCCCGAGGTCGAAGCCGTGCTCCTGGAGGACGCCCACGGCTACCCCGACCGGCGGCGCTATCTGCGGGCCATCGTCACCGCGGAGAACGGCCGCTACACCGCCAGCCTGACCGGCCCTCAGGGGGCGGGCATCCTCTCCTCCATGGTCCGCGCCAACGGGCTGGCCATCATCCCGGAAGGCACCTACCCCGCCGCCCGCGCCGGCACCACCGTGCGGGTGATGATGATCGATTGGCCGGAGGTGGAGTAAAAGACAATGGAGACTAACCCGTCGCGGCCAGAAACCGCCTTTCCCCGCCCCGTCGTCGTCGTCAGCAAGTGCCTGGGGTTCGCGCCCTGCCGGTACAACGGGGCCATAATCGCGGATGATTTCGTGCGCCGGCTGCAGCCGCACG
Organism: uncultured Chloroflexia bacterium; assembly: GCA_964592645.1. Taxonomy (GTDB): domain Bacteria; phylum Chloroflexota; class Chloroflexia; order DTKN01; family DTKN01; genus CAZQFV01. The sequence continues at coordinate 20,095 of CAZQFV010000012.1, forward strand.
TCGAGTTCCTGCCGATCTGCCCGGAGGTCGAGATCGGCCTGGGAGTGCCGCGGAACCCGGTGCGTATCGTCCAGGCGGGCGGGGCGCGGCTCCTGCTGCAGCCGGCCACCGGGGCCGACGCCACCGAGCGTATGCGCTCCTGGACAGCGTCCTACCTCGCCGCCCTGCCGGAGGTCCACGGGTTCATCCTCAAGGGCCGCTCCCCATCGTGCGGCACGCGGGATGTCAAGATCTATGGCCGGGGCGGCAACGTGCTGGAGCGCGGCGGCGGCTTCTTCGGGGGGGCCGTCTTGGAGCGTTTTCCCCTTCTGCCGGTGGAAGATGAGGGCCGGCTGAGCAATTTGCGCCTGCGCGAGCACTTTCTCACCCGCCTCTATGCCCTGGCCCGCTTCAGCGCGGTCAAGGCCCGGCCGACGATGCGCGACCTGGTGCAATTCCACGCCGCGAACAAGCTCCTCCTGATGGCCTACAGCCAGAAGGAGCTGCGCCTGCTGGGGCGAATCGTCGCCAACCCGGAGAGAAAGCCCCTGCCCGCCCTGCTGCCCGAATACGAGGAGCACCTGCGGCGCGCCCTGGCGCAGTTGCCGCGCCTGGCGGCCAATGTCAACGTGCTGATGCACGCCCTGGGCTACTTCCAGGGACTGTCCAGCGGCGAGAAGGCCCACTTCCTGGACACCTTGCAGCGGTACCGCCTGCAGAAGGTCCCCTTGAGCGTCCCCTTGAGCCTAGTACACTCCTGGATCATCCGCTTCGGCGAGCCCTACCTGCAGCAGCAGACCTTCCTCCAACCGTATCCCGAGGAACTGCTGGCGCTGAGCGACTCCGGCAAGGGACGGGACGTGCAATAGACCCGCGGTGATGGTGATGCTGCGACCGTCGCTGTCCATGCCGCTCCCGCCGCAGTTGTTCACGATGATGTGGATGTCATAGCTCCCCGCTGCGCTCCAGGAGTAGCCGGCGCGGGCGGCGCTCTGGCCGCTGCCCAGGGTCGGCGTCCACTCGTATGGGATCGGCCGGCCAGCGTCGGTCGGCACCACCACGGCATCGAACCCGTAGGTCAGGTCGACCAACCCGTTGGTGGGCCCCTGCCGCCGTCGCCGCCGGCCGAGCCTCCTTTCCCACCGGCCGTGCCGTTTCCGCCATCTTCACCGCCGGGGATACCGTCGGCTCCATCCAGGCCGGGGGCTCCATGGCCCCCAATGACGTTGTAGATGGTGTCGGTGATCTGGACCGCGCTGGTGACGACCACGCCGGTGTCGCCGGAACTGTTCCCGCTCCAGGTCACGTTGCCGATGATCTGCTCATACTCGGGCTGCGGTCCTGCACCCAGAAACAGGATTGCCACCCAGTCCGCTTCGTGGGGCGCGGACTCATTCCAGCACTCCCTCGTAGACATAGCGGGTCAACTCGCTCACGCTCAGATCGGCGATGCCCAATTTGTCCAGCGTGCGCCCGCGCCGCCAGTAGTCGGTGCGGTGGACGATACAGGCCAGGCGGATGATGCTGTCCATGCCCCGCACCGAGACCCCGTAGCGCTGCCCCAGGGCGGCCATCGGCACCAGGCTCATCGGAATATCCTCAAAGATGTAGCGATGGTTCAACGTCGGCGGCGCCTTGATCCCATAGTACCCCGGCTGATTGTGGATGGCCTCGTGGAGATCGTTGCCCGCGGAGTCGTAGGCCATCTTCAGCCACTCCAGCGCCGTCCGGGCGCGGATGCCCAGCGAGGCCGCCACCGTCACCCGCTCCCGGTCCAGCACCTCCAGCACGCGGGCCACGGAAGGGGTCACGCCCTCGATATAGAACTGGAAATCGCCGTGGGTAGACTCGATGCGCCCGGCGTTGAGCAGGGTCAGGGCCGGGTGAAAGATGGCGCCCATGTTGTTCAGCCCGGTATGCAGCACGTTGATGCCGTCGATGAACTGGGGATAGGCCAGGGCCAGCGCCTGCAGCACATGGGCCGTGCGCGTGGCCGGCAGCGCCGCCAGCGGCACCGCCTCCTTGATGCTAAAGATACGCGCCTGGGCCGGCCCATCGGAGCGGCTGGCATAGATCAGCGTCTCGGCCTCGGCCACGGTGACATCGGCCCGGCAGCCGTTGTCGCGCAGGACCTTGGTGAACTCCAACGCGCCGCCGGTGCGCCCCGGGTGCAACACCACGATCTGCCCATCGCGCAGGCCGGGAGCCGCGGCCCGGGCCACATCGGCATGGGCCGAGGAGGGCACGACGACCATCACCACCTCGGCTTCGGCCAGGGCCTCGACTATATCGGATGTGACCAGGGCCAGCTCGCCGAAACCACGGGGCCCGCCATGGTAGCTCTCCAGGTCTATCCCCCCGCGCTGTTTGATCGCGGCGACGTTCTCCGCCGTGCGGTTGTGAAGGGTAACCGGAAAGCCCATCAGGGCCAGGTGCGCGGCCATGGCCTTGCCGCCATGGCCGGCGCCGATCACGGTGTAGCGGGTCGTCCGCCTTGCCATCGGGAACCTCCAGTTTTCCTATCTAGGCCGTCTGGACAAACAAGGAGCGGTGTCGCCTCCCCGTGGACGGTCCCGTTGTTCGGGGAGTCCAATCGGGGCAAGGTCTGGACTGCTGTCTAGAAGTCGTCTCATAAACTACAAAGACAGCGGCGGCTCATGCCATGCGCCCCAGGCTCGCCAAACGTTCCGCCTCGGACCAGGGATGCCCTGTCCGGGGGGCTACGGCCACGCACGCTCCGCGGGAGTCTATACGGGTCACGACCCGGCCGCGGGCAAAGGGGTTGTTGCGCAGGTGCGGGGCATCTAGCACCCCCGACGTCACGGCCCGCGCCAGCGTAGGAGGATCGGCAAAGGGATCGTCCACGCCAGGGCCGGCCAGGGCGCGGATCGCCCCCAACGTCACCTGGGCCTCGCCCAGCAGCTCTTCCTGGCGCCGCCGCACGGCCGGGTCGGACGTCATGTCGGGCTGGCCGCGCAGGGCGTTCTCGATGGCCCGGCGGGCCAGGTGGCAGGACTCGATCACGTCCTCGGCTGTAGCCGCATGGTGGGCCTCTGTGTAACCCACCACGTGGACAATGTGCGGCCGCAGCGCCATCTGCAAGTAGACGCCGGCCACCAGGTGAGCGCGGGCGGCGGCGGTGTCCAATGGGTAGCTCAACAGGCCGGTGCGGGTCTGCCTCCAGATACGGAAATCCGCCCCGGCCAGCGGCGCGATCAGCTCCAGGACGGCCAGCATCTTGGCCAGGTCCATGGCATCGGAGTGCCCCGGGGGGCTATTGAACATCAACTGGGCGATATAGTCTTGCACTCCAAAGGCCCGCGCGTTGTAGGCCGCCAGGTAGGCCGCGACGACAAAGACCACGTCGGGCGCATCGCGCATTCCCCAGTGATGCGGCTCGTTCAGCTCCACCGGGATGCCGCGTTCCCCGTACCAGGCCAGGACCCGCTGGTGCTCACGGATCGAGCCTTCCAGGTCCCAGGGGCCACGGCCGTCCATCCGGTTGAACCAGAAGAGGGGAATGGCACACCAGGCAATGCGGATCGTGTCTACGTACATTTCGGCCAGGCGGATGAAATCGTCGGTCCCCGAGTAGGTGCGCAGCAGCGGGTAGTTGCCGCGCCGGCTGGCGGCATAGAGCGAGCGGTAGTCGTCGGGGGTGCGCACGGGCACTCCGCCGGCCCCGGTGCGGCGGGGATCCTGCCGCTCTGGATGGAAAAAGTTCTCCTGGGCGTCTTGATCGATCCCTAGCGAGATCACGTCCAGCGCCCGGGACTCGGCGATGGCGGCGATTCCTCCCCGCGTCGCCTCCAGTGTGGGCAAGCCAAAGTGGTGGCGGAGAAGGGGAAAGGGCTGCTTCCAGCGGATGCGCTCCACGGTGTCCTGGGGATAGTCTTCCTCCAGCGGCTCCTCACGCTGCTGACCCTTTAGGTAGGCCAGCACCTCCGCGGCCGGCTCGCCGCCGGCAAAGACCCGCTCGAAAAAGCCCAGGGCACGGGCCCGTTCGGCCAACGGGGGCGTTCCACCAAAGGCAAAGCGCACGCCGGCCGCGTGCAGATCGGCTGCCTCCTCGGCAAACTCGGCCAGCAGGCGCGCCCCCGTCTCCGGCGTCAGGCGATAGGAGACGCCGACCAAGTCCGCTTTCTCCCGGCGGGCGGCGGCCAGGACCTCGGCGATGGGCACGGCCGGCCCGAGAAACACCGTCCGCCAGTTGGCCGCCTCGGCCAATCGCAAAAAGTTCAATACCCCGGCCACGTGGACGCACTCGCCCAGCGCCGCCGCCACTACCGTCTTCATCTTGCCCCTCTCCACGTTGCCCAACAGTGCCCACAGGCCCTACCCACGACAGCCACCCCGTGACGCCGGCCGGGGACCGGAAGCGTTGCCGGATTCCTGCCGGCCGCGGGACGGCCGGGGCATCGGCTGCGCTGCCGCTCCATACTCGTGGCCCCCCCTCCAGGGGGCGGACAAAAGTTCAGTGCCTGCGCCGGCCCCCGAGGGGATGGCGTTGGGCGGCCAGTTGGACCAGGCGGCTGGCCATCGCCGCATAGGAGTAGCCGGCCGCCTGCGCCATCTCGGCCACGCTCGTCCCCCGGCTAAAGTCCGCGTTCGGATTGACATCCAGCACGTAAAAGATGCCGTCGCGCAGCCGGATGTCCAGGCGGGCGTAGTCGCGACAGCCGCAGACTCGGTATGTCTTGAGGGCAACCTGTTCCAGGAGGCGGTATTCCGCGGGTTCCAAGGGAGCCGGCATGCGCACCTGGATCTGCTCATAGTGCCTCGATCCTGGGTGGAACTTGGAATCGAAGGTACACAGCCGCTCGCGGGCGTCCTCGAACGCGCTCAAATCCATCTCGGCCGGCGGCAGGAGCCGGACGACACCGTTGCCCCACAGGGCCACGCGGAACTCGCGCCCGTCGATGAAATCTTCCACCAACGCGGGCTGGGCGAACTCTTCCAGCACATAGGCGATCCGCCGGCAAAGATCGGCGCGCGTATAGACCACCGATTCGGAGGTGATGCCAAAGCTGCTGTGCTCGCCGGACGGCTTGACGATCGCCGGAAAACATTCCCAGCCATCGGGATCGGCCGACTCGTAGACCGCCCAGCGCGGGGTAGGCAGGCCGTGGGCATCGAGCCGCCGGTTCACCTGGACCTTGTCCCAACTAAAAGCCAGGGCTTCCGCCGGCGTCCCCGTGTAGACAAAGCCCAGCCGTTCGAGGATGAGCGGGACAAGGGCCTCGCTGTGCGGCACCCCGGGCAGTTCCTCGCAGATGTTGAGCACGATCACCTTGTCCGGATCGAAACGACGGAGGCGGCCGGCCAAGTCGGCATCCTGCGCGGGCACGACTGTAACCGCATGCCCGGCTTCCCGCAGGGCGCCGGCGAGGGCGGCAGCCTCTTCCTCCGCCTCCACGATGTCGGCGGCCGGCCAGCTCATATCCAGGTTGTACAACAGCAGCACGGGCCAAGCGGCGCTGTCATTCCGGTGCACCTCATCTCCTTATCGGCCGCGAAACGGTCCGCCGGCGAGGGTCCGCCCTCGCCAAGGATTGACACTATGGCGCAGGGATCTGCCTGACTTCCAGCAGGGGCAGCCCCAGGTCGCGGATACGCCGGAGGATCCCGTGCAACGCGGCCTGATCGATCCGCCCGATCAGCGTCGTTACCGGCGCGCCGTCAGGACCGGACCCCGCGCCCATGGTCATTCCGTCCATCCAGTCCGACCAACTGGCGTCCAGGTGTCCCTGAATCTGGATCTGGTACAACACCGGTCGATCCCATGTGCGCGGCATAGGCTGTGTACCTCGAGAACTTGCCGGACGACGGGCCGGGTCCTCGTCGCGGATCGTGCCGGTCACGGTCACGCGGACGGCTCCGGTGTCGGCTGGTGCCGTCCTCAGTATACCCACTTCCGGGTGCGGCCGCGTCTACCGAAAGATATATTTTTGGGGTATACAACAACCTCTACCGCCCCCCCCCCGGCCCGACGGGCAGTCCCGCCGGGGTTACGGCGGCGGCAGGAGGCCCAGCTCCTGGGCCCGCCGCACGGCCTGGGTGCGGTTCTGCACGCCCAGCTTGCTGTAGATACGATGGGCATGGACTTTGGCTGTGCCAAAGGCAATGCCCAAGTCTACGGCGATCTCCTGGTTGGTGCGCCCCGCGGCGATCAACCGCAGCACCTCGACCTCTCGCCCGGTCAGCGGCTCGGGCAGGGTGCCTCGTGAAGCGCCCTCCGGCGGCGGGGCCGCGCCAGGAGCAGCCCCCAGCGCCAGGAGCCGGCCGGCATAAGCGCGCGCGCTGCCCCGCATGGCCACATGGTAGAGGAGCCCCGTCAGCGACTCGCCGTAGTCGAGAAAGATGCGCACATACCCTTCCGGTTCGGCCAGCGCCAGGGCGCGTTCCAGCGCCGCCAGCGCCGGCCCGGCCTCTCCCAGGGACTGCCGCGCCAGGGCCTCTAGGATGGCCAGTACGATCGCCCGCTCGTTCCAGTTTCCCTCTTCGGCCAGCAAGCGCTGCGTGGAGAGGAACTGCAGCAGCGCCCGCATGTCCGGCCCATCCTCGGTGCCCTTGCCGCTCTCCTGCCGGGCGATGAGCAGCCGGGCCAGGACCACCTGTTCGCCGTGATGCCAATCCTCCTCCAGGTACACGGCCGGCACACCCTGGGCGCCGGCCAGTAGCGCCCGCCTCTCCGCTGCCCACCGCCGGGCGGCCTCCCCATCCTCCGGCGATCTGCCCGGCCGGATGAAGCGCACCAAGGCGGCCAGCGCCTCGGCGTAGGAATCGGCTCCCCGCCACAGCGGCCGGGCCTGCTCGAGCGCCTCCAGGGCGCCGGCCGGATCGCCCTGCGCCAACCGCAGGCGGGCCAGGGTAGCGTACGCCCGCACCTGGACCCGGCGTTCCCCGGCCAGCGCCAGCAAAGCCAGGCCCTTGTCGATCACCGGGCCGGCCTCGGCCAACTCGTTCCACTCTACCAGGATCGCGCCCAACGCGGCGTAGAGGGCGCCGGCCGCGGGGATCGGCCGGCCCCGTTCCTCGGCCGGCCCGGCAACCTCTCGCAGTGCCTGCCGGCAGAGCCGGGCGGCCTCGCGCAGCCGGCCCTGCTTGGTGAGGATGTAGGTCTGGCGGTGGACGGCGATCAGCGCCGTGTAGTAGTCTTCGTTGGCTTCCCCGATCCGCTGCGCCTCGGCATAGCCCCGGAGCGCGGCCTCGACTTCCCCCAGACGTAGGTAGGCCGAGGCCAGGTTCATGGTCAGGAAGCCGCGGAGGCGCAGATCGTCCTCGGCCAGTCCGTCCAACGCCTGACGCGAGAGGTCCACGGCCTCCTGGGGAGCCGCCAGGTGGAGACGGGCCGCAAAGGCGCGGATCGCCGCCGCGTGTCGGGCCACCGTGTCGGGCAGCGGATCGCCGGGCGCACGGTATCGGAGGGACTGCTCGGCCTGCCGGAGCTTTTGCTCGACCAGGTCGGGCGCGGGCAGGTGCGCCAGCAGGAGACACCAGGCGTAGATCACCCCCAGAAGCGGGCGGGAGCGCACCAATTCTTCCGGCAGGGCTTTCATCCACTGGAGGGGCAGCGTGACCTCGCTGCGAAAGATCATCGGCAGGGCGTGCTGCTCGATGATCTCTCCGGCACGCTCCCAGTCGGCGGCGGCCAGGGCATGGTGGACGGCTTCGGATAGGAACCCATGTTCTTCATACCAGGCGCCGGCCCGCCCGTGCAGGCGGGCAATGTCCGCTCGGTCCCGCGCCTGCTCCAGGCGGTGCCGGAGGAGTTCGCCAAAGAGAAAGTGGTAACGATACCACTCCCGCCGGTTGTCCAGGGGGACAACAAAGAGGTTGGCGCGGTCCAGGCCGGCCAGGATCTCTTGGCTGTCCCCGCGCCCCAGGAGCGCATCGCACAAAGGGGCCGTCAGCCGCTGCAAGATGGAGGTTTGCAACAGGAAGCTCTGGACAGAGGGCGGCTGTTGGTGCAGGACCTCTTCGACCAGGTAGTCCATGACGTAGCGGTCGTCGCCGGCAAAGGCAGCGATGAAGGAGTGGGGGTCCGGGTGCCGCTGCAGGGACAGGGCGGCCAGGTGCAGGCCGGCGATCCATCCTTCCGTGCGCTGCTCCAGCGCGGCGATATCCTCCGGCGCCAGGTTCAGCCCCATGCTCGTGCACAGGAATTCGGCCGCCTCGGCGGCGGTGAAGCGCAAGTCGACGGCGCGGATCTCCAACAGCTCGGCGCGGGCGCGCCGCCGGGCCAGGGCCAGGGGCGGATTCTCCCGCGTGGAGATCACCAGGTGCACGTTCGGCGGCAGGTTGTCCAGGAGGAAATTGAGGACGCGGTGCACCTCCATGGCTTCCACCAGGTGGTAATCGTCCAGCACGAGCACCACGGGACGGGGAAAAGCAGCCAGGTTGTTGGCCAGGGCCGTCACGAACCAGGGACGGACGGCCGGCGGGGGGGACTGCAAGGAAGCGTGCAGCGCCGGACGGATGGGCACGCCGGCCTCCTGCAGCGCCGCCAGGACGTAGCGCCAGAAGCGCGGCGGGTCGTTGTCGGATTCGTCCACGGAGAGCCAGGCCAGGGCAGGAGCGTCCGGCGGCAGGGGGGCGGCAGCGGCCAGGTCGCGGCCGCCGAGTTGGGCGATCCATTCGCCGAGCAGGGTGGTCTTGCCAAAGCCGGCCGGGGCCGAGAGCAGCGTCAGCTTGTGGCGCAGGCTCCCCTCCAGGCGCTCAACCAGACGGGGACGGACCACTCGTCCCGGGCGGGGCGGGGGAATGGTCAGCTTTGTTGTCAGCAGCGGCGGCGCTGGCGCGTTTTTGCCCACGGTCTTGCCTCGGCGTCAGGACTGCCCGAATTGTACCATCGCGGCGCAGTCCATGCAACCTGGTCTCCTCCAGGAGGAGCGTGGTTCGATCCGGGGAAGCGACCCCTCTCCTGGGCACCCATGGAATCACTACTGATAATAAATCAGTAATATACAATCCTCTATTGACAAAACTAGAATAGTGTGCTATAATGGGCAGGCAACAAAGGAGGTAGCGAGATGCCTGGAAGACAAGGTTGGCGATGGGGACGACCCCGGAGAGCAGTACGGATGCTCGAGCCGATCTTGCTGCTCCTGCTGCACCAGGATGCTGCCCACGGCTATACCCTGCTGGAGCAAGTGCCCGGCTTTGGACTGGCGGGATTGCACCCGAGCGTCATCTACCGGGCGCTAAACGATATGGAGATGCGGGGGTGGCTCTCTTCCTCATGGGATGGGCAGGCCGCCCAGGGCCCACCGCGGCGGGTCTACCGTCTCACCGCTCTGGGCAATGAGGCCCTATTCGCCTGGATCAAGGAGCTGGAGGAGTTGCAGTCCAGGGTCGCGCAAATCCTAGAGTCCTATTATCGGCACATGAGGGAAGGGAAAGGGGAACATCACTAAACGCTGCGCGCAACCCGCCGGCCGAACCAGCTCCAGGCCGGGGGTGGAGCGGAAATACAGAATCGTCGGCAGGCGACACTGCCGCGAACGCGAGGGCAATTCGATAAGGGTCCGGCGGCCGGCCGGCCGCCGGACCCAAGAAAGGAGGTGAACGAAATGCCTGGTGGAGATCGAACAGGACCACGAGGAATGGGGCCGATGACCGGCCGCGCGGCCGGCTACTGTGCCGGCGCCGGCGTGCCCGGTTACGCCAACCCCATCCCGGGACGCGGTGTGGGCTGGGGCGGGGGCGGCGGCTGGGTCCGCGGCAACCGCTGGCGGCACTGGTACTATGCCACCGGCCTGCCCGGCTGGGCCCGCATGGGCTATGCGCCCCCTTGGGCCGCCGCGCCGATGGCCGCCCCGCCGCCGGATGAGCAGGAGGCCAGCTACCTGAAACAGCAGGCCGCCTACCTGCAGCAGCAACTGGAGGCCATCAACCGGCGGATCCAGGAATTGGAAAAGCAAGAGTAGTCGTTCCGGGAAAGGTACCGCGGGGCGGGTGCTGCCGCCGAATGGTGCTACCCGCCCCGCGCGCCTCGGCGCGTGGTTGAGGTTATCTCCCACGCGACGGATGTAGCGCCCGACGATCGCAAGGAGCTTTTATGGCTACTACTGAACAGATTCTCAACACCCTGAAAAAAGTGAGCCATCCCGAGCTGGGCCGCGACCTGGTCGCGCTGGGTATGATCCGGGATGTCCAAGCCGAGGAAGGCGTCGTCCGCATCGGCCTGGCGCTTCCGGCCATGAACATCCCGATCCGGGATGACCTGATCCGACTCGTGCGGGAGGCCGTGGCGCAGGTTGGCCCGGACATGGAGGTCCAGGTGGACGTGGTCGAAATGACCCAAGAAGAGCGCGTCGCCTTCCTGGAGACCGCCGACGAGATTCTCCAGCAATCCAGGCCCCAGAACAAGATCGAGCGCGTGATCGCCGTGGTGAGCGGCAAGGGCGGCGTGGGCAAGTCGCTGGTGACCGCCCTATTGGCTACAGCGCTAAAGCGACAGGGGAAAGAGGTGGGTATACTGGACGCCGACATCACCGGCCCCAGCCAGCCCAAGATCTTTGGCCTCAGCCAGGTGCCGATTATGGGCCCGCTGGGCATTACGCCGGTCAAGACCCGCACCGGTATCCGGATGATGTCCATCAACCTGCTTCTGCCCAATGAGGACGAAGCGGTCATCTGGCGCGGGCCCCTGATCGGCAACGCCATCCAGCAGTTCTGGAACGAGGTCTCCTGGGGAGCGCTGGACTTTTTAGTCGTGGACCTTCCGCCGGGCACCTCGGATGCTTCCTTGACGGTGATGCAGTCCATCCCTCTCAATGGAATTGTCCTGGTCACCTCGCCGCAGGACCTAGCGGGGATGGTGGTCCGCAAGGCGGCCCGCATGGCCCAGCAGATGCGGGTGCCGATCCTGGGCCTGATAGAGAACATGAGCTACGTGGCCTGCCCCAAGTGCGGCGAACGGATCGAGGTCTTTGGGCCCAGCCAGGCTACACACACTGCCCTCCAGATCGGCGTGCCGGTACTGGGGGAAATCGCGCTCGATCCAGAGCTCTCCCGGCGCTGCGACGCCGGAGAGATCGAGGACTATCCGGCCGAGGTCTTTGCCGAGATCGCGGCGCAGGTCATCAAACGGACGCCAACCGTGAAGACGACGCCGATCTTTCCGCAGGCCCCGGCGCGCGCGTCCCAATCCAAGAACAAGTAGATCGGAGGAAGCCTCATGCGTATTGTCGTGACAGCCGATGGCGCGGGACTCGACGCGCCGGCCAGCCCCGTCTTTGGGCGCTGCCAGAGCTATGTCTTTGTGGATACGGAGACCTTGCAGTGGGAGGCGGTCGAGAACCCCGCCCGCGGAGCCGCCGGAGGGGCCGGTATCCAGGCGGCCCAGTTTATCATCGAACGCGGCGCCCAGGCCGTGGTGACGGGCCAGGTCGGGCCCAACGCCATAGGGGTCTTTCAGGCCGCCGGTGTGCCGGTCTACCTGTTTCCCGGTGGCACGGTGCGCCAGGCCGTCGCCTCGTTCCAGGCCGGGTCCCTGTCGCCTGCCCAGGTGGGCGGCCGGGGGCGGGGCAAAGGAGGAGGGGAGGGAGGCGCCGGGATGGCGCCGGCGCCCGCTCCGATCACCCCGACCGGCCCATCCCGGGCCGAAACCCTCGCCAAGTTGCAGGAAACGGCCGAAGCGCTGCGCCGGCAACTGGCCCAGTTGATGGATGAGATCGACCGACTGTCAGCAAAGGAGTAAACCCATGCGTATCGCCGTTTCCGCCGATAGTAATGACGGGCTGGACAGCGTCGTCAGCCCGCACTTTGGGCGCTGCCCCTACTATGTGCTTGTCGATGTCGAGGACCGTCAGGTGCGGCAAGTCCAGGCCGTACCGAACCCGTACTATGCTCAGCATGCCCCTGGAGTCGTGCCCGAGTTCATCCACCGCCAGGGCGCCCATGTTATGCTCACCGGCGGTATGGGCGGGCGGGCCATCGCCTTTTTCCAGGAGTATGGCATCGAGCCGGTGACCGGGGCCTCCGGCACGGTGCGCCGGGCGCTCGAACAGTACCTGCACGGTGCGCTGCAGGGAGCTGCTCCATGCCACGAGAGCGTGGCCCACGGCCACGGGCAGCCCGCCGGCGCCGTGGAATATGAGCAGGACGAGGTCGGCCGCCTGCGGGAGGAAATCGAGATGCTCCAACGGCAGTTGGAGGAAGCCCGCGCCCGCCTGGACGGGCTGGCAACAAGGTAGGTGTCCTGTATGGCGGACGATTTCGACCGCGCCATGGCCGAGCTGCAAAAACAAGTCGTCCGGGATGCGCGGAGCTACTTTTCGGACAAGGTCGTCGAAGAGGCCTACCATCCCAAGAACATGGGCCTGATGATGGAACCGGATGGTTGGGGCAGCGCCGTGGGGCTCTGCGGCGACACGATGGAGATCTACCTGCGACTGAACGGGCGGCGCATCGTCAAAGCGGCCTTTATCACCGATGGCTGCGGACCGACCGTGGCCTGCGGCAGCAAGTTGACCCAGATGGCCGAGGGCCTGTCCCTGGAAGAGGCCGGGGCGATCACCCCGGAAGACCTGATCGCGGCGTTGGACGGTTTGCCGGAAGAACACCGACACTGCGCCGAACTGGCAGTCAACACGCTGCGGGAGGCCATCGCCGACTGCGGTCGGGAGGACAAAACGACTCAGGCGGGCACCGCGGAGTCCGAACATCAATAGTTCGTGCCCTGGAAGATTCGAAGGACAAGAGGAGGTAATTGAGATGGCGCAAGGACGTGGAGGTCAAGGTGGCGGTGGAGGCCGCCGGGGCGGCGGCGCCGGCCGTGGTCAGGGCCGCGGACCGGGGCGCATGGGCGGCCCCCAGGCCGCCGGGCCGGGCGGCGAGTGCGTCTGCCCGCAGTGCGGGCACCGCGAGCCCCACCAGGTCGGCCAGCCGTGCTTCGAGAAGCAGTGCCCCAAGTGCGGCGCGCGTATGATCCGCGGATGATCGCCTTTGGGCCGGTGCCCTCCAGGCGGCTGGGACAGAGCCTGGGGATCAACCACATTCCGCCCAAGGTATGTTCCTACTCCTGCCTCTACTGCCAGGTGGGGCGCACGGACCGCCTGCAGGTGGCGCGCCGGGCCTTTTACGAACCGGAGGAGGTCCGGCGCGCCGTGGATGCCAAGATCAACCAGGCGCGCGCCGGCGGGGAAAAGATCGACTATCTGACGCTGGTCCCCGACGGTGAGCCGACACTGGACGCCAACCTGGGGCGGATGATCGCCTTGCTGCGCCCGCTGGGCCTGCCCATCGCCGTGATCAGCAACGGCTCCTTGATCGGGCGGGCAGAGGTGCGCGCGGAGCTGCTCGCCGCCGATTGGGTCTCGCTCAAAGTGGACGCCATCCAGGAGGATGCCTGGAGGTGGGTCAACCGGCCCCATGGCCGCCTGCGGCTCCCGGCCATTCTGGAGGGTATGCTAGAGTTCGCCGCATCGTTCCCGGGCCGGTTGGTCACCGAAACGATGTTGGTTGCGGGACTCAACGATAGCCAGAAGCAGATGGAGGCGTTGGCCCGCTTTCTCGGCCAGCTGCGGCCGGCGGTGGCCTACCTGGCCGTGCCGACCCGGCCGCCCGCCGAGCCGTGGGTGCGCGCGCCCACGGAAGAAGTCATCAACCGGGCCTATCAGCGCCTGGCGGCCGGCGTGGAGCAGGTCGAGCTGCTGGTGGGATACGAAGGCAATGCCTTTGCCGCCACCGGGGATGTAGAGGAGGACCTGCTGAGCATCACGGCGGTGCATCCCATGCGCCGAGAAGCAGTGTTGAGTGTTCTGGCCCGCACGGGCGCCGATTGGGGGGCCGTGCAGCGTTTGATCGACCAGGACCAACTCGCGGAGGTCGCCTACGAAGGACGGCAGTTCTACCTGCGCAAGTTCATCCGCGAACGGTAGGAGGTTCTATGCACATTGTCGTTGCCAGCGGCAAGGGGGGCACGGGCAAGACCACGGTCGCCATCGCCCTGGCCCAGTCCGTAGCCGCGGAAGGGGAGCAGGTGCTCCTATTGGACGCCGACGTCGAAGCGCCCAACGTGCACTTGTTCCTCCATCCGGTGATTGAAGGGCAGGAAGAGTTTGCGCCGCTCATACCCGAGGTGGACCTGGACCGCTGCACCGGCTGCGGCCGCTGCGGGGCCGTCTGTCAGTACCATGCCATCCTGGCCTTTCCCGCCGCCCGGGAGGGGGAGCAGCCGACGGTGCTCGTCTTCCCGGCATTGTGCCATAGCTGCGGCGGGTGCGCGCTGGAGTGCCCCGCGGGGGCCATCCGCGAGGTTGCCCACCGCACCGGCGTCGTGGAGAGAGGCTGGGCCGGCCCGATCCGCTTCGCCCACGGCGTGCTGGACGTGGGCCAGGCCATGGCCAGCCCGCTCATCGCGCGGCTCAAGGAACGGGCCCAAGAGCACGCCGGCGTGGTCATCGTCGATGCCCCGCCGGGCACGGCCTGCCCGGTAGTGCACAGCATGCACGGGGCAGATTTCGTCCTTCTGGTGACCGAACCGACCCCCTTTGGACTGCACGACCTGCGCCTGGCCGTGGGCGTGGCCCGCGAACTGGGCCTGCCGGCGGGGGTGGTCATCAACCGCGACGGCATCGGCGACGACGGGGTAGAGGCGTTCTGCCGGGAAGAAGGGCTCCCCATCCTGCTGCGCATCCCCTTCGACCGGCGCATCGCCGAGGCCTATGCCGAAGGGATGCCGCTGCTCGCGGCGCTGCCCGAATATCGGCCCGCTTTCAAGGAACTGTTCACGGCAATCCAAACGGTAGGAGCGACATCGTGAAGGAATTGGTCATCCTTAGCGGCAAGGGCGGCACGGGCAAGACGACGGTCGCCGCGGCGCTGGCCCACCTGGCGGCGCAGGAGGCGCGGCTCGTCCTGGCCGACGCCGACGTCGACGCCGCCAACTTGGAGCTGGTTGTCGGGGCCGAGGTCGAGGAGCGACACGAATTCCACAGCGGCAAGGAAGCGATCGTGGACCCGGCCCGCTGCACCGCCTGCGGCCGCTGCGCCGAGGTCTGTCGTTTCGGGGCCATCGTCCCCGGTGAGAGGTACGCGGTGGACGGCGTGCTCTGCGAGGGGTGCGCCGTCTGCTTCTACCAGTGCCCGGAGGAGGCCATCCGGATGCAAGGGTCCATGGACGGCTACTGGCTGCGCTCCCGCAGCCGCTACGGCCCACTGGTCCACGGGACGCTGCGGGCCGGCCGGGAAAACTCGGGCAAGCTGGTGGCGCTGGTCAAGGAAAAGGCCCGCCACCTGGCCGAGGAGACGGGGGCCGACCTGCTCCTGGTGGACGGGCCGCCGGGGATCGGCTGCGCGGTCATCGCTTCCCTCTCCGGGGCCGGCCTGGCCCTGGCCGTCGCCGAGCCGACGGTGGCCGGCTTCCACGACCTGGAGCGGATCGTCGGGGTGGCCCAGCACTTCAAGGTCCCGGTGCTGGTCTGCCTGAACAAGGCCGACCTGAGCCCGCAGCAGGCCGCGGAAGTCGAGCGCTTCTGCGTGGCCGAGGGAATCGAACTGCTCGGCCGCATCCCCTACGACCCGGCGGTGACGGGGGCGATGGTGCAGGGCCGGCCGGTCACCGCCGACGGCAGCGGCCCCGCGGCCGAGGCCCTGGAGCGGCTATGGGCGGAGATCCGCCCGCGCTGGATGGGCTGTAACTGATTCCGGCAGGGATTGCCGGGCTCGCCACGCGCGAAGGATGAACGCGGGATGTGGGGAGCCCATGCCGAGGTCGAATGTGCAGGAGGTGCGACGATGTGCCAGGCCCAGGTGTGGGTTGTCCGGGAAGGAGTGGAAGAGGAGATCATGCGCGATGTGATCCTGGTGGAGCGGACGCCCGCGGGTGTCCGGCTGCACACCTTTTTCGAGGAACCTCGCACGCTGGCCGCGGATATCCTGAGCGTGGACCTGCTCAAACACACCGTGCGCTTGCAGGCGAAGGAGGACGCATGAGCGAACAGCGGAAACTCCTGGTCCTGTTGCCCCACTGGATCGAGCACAACGAGGAGCACGCCGGCGAGTTTCGTGAGTGGGCCGAGCGGGCCGGACCGGCCCGGGAGGGGCTGCTGCAGGCGGCCGCGGCCCTGGAAGAGGCCAACCGGGGCCTGAGCCGGGCGCTGGCAGCGCTGACCGGCCAGGCCTAGTCGATCGGTGCCCATCGCGCGCGTTCTCGCGCGTGCCGGCAGTGTTGGGGGACGGACAAGCTCGCATGGCGCAGGGTGCAGATGAGAGGAGGTGAATATGAGATGATTCGGATCGACCATGACCGTTGTACCGGCTGCGGGGCCTGTGTGGAGGCCTGCCCGAACGAGGCCATCGAGATGCGGGACGGGTTCGCCCAGGTGCTCGCGGAGCGCTGCACCGAGTGCGGCACCTGTGTCGAGGTGTGCCCGCAGGGAGCCGTCTTCCCGCTTGCGGAACCGGCGCCTGCCACAGACACTCAGGAGCGGGCCATCATGGAACCGGAAGAGCAACCTACAGACCGGTCGCAGGAGATCATCCGTGTGCAGGTGCCGCCCCCACCCACCCTGGCCCCCCCACGTCCGACGCTGGCCCGCCAGTTGGGGCTGGCGTTCGGGGCAACCCTGTCCTTCCTGGGTCGGGAGGTGGCCCCGCGCGTGCTGCGCCTGGCGGCGAACTGGGTGGAGGAGCAGATCCTCTCCCCCCAGAAGCCGTCGTCGCAGGCGATCTCGCGCCGCAGCGCTCCAAGCGGGGTCCGGCGCCGGCACCGGCTGCGGCGCGGGCGGCGTTGAACGGAGAGCAAACCGATGCCGATCTACGAGTACCGTTGTGGGCATTGTGGCCAACGGGTGGAAGTGCTGGTGCGCTCCGGCGCGGCGACTCCTTATTGCCCGAAGTGCGGGGCGGCGTTGCATGAACGCCTCTTCTCGGTTCCCTATGTGCTCCAAGGGCCGGCCGGCCCCGCGCACGGGGCAACCTGCTGCGGGCGCGAGGAGCGCTGCGATACCCCGCCTTGTTCCGATGGCGGGGCCTGTCGGCGCGGATGAGGAGGGGCTGCCGTGAGCTGTCTTTGCCGTCTGCTTGCCCTGGGGGTAGGCCTGCTGCTCATGTTGGCCATGGCCGGGCCGGCCGGGGCCCAGGTCCCGGCCGTGCGCGCGGTCCTCTTTTACTCGCCCTCGTGCCCACACTGTCACCAGGTCATCACCGAAGATCTGCCGCCGCTTCTGAAGAGGTACGGTGAGCAGCTGCAGATTGCCGGCGTCAATACCGCCGATCCGGGCGGGCAGGCCCTTTACCAGGCGGTCGTTGAGCGTTTTGGCGTTCCCCCCGAGCGGCTCGGCGTGCCCACCTTGGTCGTCGGCGACGAGGTTCTGGTCGGTAGTCTGGAGATCCCCCAGCGCTTCCCGCAGTTGATCGAGCAGTACCTGGCGCAGGGCGGTGTGGACTGGCCGGACATCCCCGGACTGGCCGAGGCCTTGGCCGCGGCGCAGCCCGAGCCGACCGCCAAACCGGCGCCGCAGGCGACGACCAGCGCCACCTCGGCGGCCCCTGCTGGAGCGCCCCCCGCCAACACCTTGCCGGGCCTGCCGGTGCAGGAGACCGTCGCCGACAGGCTGGCCCGCGACCCCCTGGGCAACGGCCTCTCCATTGCCGTGCTGGTTGGGATGGTGGCGGCCGTGATCGGAGTAGCGGTGGTGGCGCTGCGGCCGGCCGCCCCCCGGCCGTTCCCGGGATGGGAGTGGCTTGTTCCCCTGCTGACCGTAGTCGGCCTGGGCGTGGCCGGCTACCTGGCCTATGTGGAGACGACCCAGGTGGAGGCGGTGTGCGGGCCGGTGGGCGACTGCAACGCCGTCCAGCAGAGCGCATACGCCCTGCTGTTCGGATTCCTCCCCGTGGCCGTGCTGGGAGTGGCCGGCTACCTGGCCATCGGCGCGGCCTGGTCCGTGGGCCGCTTCGCCCGCGGACGCTGGTCCGAACTGGCGCGGGTGGCATTCTTTGCTATGGCCGTCCTTGGGACGCTCTTCTCGATCTACCTGACCTCCCTGGAGCCTTTCGTCATCGGGGCGACCTGCGCCTGGTGCCTGACCTCGTCCGTGCTGATGACGGCTCTTATGGTGCTGACGGTCGGCCCGGCGCGGGAGGTCCTGGCCAGGCGGCGGTAGGCCGGCCGGCGGGACATGCCCCGGAGGATGTCGCGCATTCCACCGAGCGCAGGCCCGTCCGGGCCCGCGCCCGGTGGCTACCTGTCACTGCCGCCGATAGAGACACGGCAGGTAGGTGCAGCAACAGCCGGCCCCCTGCAGGAGGGATCCGCCCGCCAGCTGCAGGAAGACGCCCCCACCGCTGCTGGCCCCGGCGATCTGCCACGTCCCGGAGGCCAGGGCGTAGCCGCCGCCGGAGGCCGTCCCCTGCTCGACGACATAGGCCGCCGAAGACCTCCCCGGGCCGGCCAGCGCCGCCGCGCTCGACAGGAGCAAAGCGCCCAGGAGGGCCGCCAGCAAGAGGCGCCAGGTCAGTTTTTCCATCATTCCGCCTCCTCCAGCCAGTCGGCCAGCTCCAGGCGCACACCCTCGTAGCCCAGCCGTTTGGCCACGACACGGTAGTCGAAGGAACAGGCCGCCGGCCGGCCGTCCAGGGTCACCCCGCGGACGGTAAAGCCAGAGACGGTCTTGGCCGTGACGTAGAGCAGGACGGGCTCCTGGCTCAAGGGGGTCAGGAAGACGTGATAGTCCTCCTGCAGGTTGACCGTCTGGGCAAAGATGGACTCGAAGACGACCGTGGTTTCGCCGTTGGCTAGCGTGGCCGTGCCCAGGTCCTCGTGCCAGACCTCGGCGCTCTCCACGGCGTACAGCTTGCGCCGGCCGTACCCGGCCGTGTCCACCACGGCGCTCTTGGTGCCGGTGCAGGTCAGGTCGCCGTCTTCGTCTACGGTGCAGCGGGTGAGGGATCCGGAGGTGATGTAGAAGGTATTGGTCCCATTTTCGTCGTTGTCCAGGGCGATGATGACATTGCCATCGCTGCGCAGGCTCATCCTGGGGTTGTTGCCGTCGTAGGCGACAATCCGGCCGAGATCTCCCTCCAGGGAAATATCAGCGGCGTCACCCGCGACTTCGCTGCCTTCGAACACACCACCGGCGCCGTTGGTGCTCTGGCCGTACACGCCGGTGTCGTTGGTGCTCAGCCCGTATACGGCGATGTTATCGGTGCTCTCGCCCATCACGCCGGCAAACGAGTTGCTATGGCCGTAGAGGGCGACGAAAGGACCGGGGAAGGATACGCCGATGCTGGCAGTGCCCCACGTTTCCCCCCAGTGGTCGTGTGGACAGGGGGCCCCCTGATGGACGCCGGCCGCCGGGGCCGCGGATGCGGGGCGCACCTGCTGGCGCGGGGACAGGGTGGTGAAAGCGTCCGCGGCGGGCCCGCGCACGGCCACTTCCAACCAGGGCGAGCCGCTTTCCAGCACGGCCGCCGGAATGGGCCGGGCGCTGCCCAGGGAAAGGAGGAAGCGTCCCTCCTTCACGGCGATGCCCTCCTGCGCCTCGGACCAGAGCAGCGTGCCCCCGGCCTCGGCATCATAGAGGGCAAAGGTAAAATCGTAGCTTCCATCCGGCAGCGGGTTGCCGGCCTGGTCCTGCAGACGTCCGGGGTAGGGCAGGGTCAGGCCGGCCGGGGCCACCCCTTGGGTCGCCGGCAGGGCCCGGGCGATGCCCGCCAGTTGCAGAACTGCCAACAAGGCCACGACGACGAGGGCGATGATAGCGATGATCAGAGATTTGTGGCGCATGGTTTCCTCCTTGTGTCACCGTCTCCACCGATGCATCCGGCTCTTGCCGATCTCCAAGTTCGCGCCGATTTCCTCCTTCCAGGCCTTGCCGCTTCAGCGCAAGCCCCTCGATGCGGTGTCTTCCAGTTCGCCGGCGAAGCGCTGGACAAAGGCCAGCAGCTCCCCGACGCTGCTGACAGAGGCAGACTCGCCGCTGCGGACGTGCTGGATCCAGCCCTGCCAGCCCGGCCGGCCCCGGTCTCGCCAGATACGTAGGACGAAGGATTGCGTCCGCATTGGACCTTCGAGCATGTTTTTCCCCACCGGCGTCAAGCTGCCGACTGGTATGCAGTTTAGCAGGTGGATGTCTTGAGTTTATCTCTACGGGGGAAACTAGGTGCTCATTTTGCGCCGACGGGTGGGCAAGGCATGGCCCTGGCGGCGCAGGGCGGCCATGTCGCGGCGCAGGGTAGCCAGGCTCACCTGCAGCGCGGCGGCCAGGTCCTCGTCCCGGGGGGCGGCCCCCTGGGACTGGGCCTCGGCCAGCAGCCGCAGGAGGCGCCGGCGGCGGGCCACCTTGCCGCAGGCCGTCGCGTCCAGCGGTGCAAACACCGTCCAGGTGACGGCCACGTGCTCCTCCGGGCGCAGCGGCCGGCCCAGGGGCGCATCGGCGCGCGGCAGGGAGACGGTCAGGCGTTGCTCCGCTTCCTCGGCGGCCCCCCGGATGGCCGGCAAATTTCGGTAGGCGGCGGCAATCTCCCTGTGCACGACCACCCCCTCCAGGAACGAGCGCCGCAGGTCGTCGCCGCCGATCTGGGCAGCCTGCTCCTGCAGCAAGCCGTGGGCCGTGCGCAGCATGCGCCCGGCGCGCGGGTCGTGCGCCGCCCGCAGGACCCGATAGCAGGTGAGTAGCACCCACAGGGGCTCCTCCGCGCCGTCCAGCGTGCCGCTGTCGAGGTGGCGCACGATCTCCTCGGCGTGGGCGCGGGCCTGGGACAGGTCGCCCCGGGCCAGGGCCAGCTCCGCCAGGCCGGCCAGCGATTCCATGGCCAGGCTGGCCTGCCCCAGCCCGCGGCGCAGATCCAGCGCCTGCCGGTAGGCGTCGACGGCTCCTTCCACTTCCCCCAGGCCGGCCAGCGCCCGCCCCAGGCAGTTCAGGGCATAGCCGACGTCGACAAGCTCGCCGATCTCCTGGGCGATGCTCCACGACTTTCGGGCATACTCCTGGGCCAGATGGTCGTCGCCGGCGTCGTGGGCCAGCAGGCCCAGGCTGCAGAACAGCACCGCCTCGAGCTGGCGGTCGCCCAGTTCGCAGCCGATGGCCAGCCCCTGTTCATAGTGGGATTGGGCCTGGGTATAGTCGCCCTGCCGCGCGGCGGCCCGCCCCAGGGTGTGCAGGGCCCAGCCTTCGTAACGCCGATCTCCGATCTGGCGGCTGAGCCGCCCGGCCTGCTCGGCGTAGGCGGCCGCCCGTCCATAGTCGCCCTGGCAGTAGAGGATAATACCCAGGTTTGTCAGGGCAACGGCCTCGCCGTCGCGGTTGCCGATCTCGCGGCTGATTTCCAGCCACTGCTCGAAATGCACGCGGGCCGGCCCATACTGGCAGCGCCGATTCTCCAGCACGCCGAGCGAGCCGAGGAGGCTGCTCTGGGTTTCCCGATCACCGGTCTCGCCGGCGATGTCCAAGGCTTTCCCCAGGTAACCCTCGGCCGCGGCATAGTTGCCCTGGTTGATGGCCAGTAAGCCCAGACACTGCAGGGCCCGGCTCTCACCCTGCCGGTCACCAACCTGGGTAAAGACACGCAGGGCCCGTTCAAAGGACGACTGGGCCTGGCCGTACTCTCCCTGCAGGCGGCTCAGCCGGCCAAGGTTCTCCAGGGCCGCGCCGTGTCCACGGGCGTCGCCGGTCTCCCCGTACAGGTCGGCGGCCCGCGAGAGATGGGCGCCGGCCTGGGCATAGTCCCCCTGAGCGAGGAAGACCTGGCCGAGGTGCAGATAGCCATCGGCGGCGATCGGCTTCAGCCGGGCCTGCTGGGCCAGGCCCAGGGCGTGCTCCAGGTGGATGCGGGCCTCGGTGTACGCCCCCCGGTGCCAGAGCGCGTCGCCCCAGCACAGGTAGGCCGTCGCTTCCTGGCCGCGGTCCGCGGCCCGGCCGGCCAGGGCGATGGCCGCCTGCGCCGCGGCGATCGCCGCGGCATAGTCGCCGGTGGCGGCGGCATAGCGGGCCCGCCGAAGGGCTACCTCGGCGCGCCGGCCGGCCGCCTCCAACCCACCGTCGTCCAGTCCGGCGCTCAGTGCCTCCAGCGCCGCCAGGTCCTCCGCCTGGGGGGAACGGGCCCCCAGCAGGGCGTAGGCCGACTCGCGGGCCAGCCGCAGCCGGAAGCGGCGGGCCGGATCGGGCCGGCCTGGGAGGCGTTCCTGCGCCTCCAGGGCCCGGGTATAGTGGGCCGCGGCGGCGGCATGGGCATAGCAGGCCCGCGCCCGGTCGCCGGCCTGCTCCTGGTACTCCAGCGCCCGGTCCCAGACCTCTGCCTGCGTCCAGTGGTAGGCCAGGGCGGCGGGCTCGCCGGGGGGCAGACGGGCCAGCGCCTCGGCCACCCGGCGATGGAGGGAACGGCGGTGGGGAGCGGTCAGGCGTTGGTAGGCCACCCGGCGGATCAGGTCGTGGGCAAAGGTGTAGTCCGCCCCGCCGGTGCCCGCCCTGAGCAGCCCGTGGGCGACCAGCTCGTCGCCCGCAGCCAGGAGTTCCTTTTCCTCCGAACCGTTGGCGGCAAGCCACAAGCCAAAGTTCACCTCCCGGCCGATCACCGCAGCCGTGTTCAGCGCTGCGGCCGGCGCCGGCGGCAGGCGTTCCAGGCGGCGAAAAATAACCTGGACAACCCCCGGCGGCAGGGGCATCTCGGCATAGTCGGCCGTAGAGTCGTCCCAGGGCGTGGTCCATGCCCCGGCGGCGTCGCGATAGAGCAGGCCATCTTCCAGCAGCGCCCGGAGCGCCTCCAGCAGGAAGAAAGGGCTGCCCTCCGTCTCATCGTACAGGCGCGCGCTGAAGAGGGGAGCCGGCTGCTCGAGCCCGAGCGCCCGCCGCAGCAGTTCCCCGCTTTCGGCCAGGTCGAAACGCCGCAGTTCCAGGCGACGGGCCAGGCGGGTGTTCTCTATGGCTGCGATGGCCTCGGCGGCTCGGCCGACCAGCTCCTCGCCGCGGACGCTGACGACCACCAGCAGGGCGCTTTCTCCCAGGCGCGGCAAGAGGTAGCGCAACGCCTCCATGCTGGCCAGGTCCATCCACTGGGCGTCCTCGAGCAGCACCAGGTGCGGAGCAGACTCGGCCAGGGCCATAAAGCCCCTGGCAATGGCCTCCAGGAGGCGGCGCCGTTCTTCCTCGGGCGTGAGGGCGGGGGCCTCCGTGCCGGCAAGCTCCGGCAGGAGTCGGGAGAGCTCGCCGCGCCACAGGGGGGAGAGCAGCGCTTCCAGGGCCGGCAGGCCGGCGCGCAGCGCTTCCAGCAACGGCTGGTAGGCCGGCGGCGCGGCCAGTTCATAGCAGCGGCCCCAGGCGGTGCGCATGCCGCGCCAGGCGGCGTTCTCGGCCAGTTCGCGCAACAGGCGGGTTTTGCCCACCCCGGCCTCGCCATAGAGGATGACCAGGCCGCCGCTGCCGTGGGCGGCCCCTTCTGCCTGGCGCAGCAGCTCGGCCAGTTCCCGGCGGCGACCTACCAGGGGAATCCGGTCGGGGGTCTCCAGGAACGGCGCCGGCAGCCTGCGGGCGGCCGAAGGAAGGAGGGGCGGGCCGGGCCGGCCGGCCTGGGCGGCAATCTCCGCCGCCAGGCCGGCCGTCTCCGGCGCGGGCGTGGTGCCCACGTCCTGGGCCAGGGCCTGACAACAGGCCTGGTACTGTTGCAGGGCCTCGCCGTCACGGCCCAGCAGGTGACACAGGCGCATGACCTCGCGATTGGCTTCCTCGTGCCAGGGGTCCTCGGCTACCAGCCGCCGGGCGCAGAGCAGGGCGGATTCGTATTCGCCGCGCGCCTTGTGGCCCTCCAGCAGCCGGCCCAGGGCTTGCAGGAACATCTCCCGCAGCCGCTCCCGCTCTGGAACGATCCAATCTTCATAGTACCCGGCCAGGAACTCGCCTCGGTACAACTCCGCGCACATGGCGGCCGCCTGGAGGGACTGATCGCCCTCGCCGCTGCTGTGGGCATACAGGCGGGCGAACTCGACCACGTCGAGCCAGAGCGGCAGGTCGGGGTGTAGTTGGATGGTCTGGCCCCGGCACAGGAGCAGAGAAGGAAGCGCGCCTTCGCCGACCGCGGCGGCGAGCGCCGGCTGCCGCAGGCGGCCGATCTGCCAAAGGGCCTGGCTGAGGCGTCGCCGGGCGGTGGACTCGGGCAGGTCGGGCCAGAAGGTGCCTACTAGCAGGTCGCGGCTGTGTGGGCGGTCGCCGTAGGTGAGCAGATAGGCCAGTAACGAGCAGGCCGCGGCGCCGCTCGGCGTAGGCAGCGCCTGCTCTCCCCAGGCCATGGTCAGTCCACCGAACAGATGCACGCGGAGCATCGGCACCTCGCTATGGGCCCCAGAACGGCCTGGAAGCTGGCAGACCGACAGGACCTCGCCGATCATTATAGCATAGGCCGGGCCGGTTGACAGCAAGGCCGAACTATGCTAAACTTTAAGCAGATGCTTAATCATAGGAGGGCAAACGATGGCCGCGCGCCGTGAACTGGCCCATTTCTGCAAGGCTCTGGGCGATGAAACCCGCCTGCGCCTGGTCGAGCTCCTGGCCCACCAAGTGCCCGGCCGGGCGCTGTGCGTGGGCCGGCTGGCCGCCGAACTGAACACGACCCCGGCGAACGTCTCCCAGCACCTGCGCCTGCTCAAGGGCTTGGGGCTCGTCCGGGCCGAGCGGCGCGGCTACCACATCCACTACTTTCTCGATCCCGAAAGGCTGGACCTGTACCAGCGACTGATGTGGGATCTGCTGAAGCAGGGCCCTCTGGCGGAAACCAAGTGCGATCAGTAAAAGGAGGAACCATGTGCTGCCGCGGCAAATGTGAGTGTGACCACCTGAAACCCGATTCGCACGAGTGCACACCGGAGCAGATCCGCGAGTGCCACGGCGATGTCGCGGAGCATCCTTGCCTACGCCAGGACGAGACCGCCGAGCATCCAGCCCCTCAGCCGGGGTAGCGGGCCGCCCTATTCTCTCACTGGCGGGGTGATGTGCTCCTTGCGCTAGGCAAAGGATCGCCATGTCCCTCCAGCCGTCCGTATTACCGCCGGGCCAACTCCCCTGTATCCAGGTCGCCGGGCTGACCAAGCGCTTCCCTGGGGTCACCGCCGTGGACGGGGTCTCTTTCGACGTGTACCCGGGGGAGCTCTTCGGCTTCCTAGGGCCCAACGGCGCGGGCAAAACAACCACCATCAACATGCTGATCGGTCTGGCTCAACCGGACGCAGGGACAATCCACATCAACGGCATAGAAAGCACCCGCCGACCCAAGTCCGTCCAGCACCTGATCGGGGTGGTGCCCGACGAGAGCAACCTCTATCCCGAACTGAGCGGGTGGGATAACCTCACCTTCTGCGCGGCGCTGTACGGGATGGGCAAGGGCGAGCGCCAGGCGCGGGCGGCGGAACTGCTGGAGTCCTTCGACCTGGCCGAGGCCGCCGAGCGCAAGTTTGCCACCTACTCCAAGGGCATGAAGCGCAAGCTGACCATCGCCGCGGGCATCATCCACAAGCCGCCAATTCTCTTTCTGGATGAGCCGACCACCGGCATTGACGTGGCCAGCGCCCGCCAGATCCGCCAACTGATCGCCGGCCTGCACCGCACCGGGACGACCATCTTTCTGACCACCCACTACATTGAGGAGGCCGAGCGGCTGTGCGGGCGCATCGCCTTCCTCGTCGCCGGGCGCATCGTCCGCCTGGACACCGTGGAGAACCTGCTGCAGCCGCTCCAGGGGCGGCACGGGCTGCTGCTCTCGCTGGCGAGCGCCGACACGGCGCTGCGCGGCCGCCTGGCCGCCGCCTTCCCCGGGCTCGAGTTCCACGAACCGGCCGGCGGACAGGTCCGCGTGGAGTCCTCCGAACCGATCTCTGTGGGTCCATTGGTCCGCTTCCTGGAGGAGCAAGGGGTCGAGGTGCTGGAGGCGCGCCGGGTGCGCCCATCGCTGGAGGACGTCTTTGTGCAGATCACCGGCCTGGAGGCCGAGACAATGCGCAAGGAAAAGGGCGGTGGCCGATGAAACGCTGGATCGCCTTTTGGAACATCCTGCTCAAGGACATGCGGGCCTACTACCTCAAGCCGCCCAACATCAGCTGGGGGCTGATCTTTCCACTCGCCTGGACGGGGATGTTCTTCATTCGCTCCGGCCGCGGGCTGGAGAGCGTGCCGGAGCTGCTGCCGGGGGTGATCGCGATCTCCGTCCTCTTCGGCACCACCTCCCTGTTGGCGGTCACGGTCACCTTTGAAAAAAGAGGCCGCTCGTTCGAGCGGCTGCTGCTCGCCCCTATCCCGCTGGAGCTGCTCATGTTGGCCAAAACCGCGGGGGCCATCCTCTTTGGCGTGGCCAACGCCCTGGTGCCGATCGCCCTGGCCGCCCTCTTGGCGGACCTCTCGCCCGTGGCCTGGGCGATCGTGCTGCCGGCGATCGTGCTGATCGCCATCTCCTCGACCTTCCTGGGCCTGTTCATCGCCGTCACCGCCAGCGAGGTCTTCGAGGCCCAGACATTCTCCAACTTTTTCCGCTTCCCGATGATCTTTCTATGCGGCCTGTTCTTCCCGATCCGCATGCTCCCCGTGTTCCTGCGCCCCCTCTCCTACGTGCTGCCGCTGACCTATGGGGTGGACATCCTGCGCGGCGCGATCCAGGGGCAGAACGCCCTGCCCCTGGTCCTGGACTTGGCGGTCCTGGCGCTGTTCTGCGCAGGGCTGTTCGCGGCCAGCCTGTGGAACATCCACCGCAAATGGATCCTCTAGCCCTTGGCGGCCTGGCCTCTCCTGCGCCGGCGCCGCTCCAGGAGCAGCGCGGCCAAAACCAGCACGAACAACAAAAAGGTCGCCAGGAAACACCCACACAGGAGCACTCCAATCAGCAGCAGCGGCGTGGGCGCCGACCGTGGAAGCTCCCCATCGGCCGGCTCCGCCGTGCAGCCCGGGCAGTTGCCCGAGTCGGGCAGCAGGGCCCGGCCGGTTGGGTGGGGGGAAGGTGCGGCCGTCCTGGCCCAGGTAGGGGATAGTTTTGCGGTGGGGGAGACCGCGGTGTGCCAGGGGGACACGGTGGGGCTCGGCTGGCTCGATGTCGGCACGGGCGTGCGGTAGGCCGTGGGTATAGGGGAAGCCGTTGGGTCCCTGCTGGGGGTATGGGTCGGCCAGGGGGTAGCGGTGGGTTCGGGCACCGAAGTGGCCGTGGGCTGCGGCCGGGGAGTGTCGGTCGGCTCGCCGGTGGATGTCCCGGTCGGTGTTGCGGTGGGCGGCGGCGTTGCGCTGGGCGGCGGCGTCTCCGTGGGCGGCGCGGTGGGCAACGGCGTCTCCGTGGGCATGGGGGTCGCCGTCGGTTCCGGCAGCGGGGTGGGCGATGGCTCCACGGTGGGTTCGGGGGTCGCCGTCGGTTCCGGCGTCGGAGAGGGCGGCAAAGTGGGTCCCGGCGTCACGGTCGGGACGGGGGTTCGTGTGGGTCACCCGGCCGCGCCGGACGGCGCGGACCAGTGCGCCAGCAAGAGGCCTGCCGAGACCAGGAGGGCTACCCATACCGCGATCGTCCAGCGGCCGGCCAGTCGAGTGCCCAAAGTCCGTGGGGTGTGGCTGCGCATAGAGTTCCCTCCGGCCGAGGCCGGATCCCACCGGCCTCCGCTTTCCTCCGGGCTGCCGACGGCCACGGCCCGGCCTGCAGCCATGTTCGGAGGATCATCCCGCCGCATGCGCTTCGAACCGCCACCAAAGCAGGTCCGAGGAGAACGTCCCCTTTCGCAATCTAGACCGACCAAACAGCGCCTGCGCTTCCGGCAGCGTCAACGCGGAGTGGACCTTTTTCTCCACGAGACCGAGCCAGGAGCGGCAGAGGTCGATGACGAACAGCTGCCCGGTGGGCGCCAACACACGCTCTGCTGATTGAACGCGGGCGAATCAGGTAGGACGTGCCGCCGGCCCCTTCTGCCGGCAGGAGCGGGAATAGGCAGCACGCCCTACCCCGGATTCAGGCGGAAACAGGGCTGGGGGCCCATGTCCCGCCACCTACCGTTGCCGGCCTACGGTTTCCAGACCTCCCAGACCCGGCCCACCAGGTTCGGGCCCGGCTTGAGCGTGGGCTTGCCCGGCGTCCAGCCGGAGGGGGTCGCTTCCTTGCCGCCGGAGGCGCGCACCAGCTGATAGGCCTGGACCTGCCGGATCGTCTCCTCGGGGTTGCGGCCCACCGGCGGCGTCAGCACCTCCATGGCCTGGATGACGCCGTCGGGGTCGATGATGAAGCGGCCGCGGATATTGACGCCGGCCGCCTCGTCGTACACCCCGTAGACGGCGCCGACACGCCCGCCCTGGTCGGAGAGCATAGGAAAGGGCACCCCGCCCTCGACCATCTTGGACAGCTCGACCTCCTGCCAGATCTTGTGGGTGAAGCGGCTGTCGGTGCTGATCGAGAACACCTCCACGCCCAGCTCCTGGAACCGCGGGTAGAGTGCGGCAACTGCCGCCAGCTCCGTCGGTCAGACAAAGGTAAAGTCGCCGGGGTAGAAGCAGACCATCACCCACTTGCCGCGATAGTCCGAGAGCTTGATGTTCTTGAAGCCCTGGCCGGCGATGTAGGCCGGCAGCTCGAAATCAGGGGCCTCCTGGCCCACACGCGCCGTAGCCATACGAACCTCCTCTCTGGGGGCTATGTTTGCCTGGCGGGGTGACTCCTTGAGGAGCGGTCCCGCGGCCGGTTTGACACAGGATTCGATTTCGGGCATGGCGAACCTCCATCAGTTTTCCTACACCTCTCTGCTTTCAGTTTCGGGGTGGCTGCACCTCCTCATCGAAAATGGGCCGAGCAGCCCAAGGTGCGGGCTGATCGCCCGGCCGGCACCGGTCGCTATCGGAATGCTCATCGTTTTTCCCCCATGACAACGGTACGAACGCCTTCGATCTGCTGAAAGGTAGCCCCCTGTCCCAGGCAGCGCAGCACGGCGGCCGGATCCACCACCAGCGAGCCGGCCAGCACCGTGGCCCCGTGGCGGAAGAGGACCGGGCTCAAGGGTGTGCTCGGCCCCAGGATCATCACCATGGCGCCGGGGCGGCACAGGGGCAAAAGGTCTTCCAGGGTATGGTTGATGAGGGCCGTCCCGGTGATGGCGACGGTGTCGGCCTGGGGGAGAAGCTCTGCGGCGCGCTCGGCGGGGAACTCACCGGGCGCGGGGTGTTGCTCCAGCACCCACAGTTCGCCGACGGCCGGCCGCAGGCGGGGGATGAAAGGAAAGTGGCCGACCAGCGCCACCCGTTTGCCCGCGCCCTCGCGCTGCAGCGTGTGCAGGGCGTTCTCCTCGCGGCAGGCGCTCTCGTCCACCTCCAGCAGGGCGTTGATCGCCGCTACCCCGATGCTCGCTTCGAGCGTGTTTGCGGAGCGGGCCAGGCCGGCCAGGTCCCGGGCGCTGTGCTCCAGGAGGTGCCCGGCCCAGGGCACGGACACCTCGGCGTGCGGAAGATGGCAGCTGCCCGCCAGCGTCGAGGCCAGGCCGCAGCGCGGCCGGCCGGCCCTCCGCACCGTCACCGCCGTCCAGTGCAGCCCCATCCAGATCCCTTCCAGGGGCGCGTCGGTCAGCGTGTCCAGGATCTCGTCCAGGATGCTCATTCCGGCTCCTCGGGGAACAGGCCGCGGTAGAGTCGAAAGATGCGTCCCAGCCGCCGGCGGGTCCGCCGCAGGTTGGCCAGGCAGCCGCGGGCAAAGTCCTCGCCGGCCGGGGTCAGCTGGTAGACCCGCCGGGGGACACTGCCGCCCGAGGTATCCCAGTTGGAGGTGAGCAGCCCCTCGTCCTCCATGTCGCGCATGTAGCGGTAGACCACCGCCGGGTCGAGTTCTTGGTCAATGAGGTCGGCGCGGCGCAGGTCCTCGATCAGGGTGTAGCCGTGGGCGGGATCCTGTTTCAGGAGGAGCAGGATGGCCGGGCGCAGGAAGAGGGCCAACTGTCCCCAGCCGCGCCGCCGGCCTGCGCCGCCGCCCGGTGTGGCCTCGTCTCCGTGCATGGTCTCACCTCCTGGAATCGCCTCTGGTAATGGTTATAGCACACTGTTGGAGCAATGTCAATGGCGCGGGCCGGTTCCCGCCCGCCCATCAAGGAACATACATCCCCACCATTGCCATGGCCCCTGGGCAGACAAGGAGGCCGGCCCCCAAAGGGCCGGGGACAACCGTCCCCAGCCTTGTCCTGTGCCGGCCGGTAGAGAGCCCGCGTGTTACGCAATCTGGCTCAACGGCGAGTGCCGGTGATGCTTGGTCTGGAGATCGCGGATGTCGGGGTCGGTATAGATCATCGCTGTCGTCTGGACATCGGCGTGTCCCAGGATCAGTTGGAGCGACCGCAGGTCGCCATCGGAACGAAGGTACAGGTTGGCAAAGGTGTGGCGCAGCAGGTGCGGGTAGAGCCGTTCAACCTTTACCATCCGAATGAGCCTTCCAGTACGCTTTCCGTTCTTCGACGGCTTGGACCAGCTTCTGCCGGCGTTCTGCTCGCCGAGCTTCCGGGTCTCCGCGGTAGTAGTCCACCGGCCGCAGGTAGCCCAGCGCCTAGTGGGGCCGCATGTGATTGTAGTCGTTCCAGCCGGCCAGAGCGCCGACCGCGCGGTAGTAATCGCTCACCGCCTCGTCGTCGAGCCCCTCTTCCCGATGGGTCCGGTGCAGGCGCTCGATGACGCCGTTGGATTGCGGGTGCTCGACCCGCGTCGGAATGTCGGCCACGCCGGCGCCGGTAAAAGTCATGCCACTCGCCGCTGATGAACTGGCCGCCGTGGTCGTGCACGATCTCCGGCTCGCCCGGGCGGAGGGGCTGCCGTACGACATGGGCGCGCTGGTGCGCGAGGCGGCGGCGCTGCTGGGCGGGCGCGGGGGAGGAAGGCCGGCCGAGGCCCAGGGCGGGGGACCAGAGGTGGGGAAGCTGGAGGAGGCGCTAATCCTCGCACACCGGCGGCTCCCCCTTTAGCGCCGCGATCAGCAGCGGCAGCAGCTTCCGGGCGTCCCCGACCAGCCCAAAGTCGGCGTCCTGAAAGATGCGCGCCCGGGCGTCGCTGTTGATGGCCACCACCACCGCGGCATCGCGGATGCCCACCGTGTGCTGCATCTCCCCGGAGATGCCGGCCCCGATGTACAGCTTGGGCCGCACCGTCACCCCGCTCTGGCCGATCATCTGCCCCTCGCCGATCCAGCCCATGTCCAGCGGCGGGCGCGTCCCGCCCACCGCCGCCCCCAGCACCGCGGCCAGCTCCTCGATCAGCTTCCAGCCCTCGCGATCGCCCATCCCGGCCCCGCCGGCCACCACGTACTCCGCCTCGCTCAGCTTCAGCTTCGTCGAGGGCTGCGCGACTACCTCCAACACCCGCGTGCGCACCGCCGCCGGGTCCAACTCCACCGGCACGGCCACGACCTGCCCGGCCCGCCCTTCCCGGCGGGCCGGCCGGGGCAGCACGCCCGGACGCAGCGTGGCCATCTGCGGCCGGCGCTGCGGACAGAGGATAGCGCACATGCCGCGCCCGCCAAAGGCCGGCACAATCTGCCGCAATAGGCCCCGGTCGTCGATCTCCAGCCCGGTGACGTGCGCCGAGAGGCCCGTCTCCAGGCGCGCCGCCACCAGCGGCGCCAGGTCGCGCCCGACCGCCGTGTGGCCCAGCAGCAGGATGTCCGGCCGGCGTTCCCGGGCCAGGCCGACGATCACCCCGGCATAGGCCCCGGCGCTGTAGCCGGCCAGCACCGGCGCATCGGCCAGGTAGACCGTGTCGGCGCCGTAGGCGATCAGCTCGCCCGCCAGGTGCCCGACGCCATGCCCGAGCAACAGCACTTCCAGGGGGATCTGGCGCTGGTCGGCCAACTCCCGGGCCCGCCCCAGCAGCTCCAGGCTCACCGGCTGCAGGGCGCCCGCGCGCTGCTCGGCAAAGACCCACAGCGCCCCGCTCACGCCGTCCCTCCCCGGCCGCGCTCCTGCAGCACCACCGCGGCGATCAGCAGGGCGATGGCCACGGCATCGGCCAGCCCCAGGAAAACGCCGGCGATGCCCAGCAACGCCCCCATGCGCGTCCCGGCCAGGCCCAGGCGCACCCAGCGCGAGAGCAACGCGATGTTCAGGATGTTGAGCAGGAAGAGCAAGGCGAAGCCGATCCCGCCAAGGCAGGAGGCCGTGCGCCGCTGCCCCTTGGAAAAGGCCACCAGCGCCACGATGGCCCCCGCCAGAAGGGCTAACAACGCCGGAATGCGGGGGACCCAGGCAATCCACAGGCCGCCGTACTGCATCATCGTGTACCTCCATGAGAAGTCGGATTTCAAATTTCACTCACATGGCAGTGCCGCCAGCTCCCGCAGCCTTTCCAACAACCGCTGCACGATCTCCTCCGGCTCGCCGCGCAGCATCTCCTGGCGCCGGCCGCTCTCCGGCATCCACATATCGCCCATCTGCGTGGGCGAGCCTTGCAGTCCCACGGTCGCCGGATCGAGGCCCAGGTCGGCCGCCGAGAGCACGGTCAGCGGCTTGTTGCGGGCCTGGACGACCCCCATCATGGTCATCCCGCGGGGCCTGTTGCAGTCGCGGGTCACCGTGAGCACGGCCGGAAGATGGACCTCCACCCGCGCGTAACCCTCCTCCACCTGCCACCGGGCTACCACCCGCTCGGCGGTGACCTCCTCGATGCCGCAGACGTAGGTCAGGTGGGCCATCTCCAGCAGGTGGGCCAACTGCGGCCCCACCTGGCCCGTGCTGCCGTCGACACTCTCGGCGCCGCACAGGACGAGGTCCGGCCGACCCCAGCGGCGGATGCCGGCCGCCAGCACCAGCACCGTGGCCCAACTATCGCCCCCGGCAAAGGCCCGGTCGGAGAGGAGCGCGGCCTCGTCGGCCCCCAGGGCCAGCGTCTCGCGCACCACCTCCTGGGTGAAGGGCGGGGCCATGCTGATCACCCGCACCCGGCCCCCCAGCTTCTGGCGCACCTGCAGCGCCGCCTCCAGGGCATGGCGATCCAGCGGGTTGAGGACCGTCTCGATACCCTCCCGCCGCAGCACCTTGGTCACCGGATCCAGCGCCAGCTTGGACCATTGCTTGGGGTCGGGGACGGGTTTGACGCAGACCACGATCTCCATGGAAGGCTCCTCAATCCGTGCCTCATTTGCCGGAAAGGGCGGCCCGGCCGGCCACGACGCGCATCATCTCCGAGGTGCCGGCCGAGGGGATGAGGATGGCCGCATCGCGGTAGAGCTGCTGGGCCACATACTCCTCCAGCCAACCGTAGGCGCCATAGATCTCGCCGCAGTGCCGGGCGGCGACCATCGCCGCCTCGGTGGCAAAGAGCTTGGCCTTGCTCATCTCCACGTCGCAGCGCAGCCCCTGGTCCTTCATCCAGGCGGCGCGGTAGCACAGGAACCGGGCCGCGTCCAGCGCCACCGACATGTCGGCGATCTTGAACTGGATGCCCTGGTAGTCGCCGATGGGGCAGCCGCCGACCACCCGCTCGGTAGCGAACTTGACCGACTCCTGCAGCGCTCGGGCGATCACCCCCAGCGCCGTGGCGGCGATGCCCGGCCGGCCGGTCTCGGAGATGGCCTTCATGGCGACCTTGATGCCGTCGCCCGGCCGTCCCAATATATGGTCCGCCGGGACGATGCAGTTCTCCAGCACGACCTCGCCGAGCTGCGTCCCCCAGAGGCCGCACTTGTGCTCCTCGCGGCCGCTCTTGAAGCCCGGCATGTCGCCGGCCACGAGAAAGGCGGTGATGATCTTGCGCCCGCGCTCGTCCTGGCCGGTGATGGCGCTGATCGTGTGCAGGTGACAGAGGGAGGAGCCGGTGATAAAGACCTTGCGCCCGTTGAGGATATAGTGGTCTCCCTCCTGGTCGGCGACCGTGGTGATGCCAAAGGGGTTGGAGCCCCCGGTGGCCTCGGTCACGGTGACGGTGGCGAAATAGTCGCCGCGGGCCAGGGCCGGAAGGTACTTTTCCTTCTGCGCCGGCGTGCCAAAGTCCAGCAGGGGGGCCGCGCCCAGGGCAAAGACCTGCAACATAAAGCCCATCGCCGGGGAGTAGCGGGCGATCTCTTCGATGGCCAGCATGCGCGCCAGGTGGCCCAGGCCCGTGCCACCATACTCAGGAGGGATAGTGACGCCCAAGAGCCCCTGCTCCCCCATCGCGTGAAAGATGTCCTGGGGGGGAACGCGGGTGCGCTCGAACTCGGCGGCGCGGGGGACGATGACCTGCTCGGCAAACTCGCGCGCCATCTTGCGGATCAGTTCCTGTTCGGGGGTAAAGCCGAAATCCATGGGGAGCCTCCTTTTCTGACATTGGCCGGGGCGCCGCGCCGAACCGGCCGGCAACCGCCCCATACTCTACCACAAGGGGGAAAAAAGCGCAAGAAGGTGCAAGCCCGGTACTATACGTACTCCCCAATCTGCTTGCGCAGCTTCTTGGCTTCGCCTACCTTGCGCCGGTCGCCGGAAGAGCGGATGAATCCATCCAGGTCGGCCGCCGCCTCCTGGTAGCGCGCCAGGTTCAGCAGGGCCTGGCCGCGGAGGAAAAGGGCCTCCGGCATGTAGGGGTTGTAGCCGCCCACCGCGACCACCTGGTTCAGCTCCTGGACCGCCTGAGCGTAGGAGTCGGCCCGCAGGTAGATCTGCGCCCGCATAAAGTGGCCGGACAGGGTGGCCGGCATTGCCGGCTGCTCGTCGTCGATGCCGGAGCTGACGATGGCCAGCGCCTGCTCCGTGGACACGGGCAATGGCAGGCCGGCCCGCAGGGCATAGGGCACCAGGCCGTTGCTGTTCAACCGGCGGAACTCCTCCATGTACTCGGCGTTGCGGAAGCTCAGCACGACCCCGCCGACGGCGTCCTTGACCCCCTTGATCTTGACCGGCTGCTGGCCGGCACCGATGATAAAGAGGATCACCGAGACGATCAGCAGGATGGCGCCGACGGCGATGGCCGCGCCGGCGGCCATGCCTCCCGCGTCCGCGTCGGTTGCCGCAACGATCATCGGGGTCAGGAAAAAGCCCAGCAGCCCCAAGACAAAGGTCACCCAAGCGGCAATCCTGATGTTGCGCCCCCGCGCGGCGCAGTCGCGGCAGAGGGGGATACCGAACTGCACATATTTGTCCTCCCCGGCGGTAGCCCCGGCGATGGCCGCGCCGATAGCCCCCAAGAGCAGGTAGCCGGTGGTCTGCCGGCCCTGCGCCGCCTGCGTGAGGCGGCGAACGTTGACCTTCTTTTCGACCATCGGGTTGCCGCAGGAAGCACACTTTTCTGGGAAAGCGACGCCGCGCGGGGCTTCGATCGTGGGGTTCGCCATGGCAATGTCTCCTTGTCTTCATCCGGATTTCCCCCCATTATAGCCCGTCGCGGGCACCGCGTCAATTGCGCAGGGAGCTATTTTGCGCTAGAATGGGTGCCGATGGCATGCTGAGGAGGTCAGCCATGTTCTTGCTGCGCTTTCTGCACCAAGGCCGGGCCGGGGCGGGGATCCTTCGGGAGGGGATCGTCCACGAGTTGGAGGGGGACCCCTTCTCCTCCGCCCGGGCCGGCCGGCCGATTGCCCCCCTGGAGCAGGTCCGCCTGCTCCCGCCCGTACTGCCCGGCAAGGTGCTGGCCGTGGGCCGCAACTATGCCGAGCATGCCGCCGAGCTGGGCAACGCTCCTCCGCCCGAGCCGCTGCTCTTCCTCAAGCCGCCCAGCGCGGTGATCGGCCCGGGCGCGCCCATCGTCTTGCCCGCCTTCTCTCAGCAGGTGGACCACGAGGCCGAACTGGCCGTGGTCATCGGCCGGCGCTGCCGGCGGGTGCCCCCAGAGCAGGCCCTGGACTATGTGCTGGGCTACACCTGCGCCAACGACGTCACGGCCCGCGACCTGCAGCGCCGCGACGGCCAGTGGGCCCGCGCCAAGGGGTTCGATACCTTCTGCCCGCTGGGCCCCTGGATCCGCACCGACCTCGAGGCCGGCGACCTGGAGGTGATCGCCCGGGTCAACGGGGAGGTGCGCCAGCGCGGCCGGACCCGCGATTTCCTCTTCCCCATCCCGACCCTGATCGCCTATGCCGCGGCGGTGATGACCCTGGAGCCGGGGGACGTCCTGCTCACCGGCACGCCGGCCGGCGTGGGGCCGCTGCGGCCGGGCGACACGGTGGAGGTGGAGATCGAAAACCTGGGGACCCTGGAGAATCCGGCCATCGCCGAAGGCTAGATCTATCTCATAAGCAACCACAAAGGCACGAAGGCACCAAGAAGACCGGAAAAAGAACTCTCAAGATTCGTGCCTTCGTGGTTTATGAGATGACTTCTAGACATCCCCTTGCCCCGGGGTATCCATCGTCCGGCGGGCGGGCGGCCCCGGCGGCGGCGCCGGGGCCTTTTCCTGGCGCGGCACCTCCGGGAAGGGGTCGCGGTCCAGGAGCTTGTTGTAGGCGTAGAAGCACAGCACCCGCAGCGAGGCCAAGACCGGAGTAGCCAGAAAGGCCCCGATCAGGCCGGCCGCGCCGGCCCCGACGACCACCCCAACCAGCATGACGATCGGCGGCAGGTCCACGCTCCCACCGATGATCACCGGGGCCAGGAAGTTGGCCCCCACGATCTGGATGACGGCATAAACGATGATCGCGATCAGCGTCACCCAACCGTTGGAGAGCGGCAGGGTGCTCGACCCCTGGACCAGGGCGATCAGCACGATGGGCAGCAGCGCGATGAGCGGCCCAATGTTGGGGATCACCTCCAGCACGCCCACCGCCAGCGCCAGGAGGATGCTCCCGCTGATGCCCAGGACCGACAGGGCCACGAACGTCACCACGGCGATGATCAGACAGAAGAGCAACTGCCCGCGGAAGAAGGCGCCCCAGATGGTATTCAGGTGCAGCCGCAGCCCATCGAACTCTGCCTTGTATGCCGCGGGGACCAGCCGGTCCAACGTCTGGCTCCACTTGTCCGCATCCTTGACCATGTAGAACGAGTAGAGCAGTGTCAGGAAAAAGGCCAGGGCGGTGGCGGTCACCGTGGTGGCCACCCCGCTCAGCGTGCCAAAGAGCCGGGGCAGCCAGGTCTCCGGGGAGGGCAGCGCCGGCATGCCGCCCGCCTCTCCCAGCGCGTTCAGGGCCGGGTCCACCAGGGAAGACAGGTCCAGGGTGCCCTCGCCCAAATGCACTATGCGCCAGGATAACAGGACGGCGCGCAGCCACTCGCGGCTCTCGGTGAACAGCGTCACCAGGTTGAGGTTGAGGGCGCGGACCTGGCCGATGACGGCCGGGACCACCAGGATCGGGACGGTGGCCAGGAGCAGCAGCAGCAGGATGTAGACGACGACGGTCGCCAGGGCGCGCGGGAAGCGCAGGCGGCGCTGCAGAAAGGAGACAAAGGGAAACAGGGCATAGGCAATCGCCGCCGCCAGCAGCAGGCTGATCAGGGTGTGCCGGCCCAGGTAGAGCAGCAGC
This sequence comes from uncultured Chloroflexia bacterium, assembly GCA_964592645.1. Lineage (GTDB taxonomy): Bacteria > Chloroflexota > Chloroflexia > DTKN01 > DTKN01 > CAZQFV01. Next base: position 57,412 of record CAZQFV010000012.1, read on the forward strand.
AGGCCCAGGACCAGGCCGAGGATCAGCACCGACCGCTTGGTCGTCTCACTCCAGCGCGGTTGCAGCATAGGCGCACCTCTCTTTTATCGATCTCTGCAGATCCCCAAAGTCGGTGCCCGCGGATTTCGGCTTCGAGGCAGTATAGCGAGCTATGAGTCGGTAAGCGAGCCGATCCGCACGGCGCCATTGTATACCATCGCCGTCCGATAAGCAACCGGTGCTTGACCATCTCCCCGGCCTATGCTATCATAAATCCCGCCGAACCGACACGGAGATTGCCATGGCCGCCGGCTACACCGTTCAGCTTGCCGTCTTTCAGGGGCCCTTGGACCTCCTTCTCGCCCTGATCGAGAAGGAGGAGTTGGACATCACCCGCGTGGCCCTGGCCCAGGTGACGGACCAGTACCTGGCCTACCTGGCGGCCATGGCGCACCGCGACCCCGCCGAGCTTTCGGCCTTTGTGCTCGTGGCGGCCAAGCTGCTGTGGATCAAGTCGCAGGCGCTGCTTCCACGGCCCCCGGGGGCCGTGGAAGGGGCCGCGGATGAGGGCGCGGACCTGGTGCGCCAGCTACAGGAGTATCGGCGCTACAAGGAGGCCGCCCAGCAGATGAAGCAGTGGCTGGCCGAGGGCCGCCGCGCCTTTGGCCGGCTGGCCTCTCCGCCGCTGCCCCTGCCCCGCCCGGCCGAGCTAGAGGGCGCCACGCTGGACGCGCTGCTCGCGGCGCTGCAGCGCCGCATCCAGGAACTGGCGCCGGCGCCGGAGCGCCATCCCCTGACCGTGCCCCGCACTGTCACCCTGGCCGACCGGGCCCGTCGCATCCACGCGCTGCTCCAGGAGCGGGAACAGATCGACTTTGGCGAGCTCCTGGGAGAAGCGCCCGCCGTCGAGGAGATCCTGGTGACCCTCTGGGCCATCCTGGAGCTCTTCAAGCGCCGTTGGATCACGTTCGAGCAGGAGGACCTCTTTGGCCGAATCAACATCCGCCGGTGTGCCGACACCGCCGCCGTGTGGGGCGGGGACGTCGCCTGGCTGTCCGAACTTGAGGACCTTGCTTGAGGCCCTGCTCTTTGTGGCCGCCGAACCGGTCACACTGAGCGACCTGGCCCGGGCCGTCGAGTGCGAGGAGAGCGCGGTCGCCGCCGAGCTGGCAGAGTGGGCCCGGGAGCATGCCGACGCCGGCATCCGCCTGCAGCGCTGCGGGGAGCAGGTGCAGCTCGTATCGGCCCCCGAGGCCGCCCCCTACATCGAGCGTTTCCTGGGGCTGCACTACTCCGGGCGCCTCTCTGCCGCGGCCCTGGAGACCCTGGCCATCGTGGCCTACCGCCAGCCGGTGACACGCCCGGCCATCGAGTCCCTGCGGGGCGTGGACTCCTCGGGCATCCTGCACACCCTGCTCAACCTGGGCCTGATCGAGGAACGGGGGCGGGCTCCCGGGCCCGGCCGGCCCATCCTCTATGGCACCACCTTCGACTTTCTGCGGCACTTTGGCCTGCAGAGCCTGGAAGAACTACCGCCGCTGGAGCTGCCCGAGCCCCCTCAGGAGGACGCATGAGCGAGAACAAGCCGGAGACCCCCACCCCTCATCTGTACTGCGGCAACTGCGGGGCGCCGATCCCCCCAAAGAAACACTTCTGCGAGGTGTGCCTGGCGCCGGCCTCGATCGCGACGACGACGCCGCCTTCTCCCCCAGAGCCGGCTCCACCCCAGCCCGTGGAGGCCGCTCCTCTTCAGGAGGCTGCGGCCTACAAGGTGCTCCCGACAACCGCCCCGGCAACCACAGCGGCGACGGCGCCGCCCTCTACGGGAGCGGTCCCCACCCTCCCCCAGGGCCCCCCGGCCGTGCCGCCGGGAGCTCCGATCCCCCCACTGCCGGGGAGCGCCGTCCCCGCGGCGCCCGGCGGCCCCCAGGCGCCGCTGCCTGCCCCGGCGGTGATCCCGGTGCCGCCGGGAAAGGTCCCGCCGGTCCCTTCCCCGACACCGGCAGCCCAGCCGCCCCTCGTCCCCTACGTGCCCGTACCGACCCCGCCGGCCGCCGCGCCGGGATCGGGGTCGAACACCTGGTGGATCGTGCTGTGCGTGGTGGCCGCCGTCTTGGCCGTGCTGCCGCTCCTCGTCGGCTGCCTGACCCTACTCATCGCCGACGACATGGCCGCCCGCGGCACCAACACCGCCGTCGAGAACCGCCTGATCTCCCTGTTCTGCTGCATCCTGCCGGGCCTGGTGCTGACCGCGGTGGCCGTCTTCGCCGGCCGGCGCGCGGCCCGCAAGCCCCGGTAGGGGCGGTTTGCCCTGGGCAACGGAAACGGGTATAATGCGGGAGGCAGGAGGGCAGATAACCAGCAGGGCCTGTTTCAGGGGGAATCGGTGTACCCGTGGCAAGATCGATATCCCAAGGAGGCGCCGTTGATCGCCGGAGTGGAAATCAAGCAGCTGCACAAGCATGTCGACGACCGGGGCTATCTGATGGAGATCCTGCGGGCCGACGATCCGCTGTTCGAACGCTTCGGCCAGGTTTATGTCTCCCTGAACTATCCCGGCGTCATCCGCGCCTGGCATTGGCACGAGCGCCAGGACGACTTCTTCTGCTGCATCCAGGGCACCATCCAGGTGCCGCTGTACGACCTGCGGGACGACTCCCCCACCCATGGCGAGCTGAACGAGTTCTTCCTGGGCGATCACAATCCGATCATCCTGCGCATCCCGCGCGGCGTGGCCCACGGCTACAAGACCCTCGGCGTTGGGCCCTCGCTGCTGCTCAACTTTCCCACCGCCACTTTCGACCGCGAGCACCCAGACGAGCTCCGCCTGCCATGGAATACCGAGCGCATCCCCTATCACTGGGAGACCCGCTTCCGTTGAGCGGCTATGCCGCCCCCTCCGAGACATAGATGGCAAATCAGTCATCCAGGCGGGACCAACCGACTCGACCACCCCCGGACCCCACGGGGCGCTCACGCTACCCATCCTGGGCAGAGATGGAGCCGGCCTTTGAGGCCGAGCGCCTGGCCGCCCAGCATCCGCGGCCCCGGCCGCGCCCGCGGCGCCGCCGGCCTTTCCCGCGCTGGCTGATCGCCCCGGCAGTGATCGGGGCCCTGCTGCTGCTTGCCCTGGGCGCCGCCCTGTACATCGAGGGCCGCACCCGGGGGCGTATCCTGGAGCATGTCTACATCGCCGGCGTGGACGTGAGCGGCATGCCCCCCCAGGACGCCGAGGCCTCCTTGCGCCTGCGTTACGAGCAGTTCCAGGCGTACCCCGTCACGCTAGTCTACGACGACCGTGTCTGGCGGCCGCGCGGCAGTGATATCGGCCTCCAGGTGGACTGGACCTATGCCATCAGCGAGGCCCTGGCCATCGGCCACACCGGACCGTTCCTGGCCCGCTGGCAGCAGCGCCTGGAAGCCTGGAACGGCCGCCACGACCTGCTGCTTCCCCTGTGCCTGGACCTGGGCCGCCTGCGGGCCTACCTGGAGGAGATCGCCCGGGAGATCGATAGGCCCTCGCAGGATGCCGCCCTGACCATCCAGGGGCAGCAGGTGGGCATAAAGCCGGGCCAAACCGGCCGCTCCCTGGAGATCGTACCCAGCGCCTACCGCATCCAGGAGGCTTTGCAAGTCCTGTCCCGGGCCCCCATCTCCCTGACCGTGCGCACGGTGAACCCGCAGGTCGACAGCGCCGCCGTGCAGTCTGCCATGGCCACGGCCAAGCAGATGCTGTCCGGCCCGCTCACCCTGCGCCTGGGCGATCGCTCCTGGACGCTGACGATCGAAAAGATCGGCCAGATGATCCGCATCGAGCGGCGCATGGAGGGGAGCGGCCCCCCCGTCGCCGTCGTGTTAGACCAGGACGTCCTGCGCCAGTTCCTGGAGCAGATCGGCAACGAGGTGCGCGTCCACCCGCGCAACGCGCACTTTCGCTTCGTCGAGGACCACCTGCAGATCACCGATCCCGGGGCCACCGGGGTGGAGCTGCAGGTAGAGCGGGGCATCGCCCAGATCAACGAGGCCATCCTGTCGGCGCAGCGCGACGTGGTTCTGAGCGTGCTCGTCGTGCCGCCCAAGATCCGCCAGGAGACGTTGGACGAGCTGGGCATCCGCGGCGTCGTCGGCGTGGGGCACACCACCTTCGCCGGCTCGAGCGCCGCGCGCTCTCACAACATCCTGACGGCGGCGCGCATCCTCGACGGCACCCTGGTTCCGCCGGGGGAGACCTTTTCCTTCATCAGCGCCATCGGCAAGATCGACGAGAGCGACGGTTTCGTCCCCGGCTACTCGATCGTCGGCGGGCGCACCGTGCTGGCCGTCGGCGGCGGCGTCTGCCAGGTCTCCACCACCGTCTTCCGCGCCGCCTTCTGGGCCGGCCTGCCGATCACCGAGCGCCACGCCCACAACTTTCGCGTCCGCTGGTACGAGTACGACGCCCCCCTGGGCATGGACGCCGCCATCTTCACCGACACCGGCACCGATCTAAAGTTCACCAACAACACCACCGGCTACCTGCTGCTGCAGTTCGAGGCCTACACCGAGACCGGCGACCTCTACGCCTATCTCTATGGAACGCCCCAGAAGTACGAGGTCACCCTGGACGGTCCCTACCTGGGCAACTGGACGCCGGCCCCCACCGACCCGGTCTATGTGGACAACCCCAACCTGCCCGTGGGCTACCTGCGCCAGACCGACTGGGCCCAGGGGGGCGTGGATTCCACCATCTATCGCCGCATCCTGCTCAACGGCAAAGAGATCTCCAGCGACACCTTCTTCAGCCGCTACCAGGCCTGGCCCAATATCTATGAGCGGGGCACGGGGGCGCCGTAGTTGGGGGTAGGGGATCGGGGATTGGGATTAGCGCGGGACAGATGGCCAAGGGCTGAAAATCTACTGCCCAATACCCATTCTCCAAGATTTGTGGTACAATATAGAGCAGATCGATCCATCATCATCGGTTCGAGGACACGCATGACCGACATCAACTGGGACCAGGCCTTTGAGGAAACGGTAGCCCACCTGCGCGCGCTGGTGCAGATCGACACGACCAATCCCCCGGGCCGCGAGCGGCCGGCCGCCGAGTACCTGGCCGGCGTCCTGCAGCAAGCGGGCCTGGAGCCGCTCGTCCTGGAATCGGCCCCTGAGCGAGCCAACCTGGTGGCCCGGCTGCGCGGCACCGGCGAGGGTTTGCCCCTGTTGCTCCTCTCGCACCTCGATGTCGTCCCGGCCGAGGCCGACAAGTGGCGCTATCCCCCCTTCTCCGCCACCATCTCCGAGGGCTACATCTGGGGCCGGGGAACGGTGGACACCAAGAACCTCACGGCCATCGAGCTGATGATCCTCCTGCTCCTGCACCGCCAGGGCATCCCGCTGAAACGGGACATCGTCCTGGTGGCCTGCGCGGACGAGGAAGAGCACGGCGGCAAGGGCCTATCCTGGCTGGTTGTCAACCATCCCGAGCTGGTGCGCGCCGAATATGCCATCAACGAGGGCGGCGGGCACTCCCTGGAGCTGCGCGGCCAGACCTACATGACCTGCCAGACGGCCGAGAAGGGCGTCTGCTGGCTGCGCATGCGCGCCTCCGGCGAGGCCGGCCACGGCGCCCTGCCCCAGGAAGAGAACGCCGTCGTCGCCCTGGCCGAGGCCGTCGTCAAGCTGGGCCGGGTGCCCCTGCCGGTGCACCTGACCAACACCACGCAGCGCTTCGTCGAGGGGCTGGCCCGCGGCCAGGGCAAGGAGACCGCCGCCCTGGTGCGGGGCCTGATGGACCCGGCGGCCTCCTCCTTCCTGCTGCGCCAGTTGCCTATCAGTTCGGCCTGGGCGCGGACCCTGCACGGCATGTTGCACAACACGGCCACGCCGACCATCCTGCAGGCCGGCCACAAGATCAATGTCATCCCCTCCACCGCCGAGGCCCTGGTGGACGGGCGCATCCTGCCCGGGCAACACCCCGAGCAGTTCCTGCGCGAGGTCAGCAATGTCGTCGGCCCGACGATCGACCTGCACGTGGAGGAGTACGCCCCGCCCCTGGAGGCCGGCCCCGACACGACGCTCTACCGCACCATCGAGGAGGTCCTCTGCGAGATCGAGCCCGATTCGATCCTCCTGCCCATGATGGTCTGCGGCGCCACCGACGCCAAGCACCTGGCCCCCCTGGGCATCACGACCTACGGGTTCTGCCCCATGCGCGAGGAGCCCAGCATTTCCCCCATGTTGCTGGCCCATGCCCACAACGAGCGCATCTCCCTGGCCAACCTGCGCTTCGGGCTGCAGACGCTCTACGAGGTGGTGCGGCGCTTCGCCACGAGGTGAGGGATGATCCGCATCGGCACCAGCGGCTACTCCTATGACGACTGGATCGGCCCCTTCTACCCAGAAGGGATCGCCAAGGGCGAGATGCTGCGCTTCTATGCCCGGGAGTTTTCCACCACCGAGGTCAACTCCACCTACTACCGCCTGCCCACGGCCGGCATGTTGGAAGCCATGGCCCGCAAGGTGCCCGACGGGTTTCTCTTCACCATCAAGGCCAGCCAGGAGCTGACCCACGGGCGCGAGGAGCCGCAGGAGGCCTTTCGCCACTTTCGGGAGGCCCTGCGTCCGCTCCAGGAGGCCGGCAAGTTCGGCTGCGTGCTGGCCCAGTTCCCCTGGTCGTTCCGCCCCGGGGAGGAGAATCGCGCCTACATCGCCCTGCTGCGCGAGCAGTTGGCCGGCCTGCCGGTGGTGGTCGAGTTCCGCAACGCCGGCTGGATCACCGCGGAGACCTTTGAGCTGCTGCGCCGGCTGCAGCTAGGCTACTGCTGCGTGGACGAACCGCGACTGAAAGGCCTCATCCCCCCCATCGCCCAAGCGACCGCGCCCGTGGCCTATGTGCGCTTTCACGGGCGCAACGCCGCCAAGTGGTGGCAGCACGAGGAGGCCTGGGAGCGCTACAACTATACCTACAGCGACGACGAGCTGCGGGAGTGGGTGCCCAAGATCCGCGAGCTGGAGGAGGCCGCCGAGACGGTCTTTGTCCTGGCCAACAACCACTGGCAGGGCCAGGCGGTGACGACGGCAAAGCAACTGCGGCTGCTGCTGGACCAGTGAGATGAGATTCCTGGCAAAGTGGAAAGAACACGCCCGGCAGCTCCAGATCCAGACCTATGCCGTCTACCTGGCCTACCGCGACCCACGCGTTCCCTGGTACGCCCGGGCTTTCGCCGCCGTCGTGGCGGCCTATGCCTTTAGCCCAATCGACCTGATACCCGACTTTATCCCGGTCCTGGGATACCTGGACGATCTGGTGCTCATCCCCCTGGGCATCGCCCTGGCCCTGCGGATGATCCCGCCGGCCGTCATGGCCGAGTGTCGCCAAAAGGCCCAGGGAGCAACAGCCCAGGGCAAACCGGTGAACTGGGCTGCCGCGGCGGTGGTAATCGCCATCTGGCTGGCCCTGGCGGCACTGGGCACCGTCGTGGTGATCCGCGCCGTGCGGGGCTAGAATCCATCCCATAATTACCAAAGGCCCGCCGGCACCTTGTGCGCCTCCGGCGCGCCGCCGCGGGATCCAGGGGCCGCAAGGCAACGATCAGGGAGCCCCCAGGCCGCGCCGCACCGCTTCCGCCAGCAACTCGGCGGCCCAACGCACGGCAGACTCTTCCTCCCCCTCCACCATCACCCGCGCCAGCGGCTGCGTCCCGGAATAGCGCAGGAGGATGCGCGCCCGGCCCAGGCGCTCCTCGACCAGGCGGGTGGCCTCCCGGACGGCGGGGATCTCCTCCAGCGCCGGCCGGCCGCGCACCGGGACGTTGATCAGCACCTGCGGCCACTTTTTCATCCCCGCCGCCAGCGCCGAGAGCGGGCGCTGCTGCCGCACGGCCGCCTCCAGCACCCGCAGCGCCGTGTAAAGCCCGTCGCCGGTGGTGCTGCCCTGGCCAAAGAGGACGATGTGCCCCGAGGGTTCGCCCCCCAGGACAAAGCCGCCCTCCCGCATGCGCCGGGCCACGTGCCGGTCGCCCACCGGCACCCGCTCCAGGCGCGCGCCCAGCCCCTCCAGGGCTCGCTCCAGCCCCAGGTTGGCCATCACCGTGCCCACGACGACGCCGTGGCGCAGCAGCCCGCGCTCGCGCAGATCGCGCGCCAGGATGGCCAGGACATGGTCGCCGTCGAGCAGTTGGCCGCGCTCGTCGATCAGCAGGGCGCGGTCGCCGTCGCCGTCCAGCGCCAGACCGGCATCGGCCCCCTCCTGGAGCACCGCCCGGCGCAGGGCCTCCGGGTGCTCCGAGCCGCAGTCGCGGTTGATGTTCTCCCCATCCGGCTCGGCGCACAACACGGTGACCCGGGCTCCCAGGCTGCGGAACAGCTCCGGCCCCACCTGGTAGGCGGCGCCATGGGCGCAGTCCAGCACCAGGTGCCATCCGGCCAGGAGGTCGGGCCGTTCGACCCGGGCGCGCAGCGCCTGCAGATAGGCGGCACCGGGGGCCGAAGGCGGCGGGAGCAGCCGGCCGAGCGGCCCGTCGGGGGCCGCCGGCCCCAGGTCGGCCACGCGCGCTTCCATCTCACGCTCCAGCTCATCGGGCAGCTTGAAGCCGTCCCCGGCAAAGAACTTGATCCCGTTGTCGGTATAGGGGTTGTGCGAGGCCGAGATCACCGCTCCCAGCCCGGCCTGGAGCTGCACCGAGAGCAGGGCCACGGCCGGGGTGGGCAGCACACCCAGCGGCATCACGTCCACGCCGCGCTCCAGCAGGCCGGCCGCCAGGGCCGCCTCCAGCATGGGCCCCGAACGACGCGTGTCCCGGCCGATCAGCGCCCGCGGGGCGCCGCCGGCGGCGCGCAGCGCCTCGGCCGCCGCCTGCCCGATCCGCACCACCGTCGCCGCGGAGAGCGGCTCCGCGGGCACCGGCCCGCGGATGCCGTCGGTGCCAAAGAGCCGCGCCGTATCAGGCACCCCGGCCCTCCCGCCCAAGATCGGGGGCGCCCGGCCCCTCCAGGCCGGCCATCCGCCGGCCGGCCGCCAACAGCTCCTGCACCCGCTCTACACTGCCGGCCTCGGCATACATCCGCACCAGCGGCTCCGTCCCCGAGGGACGCACCAGCAGCCAGGAACCGTCGGCGAGCGTGTACTTGTACCCACGCTCATCCAGGGAAGCCTTCACCGCCTGCCCCAAGAGCGCCTGGGGCACATCCGCGCGCAGCCGGCCCAGGATGTCGTCGGCGCAAAGCCCCGCGCAGGGCAGGTCGCGCCGCTCGTAGTAGTGTTCCCCCACCTGCTCGAACAGGTAGGCGACCAGCTCGGAGGGCGTCCGCTCCAACCGCACCATCATGTCCAGCAGGAAGAGGGCCGCCAGCACGCCGTCGCGCTCCGGGATATGGTGAAAGAAACCAAAGCCCCCGCTCTCCTCGCCCCCGATGAGCGCGTCCTTCTCCACCATCTGGGCGCCGATGTACTTGAACCCCACCGGGGTCTCGAACACCGGCAGGCGATAGCGCGCCGCCAGCCTGTCGACCATCGCCGTGGTGGAGATCGACTTGACGATCGGGCCGCGCCAGCCCCGGACCTCCAACAGGTACAGGGTGAGCAGGGCAAAGACCCGCAGCGTATCGACATAGTTGCCCTTTTCGTCGACCAACCCGACGCGGTCGGCGTCGCCGTCCAGGGCCAGGCCGGCATAGGAGCCGCTGTCGCGGACCACGGTACACAGCTTGATCAGGTTATAGGCCAGGGGCTCGGGGTTCTTCATCCCCGGGAAGACCGGGTTGCGTTCGCCGTGGATCTCGATCACGCGGGTGGAGCCGCCGCCCAGCAGCGCCGGCAGGTAGCCGATGCCGGCACCGTACATCGGGTCGACGATCACCGTCAGGCCGGCCTGGCGGATGCGCTCCAGGTTGACCAACGCGGCGAGCTGCTCTTGGTAGGCGGGGAACGGGTCGAAGGTGACGATCATCCCTGCCTGTTGGGCCTCGGCAAACGGCATGGAACGCACCGGCGTGCGGTCCACCAGCGACTCCACCTCGGCCACCATCTCCGGGGGCGCCGAGGCGGCGTACTCACTCTTGATCTTGAAGCCGTTGTAGCGCGGTGGGTTGTGGCTGGCCGTGATCACGACGCCCCCGGCGGCCTTCCGCGGCAGGATCGCGTAGGCCACGGCCGGCGAGGGGCAGGCCTTCTGGCAGAGAAAGACGGGGATGCCGTTCCCCGCCAGCACCTCGGCGACGGCCGCGGCAAAATCCTCGGAGGCGAAGCGCTGGTCGTAGCCGACAACCATGCCGCGCCGGGCCAGGTTGTGGGCCAACAGGTAGTCGGCCAGGGCCTGGCTGACGCGGCGGACGTTGGCGAAGGTAAAGTCGGCAGCAATGACTCCTCGCCAGCCGTCGGTGCCAAAGCGGATGGGGTCGGGCATGCGGGCCTCCCAGGAGTCGATTCAGGGCCCAAGGCGGAGAGGCCGGGAAACCGCGTCCCCGCGCGTCGCCGGCCCCCTGGGCGATATAGGAGCCGCTCAGGCCGCCGCGGACGGATGGGACACGCCGGTCGCGGCCAGGAGGTCCTGCAGCTCCTGGCCCTCCAGCGTCTCCACCTCGGTCAGGCGGTGGGCGATCCGGTCGAGCGCGGTGCGATGCTCCTCGATGAGGCGGCGGGCCCGGTAGTAGGACTCCTCGACGATGCGGCGGACCTCCTCGTCGATAGCCCGGGCGGTCCCATCGCTGTAGTCGCGCTGCTCGCCGATCTCGCGCCCCAGGAAGACCAACTCGTCTTTCTGCCCGTAGGCGATGGGGCCGAGGGTCTCGCTCATGCCGAACTCGGTGACCATGCGGCGGGCCATCTTGGTGGCGCGTTCGATGTCGTTCTCCGATCCGGTGGTAATGTCGCCAAAGACGAGCTGCTCGGAGGCATAGCCGCCCATCGCATAGGCCAGGTCGCCCAGGATCTTGCGCCGCGGCATCAGGTAGCGGTCTTCCTCGGGCAGAGCCATGGTATAGCCCAGGGCAAAGCCGCGGGAGACGACCGAGATCTTGTGTACCGGGTCGCACTCCTCGATCAGGTGAGCCACCAGGGCGTGGCCGGCCTCGTGGTAGGCGATGACCCGTTTCTCCTCGTCGCTGATGCGGCGGTTCTTGCGCTCCGGGCCGGCGACCACCTTCTCGGCGGCCTCCTCCAGCTCCGCCTGGCCGATCTGCTTACGGTTGCGGCGGGCGGCCAGGATGGCGGCCTCGTTGACCATGTTCGACAGGTCGGCCCCGGAAAAGCCCGGGGTCTGGCGGGCCAGGATCTCCAGGTCCACGTCGGAGGCCAGCGGCTTGCCGCGAGTATGCACCTTGAGGATCTCCATCCGCCCGCGCATATCCGGCCGATCCAGGATCACCCGGCGGTCGAAGCGTCCGGGGCGCAGGAGGGCCGGGTCGAGGATATCGGGGCGGTTGGAAGCGGCGACGACGATGACCGAGGTGTTGGTGTCGAACCCATCCATCTCCACCAGGATCTGGTTGAGGGTCTGTTCGCGCTCGTCGTGGCTGCCGCCAAGCCCGGTGCCGCGCTGCCGGCCGACGGCGTCGATTTCATCGATAAAAACGATAGCCGGAGCGTTCCGTTTGGCCTGATCGAAGAGATCGCGCACGCGACTGGCCCCCACGCCGACGAACATTTCCACGAACTCGGAACCAGAGATCGAGAAGAACGGCACTCCGGCTTCGCCGGCGACGGCGCGGGCCAGCAGCGTCTTGCCCGTGCCCGGGGGGCCCATCAGGAGCACGCCGCGGGGGATGCGCGCCCCCAGGGCGGCGAACTTTTCGGGGTATTTCAAGAACTCGACAACCTCGGAGAGCTCCTGCTTGGCCTCGTCCACCGCGGCCACGTCGGCGAAGGTGATCTTGGGCTTGTCGGCGGAAAAGAGGCGGGCCCGGCTCTTGCCAAAGGAGAGGGCCTGGTTGTTCGAGCCCTGGGCCTGGCGCAGGAAGAAAAAGATGATCACCATAAAGATGATCGGCAGGATCAGGTACGACAGCGGGCCGATGATCGTCGTCCAAAAGGAGGGCGACTTGACCTCGATCTCGGGCATGTTCTCCAGCGACACGCCGGCGTCCTGCAAAAGCTTGTACAGGCTATCCTGCGATTCCTTGCGGGAAACGCCGCGCGGTCGAGCTGCATCGACATACTCGATCTCCAGCCGCTGTTGGTCATCGCCGACGGTGATCTTTTTGATCACCCCGCCCTGGCGGGCCTCGGCCAACACCTGGTTCAGCTGTACTTCTTCCGTGCGCGGCGGGCTAAAGTAGTTAAAAATCAGCGCGACGACGGCGATGATAATGATCAGGTATACAATACCAACGGTCCAACGACTTCCCATGCGCAAGCCACCTCCAGCACATATTGCCTGCCCATTATACCCCCAAAGGGAGCAAAACGCAAGGCGCGCGGATCACCAACGCGACGTTGACACCCCCTGTGCAGTATGCTATAGTAGCGACAGCCGCCCCAATTGACCCCTTCGGGCCGGGGGGCCGGCCGGACAGGGCATCTTGTCGCGCGCGTCCACGCCCGGGCGCAGAGGAACTATGGCCGTCTGGTCATTCCTGGCTACAACTTGGTGGATCTACTGGGGTCAGCTCTTTCGCTCCCTGGGCAATCGCTTGGCCTGGCGCGAAGGCTACCTGTTGGCCGTAGCCTGTTTCACGCGCGGTCTGCGGCACGCGCCCCACCATGCCTCCCTGTACTTCTGGCGGGGCACCCTGCACTGGCGTGAGCTGGGCAACAGCCCCCAGGCCGAGACCGACCTGAGCCAGGCCATCGCCCTGGCCCCGCAGATGGCCCGCGCCTACCTGAACCGGGCCTTTGCGCGGTGGTACGCCATCCCCCCGGACCGCGTGGGCGCCGCCGAGGACTTTCGGGCCTACCTGGCGCGCAGCAACGACCCCTACTGGCGCGGCGTCGCCCAGGAGCACCTGCAGCAGCTTCCCTAGCCCTGGGGCTTTTTCGCCGTGGGCAGCCGCCGACGCGGCCGCCGGCGGCGGGACGTTTCCGCCCGCTCCGCCGGCCTTTCCGGGGCCGGCCGCCGCTCCGCGGGCGGCTTGCCGCCGGGCGAACCCCGGTGGGGCCGCCGCCCCGGGCCAGGCGGGGCCGGCTTGCGCTCCGGGCCCGCTGCCACCCCAGGCGATCGCTCCGCTCCCGGACGGCCCCCGACCGCGCCCTCCGCTCCCCCTTTCTTCCGGCGCCGGCGGCGCCGCGCCCTGTCCCCTCCAGCGGCCGCCTCGGCGGCCGCCTCCCGCGCCGGCCCCATCCCGACCTCCTCCACCACCTCCTCCTCAAACGAGTACCCCTCGGCCGGCCGGGGACCCGACAGCCGCCCCTCCAACTCCAGTTGCTCCACCTGCGCCAGATCTTCGGCCTGGACCTCAACCAGCACCCCCGGGCGCACCTCCACCGTGACCGACTCGCGCGGCACACTGACCGCCACCACCGTCCCCCGGCCCCGCAGCGTGGTCACCTCTTGCCCGACATCGGGCAGGCCCGACTTGATCTCGCGGTACTGATCGGCCTCGTAGCTCAGGCAACAGAGCAGCCGGCCGCAGACCCCCGAGATCTTCATCGGGCTCAACGGCAGGTCCTGCTCCTTGGCCATGCGCACCGAGATGCGCGTAAAGTCCTGCAGGAAGGTGGCGCAGCACAGCTCCCGCCCGCACGAGGCAATTCCCCCCAGCAGGCGGGCCTCGTCGCGGGCGCCGATCTGCCGCAGCTCGATGCGCGCCCGGAACTCGCGGGCCAGCTCCCTGACCAGGTCGCGGAAGTCCACCCGCTTCTCCGCCGTGAAGTAGATGGTCAGCGAGCGCCCGTTGTAGGTATACTCCGCTGCCACCAGACGCATCGGGATCCCGGCCTCGGCCACCTTTTCCCGGGCCCGGGCCAGCACCTCGGCCTCCTTCTCCCGGGAACGCTCCATCCGCCGCAGGTCCGACTCGTTGGCCAGGCGCACGACGGGCTTCAGTTCGCCGCGGACGTTCTCAGCGGCCACCTCGCTCGGGGCGAACAGCACCTGCCCCAGGTCCTGGCCCCGAGACGTCTCCACAACGACCCAGTCCCCAACGCGGAGGTCCATGTCCGCGGCGTCGAAATCGTAGAACTGCCCAGCATGCCGCAGGCGCACACCCACGATCCTTGGCAAAATATCCTCCCCGGGGAGTGTCCCCGCTGCTCTCAGATCACCACGGCCGGCAACTGCAGGAACAGGTCCTCGAAGACCAACCGCGGGTTGACCTGCTCCACCAGCTGCTTCTGGGCCTGGCGCAGGGCGCCCATGCCCTGCAGCACTCGCTCCGCGGCGACCTGTTGGGCCGCCGCACGCAGTCCCTCCAGCCGGTCGACATTGACCACCGTCTCGGCGCAACCCCGGCTCACCACCAACAGGTCGCGCCACCAGCCCTGCCACGCCGCCATGCGCTCCAGGACCTCCTGGTGGTTGCCCCGCCTCCACCTCCGCTCCTGCTCCTCGGCGTCGTTGAAGCGCTCCAGCAGGCCGGCGCCCAGCAGCCGGGTCAGCGCGGCCAGGTGCTCCTCGCGGCGCTGCAGCACGGCGGCGTCCTGCAGCGCCTGGACCGCCCAGCCCAGCCGCCCCTGGCTGAGCGCGGCCAGGAGCGTCGCCCGGTCCTCCGGTGCTCCCCAGCGTCCGATCAGCGCCTGCCGCACCTCGCGCCGGGACAGGGGGCGGAGTGTCAGTAACTGGCAGCGCGAGACGACGGTCTCCAGGAGCAGGTGATCGGAGAGCGCCGCCAGCAGGATGACGACAAAGCTCGGGGGCTCCTCCAGCGTCTTGAGCAAGGCGTTCTGGGCCTCCGGCGTCATGGTCTCGGCGTCCTCGATGAGGTACACCTTGCGCCGGCCGGAAAAGGGCCGCTCGGCCATACCGCTGCGCATGGCGCGCACCGCCTCGATGCCCAACGTGCGCCGGCCGCCCGGCTGGACCTCCAGGCTCAAAGGGCGCACGTCGGGGTGCCCGCCCGCTTCCACCCGTCGGCAGGAGGGGCACGCGCCGCAGGGCCGCTCCTCCGGGGCCTCGCAGAGCAGGGCCTGGGCGAACCAACGGGCCAACGTGCCCTTGCCCACCTGGGGAGGGCCCGTGAACAGGTAGGCATGGGCCACCTGCCCTCGCGCCAACTGGCGCGTGAGCAGGTCGAGCGCCCAGGAATGGCCGACCACCATGTTCACCATGGCAACCTCATAGGGCTTCGCCGAGCGCCTTCCTGTCCCAGCCTAGTGCCGGCGCGGCGTGTTCGCCGCCAGGACGACCCCCAGGGCCATCGAGACCAGCTTGACCTCGTGCAGGTCGGCCCGCGAGCTGATGACCAGGGGCACCTTGGCGCCCATCACCACCCCGGCCATGCGTCCGCGCACAAAAAAGGTGATCACCTTGGCCACCAGGTTGCCCGTGTCCACATCGGGGACGACCAGGATGTCGGCGCGGCCGGCCACGGCCCCGCCCACCCCGGCGATCTCGGCCGCCTTGGGCGAGACCGCCGTGTCCAGGGCCAGCGGCCCGTCGACCAAGGCTCCCTCCACCCAGCCCTGCCCGGCCATCTTGGCCAGGGCCAGGGCATCCAACGAGGCGGGGATGTGGGGGCTGAGCATCTCCGAGCCCGCCAGCAAGGCCACTCGCGGCTCGTCCATCCCCAGGCGATGGGCCAGCTCGACCGCGTTGCGGATGATATCCAGCTTCTGATCCACCGTGGGCGAGATGTTGACCCCGCCGTCGGTGATAAAGATGAAGCGGTCATACCCCGGCACCTCGAACACCCCGACGTGGGAGAGCAGGTTGCCCGTGCGCAGGCCGATATCCTTGTTCAGGACGGCGCTCAGCAGGCTGCCCGTGCTGACGGAGCCCTTCATCACGATGTCGACGGCATCCTCGCGGGCCAGCGCCACCACCCGGCGGATCGTCTTTTTGCTGTCCGGCTCGTCGAGCAAGCTCATCCCGTACAGGCTGATACCGTGTTCCTCGGCCGTCCGGTACATCTTGTCCAGGCTGCCCACCAGGGTACACTTGACAAAGCCCTCCTTGGTCGCGTCCTGGGCCGCCAGGAGCACTTCGTGTTCCTCGGCTCCGGCGATGGCGATGCGCTTGGGCCCCAGGTGCTTGGCCTCGGCCAGCAGCTGATCAAAGTTGGTGATGGCCATTGGACCTCCTCGTCCTTGGAACTGTCCTGATCGAGTACCCGCGGGCATTCTACCATGGCGCCGGGGTTTTTGCAAAGCCGGCGTTTGACAGGGACGCCGGAGCATGCTATCCTAGGGCTATGCCGTCACCGTGAGGAGCCACATCGATGTCCCGAGCCTGGCAGATTATCATCCTGATCCTCCTTCTCCTCTCCATCGTGGCCAACGTGGGCCTGCTATGGCTCTACACCCGTGTCCCCTCCCAGGTGCAGCCGCTGCGCGACGAGTTGGACCGCCAGGCCCAGGAGTTGGCCGCGGCGCGCCAGGAGCGCGACCGCCTCGATGAGCAGGTGCAGACATCGGCGGCGGAAAAGGCGCAGTTGGAGGAGGAAAACGCCCGCCTGCAGGCGGAACTGGCCTCCCTGCGGGACATCCAGGACCCCCTGGAGAAGCTGGACCTGCTCGAGGCGGAGGTCCGCGCGCTGCGCCGGCTCGTCCCGCCGCGGCCCGTGGAGCGGACCTTTGTCAGCCGCGAGCAGTTGCGCGCCTTCCTGGAGGAAGAGTTCGCCGCCCAGAACCAGGAAGAGGAACTGGCCGGCCGCGCCCAGGTCCTGGCCCTGCTCGGCCTGCTGCCGCCGGACACCAACCTCTATGCCCTGCTCCTGGACCTGTACACCGAGCAGGCGATCGGCTTCTACGACCTGGAAGGCAAAAAAATGTACATCGTCGGCCGGGAGCTGGGCCCGCTGGAACGGCTGACCTTTGCGCATGAGTACGTCCACGCCATCCAGGATCAGCTCTTTGACCTGGGAAAGCAAGTGGAGGCCGTGGGGGACGATTTCGACCGCGCCCTGGCCCTGGAGGCGCTGGCCGAGGGCGACGCCTCGCTGGCCATGGTCCAGTACCTGATGGCGCACCCCGCGGAGCTCGCGGCCTCCGACATCCTGAGCAAGAGCCTGGGCAGCGACTCGTCGCGGCTGCTGGCCGCGCCGGCCGTCGTCCAGGCCGAGCTGCTCTTCCCCTACGAATCCGGGCTGCGCTTTGTACTACCGGCCTACACCCAGCGCGGCTGGTCCGCGGTCGACGCCTTGTGGGCCGATCCCCCGCAGTCGACGGAGCAGGTGCTGCACCCGGAGCGCTACCCGGAGGACACGCCGGCGCTGGTGAGCCTGCCGCGGCTGGCGGGCGTGCTGGGGGCGGGATGGAAGAAAGCCGGCGAGGACTCCCTGGGCGAGTTCCTGCTGCGGCAGCACCTGGCGCTCTTCCTGGACGAGGAGCAGGTGGACAACGCCGCCACCGGCTGGGGGGGCGACCGCTATGCCCTCTACGTCCAGCCCGAGCGCCGGGAGTCCTGCCTGGTGCTGCGCATCGTCTGGGACGATCGCACCGAGGCCGACGAGTTCACGGCGCTCTACCGGGCCTACGCCAACGCCCGCTACGGGCAGGAGGTGAGCGGCCGGCCCATCGACGGGCTGTGGTGGGACGGCGTGCCCGGCTTCTACCTGGAGCAGACCGGGAAAGAGGCCTGGATGATCTGGGCCCCGGACCGGGAGACAGCCGAGGGTGTAGCCGGGCAGCTGCGGTAGGAGCGTCCGATTCGCCGCATCTTTCGAGCCGTGGCCGCCACACGGGGCCCTGTCGGCCAGGCCGCGCCTACGGCAGTTCCCCCTGCCTACGCTCCACCTCGCGCACCACCTCCTCCTGCACCGCCGGGTCGGCCAAGTAGCCCCGTTGCAGCAGCAGGATGCCGTCGCGCCAGTAGCGCACCCCATAGTCGGTGGCCCAGAGGGGGTCGACGCCCGTCCGCGGCCGGCCGAGCACCCGAAGCAGCGGATCATAGTCCGACGCCGCGGCCGGTGGGCCGGCCCACAGGTCCAGGAGGATGTACTCTGCCCGCCAGGACTCCCAGTAGGGAAAGAAGTAGATCTCCTGCCGGTGGGCAAAGTGCGGGGCCAGCGTGCTCCCGGCCGCCAGGGGGGCCTGGGGGGGGACGAGGGCGGCGGCCTCGCGGAAGGCGGCCTGGTTGGGCGGCGCTTCCGGCCGGCCGACCGCGTACAGTCCCGGCCCCGCCACCGGCTTCCACCAAGGGAAATCCCACAGCAGCGCGCCGGCCGTCCCCAGGAGGAGGAGCAGGGCCAGGGCCAGGCGCACGGCCGCTTGGGGCGACGCATGCGCCGTCCCTACAGGGCCTACGATCCGCCGCAAGGGGCGCAGTAGCCACCCCTCCGCCCGGTGGAACCCCACCGCCGCCGCCCAGAAGAGAAAGGGGATCAGCGGCGCGGTGTACTGGTAATAGATCGTGCTGTGTGGCAGGCAGCGCGAGAAAAAGGCCGGGGCAACCGCCGGGAGCAGCGGCAGGAGCAGCAGGGGCGCCGCCAACGGCAAGAAGGCCAGCGGCAGGAGCAGGCGCGGCAGGAAGGTGGCCTTGTAGCCCACCAGCCCGGCCCAGGAGGCGGCGATCGCCCCCGCCGGGTCGCGCAGCAGGCCCAGCAGCGCCGCGCCGTACGAGGGCCCCAGGTGCGGGAAGCAGGATTGAAAGGTGTCGGAGGGCGCGCCGCGCAGGTGCGGCATCACCAGGCCCATCCCCAGGAGCGACCAGGCCAGCCCGATGATCGCCCACTGCCCGGCCAGGCGGCGCTCCACCCCTTTGCCGCGCAGCGCCCAGACCAGGCCCAGGCCGGCGATGGCCAGCCCGGCCTCCTCGCGGCAGAGCAGGGCCAGGAGCAGGAAGAGCGAGGCCCAGGCCGGCCGGCCGGCCCGCCACTTCCACAGCGCCGCCAGCAGCAGCGGCGCCACCAGCGCCTCGGCGTGAAAGTCGAAGCGCACCATAAAGCCCAACGCCGGGTAGAGCAGGTAGACCAGGGCGAACAGCAGCCCCAACCGTTCGTCCTCCGTCTCCTCGCGCGCCAGGCGGAAGACCGGATAGGCCCCCAGCGCCAGCGCCGCCGCCTGGAAGGCCAGCAGCAGGCGCACATCGGGCCAGATCCAGTAGAGCGGGGCCAGGAGGGCCAGGATCAGCGAGAGATGGTCGGCCAGGTAGTTGCGGACCTCGATGGAAGAGGCGAACGGCCGGCCCTGGGAGGTGTTCCAGACCACCTGGTCCTGGATGGCCAGGTCCAGCGTGGTCGACTGGCGGTCCATGTGGCGGGCGATGCTGTAGGCGGCCGCCCCTGCCGCAAAGAGAACGATCATCGCCCAAAGGATGTACAGGGCTCGCCGGTTCATGGCCCTCCCTCCCCCGCCCACTCGTAGACCAACCATCCCCCCGGCCCGACCGTTCCTGCCGGGCGATAGTGGGAGGCGATGTACGCCCAGACTGGCTCCATCTCCGGCAACAGGCCGTAGGTGGCGTCGGGCGAGACCCAGCCTTCCCGTCGGGCCGCATCCAGCGGTGGGGTGATCCGGCTCGTCGGTGACGTGTCGATGATCAAACGGGGCGGGTCCGCCTGCAGATCGCCGAGAAACTCGGCCGCCAACGCCGCGTTGCCGTAGCCGCGCGAGATGAGCGGCGACAGGTTGATGAAGCGCGTTGGGCAGCGCCGCCGGGTCACAAAGTTGAGGCTGAGCTCGTTGCCCCACAGCAGCACCGCCTCCGACGGCATCGTCTGCCGGCGGATGTGGGCCACAACCTCGCGCGCAGAGTCGCCCAGGTCGACGGCGTCGATCCTGACCATGGCCCGCACCGGCCCCCGCAACAGCAGCACGTTGGCTCCCAGGAGCAGGGCCATAAGGCCGGCGATGAGCCCCCACCTCTGCTTCCCGGCCTGGAACATCTGCAGCCGGGGAAACAGCAGGCCGGTGGTGAGAGCATGGATGAGAAAGCCCGTCAGCAGGATGAACACGGGCAGCCAGGCCAGGGCATAGTGCAGATAGGTGCGGCCGGAAGGGGCAAAGACCAGGAGTTCGACCGGGACATCCAGCAGAAGCACCAGGAGCAGCGGTCGAAAGCCTGCGACCCGGTCCGGCGCCGCGCAAAGGGCACGCCAGCCTGCCGCCCAGCCGGCCAAGGCCATGGTCGAGATGCCGGCAAGGGCAACCAGGCCAAAGGCCAGGGCGCGGAGGCGGTCCGCCGGGGCCGCGCCCGAATAGACCAGGTTGTAGCGGAAGGCGACCTCCCACAGGTCGCCCAGCGCCCGGTGGGCGGCGAAGAATCCGGCCACGAGCAGAAAGACGACGGCTGCGCCGGCCGCCATCGTCGCCAACGGCTCCAGGAGCCGGCGCCAGCGGCGGCGGGGCAGATGCGTGAACAAGAGATAGATCCCCAAGGCCAGCCACAGTCCCACCAGGTTCTGCCGCATGAAGAAGACGAGCCCCGCCGCGACCCCGATGGCGACGCCGCGCCAGCCATAGCGACCGCGTGCTTCGGCCTGCCCAAAGAGGTACAGCGCCGCGGCCTGCAGCGGCAGGGCATACTCCTCGGTGAAGTTGCCTCCTTCCAGTGCCAGGGACAGGCCGATCACCCCCATGAGCAAGCTCAGAAAGGCCGGCAGCATCCCCCAGGGTTGGTACATCAGCGACCACAGGAGCGCCACCAGCAGGCCGATGGCGGCGAACTCGAGCAACCATACCCCCCACGACGACCCGCCGGCCAACCCGAGGGCTAAGGCGTTGAGGTAGTAGACCACGGGGGGCTTGTGGTCCCAGAGGTCGCGGTAGGGGAGTTTGCCGGCCAGAATCTGCTGCCCCATGTAGAGGAACATCCCCGAATCCCGGGCCGGGATCTCGCGCCAGAGCGGCGAGTTGGGGAGGAGGACCTCGGCGACAAGCAAAATCAGCAAGAGCAAGGGAAGTAGGGGCTTGATCATCGGCGGTGCCTTTTGTCTGTCCAATCTACCACACCCCGCCCCAGTGGGCAAAGGCGATCACACTGAACGCCTGCACCGTCAGCCCCAGCCAGCGCCAGGCGAACCAGGTCGGCCGGCGGCGGCGCAGGATCTCGCCCAGCAAGATAAAGGCAGGAAAGACCATCAGCACGTAGCGGTGCATGCTTACGATCACACCCTGGTCGTCCACCTTGGACATCGACAGAAGCAGCACCAGGAAGCCATAGGTCCAGTACGGCGCGGGGACCTTTTTCAGGCCGGCCAGCAGCGGCAGGCCGACGAGGCCGATGGACAGCAGGTTAAAGAGCACGTACACGCCCGTCTTGCTCAAGTTGCGCAGCCCTTCCCAGACCGCCATCCAGGGCCAGGCCCAATGCAGCCCCCAACTGGACTGCAGCGCCGTCCAAAAGGGGCCGTGCTGTACAAAGAGGCTGGCGTAGCCCGCGTAGAGCAGGGTGGCTGCCGGGATCAGGGCCAGGGGCAGAAGCGACTTCAGGCTGTGCCGGCCCAGGAACCAGGCCAGGAGAAAGGCCGGAAAGAGGAGCAGCCCATGGGGGCGCGTAAGCGCGGCCAGCGCGCCCAACAGCCCGGCGCCAAGCCATTTCCCCTTCCGCCAACAGAGAAAAGCCCCCACCGCCATAGCGAGAAAGAGCGACTCGGTGTAGGGCATCACCAGGAAAAAGGCCGTGGGGAAGGCGACGAGCGCCTCCAGGGCCGACCGGGCCGCGCCCGTCCCACGCTCCTCTTCGGCCAGGCGGAAGAAGATTACCAGGAAGGCCGCCGCGGCCAGGTTGGCCACCAGCAGCCCGGCCCACAGGTAGCGCCCGCCCAACAGCCAGGCAGCGCCGCGCACCAGCAGCGGGTAGAGCGGGAAGAAGGCCACGCTGCCGTCGCCGGGGCGGTAGCCCGCCTGGGCGATGCCCAGGTACCAGGTGGCGTCCCAGCGCAGCCAGCCCTCCAGCCAAGGGGAAAACTGCTCGCCGGGGGTGGGCACGAAGCCGTGCAGGTAGGGAGAGTCGAGCGGCAAGGGGGGAATAGGGAACAGCACCTGGGCCAGCATGCCCCAGGCCAGCACAAAGAGCCGCAGGAAGAGAAAGGCCGCCAGGCCATGGAGCAAGGCTCGCTTCCAGGGGTTAGGGCCGCCGCCGGTAGACAACGGTGTCCTCCTGGGCGTTCTCGTAGACCAGCTCCCACTGCGGCGAGTCCTGGACCTGGAAAACCAGGCCGGACTGGTGGGCGCAGTTCAGCAGCAGCGTCTGGATGCCGTAACGCTCCAGCAGCTCCTGGTAGCCCGGCCGGCCGGCCGACAGATGGAAGTAGTCGTCCCAGATGGCTCCCGGGTAAAGCTCGATGCGCGGGTCGATAAAGACGCGGTACCCCGGCGCGAGGCGCCAGAGGAGGTATGAACCGCTCTCCATCTGGTGAAAGATGGGGCCGGGCAGGCCCTCCTGGAGCACGAACTCGGCCGTCTGCCGCGGCGTGTCCTGGGCGTAGAACCCCTGCAGGTTGGCCGGGAGCGGCAGGTACACCTTGACCCAGGGCAGGGCCAGGACGACCAGGAGGGCCACCAGCGCCAGGATCGCCGCGTTCAGGGCCGGGCGGGAGGGCGGTTCGGGCGGCTCCTGGGCCACGGCCAGGGCCCGGGCCAGCAGCGGCGCCAGGGCCAGGCCGTACCACAACAGGTTGCGTACCCCGCCCAAGGATAGCCAGGCCAGCGCCAGGAAGAGCAGGAGGTCGGTGGGGTCGGGGAAGCGGCGGCGCCAGGCGAAGAGCAGCGGGTAGCCGGCCGCGGTGAGGAGGAAGATGGCGCTCGTGCCAGCCTCGGTGCCGATGGGCTGCCATTCGGAGATAAAGCTGCGGATGGCCGGGTTGCTCCAGATGCCCAGCACGTAGCGCAGGATGCCCGGCCCCACGGGGTTGGCCAGGACGGCCACGGCGGCCAGCGCCGTGGATAGCGCCAGCCAGCCCAGGCGGCGCCAGGGGAGCACGGGGAAAGGCCGGCCGGGCAGGACGCGCTTCAGCGCCTCGCCCAGGAGGTTGATCGCCAGCAGGGCCAGACCGGTGACAAAGGCGCCGTGCAGGTTGGCCCACAGGGCCACGAGCAGGGGAACCGCCCAGAGGGGGCTCCGGCGGCCCAGGCGGAAGCGGTCCACGACGACGTACAGGGCCACAAAGAGCAGCACGGAAAAGGTCTGCGGCCGCACCGCCCAGTTGCCGGCCGAGACCACCATGGCGGCGAAGGTGGCCCCCACGGCCAGGCGGGCGCTGCCGCCGACGGCCCGGCAGTGCCACAACAGGAGGGCGTAGGCCGCGGTCAGGAGGAGGGCGTTGACCAGGATCACCAGGCCGGCCCCACCGGCATGGTAGAGCAGGGCCAGGAAGACGCCGGCCAGCCAGCCCTGGTAGATAAAGGGCCGCCCGGGGACGGTGTAGGAAAAAAGGTCCTGCCTCGGCACCTGGCCCGTCTGCAGGACAACCTCGCCCATCTTGACATGCCACCAAAAATCGGGCTGGTAGATCGGCTGGACGACCAGCGCGGCCAGGAGCAGCGCCAGGAGCACAAAAATCCACAGGCTCCGCAGGCTATGGAGTGGCGAGGAGCGCAGCCAGGCTTTGACCATGGGATAGCAAGAGAGAGGGCCTCTTCACTTCCTAGTGAAGAGGCCCTCCGGCTAGAGCCTTTTGGCCGTGTACGCTGCGATTACCGCAGGCTGTTGTACACGCTGCCAAAGATGGCGCTGATTCGCGGACCCAGCAGGACGAGGACGGCAATGACGACGACTGCGATCAGGAAGAGGATCAGTGCGTACTCGACCAGGCCCTGGCCTTTCTCGTGAGCAAAGAACCGGCGCAGCATTTGTATTCACCTCCTTTTCTGAAGTCTCGATCCCCCACGAGGAACGGGAACCGGCAGCACCATTATACCACAAAAAGCGGGTTCGTCAATAGCCTTCTGGTACTAACTTGGCGTAGTACCCCCCTCCAAGGGAATGGTGGCCACGACGCGCGTGCCCTTGCCGGGCGTGCTCTCGATGGTCAGACGCCCCTTCAGGAGCTTTTCCACACGCTGGCGCATATTGGCCACCCCCATCATGCGGCGGGTGCCGCGGCGCTGGGCCTCCTCCATCTCGGCGACGTTGAAGCCGACGCCGTCGTCCTCCACGGCCACGGTGACCTTGCGATCCTCGATCTCCAGGGCCACACGGGCATGGGGAGCATGGGCGTGCTTGGCGATGTTGGTCAGGGCCTCCTGGATCACGCGGAAGAGCGAGATCTCCAGGTGCTTGGGCAGGCGGCTCTCGCTGCCCTGCAGCACAAAGTTCGTGCCGATGTTGTTGCGCTCGCCAAAGTCCTGCAGATAGCGCCGCAGGGTGGGCACCAGGCCCAGGTCGTCCAGGATCATCGGCCGCACGTCAAAGATAAAGCGGCGCATCTCCTGCAGGGTATGGTGGATGGTGGCTTTCAGCCCGGCCAGCTCCGTCTTGGCCTCCTCGGGGTCCTTGTCGATAAAGCGCTCGCAGACCTCGGCCTGGAGCACGAGGTTGGACATGGTCTGCGTTGGGCCGTCGTGGATCTGCTGGGAGATGCGCTGGCGCTCCTCCTCCTGAGCCTGGATGATCTTGGAGATGAGCTCTTGCTCGGCGGCGGCCATGTCTCCGCCGGCCGCCTCGGCCGACCTGGCGGCGGAGACATCCTGGGCCGCCAACTCGGCCAGGAGGCCGACGATGCGCTGCAACTCTTTCTGCCGCTCCTGCAAGAGGCGTTGCCGGGTCTGTTGCTGCTCCAACTGGGTGCGCATCATGTACAGGCGCATTTGCACCTCGTGCAGCGAACCATAGAACTGGCGGATGTCGTTGCG
Organism: uncultured Chloroflexia bacterium; assembly: GCA_964592645.1. Lineage (GTDB taxonomy): Bacteria > Chloroflexota > Chloroflexia > DTKN01 > DTKN01 > CAZQFV01. Next base: position 82,193 of record CAZQFV010000012.1, read on the forward strand.
TGAATAGCTCTCCAGGTTCAGCTCCATCTCGCGCAGCCGGCTGGACAGGGAAAGCTCGCGCTGGGCCAGGCGGTCCACCTCGGCCGTGTTCTGCGGGATGACCACGCCGATCTCGTTGAGCTCGCGCTTGATCTGCTCCAGGTCCCCCTGCAGCTGCTGCAGCAGCGCCTGGATGCGTGCCGACACTTCCTGCATCTGTTCCATCTCTTTCTCCTGCGCTAAATGCCGGGGTCGCGGCCTTCAAGGGACCCGCCGGAAGACGGCGGCGGCATCGTCCAGATAGACCGGTTGCCACGCTGCGCTGGCCGTCAGCACGGCGGCCAGGGGCTCCTGGCGTCCACAGATGACGGCATCGACCCGGTGCGAGGCCAGCACATCGGACCAGTTGGGCGCGGCCTGGGAAGCCTGCCAGTACTGGGCAAAGATGGTGTCCCCATAGAGGTCGGCCCGGCCGTCGATAAAGACCAGGTAATCGGGATAGAGCTTCCAGATAATGTAGCCGCCCCAGTTGTAGCTGTTGAACATACGCTCCGGGCGCAATGCCTGCAGCGCGCGCACCGCCTGCTGCAGGGAGGCGCTCTCGCCGGTGAAACCGTGGTTCCGGCCCCAGGAGGCGTACTCGTAGCCCACAGCGGCCAGGAGCAGCAACGCCAGCAGCAAGGTAGCGCCGTACCAGGCGAAGCGCGTGCGCTTGTCCGGCAGGCGCCAGGCACCGCGGCGGATGCCGGCCGGCCGGGGGGCCAGCCCCTGGCCCATGGCGCCGGCGATGGAAAAGGCCAGGAGGGGGATGGCGATGCCAGCGGCGCGGATGGCGGAGAGGGAGAGGCCCAGGAAGAGGAGCAGGGTCAACGTCTCGGCCGGCCCCATGCCGGCCCGTCGCCAGGCCAGGGCGGCGACCAGCCCCAGGAGGAGCAGGGCCAGCAGGAGGTTGCTGGGCTGGTGAAAGTCGGGAGAGAGCCACTCGCCGACATAGGCGGTATGTAGCGTGATACCGCCCAGGTAGTAGGTGAAGGGGTAAAGGAGCAGGCGCGGGCCGTAGGGATTGAGAAGGACGGCCGGGACGCAGAGCAGGGAAAAGAGGCCCAAACGCAGCCAACGCCGGCGCTCCAGCGGCACCGGGTCGGGCCAGGGCCGGCCGGCCAGGAACTCGCCGACAAAGAGCGCCGCCAGCAAAAAGAGGCCATAGATAAAGCCCGAGTGCAGGTTGGCCCAGAGGAGAAAGAGCGGCGGCAGCAGCCACAGCCGGTCGCGCCCATGCCACTTGAACTGGTACCACAGGTAGAGGAGCACGGTGATCAACACCAGGCTGACCGTGTTGGGCCGGGCCAGCCAAAACTTGCTGGAGGCCAAGGTGACCGCCAGGAGCAGCGCCAGCGGGCCCCATAGCCGCGGCCAACGCTCCCAAAGCATCTTGAACAACAGCAGCGCGCTGCCCACCTGCAGCAGCGAGCGCAGCAGCAGCAAGGAGAACGGCCCGATGTAGCGGTAGAGCAGATACATGCCGACTTCCGCCAGCCAGGAGTGGGCGATCCAGGGCTGGCCCTGCATGGTGTGGGAGAATGGATCGGTGTAGGGGATGCGGCCCTCCTCGACAATCCATTGGCCGGTGCGCAGGTGCCACCAAAAGTCGGTGTCGATCACCCGGTTCTGCAGAGAAAGGGCCAGGAGCAGGATGAAGAAAAGCACGACGACCGAGATCTGGGGCCGGATCTCGTCCCACCAATGTTCTCCGGATGGGGCCGCTGCCGTGGCCATGCTCGACCTCACCTATCTGCGCCGCCGTGTGGAAACATTATAGCACAGGAGGGCGGAGCGACGCAAACACACCGCGCCCGCACCGGGGCCCGGGACGGTCGTGCAGGAGCAGGCCCAGCCAGAGGACAAGCGCGCCGGCGAAACCAAACCACAGCAGGAAGGCCGACATGCGCCCCCGTGTGTGGCTACAGGTCGGCGAACCCGTCCAGGATGTACGCCAGGTGGCGCGTTCCCAGGGCAAAATCGGCCAGGCGGATGTGCTCGTCGGGGGCGTGGGCCCGGCAGCCCCAGTAGCCGACGCCGGCCAGGACGACGGGGATGTCGCCCAGGGGGCCGGTAAAGGCATAGACGGGGCTGCTGCCCCCTTCCAAGGGGTCGACCAGGCACGGCCGGCCGTAGGCCTCTGCGGCCGTCCGGACGGTCAGCTGCACGAAGGGGTCGTCCGGCGGGGTTTTGGCCGGCCACATGGCCCCCAGGCGGGTGATGGAGACATCGGCAAAGCCGGCGCGGTCCAGGTGCGCCCGCAGCCAGGCCTGGATGTCGTCGGGGTCCTGGTCGAACACCAGACGGAAGTCGACCTTGGCCGAGGCCCGCGCCGGGATCACCGTCTTCATGCCCGGCCCCTGGTAGCCGGCGGCGAGGCCGCAGATGTTGCACGTTGGCTCGTAGACGGCATAGGCCAACTCCTGCCCCCGGACGCCGCGGACAAACTCCCGCAGGCCGTACTCCCGGCGCAGGACCTCCTCGTGCACCGGCAACTGCTTCAGCAGGCGGCGCTCGGCGGCGCTCGGCGGCTGGACACGGTCGTAGAAGCCGGGGATCAGGACCCTTCCCTGAGGGTCCTGGAGGGAGGCCAGGGCCCACAGCAGCCGCCAGGCGGCGTTGGGCAGGAGGTGGGCGCTGCCGGAGTGGGCGTCCTGGGACATCGTCTGGACGGCGAGCTCGACGATGAGGATGCCGCGGAACCCCAACGACAGCACCGGCCGGCCATCGGGATCGACGCTGCCGATCTCCCAGACGGCCCCCTGCGACCGCAGCAGGTCCAGGTTCTCCCGGACAAAGGCGGGCATGCTCGGGCTGCCGACCTCCTCCTCCCCCTCGACGACCAAGGTGACGCCGCAGGGCAGAACACCGTCGTGCGCGGCGCGGACGGCGTCGAGCGCCGCCAGGCGCGCCACCAGCTCGCCCTTGTCGTCGGCGACGCCGCGGGCGTAGAGCGCCCCGTCGCGGACAACGGGCTCGAAGGGCGGCGAGGTCCACAGCTCCAGCGGTTCGGGCGGCTGGACATCGTAGTGGTTGTAGAAAAGCAGGGTGCGCGGCGAGGCGCCGTCGGCATGGCCCACGACGACCGGGTTGCCGGCCGTGGGGATCAGCCGCACCTGGAGGCCGTGCTCGGCGAGCATCTGCATCACCAGGCCGGCGCAGTCGGCGATGCCCTCGCCACGGGCCGAGATGCTGGGCTGGGCGCAGAGGCGGATCGTCTCGGCGATGTAGGCAGGCCGGTGCTCTTCCAGAAAGGCGTCGATCCGGGCTTTGATTTGGGACACGGCATCTCCTTTTCGACATGATGTCGGGTTAGCGCGGACAGGATACCACACGACGGCCAATTGGTCAAGCAGCGCGAACGCGCGCGTCGCCCCCAGGGCGATGGCGGGCGCCCGTTATGGAAAGGGAAGGGGCGACGCATGCGTCGCCCCTTCCAAGGTGTCACACCGACGACACGGCCTTGACCGTCTCGATGTCGAACACATAGTGGCGCGGCAGGCGATGCTTGCGCCACATCTCGCGGGCCAGCCGCTCGGGGTCCTGCCCGAGGCCATAGGGGACAAAGTACTGGCAGAGCCGCTCCACGTCGCGTCGGAAGATGGCCCAGCCTTCCGGGTGCATAAAGGCGTTCACGGCCTGGGGAAAGTCGATGATCCTGCCCCCGCCCTGCCAGTAGAGCACGTTGTAGGCCGAAAGGTCGCCGTGGACGCGCTCGCAGGCCAGCATGCCGTCGACGTTCTGGAGCAGCCGCTCGAAGAGGACCGGGGCCTCCTCCGGGGCCAGGCGGACTTGGTTGAGCGTGGGGGCCGGCCGGCCCTCCTCGCCCACGTACTCCATGAGGATGGCGTTGTGGCCGCTGGCCAACGGCCGCGGCACGTCCACGCCGGCCTCGTACAGCCGTTGCAGCGTGGCGTACTCCCACTCCATCCAGGCAAAGTGCAGCAGCGCCTTGCCAAAGGTCGTGCCCTTGGCAACGGCCCGCATGGCGCGCGACGTGCGCTCGGCCTTGCCGTCCTCGTCCAGGACCGGCCGGCCCTGGCGGTAACGGGAGTCGTTGCGCAGGTTGCGGAACATGCGCGGACGATAGACCTTGGCCGCGATCAGCCCCAGCCTGGTCTCGGGAAAGGCCGCGCAGCAGTAGACGGTGGCTTCCTTGCCGCCGCGGACCTGCCGCAGCACGTCGGCCACGAGCCGCTTATCGTAGAACGGCCCCAGCGCGGCGAGGATCCACTGCCGCTCGTGATGGGAGCCGCTGTAGCTTGGGCTGAAGACGGCCTGGGCCGCGGCCTTGTCCATGTGGCCGTACTGGACCATCTCGTCCAGGACGGTGTATTCGGTGCGCCCAGCCCGCCGCGGGGGGCGGGAGGCGCCCTTCTCCTCGACCTCCTCGAGGTCGGGGAAACCGGTGAGGTCATCGTTCACCAGTTGGTTCAGGTTGATCCTGGGCATTTCGTTTCTTTCTCCTCTTGTTGTTTGCCGGCGGGGGAAGCTGTCCCCCGCACTACCACTCTGCTTTCTTTTGCGGGGGGCCAGCCCCCCGCGCTTTTGCTTTCTGTCTGCGGGGTACGCTGGCCCCCGCCCCCCCCTTTGAGGGGACCGGCCCGGTCCCCTCAAACTCCCCCCGCACCGGATCGCTGCCGCACTGCGCGGCAAGTGATGAACCGACCGCGCCGGGCGACGGGCGGGAGGCAGACCGATTGATCCCAACACACGAGCCAAGGTTTGTCATCGTCCACCCCCTTTCGGCGGAAAGGGCATCCCGACTCTCCGGGCCGGATGGGAAAAGCGAGGCCGGCCGCGTGGGCAGGTTGCCCACCGCGGCCGGCGGTGATGGGTACAAAAAGGCCACGGGCTCGAGTGCGCCCGTGGCCTATAGCAGTGCGGCTAGGTCACTTCTGGGGCGCGCTCAGGCAAAGGGCAACTGCACTGTGCTGCGCGTTCCGCATTCTGTTGTCTGCCATTGCGCGCCTCCTTGGGACACGGATCCTTGCCACGCCTAACGGATTAATGGCTCCGGCATAACTCGCTACACTACCTTGAAGCCGAAATTCGCGTGCCCCGGTACAACGAGAGCCATTATAGAGGTCCGACGCGGGAATGTCAATACTCCAAAAGTAGTAAGAACCTATCTCAAAAGGTAACTGCTCAGGCTTGGAACCAAAGGCCCGTTGCCCAAAGAGTTCACCAGGGCTGCGGTGGCTTCAGATGCGGATCTCGAACACCTGCTGAAAGCTGCCGACCAGGTAGTAGACCTCGACCCACACCCGGACCAGGACGCAGGCAGGGGCGCGAACGAACGATTCGAGCTGGGGGTGGCGGGCCAGGAAAAGCTCCTGCAGCGGCTCCCGCTCGGCGCCCTCCACCGCCTCGGCGTGCCCCAGGGCCGTGGCGGCAATAGCCTCCTGCAGGTCGCTGTCGCGGTGGGCGCGGTTGTCCACGAGCAGGGCGACACGCGGCTCCGCGCGCATGTTGGCGTACTTGCGCGTGGCCCGTTCGGTGGCCAGGAGCAGGGCCCGCAGGTCCGGCGTTGCGGCAAAGGCCACCAGGCTGGTGTAGGGCGCGCCTTGCTCACTCGTGGCCAGGACCGCCAGCTTCTGCTCTGCCAGGAGCCCGCGCAGGCGCACAACTTGCGTGTCGGAAGTGATCCGTTCCATGGCGGAACGCCCCTCCTTCGTCTCGACACCGTCAGCCCAGGTTCTCGATCGGCACCGGCTCCACCGGGTCGGCCAGGGCAAAGCCAAAGGCGCGCGAGTAGAAATAGAGCTCGCCATCGAGGGCCCGCTTGATGTTCTCTGCCTTGCGGAAGCCGTGCTGCTCGCCGGCAAAGGTCACATAGGCCACCGGCAGGCCCTTGGCCTTGACCGCGGCGTACATTGTCTCGGCCTGGTTGGGGGGCACGATCTTGTCCTCCAGCCCCTGGAAGAGGATGAGCGGGGTGGAGAGGCGATCCACAAAATGGATGGGCGAACGCTGGTGATAGAGGTCGGCGCCGTCGGCCAGGGCCGCCCCCAGCCCGATCGAGCCGGAGGCGATCAGGGCGGACGTCAGGGGGGATTTCCAGGAACCATAGGGGGCAATCTGCATGGGCATCGGCTCTCCTTACTCTCCCCGCACCTCGACCTGCGCCACCCACTGCCGGCAGGCGCACGCCATGGCCCGCAGGCGCGTCGGCGGGTAGGGGGCAGACCGCCGCAGGGCCGGGTCGAGGGTGTTCAGCGGGCGGAACTGCTGCAGGACGTAGAGCGGGGCGGGCGCCAGCCAGCGGGCGATGGCGGCGATGTCGTCCTCGTCCAGCAGGCCGGGGACGACGGTGGTGCGGAACTCGCAGGCGACGGCCGCGGCGCGCAGCAGGGCGATGCTCTGCTCCAGGGGAGACAGGTCGAGGTCCGGCCGGCCGGCCAGGAGGGGGTACTTCTCGCGGGGGGCCTTGATGTCCATGGCCACGTAATCCAGGAGCCCCTCCTCCAGGGCCGCGGCCAGCACGGCGGGGGAGAAACCGTTGGTGTCCAGCTTCAGCGCCAGCCCGAGGGGGCGCAGGCGCCGCAGAAAGGGCAAAAGGTCGGGCTGCAGCGCGGGTTCGCCGCCGGTGAGGACGACGCCGTCGATGCGGCCGGCCCGGCGGGTGAGAAAGGCCAACACTTCCTCCTCAGACACGGCCGGCCGCTCGCCGGGGCGCAGCACCAGGTCGGCGTTGTGGCATGGCGGGCAGCGCAGGTTGCAGCCGCCGGTGAAGAGGACGGTAGCGATGCGCCCGGGGTAGTCGATGAGCGAGGTGCGCACCCACCCCCGCAGGTCCACGGCAGACTACTCCTCGCCCAGAACTTGGTCCGGCACCCGAAAGGTCATGCGCTCCTTGAACTCCTGCTGCTTGCCCTGGTGCCAGTTCTGGATGGGGCGGATGTAGCCCACGATCCGGCTGAAGACTTCGCAGGGGATGCGGCGTTCGCCCTCCACATTCTCCGGTACAGCGTTGCTCTCGGGTATAGACATCGTATCCTCCAGTTGGGTATTGGGTGGGGTATCGATCGACCCCATTACTCCCTGCTCACCTCCACCCCGTACCGCGCCAGTTGCTCCGGCGTATGCTCGTGCGGGCAGTAGGTATGCTCGCCGGCGATGTAGCCGTGCACCGGGCAGATGCTGAAGGTCGGGGTGATGGTGAAATAGGGCAGGCGATAGTTCTCGGCGACGGTGCGGACGAGCTTGCGGGCCTGCTTCCAGTCGTAGAGCCGTTCGCCCAGGAAGATGTGCAGCACGGTGCCGCCGGTGTAGAGGGTCTGCAGGTCGTCCTGGTGGTCGAGCACGGCAAAGAGGTCGTCGCTGTGCCCGACCGGCAGGTGGCTACTATTCGTGTAGTACGGCGTTTCTCCTGTGCCCGAGGTAATGATGTCGGGGAACTCTTTTTTGTCGGCGCGGGCCAGGCGGTAGGAGGCGCCCTCGGCCGGCGTGGCCTCCAGGTTATAGAGGTTGCCCGTCTCCAGTTGGAAGCGGGTGAGCACCTCGCGCATGAAAGTGAGGGTGCGGATGGCCAAGGCCTTGCCCTCGGGATGGTCGATGCCCACGCCCAGCAGGTTCAGGCAGGACTCGTGCATGCCGATCAGGCCGATGGTGGAAAAGTGGTGGCTCCAATAGGCGCCGGTCTGGGCCTTGACGGGGCGCAGGTAGTGGCGGCTGTAGGGGTAGAGGCCGCGCTCGGTGAGCAGCTCCAGCATCTTGCGCTTGATCTCCAGGCTGGTGCGGGCCACCTCCATCAGCTTCTCCAGGCGCTGCCGGAAGTCGGCCTCGTCGCGGGACTGGTAGGCGAGGCGCGGCATATTGATGGTGACGACGCCGGCCGAGCCGGTGAGCGGGGCGGCGGCGAAGAGGCCGCCGGCGCGCTTGCGCAGCTCGCGGTTATCCAGCCTAAGCCGGCAGCACATACTTCTTGCGTCTTCAGGGCTCATATCGCTGTTTATGTAATTCCCGATGTAGGGAATGCCGTACTTGGCCGTCATCGTCCATACCGGTTCCAGCACGGGATTGGCCCAGTCAAAGTCGCGGGTGACGTTGTAGGTGGGGATAGGAAAGGTAAAAACGCGCGCGTGAGCATCGCCCTCCAGCATCACCTCGGCAAAGGCGCGGTTGAGGAGGTCCATCTCCTCCTGGAACTCGCCGTAGGTGGCCCCCTGCGGCTTCCCGGCGATGATCACCGCCTGGTCGCGCAGGGTGGAGGGGGCGGCGAGGTCCATCGTGATGTTCGTAAAGGGCGTTTGGAAGCCGACCCGGGTGGGCACGTTGATGTTGTAGACAAACTCCTGCACGGCCTGCTTGATGCCGGCGTAGTCGAGCTTGTCGTAGCGGATGAAGGGGGCCAGGAGGGTGTCGAAGTTGGAAACGGCCACGGCGCCGGCCACCTCGCCCTGGAGGGTGTAGAAAAAGTTGACGAGCTGTCCGAGGGCGGTACGCAGGTGCTTGGGCGGCCGGCTCTCGATCTTGGCGGGCACGCCGCCGAAGCCCTGGATCAAAAGGTCTTGCAGGTCCCATCCCGCACAGTAGCCGGAAAGCATTCCCAGGTCGTGAATGTGTATGGCCCCTTCGCTGTGGGCCACCTGGACCTCGCGGGGGTAGGTCTTGTGCAGCCAGTAGCGGGCGGCGATGGAGGAGGCCAGGTAGAAGTTGAGGCCCTGGAGGGAGTAGTTCATGTTGCTGTTTTCGTTGACCCGCCAGTCGAGCTTCTGGAGGTAGTCGTCCACCAGCTTCTCGGTGTCCATCAGCATGCGCTGGGTCGCACGGGCCTCGGCGCGCTTCTGGCGGTAGAGGATGTAGGCCTTGGCCACCTGGGGATGGCCGGACTTGATGAGCACCTCCTCGACAATATCTTGGATCTCCTCGACGTGCGGGGGGCGGCCATTCTGTCCGAAGCGCTCCTCGAGGAGGCCGGTGACGGCCCAGGAGATCATCTCGGCCCACGGCCGGCCGCCGCCGTTCCCCACCGCCCGCGCCGCGGCATAGATGGCCCGCTCGATGCGCTGCCGGTCGAACGGCACAACCTTGCCGTCGCGCTTGGTGACCTTGTCGATACCCATCCGTCCCTCCGGAAAAGTGTATACAATTTCCATGCCAAAATCAAGAGGGAAAAGCCTAGCCCGGGCCGAGAATTACGGCTCCGCCGCCGCGCTCCGCTTATGTAGGTCTCACTTTACCCCATGTTCGAAACACCACTATATGTAGATATAAATTGGCAACCGAAACACTACATATTGTGGTATCTGGCGTTCTCCGGCGTTTCAGAGACTGAAAAGCCCCCCGATGAGCAAAGTGGGTAGTTTTTGGAACGTTCGTCCGAGGGCAGAGCCTATTATACCACATTCCCCCGGATTTGTCCAGCGCGAAATGGTTACAGGATGCATGTCTGTGGCCGCGCAGCTTTGCGGCCCAGCATCCCGATCGGCTGCCGCGCAGCGGGGGATGGAGCAACGGCAAGCCGGCCCCGGCGCAAGTTGGCAGCACAGCCTCCGCGCGACGAAGGAACGAAAGTCGATTTGACGCCGGCCCGAAACTCCGGTATAATAGCTTGTCTGTAGCCATCGCCCCGCCCGGCGACGCTGTCCCCGGGCGGCTTTATCGATACCGTTGGGGGATTCGATGCCAAAGCGAACGTATCAACCGAAAGCCCGCCGCCGCCTGCGCAAGCACGGTTTCCGCGCGCGCAACAGCACGCCCGCCGGCCGGCAGGTGCTCAAGAGCCGCCAGGCCAAGGGCCGCTGGAAGCTGACCGTCAGCGACGAGCTCCGGGGACGGAAACGCTAGCCGGGCTGGTGCCCCGAGGAGCCGGCGTGGAACGCCGCTTTCGCCTGCACGGGCGGGACCGCTTTCGCACGATCCACGAGCAGGGCAAGCGCTGGGTCCATCCGCTGGTGATCCTGGGCGGGTTGCCCAACGGCCTGAATTATGCTCGTTGCGGCTTCGTTACCAGCAGCAGGTTGGGCGGCGCCGTCGTCCGCAATCGCGTCCGTCGGCGCCTGCGCGAGGCGGTTCGGCTCCGTTACGGCCACATCACTCCAGGTTGGGACCTGGTCTGGATCGCCCGGCCCCCGATCCTGGCGGCTGATTTCCCGGCCATCTACGGAGCAGTGTCCGGCCTGCTGCGCCAGGCCGGCCTGTGGCAGGACCGGCCGGGGGACGACGATGCGTGAGGCGTTGCTCTTTCTCATCCGGCTGTACCAGCGGACCATTTCCCAGGTCACGCCTGCCACTTGCCGCTTCTACCCGTCCTGCTCCGAGTACGGCTACCAGGCGATCGCCAGGTACGGCGTGTTCAAGGGCACCTGGATGGCCATCAAGCGCGTCGTCCGCTGTAACCCGTTCAACCCGGGAGGCTACGACCCCGTGCCGTAGCCCCCGTTCCACACATCGCCGAATCAGCCACGTGCTGGCTCGCAGGAGGTTCAATCGTTGGGTGCATTAGGTGAAGCCATCGGCGCCATCGCGAACGGGTTTGTCGTGCTCATGGAGACGGTCCTGCGCTTCTTCTACAGCCTGCCCCCCCACAGCGCCGGCCTGTCCATCATCTTTTTCACGATTGCCGTCAAGCTCCTGATGACACCGCTGACCATCAGCCAACTGCGGGCCTCGCGGGAGATGCAAAAACTCCAGCCCCAACTCAAGGAGCTGCAGAAAAAATACGCCAAGGACCGCGAGAAGCTGCAGCAGGAGACGCTGGCCCTGTACCGCCAGCACGGCGTCAGCCCCACCCAGGGCTGTCTGCCCTCCCTGCTGCAGCTGCCCATCTTTCTGGGCGTCTATTACGCCATCCTCAACCTGACGCGCATCCCCACCGTGGGCACCCTGCTCGGCCGGCTGACCGGGTTCGAGTCGCTGGCTTTGCTCGGGCTGGCCCAGGTGCCCACCGACATCGCCACCGGCCTCACCCGCGGTATCTTTGCCGGGGAGTCTTTTCTCTGGATGTCCACGCTGGGCAAGCCCGACGCCCTGCACATCCTGCCGATCCTGGCCGGCCTGCTGCAGATCGTCCAGCAGAAGATGATGACCTCCAAGGACGCCGACCCGCAGCAGCAGGCCATGAACAACGCCATGATGTTCATGCCGCTGATGATCGTCTTTATCGGCTGGACCTTCCCGGCCGGCGCGGTGATCTACTGGGTCACCCAGAGCCTGGTGGGCGTCGTCCAGCAGTACATTACCTCGGGCTGGGGCGGGCTGCGCCAATGGCTGCCCTTCCTGCCCGAGCGCAAACAGGAAGAAAAGAAGCCGCGCCGCAAGCCCCGAGATGTTGAGGAGCCGTCTAGCCCGGCCCCTCAGCAGCGCGGCTGGTTCTGGCGGATCATGGACCGCATGTCCGAGATGCAGCAGGCCGCGGCGCAGCCGACCCCCGAGACCGAACCCGAGGAGGCGCCGCCCCCCACGGCGGCAACCCCGCCGGCCCCATCCAAACGCCACGGCCGTCGCTGATCCGGCCCCGCCAGAGGACTGCAGGGTTTTCAGGAGGCCCACTATGAAGGATGAAGTTTCCATCCGTGCCCAGAGCGTCGAGGAAGCCATCCGCCTGGCCCTGGAGCACCTGGAACTGCGGCGCGACGAGGTCGAAGTCCAGGTGCTGGAAGAGCCAGGGGCCGGCGAGGGCGGCGCGGAAGAGGCCCTGGTGCGGGTCACCCGCAAGGGGACGGTCCTGCCGAAAGCGGCCCCGCCGGCACCCGCGGAAGGGGCCGATCCCCTCGCCATAGGCCAGGAGGTGCTCGCCGATCTGCTGCGGCACATGGGCATGGCGGCCCAGGTCACCGTGGGCAGCTACGCCCTGGTCCCGGAGGAGGAACAGCCGATTCTCGAGGTGACGACGGCCAGCGAACGCGACTCGGGCCTGCTCATCGGCCGGCGCGGCGAGACGCTACACCATCTCCAGTTCCTGCTCAACCTGCTGGTCAGCCGGCGCCTCCACCACTGGCCCTGCCTACTGGTGGACGTGGAGCAGTACCGGCGGCGCCGCGACGCCTCCCTGGGCGACCTGGCCCGGCGGATGGCCGGACGGGTGAGCCAATCCGGGCAGCCGCTCACCCTGGAGCCGATGCCGCCCTACGAGCGCCGCGTCATTCATATCGCCCTGCGGGACGACCCCTCGGTGGTGACCCAGAGCACCGGTGTGGGGGACAGCCGCAAGGTGGTGATCTACCCGAGCGGATGGGACCTCCCCCAGGATTCCTCGTTGTAGGGCATGTAACGCGCGACCTCCTGGTGGACGGCACCTACCGCCTGGGAGGGACGGCGCTCTACGCGGCGGTCACGGCGGCCCGGCTGGGGTATCGTCCGGCCGTCTACACGGCGGCCGGACCGGACCTGGACCTGACACCGCTGCACCGGGCGGCGGGCGGCGTGGAGATCATCTGTCTCCCGGCGCCCACTACGACAACCTTTGCCAATCGCTACGGCGGCGGCCATCGCCAGCAACTCCTGCTGGCCCGGGCCGCGCCCCTGTCTCCCGACGCCCTGCCCGCGGCCTGGAAGCAGATCCCGTGCGTGCTCCTGGGCCCCGTAGCCCAGGAGATCCTGCCGGCCTGGCAGGACTGCTTTCCCCGGGCGACCCGCGGGGCCTGTCTGCAGGGATGGCTGCGCGACTGGGACGGGGCGGGCCGGGTGCGCTTTGGCGATTGGGACGGGGCCGCCCAATGGCTGCCGCGCCTGGCGGCGGCCTTTCTGAGCGTCGAGGACCTCGGCGAACGGCCGGACCTGGCCGCGCAGTACGCCGCCGATTGCCCGCTGCTCCTGCTGACCGCCGGGCCGCAGGGAGCGACCCTCTTCCAGGGGGGCCGGCCGCAGACGGTGGCCGCCTTCCCGGCCCAGGAGGTCGATCCGACCGGCGCCGGCGATGTCTTTGCCGCAGCCTTTCTGCTGCGCTACAGCGAGGGCGCGGCGCCGGCTGCGGCCGCCCGTTTCGCCGCCGCCGCGGCCGCCCTCAGTGTGCAGGGGCCCGGTGTCGCCGCCATCCCCGACCGGCCGGCGGTGGAGGCGCTGCTGCGGCCATAGCGACCAGGGCGCAGCCCACGGGATACCCGAACCGGCTATGCTGACCTTTTTTCGCAGTCTCCGCCACCTGCCGCAGTACCGGCACATCGCCGCCGTGCTCACCCGGCACGGCCTGGGCTGGCTGGCCGACCAGTTGGGCCTTTCCCGCACCCTGGCGTGGCCGCGTCGCCTCCTGCGCCGCCCCGCGCCTGCTCCTCCCGCCGCTTCCCTCGCCCAGCGGCTCTGCCGGGCCCTGGAGGAGCTGGGTCCCACCTTTGTCCTGCTGGGCCGCTACCTGGCAACCCGCCGCGATCTGCTCCCCCCCGAACTGTGCCGGGAGCTAAGCGGCCTGCCTGCCAGCGGCCCGCCCATGCCGCCTTCCATGGTCGTCCGCACCGTAGAAGGCGCCCTGGGCCGGCCGCTCACCGGCCTCTTCTCCGATTTCGCGGCCGAGCCGTGGCGCTGCACCTGGCTGTGGCAGGTCCACCAGGCCCGGACGACAGCCGGGGCCTCCGTCTGGGTGTTTGTGTCGAACACCGCCGCCGGCGCACGCCTGGAAGAGGACCAGACCCTGCTGCAGGACCTGGCCGGCCTCATCGACGAGAGCCGGCCCCTGGGCTGGCGCGGGGCCGCCGAACTGTGGCAGGATTGGCAGGAGGACCTGCGCCAGATGGCCGTGACCGGCGAATGGGGCCACAACGCCGAGCGCTGGGGACACAACTTTGCTGCCCGAGCGGGGGTGATCTTCCCCGAAGTGGATGGGGAACGCACCGCCGACGGCGTCCTGACCTGCCAGGCCCTTACGGGCCGGCCGCTGCGCGCCGTCATCCAGGAAGAGCCGGGACCGCACGAGGAACTGGCCAGGGCGCTGTACAGCGCCCTGGCCCAGGCGATCTTCCTGGACGGCTTCTACCCGGCGCCGCCGGCCTGGGAGGGCTGGACGGTCCTGCCCGACGGCCGGCTGGCGCTGACCATCCTGGCCCCGGCCGGCGAGTTGGACAGCGGCACGCGCCTGGCCCTCTGGGCGCTGCTGGAGAGCCTGCGCGACGAGGACCTGGACGGCGTCCGCGACGGCTGCACCGCGGCCGGCCTGCTGCGGCGCCGCGAGATCTCTGCCGCAATGTGCCAGCTCCTCCGCCACCTGGTTGAACGCTACCACGACCTGCCCCTGGAAGAGATCGCCTTGAACGAAGTCGTGGCCGACCTCTGGGACCTGGCCGGGCACAAAGGAGCGGCCCTGCCGGCGGAGATGGGGCTGCTGCTCCGCACCCTGGCCGCGCTCCAGGACCTGGGCCGGCAGTTGGCGCCGCGCGTCGGGGCCGCGGAGGAGCTGGCTATGGTCATCCGCCAGGCGATCGCGCAGCGCCATTCCTGGGCGGTCCGCGGCCGGCGGATCGTGCGCGCGGGCCGGTCTTGGCTGCGAGCGCTGCGCTCCTTCCCGATCGCGGCCGACCGCCTGCTTTCGCAGGCCGTCCAGGGGGACCTCCTGCTCGGGGTGGAGCCGCGCGGCTGGCAGAAGCCGCTGCGTCGGCTGGAGCGCATGGTGACCCGCCTGATACTCAGCCTGCTGGCCGCCGGGCTGCTCATGGGGCTGGCCCTGCTCCTGACGGCCCTGCTGCCGGCTCCGTGGGGACCCTGGGGATGGATCCTGGCCGGCGGGGCCCTGGCGACGACGGCCGCGGTGAGCATCTTGCTCCTGGCGGCCTCCTTGCGCAGAGAGCATCGAGGGCATCGTTGAGCTTGACAATTCGGAGGCGATATGATATAACCTCCTCCCGGTGTCGCCTACCAAATTGCTCGCTCAAAAGGAGGACGACTTGGCCAAGTGGGTGCTCGTGGTCGTCGGCGTACTGGTGATCGTCCTGGTCCCCTTGGTGCTCCCGGGGATCCTCTGGCCCTACGACGGGCTGGAGGTGTGCCGGGGAGACCTGGTGACGAGCGGGCCAACCTGCCGGCTCTCGTGGGCCAAACTCTTGGGAATCCTAGTTCCCAGCTTGTTGGTGGGCGCAGTCTGCATCGTCGGCGGGTTGCGGATCAAGCGCCGGTAGCGGGGCGTGCGCCGTTTACAAGTCCAACCCGAACGCGCTCCGCCTCGGGCCAGCTACCCCGCTTGGGCAGTCTACCGGGCCGATTCGTCGGTCACGGCGCAGCCCGCAGGCCGCGGAACGCATCCGTGATGCACCTACACAAACGCAGGCCCCCCCGGCAGCGCCCCTGGCCGGGGCCGGATGCAACGTACCGAGCCAACTATAGGGGCAGCACGATTTCGACGACGGGAGGCTGTGGCACGATATGAACGCGGCAAAGCGTGACTACTACGAGGTGCTGGGGGTACCCCGGACGGCGAATACCGAGGAAATCAAAAAGGCCTTTCGCCGCCTGGCTCGCCAGTATCATCCCGATGTCAACCGCTCGCCCGATGCCGAGAGCCTCTTCAAGGAGATCAACGAGGCCTACGAAGTGCTCTCGGACGAACAGAAGCGGGCCGCCTACGACCGCTTTGGCCATGCCGGCGTGAACGGGGTGACCGGCGGAGCCGGCCCCTTTGACCCCTTCGCCGGCGTCGGCTTCGGGGACATCTTCGATACCTTCGAATCGTTCTTCTCCGGCATGACCGGCGCCGCTACGCGCAAGCGGCCCCAGCGCGGCGCCGACCTGCGCTACACCCTGTCCCTGACCTTCGAGGAGGCCGTCTTCGGCTGCGAGAAGGAGGTCGAAATCCCCCGTCTGGAGAGCTGCCCGGTCTGCCGGGGTTCGGGGGCCGAACCGGGGACGCAGCCGGTGCGCTGCCCCCGCTGCGGCGGCACCGGCGAGGTGCGCCAGCGTGGCCCCTTCCTGAACATGATCGTGATGGCGCCGTGCGAGCAGTGCCAGGGCGAGGGGGTCATCAACGCCATCCCCTGTCACGAGTGCCAGGGGCAGGGCCGCATCCGGGCCACGCGCAAGCTGGCGGTCAAGGTGCCGGCCGGCGTGGACGAGAACTCGCAGATCCGGTTGAGCGGCGAGGGGGAGGCCGGCCTGCGCAACGGCCCGCGCGGCGACCTGTACATCGCCCTGCGGATCAAACCACACCCCCATTTCCAGCGGCAGGGCAACAACATCATCTACGAGTTGCCGATCAACATCGCCCAGGCGGCCCTGGGAGCCGAGGTGGTCGTCCCCACGGTCGACGGCCAGGAAGAGGTCATCCGCATCCAGCCCGGCACCCAGAGCGGCCGCACCTACGCGTTGCGCAACAAGGGGGTGCCTTTCCTGCGGGGAAACGGCCGTGGGGATCAGATCGTGGTCGTCCGCGTCATCATCCCGACCAAGCTGACCGACCGCCAGCGCAGCCTGCTGGAGGAGCTGGCCGAGACGCTGGGCAGCGAGGTGGGAGACGGCAAACGCAGCGTCCTGGATTGGATGCGCGATGCCTTTGGCGGAAACTCCGGCCGGACGGATTGACGAAAGAGGGCACAGCATACCGGCCGTGCCCTCGATGATGTCGATCTCCAGACCGGGCCCCCCAGGTTTTGGGGCCGGGCAACCTCCCCCGTGTAGGGTCCTCGATTGTCACTCCCTGGCGATCAGGCGCTCATCCCGGTGCTTATCCCCTTCCTCGATCAGCATCACCGGAATATCGTCGTGCACGGGATAGCGCCGGCCGCAGGTGTGGCAGACCAGCCACTCCTCCTGCCCCTCTTGGACATACTCGATTGGGGCTTTGTCGTCGGGACAGACCAGGATCTGCAGCAGATCGGGATGCACCGGCATCAGCGGCCTCCTGTCAGCAATCCATATCCGGCGGTTCCTCTTTAGTATAGCACGAGCCCCCAAGACAGGCAAACGCTTGAGTTCAGGAGCGGCGCACCTCGCTCCAGAAGCTGTTCCCCGTGGGCCACGGTCCCATCTGCCAGATCTCGGCCAGCGTGGCGGCGATATCGGCAAAGGTGGCCCGCGTGCCCAGATCGACCCCGGGGCGCACGGCCGGCCCGTAGAGCAGCAGCGGGACATACTCGCGCGAGTGGTCGGTGGAGGCGGTGGTCGGGTCGCAGCCGTGGTCGGCGGTGAGCAGGAGCAGGTCGCCGGGCCGCAGGGCGGCATAGATCTCGGGCAGCCGGGCGTCGAACGCCTCCAGCCCCTGGGCGTAGGCGGCGGGGTCGTTGCGGTGGCCCCAGCGCATGTCAAAGTCCACCAGGTTGGTCCAGATCAGGCCGGCCTCCTGGCGGGCCATGAACTGCAGCGTCACGTCGACGCCGTGCATGTTGTCGTGGGTGTGCTCGGCGGCGGTGATGCCGCGGCCGGCAAAGATGTCCTCGATCTTGCCCACCGCCCCGACCTCGTACCCGGCGGCCCGCAGCCGGTCGAGCACCGTCTCTTGCGGCGGGGGCAGAGACCAGTCGCGGCGGTTGGCCGTGCGCGTGTAGTGGCCGGCGACACCGACAAAGGGCCGGGCGATGACCCGCCCCACGGCGTGCTCCCCGCGCAGCATCTCGCGGGCGATGCCGCAGATGCGGTAGAGCTCCTCCAGGGGGATCACCTCTTCGTGGGCGGCCACCTGGAACACGCTGTCGGCCGAGGTGTAGAGGATCGGCCGGCCCGTGCGCACGTGCTCCGCGCCCAGCTCGGCGATGATCTCGGTCCCGGAGGCCGCCTTGTTCCCCAACACCCGCCGGCCGATGCGCCGTTCGTACTCCTGCACCAGGTCCGCGGGAAACCCATGCGGATAGGTGGGCAACGGCCGCTCCGAGATCACCCCGGCGATTTCCCAGTGCCCGACGGTGGTGTCCTTGCCGCGGCTGGCCTCCGCCAGCCGGCCGTAGGCACCCTGGGGCGCGGCGGCCGGCGGAACGCCGACGATAGGCGTTATGCGGCCCAACCCCAGGGCGCCCATGTGCGGCAGACGCAGGCCGCCCACGGCCCGGGCCGTGTTCCCCAGGGTGTTGCTGCCCTCGTCGCCGTACTCCGCCGCGTCGGGCAACGCCCCCACCCCCACACTATCCAACACGATCAGGATGACCCTTCGGATGGCCATAGCTTATCGAGTACCCGCAGTTCGTCGGCGGCCCCGGGGGACAGGTAGCAAGTGTCCCTTGCTCCCGATCTGTACGTCCGTGGCCCAAGTCGGCATTTTATGGCCGAGAATAGTCGCCCATGTTGTTGGAGCAATCACACCCGATGGGTGGAGCGCCCGTGTACCAGTCCCAACACTGGCAGTCGCCGGCATCGAAACTGATGGTGCCGCTCTTGGAGCCGTAGCCCGGCACCGAGCCGTAGTAGGAGTAGGTGCCGGCATAGAAGCAGTAGTTGCGCGACTGGTAGGCCGGGATCCTCAAGGTCCAGTTCTCCGGACCGCTGATGCTAATCGTGAGCTGCCCCGGGACGTGGTTGTCGATGTGGATCTTGGCCATCCCCCCCTGGCAGGCATGCACCGAGGGCAGGGGATCGCCCAGCGGGATGGCCTCCATCTGCTCGCGCGAGATGATCTTGACCCGTTCCAACGTCCAGCCCATAGCCACGAAGGTGTCCCAGTCGGGAAAGGCGCGGCGCCGGCCGTCCTCGATCAGGTAGATCGTCCCATCGTCGGCCGTCTTCACGGCATCGCCGTCGTTGATGCTGGGCGCCGGCGGCTGCGGCGTCCCCCCGCCGTAGCGCCAGTTGTAGTAGTGCCGGCCCACATTGCCCATCTCCACCTGCCAGCCGGCGGCGTTGGCCGGCGTGTAGGTCAGAACACGGCGCTCAAAGAGCTGCACCAGCACGTCCTTCTCCACGCCCCCCACCATCGCCCGCACCCAGTAGGGTTCCGTGATCGGGTAACCGAAGGCAAAGAGCCAGTCCACCACCTTGCCGTTGCGATAGCCGCCCTCGTAGACGAGACCGCTCTGGTTCATATAGTCCCAGAAGACCTGGGGCACGTTGTGGCCCAGCGTCCCCTCGTAGTAGGTGATCTTCGTCCCGGCATAGCCGGCCTTGGTGGGATCGTCCCAGGTGGAGCCGTCTTTGGCGATGATCGTCGTCGCCGCCTGCCCCACCCGGCTCTCCGCCCGCTGCCAGGAGAGGAACTGGAAGGTGGCGTAGGTGGGGCAGTTGGGGTTGACCACGGCATAGTCCCCGGCCACCGCCTCCGGCGAAGGGCTGGCCGGCGTGTAGCTACTGGCCCCGGTGACGATGCGCCCGTCGACCATCTCGCGCACCAGCAGGCCGTTGGTGACGAACCATTGTGAGGAACGGTTGCCGTAGGGGTCGTTGATCTCCATGCGCGACTTGTCGAAATACTGCACCAGGCGGGTGCCGCCGGGCGATTCGGCGTACGGCTCCTGGATGGCCTCGGTGAAGGGGTTGGGTCCCCAAACCCAGGAGCGGCCGACGCGGCCGTCGGCCACCGGCTTGTCGGTGCGCTGCCAGACCGCCTGAAAGGCCGAGTCGGCGAACGACTGGGCGGAGAGTTGGGCGGGGAAGAGGCCGGCCAGCAAGAGCAGGCAGATGCCCACGAGCAACACATGTCTCCGATTCATCTTCGCACCTCCTGGAGGTTCTCTCCGACGGGGGATCAGTAACCTGTCGACATTATAACATCGAAAGCAAAAGGTGTCTACTATTTCTCGGCACGCCGCCCTTACATGTGGTATAATGGGGCCGATTCCGTCCGTATGGGAGGTAATGATCGGATATGGCGCTGTCATCGTTCCGAAAGACCACGCCGGCCCAGCGGCTGCGCTGGGCTGCGGTCCCGGTTCTCGTTATGCTGCTGGTGGTGGGAGCGATCCTGGTGGGAGGCCGGCTGTTCCTGCGCCAACCCCCCGTGGTTCCCTCCTTCCCCGCGGCTACGCTGGCCCCGCCGGCCACCCCCGCGCCCACCCCCACGCCCACTCCTTCGCCCACGCCGGCGCCGACGGCAGCGCCCACTCCTTCCCCTACGCCGCTGATCGTCCCCACCCTGTCCCTCGACGTGGCCGAGGTGGTCATAGACGAGTCCAACACCGACCGCTACGAATGGCCAACCGGCGCGCTGCTGCACCCCCACAACCTGGTGGTCCTCACCGATACCGCCTACACCGTCGACGCCGGCCAATTGGTGGCCCTGTCGCTGTCCGAGGCGACGGCGGCGCGCCTGGTCCCGCCCCTGGGACTTGTCGACGGCATCCCGCTGGGCGAGATCTTTACCCTGGCCCGCGGCGCCGAGGGAAACAGCTTGCTCCTGCTGGACAAACGCGGCGACCTGTACCGCTACGACGTCATTTCCGATAGCTGGACGATCGAGCGGCCGATCGACAAGCGCCGCAGCGCCCCCAACCCGGTGCCCATCGCCGTGGCCGCCTACAACGGGCGGGCCTACATCCTGGACACGACCTACAGCCAGGTCTGGCGCCACCCGTACGGCGACACGACACCCGAGGGCTACCTGCCCGGGGGCAACAGCCCGACCCCACGCACCGGCAACGCCTACGACATCACCCGCGGGATCGACCTGGCGGTGTTCCGCGACGCCTACGTCCTGCTGCACGCCGGCCGCCAAACGCCGGCCCGCCTGGTGCGCTTCACCGGCACCACGCCCGAGCGCGACAGCGCCTTTGCCCAGGGGCTGGAGCTGGAGAACCCCACGCGGCTCTGCCTGGACCCCTCCGGCCAGGGGCCGCTCTACCTGCTCGACCAGGGCGGCCGCCGCCTGCGGGCCCTGGACCTCAAGAGCGGGGCCGTCCGGCAGACCCTGACCCTGGCCGGCGACGTGGAGATGCGCGCCATGTACACCGCCGGCGGCCGGCTGTACATCGTCGCCCCCGACGCGCTGTACGTGTATCCGGGGGTGGGGCGAGTCTGGCCTGTCTCGGGAGGAGCGGGGCCGGACCCGGCCGGCCGGCCCGATAACCTGGCGAACTGGGCGCCCCTCCTGGGCGTCACCCCGCCGATCGCCGGCGTCCGCTACCTGCCCGACCGCGATTCGCTCCTGCCGGGCACCACGCGCATCTACCGCTACGGCATCCACCATGGGCTGGATATGTACGAGGACGTGATGGGGGTGGGCGTGCCCTACCAGGCGCCGGTGCACGCCGTCGCCGACGGCGTCGTCGTCCGCGCCGACCACGGCTACCAGGAGCTCACGCCGGCCCGCTTCGACGAGTTGGTAGCCGAGTGCGCCCGTCTGCACATGACGCCTCCCGAGATCGAGAACCTCTTCCGCGGCCGGCAGGTCTGGATCGACCACGGCGGCGGACTGGTCAGCCGCTACGAGCACCTCTCGGCCATCCCCGACGAGGTGGTCAGCGGCACGCAGGTCCTGCGCGGCCAGGTGATCGGCTACACGGGGAACTCGGGCACCAGCGACGGCGCCGCCGGCACGCGCGGCGGGGTCCACCTGCACTTTGAGATCTACCTGGGCGAGCACTACTTGGGCGAGTGGCTGTCCCTGTGGGAGACACGGCAACTATTGCAGCAGATCTTTTTCCCCTAGTCGACGGCGTCGCCGGGGAAAGAAGCCCCGCGCCGGGGAAGGTATCCCTCGGCGCGGGGCTTTTTTACTGGGGCTACAGCAGTTCCAGGTAGCGGTGGATCTCCCAATCGGTCACCGCGATGCGGTAGGCGTCCCACTCCTGTTGCTTGGCGCGCAGATAGTAGGTGAAGGTATGTTCGCCCAAGGCCTGGCGGAGCAGTTGGCTGCCGGCCATAAGGCAGAGCGCCTCTCCCAGGGAGCCCGGCAGGGTGGCGATGGCCCGCTCGTTCCGGCGGGAGTCGTCGAAGCAGTAAACGTCTTCGTCGACCGGGGGCGGCGGCTCCAGGTGGCGCTCGATGCCATCCAGGCCGGCATGGAGCATCACAGCAAAGGCCAGGTAGGGGTTGCAGCTGGGGTCCGGGCAACGCAACTCGGCCCGGAGCGACTGCTCCCGGCCGGGGATATAGCTGGGAATGCGGATCAGCGCCGAGCGGTTGATTTGCCCCCAGCAGATATATACCGGCGCCTCGTACCCGGGGGTGAGGCGCTTGTAGGAGTTCACCGTCGGGCTCAGAACCGCGCACATCGCCGGCGCGTGTTCCATCTGGCCGGCGATGAAACTGCGCGCGATGGCCGACAGATGGTAGGGGCCCGCGGCGTCGAACATCGCGTTCCGCCCCTCCATATCGAACAAGCTCTGGTGGACATGCATGCCCGAACCGTTCACGCCGAAGAAAGGCTTGGGCATGAAGGTAGCATGCAGGCCGTGCCGATCGGCCAGCGAGCGCACGGCATGTTTCAGCGTGAGCGCCTGGTCGGCCATGGTCAGCGCATCCTGGTAACGGATGTCGATCTCGTGCTGGCCCGGTGCGCACTCGTGTTGGGCCATCTCCACCTCGATGCCCATTCCTTCCAAGGCGCAGGTGATCTCCCGCCGCACGTCCAGGGCGCGGTCTCGCGGTCCCTGGTCAAAGTACCCGGCCGGGTCGTGAGGGCTGGGCACGACCTGCTGGCCGTTGCGCTCCAGGAGAAAGAACTCGAGCTCCGGCCCGACGTTGTAGACATAGCCCATGGAGGCGGCCCGCTGCAGGGCGCGCCTCAGGATGTAGCGGGGGTCACCCTCGAACGGCTGGCCGTCCGGGCGGTAGACGTCGCAGATGATCCGGGCCTCGCCGAAATCGCGCGGACGCCAGGGGACCAGGCTGTAGGTGTCCAGGTCCGGCCGCAGCAGCATGTCGCTTTCGCAGATACGGGCGAACCCCTCGATGGAGGACCCGTCGAACCATGTGCCCAGGGCCAGCGAATCCGCCAGCCGCCCGACCGGGATGGTCACGCTTTTCAGGTTGCCAAAGATGTCGCTGAACTGCAGGTTGACGAACTGCACCCCGTCGCTGCGGACGCGTTCGAGGATGGTTTGGGCTTTTGGGGCGTCCATCGGTCCTCCTCACCGGACAATACAAGGCCTGCCGCGGCACACCGCTGTGCCGCAGCAGGCGGGGGCGTCGCTGCCTCGTAGCCTACAGGTTCTTGCTCAGCGTGTTCAGGAACTCGTTGTTGTCCTTGGTCTTGGACAGGCGGGTAAGCAGCAGCTCGGTACCCTCATCCGGCCCCAGAACGTCCAGCATGCGCCGCAGCGTCCAGACCTTGCGCAGCACCTCGGGGTCGAGGATCAGCTCCTCGCGGCGGGTGCCGGAGCGCTGCACGTCGATGGCCGGGTAAACGCGCCGTTCGGCCAGCTTGCGCACCAGATGCAGCTCCATGTTGCCGGTGCCCTTGAACTCCTCGTAGATGACATCGTCCATACGGCTGCCGGTCTCGATCAGGCAGGTGGCGATGATCGTCAGGCTGCCGCCGTTTTCGATCTTGCGGGCCGCGCCGAAAAAGTGCTTGGGCGGATAGAGGGCCACGGGGTCGATGCCGCCGGAGAGGGTCCGCCCGCTGGGGGGCACGCTCAGGTTGTAGGCGCGCGTCAGGCGGGTGATGCTGTCCAGCAGGACGACGACATCGGCTCCACACTCGACCAGGCGCTTGGCCCGCTCCAGGCACATCTCGGCCACGCGGACATGGTTCTCCACCGGCTCGTCAAAGGTCGAGCTGATGACCTCTCCCTGGACGGAGCGGCGCATGTCGGTGACCTCTTCCGGGCGCTCGCCGACCAGCAAGACCATCAGCACCAGGTCGTTAAAGTTCGTGGTCAGGCCGTTGGCGATGGCCTTGAGGATCGTAGTCTTGCCGGCCTTGGGCGGAGAGACGATCAGGCCGCGCTGGCCGCGCCCGATGGGCACGATGAGGTCGATCAGGCGCGTGGAGAGGATACGCGGGTCCGTTTCCAGGCGCAGCATCTGGTTGGGAAAGATGGGCGTCAGGTCGTCGAAAAAAGGCCGCCGGCGGGCCACCTCGGGATCGAGCCCGTTGACGGCCTCGACCTTGAGCAGGCTGTAGTAGCGCTCGCTCTCCTTGGGCGGCCGCACCCGCCCCGAGACCAGGTCGCCCGTGCGCAGGCCGAAGCGGCGGATCTGCGACTGGGAGACATAGACGTCGTCGGGGGTGGGCAGCAGGCGGGGACTGCGGACGAAGCCAAAACCCTCGCTGACGACCTCCAGCACGCCGGCGCGAAAGATCTGGCCGGCCTGCTCCGTCTGCACTTCCAGCAGACGAAAGATCAGCTCCTGCTTCTTCAGCCGACTGTACCCGCTGATGCCCATTTCACGGGCCATGTCTTGCAGGTCGCTGAGGGTCATGTTATCCATCTCGGTGATGTTCATCACGGTACGGACCTCCATATCGGGTTCTCCAAAAGCATCTTCCTGGTCATCGCCAGGGCGGGCGGCGCACGCCGAAACGCCCTCGACGGCCTTTCGGGGCCGCGGTCGGCGTTGGCGTCGTACCCGGTTATCGTGAGGCATCCGCGTCCATGTCCAAGCGGCCTTGCGCCCAACCCTGGAGCGAACCAGCCCCATGGGCACGCTGGCAGCAGTATGGGGGAAGGATCAACTGTTCGTGTGCCTGCCTAGGGGGTATGGCGAACATCCCCATATCAATCTAAGGGCCGACCATGACCGGTGTTTACCCTGGGAAGGGGCGCAACATCGAGCAGGTCTGAGAAACCGTTGGGAATTGCAGATTCTGGAAGGTATCCATTCTAGGCAAAGTATACCACAAAGCGCGCTTTTAGTCAAATACCCGTTTGCCAGGGAACCGCCGTCATGC
>CAZQFV010000013.1:0-101557 GCA_964592645.1 uncultured Chloroflexia bacterium
GGCCCATTGTACAGGAGGTGCCGGATGCCCTTGTCCCCAACCCGTAACGCTCACCGGGCCCCGATCTCTTTCCTACCCGTTCTTCTGCACAATCGGCAGATAGATGCGCCCTCGCTGCTGGGGCGGCTCCGAGACGGTCACCAGGCGCACCGCCCGGGCCTGGCCACAGGCGTTGGCCGCCGCCAGCGTCACGCTGTAGCTGCCGGTGGCAGTAAAGGCGTGGGTCACCACCGTGGCGGTGGTCACCACGATCGCGCCGTCGGCAAAGTCCCAGGTGTAAAAGACCGGCGGCGTCGGCGTGCCGGAGACGGCCGCCGTAAAGGTCCCTGTCTCCCCCACCGTCGGCGTCAGCGGCGTCCGGGCAAAGTCCACCTCCACCACCGCCTCGCAGCCCTGCTCGACGCACAGCGCCACCGGCACTTCCTCGGCCCATATATAGGGATCGTCGTAGGTAAAGGCCAGGGTAGCCGTGTAGCAGGCCGCGGGAGGCAGGCCGGCCGTGTCCAGCGTGAGGGGGATCGCCTCACTCATTCCGGGGCCGACGATCGCCCCATAGGGGCCAACGGTCAGCCAGAGCGCATCGCTGGGCACCACGCCGACGGCCAGGTTCAGGTCCACCGTGCCCGTGTTGGCCAAGGTCAGGGTGAAGGCGGCGCTCTGCCCCGCCGTCAGCGTGACGGCCACCGACCGGGGCGCCAGGTCCGGCCAGCCGGCCCGCAGGTAGAGGTTCTGTGTCGTCGTCATCGCCGGCACCAGGCCGACGGCAAAAGGCTCGCCGGTGTAGCGCGCGGCATCGGCCTCGCCGGTGTAATGGCAAGCCTGCAGGGCAAAGAGATAGGCGCCGGCCGCGTCGGTCCAGGTCTCGGTGTAGAATACGCCCCGCTGCACCGAAACGTGGGCCCCGGGGATACCCAGCCCGGTGTTCTGGTCGTAGACCGTGCCGTCCAATAGGCCCTCGCCGGGGGGCTCAGCCATCGTCGCGACCGTGGCCCTGTCCGAGTAGACAGTCGGGTAGGACGAGGACCTGGCGGTGATCCAAAGCAGGTCGTCCGCGCCGCAGTCGGCCTCCGGCGGGATGGACACCAGGACCTCGAACTCGTGCACCGCGCCGTTCGGCACCGGGCCGATTGCCACCGGGCCGGATACCGGCCAGGCGGCGGCGTACTGCAGATCAAAAGTGTCGTCGAACCCGAGGTGGTTCGCCAGGCTGATGGTATAGGTGATCGCGCCGCCCACCACGGCGCTCCCCGCCTGGGCCGGGGGGAGCAAGAGCAGTTCCGGCTGATGGGCGTCCGTGCAGAACCAGAAGAGGATCCACCCCAGCACGTCGGCGCGGTCCTGCAGGTCGGCCAGCCCCTCCAGCGGCCAGGCCAGAAAGACGGTCTGCCAGGCCGGGGTATCGATGTCGGTGCCGCTCTGGGTGCCGCTGCCCCGGTAGCGGAAGGGCGCGCCGCCGCCCAGGGAGGGGGTGATCTCGTCCGTCCAGAGTTGCAACTCGTCGGCCGGCCAGGAGGTAGGGACCGTCAGCGTATAAGGACCCAGCCCGTCGCCAATGGGGTCACCGGCGTTGCCGATGGGGTCGATCTGGGCCGTATCGCCGATAAAGCTGTCTATCCCCAGGTAGCGCATGGCAAAGGGGCTCAGGCCCCGCTCGTAGAGATAGTCCTCGCTGCTCAAGAACAGGCTGCCGCCCCCATCCAGGTAGGCGGCAAGCGCCGCCTCCGTAGTGACGGTGACCGTCCCGGTCCAGGCATAGCCGGTGAACCAGACCACGGCGTCGTAGCCCTGCATATCGGCCGCGGTCGGCTCCCCCTGGCTCCAGGTATCCCACCGGTCGTAGGCGTACCCCAGATGCTCCAGGGTAGAGGTATAGTAGAAGGTGCCGGTGCCGTTATAGGGCTCGCCTTCGTACTGGTCCCAGTCGTCGTCCACGAGGAGGATCGAGCACTCTTGCCGGATGTCCAGGGGGTAGTACTCGGTCTGGCCCATCGGGGGGTCGCAGCTCTCGTTGATGCGGCCGCCAAAGGTCCACAGCCCCGGCAGGCCGTCGTTGGGGTCAGGGGTGTACAGCGGCACATAGGTGCCGGCGTTGTTCGCCTTCACCTCGTTCAGATCGGGGAACGACTGGTCCCAGGAATTGGCGGCGACATCGTAGGCCATGGCCTCGGCGCTGGGCATCGGCCAGTCGCCGCCGCCGGCAGTATAGATGTACCCGGGCAGGGGCGCCAGGGTATCAGAATCGAACCCGTAGCCGCGGCCCTCGTCGATGGCCACCGGCATGGGGGCAAGCACCTGCCAGCCGGCCTCCAGGTGGGCCGTGTCGAGCATCTCCACCTGGTCCGTGGGGTCTAGTTCCCCGCCCACGTAGCTGCTGACGCCGCCCATGGCATAGACCTTGCCGCCCTGGACCGCGCTCATGATATAGGAGCGGGCCGTGTGCATCGGCTGGTTCAGGTTGGTCCAACGCGAGCCGGAGGGCGCGCAGGGGTCGAAGAGCCAGGTCTCGGCAGAAAAGTAGGGGGACACATTGGTCTCCCAGCCGCCATAGGCATAGATGCGGTCGTTGACCACGGCCGTCCCCATCGCCGCGACCAGGACGCCGCCCACCTCGCTGGGCCAGTTGTCGGCCGAAGGCAAAGACTCGACCAGGTTGTACTTGGGGTAGTACCGCTGCACCAGGCCGATGTTGGCGCCGCCGTGGTCCTTGTCGGTGCCGCCGATTACATAGATGGCCGGCCCGCGCCCGGTACAATCGTCCAAGATAAGGTTGCTGTTGTAGTTGGAGACATCCTCGACCATGTCCGCCTGGGTGTCCGTATAGATGCCGGTCGCCGGGTCAAAGACCCAGATGTTGGGCGACTCGGTAGAGGGGCTGGTGCGGCCGCCCAGAAAATAGATGCGGTTGGCCCAGGAGGCCCCCCGGGGGCCGGGGACGAAGGTGGCGTCGTGGCGCACGTACTGAAAATCCGGCGGCGGGAAGGGTCCGAGGTGCCACATGGCCTGATGCGGAACGGCAGCGTGGCGCGCGGGGCGGCTCTTCTGCGCGAGGGACGGCACGGCGGGCGCTACGCGCCCGCTGGCGACGGCCGGCCCCCGCGCCGCGGTTATGTCGGCGCCCAGCCCCCCCAGCAGGAACAGCAGGACAAACAGGGACAACAGTGCGGGGCGTTTCATCGGCTTTCTCCTTGCTCTGCCCTGAGATTGACGGTCGAGTGCGGAAAGGATGCTGCCTCTCCCGGCTCCTCCGTGCAGGCGACCAGGGGCCGCAGAGAGGTTCGCCGGGGACGGTATTCATTATAGTGCAACAGGCAGGAAAGGTCAAACCGCGCTTGACAGGGGCGCGAAACGCGCTATGATGCGCCCGTACTGCAAACACAGGAGGCCGCCATGAAAAAGATTGCCCTGCTCCTTGCCCTGCTCGCCCTGGCGCTGGCCGCCTGCCGCGCCCCCGGGGGCGAAAGGGCCGGCCAGGTTCGGACGCGGGAGGCGGATGGCATGCCCATGGTCTATGTGCCGGCCGGACGCTTTACCATGGGCAGCGACGACGCCGCCATCGAACTGGCCGCCGTGATGTGCGGCCAGTTCAGCGACGGCTGCACGCGCGACACCTTCGCCGACGAGCAGCCGACCCACACGGTGACCCTGGACGCCTTCTGGATCGACCGCACCGAGGTCAGCAACGCGCAGTACCGCCGCTGCGTCGAGGCCGGCGCCTGCACGGCGACCTCCTGCCCCGACAACGCCGACCTGAACGGCGACGCCCAGCCCGCGGTCTGCGTCTCCTGGAGCCAGGCGTCCGCCTACTGCGAGTGGGCCGGCGGCCGGCTGCCCAGCGAGGCCGAGTGGGAATACGCCGCCCGCGGCCCCACCGAGCCGCTCTATCCCTGGGGCAACGCCTTCGACGCCACGCGCCTCAACTACTGCGACACCCGCTGCCCACTGACATGGGCCGATCCGGACCACGACGACGGCTTTGCCCGCACCTCCCCCGTGGGCTCCTATCCCGCCGGCGCCTCCTGGTGCGGGGCGCTGGATATGGCCGGCAACGCCTGGGAATGGGTGCAGGACTGGTACGGCCCCTATACCGCCCAGGACCAGGAGAACCCGCTGGTGGAGGGCGGCGGCCCCGGGCGCGTGCTGCGCGGCGGCTCCTGGGACCGCAATCCCGCCTACTCCCGCGCCACCGTGCGCAACTATGGGCCGGTCGATGGGTCCAGCAACATCAGCGGCTTCCGCTGCGCCGTGCCTGCCGGCCCCTAGCAAGCAAGGACGGCCGTTTTCCGCACCCCCGTCCCCTGCCGGGCCCCGTCCGGCAGGGGACCTTTTTCCCGGCAGGTTGCAGGCCGGGGCCGGCTGTAGTAAAATAAGCCCGGCAGCAGGAAAGGCCACCTGTACCGTCGGCTGAAGGAGGCATGCAATGATCAACCTGCGAGGCATCACCCAGCGGCGCTCCAAGGGCGCCCTCCCGGCAGCGCTCATGGGCATCTTGCTCTTCCTGGGCTCCTTTGTGGTCCTCTGGGTCAACGAAGGCCGCACGGACCTCAGCACCATCGCCCGAGACGCCCTCGTCTTCCGCTCCGATGCCGCCTCTGCCGAGGCCCAGGGCCGGCTCGTCGGCATCACCGGCCCCCTGGCCGTCTCCGAGCCGGCCGGCGATCCCGACTTTGGCGTCCGTGGCGACTACCTCCTCCTGGAGCGCAAGGTGGAGATGTACGCTTGGAACGAGAAAAGCGAGGACAATGACCGCTACTCCTACTCCACCGAGTGGACAACCAGCCCGGACGACTCCAGCTCCTTTCACCAAGCCGGGCATACCAACCCGCCCATGCCCTACCAGGGCCGCTCCTTCTACGCCGACCGAGGGCTTGTTGGCCCGTACACCTTTGACCCCATCCGGGCCCACCTGACCGCCCATGAAGACATATCCCCGGGGAGCGACCTGCGCCTGCCGCGTGGTGCCCACCTCTCCGGCAACTACATCTATATCGGCGCGGGCTCGCCCACTCAGCCCCAGGTCGGCGACGTGCGCATCTCCTACTCGGCCGTCCCCACGGGACAGACCGTCACCCTCTACGGCAAGCTGGAGGGGCAACACGTCGCGGCGTACGTGCGCGATGGCGATAGCCTCTACGGCATTTGGGGCGGCGGGCACGAAGAAGCCATGGCCGCCATGCACCAAGAATATGTCATAATGGGCTGGATCCTGCGGCTGGTGGGCTTCCTGATGATGTGGTTCGGTATGAACCTGGTCGTCAGCCCCCTGACCAACCTGCTCGGCTACGTGCCGATCCTCGGCCGGCTGGGGAGGGCCGCCATCTGGGGGGTGACCTTCCTCATCGCCCTGGTCTTTTCGCTGGCGACGATCGTCATCAGCTTCATCGCCCATCGCTGGTACCTGCTCCTGGCCGTCGTCGCCATCGCCATCGGCGTCACCGTGTTTCTGGTCTTGCGCAAGCAAAAACGAGAGCCGGCCGCCGCATCGTAGGACCGGGACATCGCCGGCGGCGCGCCGCGCACCGCTTGCCCCGGGCTGTCGCTTCGAGCATCCAGGAATCTTCGAGGAGGTATCACGTTGCGCCGTCGCGCGATTGTGCTGTGGGCCGGCTTTGCGCTGGTGCTCTGCCTGGTCTGTATGGTGTTGACTGCCGTGGGCTGGTTCATCCTTGGCCCCTATGGCCCCCCGCTTCCCTGGCGGAGCACGGAGGCGCCGGCGCCGGTAACCCAGGCCACGCTGCCGCCGTCGACCACGCCTCCCCCACCGACCACGAGCCCGGCGCCCACCACAGCCGGCCCCTCCACTATCGCTCCCACGGACACCCCGGCACCGTCCACGCCCGTCTCCCCCAGCCCCTCCGCTGCCCAGCCAACCGTCGCGCCCCCGCCGCCGTCGACGCCCTACCCGGGACCCTCGCTCCCGCCCACCCCAACCACGGCCGGCCCCACACCTTTCCCCACAACGGCCACCGCCGGGCCGACACCTTCTTCCACCCCGACCACGGCCGGCCCCACGCCTTCGCCCGCGCCGGCCACCGCCGGGCCGACGCCTTCTTCCACCCCAACCACGGCCGGCCCCACGCCCCTGCCTACCGCCACGGCTTCCCCCGTCGGCAGCGACGGCAGCGACACCGCCCGGCGCCTGGCCGAGGCCACCCTGCTCCCCCGCGACCTGGTCGAGCTGACCAGCCGCCTGCTCAACGGCGGGGCCACCCTGCCACGCACAGCCACCCCGGACCCGCAGCCCTTCACCGTGGGGCGCGAGGACCGCTTCTGGGTGTTCGACCCCGCGCTCGAAGCCCAGCGCGAGATCGTCGCTACCCTGCTCTACATCACGCCGCACCTGTACATGTACGTGGAGAAAGGGGCCGCCGTCGATCCACAGGCTCTGGAGACGGCGGCCCTGGCCTTCGAGGACAAGGTCTACCCGACCACCAGGGAAGCATTCGGCAGCGAATGGACCCCCGGCGTAGACGGCGACCCCCACATCACCGTCGTGCACGCTCACTTCAGCGAGGCTTCCGGCTACTTCTACAGCCTGAACCAGGTCCCGCGCGTGGTCAACCCCTACAGCAATCAGCGCGAGATGTTCTGCATGAGCCTCGACGAGCTGGAGATCGGCAGCGCCTTCTATATGAGCACCCTGGCGCATGAGTTCCAGCACATGATCCAGTGGAACCAGGACCCCCAGAGCGAGACCTGGACCAACGAGGGCCTGGCCCAGATGTCCGAGGACATCAACGGCCTGGGGCCCGGCGACTACGGCTGGGCCTTTCTCTCCGCCGCCGACCTGCAACTGACGACCTGGTACCAGGATCCCGTGGACGAACTGGCCCACTACGCCGCCGCCTACCTCTGGACCCGCTACCTCTACGACCGCACGGGGGGCCCGGACATCTTCCATCGGCTGCTCAACCCGGCCGTGGACGACTTTGCCGCCGTCGAGCTGATCCTGCAACAGGCCGGCTACGTCCCCCGGGTCCAGGCGCCGCGCCCCTTCGACGCCTTCTTCGCCGACTGGACCGTGGCCAACTATCTGAACGACAGCCGGGTAGCCGACGGCCGCTACGCCTACGCGCCCACCGTGCACATCGCCCCGGCCTGGGCCACGGAGAGCGTCTACAGCCTGCCTTGGAGCGCCGCCAGCACCGTCCATCCCTACGCCACCGACTATATCGTGATCGGCAGCCCCCAGCAGGGCACGCTGCACATTTCCTTCGACGGCGCCGACACCCTCCCGCTCCTGGCCGCAACGCCGCACAGCAGAGCCCATTTCTGGTGGAGCAACCGCGCCGATATGGCCGATAGCACCCTGACCCGCCGTTTTGACCTGCGCGGGACTAGCCGGGCCACGCTGCGCTTCTGGACCTGGTACGACATCGAGGCTAACTACGACTATGCCTACGTCGAGGCGTCCACCGACGGCGGCACGGCCTGGAACATCCTGGAGGGCCGCTATACGACGGACACCAACCCCAACGGCACCAATTTGGGCCAGGGTTATACCGGCCGGAGCGGGGGAGGCGCCCAGCCCACCTGGGTGCAGGAGGAGATCGACCTGACCCGCTACGCCGGACGAGAGCTCCTCCTGCGCTTCGAAATGGTGACCGACGACGCTCACAACGCCCCCGGCATGGCCCTGGATGACCTCGAGATCCCCGAGATCGGCTTCCACGACGACATGGAGAGCGACGCCGGCTGGGAGGCCCGTGGCTTTGTCTGGATCGATAACACCGTCCCGGCACGTTTCCTGGTGCAGGTGATCGCTGCCCAGGTCAACGGCGAAAAAACCGTGCAACAGCTCTCCGTCGATGCCCAGGGACGGGGCGCTTTGCAGCTCCCAGGGTACGGCAGCGACCTTACCCAGGTCATCCTGGTCGTCTCGGCCGTAGCTCCCAAGACGACGGAGCCGGCCCACTACACGGTGCAACTACGCATCGAGTGAGTCTACCCCTATGCTGTGGATCCTGCTGCTCTCGTCGATCCTGGTCCTGCCGCTGCTGGGGATATTGATCTCCCTGCTGTTCGGCCGCTTCCTGCCCAAGCGCGGCGGGCTCCTGCTGGCCGCGCTGCCGCTCTTCCTGGTGGTCGTCGCCATCGTCGTCCTGATCCCGCTCATGCCCCCCGGTGAGGACCTGGCGGAGACGATCGCGCCGTCGCCATCGCCCATGCTGGCCCTGCAGATGGCGCCAACGTCCCGATGGGTCCAGCCGCCGCGCACGCTGACCCTGCCCATAGCGACCTCTACCCCGGCAACGATAACTCCGACGGTCGTACTGAACGGCAGCCCCACCACGACACCGCACCCCTACTCCCTGGCCACCGTCGTCGTGCGCAACGGGACCGGCGAGACGGGGTTGGCCACCCGCACCTCCCGGCAGTTGGCCGCCCAGGGCTTCCGCGTGCTGGAGGCCGAGGACGACCCGGAGCAGGGCAACCGCCCGCACACCCTGATCCTGGACCGGGGAGATCACCCCACCGTGCGCCAGGCGCTGGCCGATCTCTTCCACATCCTCCCGCAGTATGTCACGCTCTATGCCGCCGAGAGCAGCAAGGCCGACATTATCCTGATCGTCGGCGACGACTTCGACAACCTGGTCAACGCCACGCCGGTGCCCACGCCGGCCATCGTCGGCGGCCCCACGGCGACCCCCAACCCCTACGCCGGGGTCACCATCATCGTGCGCAACGGGACGGTCGGCCGGCCCGGGCTGGCCACGCGCACGGCCGACCGCCTCAAAGCCCAGGGCTTTGTCGTCATCGACACGGCCGACGACGACCGCGCCGGCCTGCGCCCCCACACGCTCCTCTTCGACCAGGCGGACCACGCCGTCGTGCGGGAGGCGCTCATTCGCGTCCTGGGCATAGACCCCAACTATGTGACGATCAACTCCTCGGGGACCCGGTCGGCCGACATCGTCGTCATCCTGGGCGACGATTTCGAGGAGTAGAGGATGGAATCACGCTGGGGACGTTGGCTGCTGCTGATCCTGGTCGCGTTCATCGCCGTGGCCCTGGTCCTGCTCGTGCCGGCCCTGCTGCGCCTGTTGGAGCCCGAAGCCCCCACCGAGATCATCATCCCGACGGTGTACGTGCCCCCGCCGACACCCACCCCCACCGCCACCCCCACCGCCACGCCAACCCCGCCGCCGACGCCCAGCCCGCCGCCCCCACCGACCCCGCTGCCCGTGCTGGTGGGCTACACCGTCCACACCGTCCAGGCCGAGGAGACACTGCCGGCGGTGGCCGCGCGCTTCGGCAGCCTGCCCCAGGCTATCGCCTCGCTGAACCGCTTCCCCCTCACGGCCCCCCTCAGCGCGGGGCAGCCGCTGGTCATCCCGCTCTTCGCCGGGCAGGAGGTCAGCGGCACCGTCGAGGCCCGCGGGCTGGAGATCGCCCGCGGCCTGCCCGGGCGGCGGGTCGCCCTGACGTTCGACGCCGGCGCCGATTCCGCCCCTGCCACCTACATCCTGGATACGCTGCGGCAGCACAACGTCCACATCACCTTCTTCCTCACCGGCAAATGGGCAGAGGACAACCCCGAGCTGGTGCGGCGGATAGCCGCCGAGGGCCACGAGATCGGCAACCACACCTACGATCATCCCGACCTGCGGGAGCTGGACGAGGCAGCCATCGCCGAGCAGGTGCTGCGCACGGAGCAGATCGTGCGCGACCTGGCCGGCCAGAGCACCCGGCCGTTGCTGCGGCCCCCCTATGGGGCCCGCAACCAGGCCGTCCTCGACACCCTGGCCCGCCTGGGCTACATCAGCATCTACTGGACGGTAGACAGCCTGGACAGCGTCGGCGAGCCCAAGACGGTCGACTTCCTGGTGCGGCGGGTGACCCACCCCGGCGTGCCCCTGGACGGGGCGATCTTTTTGCTGCACGTGGGCAACCGCACCTCGGCCGAGGCCCTGCCGGCGATCCTGGACTACTTTCAGCAGGAAGGCTACCGGGTCGTGCCGGTATCGGAGATCGTGCGGGCGCCATGAGAAGCGCCCCGGGACGGTCCGTTGCCAGCCATGCGCATCCGCATTGCCCACCTCTATCCCCTACAGATGAACATCTACGGCGACCGGGGCAACATCCTGGCGCTGGTGCAGCGCTGCCGCTGGCGGGGGATCGAAGTGGAGGTAGAGTCCCTGGACATCGGCCGGCCGGCCGACCTGCGCGCCTACGACATCGCCTTCTTCGGCGGGGGCCAGGACAGCAACCAGGCCCTGGTGGCCGCCGACTTTCTCCAGGTGAAAGGGCCGGCGCTGCGGGAAGCGGTTGAGGACGGGCTAGTCCTGCTGGCCATCTGCGGGGGCTACCAGCTCCTGGGCCACTATTTCCGCACCCACGCCGGTGAGGAGCTGCCCGGCATCGGCCTCCTGGACGCCTGGACGGTGGCAGGGAAAAAACGCTTGATCGGCAACGTGGTCGTCGATTGGACGGCGGCCCCGCCGGAAGCGCCGGCTCGCACCCTGGTGGGCTTCGAGAACCACAGCGGCCGCACCTACCTGGGCGGCGGCTGCCGGCCCCTGGGCCGGGTGCGGGTGGGCTACGGCAACAATGCCGAGGACGGCACCGAGGGGGCCGTCTACAAGAACGCCCACGGCTGCTACCTGCACGGCTCGCTGCTGCCCAAGAACCCCCACCTGGCCGACCACCTGCTCCGCGCCGCCCTCCGCCGCCGCTACGGGCCCGGGACGGAGCTGCCCTCCCTGGACGACCGCCTGGAGTGGGCCGCTCACCAGGCGATGGTCCAAAGGCTGGCTCCGCGGGAGTAGACACAAACTTCGATGGAGCAGCGTCGGTTCCTGATCGCCTTTGTCATCGCCGACGTGGTCCTGCTGCTGGGGGCCGCCGCGCTGCTCTACCTGGTGTGGCAGCAGCGCGCCGCCCCTTTCCCCACTCCTACGCCGGCCCCAACGGCGCCCCCCACCGCTACGGCTACGGCCACGCCCACTCCCCCGCCCAGCCCCACGGCCCCACCCACCTCCATCCCCTCGCCCTCGCCCACTCCCTCGGCCACGCCCACATCCACATCCACACCCACACCCACACCCACGCCCACCCCCCGGCCGTTGGCCTATGGCGTCTCGGTGCACCTCTTTGGGCAAAACCGCGACCGCGTCCTCCGGCTAACCCAGGAGGCCGGCTTTGGCTGGATCCGCCAGCAGGTCTGGTGGCGCAACATCGAACCGTGGCCGGGAAGCTACAACTGGGACGAGCTGGACGCCATCGTTGCCGACGCCAACACCCACGGGATCAAGGTGCTGCTGAGCATCGTCCGCTCCCCGGGATGGGCTGCGGGCGGCGGCTATGGATTCCCCTACGACCCCCAGGACCTGGGGGATTTCCTCTACGCTATGGCGGCGCGCTACCGCGGCCGGGTGCAGGCCTATGAGGTCTGGAACGAGCCCAACCTGGCCCACGAGAACGC
The DNA here is from genome assembly GCA_964592645.1 of uncultured Chloroflexia bacterium. GTDB lineage: Bacteria > Chloroflexota > Chloroflexia > DTKN01 > DTKN01 > CAZQFV01. The sequence continues at coordinate 11,423 of CAZQFV010000013.1, forward strand.
CGGCCGCGTTCCCACCCCGGGCGAGTATGTCGAGCTGCTACAGGTGGCCTATCGGCGGATCAAGGAGGCCGATCCCGCCGCCCAGGTTATCAGCGCCCCGCTCACGCCCACGGGGGTCACCCGGAGCTGGCTCTCCACGGACGACCTGGACTACCTGCGCGCCATGCTGGCCTACGGCGACGGCCTCTTCCTGGCCTCCTGCGACGCCGTCGGCGCCCACGCCGCGGGGACACACAATCCCCCCGACACCCTCTGGCCGGACGAGCCCGGGCCGTGGCCCGACTGGCTGGACCACCCGACGCACTACTTCCGCCATGTCGAGAACATCCACGGCGTGCTGCTGGAGTTTGGAGTGAACAAGCCGATCTGGATCACCGAGTTCGGCTGGGCCACGGCCAACTATACCCCGGGGTACGAGTACGGCTGGGACAACACGGAGGAGGACCAGGCCGCCTACATCGTCCGCGCGCTGGAGATCGTAGAGCGGGACTGGCCCTGGGTAGAGGGAGCCTTCCTTTGGAACCTGAACTTTGCCATGGTGCGGGGCGACTGGCACGAGCAGGGGGCCTTTGGCATCGTGCGCAGCGACGGCTCGCCGCGGCCGGCCTACCTGGCGGTGCAGGGGCACTTTCACCCCACGCCGACGCCGACGATCGCGCCTCTGCCCAACGAAGCGCCCTAGAAGCCCCTAGATCCGGTAGTGGGTGCGGATAATCCACTCGAAGAGCGGCTGGGGCACGAGAGGCTTGAGGATGGCGGCCAACTGCTCGGTGAAGGCGCCGGCCCGGTAGCGCAGGCGCGGGGCGCGGCTGCGGATGATCCGCTCCAGCACACGCCCCATCAGCTCCGGGGAAGAGCCGTGGGCCTCGTCGTGCTCGATGACGGTCATGGCCCGTTCAAAGGCCGCGGCATAGGGAGATGCGGCGCCGGCTCCGGCGCAACGCCGCCTCCGCGCCGTAAAGTCCGTGCGAAAGTCGGCCGGCTCCACCAGGACCACGTGGATACCGAACTGCCGCACCTCCATGCGCAGCGCCTCGGAAAGCCCCTCGACGGCAAACTTGCTGGCGCTGTAGAAACCCTGGTAGGGCAAGGCGATGATCCCCGCGAGCGAGCCGATGTTGATGATCAGGCCGGAGCGCCGGGCGCGCATCCCCGGCAGCACCGCCTGGCAGACGCGCAGCGTGCCAAAGAAGTTGGTCTCGAACTGGGCCTGCGCCTCGGCCAGCGTGGTCTCCTCGATCGGCCCGCCGATGCCGAACCCGGCGTTGTTGACGACCACATCGATCCGGCCGGCCCGCTGCAGCACCTCCTGCACCCCCCGCCGGACTGCAGACTCGTCGTCCACATCCATCTCGATGAATGAAAACGGGCCGGGCTCCGCCGGCGGCCGGCGGCTCGCGCCAAAGACCCGATAGCCGCGCCGGGCCAGGTAGTGGGCGCCGGCCCGGCCGAGGCCGGACGAGGCGCCGGTAATCAGAACCACCTTGTCTGTTGAGGCCATGGCTGCTTCCTCCAAATGATCGGAGCCGGTCTACAGCGGCGGCCCATACGCCGGCCTCAATCCGAGGGTCCCCCGGAGTTGGGCCAGCGCACCAACCCCACGCCGGCCTGGGCCAGCATGTCGCGCGCCAGGTCGTCGGGATAGGGGCCCTCGTAGACGATGCGCACGATCCCGGCGTTGATCAGCATCTTGGCGCAGAGGACACAGGGCTGGGTCGTGCAGTAGAGGGTGGCCCCGGGCACGCGCACCCCGTGCACGGCCGCCTGGATGATGGCGTTCTGCTCGGCGTGGATGCCGCGGCAGAGCTCGGCGCGCTCCCCCGAGGGGACATGGTTCTGCTCGCGCAGGCAGCCGACCTCCTCGCAGTGCGGTAGCCCCTGCGGGGCGCCGTTGTAGCCGGTGCAGAGGATATGTTTATCCTTTACCAGGATCGCCCCCACCTGCCGGCGCATGCAGGTGCCCCGCTTGGCCACCTCGCGGGTGATGTGCATAAAGTAATCGTCCCAGGACGGCCGCATGGCGCACTCTCCTTTAGAGGATCAGCATGGCATCGCCAAAACTGTAGAACCGATACCGGGCGGCGATGGCCTCCTGATAGGCCCGGCGGATCGTCTCCCGGCCGGCAAAGGCGCTCACCAGCATCAGCAGGGTCGACCGCGGCAGGTGAAAGTTGGTGATCAGCGCGTCGACCGCCCGGAAGCGGTAGCCGGGGTAGATAAAGAGGCGGGTCCAGGCGCCGGTAGGGGCCACCGCCCCCCCCTGCGCCGCCGTCTCCAGGGCCCGCACGACCGTCGTCCCCACGGCGACGACCCGCCGGCCGGCCGCCCGGGCCTCGGCCACCGCCGCCGTCACCTCCGCCGGGACGGCGCACCACTCGCTGTGCATGGGGTGATCGGCCACCTCCTTCACCTCCACCGGGCGAAAGGTGTCCAGCCCGATGTGCAGCGTGACAAAGGCCAGGCGCACCCCCTGCTGCAGCAGCCGGGCGATCAGCTCCGGCGTAAAGTGCAGGCCGGCCGTCGGGGCGGCCGCCGACCCGCACACGCGGGCATAGATCGTCTGGTAGCGCTCGGCATCGGCCAGCGGCTCGTGGATGTAGGGCGGCAGCGGCACGGCGCCCAGCGTCTCCAGCAGCGGCTCGACCTCCGCGGAAAAGGCCAGCACCCGCGTGCCGTCGGCCCGCGCCTCCTCCACCCGGGCGGTCACCTCCGAGCCCGCGCCGAAGTGCACCTCCAGGCCGGCCCGGATGCGCTCCCCGCCGAGCAGCGCCTCCCAGCGCCGCTCATCCAGCCGCCGCAGCAGCAGGGCCTCCACCCGCCCACCCGTGCGCTTGCGCCCACAGAGGCGCGCCCGGATCACCCGGCTGTCGTTGGCCACCAGGAGGTCGCCGGGCACCAGGTACTCGGGCAAGTCACGGAAGTGGCGGTGAAGGATCGCCCCGCTGTCGCGCCGCAGGACCAACAGGCGGGAAGCATCGCGCGGCTCCAGCGGATGCTGGGCGATCATCTCCGGCGGCAAATCGTAGTCGAAATCGGCGACCCGCAAGGCCGTGCCCCTACTGTCCCCAGGGGAAATCGCCCTCCAGGCGCTGCAGCGTCGCCTTCATCAGGGCGATGGTGTGCTCGAAATCGTCCAAGTGAAGCAGCGAGACGGGGGTGTGGATGTAACGGGCCGGGACGGCCACGGCCACCGAGGGCACGCCCTCGCGCGACAGATGGATGGCCCCGGCGTCGGTCCCTCCCAGGCCGGGCGCCTTGAACTGGTAGGGGAGGCCCGCCTCCGTAGCCGTCCGCACGAGCAGATCGACCAGCCGCCGGTCCGAGATCACCGAGCGGTCCATGACGGTGATCGCCGGCCCGTGGCCCAGGCGCGTGACCGGGGTAATGTCCTCCTTGCGCGGCAGATCGTCGCAGATCGTCCCCTCCAGGGCAAAGCCCAGCTCGGGCTCGATGCCGTAGGCCGCCACCCGCGCCCCGCGCACGCCCACCTCTTCCTGCACGGTAAAGACCGCCACGAGCTCCACGCCGTAGCGCTCCTTGACCAGCTCGGCCAGGACGGCGCAGCCGGCCCGATCGTCGAACGCCTTGCCCAGGACGATCCGCCCACAGAGCTGCGACTGTGTGGCAAAGGTGGCCATGTCGCCCAGGTGGACCACGCCCTCGGCGTCTTCCTTGCTCTTGGCGCCGATATCGATATAGAGCTGGTCGAGCGGCATGACCTGGCCTTCCTCCTCGGGACCGACCAGGTGGATCGGCTTGACCCCGATCACCCCGGGGACGGCATCCTTGCCCACCAGGACGCGCTTGGCCGGCAGCACGCGCGGGTCGATCCCCCCAACGCAGCGAAAGCGCAGCAGACCATCCTTGCCGATCTTCCGGACCATCAGCCCGACCTCGTCCATATGGGCCGCCACCATCACCCGGTGCGGGCGCTCCACGCCCGCCATGGCCCGTACGGTGACGATCAGGTTGCCGATGTTGTCCACGCGGTACTCATCGACATGGGGAGCGACCTCGTCGATGAGGATCCGGCGCACCGCATCCTCGTTCCCCGAAACGCCCCGGGCATCCGACAGCTTTTGCAGCAGCATGGGCGGTGGTCTCCTTGGCTACCGTGACAGGTCGATCTCGTCCAGCCGGGAGATGGTCAGCGCCAAAAGGCGCGCCGCGCGGCGGACGTCCTTGAGGTCCAACGTTTCGACAGGCGTGTGCATGTAGCGCAGCGGGATGTACACGACGGCCGTAGGCACGCCGCTGCGGGTGATCTGCATGGCGTTGCCATCGGTCCCGGTCCCTCGCGGCTCGGCCTCCACCTGGAAGGGGATCTCGTTGCTGCGGGCCGTCTCCACGAGCGCCTCGTACAGCTTGGGGTGGACATTGGGTCCGATAGCGATGGCCGGGCCGCCGCCCATCTCGACGGTGTCCGTCTCCGACAGCCCCGGCGACTCGGCGAAACAGACATCGATGGCGATGCCCACGTCGGGAAAGATGCCGTAGGTGCTGGCAAAGGCCCCGCGGAGCCCCACCTCCTCCTGCACCGTACCCACGGCGAACACGTCCCAGGTGTGGCGCATGCGGGTCAGCTCGTCGAGGCAGGCCAGGATGGCGACCACGGAAGCGCGGTCGTCCAGGGCCTTGGCCGAGATGCGTTCGTTGCGCAGGGGTGTGTAGGGCGATTGCAGCGTGACCAGGTCGCCGACGCGCACCTGGGCGGCCACCTCTTCCGGGGCCAGCCCCACGTCGATGAACAGCTTGTCCAGCGGGGTGACCTTTTCGCTCTCCTCGGCGCTCTGAACGTGCGGGGGCCGCGTGGCGACGACGCCCGGCAGGGTGGTCTGGCCATGGACGAGCACCACCTGGCCGGGCAGTATGCGGATGTCGAAGCCGATGTCGGCAAAGTGGAGGAACCCTTTTTCGACCTGGGTGACCATGAGGCCGATCTCATCCATGTGGCCGGCCAGCATAACTTTGCGGCGGGGCTCCTGGCCCGCGCCGCGGCGCAGCCCGATGAGGTTGCCCATCGCATCGGTGCGCAGATCGTCGACATAGGGCCGCATGGCCTCGGCCACCAACTCGCGCACGTTCCCCTCGTAGCCGGAGACGCCGCTGGCCTCGCTTAGCTTGCGCAACTGTTCGGCAATATCCAACGCTGGCCTCCTTTTTGGACTCAGGCCGGCCCATTATAGCACCGTTGGGGGCTTTTTTCAAATGCCCCCGCTATTGAACGATAGGCCGATTTGTGGTATGATAGGCTTGGTCGAAACAACTGGGCAATTTGTCGGGCCGGGTCAGGAGAAGATGAAACGAGTCAGCGGGACGTTTCTGGTGCGCATCTTGGGGATGATCCTCTTTGGCATCCTCGGGCTGTGGATCGCGCTCAATATCTCCGGCCCCCGGCCCTACCCCGAGGACTGGCGCTACATCCTCACCCTGGCCCTGGCCGGGTCGGGGCTGGGGCTCCTGATCACCCCCTCGATCACCGTCGTGCCCATCCGCTGGATCGGCGAGCGGCTGCGCACGGTGGCCATCGAGGACTTTATGGCGGTGGGCATCGGCTTGGTGGCCGGCCTGGTGACCTCTGCCCTGCTGACGGTGCCGCTCTCCATGCTCCCCGCCCCCCTGGGACAACTGCTGCCCTTTGTCGTGGCCATGTTGCTGGGCTACGTGGGGGCCTCCATCGCCCTGCTGCGCAAGAACGAGATCTTTAACCTGCTGACCGGCCGGCGCGTCGCCCCGGCCGGAACCGGGTGGGGCCCCACCGGCATCCTCCTCGATTCCAGCGCCATCATCGATGGACGCATCGCCGACCTCTGCCGCACCGGCTTCATCAACGGCCCCCTGATCGTCCCGCGCTTCATCCTGCGCGAACTGCAGCAGATCGCCGACTCCAGCGACACCCTGCGGCGCAAGCGCGGCCGCCGCGGCCTGGAGGTGCTCAACCGGCTGCAGAAGGAGGCTCTGGTCACCATACGCTTCTCCGACCTGGATGTCGAGGAGATCAGCGACGTGGACGGCAAGCTGGTGCACCTGGCCCGCCTCCACCACTGCCCCATCCTGACCACCGACTACAACCTCAACCGGGTGGCCGAGCTGCAGGGCGTGACCGTGCTCAACATCCACGACCTGGCGCAGACGGTCCGCCCGATCGTACAGCCGGGAGAAGAGCTGACGGTGCAGTTGGTCCACGAGGGCAAGGAGTACGGCCAGGGGGTGGGCTACCTGGACGACGGCACGATGGTGGTGGTGGAAGAGGCCCGCGATCGGGTGGGGCAGAAAGTGGCCGTGACCGTAACCCGGCTGCTGCCGACGACGGCCGGCCGTATCGTCTTTGCCCACCTGAGCGCTCCCGCCCGCGGCGAGCCGGCCGAGAGGTAGGCGGTGTTCCAGGGAGAAGCCGTCGCCGCCTTGATCGTCGCCGCCGGGTCCAGCCGGCGTATGGGCGGCCTCGACAAGATCATGGCCCCCCTGGGCGGGGTCCCGGTGCTGGCCCGCACCGTCGAGGTGTTTCTCTCCTCTCCCCCCATCGACGAGATCGTGGTCGTGCTGCACCCGGAGCGGCTGGCCGCCGGCCCGTCGTTGGCGGCAGAGCGCGGCTGGCCCCCACGGGTGCGCTTCTGTCCGGGGGGAGCGCGCCGCCAGGATTCGGTGCGCCTGGGACTGGCAGAGATCGCGGCCGAGGGCTGGGTGCTGATCCACGACGGCGCCCGGCCGTTCTGCTCCCCGGCGCTGATCGAGCAGGGGCTGGACGCCGCGACCAAGACCGGGGTTGCTATCCCCGGGCTCCCGCCGGCCGACACGATCAAACTGGTCTCTCCCGCGGGGCTGGTCAAACAGACCCTGCCGCGGGAGCAGCTCCGGGCGGTCCAGACGCCGCAGGTCTTTCGCCTCTCCCTGATCCGCGATGCCCACGCCAGGTTCGCCGCCGCCGACACCGAGTTCACCGACGACGCCGCCCTGCTGGAGGCGCTGGGCTGGCCCATTGTCGTGTTCCCCGGGGACCCCCACAACCTGAAGCTGACGACACCTGCGGACCTCCGCCGGGCGGAGAGGGAACCGGCATGAGCGCCGACCTGCGCATCGGCCTGGGCTACGATATCCATCGGCTGCGCGCCGGCCGGCGGCTGGTGCTGGGCGGCGTAGAGATCCCCGCCGCCCGCGGCCTGCTGGGCCACTCCGACGCCGACGTGTTGGCCCACGCGGTGATGGACGCCCTGCTCGGGGCGGCCGGGCTGGGCGACATCGGGACCCATTTTCCCCCCGGCGACCCCGCCTACCGGGACGCCGATAGTATGCTGCTGCTGGCGCGCGTGGTGGAGCTGCTTGCCGAGGCCGGCTGGCGGCCCCGGCAGGTCAGCGCCGTCCTGGTCGCCGAGCGCCCGCGCCTGGCGCCGCACGTTCCGGCGATGCGCGCCCGGATGGGACAGGTCCTGGGCCTGCCGGAAGGAGCCGTCGGCATCCAGGTGACGACGAACGAAGGGCTGGGAGCCCTCGGCCGCGGCGAGGGCATCGCCGCCTGGGCAACCGTCCTAATCGAGGGGTAGTGATGGAAAGCAAAGTATACGCGCGCGCCGCCGAACTGCTGCGCCGGAGCCGCCGGGCCGTGGCCCTCACCGGGGCCGGCCTCAGCACCCCCTCCGGCATCGCCGACTTTCGCTCGCCGGGCTCTGGAATGTGGCACCATGTCGACCCCCAGAAGGTGGCCTCGATCGACGGATTCCTGCGCGACCCCTCCGCCTTCTACAACTGGTTCGGGGCAACGGCCATGGCCATGTACAACGCCGAGCCCAACGCCGCCCACCATGCCCTGGTCGAGCTGGAGCGGCGCGGCATCCTGCGCGCGGTCGCGACCCAGAACATCGACGGCCTGCACCAGCGCGCCGGGTCGCGCCGGGTCCTGGAGCTGCACGGCAGCATGGACACGGCGACCTGCCTGCGTTGCCGCACCCAGGTCGCGGTCCGCCCGCTCCTGGAGCAGTTCATGGCCAATACCCAGGTGCCCCACTGCGCTCAGTGCGGCGGCCTGCTCAAGCCGGACATCGTCTTCTTCGGCGAGATGCTGCCGGTGGACGCGCTCATGGCAGCGCGCGAGGAGATCGCGCGTTGCGATCTCCTCCTGGTTCTGGGTTCTTCGCTGACGGTGGCGCCGGCCGCGGACCTGCCCTGGCTGGCCATCCAGGCGGGCGCCCCGGTGATCGTGGGCAATCGCGACGGCACCTGGGCCGATCGCTACGCCGCCTGTGTCCTGCGCGACGACGTGGCCGTGAGCCTGCCGACCCTAGTCCAGCTCCTCTAGGTCGGCCGGCCGGGTCTCCTCTCCCCGCTCCCGCTTCTCCAAAAGCGCCTTGACGTGCGCCAGCAGGTCGTCCAGCTCGAACGGCTTGACCATGTAGTCGTCGGCGCCGGCGCGGTAGCCCCGCGCCATGGCCGTGCGCTCCGTGTGCACGGTGAGAAAGATCACCAGCGGGTTCTGCTCCGCCTTCAGCCGTCGGCACATCTCAACCCCATCCATGCGCGGCATGTTCAGGTCGAGCACCACCAGGTCGGGCATGAACTCGCGGGCCATGTCCAGCCCCTCCACCCCATCGCGGGCCACCTTGACCTCGTACCCCTCGCGCTCCAGGATATAGCGGACCAGGGCGACGATGTGGCGGTCATCTTCGACAATCAGGATTTTCACGGCCATGAGACTATGCCTTTCCTCTCCGGGCGGGGAGGTCGCCGCTAGGGCCAGAGCCCCAGCACCATGGTAACGACGCGCAACAGGACCAGCATGCTGAACAGGGCCAGGGCCAGTATGGCGATGCGCAGCAGGTCCTGGCGGACATGGGTGTACGACGTTTCGGGGATCGGATCGACCTTGGCCGGCATAGGGCGCGCCGTCCGCGGCGTGTAGCGCCGGGCGCGCTCCTGGGCCGGCCGGTCATCGGGGGGCGGCGTGCTGCCGCTGCGGTACGACTTGCGACCCATCTCAATGCTCCTCGCTCTGCAGTGAAACGACCAGGACAACCGCCTCCCGGCCCTCGTTCGACCAGTGCAGGTCGGCCGGCCGGCGCTGGTAGACGACATCGCCCTTGTCCAGCGATACCGTCTGCCCGCCTATGCTGCAGGTCAGCCGGCCGGACAGGACATAGAAAAGGGCCCGGGCAGCGACGGACAGGGCGGCATCGCCGTCGCTCCCCTGGGAAATGGAAACGATCTCGGCCATCAGATGCGCCGCTTCCTCCGGCAGCAGGGAGGCCCGAACCACCCCCTCGGAAAACGACTCCAGGGGCATGCGCTGGCCGCGGCGGACCACGATGCCCCGGGGCACCAACTCCTCGGTAAAAAAGTAGGTGATCGGCACGCCAAAGTAGGAGGCCACCTTGCGCAAGTTGCCCACCGAGATGTTGACGATGCCACGTTCCAACCGGCTGAGGAAGGATGGGGTCAACCCGGAGCCTTCGGATACTTCCTGCAGCGTGCAGTCCCTTTCACGCCGCAGATGTCGCAGCCTCGCTCCCAACGTGGCCATGGTCCGCCTCCTTATATGCCGACCCCGGGCCTTGTCCTTTCATAGCACAAACTGGCCGGAACTCAACCGCCCGGCAATTCCACCGCTCCTATTATACTACATTTTACGTCAACGCGCAACTTTGGTCAAGGGAGAACAAACGCCGCCCGGTTGACGAAGCCCCAACCGTGTGCTATAGTGCACCCGGCGCACCCCCGACGGGCAGGCGACAATCTCTTGGAGTCCGGCATGGCCATCTCCCGAACTGTGTTGTTGGGGCTGGACGGAGCGACCTGGGACCTCCTTGGCCCCTGGATGGAGCAGGGGCATCTGCCCCATCTGCAACGCCTGACCCGGGAAGGGGCCTGGGGCGAGCTGGCCTCGACGGTCCCGCCGACCACAGCGCCGGCCTGGACGGCCTGCTTCACCGGCGTCAACCCCGGCAAGCACGGCATCTTTGACTTTCGCGAGTCGCCATCCTTGGACCCGCGCCGGCCGCTGATCAGCATCCGCTCGGTGCGCGCCCCCAAGCTCTGGCACATCCTCAACCGCCACGGCCGGCGCAGCGGCGTCCTGAACGTCCCCATCACCTATCCCCCCGAGCCGCTCGACGGCTTCCTCGTCTCCGGGATGATGACCCCCGGCCTGGAGGTCGACTTCACCTACCCGGCCGCGCTCAAGCGCGAACTCCTGGAGGCCGTTCCCGGCTATGTCATCAATGTCGATATTCCGCGCTACGACGTGGAGGACGAGCGGGACGCCCACGCCTTTCTCGACGACATCGCCTACTCTTTCGAGCGCCGCGCCGCGGCCATGCTCTACCTGATGGAGCGCCATGAGTGGCACTTTTTCATGGCCGTCTTCATCGTGATGGACCGCATCCAGCATCTGCTATGGAAGTACTTCCAGGATACTACCAGCCGCTTCTACGCCCAGGAGCGGGCGCCGCGCCTGCGGGAGCGCATCCTCCGGGTGTATCGGCAGGTCGACGCCTTCCTGGGCGAGCTCGTCGGCCATCTGGACGACGACGCCGACCTGATCATCGTCTCCGACCACGGCTTTGGCTCCACCCGGGCCTGGATCAACGTCAACCGCTGGCTGCAGGAGCAGGGACTGCTGCGCCTGAAACCGGGAGTGCAGCTACGCAAACGCCTCTTCTACGAGGCCATGCAACTGAACGGCTCGCCCGTTGTGCAGTCCATCGTCCCATCGCGCCTGCGGCGGGCCATCCGCCGACGGGTGCGGAGCACGCGGTCCACCTTGCGCTCCGACCTGGTGGAGAGCATCGACTGGGAGCGCACGCCGGCCTTCTTTGCCAGCATCCCCTGCCAGGGCATCTACATCAACGCCCGGCGGGACGGCCGCGGGCTGGTGGCGCCGGGCGCCGACTACGAGGCCCTGCGCGAACGGCTGCGGCAGGGGCTGCTGGCCCTGCGCGACCCGCGCACCGGGGAGCAGGTCGTGGACCGGGTCCTGTTCCGCGAGGAAGTCTACAGCGGCCCCTACACCGAGTGGGCCCCCGACGTGCTCTTTGTAGCCCGCAACTACGCCTATCTGGGGCGGGAGCTGCTGGGGACACGCGGGACCATCGAGACGAGCATGAACTGGGCCAACGGCTTCCACCGGCCCAACGGCATCTTGATCGGGCGCGGGCCGGGCTTCCGCGCCGGCCGACAGGTCTCGGGAGCGCGCATCATGGACATTGCCCCGACGATCCTCTACCGCATGGGGCTGCCGGTGCCCTCCTATATGGACGGGCGGCCGCTGGAGCAGGCCATGGAGGACTCGTTCCTTGCCGCCAACCCCGCGCAGCGCGAAGAGGTGGCCCTGGAGGCGCAGCACGGCCCCACCGATACCTACACGGACGAGGAAACCGTCGAGATCGAGGCCCGCCTGCGGGGGCTGGGGTACATGTCGTAGGGAAGCGGTTTTCAGTTGCCAGCTTTCAGCGGAAACGTGGAGAGCGACTACACGGCAAAGTGCCGAACCACGAAGACACCAAGACACGAAGAGAACCGTTTGTCTGCACCGCAAAGGCACCAGGGCGCAAAGAGAGGCTTGTTGGACATGAGGGCACTTCTGAAACGGATCTCGACGCTGCTGCGCGGGCGGGTGGGGTGGCTGCTGCGCCTGGGCATCACGGTCGGCCTCTTTTACATCATCTTCCGCTACCTGGTCAAGCCGCAGGAATTGCTGGAGTCGCTGCCGCGGCTGCTCCTCGGCTGGCTGCTGGCGGCGGCGATCGTCAAGTGGACGGGCATCCTGGCGGCCATCGGGCGCTGGGACCTGCTGCTGCGGGCCCAGGGCATCCGCATGCCCCTGCACCGCCTGGCGGCCTCGTTCCTGGTGGGGCGCTTCTTTGGCATGTTCACGCCGAGCACGCTGGGGCTGGACGTCTACCGGGCCTACGATATGGCCGCGCAGGCCAAGGACGCCATCGGTTCCGTGGCGGTGATCGTGGCGGAAAAGATCACCGGCTTCTTCACCCTCTCCTTCCTGGTTCTGGCGACGCTGCCGGCCGGCCTGCGCTTCGTCTCCCCCGGGGTGCTGGCGCCGGTCGGGCTCATCTTCATCCTGCCCGTCGCACTGGCCTTTCTCCTGCTGCTGCGTCCGGGCCTCTTCGAGCGGCTGTTGCGGCTCAGCTTTCCGGGCAAGGCGCGGGTGGAAAAGTGGCTGCGCCGGGCGGTGGGGGCGATCACCGCCTACCGCGACCACCGCCGCTACCTGTGGCTGGCGGTGCTCTTGGGGCTGGTGGTCCACGGGGCCACGGCGCTGATGTACTACTGTACCGCCCGGGCGGTCCAAGCGTCCGTCTCCCTGGCCGACATGCTCTTCGTGGGACCGCTGATCATCGTCGCCACGGTGGGGCTGCCCACCGTCGGCGGGGAAGGGGCGCGCGAGTTCAGCGCGCTGGGGCTGCTGCAGCGCATCGGCGTGCCGGCCGGCCAGGGCCTGCTGGTGGGCCACCTGGGCTTCTGGGCCGGCGAGGCGCTCCCGGCGGTCGCGGGAGGGCTGATCCTGGCGCTGCGGCCGGCCGCCAACCAGGAGGCCGGCCAGGGGCGCCTCCTGCGCGACAGCGTCCTGCCGGGGCTGTCCGCGGGGGCCCTGTCTGGCTCGCTTTGGGGAATGGCCGAGACCGCCTACCTGGCCCTGGTCAACGCCAACAGCAGCTACCTCTCTGCCCTGCCCTATGCCGCCGCCCTCTACGGCACCATCGGCCTCCTCGGCGGCGCCGGGTTGGGGTTCGTGATCGCCCTCGTGAGCCGCTCCCGCCCGCCGGACGACCAGGCCGCCACCACCGCCCGTTGGACGGCCGGCCTCCTCCTGGCCGGACTCGCCTTCCTTATCGCCCGCTACCGCCTCATTCGCGACCTCTTCGAGGAACAGTTGGCCACCTTCTCCCTGCCGGGGCTCCTGGTCCACGCCGGCCTGCTCGTCGGAGCTGCCGCCCTGCTGGCGCTGACCCTCTTCCTGGGCGCCCGCCTGGCCCGCTCCCGCCGCGGGCGGCTCCTGGCCCGCGGCGGCAACCTGCTCCTGGCCCTTCTGCTCCTGGGCGCGGCGCTGCTCGGCGCGGCAGGGGTCCGCGAACGGCCGGCCGCGGTCGTTTCCCGGCCCCTCCCCGAATCCCTCCAGGGCCGTCCTAACGTCATCCTGGTCATCGTCGATACCCTGCGCGCCGACCGTCTCTCCTGCTATGGCTATGCCGCAAACGCCAGCCCGAACATCGACACCCTGGCCGCCGATGGGGTGCTCTACCGCAACATGGTCGCCCAGTCGTCATGGACCAAGCCCTCCATCGCCACCATCCTGACCTCCCTCTACCCCAGCAGCCACACCGCCGTGGGCAAGGCCGATCGCCTGCCGCAGGGCGCGCTGCTGCTGGCCGAGGCGCTGCAGGCGGCCGGCTACACCACCGGGGGCATCGTCGACAACATCAACATCGCCCCACTCTTTGGCTTCGACCAGGGGTACGACTCCTACACCTACCTGGCGCCGGACTACCCGCTGGGCGCCAGCGATGTCTCCTCCGAACTGGCGCTCTACCAGGCGGCGCGGCGCGGCTACGCCATGCTCACCGGCGGGCGCGTCTTTGTCCAGGAGTACTACCAGGACGCGGCCACCGTCACGACGGCGGCCCAGGAATGGCTCCGGGCGCACGGCGAGGAGCGCTTCTTCCTCCTGCTGCACTACATGGACCCCCACGATCCCTACATGGAGCACCCCTACAGCGGCGTGGGCTATGCCCGGGCCAGCGATCAGAATCCCGATCCGGAGATGGCCGCCACCTTCAGCGCGCTGTACGACGGCGAGGTGCGTTATGTCGACAGCGCCCTCGGCGCGCTGTTCGACTCCCTGAAGGAGGCCGGCCTCTACGACGGCGCGCTGATCGTGCTCACGGCGGACCACGGGGAAGAGTTCCAGGAGCACGGCGGCTGGTGGCACGGGCAGACGCTCTACGAGGAGCAGCTACGCGTGCCGCTGATCGTCAAGTACCCCGGGGGCGCGCGGGCCGGGACCGTCGTGGAGGAGTACGCCCGCAGCCTGGACATTGCCCCGACGGCGGTGGACGTGGCCGGCCTGGAGATCCCCGCAGGCTGGCAGGGACGCAGCCTGTGGAGCGACACCGCGCCGCCGGCCTACCTCTTTGCCGAGGAAGAGCTGGAGGGCAACATCCTCCGCTCCGTGCGGCAGGGGCCGCGCAAGCTGATCCTGGCCAACCCGGGCAACCCGCGTGGACTGCCGGCCGAGGCCCTCTTCGACCTGGTCCTCGACCCCGGCGAGCAGCAGAACCGGGCCAAGAGCGAGGCCGGCTGGGTGCGCACGCTGCGCGAGGTGCTGGGGCGGGCCCAGGCCGAGGCGCTGGCCCGGAAGCTGCGGGCCGAGCAGGGGTCGGTCGACGAGCAGGCCCAGGAGCTGCTGAAAAAGTTGGGGTACTGATCGGAGAGTGGCCCTCTGGCAGCCGCACCGGAGCGGAGCGGGGGCCAGCCCCGCCCCCACCGCATCGACCCATGGGGCAGAGGCGTGGAGACCTGCGCGGCGGGCCGTATGAGCCATCTGGGCCCCGTAGGGAACGAGGTAAAATGGCCGCCGTGATGACGCGCTCGCTCCTTCTCCTGGGACTCGACGGCGCCACCTTCGACCTGATCCTCCCCTGGGCGGAGTGCGGCGACCTGCCGACGCTGTCCGGCCTGCTGGAGCGCGGCGCCTGGGGGCCGCTCGCGTCGACCATCCCCCCGGCCTCCTTCCCCGCCTGGAGCACGCTGCTCACCGGTACGGACCCTGGCCGGCACGGTATCTACGACTTTACGCAGCGCCTGCCGGGGCAGTACCGCGTGGCCTTTCTCAACGCCACCCACCGCCGCAGGCCCACCCTCTGGCGCCTCGCCAGCCAGGCCGGCCGGCGCGTGGCCGCGCTGGGCTTCCCCGGCACCTATCCTCCCGAGCCGGTAAACGGGCTGCTGGTCAGCGGTTTTGACTCGCCCGTGACCACCGCCACCGACCGCTCCTGTGTCTATCCGCCCGGGCGCTACCGCGAGATCGCCCCCTACCCGCTGGGCGGCGTCCAGGAGGTGCGCATTGGCCCCGGCTGGCACGAGCGCGCCCTGCGGTTTCTTCTTTTAGGTATAGAACGGCGCACCGCCGTCGCCCGGGAGCTCCTGCGGCGCGAACCCTGGGACCTCTTCGCCCTGCACTATGGCGAGACCGATACCGCCGCCCACCACTTCTGGGCCTTCCACGACCCCCGCTCGCCGCGCCACGACCCCACACACGCCTCCCTCCTGGGGGATGCTATCCGCCGCGTCTACCGCGCCATCGACGCCGCCCTCGGCCGGCTGCTCCAGGCCGTATCCCCCGAAACAACCGTGGCCGTCGTCTCCGACCACGGCAGCGGCGGTGCCGGGGAGTGGGTGCTGCACCTCAACCGCTGGCTGGCCGCCCAGGGCTTCCTGCGCTTCCGCGCCGGGAGCGCCCCCCCGGCCGGCCGCCTGCGCCGCCTGGGGCTGCTCCTCCCGGAACGCCTCCAGGAGTGGGCCTTCCGCGGGCCGCTGCGCGGGCTGGTGGCGCGAGTGGAGTCGCAGAACCGCCTGGGCGGGATCGACTGGCCCCGCGCGCAAGCATTTTCCGAGGAAGTCAATACCCTCCCCAGCATCTGGCTCAACGTGCAGGGGCGCGAGCCCGCGGGCACCGTCCCCCCAGGCGAGCCTTACGAGCGGCTGCGCGGCGAGATCTGCGCCGCCCTGGAAGCCTGGCCACACCCCGCCACCGGCGCGCCGCTCGTGCAGCACGCCTGGAAGAGGGAGGAACTCTACCGGGGGCCATGGGTGCACCTGGCGCCGGATATCATCATTGAGCCGGCCCTGGACCGCGGCTACAGCGTCACCTTCCTGGGCAGCGGCGGGCGGGACGGGCCGGCCGTGCGGCAGCTTTCGCCCGCCGAGCGCATCGGCGCCAAGGGCGGCAGCATGAACGGCAGCCACCGCCCCCAGGGCATCCTCATCCTGGCGGGCAACGGCGTGCGGGCCGGCCGGCTGGAGAGGGCGGCCCTGGCCGACATCGCCCCGACAATCCTGGCGGTCCTCGGCTTGCCGCTGCCCCCCGATCTCGATGGGCAAGTGCTGCGCCAGGCGTTCCGGCCGGGCTTTCTGCTGGAAGCCCCCGGCGAACCGGCCGGCGAGGCCGGCCCGGCGCAGCCCTACAGCCCCGAAGAGGAGTCCCGCGTCCAGGAGCAGTTGCGGGGGCTGGGGTACAGGGAGTAACCGCCGTTCTTGTGTGGTATAATAGCACCAGTCGGAATATCCCAGGAGGAACCCATGTACCGCACACGCCAGGACCTGGAGCGCATCGAGGAGGCCACGCTGGCTCCCTACGCGATGGTCAGCAGCATGTCGCGCGGGCGGGCCTACCCCGAGGATGAACCGCCGTACCGCACCGTCTTTCAGCGCGACCGCGACCGCATCCTGCACACCACCGCCTTCCGCCGCCTGGAGTACAAGACGCAGGTCTTTGTCAACTACGAGGGCGACTATTACCGCACCCGTCTCACGCACACCCTGGAGGTCTGCCAGATCGGCCAGACGATCGCCCGCGCCCTGGGGCTGAACCAGGACCTGGTCGAGGTGATCTCCCTGGCCCACGACCTGGGCCACCCCGCCTTTGGCCATTCCGGCGAGCAGACGCTGGCCGAGCTGATGGCCGGACGCGGCGGCTTTAACCACAACACCCAGAGCCTGCGCATCGTGGAGAAGCTGGAGCGGCGCTACCCCGACTTTCCCGGGCTGAACCTGTGCTGGGAGGTGCGCGAGGGCATAATCAAGCACGAGACGGTCTACGACCGCTCCGACGCCACCGGCTACAACCCCGAGCTGCGCCCGCCGCTGGAGGCCCAGGTGGTCAACGCCGCCGACGAGGCCGCCTACACCGCTCACGACCTGGACGATGGGCTGCGCTCGGGGATGATCGAACCGGCCGACCTGTCCGGCATCGCCCTGTGGGAAGAGATATTGCGTTCCACCGGCGTCGGTGGCGGCCCCTGGAACGAACTGGCCCGCCGGCAGGTCATCCGCCGGCTCATCGGCCGCGAGGTGACCGACATCATCGCCGCCACGGAGCAGCGCCTGCAGGCGGCCGGCATCGCCACCCTGGAGGACGTGCGCCGCCACCCTGGCATGCTGGTCGGATCCTCGCCGGAGGTGGCCGAGATGAACCACGAGCTCAAGTCGTTCCTCTACCAACACCTCTATCGCCATTGGCGCGTGGTGCGCATGGCCGCCAAGGCCCGCTGGTTCATCCAGCAGCTCTTCAATGCCTATGTCAACCAGCCCGAGATCCTGCCGCCCGAGGTCCAGGCGCGTATCCCGGAGGAGGGCCTGCACCGCGCCGTCTGCGACCATATCGCCGGGATGACGGACCGCTATGCGCTGGGGGAGTACAGCAAGCTGTTCGATCCGTTCGAGAGGGTGTAGATTGGCTACCGATAAGCGATAACCAATCACCGCAACTATGCCGACAACACGAGGAGTTCCCTGATGCCCCGCACCTACACCATGGACCACTTCATCCGGCAGATCCACGAGTCCCTCGTCCCCACGGGGGCGGTGCTCGAGGACGAGTTCTCCCTCCTGCCGCCGCCGCCCAACGTGCCGGCCGACCTGGGGCTGCCCTGCTTCCCCCTGGCCAAGCGCCTGCGCCAGGCGCCGCCGGCCATCGCCGCCGAGCTGGCCGGCCGGGTCTCCTTCCCCGCCGGCAGCCTGGTCGGCTCCTGCAGCGCCCAGGGGCCCTACCTCAACTTTTCCCTGGAGCCGCGTGTCCTGGCCCGCAGCGTGCTGGCCGAGGTGCAGCGGTGGGGCGAAACCTACGGCGGCGACGACCTGGGGGCCGGCCGCAATGTCGTCCTGGACTATTCCTCGCCCAACGTCGCCCGACGCATGCACGTCGGCCACCTGCGCTCCACCGTCATCGGCCAGGCCATCCGCAACCTGTACGACTTTCTCGGCTACCACACCATCGGCGATAACCACCTCGGCGATTGGGGCACCCAGTTCGGCAAGCTGATCTATGCCTACAAGACCTGGGGCGACGAGCGCGCCATGGCCGGCGACCCGATCCAGCACCTGATCGACCTCTACACCCGCTTTCACGAAGAGGCCAAGGAGCGCCCGGAGCTGGACGAAGAGGGCCGGCGCTGGTTCGCCCGCCTGGAAGCGGGCGACGAGGAGGCCCGCCGCCTGTGGCGCCGGTTCGTCGACCTGACGATCCAGGAGCTGGAAAAGACCTACCGCCGCCTGGGGGTGCATTTCGACACCTATCATGGCGAAAGTTTCTACGAGCCGCTGCTCGACGATGTCATCCGCGAGACGCTGGAAAAGGGCGTGGCCCGCCTGGATGCCGATTCCGGGGCCGTCGTCCTCGACCTGACGGCCCACGGATTGGCCTCGACCCTCCTGCGCAAGAGCGACGGGGCGACCCTCTACCTGACCCGCGACATCGCCACGGCGCTGTACCGCCTGCGCGAGTACGACCCGGCCTGGAACCTCTATATCATCGGCCAGGAGCAGACGCTGCACCTGCGGCAGCTCTACAAGACGATCGAGCTGTTGGGCTACGCCGACTTTGCCCGGCGCTGCGTGCACATCCCTTTTGGCACGATCGTCAAGAGCGACGGCGCGCGCTTCTCCATGCGCGAAGGCGATGTCATCTTCCTGGACGAGCTCCTAAACGAGGCCGAGTCCCGAGCCCGGGCGATCGTCGAGGAAAAGAACCCGGCGCTGAGCGCCGCGGAAAAGGACGAGATCGCCCGGCAGGTGGGCATCGGGGCGATCATCTACAACGACCTGCACCAGGACCGCTGCCGGGACATCCTCTTCGACTGGGAGGCGATGCTGAGCTTCGAGGGCAACACGGCCCCCTACATCCAGTACACCCACGCGCGCTGCTGCAGCGTCCTGGAAAAGGGCGGCGGCGCGCCGGGGCAGTTCGAGGCCGGCCTGCTGGTCGAGCCGCAGGAGCAGACGCTGCTCAAGCAGTTGGCGCATTTCCCGCGTGCCGTGCGCCTGGCCGCGGAGGGCTACGCCCCGCATGTCGTGGCCGAGTGGCTCTACGACACGGCGCGCGAGTTCAGCCGCTTCTGGCGGGACCTTTCGATCCTGCAGGCGCCGGCCGGCCTGCGGGAGGCGCGGCTGGGGCTGGTGGCCGCCGTTGGGCAGGGGATCCGCAACGGGCTGCGGCTGCTGGGGATCGAGGCGCCGAGAAGGATGTAGTAAGCAGCAGACCGCAGGCGGGTGAAACCCGCGACCTGGCACTTTTCCCGGTGGGCCATGAAGGTTCTGATCCTAAGCAAAGCCCTCATCGTCGGCACGTATCAACATCAACTGGAGTTTCTCGCCCGCGAACCGGGATTCGAGGTAGCGGCCGTCGTGCCTCCCTGCTGGCGCGAACCGCGGGTGGGGATCACCCCCCTGGAGCGGCCGGCCGCCGCCGGCTACCGCCTCCTGGTGCGGCCCATCGCCCGCAACGGGAGCTTTCACCTCTACGCCTGGCGGGGCCTGGGCCGGCTGCTGCGGGAGGAGCGTCCCACCGCCCTGCACATCGACGAGGAGTCGTTCAACCTCGCCACCTTCCAGGCGATGGCCTGGGCGGTGCGGTTGGGCATCCCGGCGATGTTCTTCAACTGGGCCAACATCTACCGCCGCCTGCCGCCGCCCTTTGCCTGGTTCGAGCGCTACAACCTGCGGCACGCCGCCTACGCGGTGGCCGGGAACCAGGAGGCCGCCGCCATCCTGCGGCGCAAAGGCTACCGCGGCAGGCTGCGCGTCATCCCCCAGTTTGGGGTGGATGAGGAAACCTTCTTCCCGGCCCCCGGCCCTCCCATCGCCCCAGCACCCGGAGCGGCCGGATGTGGAGACGGGGAGACGGGAAAATGGGGAACGATCGGCTTTGCTGGCCGGCTCGTCCCCCAGAAGGGCGTCCTCGACCTTCTGGAGGCGGCGGCCGGCCTGCCGCAGGCCCGCCTGCTCATCGTCGGCAGCGGTGAGCTGGAGGCCGCGCTGCGCCGGCGGGCCGCCGCGCCCGACCTGCAGGGGCGGGTGGAGTTCGCCGGGCGCGTGCCCTCGGCGCAGCTGCCGGCACTGTACCGGCGCATGGACCTGTTCGTCCTGCCCTCGCGGACCACTCCCCACTGGAAAGAGCAGTTCGGGCGCGTGCTGCTCGAGGCCATGGCCAGCGGCGTGCCCGTGATCGGCTCCGACTCGGGCGAGATCCCGCAGGTTATCGGCGCAGCCGGCCTGACCTTCCCCGAGGGCGACATCCCGGCCCTGCGCGCGGCTCTGGCGAGCCTGCTGGCCGACCCGGCGCGGCGCGCCGAGCTCGGCCGGCGGGGGCGGGAGCGGGTGCTGGAACGGTACACGCACAAGAAAGTGGCCCAGGCTTACGTGGCGGTGTACCGGGAGATGCAGGAGGCAGGGTGCAGAAGAGTATCTTGCATCCTGCCTCCTGCTTCCTGCCCCTAGCGCAGCAGCGTCTGCCCCTTGCCCAGGACAAAAGCGCCGAACAGGGCATCGAGCCGACCGGCGACAGCCGTGCGCCGTACCAAGTAGAGGGGCCAGGGAAAGCCCGGCCAGAGGGTCACCGTGTGCACGTGCGCCGGCGCCGCTTCCAGGAGCGGCCGCGGCACAAGGGCCACCCCCATGCCGGCGGCCACCAGCGGCAGGGCCGCGCCGAGATCGTCCACCTCCAGCGCCTGCAGCGGAGTGGGCAAGGCCAGGTTGCGCCCTGCCAGGTGCTCCTCTAGGAAGCGGCGCGGCGGGGTCCCCACCGCCGGCAGGATCAGCGGGGCCGTGACCAGGCTGCGCAGCGGCAGACGCTTGCGCTGCTCCCAGCCCCCGCCCAGGGGCACCGCCAGCACCGTCTCCATGGTCTGCAGCAGGTCGCAGGCCAGCCCGCGCTCCCGGACCTCATCCTCGGTGATCACCAGATCCAGCCGCTCCTCGCGCAGGGCCGCCCCGACACCGCCCACTGGCAAAGACTCGAGGCGGAAACCGACACCGGGCGCCTCCCGGCGAAAGGCCGGCAGCACCCTCCCCAGCAGGTGCCAGGCCGGCGCGCCGCTCCCGCCCACCCGCAGCACGCCGGAGGCCTCGCCGCGGATCGCGGCCATCTCCTCGTCGACCCGGCGGGTGAGGGCCAGCACCTGGCGGGCGACATCCACCAGGCGCTGGCCGGCCAGGCTGGGCAGGACGCGCCGGCCGGCCCGGCGGAAGAGGCTCACCCCCAGCCGCTCCTGCAGCAGGCGCACCTGCCGGCTGACGGCCGGCTGTGTCAGGTGCAGTTGCTGCGCCGCCGCGGTGAAAGAGCCGGTCTCCACCACGGCCATAAAGATCTGCAGCTGATAGGTGTCGAGCATGGCCTGTCTTCCTGCCTCTCAAAGGCTATCCCCGGGCCGGGACGCCCTGGGTAGCGTCCCGGCTAAGGCGCCGGCGCCGGGGAGACCAACTGTGCCGGCAGGGCATCCTGCCCTGCCCCCCGGCCCGTCCCGCCCGCCGCATAGTGCTGCCAGTAGGAGGTATAGTTATGGGCGGTCAGGTTGACATTGCCGCAACCGGGGATATAGTACCCGGACAGGCCAAACCGGCCGGAGCAGCTCGTCTCGCCGGAGAAGGTGCCGTTGGCGTAGTAGGAGCCGCTGAAGGAGAACGCCATGTTGCTGATCGCCACCGGCGCCGAATGGACCACCGCATAGTTGTAGAGGCCGCAGGCCGGCACGTTGATATAGATCGTGAAATCGTCCACGTAGGCCCGGTCGCTGGTCACCCAGAAGTCGGAGTACCAGTTGGGCTCCTCATGCCAGAACCCGGCGCGGGGCCGCGGGATCGGCGTCGGCGTGTAGGTGGGGGTCCGGGAGGGCGTCGGCGTCCGAGAGGGCGTGTAGGTGGGAGTGGGCGTGGGGGTGGCGGTGGGCAGCGGGCTCTTGTGGATGAGCGGCAGGTAGATGTACCAGCGCGCCGGGCCACCTACGACACTGATCTCGTGGCTCGCCGTCCCCTGCCCACAGGAGTTGCCGACCGTCAACCGGACGGTGTACGTGCCGGAATAGACATACCGGTGAACCACTTGCTCGCCGCTCCCGGTACGGCCATCGCCAAACTGCCAGGCGTACGTGGCGGTCGTCCCATCCGCCGTGCCCTGGAAACGGACGGCCTGCCCCGGCACCGGGACAAGCGGTGTCCAGGAGAAATCGACGTTGTACGGCGGCACACAGGGCGAAGGGGTAAAGGTCGGCGTCCGTGTGGGGGTCGGCGAGACGGGGGTCGGGGTGGGTGTAGAGGTCGGCGGCGCGGGCGCGGAACAGCCCAGCCAGAGGAGGGCGTTGTGCAGCAGCCGGGGGACATCGCCCTGCCAGGCCGCGCCGTCAAAGAGCATCATGTTGATGGCGACGACGTTGCCGTTGACGGCGACGGCGTGGTTGTCCGTGGTCGTCCAGTCGGCCAGCAGTTGTGCGCCGGCGCGCAGGCCGGGATCCTGCTGCCAGTTGGCATCGTAGATATACGTCACCCCCTGCATCACCGGGTGCGAGGGCTGCAGGATGGTCAGCGTGTCGGCCACGCCGGGAAAGTCCGCCGTGGCCTGGGTAAAGGGGCTGTAGCCGCCGCTGATGTAGCGGCCGCCAAAGCCCCAGTCATCAAAGCTCTGGATGAACTCGCTCTCGATGACCTTGCCTCCCTGGTCGATGTAGTCGGCCAGGGCATTGCCGCAGGCGTTCTCGTCCAGGCCGGCCGCGGACCAGGTATAGTTGTTGCCGACGATCACCACCTTGTAGGGCAGCAGCGCGCCCAGGGAGGGGTTGCCGCTACTGTTGTTCCAGACGGTAACGTGGTGCTCCGGGTACTGCGCCAGGGCCGCCTGGAGGCTGGAGATGTCACCCATGCTGCTGTCCGGCGATAGCAGCAGGATGTCGCAGCCCGGCCCCGGCGTCATGGTCGGAGTCGGCGTCACCGGGGTGCTGGTGGGGCCCGGGGTTACCGACCCGCCGCAGTACACCTGGCCGGCGGCCAGGATGTCCAGGAAACCATAGCCGTAGGTGTAGTTGCCCTGGCCGTCGGGCGGGGCGCCGCAGTTGCCGGCCGGCGCAGCATTGGCCGTGCCCTGCAGGGCCTGGAAGGTCTGGTCGATCTGGCCGATGAGCGATGGAGCGCACGACCACAGCAGGGCCACCGCCCCGGCGGTGTGCGGCGAGGCCATCGAGGTGCCGTCCATCAGCGCATAGCCGCCGTCGTTGTAGGTGGAGCGGACGCTCACGCCGGGAGCGCTGATGTTGGGCTTGGTGTAGGGATCGTGGCCAAAATAGGAGGGGCCGCGGCTGGAAAAGTAGGCAATGGCCCGGGAAGAGTCGTGCGCGGCCGTAGCGAACGACTCCTGGTAGTCGCCGGGGCTGCCCAGGGTGCTGCAGCCGGATCCGCTGTTGCCGGCAGAAAAGGCCGGGAAGATGCCGGCCGCCCGCCAGGCGTTCACGTAGCTGAGGTACCAGCTATCGCCGCCGTCGCCGCCCCAGGAGTTGTTGACCACGTGCGGGCGGTTGCTGGAGCTGCCCCCGGGGGCCAGTATCCAGTTGGCACAGGCGGTCAGGGCATATTCGGAGCAGGAACTGCTCTCGCAGCCCTTGCAGGCAATCCACTGCGCGTTGGGAGCCATACCGACCTGGTAGGTCAGCGTGGGGTCGTCGTCGCCGACCATACTGCCCATGGTGTGCGTGCCGTGGCCGTTGTTATCGCAGGGCAAGCCGCCGCAGATGTTGGAGGGGTCGTACCAGCAGGCCGCGCTGCCCGGGCTGCCCGGGCACTTGTACGATTGGTCCAGGGCCGAGTGCGTGTAGAGCACGCCGGTGTCGATATTGGCCACGACGATGCCGTCGCCCTGTTTGCCAAAGGTCGTCCAGAACTGGTTGGCCTTGGTGTCGGTGATGCCCCAGGCCAGGGAGTCGGGCCCTGTCTTGGCCTCGTCGCCGGGATGGACGATCGGGTCGAGGTAGTAGGTGCGGGGCAGGCGGATCGCGCCCACCTCGGGCAGCTCCGCCAGGGCGTTCACCGTCGCCAGGTCGCCGGCCCAAACATAGAGGTCGTTGCCGGCGACAAAGGTTTGGTAGCGCAAGGAGCGGCCGTCCAGGTACTTTTTGGCCGCCCCCTGGCTGCGGTCGGCCGCCTCCTGCAGCGCATTCCAGACGAACTCGCCGCGCTCGCGCCAGCCCATACGATAGGCCGGGGACAGGTCGGCCTGCTCGACGAAGCGCACGATCAGGTCTGCCTGGCCCTCTGCCGCCAGCTTCTCCAGCAGGGCGATCTCGATCTTGTCGGCCGGCCTGACGGCCTGGGCCACGGGGCTCCGGGCCAACAGCAGGGGCAGCGCGGCCAGGACCACGGCCAGGGCGGCCACAAAAGCCAGAACCTTGCCGGTTTGCCGTTTCATAGGCACCTCCTCCTTCTTCTCTCAACGCCGGGTTCAGCGCCCGCCCGCGACGACCACCTCCTGGCCGGGAGCCAGGACCTCGATCCAGAGGTTGCCGCAATTGAGCGCCACCTCCCGCCCAAGACCGTCCAGCAGGCGCAGCTCGGCCGCGGCGCTCTCCTTTCGCCAGCGGCCGCGAACGACCAGGCCGTCGCGCAGGATCCAGGCCTCCCCCTCCCCGGCAGTCTGAAACTCCAGGCGCCCCTGGTCGTCCCCGGGGATAGGCTGCCGTGGTACAAAGAGCAGCGCCAGGTTCTTGACCTCGACCTGGAGGCCGGTGAGCAGATCGAGGTGGGGCCGGCCGCCGTACTCCCGTCGGTAGACGTTCCCGGCGGGGTCGTAGAGGTAGCGCACCGGCAGGTCGTAGGAAAAGGAGACGGTGGCCGTGAGCGGCCGGTCGGAGAGGGGAGCATCGTCCTTGTGCGTATACCCCTGAAAGTGGGTCTCGCGGGCGATCTCCCAGTTGCGCAGATAGCCGTAGAGCAACTCGCTGCTGGTAAACTCGCTGTTCCAGGGCACCCAGGGGTCTTCCTGGTGGAAGAAATAGCCCCGGCCGTAGGTCTGGCCGTCCAGGGAGCGGACGCACTCGCTCGTGCCCAGCATCTCCAGCGCCCGCGGGCTGCCTCCCCAGCAGACAAAGAGGGGGCCGTAGGGGCAGGCCCAGTCCACGAAGTAGGGGCGGGCGCTGCGGATCGGGCCGACCTTGGCCGCTTCCAGGCGCTCGAAGACGGCCAGATAGCGCGGGACCTGCCCCTCGGCCACGGCCACATAGACCAGGCTAGCTTGGGACAGGCCGTACTGCCCCGAATCCGAAGGCACCATCACCGCCAGGGGGGGCCAGTCCAGGTAGGCGTCGGCCGGGGCCCCGGACAGAGGGTACGCGGCGAGGGTAGGCTGGGGCGTGGCCGTGGGCCGCGGGGTAGGCGAGGGCACGGGCGTGGCCGAGCCGGGCGTCGGGCCGGCGGTTGTCGTCGGGGCCGGCGTTGCCGGGGGGGCACACGCTGTCAGGAAAAACAGGAGCGCCGCGCCGATCCAGGGGAAGCGTTTCATAGCACTCACCTGCCGAGGCGGGGCATCTCCCCCCCGGCCCCTACCGCGGCCGGCCGAGGGCGTACGAAAGCTTCCCTTCCTGGCCTTCGGCCAGCACCTCGATCCAGAGGTTGCCGCGGTTAAAGGCCACCTCCCGGCCGTCGTCGTCGAAGAAGCGCAGCTCGGTCTCCGGCGATTCTTTCACCCAGCGGCCGTGGATCAGCGCGCCGTCCAGGAAGTAGAAAGCCTCGCCCTCGCCCGAGGTCTGGATCTCCAGCCGTCCATTTTCGTCGCCGGGGATCGGCGCCTCCCGGGCAAACATCACGACGATGTTGCGGGCACGGTGCTGCTCGCCCGTGTTCAGGTCCACGTGGGGCTTGCCCTTGTAGTAGCGCAGGTAGACATTGGCCTGCGGCTCGTACTCGTAATAGACCGGGTAGCGGAACGCCCCACGGATGGCGACGGTCCCCGTGAGCGGGCGCGTCTCGAGCGGGGCGTCGTCCTTGTGCAGGTAGCCGCGCGGCTGCAGCGGGCGGGTTGCCAGGCCATGCTCCCGCAGGTAGCGATATAGCCCGTCGCTGTCGGTGAAGCCGTTGTTCCAGGAGATGTCCACCACCTCGGCCCGCCAGAAGGGAAACTCCTCGTTGATGCCGTCCAGGTTATAGACGCAGTCGGTGCTGTACAGCCGATCGTAGGCCTGCGGGCTGCCTCCCCAGTGGGTATAGACGGCCCGGTAAGGGCAGGCCCAGTCGATGTAGTAGAGGCGGGCGCTACGCACCGGCCCCAGCTTCTCCGTATCCACCTGTTCGAAGATGGCCATGAAACGCTGGATCGAGTACTCGGCCGAGGCCTCGTAGATGATGCTGGCCTGGGACATGCCGTGCTGCTCCGAATCGGAGGGGATCATCACCGCCAGGATGGGCAGGTCCAGCACGGCCGGATCGAGTGGGAGCCCGGTAAAGGGCGAGAGAACGGGCGTGGGGGTTGGGGTGGGCGTAGGGGTAGCCGTCGGCGTCGGCGTGGCCGTGGGGGTAGCGGTCGGCAGCGGCGTAGCGGTCGGCGCGGATGTCGGCGTCGGCGGCGGACGAAAGATCGCCCCTGCCCCACCCGTCGTCCCCTGGAGCACGCGGTAAGCCAGAAAAGGGATGGGGACGGTGGCCAGGACGATGAGGACGACCAGCGCCAGGAGCAGCGGGTCCCGGGACAGGTTGCGCTTGCGGGATTGCTCCATGCTTCACTCACCTACAACTGCATCGGCATAATGACATGCACTTGGTCGGTGCGCCCTACCGGCTTGATGACACCGGGCCGGTCGGAGCCCTGCAGCTCCAGGGCCACCTCGGGCGCGCCGAGGACGGACAGCGCCTCTGTGAGGTAGCGGGCGTTGAAGGCGATACGCCCGCCGGCCCCCTCGACCATCGTATCGACCTCGCCGACATTGCTGCCCACCTCGGCGGCGCTGGCGGTGACAATGACCTTGCCGGGGGCCTGCGTTCCGCCGGGCTGGATCTCCAGGCGGATGATGTTGGCGCCGTCGCGGGCAAAGAAAGAGGCGATCCGCACCGCCTTCAGGAACTCGGCGGTGGAGAGTGTAGCCCGCGTGCTATAGACCTGGGGGATGATCGCCTCATAGTCCGGATAGCGCCCCTCCACCAGGTTCGCCACCAGGTCCACCCGGTCCGTGTGGAAAAGCACCTGGTTCAGGTTGGGCGTCAACACCACCTGCACCGGTTCTTCCTGGTCTGCCAGGATGCGGCCCAACTCGGCCATCGCCCGCGCCGGCACGATGACGTTCAGCTCCCGCTCCGCCGGACGCGACATCTCCAGCGTGCGCAGCGCCAGCCGAAACCCGTCGGCCGCCACCAGGAGCAGGCCGTCGCGCCGAATCCGGGTATATACACCGGTCATCGCCGGCCGCGTGTCCTCCGTGCTGGCCGCAAAGACCACCTGCCCGATGGCCCCGCGCAGCAGCTCGGCATCGAGCAGCGCCGCCGGCTCGGCCCCCTCGATCGTCGGGATCGCCGGGAACTCCATCGGGTCGAGGCCCTTGATGTCGGCCTCGTAGCGCTGGCATTGCAGGTGCAAGGTGCGGGTGCGCGGGTCCAGCTCCATGTGCACCGGTTCGTTGCCCAAGCTGCCGACGAAATCGCCGAGCAGGCGCGCCGGCACGGCCACCCCGCCCTCGGCGTTGATTTGGCAGCCGATCCAACAGGTGATGCCCAACGACAGGTCGGTCGCCGCCAGCTTGAGCCGGCCCTGGTCGGTCTCGATGAGCACCGTAGAGAGGGCCGGCAGGGTGCTGCGCGTGGCCACGGCGTGCGTGACCAGCCCCAGCCCGCGGCGCAGGTTCTCCTGCAAGCAGACAACGTTCACGGCAACCCTCCTCGCAATCTGCACACTCGGACCATACGGATGGCGTTTTCGATTATACCACAGGCCCGCGTTTTTGGGAAGAGCAGCAGGTCAATGGGTCAATGCCGCCAGCAAGATCTCGCTCACCGTCTGGGCCAACGTCTCCGGAGCCACCGCCGTCGCCGGCAGCGCCGGCAGCGTCTCATCCAGCCCCTGCTCCAGGCGCGCCGCCACCTCGTCCCCCAGCCGCAACGCCTCCGGCCGGCCATCCCACTCCAGCGCCTGCCTCAGCATGCCCAGCGGCAGCAGCCGCCAGTAGGCGGCGAGCTCCAACCCGTCCAGCGCCTCGGCGACGGTCGCCAGCCGCTCCAGGCCGGCGCCGCTCTCCAGCCAGTTTGCCGTAGCCTGGTGAAAGAACGGCGTAACGCAGCGGTAAATCGTCAGGGCGCTGCGGTAAGGGTTGCCTTCCGTCAGGAAGCGAAAGGCCCGACGGTGCAGGGCCGACCAAGCGGCAAAGGCTTTGCGGGCGTCGGCCAGGGCCACCTGCTGCACCACGCGGTAGGGCAACACCGAGGGGCCGGTATCGTCGATGCCGGCCACCGTGAAGAGCGGCAACTCGGGCACGACCGTCAACACCTGCCCGTAGCGCCGCGCATAGAGGTAGGCCGGGGCGCCGCAGGCCAACAGGCCGGCCGGATCGGGAATGGCCGGCCCGCGCAGCGCCGCAGCGATCTCCGCCAACTCCGGCAGCGCCTGCACCCCCGGCGCCAACGCCCGCGCAAAAGGCAGCTCCGCCTCGCCGCGGTGCGTGGGCAGGCCACGCCTCTCCCAGGCCCTGGAAAGCTCCGCCGCCAGCGGCGCCGCCTCCGGCGAGAGGTAGGCATAGGCCCCGCCGAGCAAGGCGTTGTGCAGCGGAAACAACGCCTGCGGACGAAAGGCATCGATCAACGCCTGCAAGCCCCGCGTCTCCGGCAGCGGCCGATCCCACGGCCAGGCCGGGTCATCGGAGGGGAAGGCCCACTCCACCTGCTCCCCCTCCGGCGGGCGGAAGTGGCGGCGGGCATACTCTGCCAGGTCCGGCGAGCGCGCGAACCAGCCCTCGTTGCGCCGCGCCCCGTCGGGGTCCACGCAGGGCAGGAACAGCCAGGTGTCGCCCCGCCCCAGGTCCTCTTCCGCCAACAGCCGCCGCGCCAGGCGGCAGACCACCAACCCCCCCAACGGTTCGTCCGGCTGCGGGAAGGCATAGGCCAGGATGCGGCGCGGCCCATCGCCGACGCGCAGGGCATAGAGCGGCTCGCCGGCCCGGCTCGCGCCGTAGACGGAGAGCGCCGCGCGCCCGGGGTGGGCCTGGGCCAAGCGTCGGACCTCGGCCAGGAGGTCGTCCACGGACATAAAGGCCGCAGCCGTTCCTTGCGCTGCGACACGGGCCTTCTTTCGGAGCCTCTTTTCTCCGGGCATCGTCTGCCGCCACATGGCAGGGGAGAGACGCGGCAAGTAGCCAAGGCGCCCCTACAACCGCCGGGCGATCATCAGCCGCTGGATCTGGTTCGTCCCCTCATAGATCTGCAGCAGCTTGGCGTCGCGCATGTACTTTTCCACCGGGTAGTCGCGCATGTAGCCGTAGCCGCCCAGCACCTGCACGGCATCCGTGCTCACGCGCATGGCGGTGTCCGAGGCGTAGCACTTGGCCATGGCCGAGTAGCGCTCGGCATCGGGGTCGCCGCGCTCAAAAGCCCGGGCCGCCCGCCAGGTGATCAGGCGGGCCGTTTCCACCGCCATGGCCATGTCGGACAGCAGCAACTGCACTGCCTGGTGCGAGGCGATAGGGTGGCCGGACTGCACCCGCTGCCGGGCATAGTCGCGGGCGGACTCGAAGGCGGCGCGGGCCAGGCCCACGCCGATCGCCGCCACACCCACACGGGCGCGGTTGAGCGTATCGACGGTGATGCGAAAGCCCTGGCCCTCGCGGCCCAAGAGGTTGCCTTCCGGCACGCGCACCCCCTCCAGGATCACCTCGCGCGTGTCCGAGGCCCGCTGCCCCATCTTGCGCTCCTTCTTGCCGATGGAGAGGCCGGGCAGGCCGGCCGGCACCACAAAGGCCGAGAGCCCCCGCGCCCCGCGACTCCGGTCGGTCGAGGCGATCACCACGTAGAGCGCGGCCAGGCCGCCGTTGGTGATAAAGGTCTTGACGCCGTCGAGGACGTACTCCCCCCCCTCGAGCCGCCCGGTCGTGCTGACGGCGGAAAAGTCCGAGCCCGCGCCCGGCTCCGTCAGGCAGAAGGCCGCCAGCCGGGGCCGGGCGCAAAAGGGCGCCAGGAAGCGGGCCTTTTGCTCGTCCGTGCCGTAAAGGATGATCGGCAGAAGGGCCAGGCCGTTGCCCAGCAGGCTGGTGGCGATGCCGGCGCAGGCCGCGCCCAGTTCCTCGGCGATCAGGCAGATGTCCAGGGTACTCAGGCCGGCCCCGCCATACTCCTCGGGCACCTCCAGGTTCAAGAGGCCGGCGCGGTGGGCCCGCTCCAAAACCGGTATAGGAAACTCTTCCCGTTCGTCGCACTCCGCGGCGATCGGGGCGATCTCCTGGCGGGCAAAGCCGCGCGCCAGATCGCGGAATGCCCGTTGCTCCTCGGATAGCTCGAAATCGACCATGTTAGCGCCCCTTGAGCAGGCTGCGGGCGATCACCAGTCGCTGGATCTCGTTCGTCCCTTCATAGATCTGCAGCAGCTTGGCGTCGCGCATCAGCTTCTCCACCGGCTGGTCGCGCATGTAGCCATAGCCCCCAAAGAGCTGCACGGCATCGGTGGCCACACGCATGGCGGTGTCGGCGGCGAAACACTTGGCGATGGCCGACTCCTTGCTGTTGGGCAGCCCCTCGTCGGCCAACCAGGCCGCCTGCAACGCCAGCAGCCGCGAGGCCTCCACGCCCATAGCCATGTCGGCCAGCATGAACTGCAGCCCCTGCTGCTCGGCGATGGGCCTGCCGAACTGGACGCGCCGCTGGACATATTCGGTCGCCAACTCCAGCGCGTGCCGGGCCAGCCCGGTAGCCAGGGCGGCCACGCCGGCCCGGGCAAAGTCCAGCGTCTTCAGGGCCACGGCAAAGCCGCGCCCCTCGCGCCCCAGCATGTACTCCTTGGGCACGCGCACGTCGGTGAAGGTGATCTCGGCGGTGTTGGAGGCGCGCTGCCCCATCTTGTCTTCGACCTTGGTAATGGCGATCCCCGGCAGGTCGGCGGGCACGATAAAGGCGGTCATGCTGCGGGTGCCGCGTTCGGGGTCGGTGAGGCCAAAGAGCGTGTACAGGGAGGAGATGGACCCGTTGGAGATGAAGCACTTTTGCCCGTTGATGACGTAGGAATCGCCGTCCGGCAGGATGCGCGTCTGGACGTTGCCGGCGTCGGAGCCGGCCTCGCGCTCGGTCAGGCAGAAGGCGGCCAGTTGGCGGCGCTCGCAGAGCGGCTTCAGGAAGGCCTGTTTCTGCTCCTCGGTGCCGAACAGGATCAGCGGGGTCGTGGCCAGGGTGTTGACCATGATGGTGGTGGCGATGCCGGCGCAGGCCGCGCCCAACTCCTCGGTGACGATGCAGTTGGCCAGCGCCCCTTGCCCCCCGCCGCCGTACTCCAGGGGGACCGACAGGTTGATCAGCCCCTCCTCGTAGGCCCGCTCGATGATAAAGGCCGGGTGCTCGCCGCGGCGATCGTACTCCGCCGCCGCCGGGGCGATCACCTCGCGGGCAAAGCGCCGGGCGCGGGCCTGCAACTGCTCCAACTCGGGGGATAGATGAAACGAGATCATGATCTACCTCCTCGGTCGCTAGGATGGGCGGATTATAGCATAGAGGTAGCGGGATGGCAAGGGGACAAATGTCCCCCAGGGTAGGTGGGGCTCCCCAGATGACTTGCCTTTGCTTCGTCTGGGCGGCTCGATCGGTTCATCCGAGCGGCTCGCACAGACCGTCCGAGCCGCACATCCTGGTCTTTGGACATCGCGTTTGACACGCGCGGTACCCCGTGCTAGGATAGGCGGATGGAGGTTCAACATGCACGCTCCTGGAATAAGCACCGTCCGCCACACCTCCCACCCACGAGGAACACCCCGCCGGACGAGCTTCGCCTTGCTCGCCTTCCTGGGCACCCTGCTGCTCGCCGCCTGCGCCCCGCCGGCCGGCCCCACGCTTCCCCTCCCCACGCCGGCGCCCACCTTCACCCCGGCACCCACGGCGACAGCCACGCCGCTCCCCACATCCACCCCCACCCCGCCGCCGACGGCTACCCCAACACCCACCGCCACCCCCACCCCCACGCCGCCGCCGCTGGCCGCCACCCTGGAGGTGGAGCCCAACCAGGTCCTGCCGGGCAATACCCTGCTGGTCCGCCTCGCCGGCACCGTGCCGGCCTCGGCCACCGCCACCCTCGGCGGCAGCGCGCTGCCCCTCTTCCCCCTGGACGAGACCCATCTCGCGGCCATCGTCGGCATCTCCATCTGGTCCGAGCCGGGACCGCGGACACTCGCCGTCGCGCTGCGCGACGGGCTGGGCCGCACCGCCGCGCTCAGCACCACCATCCTGATCCTGCCGGCCGACTACCCGATCGACTACGTCGACCTGCCCCCCGACGTCCAGGAACTGCTCGATCCGGATGTGGCGGCCCAGGAATGGGAGCGCGTGCGCCCGTTCCTCGAAGAGGTCACCCCGGAACGGCTCTGGGAGGGGGGCTTTATCAGCCCCACACTGGGCTGGATCACCTCGCGCTACGGGGGCATGCGCTCCTACAACGGCGCGCCCCCCAGCAGCGCCCACACCGGCCTGGACATCGGCAACTACGAGGGCACCCCCATCGTCGCCCCGGCGGCCGGCCGCGTCGTCCTGGCCGAGACGCTCATCCTGCGCGGCAACTGCGTCATCATCGACCACGGCTGGGGCGTCCACACCTCCTACTTTCACCTCTCGGCCCTGTCGGTCCAGGCCGGCGATCTGGTCGCCCAGGGCCAGCCCATCGGCAAGATGGGCTCAACCGGCATGGCCACCGGCTCGCACTTGCACTGGGAAGTCCGGGTAGGGATGATCACCGTGGATCCCGAGGAATGGCTGCGGAGAGCGTTCCCGTGAGAGCGGGAACCGCCACGAGCCGCTCCCGGCGCTTCCAGACGATCCACCCCAGGTAGGGCAAGCCCAGGAAGAAGAGGCTCAAAAGAAAGAGGTTGTTCATCCACCCCTGGAATGACCGGTCTAGCTCCCCCGTCGTGGCGGTTCGCACGTTGATGACAAAGGCGATGATCAGCCGGGCCGCCCCGAAGCAGAGCGGGACCCGCGCCCGCCGGGGAATGCGCCGGTCCTCGCCGTTGGCGAACCCCGACATCAGTCCGAACACGTTGTAGGCCGCCACGACGACAAAGAGCAGGGGAGGGGGCACAAAACCGACGCTCTCCACAGCATAGGCCAGCGGCATGGAAATGTCCTTGCCTTCCGGACGGCCGCCCCGGCGTTCACCAGCCCGCAGCCGTAAACGTTGTTGGGCACGCCGGCCGCATCCCCGCAGGCGCAGATGGGGTTATAGGAATACGCGGCAAAGGGATTGTCCGCCGGCACGGCGTCGCCCAGGGTGCAGGCCCGCTCCACCGGGCGGGGCTGCGCCGTTTGGCAGAGCAGCGCCTCGGTGGCCGCGATCCGCCCGATGAGGGCAGGGTTCGCCGACCAGACCAGGGCCACCACCCCGGCGACATGCGGCCCGGCCATCGAGGTGCCGTCGGCCAGGGCGTACCCACCGCCGGGCACGCTGGAGCGGATGCTCTCCCCCGGCGCGCTGATGTCCGGTTTGACCCCCTCGGCCGGCCCGCGGCTGCTAAAGGAGGCGATCTCGTCGCCGCGCAGGTCGGTCGCGCCGACGGAAAAGACGGCGTCGTAGGTGGCCGGGGGGGCGTCCACCGTGGAGCAGGCCGGCCCCTCGTTGCCGGCGCTGACAACCATCATGATCCCGGCCGCGCGCAGCACCTCGACGGCCCGGCGCAGCGTATCGGGGAAACAGCCCTCAAAAGAGGGACAACCCCAGGAGTTGTTGACCAGGTGCGGGGCGTAACGCACGTCGCCGTCGCGGAAGGGGTCCCCGCCGTGGGGGTAGGGCGCCAGGAAGAACTCCATGCACTCGATATAGGCGCCGGGATTGCCAAAGCCGCGGCGCATGTTGCGGCAGCCCATCCACCGCGCCCCCGGCGCCACCCCGGGGCGGTTCCCGGCGCCGTCGTCGCCCAGGATCGTGCCCATGGTGTGCGTCCCGTGCATGTCGTCGTCCCAGGGCTCGGCGGTGTCGTCCCAGGCGTCGTGCCAGGAGTAGTCGTGGTGCGCGGTCCGGCCGTCCCAGCCGCGGTAGCGCGATCGGATGGCCGGGTGCGTCCAGTCGTAGCCGGTGTCCTGCCCGGCGACGACGATGCCCTCCCCCAACGCTCCCAGGTCCCAGGCCTCCGGGACGGCAATGGCCGCCAGGTTGGCCTGCACCCCGACGGGCGGATCGTTGTCCTCGGGCAGGGCCAGCTCGGCAAGCGACCAGCGCACCGGGTAGCGCCGCACGTTGGGGTTCAGGATCACCTGGGCCACGCCGGGGCGATCCGCGAAGCGGCCCATCAGCCAGCGATGGCCGTCCACCCGGATCATGTTCACCAGGTAGTAGGGCCGGTAGGGCACCCCCAGGCGGTCTAGCTCGGCGCGCAGCGGCCCCTGGGTGCGCTGCGCCGTGGCCGTGAGCGTCCGATAGACATACTCCAGCCGCTCCTGGCGGCCGGCGATCGCCGCGGCCGGCGCCAGGTCGGCCTGCTCCTCCAGGACGATCAGGAAGCCGTCGTCGGCAAAGCCGGGGACGCCGTAGGCGGCGTAGAGCAGGCCCCAGAGGGCCAGCAGGGCCCCGGCCAGGGCCAAGGCCGCCCCGGCGCCGGCGCGCCGGGAGAGGAGCGGCGCCGGCCGGCCGCGCTCCAACCCCAGGGCAACGCGCCGCCCGATCCACAGCGCCAGCCCCAGGACGATGGCGATCGCCGCCGACAGTCCATAGCTGAGTATGTGGGCCGGCTCGGGGACCAGTTGGACGATGGCATCGCGCGGATCCATAAAGAGGGGCGGAACCGCATAGGCTACCCAGGCCAGGGGCAGCAGCGGATAGATGCCGCTCCCACGGGCCCGCAGTTCGGTGAGCAGGAGGGGCAGCGCGGCCAGGATGACGGCGTCGGTCGTCCGGGCTCCTTTGCCAAGGGCCAGGAGGAGGCCGGCGCCCAAGGTCATCCAGCAGGCCAGGATCGTCAGCAGGCCGGCCAGCCCGGTGCGGGTGGTGGCGCCGTTGAGCAGCGTAAAGGTCACGCCCCACACCAGCAGCAGCCCCGGCAGCACGTCGGCCAGCGTCCGGAAGGCGATCTCCAGGCTCGTCAGGCGGTCGCCCAGGGAGCCGGTGAGCGCCCAGGGCAGGGTGAGCAGGGCCAGCGCGCCGACCGCCAGGGCCAGGGGGGCCGGGCGAAAGCGGTCCAGCCCGAGCACGGCGGCCAGGGGCGGCCGGCCGAGCCGGGCCAGGCGCGGCGCCCACCAGGCGGCCCCCAACACATAGGGCAGGAGCACTCCCAAGCGCAGCGCCGCCACGACATTGGCGTTGGACAGATCAAGGCCGCGCAGCCCGGCGTCCAGCGCAGAGAGGCCGCCCAGGGCCAGCAGCGCCGTCGCCAGCGCCGTCACCGTTCCCATGCCCGGCCGGCGGCGCAGCAGCAGGGCGCAGGCCAGGAACGGCAGAGCGATGACCGCCCCGCCCAGCGCCACCGCGTACAGCGACCAGGGAAACCCCAGCCCCGCGGATCCCAGGAACACCCGCAAGGCGATGGGGGCCGACACCATCCAGAGCAGCAGCACGATGAGGCACGCGACCGGGGCGCAGCCGAGGCGGGTCTCGCGTTCCATCGTCGATCAGGCCTTGGATTCCGCGCCCTCGGCGGCCGGCCGGCGACGGCGGCGCCCACCCCGGCGCTTCTCCTCCTGGGGAGCCTTTTCCTGGGTAGAGGGTTTCTTCTCTTCCTTCGGCTTTTCCAGGGGCGGCAGGGCAAAGGAGCTCAGCTCGTAGGGATTCTCACCGGGGAGAAAGACCTCGGTCACCGTGCCGGTCGTCAGCACCTGCACCTTGCCGCGGCGCTCGGCCTCCCGGACAAAGTCCTGGAAGCGCGAAAAGTGCCGGCCCTGGGCATCGGCGTACTGCCCCTCATCAAAGTCGCCCAGCAGTTCCTTCATCAGCAGCTTGAGCGTCGCCAGGGTGCAGGCGTTGCGGCGCTCCCTCGCCAGCTTCAGGGCGTCCACCAGGACATCGTAGATGTCCTTGGGCTTGGGCTCGGGCGGGAGGACGGTCTCGGATAGCTGGTGATAGAAGATGAACTCGTCGGCGCTCTGCGCCAGGTGCGAGGAGGTGGACTCGGCCACGCCGACGACCACGACGCGCTTGCCGTGCTGGCGGATCGTATTCACCAACGGGATAAAGTCGCGGTCCCCGGTCACCAGGATATAGACCTGGATGTTCGGGTAGTCGAACAGCGTGCGCATGGCGTCGATGACCAGGTGGATGTCGGCGCTGTTCTTGATCGCCCCGCTGCCGTGCTCGCCGTCCTCCCCGTAGTAGTAGGTGGGCACATAGCGCGGTTCGATGCCGCTGGCGTAGAGGGCATTGGTGATGCGCGAGTACTGGTACCAGTCGGCATAGGCGCGGGCGATGACCACGCGCCCATACTGGTCGCAGCGCTCCATGATGCTCTCGAACTTGGGGTTGGCCCTGTACTTTTCGCGCGTGGCAATATAGATGTTCTCGAAATCGACAAAGACTGCTACATCGGGTCCTTTGGTCTGTTCCATGACTCCCTCGATCAACGCTCGCCCGCCCCCCGACGGAGGCCGGGCTGCCCGCGGCGGCGCAGGCGGCGCAGCGCCTTGCGGGCCTTTTCTCGACGCAGTTCGCCCTTGGAAATGAAGCGCTGTCGCCGCCGATAGTCACGCAGCTGCCCGCTCTGGGATAGCTCCCGGCGAAAGCGCTTCAACAGGCTTTCCAACGACTCTCCAGACTGACGTTCCACATCCGGCATGCGGCCGGCCTCCTCGTTCTTGCGGTACAGGCAAATCTTTGTATCTATGATTATACTACATTCCGCGCCGCTGCGCAAGGGGCATTCGGGATGCAGGATGCGCCTACCAGGTTTCGGCTACAGGTCAGACACCCGCCTGCCGAGTCCAGCGGCGCAGCCCAGACCACAGAAACCCCCGCCGCGGCGCCAGGAGAAAGGCCAGCAGGAAGAGGGCGGTCGCCGTCAGGACGATCGCCGCCCCCGAGGCCACGTTGAGGTAGAAAGAGAGGTATAGCCCGACCAGGCTGGAGAGCGCCCCGACGGCCGCGGCCAGGACCATCATCGGGAAGAGCCGCCGCGTCAGCAGGTAGGCTGTCGCCCCCGGGGTCACCAGCATCGCCGCCACCAGCCCCACCCCCACCGCCTGCAGCGAGACGACGATCGTCAGCGCCAGCAGCACCAGGAGCACGGTGCGCAGCAGCCCCACCGGCAGGCGCAGGGCCGCCCCCAGGATGGGGTCGAAGGAGATAACCAGGAGCTCCTTGTACAACAGGGCGACGGTGGCCAGGACCACGACCCCCAGGCCGGCGATGAGCCAGAGGTCGGCGCTGCCGACCCCCAGGACGTTGCCAAAAAGGATGTGCGTGAGATCCACCGCATAGGTGCGGATGCTGCTGATCAACACGACGCCCAGGGAAAGCGCCGCCGCAAAGAGGATGCCGATGGCCGTGTCCTCCTTGACCGCGCCGCGCCGGGAGAAGAAGCCGATGCCCAGCGCCACGGCCACGGCCGCGATCAGCGCGCCCAGGATCAGGTTGCCCCCCAGCAGGTAGGCCAGCGCCACACCGGGCAGGACGGCGTGGGCCAGGGCATCTCCCAGGAACGCCATGGAGCGCAGCACCACGTAGCAGCCCACCACGGCGCACAGGATGCCGACCATGAGCGAGGCGGCCAGGCCGCGCTGCATAAAGCCATAGGCCAGCGGCTTCACCAGCCACTCGATCATCGCGCCCTCCCCGGCGAGCCCGGAGGACAGCACCGGTCCACGACCACGGCGCCGCCCTCCAGGAAGAGCACCTGCCCACCAAAGGCCGCCGTGATGTGGGCCGGAGTCAATACCTGCTCCGGGGCGCCGTAGGCCACCACCCGGCGGTTCAGGAGCAACACCCGCTCGAAACGGTCCGCGGCCAGGTTGAGGTCGTGGGTCGAGACCAGGACGGTGACCCCGGCGGGCCGGAGCTGCTCCAGCAGGTGGAGCACGACCTCCTGCGTGGCCACGTCCACGCCGGTAAAGGGCTCGTCCATCAGCAGGATGTGGGGCTCCTGGGCCAGGGCACGGGCCAGGAAGACACGCTGCTGCTGCCCGCCGGAGAGCTCGCCGATAGGCCGGCCGGCCAGGTCGGCGACGCCGAGCTGCTCCAGGCAGCGGGCCACCACGGCGCGATCGGCCGCCCCCGGCCGCCGCACCCACCCCAGCCGGCCGTAGCGACCCATCATCACCACGTCGGCCACCGAAACCGGGAAGCTCCAGTCCACCTCCTCGCGCTGGGGCACGTAGGCGACACAGTCCTGGTGCGAGCGCAGCGGCCGGCCGTGGACCAACACGCGGCCCTGCTGCACCGGCAGCAGCCCCACCAGCGCCTTGAAGAGGGTCGATTTCCCGGCGCCGTTCGGCCCCACCACGGCGACCTGGGCGCCGTGCGGCACCTGGAGGGTGACATCGCGCAGCACCGGGGCGCCGTTGTAGGCGATGCTGACACCGTCCAGCTCCAGGCGGGCGGGTTCGGAGTTATCGGACATGGCTCGATCCCCTATGCCTCACCGCTCCACCAACGCATCCACGATGGCCTGCGTATTGTAGCGGATCATCTGCAGATAGCCCGGCGCGGGGCCCTCCGGGCCGCTGGGCGAATGGGTGTAGAGGCCGGTGACGACCTGCGCGCCGGTCTCCCGCGCCAGTTGCTCGGCCAACTGCGGGTTGGCCCCAACCTCCAGGAAGACGGCCGGCGCCCCGCTCTCGCGGATGCGCTCCACCAGCGCGGCCATCTCCTGCGCCGAGGGCGAGGCGCCGCTGCTGACGCTGGGCACAATGGCCCCAACAACCTGGAACCCATAGCGATCGGCAAAGTAGCCCAAGCTCTCGTGGTTGGTGACGAGCAGGCGGCGATACGGGGGCACCTTGGACACCTGCTCGACGATCCAGCGGTCCAGCTCCTGCAACCGGGCGATGTAGGCGGCGGCGTTCCGGGTATAGGCTTCCTGCCCTTCCGGGTCGGCCCGGATCAGCCCATCGCGGATGTTCTCGACGTAATGGACGACATTGTTGGGGTCGAGCCAAAAGTGGGGGTCGCCTTCGTGGTGGTGGCCGCCCGATTCAGCCCCATCGTCTTCTTCGTGGACTTCCCGGCTGGTGAGGCCGGCCGCGGCCTCGATCACGGCGCACTGGCCGCCGGCATTCGCCAGAGTCTTTTCCAACCACTCCTCCAGGCCGGCACCATTGATCACCAACACCGTGCACTCAGCAATCCTGGCTACATCCTGTGGCGTGGGCTCAAAGGTATGCGGGTCGGCGCCCAGGGGCATCAGCGTCTCCACCGGAGCGCGGTCGCCGACCACGTTCTGGACGATGTCGGCAAGGAAACCCTCTACCGCCAGGATGCGGAGGGACGGCACCGGGGCCGTGACGGCCTGGGGACCACAAGCGCAAAGGCTCGGCAGCAGGAGAAAGGTCAGCAACAGGATACCCGGCGAACGCTTCATATCTCAAGGCCTCCGCCCCTGGCAGGCAGGGCACACGCCGGCCAGTTGCAGCAGGTGGTCTTCCACCTGGTAGCCGGTGTCGCGCCGCACGCGCGCAGCCAGGGCTGCCAACTCCTCACAGCCCAGGAACTCGGCGGCCTGGCCGCAGGCGCGGCAGACGATAGCGTGGCAATGGCCGGGAGAGGCCGGCATGTAGCCATGGCAACCGTCCTCCCGATACACCCGGCGCACCAGGCCGGACCGTTCGAGTACCCCCAACGACCGATATACCGAGGCCAGACCCAAGGCCGGCTGCAGCCGCTGCCCACGCCGCCAAACCTCCTGGGGCGACAGCGGGGTCGTGGCCGCCTCCAACACCTGAACGACGGCCCGGCGCGCGCCGGTCAGCCGATACCCGGCCTCGACCAGGCGATCTTCCCAATGCATCGGCGCTCCTTATTGAGAAACTTTCTCAATAGCATCTTAACACAAGCGCGCGAGGTTGTCAAGAGCAAGCTGTCTGAAAACCTGTCGCAATTACCACGCGGGCACAGCGGTGTCGCCAAGACCTCGGAGGTGCAAAGCCTTGGTTGCCCTATATCCGAAATTGGCAAGCGGGGAGCCGGCATTACAATCCCCTCACCCCCGGCCGGCGATCGTCTCGCGGATCGCGGCCGCCAATTCCCCGGCCTGTTTCTCCAACGCCGCGATCTGAACTCGGAACCGGTCGGCCAGGACCGGGTCCGCCAACGAGGCCAGGTTCACCCGCACGTTGGCCGCCGCCCCCTGGACGGCCGCCTCGGCCATACCCACGGCCACCTGGGCGTCGGTCAGCGCGTTGGGGTTGCCCATGGCGGCAATGCGCAGGAGGAACTCCAACACTTTGACGGTGCGCTCGGCGGTGGCCAGGGGGACGCGGGCCGCCTCGCGCGTCGCCGACTGGACCGCCTCCCGCCGGGCAGTCTGCTCCGCATCGGTTCCCTTGGGAAGACGAAGGGCGGCCAGGATGCCCTCGAAGGCCGCCGCATCGGCTACCGCCGTCTGCAACAGCTCCTCCTGCAGGCGGCCCACCGCCGCCTCGGCCTCCCGCAGCTCCCCCTCCACCGCGGCGTAGGCCTTTTTCCCCAGCGTCAGGTTGGCCACCATCCGCGTCAACGCCGCCGCCAGGGCGCCGGAGACCGCGGAGACGGTCCCGCCCCCCGGCGTCGCCGTGCCGGCCGCCACCTGCGAGAGCAGCGCCCGCGGCAGTGCGCCGCCCAGCCCTCCCTCCAGAGGGCCGGCCTGCAACCGGTTCTCCAGCACCTGCTGCGGGCTAAAACGGCGCAGTTGCAGCTCGTACCGCGCCACATCCAGCAACGCCTCGGCCGGCACCAGGCCGACGATCTCGCTCTCCAACACCGGCACGCCGTAATGGGCCGCTATGTCGCGGATCAGCGCCATCACCCGGTGGATCGGCGTGCGACGATAGTCCGTCAGGTTCATCGACACCTGCACCTGTCCGGGGCGCTCGACCGCCACCCCCATGGCCTTGACGTAACGCAGGCCGCCGCCCGTATGGCGGACCGCGCGGGCGATGGCGTTGGCCACCTCCAGGTCGGAAGTCCCCAGGTAGACGTTATAGGCGACAAGAAAGGGCCGCGCCCCTACCGCCGTGGCCCCGGCCGGCCCCAAAGCCGCCGGCCCAAAGTCGGGTGCCCGCTCCGGGTTCGTGCCGATCTCCTGGGCCAGCCCCTCGTACTCGCCCCGCCGCACGTCGGCCAGGTTCTTGCGCTCCGGGCGGGTCGCCGCCTCCTCGTAGAGGTAGACCGGGATGCCCAACTCGCTCCCGATGCGCGCCCCCACCGCCCGGGCCAGGGCCGCGCACTCCGCCATGGTCACCCCGCGCACCGGCACGAATGGAACGACGTCGGTGGCCCCGATGCGCGGGTGGGCCCCCTGGTGCTGCCGCATATCGATCCACCGGGCCGCCTCCTGCACGGCGCGAAAGGCGGCCTCGGCCACCGCCTCCGGCGCGCCGACCAGAGTCACCACCGCCCGGTTGTGGCTGGCGTCCATCTCCACGTCCAAGAGCTGCGCCCCCGGCACCGCCCGGATGCGGGCGCAGATGCGCTCTACGACCTCCCTGCGCCGTCCTTCGCTAAAGTTGGGCACACATTCCACCAGACGATCCATGGGGACTCCTCCTACAACGACGGGCATCGGATACCGGACCGGTGGGGCAGATTATAACCGAAGAGAAGGAAGAGGGCAAGGAGCAGAGAGCAGGTGGGCGGGCGACTGCTCTGCGCCGCAATCTCCGTTCCCTATCGCCGGCCCGCGAGGCAGGTCCTTGCGCAAATGCGCGACTTGCAGTATAGTGGGGCGTGAAAAGCTGCGGGACCTCCCGCTCATCAGGGCCGGCCCCCAAAAAACCGTTTCTCGGGGCAGTCCGGCCCGGAAACCGACGAGGCGGAAATTGAGGCATCCAAGCGCGCAAGCACCCCAAAAACCTGTGCTGATCCTGGCCTCCAACTCCCCCCGCCGGCAGGAGCTCCTGGCAGTGCTGGGGCTGCCCTTTGCCGTGCGCGTCGCCGCCGTGGACGAATCGCCGGCCCCCCACGAAACCCCGGCGGCGATGGTCTTGCGCCTGGCCCGCGAAAAGGCCCGCGCCACAACGCTGGCCGCCGATGAATTGCTGATCGCCGCCGACACTACCGTCGATCTGGACGGCCAGGCCCTGGGCAAGCCGGCCGACCAAGACGAAGCCCGGCGTATGCTCGAGGCCCTGCGCGGCCGGATGCACGCCGTGCACACCGGGCTGGCCTTGCGCTCGCCCCACGCGCTGCGCGGCCTCCTGGCCTCGACCACCGTGGTCATGCGCCCCTACAGCTCCACCGAACTGTCCGACTACCTGGCCTCGGGCAGCCCCATGGACAAGGCCGGCGCCTATGGCATCCAAGACGAGCCCTTCTGCCCGGCGCAAGAGATCGCCGGCTGCTACCTCAACGTGATGGGGCTGCCCCTTTGCCACCTCGCCCGCGCCCTGCTCGACGAGGGCGTGGAGCTGCCGGCCCTTCCGCCGCCCTACTGCCGGCGCCTGCTCGGACATCCTTGCCCGGCGGCGCTCTTTTGATATGGCCTTGGCCCCGTCCAGGCCACTGAAGGAGGTAAAAGATGTCCTTGAACGCTCAGATCCGACGGATCGCCATCTGCACAGGCGGCGGCGACGCCCCAGGGCTGAACGCCGTCATCCGCGCCACGACGCTGGCCGCCTTGAACCGCGGCTGGGAATGCTACGGCATCCGCGACGGCTTCAACGGCCTGTTGATGCCGGAGAAGTATGTCGAAGGCGGCCTGGTGCCCCTGACCCGCGATCGGGTGCGCGGCATCACCCACCTGGGCGGCACGATCCTGGGCACGACCAACCGCGGCAACCCTCTGGCCTTTCCCATCCAGTTGCCCAACGGCCAGGTGGAAGAGATCGACCGCTCCGACGAGCTGATCCGGGCCTTTGCCCTACACGAGATCGATGCTTTGGTCTCGGTCGGCGGCGACGGCTCGATGGCCATCGCCCACGCCCTGGCGCAAAAGGGGCTCTGCGTCGTGGGCGTGCCCAAGACGATCGACAACGACCTGGATCAGACGGTGCTCACCTTTGGTTTCAACACCGCCGTCGCCTTTGCCACCGAGTGCCTGGACCGGCTGCACTCCACCGCCGCCTCGCACCGCCGCATCATCGTCGTCGAGGTGATGGGGCGCTACGCCGGCTGGATCGCCCTGGAGAGCGGCGTCTCCGGTTCGGGCGATGTCATCCTCATCCCGGAGATCCCCTACGACATCGAGAAAGTGGCGGCCAAGATCCGCGAGCGCGACCGCATGGGCCGTAGCTTCTCCATCGTCGTCGTGGCCGAGGGAGCTGCGCCCAAAGGGGGCACCGTCTCCGTCCTGGAGAAGGAAGTGGGGCGGGCCGAACGGCTGGGCGGGATCGGCGAAAAGGTGGCCGAAGAGCTGCGGCAACTGACCAACAAGGAGACGCGCCTGGTGGTGCTGGGGCACCTGTTGCGTGGCGGCTCGCCCACCTCGTTCGATCGGCTGATCGCCCTGCGCTTCGGCGCCGCCGCCGTGCGCGCCCTAG
The DNA here is from genome assembly GCA_964592645.1 of uncultured Chloroflexia bacterium. Taxonomy (GTDB): domain Bacteria; phylum Chloroflexota; class Chloroflexia; order DTKN01; family DTKN01; genus CAZQFV01. Next base: position 55,205 of record CAZQFV010000013.1, read on the forward strand.
CCGAGGGCCAGCGCGGTATTATGGTGGCCCTGAATCCGCCCACGGTCAAGTACGTGCCGTTGGAAGAAGCCACGCGGCGCATGAAGACCGTGCCCCTGGACTCGGACACCGTGCTGACCGCGCGGGACCTGGGCATCTGTTTCGGAGACTAAAGGAGAAACCCATGGGCAAACCCAAGTGGCTGCACACCGCGCTGCTGTTCCTGATCTTCCCGGCGCTCCTGCTCGGCGGAACCGGCGGCCGCGGCGGTGTGCCGCGGGCCGCGGCCTGGCAGGTGGAGACCGCTTTCACCACCCCCTACAACATCTCCAACTCCCCGGACTATACCACGACGCAGCACCCCCGCGCCGCGATCGACCCCACCGCCTACCTGCACGTCACCTGGATGGAGGGCAACGACGGGGCCTACGGGCCGGCCTATGTCCGCGGCCAACACCAAAACTGGCCGGCCTGGGAGTGGGCCGCCCCGGCGAACAACCAGGGCTACACCAACCCGGCCATCGCCCGCGACGGCGCCGGCACCGTCCACCTGGTCTGGGCCTCCTCCGGCAGCGGCAAGCCGCCCTACGATATCTGGTACGCCTCCAAGCCGGCCGGTGGCTCCTGGTCCACCCCCATCAACCTCTCCAACGACGGCGATAACACCGTCTACCCGGACATCGCCGTCGACAGCCTGGGCAACATCTGGGTGGTCTGGCAGGTCACCTACGGCAACGGCGACACCGACGTGAACGGGCGCTACAAGCCGGACGGCGGCCCCTGGGGAGCCGTCGTCCAGATCGGCTACTCCGGCGCCCAAGACCAGAACCCCCGCATCGCCATCGACGGCGCCAACACGCCCCATGTCGTCTGGCGCAACAGCAGCATTGACGGCAACTGGGAGATCCTCTACTCCAAGTACGTGAGCGGACACTGGACCGGCGCCGCCAACATCTCGGCGACCTCCACCCATTCCCACTTCCCATCCATCGCCGCCTCCGGCAACAATGTCTATGTCGCCTGGGAGGATGAGATCAACGGGCCGGACGGTTTCGAGATCCTCGTCCGCCGCTGGGACGGCGCCCAGTGGCTGCCCTGGAAGCAGGCTTCCCTCACCTCCAAGGCGCTCTACCCGTCCGTGGCCGCCGACGGCAGCACCGTCTACGCCGTCTGGCAGGACTATCGCGGAGGGGGACGGGAAGAAATCTATTTCTCCCATTCCACCGATGCCGGCAACACCTGGCTGGGCGACGAGAACGTATCGCGCAACTCGACCGCCTCCTACTTCCCCGACATCGTCGCCCAGGCCGGCGGCGTATCGCACATCTTTTGGGAGGACATCGCTCCGGGACAGTTGGACATCTTCTACAGCCGGGGCGGCGGCGACGTGCCGCCGCCCGCGCCGCCGACGGGGTCGGTGACCATCCTGGCCCACGACCCGCCGGGCGACACCGACTTCTCCCGCCTCTTGACCACCACCCTCTACCTGCCGGCCTCCTCGCCGGCCGGCACCCCCATCACCCAGATGCGCATCTGCAACGTCGGGAGCTGCTCCCCGCTCCCGGAGTGGACCGCCTATACCCTCTGGAACGACTCCTGGCGGCTGCTGGACTCGGGCCACGGCTGCGAGTACAAGTGGGTCAACGCCTGGTTCAAGGACGGCAACGGCCTGGAGTCGATCACCGCCACCGACTATATCCGCTACGATAGCTACCTGACCGCCAGCATGGCCCTCAACGACGGCTGCGCCTATACCAACCGCCTGACGGTGACGGTGGCTTCGACGGACCTGGACATCCTGCAGCCGGACTGCAGCGGCCTGCGGAGCATGCGCCTGAGCCAGGACGGGGCCACCTACACCGATTGGTTCACCTTCACGCCCAGCGTGGAGTATGTGCTGAACGCCGGCGGCCCGGCGGCGCGCACCGTCTACACCCAGTACAGGGACCGGGCCGGCAATGTCGGCACCTTCTCCGACCAGGTGGCGCTGGACACGACGCCGCCCTACAGCGGCAGCGCGCCGACCCTGCCCGTCTCGACGACCAACCTGGTCATCACCGTCAGCGGCCTGTTGGCCTACGACGACGGGGCGGGGGTGGCCCGCGCCTGGCTGTCCAAGGGGCCGGCCGGCCCCTGGTGCCCCCTAACCTACGCCCCGCCGCCCCACGACTACCGCTGGAGCCTGGCCTGCGGCGGGCCGCCGCCCACCGGCCCGGTGACCCTGACTATCTATGTCAAGTACGAGGACGCCGCCGGCTGCGGGGGCTATCCGGGGAACTTTTCCCCCGTCTATTCGAGCACACTCCGCTTCGAGGGGGTTGTCTACAGCGCGTACCTGCCGCTGGTGGAACGCCGTTAGCGGCCGGAAAGGCTACGCCGGGGCCGGCGGCTCTGTATCGCAAGAGGGCCTGCCGGCCCCGGCCGGTTCGCCCGGCTCCGCCGCGCCGGGCACCTTCTGGGCCATCGCTGCTTCCACCTCCAGCGCCACTGCCCCCAGCGCCTCCTTCTCCGGCGGATAGATGGCCCGGATGGCCGCCAGGAGGTCATCAGCGGGAGTGTCCGGGGCGATGGCCGCAGGGTCCTCGTGTTCCAGCATCCGGGCAAAGTCGGCATAGCGCCCGATGCGCCGGATGCGCACGCGGTGCCGGCCGTTCAAAAGCAAGACATCGCCCACCTCCAGGCGGGCGATGTTGCTGTAGGCCACGCGCACTTCCACGGTCTTGCGGCCGGCCAGGATCTGGCCCAGATAGGGCTCCCGCACCCAGAGGACCTTTTCGCGCGGCATTGGGGCCCCGCCCTCAGTACGCCCGCGCGAAGACGGCCTGCTCGGTGGCCTCTCCCCCGCAGACGATGCACCGCCCCGTGCCGCCCGGCTGCTGCAGCGGGATACAGCGCGTAGTGGCCTTGGTCTCCTTGATCTTGTCCTCGCAGGCGATAGACCCGCACCACCAGGCCCAGGCAAAGCCGCGCTCCACCGCCTCCGCCAGCTCGGCGTAGCTCTGCGGGTAGGCGGTGTGTTCCTGGCGGAAACGCACGGCCCGCTCGAAGAGCGCCCGCTGGATCGCGTCCAGCAGCGCCGGGACGCGCTCCCCCAGGCCGGCCAGCGGCAGCGCCTGCTTCTTCTCCGGGGCCGGGTCGCGCCGGACCAGCATCACCTGGCCGGCCGCCACGTCGCGCGGGCCGATCTCCACCCGCAGCGGCACGCCGCGCATCTCCCAGTCGTTGAACTTCCACCCCGGAGTCACCCCGGCGCGGTCGTCCAGGCGCACGCGCAGCCCCGGCAGGCTATCCTGCGCCCGCCGGGCGGCGTCCAGCACCGCGCCGCGCTCCTCCTCGCTCCTCCAGATCGGCACGATCACCACCTGCACCGGGGCGATCCGCGGCGGCATGATCAGCCCCTGGTCGTCGCCGTGTACCATGACGATGGCCCCCACGATGCGCGTGCTCACGCCCCAACTGGTCTGCCAGACATACTCCTGCTCGTTCCTCTCGTTCAGGAACTGGGTGCCAAAGACCCGCGCAAAGTTCTGCCCCAGAAAGTGCGAGGTGCCGGACTGCAGGGCCCAGCCGTTGCCCATCATCGCCTCGATGGTATAACTGTTCACCCCACCGGCGAACTTTTCCGATTCGCTCTTGCGCCCGCAGATCACCGGCACGGCGGCGTCGCTCTCCGCAAAGTCGCGGTAGACCTCCAACATGCGCAGGGTCTCCTCCTCGGCCTCCTGCTTCGTCGCATGGGCCGTGTGCCCTTCCTGCCAGAGGAACTCGGTGGTGCGCAAGAAGAGGCGCGTGCGCATCTCCCAGCGCACCACGTTGGCCCACTGGTTGATCAGGATCGGCAGGTCGCGGTAGGAGCGGATCCACTTGGCGAACATGGCGTTGATGATCGTCTCCGAGGTCGGGCGAACGACTAGCGGCTCCTCCAACTGCTCGCCGCCGCCGTGGGTGACGATAGCTAGCTGCGGCGAGAACCCCTCGACATGCTCCTTCTCCTTCTGAATGAAGCTCAGCGGGATAAAGAGCGGGAAGTAGGCGTTCTGGTGGCCGGTGGCCTTGAAGCGCCGGTCCAGCCCCGCCTGCACATTCTCCCACAGCGCATAGCCGTAAGGGCGGATCACCATGCAGCCGCGCACCGGGGCGTAATCCGCCAGCTCGGCCATCTGCACCACGTCGGTGTACCACTTGGCATAGTCCTCGCTCCGTGGGGTCACTTTCTGGGCCATGGGGCATCCTCCTCAATGGATCGGCTATGGATAGCGTTCGGCGTTCGGCGTACAGCTCTCCGCTCTCTGCTCTCTGCTCTCCAATCTCCGCCCCCATCCCCTACGCAGGTGTGCCCGGGACGACATGGCAGTGCCGGCAGCGGGCCTCGTAGGTCTCGGCCGCGCCGACCAGGATAACCGGGTCGTCGTAGGAAGCCGGCCGGCCGTCGATCAGGCGCTGGGTGCGGCTGGCCGGGGCCCCGCAGCGCACGCAGATGGCCTGCAGCTTGGTCACGACCTCGGCGCGGGCCAGCAGTGCGGGCATCGCGCCAAAGGGCTGGCCGCGAAAGTCCATGTCCAGCCCGGCCACGATCACCCGCACCCCGCGGTCGGCCAGCGTCTCGCACAGCTCGACTATGGCGCTGTCCAGGAACTGGGCCTCGTCGATGGCCACTACTTCGGTGTCCGGATCGATGCGCTCGGTAATCTGCGCGCAGTCGTCCACCGGCACGGCCACCGCCCGCAGGCCGTTGTGCGAGGCCAAGTGCTCGGCCGTGTAGCGGGCGTCGATGGCCGGCTTGAACACCTGCACCTTCTTGCGGGCAATCTCCGCCCGGCGCACCCGCCGGATCAGTTCCTCCGTCTTGCCGCTGAACATCCCGCCGCAGATCACCTCGATCTGTCCCTGGTGCGCGTCCCCACTCATCGGCTGCTCCTTTCGCCAGCTCGCCATCTCTAAAGAAAAGGAGAAGGCTCGGCGACGAGGAGCCTCCTCCTTATGGACAAGCAAACGGACCCGGAGGCGGCTACTCGGCCTCCTCCGTAGGTTCGGCGGTCTCCCCGGCCACGCCGGTATCTTCCGGGACCTCGATCAGGATACGGGCCCGCCGGCGCTCCGCCTTGGCCTGGCGGCGCGTCTCGTGCTGCTGGGCCAGGCGCTGGCTGACCTCGACCCGCTGCATAAAGCGCTCCACCTGGCCGGCCGAGTCCACGATGCGCTGCTCGCCCGTGTAGAACGGATGGCACTTGGAGCAGACGTCCGTCTTCAGGACCGGGCGCGTGGACCGCGTCTTCCAACTGTTGCCGCAGGCGCAGGTCACCGTGCACTCGACATACTCGGGATGGATCTTGGGCTTCAACGGTGCCTCCTCCGGCTATGCTTCCGGGTACACGCTGACGCGCTTCTGGTCCGCCGAGTGCTGCTCGAAGCGAACAAAGCCGTCGATCAACGAAAAGATGGTATGGTCGCGGCCCAGCCCCACATTCGTGCCCGGCTTGATCTTGGTCCCGCGCTGCCGCAGGATGATCGTCCCGGCCAGGACGTACTGGCCGCCGTAACGCTTGATCCCCAGCCGTTTGGAATGGCTGTCGCGCCCGTTGCGCGTGCTGCCTACACCTTTCTTGTGGGCCATCGTACCTCCTTGCGGCTACCCCTCGATCGCCTCGATGAGCAGGCGGGTGAGCTCCTGGCGGTGCCCGCTGAGGCGGCGATAGCGCTTCTTGCTCTTGTACTTGAAGACGTCGATCTTCGGACCGCGGTCGTGGGCCAACACGGTGGCCCGCACCCGGGCCCCGGCGACCACCGGCGAACCCAGGCGGACGTTGTCCTCGGACGAGACCATCAACACCTCGCCCAGGTCGATCTCCTGGCCGACCTCAAAGGGCAGCCGCTCCACCTCGACCGTCTGGCCCGGCTCGACCCTGTACTGTTTTCCCCCGGTGCGGACAATGGCAAACACGTTGGTGCTCCTTGTCAACTCAGTCTCAATTACGCAAGGGGTTATGATAACAGAAAAGGGGGCATTTGTCAAATTGCCATCCCCCCGGAAAACCCGGGGGATGGCCCCCTTGACGATAGGTGTTCAGAGTTGCGGGCGCGGGGTTCCTGTGCTATGATGCGGCCAGCATCGGTCGGAGGATATTGATCTCGGCAGAACCCTGAAGTCGGCGCACGCGGATTTCGGCTTCAAGGTAGTATAGCGAGGCATACAGGAGTCGGTAGGTCTTGGACAAGACTGCGGAAAACGAGGCCCTCTCCCGCTTTGCCCACGCCTTTGGCTCGCCGCTGACGGCGCTGCAGAGCGCCGTGCGCATGCTGGCGCTGCTGCACCCCGACGCTCCGCCGGACGAGCAGCGCATCTATGAGCTCCTGGAACGCAACTGCCGCCGGCTGGCCGGCACCGTTGAGCGGCTGTTGGCGGCGACCACCGTCAAGGGCCAGATGATCCATGTGGCCCTGCCGGCCAGCCAGGTCGACGGCGGGCCGGCCTTTGCCGCCGCCGAGGTCGAGGCTGCCCCCACCGCCGCGGTCGACAACTCCGCCGCGCGCCCCGGCCTCCTGGTCGTCGACGACGACCCGGCCGCGCGCGCCCTGCTCTCCTCCATACTCCGGCAGGCCGGCTACGAGGTGCAAACCGCCGCCGACGCCGCCGCCGCCGTGGACCTGGCCCGCGAGCTGCGCCCGGCCCTGATCACCCTCGACCTGGCCATGCCCGGGGTCGACGGCAGCCGCCTGCTGCCGGTGTTCAAGGAAGACCCCGCCATCAAGGACATCCCCGTGCTGGTGATCTCTGCCCTGGTAGCCGGCGGGCGCATCCAGGTGCCCGGCGCGGCCGGGGCCATCTCCAAGCCGGTCCACCGCAATCTGCTGCTGCGCGCCGTCGAGGACATCCTGCAGCCCAAGGAGGCGACCCCCTCCTACCGCGGCAAGATCCTGCTCGTGGACGACGAGGAGGACATCCGCCGGCCGCTGGCCATGCACCTCAACGAGCAGGGCTACGCCGTCTTTGAGCTGGGCGAGGGCAGCGCCACGGCCGAGGCGGCGCGCTTCTGGGAGCCCAACCTGATCCTCCTGGACCTGCGCCTGCCCGACGCCGACGGCATGGAGCTGCTGCACGCCCTGAAGGAGGACTGGCGCACCAGCGCCATCCCGGTGGTCTTGCTCTCCTCCGAGCAGCGCCCCGAGGAAAAGGCCCGCGCCTTTCAGTTGAACGCCGACGACTATATCACCAAGCCCTACTCCCCCGTGGAGCTGTTGGCGCGCGTCGAGGCCGTACTGCGCCGCCGGGAGACCGAGTTCTCCACCAGCCCCAGCACCCGGCTGCCCGGCAACACGGCCATCGAGCGCGTGCTGCGCGAGCGCATCGCCGGCGACAAGCCCTTTGCCGTCTGCTACGCCGACCTGGACAACTTCAAGGCCTATAACGACGTCTACGGCTTCCTCAAGGGGGACGGCGTTATCCACCAGGTGGCGCGGATCATCCTGGATTCGGTGCGCGGCAAGGGCGAGCCGGATGATTTCGTCGGGCACATCGGCGGCGACGACTTTGTCATCGTCACCCGCCCCGCGCTGGCCGCGCCGATCTGCCAGCGCATCGTGGAAGAGTTCGAGCAGGTCATCCCCCTCTACTACGACGCCGACACGCGCGCCCGGGGGTACATCGAGACCATCGACCGCCAGGGCCGGCCGGCCCGCTTCCCCCTGATGACCATCACCCTGGTCATCATCAGCAACGAGCACCGCACCATCGACCACCCCGGCCAGATCAGCGACATCGCCGCCGAGCTGAAGCGCAAGGCCAAGTCTATGCCCGGCAGCACCATCCTGCGCGATCAACGGATGGACCGGCCGCGGTAGCAGGGACAAAGCATTGCCTGCCGGCCCCAAGGCGGCGCGGTAGGGGCGAGACATTGCCCACCGCTCCCCACGGCGGCAAGAAAGAGGATGCGCGCCATCCTCTCCGACCGCCCCGGCAGAAAAGCAGGCAATGTCTCGCCCCTACCGCGCCGCCCGCAGCATCTCCTGCTGCACGTGCAGCGCCTCCTGGACATCGTCCGGGGCCACGTAGCCCAGGGCGATCCAGATCTCGCCGATGCGGCGGGTGAACCCTTCCGCCTGCTGGACATTGAGCCCGGTCTCCATCTGCGCCCGCGTGATCTTGTGCATGTCCAGCAGGATCTTGCCCAGCATAATATGCAGCTTCTGCCCCGAGGCCTCCCAGAGGTCCCGGGTGGTGCTCAAGCAAGCGTGGGCCTTGCGTTTGATCGGGCGCGTACCCCACTTCTTGCGCAGCTCTGGATGGGTGCAGTACCCCCAGCCCTGCTGTTCGCTGGGATCGAAATACGCGCAGTTTCCACAGCGGCGATCGGCCAACTGGCTCCTCCTTTCCAACTCGATCCGACTGGCCGGCAGAGGCGATCAGGGCATGCCCACCTCCAGGCGCTGCTCACAGCGCTACGCGCTGGTACCCCTCCTGGAGCATCGTCCGCACCGCGCCCAGCACCACCTGCAGGTCGGCCGGCCGGTGGACATAGTCCAGATCGTTGGTGTCGATGCTCAAGAGCGGGGTCCGATTGTACTCGGCGAAGAACGACTCATAGACCTGGCGCAGGCTCTCGATGTAGTCGATCTCCATGCTGCGCTCGAAGGAGCGGTCGCGCTGGGCGATGCGCCCCATCAGCACGTCCAGCCGGGCCCGCAGGTAAACCACCAGGTCCGGCTTGACCGTGCGGTCGGCCAGGATCTCGTAGAGCCGTTCGTACATCTCCCACTCGTCGCCGCTCAAGTTGAGGCGGGCAAAGATGCGGTCCTTTTCCAGGAGGTAATCGCCGATCAGGTTGCGGCGCTGCAGCGCCTGGGGCACGGCGACGCGCTGCTGGCGGTAGCGGCTCAGCAGGAAAAAGATCTGCGTCTGAAAGGCGTAGCGCGCCCGGTCGGCGTAGAAGCTGGAAAGGAAGGGATTCTCCTCGACGATCTCCAACAGCAGGTCGCTGTCGAAATGGGGCTGCATCAGCCGGGCCAGGGTTGTCTTGCCCACCCCGATCACCCCTTCGACGGCGATAAACACGCGGCGTTCTTCCGACATGGCTCTTCTCACTTTGGGGCACACAAAAGCGGGGACGCGACAGTTCGGGCATGAGTATAGCATAGCCTGCGGGAATGGTCAAGCGCGCATTGGACAAACCGGCCCACCTGTGGCATAATCGAAAGAAAAAGGAGCAAGACCATGTCCAAGATCGTCAACGCCCGGGGGCTGGCCTGCCCGCAGCCCGTGCTGCTGAGCAAGCGAGCCATGGCCGAATCGGGGGATGTCCTGACCATCGTCGACGGCCTCGACCAGGCCGAGAACGTAGCCCGGATGGCCCGTGCGGCCGGCTGGTCGACACAGGTGGACGGCAAGGAAGACGGCGTCTACGTGCGCCTCACCCGGCCGCAGGGCGCCCCCCAGGAGCTGCCCCTGGGGACGGCCGTGCCGGCCGGCGGCCCATTGGTGCTCCTCGTCCCCGCCGACACCATGGGGCGCGGCGAGTCGCCCGAGCTGGGCGGCATCCTGGCGCGCTCCTTTTTCCACACCCTGCTCGAGGTGCAGCCCCGGCCGGACGTGATCGTCTTCCTCAACACCGGCGTGCGGCTGGTCGTCGAGGGCTCTCCCGTCCTGGAGGACCTGCGGAGCCTGGCCGACCAGGGCATCCAGATCCTGGCCTGCGGCACCTGCCTGGGCTACCTGGAGCTCAAGGAGAAGCTGGCCGTGGGGACGGTGTCCAACATGTACGCCATCGCCGAGACGCTGCTGGGGGCCGGCAAGGTGGTGACGCTATAGACCTCTCCTCTGCCGGTCTGCGGCCGGCGGGCCCTCCCCTTGCAGGAAATAGGCAGCGAGGCCCCAGGGGGATAGTTCCCCTCCCTTTTTGAGAGAGGGGAGGGGCGGGGCTGCCGCCCCAACGGCGCGTGCCTCTGACAATCGATAGTTGCGCCCCCCACAAGATGATGGTATAATGCGTTCAAGCCCTCGGCCGACACGGGATTGCCGACGATCCTTGGCAGGGGTGAGGGCCGAAAGGGAAAGTCTTGGCCAGCGAGACGATCCTGATCATCGACGATAACGCCGACGTCCGCACGCTCCTGGGCGAGCGCGTGCTGCCCGGCTACGGGTACCGCACCCTCACCGCCCCCGACGGGCAAGAGGGCCTCTGGCAGATCCGCAGCCACAACCCCGACCTGATCCTGCTGGACCTGCGTCTGCCCGATATGACGGGCATCGACCTCCTGCACATCCTCTCCTCCGAGGGCTACGATACGCCGGTTATCCTGATCACCGCCTACGGCTCGGAGCTGATCGCCGCCCAGGCCCTGCGCCTGGGCGTCCACGACTATATCATCAAGCCGTTCACCCTGGACGAGATCGTGGCCAGCATCGAACGCACCCTGACGGAGCAGCGCCTGCGGCGCGAGCGCAACTCCCTCCACGAGCGGCTGCAGTTGCTGAACGTGGCCATGCGCATCCTGGCCGACATCGGCGCCGAGGCGATCATGCAGCAGGACACCGACCTGCAGCTCTGCCGGCTGTTGGAGATGAGCATGGCCGCGGCGCGGGGCCGCTCCGGCCGGCTCTGGATCCACGAACTGGAAGGGTACGGCCTCTTTCTGCGCGTGGCCCAGGACCGCCCCGACCAGCGGGCCTACCTGCTGCGCGCCGGCAACCCCCCGCCGCAGGTGGAGCAGGCGCTGGCCCTGGAGACGTTCCAGCAGTGGGAGGAGGGCCCGCCGGGGGCCGGCCAGGAGATCTGCCTGGCCGCGCCCATCGTGCTCACCTCCTGGCCGGCAGCCGTCCTGGAGATGCGCTTCCCCAAGGAGGAGGTGCTGTCCGACGACTCGCGTCTGCTGCTGCTGCGCATCGCCGTCAACTGGATCGGCACCATCCTGGAGTGGGGACATCTCCGCCGGAAGATCAGTGCCATCCAGCGACAGGGAGAGGTGCTGGGGATGCTCTCCCACGACGCCATGCTCGTCCTGAACGAGGAGGAGGTCGTCGTCGCGGCCACGCCGGCCATCGAGACGCTCACCGGCCAGCGGCCGCGCGAGATCATCGGCCGCAACTTCCGGGAGTGGGCCCGCGAAATCGAGCTCCCGGAAGGTGCGCCCATCGACTGGTACTTGAAGCCCTCGAACGACAAGCGGACGGCAGAACGCTACAACTTTTTCTTCCGCGGGCCGCAGGGGGAGGCGCACCGCGCCGAGGTGCAGGTCCTGGTAGAGCAGGTCGAATCGATCTCGCGGCGCTACCTCCTGTTCCACGACGTGACGGCCTTTAACCGCCTGGAACAGGAAGCACGCTCCCTGCGCCACCAGGTGGGGGAGGCGCTGCGCCAGGCTCGGCCGGGGCTGCTGCTGATCGATCCGAAGGGGATCGTCATCGCCTGTGACAAGACCGCCGAGGAGATCCTTAGCCTGGACCGGGCCGCGCTCCTGGGGAAAGCCATCTGGGAGGCGCTGGCCCAGGCCGAGGGCGGGCCCCTCCTGTCGGAACAGATCGCGCGGACCTACCGCGAAGGGAGCGGCTACGCCGAGATACGCTGGCCGGAAAAGGACGCCGCGGCCGGCATCACCCTCACGCTCCTGCAGGGCGCAGAGGGCATGCCGCAGGCCATCGTCGCCTGGATCGGGGCCGCCCAGTCCAATACCAGCGCCTCCGGCGCCGGGAGAACGGATAATGCGGGTAACCTTCTGGGGAGTTCGCGGCTCAATTCCCACCCCCGGCGTTGAGACCGTCCGCGTCGGGGGGAACACCTCCTGTGTGGAAGTGCATACGCCGGACAACGATCTGCTGATCCTCGACGCCGGGACGGGGATCCGGCCCCTGGGGCTGGCACTGGACGCGCGCGGCGAGGAACGGGTCATCGGCCATATCTTCTTGAGCCACACCCACTGGGACCATATCCAGGGGCTGCCCTTCTTCACCCCGGCGCGCCGCCGCGGCAACCGCTTCACCATCCTCGGCGAAAAGCGCGTCGACGAGCGGCTGGAACGGGTCCTGGCCGGCCAGTACATGGACACCTACCTGCCGTTCTCCCTCAAGGAGATGGACGCCGATATCCTGATCAAGGAGATCCGCGACGGCGAGACGATCGTCCTGGGCGAGCATACCCTGGTGACCGCCCGGAAGCTGGACCACCCCGGCGGCGTCTTTGCCTACCGCATCCGGTGGCGCGACCGCCTGCTGGTCTATGCCACCGACCTGCGCCACCCCGTCGGCGGGCTCGACGAGCGGCTGCTGGAGCTGGCCCAGGGGGCCGACCTGCTCATCCACGATGCCCACTTTTCCCCGGAAGAGGCCCTGACCTTCCCCGACTGGGGCCACAGCAGTTGGGCCCAGTCGATCGCCGTGGCCCAGGCGGCCCAGGTGAAGCGCCTGGCCCTGTTCCACTACAGCCCCACGGCAGACGATGACCTCCTGGAAGCGCTCGAACTGGCGGTCCAGAACCAGATGCCCCAGGCCTTCCTGAGCCGCGAGGGGCTGACCGTCGACGTGGGGCCGACCGCGTAGCGAGGAGCCGATGAACAAGCCCCCTCGCATCTTGGTGGTGGAGGACAACGACGACAACCGCCGTCTGCTCGGCATCTACCTGGGCCGGGAGGGGTATCAGGTCGTGGAGGCCCGCGATGGGATCGAGGCCCTGGAACGGGCCCAGGCCGAACCGTTCGACCTGGTCTGCTCCGACGTGCAGATGCCGCGGATGGACGGCTACACCCTCTGCCGGCGGCTCAAGGAGAACCCGGCCACCGCAGGGGTGCCGATCATCCTGATCACCGCCGTGCACACGTCGGTTGAGGACACGCTGGAAGGGCTGCAGGTGGGGGCCAACGACTTTATCAGCCGGCCCTTTCGCCAGAGCGAGCTGCTGGCGCGCGTGCGGACGCAACTGCGGATCAAGGAGCTGCTGGAAAACCTGGTGCAGGCCGAGCGGGTGGCCACCGTGGGGCGGATGGCCGTGACTATGGCCCACGAGATCAACAACCCGCTGTCCGGCATCCTGGGGTATGTCGAGCTCCTGCTGAACCAGCTCGAGCAGGGGGCGATCGAGGAAGAAGTGGCGCGCGCGGCGCTGCCGCGCATCCATGAGAACGCCCTGCGGATCCGCACCGTCCTCAACTGCCTGCGGGACATACCGCACCCGACGTTGTACGAGTACGCAGCCGGCCTGGAAGGGATCACGCTGCCGGAAAACAGGGAGGAGCAGGAGCCCTAGCGCCCCGGGCTAAAGTGGAAGGTGCAGATATCTCCATCCTGCACCAGGTAGTCCCGCCCCTCCATGCGCAGCAGGCCGTGGCGGCGGGCCTCGGCCAGGCTGCCGGCCTGCTGCAGGGCGCCGAAGCCGACGACCTCGGCGCGAATGAAGCCGCGGGCCATGTCGGTGTGCACGGCGCCGGCGGCCTCTACGGCCGTGCTGCCCCGGCGCACCGGCCAGGCCCGGACCTCCTCGGAGACAAAGGTGAAAAAAGTCATCAGGCCGAGCAGCTCGTAGGCCAGGCGGATCAGGCGCCCGGCGGCCGGCTCGCTCAGGCCCAGTTCGCGGCGGAACTCGCCGGCCTCCTCCTCCGCAAGCGCCAGCAGGTCCATCTCCCACGCCGCGCAGATCTCGGCCATGGCGTAGCGTTGGTGGCGCGCGTAGGCCGGCCGCAGCGCCTCCACCAGCGCCCCCGGCTGCCCCAGCCGGTCCTCGCCCACGTTGAACAGGATCAACACCGGCTTCAGCGTCAGGAAGTTGAAGCCGCGCAGCAGCTTCTGCTCCTCCGGCGACAGGTCCAGGTCGCGCAGGGGGGACTCGGCCTCCAGGGCCTGCTGCAAGCGCCGGAGCAGGGCCCGCTCCCGCTCGCGCTCCTCCTTCTCGGCCCGCGGCATCTTGGGGATCTCCTCGTTCAGCCGCCGGACGCGCCGCTCGACCACCGCCAGGTCGGCCAGGAGGAACTCGGCGTCCAGATCGGCCAGGTCGCGGGCCGGGTCCACACTGCCGGCCGGGTGCGGGGCGCGGGGTGAGTCAAAGGCGCGCACGACGTGGATGAGGGCATCGGCCTCGCCGACGGCGGCCAGCGCCTGGGGCGGGAGTCCCTGGCGCGCGGCCCCCGGGGGGATGCCGGCCAGGTCGACGAAGCGCACCTCGGCGGGAGTGACCTTGCGGGAGTGAAAGAGCTCCGCCAGCCAGGGCAGGCGCTCGTCGGGCACCTTGACCACGGCCAGGTGGGCCTCCGGCCGGCCGCTGCCGGGACCGGTGGCCTCCTGCTGGCCGGTGAGCGCGTTGAAGACGGTTGTCTTGCCGCAGAGCGGCAGCCCCACCAGGGCGACGTGCATGGTCCTACTCCTCTCCCCAGCGGCGCAGCATCGCCAGCGCCCGCCGGCGCCACATGTCTTCGGCCGGCGAGCGGCGCACAAACTCGCGCAGCGCGGCCACGGCCTGTTCCCGGTGCCCCAGGATCGAGTGGGTCAAGGCCAGGTTGAAGTAGAGGGAGGGTTCGGCTTCACCCCCGGTGGCGTCGCGGACCCACTGGAACTCGCCCAAGGCCTGTTCGGGCTGCCCCATGTGGAGCAGCGTGACCCCGCGGTTGTAGTGGGCCCAGACCATCTCGCCGTTCAGGGTGTAGGATCTCTCATAAGCCGCAGCAGCCTCATGGAAACGCTCGAGCAGGAAGAGGACGTTGCCGCGTTCCAGGTGCAGGGCCGGGTTCCCCGGATCACGGCCGATGGCCTCCTCGATCAGGAGCAGCCTATTCCCGGCTTCGCTCTCGGTCAGGCTGCCGGGCGGCGCGTACCCGGCATCGATGCGGATCGGATAGGGCTCGCCCCAATCCGCGGCAGGCGGCGGGGGCAGCGGGGTCTCCCCGGGCCGGGGCAAGGCCGCAGTGGCCGGCGGCGACTGGGCCCGCCGGATGGCCGGCGCCACCACCACGGCAAAGAGCACCACCAGCCCCACCACGCCCAGGACCACCATCCCGGGCCAGAGGGCCAGGCGGCGACGGGCCGGCCGGGCGGCCGCGGGCGGTGCTGCTTTTTCCGCCGTGGCGGGCCCCACGGCCGTCGCCGGGGCACCTGGCGGCACGGCGGGCGCCGCGGCTACGGGCAGCACCCCACCTTCCATAGCCGCAGGGAGCGTAGGCTCGGACGGCACGGCCGGAGTGGGCGGGGCGGGGGACACCGGCGGCGCCGAGCGCTCCCGGATCTCCTGCGCCGCCCGGGAGAGGCCGGCGGCCATCTCGGATCGGACGGTATCCATAGCGCGCTTGACCTCTGCCACCCCAGGGGCCATAGCCTCCTTGACGGCATCGAGCAACTCGCCGGCCGCGGCGGCCGGCGAAGAGGCCGCTGCGGCCGGCACCGTCTCTGTCGCCGGTGCAGACGACACGGCCTCCCGCTCCGGGGCAAAGGTCACCGTGCTGGGGACGGCGGGAGTGGCACGCAGCGGGGCCGCGGCCGGCGGCGGCGCGGCGGCCGCGCCCAGCGATTCCACCGCCGCGGCCAGGGCGCGGAAGAACTCCTGGGCCCCCTGGTAGCGGTCGGATGGCGACTTGGACAGGGCCTTCAGGATCACCTGCTCCACGGCCGGGACCACGGCAGGGTTCACCCGCGAGGGCAGCGGCAGAGGAGAAAAGATGTGGTCGTGGACTACCGCGAAGGGGGTATCGGCGGTATAGGGCACGCGGCCGGTCACCATCTCGTAGAGGACGACCCCCAGGGAGTAGAGGTCGGTGTGCCGGTCCACCGTCTCGCCCTTGGCCTGCTCCGGGGAGATGTACTGCGGCGTGCCGATCACGCGGTCCTGGGAGATGGTCGCGTCCCCGCTCTGTACCATCTTGGCCAAGCCAAAGTCGGTGACAAAGACTTTGCCATCGTCCTCGATCAGGATGTTGCTGGGCTTGACGTCGCGGTGCAGCACTCCCTGGCCGTGGGCGTACTCCAGGGCGTCGCAGACCGGCCGAAGGATTTCCAGGACCCGCGGCAGCGGCAGGGGATGCTGCTCGCCCAGGAGCGCCTTGAGGGTGCGCCCCTCGACGAAGCGCATCACCAGGTAGGGCGTGCCCTCGTGCTCGCTAAAGTCATAGATGGCGACGATGTTGGGATGCTCCAGGCGGGCCACGATGCGCGCCTCGCGCTGGAAGCGCGCCAGGAACTCGCGATCCCCCTTGAACATTGGGTGCAGGACCTTGAGCGCCACGTAGCGGTCCAGGGCGGCGTGGTAGGCGCGGTAGACCGTGCTCATGCCCCCCTGTCCCCGCTGCTCGACGATGCGGTAGGCCCCGACCTGCTCGCCGACGACGAACGGCATACGCCTCCTCCTACGATCGGTCTAGCGGCGGCTCGGCGGCCGGCCGCGCCCTGCGCCCGTCCAACTCCCGGCGCAGCGCGGCACGCTCGATGGCGTCGCCGGCCAGCGTGGCGATGGCCATCAACAGCCGCTGATCCCACGGCGTAAAGGGCGTGCGGTCGGCCTTGTTCAGCACCTCGATCACGCCGACCGTCCGGCCCAGGGCAAAGATGGGCACGGCCAGGATCGAGCGCGTCTCGAACCCGCTGACCAGGTCGGCCTCGGCGTAGAAGCGGGGCTCCTGGCGCACATCGGAGACCAGGAGCGGCTGGCCGGACTGGGCCACCCAGCCGCAGATCCCCTGGCCCATCTTGATGCGGATGGGCCGCAGTGGGGCGACATGCTCTCCCACCATCACCTCGAAACACAGCTCCTGCGTGTTCTCGTCGACCATCAGCAGCGAGCCGGCATGGCTGCCAAAGATATCGACCACCCGGAACATCGCCTGGGTCAAGGCCTGGGGCAGGTCCTCGGCGGCATTGAGGCGGCCGCCCAGCTCGGTGAGCAGGGCCAACTCGCGCCCGCGCTGCTCGATGTGCCCACGCAGGAGCCGGTTTTCCAGGCGCAGGCGCCGCCGGTCGAGGGCCTCGCTCAACACCAAGAGCAGCTCGTCGCGCTCAAAGGGCCGCAGCAGGTAGTGGGGAGTGGCCTGCCACAGCCCACGCCGGCTGGTGCGGAAGAGGGCAAAGTCGACGATCGCCACGATCACCAGGTCGGGATCCAACTGGCGGGCCATCACCAGGACCCGCAGCAGCTCCGGCGCGGCCACATCCATCAGGAGGAGCGGGAAGCGCCGCTGCTGCAGCATGACCAGGGCGGCCTCGGCCGTGGCGGCGTGCTCCACCTGGTAACCCTCCTCCTGCAGCAGGCGCAACCAGCGGACGGCATCCTCGCGATCGGGTAGGCAGGCCAGGATCAGGTCGCGGCCCGTTTCCGGCCGCAGATGCGGGGGCCGGGGCCCCTCCAGCCGGGAGAGCACCTCCTCGGCCATGTGCTTCTGCACTTCCAGCGCCTCGTTCAGCCCCTCGGAGCTAAGGTAGCCCAGGTCCTGCAAGACATCCCCCAGTTTGCGCCAGCCGCCCTCGCGCTCCTGGACCTGCAGGCCCAGGGCCAGTTGCTCCTCGCTGACCAGCCCGCGGCTGACCAGGATGGCGCCCAACAGGTTGTCTCGGAGGATCCGTTCCATCGCGCACCCCTATAAAGCGGAGCGATCAGGCCTCCTAGCGGCCCTCAATATAGATCGTCGAGAGGTCGAGCAAGCCCATCGGCGTCACCTCCAGGCCGCGCACGTACGGCTTGGTCAGGGAGTAGGTGACGCCGTGATAGATGGGGATGAGCGGCGCGTCGGCGACGATCAGGCGCTCGGCCTGGCGGTAGAGGTCCATCCGCCGGTCGTGGTCCTGTTCCACCGCCGCCTGCCGCAGGAGGCGATCGACCTCCGGGTTGGCATACTCCACATAGTTGTTCGGGCTGCCGCTGCCGAGCAGAACCTCCAAAAAGTTCTGGGGGTCCGGGTAGTCGGCGATCCAGGAGAGGACAAAAGCCGGGTAGCGCCGGGCGTCCAGGCCGTCCAGGAAGTCGGCCCACTGCACCTGGCGCAGCTCCACCTCCAGGCCCAACTCCTTGCTCCAGACCTCCTGGCACAGGGCACCGAGACCGTCGCCGCTGGTGTAGAGGGTGATGCGCGGGACGTTAGCCGCCCCGCCGTAGCGGGACTGGGCCAGGAGCCGGCGGGCCTGGTCGAGGTCGTAGGGCAGTCCGGAGAGCGTCTCGTCGTAGCCCGGGATGCCCGGGGGCAAGATGCCCTGGGCCTGCACCAGCCGTCCCTCGAAGGTCACGCGGGCGATCTTGGCGCGGTCGACGGCCATGGTCAGGGCCTGGCGGACGTAGAGATCGTCCAGCGGCGGTACCCGCGTGTTCAGTCCGATATAGGAGAGCGAGAGCTCGGGGGTAACGCGCAACTCCCCGGCCAGGGGACTGCCCTCATACTCCAGGCGGGCGACGACGGAGGTGCCGACCTCGGTGAAGTCGATCTCCCCCTGCTCGTAGAGGTAGAGGGGGTCGCTGGCGTCGGCGCCCATCAGGACGATGATGCGGTCCAGCAGGGGCGGGGTGCCGTAGTAGCGCTCGTTGCGTTCCAAAACGAAGCGTCGGTTGTGCTTCCACTCGGCCAGGCGGAAGGGGCCAGTGCCGTTGGGCTGCTCGGTCCAATCGTCGCCCTGCTCGACGTTGCGGCGATCGACGACGTAGGCGGTGTTGTAGGTCAGCTTGGAAAGAAAATAGGCCTTGGGGGCGTCGATGGTGATCTCCAGGGTGTGGTCGTCGAGGGCCCGGAGGCCGGCGATGCGCTCGGCACGGCCGGCCCGCTTCTCGGGGACGCCGACGATATCTCCGAGGTAGGTGCCGCAGAGCAGGGCCGGCCCTAGGTCGGGGTCGCAGGCGCGCTCGATGGAGTAGACAAAGTCGGCGGCGGTCACCTGGCGGCCGTCGTGGAAGCGGGCCTCGGGCCGCAGGGAAAAGGTATAGGTGCGGCCGTCGGAGGAGACGGTCCACCTCTCGGCCAGGTCGGGAACGACCTCCAGGTTGTTGTCCAGGGCTACGAGCCCGCTAAAGAGCTGGCGGATGATAAAGGAGGAAGAGGCATCGCCGGCCAGGGCGGGGTCGAGGGTGGGAGGATCGTAGGCGCCGCCGGCCAGGGTGAGCTCGCCGCCGGCGGTGCCGACGGGGCGGGAGACCGGCGGGGCGGTGGGCGGGGCCGTAGTCGGCGAAAGGCAGGAAGAGAGGAGGGCAAGCAAGGCCGGGAGGATCAGGGCGGACCAGCGCTTCATGGAG
This sequence comes from uncultured Chloroflexia bacterium, assembly GCA_964592645.1. Taxonomy (GTDB): domain Bacteria; phylum Chloroflexota; class Chloroflexia; order DTKN01; family DTKN01; genus CAZQFV01. Next base: position 74,353 of record CAZQFV010000013.1, read on the forward strand.
CACCTCGCGGGTATCGTAATCTGGATCCCGGGACCATTTTACCAGGAAACGGCGGCGGGGTCAACCGGGCGTATTCTTCATTCCTCTACCCGCCCACCCCGGTGAAATGCACCCCTGCCGTTCGCCGGTCCGCTCGACAAAACGTCTGTTGTTGGCCTCCCTGATGGCCGACCCGGAATTGAGATGGGTTTAGTCCTTCCGCCGAAAGATGATCTCCCCTCCCTCCGCGTCCACCACCACCGTGTCGCCCTCGCGGAAGTTGCCCTCCAGCACGCTCAGCGCCAGCGGGTCCAGCACCTCGCGTTGGATGGCCCGCTTCAGCGGCCGCGCCCCGTAGGTGGGGTCGAAGCCGACCTCGGCCAGGTGCTCCCGCGCCGCCTCGGTCCATTCCAGGGCCAGCTTGCGCTCCACTAGGCGCTCCTGCACCCGGCGCATCTGGATCTCGACGATCTCGCGGATCTGCTCCAGGCCCAGCGGGCTGAAGATGACCACCTCGTCCACGCGGTTGAGGAACTCGGGGCGGAACTGGCCGCGCAGCGCCTCCATGACCCGGCGGCGGACCTCCTCCTCCTGCCCGCGGCGCAGATCCTGCAGGTAGACCGAACCGACGTTGGAGGTCATCACGATGACGCTGTTCTTGAAGTCGACGGTGCGCCCCTGGCCGTCGGTGAGCCGGCCGTCGTCCAGCACCTGCAAGAGGACGTTGAAGACTTCCGGGTGGGCCTTTTCGATCTCGTCCAGCAGGATGACGCTGTAGGGCCGGCGACGCACGGCTTCGGTGAGTTGCCCGCCTTCCTCGTAGCCGACATAGCCGGGCGGGGCGCCGATCAGCCGGGAGACGGTGTGGCGCTCCTGGTACTCGCTCATGTCGATGCGCACCATGGCTTCCTCGTCGTCGAAGAGGAACTCGGCCAGGGCCCGCGCCAGTTCGGTCTTTCCGACGCCGGTCGGACCCAGGAAGAGGAAAGAGCCCAAGGGGCGGTTGGGGTCCTGCAGCCCGGCCCGCGCCCGCCGCACGGCGTTGGCGACCGCGGCGATGGCCGGGTCCTGCCCGACCACGCGCGTGCGTAGCCGTTCCTCCATGTGCACCAGTTTTTGGATCTCGCCTTCCAGCAGGCGGCTGAGGGGGATGCCGGTCCACTTGGCCACCACCTCGGCCACGTCCTCCTCGTCCACTTCCTCCTTCAGCAGGGCACCGGCCTGTTGCAGCGCCGCAAGTTGGGCTTCCTGCTCGCGCAGTTGCTTTTCCAACTCGACCAACGTGCCGTACTGCAGTTGGGCCGCCTTGTTATAGTCCAGGGCGCGCTGGGCGCGCTCGACCTCGCCGCGCACCTCGTCGATGCGGGCCTTGGTCTCGCGCAGGGACTGGATGGCTTGTTTCTCGCGTTCCCAGCGGGCGCGGAGGGACTGACGCTGCTCCTTCAGGTCGGCCAGTTCCTTCTCCAGGCGCTCCAGGCGCTCACGAGAGGCGGCGTCGCGCTCCTTCTTCAGGGCGGTGCGCTCGATCTCCAGTTGCATGCTGCGGCGCTCGATCTCGTCCAGTTCGGCCGGCATGGAGTCGATCTCGATGCGCAGCCGCGAGGCGGCCTCGTCGATCAGGTCGATGGCCTTGTCCGGGAGAAAGCGGTCGCTGATGTAGCGGTGGGCCAGCACCGCCGCCGAAACCAGGGCACTATCCTTGATGCGCACGCCGTGGTGCACTTCGTAGCGCTCCTTCAGGCCGCGCAGGATGGAGATGGTGTCCTCGACGGAGGGTTCGCCGACGTAGACCGGCTGGAAGCGCCGCTCCAGGGCGGCGTCCTTCTCGATGTGCTTGCGGTACTCGTCCAAGGTAGTCGCGCCGACGGCGTGCAGTTCGCCGCGGGCCAGCATCGGCTTGAGCATGTTGGAGGCGTCCATAGCGCCCTCGGCCGCCCCGGCCCCGACGACGGTGTGCAGTTCGTCGATAAAGAGGATAATCTGACCCTCGCTCTGGGCGATCTCCTTGAGCACGGCCTTCAAGCGTTCCTCGAACTCGCCGCGATACTTGGTGCCGGCGATGAGTGCCCCCAGGTCCAGTTGTACCAGGCGCTTGTCCTTCAGCCCCTCGGGCACGTCGCCGCGGACGATGCGCTGGGCCAGCCCCTCGACGATGGCCGTTTTGCCCACGCCGGGCTCGCCGATCAGGACGGGGTTGTTCTTGGTGCGGCGCGAGAGGACCTGGACGACGCGGCGGATCTCATCGTCGCGGCCGATGACCGGGTCGAGCTTGTTTTCGCGGGCCATCTTGGTGATGTCGCGGCCGTAGCGTTCCAGGGCCTGGTAGGTAGTTTCAGGGGTCTGGCTGGTGACGCGCTGGCTGCCGCGGATAGCCGTCAGGGCCTGCAGGATGGCATCGCTTTGGATGCCGAAGCGCCGCAGGATCTCGCCGGCCGGCCCCTTGAGGCGCCCGTCGGCCAGGGCCAGGAGCAGGTGCTCGGTGGAGATATACTCGTCGCGCATGCGGCCGGCCTCTTCCTCGGCCCGCTGCACGGCCTGGTCCACCTGCGGCGACAGGTAGACCTGCGTGGCCCCGTGGGCCTGCGGCAGGCGGCCCAGCTCCTCCTGCACGGCGGCCAGGACCTGCGCCGGGTGCGCCCCCACCTTGCTCACCACCTGCGGCACGACGCCGTCGCTCTGGGAGAGCAGCGCCGCCAGCAGGTGCAACGGCTCGACCTGGCTGTGGTGGCGTTCCTGGGCCTCTTGCTGGGCGGCCAGCATAGCGTGGGCCGCCTTTTCGGTGAAGCGGTTCAGATCGATAGGCATAGCGAACCTCCAACGTAACCTCTCGGCCTGTATGTCATTGCGAGAACCGTCCCGAGCATACAAGCAAGGCAAAGGGGCAGCTCGCAATGACAATCCCCCGAGCAGTTATCCTCCAACAATCTTTATGGACAGGATAGCGGGGCGGCATTAGAGAAGCGTTGGAGCGGCGTTAGAAACCCACGCGCCGCTCCAGGGAAGCCGGTTTCTCGCGCATGCGGGTTGTGGCGCTGCGCTGTCCGGCGAGGAAAACAGGGCAGGGGTAGCCAGTCGCGCTGCAGCGCGCTCCGATTCGTCCAGCCGGCGGCCGTGCTCGGCCAGCATCTGTTCCAGGAGGACCAGGGCGGCGGCCAACTGGTCATAGGCCGCCGTCACCTCCTGGGCGAAGCGGGCCTGCTGCTCCATCTGCGGGGCCACGTACCAGCGCGTGGCCAGGCGGTTGGCCAGACGGCGAAGCAGGGCGACCAAGGGGGCGATTACGGGCACGCGGGAGGAGGCTACCGGTGTGGGCAGCACACGGGCCGCGTTGAGGCGAGCGGAGTGCTCCTTCAGCCGTTCGGCCAGCATTTCGGTAGCAGGACGTTCCTTCTCCATGGCGACATTTCTTTCCGGGCAGCGTGCGCTTATTATACAACAGCGGATAGTATAAGTCAATCCTGTTCCCGGACGGCCAAGTACTGCAGCAGGATGCCCAGGTCGCGCGGGTCGTCGCCGAAGCCGGCCTGCCGCGGGTTCCAGGTCTGGCAGACGATTTCCAACCGCCCCGTGGCCGCGGTGGAGGTCACAGGCAGTTCCAGCTCGATTTCCTGCAGATCGAAGGACCGCTCCAGGGTGTAGCTGGCCACCTCGTGGCCCTGCCAGAGGAAGGCCAGGTGGGCCGGCGGCAGCGGCTCCGGGCGGAAGCCGGCCGCGCGCAGGCGCAGGAGCAGCGGGCCGGCGGGGGCGGGCAGATCGATCGCCAGGCGCTCGCCGGTCCACTCCGGCCGGAGCAGGGAGAACTCCAGGAAGGTGGGCGACGCGGGGCGACGCTCCAGGCGATAGAGCCACTGCAGCGAGTGCAGGGCGACGCTGTCGCGCGGCAGGTGCTCGTAGCTGCGTTCGGTCGCGCGCACGTCCAGGGTAAAGGTATAGATCTGTGCCAGGCTCATCCCGCCGCGAAACTGGTCCGGCACCTGGCCTAGCAGTAGGTAGGCCGTGGGGCTGTCCGCCGGCCATTGCTGCAGGAGCGGCCAGACCTCGGCCCAGGGCAGGTCCCCTGCCCGGGCCTCCTCATCGTAGGGGTCGGGATTGGCCAGGGCAAAGGCCGGCCGGCCGTAGAGGTAGCGCAGCGGCGTGGCCAGGGCATAGCCCAACTGGTCGACCAGGATCGGTGCATCGGCGGGGAGCTGGGCCGCCAGCTCGTCCAGGGCCGCGGCCGTCCCGGCCAGCTCCAGGCGCGCGGCCAAGGGCCGGTCGGCCTGCGCGGCCTGGAATAGGAGCAGCCCCAGCAGCAGCAGCGCCCCGCCCCGGCGGACGGCCGGGCCCAGCGGCGCCACGCGCACCCGCCAGAGGGCCAGGGCGGTGCCCAGGGCCAGACAGGGGAAGATAAGCGGGATGTAGCGGCGCATCATCCAGAAGTGGTAGGGATGGACCCATGTGCGGCAGGTGTAGAGGAAGAGGAAGATAAGCAGGCCCGTCAGAAAAGGAAGCGAAGCGGCGCGCAGGCGCCGGCCCAGCCACCACAGCAGCCCGAGCACTCCCAAGGCCAGGCCGGCCGGGGCCAGGTACCATGCCAGACGCAGGAAGGTGAGTCGCTCCAGGTTTTCGTGCCAGACGCCGTTCACCTGAAAACGGGCCGGCGTGAGGAGCGGATAGAGGACCCCCGCCCAGACGACCAACAGCAGCCACAGTCCGGCCGGCCCACCGTGGCGCAGCCAGGGCCGGCCCCACAGGCGCTCTAGCCCACGCGCCAGCGGCCGGCGCAGTAGATAGAGCAGCAGCGCGCCGGCGAGGGCCGACAGCACCGCCATCGTGGCCAGGACTTCTGGCGACAGCGGCAGCCGCGAGTTCCGCAGCGAGGCCTCCAGCGTCAGCAAGTAGGGACGGGCCAGCAGCACGATGTGCAGGCCGGCGTGGACGAGCAGCACGGTCTGGGCGACGAGGAAGGCCCTGTCATTGGCCCGCAGCCGGCCCATGATGAGACGCAGCAGGAAGTAGCCGTAGAGCAGCAAGGGCAGCAGGAGGAGCTCGATCTTGGCCAGGGCCAGTTGACCCAGGGCAACCCCGGCCAGGACGGCCAGGTCCCGCCGTCCGGGCTCGGCGTGGGCCCGCTCCAAAAGATACCATCCGCCCAGCACCAAAACCAAGGCCAGCGCCTCCGCCGCCGGCTCGCGGGCGAACCAGACCAGGGCCGGGTTCAGGGCCAGCAGCACCACGGCCACCACGGCCGGCCAGCGGCCGAAGAGGCGACGGGCCAGGAAGAAGAGGGCCGCCAGGCCCAGGAGGGTCAGCAGGGGGGTCGCCAGGAGAGCGCCCTCCAGGCCCCCGGCGGCGTAGAAGGCGGCCAGCCAGGCCGGGTAGAGGTGCAGGAACTGCGGCGTGACCTGGCCGCCGGCAAAGTCGGTGACGTAGAAACCGGGTAGCTGCCACCATTGGCCGGTGTAGTAGGGCAGGACCAGGGTCCGCGCCGACTCCGGCAGGCTGGCGATCCAGGGGTCCTGCAGGAGGATGCCGCCGGTGCGGGCGATGGAAGCGCCGGTGGCCAGGTAGACGCCGGGGTCCTGCCCGCCCAGGACAGGCTCGCCCGGATAGGCCAGGAAGGCGCCGAGGACGAGGAAGAGAACGAGTACGCCCAGGCCGGCCCAGCGGAAGCGCAAGCGCGGCCAGCGCCAGCGGCGCACCTGCCCCCAGCGCCAGGCCAGGACGACCGCCACGGCGGCCCCGATCGCCAGGGCCCAGCGGGGCAGGGAAAAGAGCCCCAGTTCGGCCAACGCCAGGGCCGGCCAGCCACAAAGGAGCAGGCCCAGCAAGAGCTGGACAAAGAGGACCTCCCCCCAGGAGGCCGACTCCTCACCGGTAGCAAAGGCCCGGTAGAAGAGGTGACCCACCAGGGCGGCCGACAGGATGACGCCGATCACGCCCAGGACGTACATTCAGCTCCAGCTCTCCAGCGCGGCCAGGAAACGGCGGGCCACGGCCGGCCAGGTGAAACCCGCGGCGGCGTAGGACCGGCCGGCCTGGCCCATCCTTTCCCGCAGGGCCGGCCGGGCCAGCAAATAGTCCACCGCCGCCGCAAACTCCCGGGCGTCGCGGTAGTACAGCCCCCCGTTGCTCTGGAGACAGTGGTAGGTCGTCACGGCGCAGTCGCCGTTCACCAGGGCCGGCGTCCCCTGCTGCCACCCCTCCAGGAGGACAATGGAAAAGCTCTCGATCGGCGAGGGCTGGCAGAGCACGGCGGCTGCCGCGTAGGCGTCCTGTTTCTCCTGCTCGCTCACCACCCCCAGGTCCAGGATGTCTTCGGCCCAGGCCGCCGGGATCTCGACGGAGCCGGGCCCGATCAACACCAGCTTCAGATCCCCGGGATGCCGCTCCTTGTAGGCGCCAAAGTGCTCCACCAGCAGGGGGACATTCTTGGAGCTATCGCGCCGGCCGACATAGAGCAGGAAGGGGCCGCGCAGCCCCCGCCGGGCCCGGAAGCGCTCGGCGTCGCCCGGCGGAGACGGGTCCACGGCGGCGCCCAGCAGCCAGGTGCGCCGCGGGTCAAGCCCATACAGGTCGAGGGCCAGCCAGCGTTCCGGCTCGGAGAGAAAGAGGCTGCCCCGCACCTGGCGCATCAGCAGGCCCGTCGCCTGGTGAAAAGCGTACGGCTCGTCGTGCAGACAGGGGACCAGGAAGGAGCGCTCGGGGGCGATCCGCGCCCCCCAGAAGGAGAGGTTGTGGGAGTAGATGAAGAAGAAGAAGAGCGCCTCGTCGTCTTCCGCCAGGGCGCGGTAGAGGGCATCGCTCTGGGGCATCTCCACCAGGTGGGCCACCTCGGCCCCGGGGAGGGACTGCAGACCTTCCAGCAGGTCGAGCCGTTCGCCGAAAAAGGGGATGTCCGACCAGCGCGCGACCGGGAAGTGGCGCACCGGCAGATCGCCCCACAGTTGCGTCCCGACGGGGTAGTGCGGCTCGAACCAGGGGTACATGAAGCCGCGCGCGGTGGTGGAGTAGACCTCTACCGGCCAGCCCAGGCGCCGCAGCTCCTCGGCCAGGCGCCGGCAGGCATGCTCGGCGCCCCCGATGGTGTCGGGGCCGAACCAGGTGCAGACAAAGATCAACCGACGCACGACGACCTCGCAGTCCCCGGATCGTCCTCGGCGCCGCCCTGGGCCGCCTCGCGGCGGATGCGCTCGACGATGGCCTGGACATCGCCCTCGTCGGCGCGGCCAAGGCCGGCCGGCGGCCGCGGCTTCTCCTGCAGGACCCGCGCCATCACCTCCAGGTAGCCCTGGGCCGAGCGCTCGATGGCATGGTGCGCCTGGATGTAGCGCCGGGCGCGCTCCCCAATGCGCCGGCCCAGCTCCGGGTCCCGGGCCAGCGCGGCGAGGTAGGCCAGGGCCATCTCCTGCTCGTTGGCCCCCAGGTCGACCTTCAGGCAGCAGTCGTCGGGGAACTCGGCGTACTGGCCGGCGTTGGAGACCAGCACCGGCTTGCCCATGCCCAGGGCCCGCACCAGCCCGCCCGAGGTCTCCCCGGCCAGGGGGTAGCGCAGGTTGACAAGCACGTCGGCGGCCAGGATGTAGCTTTGGAACGTGGGCACGTCGACAAACCCGGTGACGCGAACGAGCCCGTCCAGCCCCATCCGGCGGACCAGGTCGGCGATCCTGACGGCCGGGCTGTCCGGGCCGGCCACGACGAAGCGGGCGTGCGGGAACTCGTTCAGCAGCATGGCGAAGCAGCGCAGCGATTCGGGGATGCGCCGCGAGAGGGTGACGATGCCCGGGGAGACGATCAGGAACGTGTCGGGGGCAAAGCCCAGGCGGACCTTGATCTCCGCCGGCGGCAGCCCCGCGTACGGCGAGCAGAGCGGCCCCCAGTGATGCCGAACTATCGTCACCGGCGCCGTGGGCACGGCCTGCAGCACCGCCCGGCGGGCGGCCTCGCTGTGCACGATCATCGCCAGGCTGCGCTCCACCACGCGGCGGATGCCGGGAAAGGCAAAGTTGTCCAGGTTGCTCCAGATGCGGGCGCCGCGCCGCCGGGCAAGCGACGGCCCGTCCTCGGGGAAGGCATCCAGGTAGGTGGCCAGGTCGCCCTGCTCCTCCAACTGTTGGCCCAGGAAATGGTGCAGGACGGTGTCGTGCAACACGACCACCCCGGGGTACTCCCCCAACAGCTCATAAATGTAGCGGTGACAGAAGTGGTTGCCCATGTGGTAGAGAAAGACGTCGAACGGCCGCTCGCGGTGCAGCGCCGGCAGGTCGTGATAGTCGTGGATCGGGAACCGGCGGCGGAGGAGCAGGTTGGTCGGCTCGTAGCCGTCCACGAAGAGGGTCAGCTCGGCCCCGCCGGCCAGGTGGGGCAGGAGCTCCTCGCTGTAGTCCGAGATGCCGGAGGCGACCGGCCGGAGCGGGCTAAAAAAGGCGACGCGCACAGGAGCCGTCCTTTATCTACTTCTGCGCCACGATCGCGTAATCGGCATAGCCGTAGAGCAGGTCGTTGAGGCGCTGCAGGTTGGCGTTGATCTGCCCGGTCAACGGCTCCCAGGGCGTCCCCGCAGCCTCCGGCAGGGGAGCCAGGCGCACCCCTTCCGGGACCGGGTGCAGATAGCGGACCTCGACGTTGCGAAAGCCGTGCATCTCCAGGATAAAGGCCAGCGCCTGAGGATGGACCGGCTTGACATGCGACATGTCCAGGTAGAAATAGTTCACCAGCGCCCACAGACAGAGGGGGTTGGGCGTCTCGAACGCCAAGTAGGCCCCCGGCTGCAGCTTGGCCTGCGCCAGGCGGACCAGGTCCACAAGCTGCCGCGGCGCGAGGTGCTCCACCAGGTGGGCGGCAAAGAGCCCGCCCAGCGAATCGTCGGGCAGGCCGGCCATGTGCTCCAGGGCATCGGCCTCGATCACCCGCAGCCCCTTTTCTTGCCCCAGGCGCACCATCTGCTCGTTCAGGTCCAGGCCATAGGCGGCGACGCCATGGTCGCGCAACAGCTCCAGGAGCTCGCCCTTGCCGCAGCCAATGTCCAGGACATTCTCCCGGCCCGCAAAGAGCGGCAGGTAGACCTCCTGCTGCTGGCGCACCGCCTCCTCCCGGCGGTAGAGGTCCTCGAAGGCGTAGTAGTCGAACTCCTCCAGGTCGCGGCGTTCGGCCTCCACCGCCGCGCGCTCCCCCTGGGGCAGCTCCCCGCCGCCGGTCAGCCGGCCCATCAGCCGGTCCAGCTTCAGGCGCAGGAACGACAGCCGGCGCTGGGCCAACTGCTGCTCGTGCTGCAGCGCCTGCAGGCGCTCGAGCAGGCGGCTCTCCACCTGGGCGTCGCGCGTGCGGGCCTCGGTCTCGGCGTTCTTGATAAAGCCCAGGAGCTGGTCGGAGCTCTCCTCCAGCGCCGCCTGGAAGCGGTCGTCCGCCCGCTCCTGGGCCTCCGCCAACTCGCCCAGCGCCGCCTGGAGATCGTCCAGCCAGGCGTGCAGGGCCAGTTGCTCCTGGTCCAGGGGGTAGAAGAGAGCGTCCATGCGCCGCACCAGGTCGTAGGACGAGGACTGGGAGACGCGCTGCAGGTCCTGCAGGGCGCGGACCACGGCCATGTTGAAGTGGACCTGCTGCTGTAGGAGAGGCAGGACGTACCAGCGGGTGGAGATGCGGTTGAAGCGGTCGCGCAGCCAGGCGATCAGCCGGCCGACGACGGGCAGGCGGGACTGGAAGGGCTGCTCCTGGACATGGGCCAGGGACTCGGCCTCCTGCAGGTGGTGGCGCAGCTGGGGGTAGAGCTGGACATCGCGATCGCCGTAGAGCAGGTCGGCATCGGCCACGGGGCGGCCCATACCCTTGAAGCCCGCGGCGGCGCGGGCCCGGACGCGCTCGCGGATCTCCCGCAGCCGGCCGGCCACTTCCTGGTCCTGTCCCTCTATCGCCATTGGGGTGTCCTCCTTGCCGGAATCGCCGTGGCCGGCATTATAGCATCGGCCGCCAGGGGTGTCAAAGGGGACGCTATTGATCTCGGCAGATCCCTAAAGTCGGCGCCCGCGGATTCCGGCTTCCAGGCAGTATAGCAAGCTGTGCCGGGGTCAGTAGCGCCAGACCAGCGGCAGGAATACGGAGTAGACCGTCCCCGTGACCCAGCGCACCAGGTACCGCGGCCGGCTCGAGAGCGTCACCGTGACCTGTCCGCCCACGGGCGTCAGGAGCTGGAGGGAACCGTCGCGGTCGTACAGGTAGACCGCCTCCACACCCGGCTCGACATGGAAGGAGTAGGCCGTCTGGTACCGTAGCTGCCACAGCAGATCGACCAGGGCGCCGTCTTGGCGGCGGAACTTGATATCGTAGCGGTCGTCCCAGGTGTCGTTCACGCTGTGCAGGGGCCCCGTGCCGATATAGGCCGAGTTGCGCAGCAGCGAGGTCATGACGCCGTAGGCGGTGTAGGCCGGCTTGGTCGTATAGTTCGGATCGGTGATGATCTCGCACTCCCGGTAGGGGGAAGGCATCCCGCCGATCGAGAGGTGCTTGAACTGGAAGAGGTCGTTGTGGTAGTAGCCGTAGTGCATGAGGAGGCCGTACATCCGCACCGTGTAGCTGGCCTGCTCGTCCGGCGTATTGCACTGGTTGGGGAAGACGCCCGGGTCACAGGTCGACCATCCGAACTCGGTGGCGTAGGTCAGCTTGCCGCCGCCGTGGGCGTTCAGCCAGTCGCGCACCATCTCCAGGCGCGAGGGGATGTTCCAGTCTCTGTTCGGCTCTTCCGGGGGATAGCCCAGGATCAAGGGGTGGTAGGCCAGCCCGTCGAAACAGTTCCAGCCGCCAGCGGCCACGACGCTGTCCATAAAGCCCTGGTAGCCGACCGTCTGCCAGCCGGTGAGCCCGCCGACGAGGACCACCGCCTGGGGATCGACCGCCTTGATCGCTGCGTAGGCCGCGCAGAGCATGCCCGCATAGACCTGGCCGCGGTCCTGCCCCGGCTGGATCACCAGGGTGGCCGGCTGGTCCGGCTCGTTCCAGATCTCCCAGACGGAGATGCGCGGCAGGCCGGGCGTCTCCCCGTCGTAGCGCTCGGCGACCTGCCCGGCGAACGCGCCAAAGTCGGCCGGGTTGGCCGGTGGGCAGAAGTAGGGGGGGTAGCCCTGGCTGGCGGCGTACGTCCGGCACTCGGCGGTGCTGTAGGCCTCCGGGGTGGTCACGAGCATGCCCACAACGTCGAGGTTGGCGTCCTCCAGCTTGCCGAGCCGGCCGTCGAAGAAGGCCGGGCCCCACGCCTGGGAGAAGCTATCCCAGGTGATCTGCTCGCGGCTCCACTCGACGCCGATGGCCGCGGCCAGGGGCAGCAGGTCATCCACCTCGGAATCGCTGCGCCCCGGGCTGGTGGCATAGATGTTCATGCCGAACTCGGCCATGTGGAGCTGCTCGACGGCATCCGGGGCGTCGGCGGCGAGGGGCGACGGGCCGGCGCCGGGGCCGCTCCCCTGGGCCAGCCCCGCGCCCAGGGAAAGCACCAGCAGCAGAACGAGCATACCCGCAGCATGCGCGCGAATCCTCATCGGCCACCTCCTGATCGCCAGGCCCGCCCACAGCATCCACCGTCGGCGGGACCGGCCGCTCACTCCAGGAACTGCTGGACCAAGACCTGCCCGTGCACCATGGTCCCCTGGTCGTCGAACAGCTGCAGCCACACCCGGTAGAAGCGGCGGGGCTGGAAGAACTCGCCCTGCCGGTGATAGTCCGGCCATTCCCAAAGATGTCGATGATCGCCCCGCTGCTCAGCCAGTGCTTGAGCGCCCGCGCGACGCGGACGGGGAAGGGCCGCTGGGCGTACTGCGCCACCTCCTGGTCGTAGAACAGCTCGGAGCAGCGGTGCCGGCTGGGCATGATCTGGGCCTGCGGGCCGCTGCGCCAAAAGGCCTGCAGGTACTCCAGGTAGTGGGAGCGGATCTCATCTTCCAGCTCGCCCTCGACGCCCGGCGGTATCTGGTGGGGCCAGTTGTAAAAGATCTCCCCCTTGACCCAGCCGAAGAAGCCCTCGCTCATGGCCTGCTGGTGGACGGCGTTCTCCTGCCGGCAGTAGGCCAGGCGTTCCTCGGGCACCAGGTAGACCAGGCCATCCTCGATCGGATAGGTCCGGCCGCAGCCGCGGCAGCGCAGTTGCCCCTGGTCGATCTCGTCGGGTCGTGCGCCCGACGGCCGCCAGCTCCAACTCCTGGTGGCACTGGGGGCAGACGATGTACGAAAGCAGCGCTTCCCTCATGGCAGGGCCTTCGCGGGCCCGGCGGCCCCCCGAAGGCCGCCGCGGTACACCCAGGTCCCCGGCAACGACCGCCCGATCAGCTGCCCGCCGCGCCTCGGCGTAAGCGCCGGAAGAAGCGGGGGATATCCTCCTTCTCCCAGACCACCAGCAGAGGCACGGCATTAAAGATCGAGGAGTAGGTGCCGCTGGCCAGGCCGATGAACATCACCAGGATGAACTGCTTGATGGTGGCCCCGCCAAAGAGCAGGATGGCCACCATCACAAACATAGCGTTCAACTGCGTGGCCAGCGAGCGGTGCAGCGTCTGGGTCAGGCTGTGGTCGACGATATCCTCGAAAGGCACGCCGCGCATCTTGGGCGTGTTCTCGCGGATGCGGTCGTAGACGACGATGGTATCCTGGACGGAGAAGCCGATCACGGTGAGCAGGGCCGAGAGGAAGAGGGTATCGGCCTCCCAGCCGAAGAGCAGGCCGGCCAGGGAAAAGAGTCCCACGGTGACCAGGATATCGTGGACCATGGCGATGACCGCGCACAGACCGTAGCGGAAGGGGTGGGGCACCTTGCGGAAGGCAAAGGTGATGAAACCCAGGATCACCAGCGCCGCGGCGGCCACGGCCAGGAGGGCGTTGCGCGTAACCACGCGGCTGATCGAGGGGCCCACCGAGTCGAAGCGCCGCTCCGTCACCGGACCCAGGCGCTCCCGCAGGGCGACGAGCACCTCATCCTTGGTCGCGGCTTCGATCACCCGGGTGCGGACGATGGCCACGCGGTCGTTCTGGGCCAACTGCACCGAGGCGACCTCCAGGCCGCTGTCGACAAAAGCCTGGCGCACCTCTTGGGCCTGGACGGGCCGGGCGAACTCGACCTCCACGTAGGAGCCGCTGGTAAAGTCGATGCTCAGCCGCACCGGCGAGCCGAAGCGGGCGATGGAGAGGCCCATAGCGACGAGGCCGGGGATGATGATCAACGCCGAGAGGGTAAAATAGAGATAGCGCTTGCGCACCAGGTGTAGCACGAAAGCCTCCAGAGCGGGTCGACGCTCCTACCAGGCCGGCCTGACCTCCACCCCCAGGACGAACCGGCCGTGGCGCTCCATCCAGCCGCCCAGCAGCCGGTGCACCAGGCGCAGGAAGGTCCGCGTCACGGTGATGGCCGAGAACATGCTCACGGCCACGCCGATGGCCAGGGTGACGGCAAAGCCCTTGACGATGCTGGCCCCCAGCGAGTTGCCAAAGACAAAGAGGACCACACAGGTCAGCAGGGTGGAAAGGTTCGAGTCCCAGATCGAGGTCCAGGCGCGGTCGAAGCCGGCCTCGATGGCGGCGCGCAGCGACTTGCCGGCGCGCAGCTCTTCCTTCATGCGCTCAAAGATGAGGATGTTGGCGTCCACGGCCATGCCGATAGACAGGAGCAGGCCGGCGATGCCCGGCAGGGTGAGCGTCACCGGGATGAGCTTGTAGATGGCAAAGATGAGCACGGTATAGATGCAGAGGGCCAGGCCGGCCAGCGTTCCCGGCAGGCGGTAGTACAGCAGCATGAAGAGGAGCACCGTGCCCAGGCCGATCACCCCGGCGACGACGCTCTTGTTCACCGAGTCCTGGCCCAGGGTCGGCCCCACGGTGCGGTTCTCGACCACGCCCAGGGGGACGGGCAGGGCGCCGTAGCGCAGGAGCAGGGCGATGCGTTGGGCCTCGCGGTAGTCGATGTCGCCGCCGCTGATCGCCGCCCGGCCGTCGGTGATGGCCTCGCGCACCACCGGCGCGGAGACAACCTTTTTATCCAGGACGATGGTCAGCGGCTGGTTGATGTTGGCGGAGGTCCAGGCGGCCACCTTGCGCGCCCCCTCGGCATTGAAGCCCAGGGCCACCTGGGGCTTGCCGGTGATATGGTCGGAGACGACACCGATCTCGCCGAGGACCAGGTCTTCTCCCGTGACCACGGTGCGGTAGACCTGGGTATGGGTGATGGCGGCGATCTGAGCAGGGGTCAGGCCGGCCGTCGTGCTGATCGGCGTATCCGGCTCCAGGAACAGGCCCAGCGTGTCCACGAACTCCAGGTAGCCCGTGCCCTGCATGGCCGCCAGGGCCTGCTGCGGGTCGGCGACGCCGGGCAGCTCCACGACCAGGCGCCTGTCCCCCTGCACCTGGACCACGGCCTCGGCCACTCCCAGGGCATTGACGCGGTCGGCGATGATGTCGCGGGCCACCTCCACCATCTGGCGCAGGTTGCCGGTATTGGTGATCTCGGCGCTCACCTGGGCTTCCAGGATCACCTGCATGCCCCCCCGCAGGTCCAGCCCCAGGCGCAGGGTCGTCGCCCGGACGGCCTGGCCCTGCTCGGGGGACAGGCCTTCCGGGATCGGCCGCCAAAAAGCCAGGACCGGGCTGGCCAGGTCGATCCAGAGGGCCCCACCGATCAGGACAAGAATGACTGCCAACCAGATCCAGTCGCCACGTCGCACAGCGTCCTCCACCTACCCGTACTATTCGACCGGGCCACGGCATTATACTACGTCCGCGCGGACAGCGCAAATCGGTGAAGGTCGCTTGACAAACCGGGCCGCCTGTCGTAAGATGCAGACGGCCGTGCTAGACGGGGAGCTAGCGGTGCCCTGTAACCCGCAATCCGCTCTAGCGGGGTTGAACTCCCAACCGAGGCCGGGCCTTGTGGGACTGCCCGGGCTATGTGGCGTTGAAGGCTGGGTCCTGTGCGGCAGAGTACTGCGAACCCCGCCAGGTCCGGAAGGAAGCAACGGTAAGCAGACCCCTCTGGGCGCCACAGGGCTGCCTGGCTGGAGCCGGCAGGTCGGGGAAAGCCGGAAGGTACCGGTCGAAGAAGGGTGCACGGCCATGACAGCGGATTTGTCAAGCGGATAAGCGGATGGAGGGTGCTCCATCCGCTTTCTGCTTGACGAATCGGTTACCGCCAGCGGGTGAGGATGGTCTCCCGCCGGAAGAGGGCCCGGGCGAGAGCCAGGGCCGCCACGTCCAGAGCCACCAGGACCGCCGCCCCGATCAAAAAGAAGGGCAAATTCAGGATCATGCCCCCGGCGAACATCGGGATCAACAGGAGGAGCAGCGGCAGCACCACCAGGCCGCCGAACTGCTGCGCCGAGCGGGTATCGTTGACCCGCGAGGAAACGACGATGCCCAGGCTGACCGCCAGGAGCGCCAAGAGCGGGGTCAGGAGCAGGATGCCCGCGATCCAATCCAGGCCCAAGATGACCCCCAGGACGCTGGGCGGGACGAAGGCGGCGGCGATCCCCCCGTAGAGGGCGTAACAGAGCCAGGTGACGCCGACGGCCGGCCCGGCCGCGGCCAGCGCCTTGGCCAGGAGCAGCTCGGTCACGCTGATGGGGGTAGCCAGGAGCGGCTCCAGGCTCTTGGAGACCTTCTCGCTGACGATGCTGTCGGTGGCGATCATCATGGGGATCATCAACGGGATCATCAGAAAGATGACCATATAGATGCTGGCCATGCCCACCATCACGACCTGCGTGGCCGACCGGGGATCGTTGGGGTCCAGCCCCATCTGGACCATGTAGGGCCGGAAGGGGCCCAGGTCCTCGCCGGCCTCGTCGGCGGGCAGCGCGCCCATCAGGTAGAGGTTGAACAGCGGCAAGACGGTGAGGAAGAGCGGCAAGAAGACCAGGGTGAAAAAGACCAGCTTGTTGCGAAAGGTATCGGCCCACTCTTTGCGGATGACGATGCGGATCTTGTCCCAGTTCATCGGCCGGCCTCCTCGTCGCGCACCAGGTCCAGGTAGACCTGCTCTAGGGAGTGCTCCTCCTCGCGGACGAACTGCACCTCGGCGCCGGCCTCCACGAGCGCCCGCACCAGGGCGGGGTTCATACCTTCGGGGTCGTCCAATTGAACTTCCAGTTCCCGGCCGGTGCCGGCCAGCCCGCGGACAAAGGGCAACCCCTGGACGGCGGCGAGGTGCTCGGGACGCACCTCGCGCAACTGCACGCGCACGGCGCGCCCGTAGAGCGCCCGCCGCAGGTTGTCCGGCGTATCCACGCGGATCAGGCGCTGCTTGAAGACGGCGATGCGGTCGCAAAGGCGGTCGGCCTCGTCCAAGTTGTGGGTGCACAGAACGGTCGTGCGCCCCGCGCTGCGCAACTCCTGGATAAAGTCGCGCACCGTCTTGGCGGCCTCGGGGTCCAGGGAGGCGGTGGGCTCGTCCAGAAAGAGCACCTGGGGCTCGTGCAGCAGGGCCCGGGCGATGGCCAGCTTCTGTTTCATGCCCTTGGAGAGGGTGCCGGCCGCGTCCCGGCGGCGGTCCCACAGGTCGAGCATACGCAGGTAGCGTTCGGCCCGCGCCGCAGTCTCACGGGCGGGGACCTCGTAGAGGCGGGCAAAGACCTCCAGATTGAACTGCACCGGCAGGCGCTCGTAGAGGCCGGGCGACTCGGTGAGGATGCCCACCCGCCGGCGGATCTCGGCGTCCTGCTCGCCCAGTCGGAAGCCGGCCACCGTGGCCGTGCCGGCCGTCGGGGCAATGAGCGCCGTCAGCAGGCGCACCGTGGTGGTCTTGCCGGCGCCGTTGGGCCCGAGCAGGCCAAAGACCTCGCCGGGGCGGATCTCCAGGTCCAGGTGGTCCACCGCCACGCGGCCGTCGAATTGGCGGGTCAGGCCCTGGGTGATGATCATGGGGAGCCTCCTTGGGCGAATCGACGAATCGGCGAACCGTCCCGCGTAGCTGCCAGGCGATAGGAAAGCAGCCCTTCTTCGACGGCCAGCACTTTGCCACCGGCCGCAACCACGAGGGCCCCCAACTCCTGGGGCGGCAACATGCGGCTGGACAGGCCCAGGAGTCGTTCGCTCCAGGAGAGGAGCGGCATCAGGGGATGGCGGATGTTCGGCTCGGCAATGAGCAACCGTCCGGAGGGCCGCAGCACGCGCAGCATCTCCCGCACGGCCGGCGGCTGATCGTGAAAGTGATGGAAGGCGTCCACGACGAGGATGCCGTCGAAGGTGCCGTCGGCAAAGGGCAGCCGCTCGGCGGCTCCCTGGCAGGCCAGCAGCCCCTTGCGGCGGGACTGCCGCACCATGCCGGCCGCGAGGTCGCAGATGATGACCCACCCGGAGTCCAGTTCCCGGCTGATGCGGCCGGTACCCCCGCCCAGGTCGAGCAGCCGCCCACCGGCGGGCAGCGCCAGGAGCCGCCGCAGCGCGGATACATCCGGCATGCCAAAGATGCGATCGTACCAGCGCGAAATGCAGGAGAATAGGTCGGCCATTCGTGAAGGGCGACGCGCGCCATCCCTACTCGGCCTGCCGCTAGAAGGCGGCCGGCCGGGAAAGTGCCGAAGGTGGGACTCGAACCCACATGAGGGGCGACCCTCAACGGTTTTTGAGACCGTCGCGTCTGCCTATTCCGCCACTTCGGCATTGTTTGTGGATATCAGGGGCTCATCGGCGAAAAGATCACCCACCACCACTGCTGCCAGGCCGGCAGGCTGGCCAGGTCCGCGCCGGGAACGGCGCCCTGGGGCGCGGAGTCGGCCGGCCGGGGCTCTTCCCCGGCGACCAGGATGCCCACCTTCAGATCCGGGTCGATAAGGGGAAGGCTCTTGATCACCTCCTGGTGGATGGTGTCCTCGTCTTGGTAGCCGTCCAGACGCTGCTTCAGGTGCTGGTTCTGCTGCGCCAACTGCGTCACACGGGACTCGGCGGCCCGCACCTCGCGCGAGGTGCGGTAGAGGTACCACGACATCCGGGCAAAGATGACCAGGAAGTAGATGGCGATGCCGGCCAGCACCACCACGGCCAGGCGCACTCCCGGTCGCCGCCAGCGCCCTTGTGGTTCGCTCATACGTCCCTCCAGGTACTCGCCTAACGCCCCCGGGGTCGATAGTCGGGACAATCCAGGAGATTGGGCCGCCCCGACCGATGGCAGGCAGAGCGCCAGTTCCAACGGCAGTCATCGCAGAGGAAGGCGCTCTGCCCGCGGGCTGCCCGGGCCTGCCGGCGCAGACCGGCCCGCATCCGCAGCCACCACCGCGCCAGCCTACTTCCCCTCAACCGTCTCCCCCTCGATGGTGGGGGCCTCTAACAGCAGCGGCTCCTGGCTGCCATCGCCGCCCATGAAACTCTGCCCGCGGAAAACTCCACCCTGCTCGATCTGCAGGCTGCCCACAGTAATGTTGCCAAAGACCTTGCCGGTGCTGGTGATCTCCAGGCCGGCCGGGGCCTCGACATCGCCCTTGACCGCCCCGGCCACGAACACCTGCCGGGCCCGGATATTGGCTATCACCCGGCCCATCTTGCCGACAATCACGCTGCCGGCCGGCGTCTCCACCTGCCCCTCCACGGAGCCGTCGATGCGGATGTTGCCATCCGATTTGATCACCGCCCCTTCGATGCTGGTGGTGCTGCCCACATAGGTCTCGGGCTTGCCCTCACCCGCCGCCGGGGGCATCGACTCTCGTTTTCCACCAAATAGTCCAGACATTGGTCTACCTCCAACAGGAACCCAACTGCCCCCTGCCCTGCCAAACACAAGGAAGCAGGGTCCTGTTCCCCCGCGCCTCCACCTATATTATACTATACCTCCTCCGACTCTGCAACAGCGATCTACTTGTCAGCGCCACCCTTCATGTGTATAATAGGAACCCAGCAGCGCCAGGCTGCGGGACCACCCAGCACAGGCAAGGAGGTAAACTATGAAGGCCGTCATCATGGCCGGCGGACAGGGCTCCCGGCTCCGCCCACTGACGATCAGCCGCCCCAAACCGATGGTCCCCCTGGTGGACAAGCCCGTGATGGCGCACATCGTCGGCCTGCTCAAGCGCCACGGATTCACCACGGTGGTCGGCACCCTCCAGTTCATGGCGGACCGCGTCCAGGACCACTTTGGCGACGGTTCGGCCCACGGGGTTGAGTTTCACTACTCGGTGGAGGAGGTCCCCCTGGGCACCGCCGGCAGCGTCAAGCAGGCCGAACGGCTGCTCGACGAGCCCTTCCTGGTGATCAGCGGCGACGCCCTGACCGACTTTGACCTGGGCCAGGTGATGGCCTTTCACAAGTCCCACGGGGGCATAGTGACCATCACCCTGACCCGCGTGCCCAACCCGCTGGAGTACGGCGTCATCATCATCAACGAGGACGGCCGCGTGCGCCAGTTCCTGGAGAAACCCTCCTGGAGCGAGGTCTTTTCCGACACGGTCAACACGGGCATCTATGTCCTCGATCCGCGCATCTTTGACTACATCGACACCGACCGGCCCTTTGACTTTAGCCAGGACCTCTTCCCGCGGCTGATGGCCAAGGGCGAGCCTATCTACGGCTACGTCGCTTCGGGCTATTGGTGCGACATCGGCAACATCCAGGAGTACATGCGCGCCAGCGCCGACTACCTGGAAGGCCGGGTGAACCTGGAGCGCGACGGCACCGAGGTCCGCCCCGGGGTGTGGTGCGATCCGGAGGTTGAGCTTTCGCCTGACGCGGTCATCGAGGGGGCGGTCTACCTGGGCCACGGCACCAAGGTCAAGGAAGGCGCCGTCATCTACGGGCCGACCGTCGTGCGCGACTTTTCGGTGTTGGAGAGCCGGGCGCACATCGACCGCTCGATCATCTGGCGCAACTCCTACATCGGGGAGCGGGCAGAGCTGCGCGGGGCCATCGTCGGCCGGCAGTGCACGGTCAAGCGGCGGGCCATGGTCTTTGAGGGTGCGGTGATCGGCGACGGGACCACCGTCAACGCCGGGGCCATCATCCAGCCGGGCGTCAAGATTTGGCCGGGCAAGGAGATCGAGGAGGGCGCTACCGTCTCCAGCAGCATCATCTGGGGCGCCCAGGGGCGCAAGGTGCTCTTTGGGCGCTATGGGGTCAGCGGCCTGGTGAACGTGGACATCACCCCCGAGTTCGCCGCCCGCCTGGGGGCGGCCTACGGTGGCACGCTGCGCCAGGGAGCAGTGGTGACGATGAACCGCGACGCCCACTACACGCCGCGCATGATCAAGCGCGCGCTGATCTCCGGGCTGCCCTCGTCCGGCGTACATGTGGCCGACCTGCGCTCGATGCCCGTCCCGGTGGCGCGTTATGTCACGCGGGCCCTGGGCATGGCCGGGGGCATCCATGTGCGCCTGTCCCCCTTCGACAACCGCGTGGTGGACATCACCTTCTTCGACGAACATGGGCTGGACCTGGGGCCGGCCGCCCAACGCAAGATCGAGCGCGTCTTTTTCCAGGAGGACTTTCGCCGGGTCTACCTGGACGACATCGGGCGCATCACGGAGCCGCCGCACCCCGAGAGCCACTACCTGGCCGCCTTCCGCAAGAGCCTGGACATGGAGGCGCTGCGGCCGGCCGGCAAGGGCATCCGCCTGGTGGTCGACTATGCCAACTCCAGCACGGCCAAGGTCCTGCCCACCATCCTCGACGAGCTGAACTGCGACGTCGTGTCCCTCAACTCCACCCTGGACGATTCCAAGATCTACCAAACCGCCCAGGAGTTCGAGGCCGGGCTGGACCTGCTGGCGGCCATGGTCCCCGTGCTCCGGGCCAGCTTCGGCGTGCGCCTGGATACCGGCGGCGAGCGCATCTACCTGGTGGACGACCGCGGCGGCCGGCTGGACGGCATGCGGGCGCTGGTGCTCGTGGTGGCCCTGAGCCTGGCGGCCCACGGCGGGGGCGGGACCGTGGCCGTCCCCGTCTCCGCGCCGTCGGCCGTCGAGCAGCTCGCTCAACAGTACGGGGCGACGGTCATCCGCACCAAGATCAACCCGGCCGCGCTGATGGAAGTCTGCGCCGAGCGCGACATCCTGGTGGCCGGGGACGGCAGCGGCTCCTTCATCTTTCCCCAGCTCCACCCCATCTGCGATGGCATCTTTGCCGTCGCCAAGCTGCTGGAGCTGCTCGTCCGCCGCGGGACCTCTCTCTCTACCGCCGTGGCCGGGCTGCCGGCCTATGCGATGAGCCGGGTGCGCATCCCCTGCCGCTGGGAAAGCAAGGGCCGGGTGATGCGCCTGCTGAACGAGCAGTACGGGGAGCGCATCCTGGACCGGACGGACGGGGTCAAGATTGACCTGGGCAAAGACGAGTGGGTGCTGATCGTCCCCGACGCCGACGGGCCCTACTTCCACATCTATGCCGAGGGCGCATCCCAGGAGCAGGCCGACGTGCTGGGGGAAAAGTACTCGGGGTTGGTGGTCAGCCTACAGTAGGGTCTCCGCCACAAAACGTCCCGGGGGCGATGGTGGGATCGCCCCCGGGTTCCAACAAGGAGGAGAAGTAGGTTGGACACTATTATACTACGGCAAGCGCCCAAGTGCAGTGAGCCGGGTCACATGGCCCGAGCTCCGCGCTACACTAGCAACTCCTTGGCCTTGCGCACCGCGCCGACGGCGTCCTCGGCATAGCCGTCGGCGCCGATCTCCTGGGCCCAGGCCGCGGTGACCGGGGCGCCGCCCACCAGCACCTTGACCTCCTTCCGCAGGCCGGCCTGCTCCAGGGCGACGATGACCTCCCGCTGGGCCAGCATGGTCGTGGTCAACAGGGCCGAGAGCCCCACGATCTGGGCCCGCTCCTGGCGCACGGCGGCGACAAAACTCTCCGCCGACACGTTGACCCCCAGGTCGGTGACGGCAAAGCCGTTTGCCGCCAGCATAGTCGCCACCAGTGTCTTGCCGATCTCGTGGATGTCGCCGGCCACGGTACCGATGACCACGCGCCCCAGGGTGGCGCGCTCGCGCTGCCGCCGGGCCAGCTCCGGCTCCAGCACGGCCAGGGCGGCTTTCATGGCCTCGGCCCCGATGGCCAGGTGCGGCAAAAAGTACTCGCCGCGGGCGAAACGCTCGCCCACCTCGCGGATGCCGACGGCGTAGCCATGCTCGACGGCCTCCAGCGGGTCCAGCCCCTGGGCCAGCGCCTGCCCCGCCAGGTCCGCGGCCCGTTCGATCTCCCCTTCGATCACGCTGTCGGCCATCGCGGCCAGCAGTTCTTGGGACATGGTTCCTCCTTACGTTCGGTCGTTTCCTATTCCCACCTGGGCAGGCGCTCCAGGCCGTGCCGCCGGCCGGCCGCCAGGGTGATCCGCTCCAGCTCCGCCAGCAGCGCGGCGTCGAGATCCGGCGCCTGGTGCGTGGCCAGGAGCGCATGCACCCGCTCGTGCGCCCGGAAGGCGGTGTCGCGCGCCCCTTTCCCCTCCCACGCTTGGCGAAAGTCGCGGTCGATAACGGGGGAGGGCTGATAGACCTCGCGCTGAAAGTGCTGCAGCGTATGCCGCGTCACCAGGAAGTTGCCGCGGTGCCCCACCTGGCGGATGATGTCCAGCCCCAGCGGCTCCATGCTGGTGTCGATGCCGCGCATAAAGCGGCGCACCATGGCGATGATCTCGCAATCCACGACCAGCTTTTCCAGGCTTTGGCACGACTCGAAATCGAGCATGCCGGCCCCCGAGATCATGTTGATGCCGCCCAGGGCGGCGAGCAGGGTGCCCAGCGCCGCCTCCAGCCCCACCTGGGCGTCCAAGACCTTGGCATCGCTCATGCCCATGTAGGCGTGCGTGGGCAGGCCCAGCGATTTGCCCACCTGGGCATAGGCCATGTCGATCATCATGGTCTCGATCGCCCCCATCGGCGGGGTGCCGGTGCGCATGTCAAAGGCCGCCGGGGAGCCGCCCCAGACGATGGGCGCGCCCGGGCCGGCCACCTGGTGGATGACGATGCCGCTCAACGACTCGGCGGCGTGCTGCACCACCGCCCCGGCCAGGTTCGCCGGCCCCGTGGCCCCCGTCAGCGGCATCGAGACCAGCTCGGCGGGCACCCCCGTGCGGGCGCAGTCCACCATGTTGCGGCAGGTGATCTCGCTCCACAGCAGCGGCGGCGAAGGGCAGACATCGAAGACGGCGCGCGGCTTGGCGCGCAGCGCCTCGGCGCCGCCGGCCACGGCGACGAGCAGCTCGTGCATCGGGGCAAAGGTCTCCACGGCGAAAGCGCCGGTGATCACCGGCTTGCTGGAGAGGCGCAGCGCCAGGTAGAGGCGGTAGAGGTCGCCGATCTCGCGCGGCACATCGCTGCTCACCAGGGCGGTGCTCACCGCGTTCATCTGCGGCAGGACATCGGCCAGGCGAAAGTGGGCCACCAGGTCGGAGGTGACCGGTTTGCGCGAGTGCAGGCTGCCATAGTCCAGCACGTAGATGGCCGCCGAGCCGGGGTCGAAGTGAACGTCGTCGCCGCCATAGTGCACGGCCGGCCAGCCCAGCCTATCGTACAGGTAGAAGGAGCGCGGCACGGTCCGGAGCGCCGCGTCAACCAGGGTCGGGGGGATATGGGCCAGGCGGGCCTCCCGGTCCACGCGGGCCCCGGCCTGCCCCAGCATGTCCAACGACTCGGCGTCATAGATGCGCACGCCGGGGTCCTCCAGAAGGGCGTAGGCCTCCTCCAGGATGCGCTGGACGTCGAGTTCGGCCAGAAGTCGGAGCTGCAACGGGTCCATTGTACCTCCTTTTTTCCACAAGGACCTGCCCGGTTCCAGGGAACCGCAGGTCAAGCCTCTACCCCCGCTTCACCCGCAAGAAGCGGCGCTTGCCGGCCTGCACGACCACGCCGCCCGGCGGCAGGTCCGCGGGCTGCAGGACATAGTTGGGGTCGCGCACCCGCTCCCCGTCCACTTCTACAGCCCCCTGCCGGATCAGCCGCTGGGCTTCCCCGGCGCTGCTCACCGCGCCGCTGGCGCGCAGCAGCTTGACCAACTGAACCGGCGCGGAGATCGCCGTCTGGGGGATATCCGCCGGCGCCTGGCGTTTCTGCACGACATGCTCAAAGGCTGCCTCGGCGGCCGCGGCGGCCGCGGCCCCGTGGAAGCGCGCCACCAGTTCGCGGGCCAGTTGCTTCTTCAGCTCCATGGGGTGCGCCGCGCCGGCGGCCAGGGCCCGGCGCATCTCGGCCAGTTCGGCGTCCGGCACGTCGGTAGTCAGCTCGAAGTAGTCCAGCATCACGGCGTCGTCGACGCGCATCACCCGGCCGTACATATCGGCCGGCGGGGCGGTCAGGTCCACGGTGTTGCCGTAGCTCTTGCTCATCTTGCGCCCATCGGTGCCAACGAGCAGGGGGCAGAGGACCACATCCTGCGGCGGCATGCCCAGCGCCTCCTGGAGCTCACGGCCGGCCAGGATGTTGAACTTTTGGTCGGTGCCCCCGAATTCGACGTCGGCCCGTATGGCCACCGAGTCGTAGGCCTGCAAGAGCGGGTACAGCAGCTCCATCAGCGAGAGGGCCCGGCCCTCCTCGTAACGCTTGCGAAAGGTCTCGTGCTGCATCATCTGGGCCATGGAGAAGCGGCTCGTCAGGCGAAAGACGTCCGCCAGGTTGAAGCGGTCGAACCATTCGCTCTGCCAGCGGACCTCGGTCCGCTGCGGGTCGACGATCAGCGAGAACTGCTCGATGTAGGTCTGGGCGTTGGCCTTGACCTCCTCCGGCGAGAGCATCTGCCGGCTGACATCGCGTCCCGAGGGGTCGCCGATCTGCGCGGTCCAGTCGCCGACGATGAGCACGACCTGGTGGCCCAGGTCCTGGAACTGCCGGATCTTGCGCAGGACCACGGCGTGGCCGACGTGCAGGTCTGGCTTGGAGGGGTCAAAGCCCAGCTTGAGGCGCAGTTGGCGCCCGGAGCGCAGCCTGGCCAGCAGCTCCTCGCGGACGATGACCTCGGCGACGCCGCGCGTCAGCAGCGCTTCCAAATCGGTGGTGGACATGGCATATTCCTCCCGGCACAACGAAAAACGTGGAACCAAGTGGTTCCACGCTCCTTGAATGCTCCGGCTATAAGGGACGATCCGCTGGCGCTCACTCCTGGGCGTGGAACTCTAGCCGGCCCCCTCGCGGGGGCCCGCGTAGATATAGTAGCCCCAAAAAGACCAATAGCGGACGGCGAGCGTGCCGCACCGTTCCATCGGCCGACCTCCTCTGCGCAGGACCATTCTAACATGGCGGGCACTGTATGTCAAGCACCAATTTGTTGGCGAGTTGCCGGGGGCGGCAAGGCATGGTACAATTCGCCCAACACAGGAGGCTGAAGATGTCGGAAACGCCCTGGGTCAACGTGTATCTCTACGGCAAGCTGCGCCGTTTCGCCGGGCAGCAGCGGCCGGACGACCTGTCGCTCGTCCAGGTCCCCATCCATGAAGGCGACACCATCGGCACGCTGCTGGCGCGTCTCGGTGTGCCGCTGTCCGAGGTGGGGCTGAACATCTTTCTCAACTATACCTACTCGGCGCTGGATCGCCCGGTCCATCCCGGCGACCGGCTGGCGGTGTTCCCCGACGACATGCAGTTGCTGTACAAATGGTACTGGGAGAAACGCTCGGACTAGCTTCACCCTGTCTGCCCGCTTGGCGCTTGCGCCGGCCCCCAGCCTGGCGCGGGCGGTCTGAGCGCCGACCTTTCCGGCCGGCTTGGTGCTCACAAAATGCGCATCAGGTGAGCATCCTGATCAACGATGTCCTCTTCAACGTCCCGCTCTTTGGTTTCTATCTGCGGCGCGCCGGCCATGTTCCGGTGTCGGTAGTGTCCAGCAATGGCGGGATCGCTCTGGAACGGGCCCGGCAGCTGCTCTTGGCCGGCCGCACCGTGGCCATCTTTCCCGAGGGGGATATCAGCCCCCTGGAGGGCGGATTTCTCAAGCCGCACTCGGGCGTCGCCCGCCTGTCCCTGAGCACTGGGGCCCCGGTCATCCCCATTGGCATCCACCTGCAGCGCGAGCGTATCCGGCTCCTCACAACGCAGGTGTCGGGCAAGCCAGAGGTCGGGGCATGGTACTTTCGTGGGCGGTACGCGATAACCGTGGGCAAACCTCTGTACTTTACCGGGGGTACGGAAGATCGCGCCCACGTGCGCTCCGTGGCCGAGAGCGTGATGCAGCACATCATCCGCTTGGCCCAAGAGAGTGCCCAGCGGATGATGGGGACCCAGTCGGCCAGGTCCGCTCGATAAGCTCCGCAAAGGACTCTGCCACCATCTCCGCCCCGGCGCTGTCCGGGAGCGGGCCGTCCAGGGTAAAGTGCAGCCCACGCCGGCAAGACCGGCAGTCTACCTGGGCGAGTGAATCGAACGTGCCCAACCCAGACCGTGCCTGCGAGGGAGCTCGCGCCGTACAGTTTGGCCTACCACGCTAACAGCGTTCTCCCGTGACAACCGCTCTTTCCCCGTTGCGGACCTGGAACCAGGCCGTCGCGCCGGCCCCTGCTTGCGTCCCAGGTTACCATCGCGGATTATCGTGCTTCTTCCTCGGCAGCTATGAACAGGCGATCGCAGACCTGGCAAACCGACGTTGGTATCACCGTCGGCGGGCGCGACGGGCCGCTGCCCGCCGGGGCTGGGACTTCTGTGGCGGCATAGTCAAAGTGCAAAGATAGTGCTGAGTTGACTTGTAGCTCCCTGGACTGTATAATCGGCGTTGCGTCCGGCGCGCCGGCGCAGGAGGTTGACACGATGCCCTTCTGCCGGTACTGTGACCAGGAATACCCCGAGGGGACCGAGGAGTGCCCGGCCTGCCATCACCTGCTGCTGCCGGGCCGGCCGGAGTGGCTTCCGTACGACCCCCAAAAGCCGCTGGTCGAAGTGACCACCGCGCAGGGGGCGCTGTCGGCCGAGTTGGTCCGCGGGAAGCTGGAGGTGGTGGGAGTCCCCGTGACGATCCGCCGCGAATCGGCCGGCGTTGTCTTGGGCCTGACCGTGGACGGCCTGGGCGCGCAGCACATCCTGGTCCCAGAGGACCTGGTCGAGGAGGCCCGGCAGGCCCTGGTGCGCCCCAGGAGGGCGATCAGGCCGCCCAGGCGTCGGAAGGGCATGCCCTTTACCAGGATGGGGCCCTGGGGAGGTCTCGCGTTCGCCTAGAGAGCCGATCAATCGGAGGTGATTGACAAGCGCCGGCCTCTTTGTTATAGTGCAAATGAGCACAATCCGTTTCGGGGCCCAGGTTGATGCCAGGTCCAAGGAGGTGAACACATCCCCGTACGGCCGCCGGCCCATCCCCTGAAGGGCCGAGACGGCCTCCCCCAGCACCGTCTCAG
>CAZQFV010000014.1:0-1476 GCA_964592645.1 uncultured Chloroflexia bacterium
TAGCACCAAAGATTACACCAACAACGCCGTTCTGTCAACTTTTCAGACACGCTCTTAGTCGCAGACATCCGCGCCCGTTGCGGGTAGAATGATGGCGACAAGGTCCAAGGAGGTCTACCATGGGTGAGTATATCGACAACAGCACCAAGCGCCAGGAGGTCCTGCGGCGGCTGATCGCCCAACTGCACGAGGGCCGGACCGTCGATGAGGTCAAGGGGGAGTTCGCCCGGCTCCTGGGCGAGATCGGGGCCGGGGAGTTGGCCGCGGTGGAACAGGCCCTGATCAGCGGCGGCCTGCCGGAGATGGAAGTCAAGCGCCTCTGCGACGTGCACGTGGCCGTCTTTCGGGAGGCGCTGGATGCCCAGGTCCGGCCGGAGGCGATCCCCGGGCACCCTGTGCGCACCTTTTTGGATGAGAACGCGGCCTGCGTCCACGTGCTGGATGATTTGGGCGCGGCGCTCACCGCGCTCCGGTCCGATCCCACGCCGGAGCATATCGAGACGGCGCGCGCCCGACTGCGCGAGCTGCGGCAGTACGAGCGGCACTATTTGCGCAAGGAGAACATCCTTTTCCCCTTCCTGGAAAAAAAGGGCTTCTCCGGCCCCTCGCGGGTGATGTGGGCCATCCACGACGACATCCGTGCCGCCTGGAAGGCGCTGGAACAGGTGCTGGCCGAACCGCCGGCCGACCGGCAGATCCTGGCCGCGCAGATCGACGGCGCTTTCCTTCCGCTGGACAAGATGATCCGCGAGATGTTTTACAAGGAGGAAAACATCCTTTACCCCACGGCCCTGGAAAAGTTGAGCCCCGAGGAATGGCTGGAGGTGCGCCGCCACGAGGCCGAGGTGGGCTATGCTTACGTGGAAGCGGGCAACGAGTGGCCGCCGGAAGCCCCCGTGGGCGCGGCCCCGGCGCCGGATGAGGCACCCCTGGATGTGGCCGGGCTGCTGCGCCTGGATACGGGGGCCCTGTCTAGGGAGGAGATCAACCTACTCCTGGGGCACCTGCCGGTGGACATCACCTATGTCGACCAGGACGACCGGGTGCGCTTCTTCTCCCAGACCAAGGAGCGCGCCTTTCCGCGCTCGAAGGCGATCATCGGGCGCAAGGTGCAGCAGTGTCACCCGCCGACCTCTGTCCATCGCGTGCAGCGCATCCTGGATGATTTTCGGGCCGGCCGGCGCGACACCGCCGATTTCTGGATCCAGATGCGCGGCCGCTTCATCTATATCGCCTACTATGCCGTGCGCGATGCCCAGGGCGCCTACCGCGGGACGTTGGAGGTGACCCAGGACCTGACCCGTCTGCGGACGCTGGAGGGGGAGCGGAGGCTGCTGGACGAGTAGGGAGGAAGCCATGGGGGCGGGGGGGGGGGGGGGGGCGGCCCCACCCCCCCCCCCCCCCAAAAAAAACACCCACACCAACAAATACCACACGCGATCCCCCCCGACCCGCCGCGCGACAAACCTACACAAC
>CAZQFV010000014.1:1486-92199 GCA_964592645.1 uncultured Chloroflexia bacterium
GTGTTGGTGGTGCCCGTGCCCCTGACCCGTTTGGGGTCGGGGGTGGGGGCGGGGTGGGTGGTGCACTATTTGGGAGGAAGCCATGGGGGCGCGGACGGCTCCGCCGTCCGCGCCCCCATCTACTGCAACAAAAAGCCGGCCAGCTCCTCCAAGACCGGCGTCCCCTCCTGGGGCCGCTCGCGGCCATAGACCTCCACGGACCGGCTCCAGGAGATCTGCAGGTGCCGCCGGGCGCGGGTGATACCGACATAGAGCAGGCGCAGTCGCTCGGCGATGGTCTCCAGGTTAGCCTGGCGGGTGGCCTCGGACGTGTCCGGCGAGGCCCCGGCGTCGCCCATGGCCGCGCGCAGTTGGGCCTGGACCGTGGCCGTGGGGTTGCCGCCCAGAGCCTCGTAGCTCCCCAGGAAGGACTGCTGCAGGTCGTGCGGCACCCAGAAGCGATCGATCCCCACCAGGCAGACCAGGTCCCACTCCTGGCCCTTAGCGCGGTGCTGGGTGGCCACGGTGACCCGTCCCGGCTTGGGAGCAAAGCCCAGGTCTTCCTCCCCCAGGCCGGCGAAGCGCCGCCGGCCGGCGGCGATGCGTTGTAGCTCCGCGGCCAGGTCGGGTAGGCGCAACGATGGGTCGGCCTCGGCCAGGCCGCGCAGGAAGGCGGCGATCTGCTGCGCCGTGGCCAGGTCCACCGGCTTGGCGAACAGGTCGGCCGCCAGCACCAGTACGAGCTGGTCCACGGGCAGGGTGGCGGCGGCCAAGGCCCGGCGCAGGAGGTCCAGGAAGGGGGCCATGGCGGCCAGGTCCTGGGGAGCGGCCCGGCCGGCCGGCAGGGCCGTCAGCGGATCCTCCCCTGGGGCGGGGAAGAGGAGCCGCTCCACGGCGCGGACGCTGCGCAGCAGCCGGGCAGTAGCCGTGCGCGTCCCGGGCCGCCCTTCCAGGGCGGCCGCCAGGGGCGGCCACTCGCGCTCGACCAGGATCTCCCAAGTGCGGGCCAGCGCCTCACGGTCCAGTGGAGCGGC
Source organism: uncultured Chloroflexia bacterium (assembly GCA_964592645.1). GTDB lineage: Bacteria > Chloroflexota > Chloroflexia > DTKN01 > DTKN01 > CAZQFV01. The sequence continues at coordinate 2,500 of CAZQFV010000014.1, forward strand.
GGCAAAAGAGAGCAACGTCCCCAGGAGGCCGGCCACGCCGCGGGCCTGCGTGGAGCTCTCCAGTAGCTCCTCGTAGGGGATGCTGCGCTGGGCCAGCACGGCGGCCATGCGGTAGCCGACCTCGTTGGTCGGCACGAGCACGGCCAGGGTGCGCTCCGGGAAGCGGGCGATATAGCGCTCCAACAGGCCGGCCACCCGCGACAGCTCCTCCTCGCGCCGGGCATAGCCGGCCACATGGATGGCGATGTTCTTGGGCTCGTCGGGCGGGTTGGGTTGGGGGTCGCCGGGAGGGGCCGGCTCCATCATCTGGTAGAGAAAGGTGCGCTCGCGGACCTCCGGCAGGGGGTGCTCCCGGCAGACCCATTCGACCAGGTGGTTGGCCAGCGCCATGATGCGCGGGGCGCAGCGCCCGGTTTCGGGCATGGGGATGGTGCGCACGTCGGGCCGTTCCATAAAGGCGCGCAGGTAGCGCGGGTGGGCGGCGGTAAAGGTGCTGGTGATGGCCTGGTTGGGGTCGCCGACGCGCACCCAGTTGCCCCGGGGGCCGGCCAGGAGGGAGAGCAGTTCCTCCTGCAGCGGCACGCTGTCCTGGGCCTCGTCCTCCAGGATGTAGGGCCAGCGGGCGCGCATGCGCTCCAGGAAGTCGGGATGGGCCTCCAGCAGGTCCACGGCCCGCCAGACCAGGTCGTCGAAATCCAGCCCGCCGCTGGCCTGGACGTACGATTGGTAGAGGGCATAGATCTCCACGGCCATCGGCAGCAGGTCGGGGTAGGGGCGGTTGGCGATGTTGGCGAGGATCGATGAGGGGCGCCAGCGGCGGTTCTTGGCTACCTCGATGGTGGCCAGGGCCATGTCGACGATACGCTGCCGCCAGAAATGGCGGGCGTCGGCGGTGTCCTCGTCCAGGAGGAGGTCCCAGAAGTCGGGGTGGCCGGCCAGCCAGTTTTCCACGGCGCGCTCGAGCAGGGCCGTGGAGGTGCGTTCGTCCAAGACGGGGAAGGCCGGCACGACGCCGGCCAAGCCGGGCTGCTCCAGGACGATCTCCCGCGCCAGGCTGTGTAGGGTGCGCACCTCGTAGCGCCCCTGGCGGACGCCGGCCTCGGCCGTCTGCCGACCGATGCGCTCGGACAGGGTATCGACGGCCGAGTTCATGTAGGTGACCACCAGGACGGCGCTGCCCTCGGGCAGCCCGCGGGCCAGCAGTTCGGCGGCCAGCGCGGCCAGCGTCACCGTCTTGCCGCTGCCGGGGACGGCAGAGATGGCCAGGAAGCCATGGTCGTAGGTCAGGATCTCTTGCTGTGCTTCGCGCGGTTGGAACATCTCATCTCCAGTCTGTGAGGAGTGACGTGTGCCGCATGAACCCTGCCCGGGGATCCACTACAGGTCTTTTGTGCATCCAGGGCCTGGATGCCCCGAGTGACACGTGACCAGTAGCCAGTGCCCCAGGCATCTCGCTGCGTGTGGGCTACCTGGGACGATTGTACAATAAGAAGTAGCAAGTGACAAGTGACCAGGGGCCGGGGGCACCTTGCGCCCCACACTTGGACATGATATACTACAACTGCGCGTCACCGCGGCAGGCGCGATCCCGAAGGGGGCGCTGAAAAGCCAAAGTGCCTTAGCGCCCGTGGGGACGGTCCCGCGGGCAAGGAGGGCGCCATGGGCAGCAGTGTCTACAAGGTCATCGAGCTGATCGGCACCAGCGAAGAGTCGTGGGAAAAGGCGGCGGCCAACGCCGTCGCCATGGCGGCCCAGACGCTGCGCGACCTGCGCATCGCCGAGGTCGTCGAGATGGACATGCAGATCGAGGACGGCAAAGTCATCGCCTATCGCACCAAGATCAAGGTCTCTTTCAAGTACGAGCGCGGCGACTAGCCCTGCCGAATGTGCGGATTTCGAGGCCGGTCATTGTGCGCGCCGCCACCCGGTGGTCGGCGCAGGCGTTGTTCTGCTGCCCGGCAGCGGGCTGAAAGGATAGGCCCTTGCTCATCAAGTATCTCTGCCAACCGAGCACCTACCGCGACTCGGTCTCGCTGATGGCCATAGCCCGGGAGCTGGGACAGGGGAGGGGGATCCTCGACGCCGCGGTGGTGATGGCCACGCCGGCCAACCAGGCCATCCTGGAGAAGGCCGGCCTGCTGCATCCCGAGATCGCCGTGGCCGGCCCCAACGACCTGGTGATCGTCGTCCGCGCCGCCAGCGAAGCGGCGGCCGACGCGGCGCTGGAGAGGGCCCGGCAGCGCCTGGAGCAAAAAGGCGGGACCTTCGGGAGCGGGGCGATCCGCGCGCCCCGGACGCTGCGCGCCGCCCGCCGCGCCCGACCGGAGGCGAACCTGGCCGTGATCTCGGTGGCTGGCGAGTACGCCGCGGCCGAGGCCTGGGAGGCGCTGCGCGCCGGCCTGCACGTATTCCTCTTCAGCGACAACGTGCCGCTGGAAGAGGAGGTAGCCCTCAAGGAGTATGCCGAGCAGCACGGCCTGCTCCTGATGGGGGCCGGCTGCGGAACGGCGCTCATCGACGGCGTGGCCCTGGGGTTCGCCAACGTCGTCCCGCGCGGTCCCGTGGGCATCGTCGCCGCCGCCGGCACCGGGCTACAGGAGGTGAGCGCGCTCCTGGCCCGACGCGGCAGCGGAGTGAGCCAGGGCATCGGCACCGGCGGGCGCGACCTGAGCGCGGCGGTCGGCGGGATCACGATGCGCCAGGGCATACGCCTCCTGCAGGACGACCCGCAGACACGGGTGCTGCTGCTCATCTCCAAGCCGCCGGACCCGGCGGTGGCCGCGCGGGTGCTGGAACAAATCCGGCACGGCGCCAAGCCGGCCGTGGTCTGCTTCCTGGGCGGCGAGCCCGCGCCCATTGCAGCCGCGGGAGCCGTGCCCGCGCGGACGCTGCAAGAGGCCGCCTACCTGGCCGCCGAGATTTTGACCGCCCCGCAGGCGGCAGAGATGGCCGCGGCGCCCGGAGAATCTCCGGCAGTCCCGGCCCCGCTGCCGGCCCGTCCCTTTTCGGCCCACGCCGTCATCCAGCAGGAAAGCGCCGCCCTGCGCGACCAGGCGGCCGAACTGCGGGCTCGCCTGCGCCGGGGCCAGCGGTACCTCCGCGGCCTCTTCAGCGGAGGGACGCTCTGCGCCGAGGCCCAGGTGGCCTGGCGGGACCTGGGATTGGTGGTGGACTCCAACGCTCCCCTGGAGGAAGGCCGGCGGTTGGCCGATGCCACCCGTAGCCTGGGGCACTGCGCCGTCGACCTGGGGGAGGAAGAGTTCACGGTCGGCCGGCCGCACCCGATGATCGACCAATCCCTGCGCATCCATCGCCTCTTCCAGGAGGCCGCCGACCCGGAGGTAGCCGTGGTCCTGCTCGACGTCGTGCTGGGCTACGGTGCGCACCCCGACCCGGCGGCAGAGCTGGGGCCGGCCATCTACCAGGCCCGCGGCCAGGCGGCCAACGCCGGCCGCGAACTGCTCGTCGTGGCCTCCGTGACCGGGACGGAGCAGGACCCCCAGCGGCTCAGCCGGCAGGTGGAGGCGCTGGAGGGGGCGGGGGCGGTGGTGGCGTCGTGCAATGCAGCCGCGGCCAGGCTGGTGGGGGAAATCGTACAACATGAAGAGTGACCCGGGAACCCGCATCAACGGGCCGGGGGTTCACGCATCACGAGGCGCGCCCTAGACCGGAGGAAGTATGGCGACCACCAACCTTCTCAAGACGCCCTTGCAGGTTCTCAACGTCGGCCTCTCCTCCTTCGCCTCCAGCCTGCAGGCCCAGGGCGTGGCGGTGACCCAGGTGGACTGGGAGCCGCCGCGGGCGCCGCGCATCCTGCGGACGCGCACCGGGATCGACATCGAGGAGGCCAACGCCGAGGCGGTGCGGCGCATCGCCGCCGGCCGGCCGGTGCTGATCGGCATGGGCCTGGCGCGGGAGGTCATCCCCGGCTTTCACGGCCGGCTCCTGCTGCACGCCGGGCCGCCGATCACCTGGGAGCGCATGTGCGGCCCGCAGCGCGGCGCGGCGATGGGGGCGTTGGTCTACGAGGGCCTGGCCCGCGACGAGCAGGAGGCGGCCGCGCTGGCGGCCGGCGGGGAGATCGAGTTCGCCCCCTGCCACCACTACCATGCCGTGGGGCCGATGGCCGGGATCATCTCACCCTCCATGCCCGTGTTCATCATGAAGAACGAGACCTATGGCAACCTGGCCTACGCCACCCAGAACGAGGGGCTGGGGCGGGTGCTGCGCTATGGGGCCTACGGCCCGGATGTCTACGAGCGGCTGCGCTGGATGGCCGACGCGCTCTACCCCACCCTGAAGGAAGCCGTCGAATCGCTGGAGGAGGGCATCGACCTCCGGGCGCTGCTGGCCCAGGCGCTGCACATGGGCGACGAGGGCCACAACCGCAACCGCGCCGGGACCTCGCTCTTTCTGCGGGCGATCACCCCGGCGGTGATACGCACCTGCCCGGACCGCGAGCGGGCGGCCGCGGTGTTCTCCTTCATCGATCAGAACGACCACTTTTTTCTGAACCTCTCCATGGCCGCGGCCAAGGCCATGGTAGAGCCGGCAGAGGGCATCCCCGGTTCCACGATCCTGACGGTGATGGCCCGCAACGGCACCGACTTTGGCCTCCGCCTGGCCGGGGAACCGCAGCGCTGGTTCACCGCGCCGGCCGGCCGCGTGCAGGGGCTCTACTTTCCCGGCTACAGCGAGGCCGACGCCAACCCCGACATCGGCGATAGCACCATCACCGAGACGGCCGGCTTCGGCGGCCTGGCCATGGCCGCCGCCCCGGCCATCGCCCGCTTCGTCGGCGGCACGGCCCAGGAAGCCATGGCCGCCACGCTGGAGATGTACGAGATCTGCGCCGCCGAGCACGAGCATCTCACCATCCCGGCGTTCGACTTTCGCGGCACGCCCCTGGGCATCGACGTGCGCAAGGTACTGGAGACCGGCATCCTGCCGCGGCTGAACACCGGCATCGCCCACAAGGAGCCGGGCATCGGCATGGTCGGGGCCGGGGTGCTGAGGGCGCCGGGGGAGTGTTTCCAAGAGGCGTTCGAGGCGATCAGGGCGTGGTAGCAGGAGCACCATGATCGATCAAGCCTTGCTCGACGAAATCCTACGCCAGTACGCCCACTCCACCGACGGCATCCACGGCTTGGCCCACTGGCAGCGCGTGCATGAAAATGGGCTTTTCCTGGCGGCGCGCACCGGGGCCAACATCGAGGTGGTGGAGCTGTTCGCCCTTCTGCACGACGCCTGTCGGCAGAACGACGGCCGCGACCCGGACCACGGCCCGCGGGCGGCCGCGCTGGCCCGCTCGCTCCAGGGCACGCTGCTGCACCTGGCCGAACTCGACCTGGCGCTGCTGACCTACGCCTGCGAGTACCATACCCGCGGCCTGACCAAGGCCGATGTAACCGTTGAGACCTGCTGGGATGCCGACCGGCTAGACCTGGGGCGGATCGGCATCCGTCCGGAGCCAGGCCGGCTCTGCACGTCCCCGGCCCGCGACCCTGCCGTCATCGAATGGGGCTGGCGGCGCAGCCAGGGGCGCCCGGCAGCATGTCCCCCATCCCCAGGTCTGTGACACAGAAAGGAGGATGCCGATGACCATGCAGACGCGACCGAAACTCTTCCCTCTCCTGGCCCTGGTTTCTTGCCTCCTGGTGCTGATTCTGCCCTGGGGGAGCCAAGCCCGCGCGCAGCAGCCCGATTGGGCGGCCATCGATGCCTATGTCGAGGCCCAGCGGAACGGGGCGCGCATCCCCGGCGTCGCCCTGGGCATCGTCCGCGGCGGTCAGATCGTGCATCTGGCGGGCTTGGGCACGGCCGGCCCTTCCGGGCAGCCGGTGACGCCCCAGACACCCTTCCTCATCGGTTCCCTCTCCAAGCCCTTCACCGCGCTGGCCGCCATGCAGTTGGCCGAGGCCGGTAAGCTGGACCTGGACGCGCCGGCGCAGTCCTATCTGCCCTGGTTCCGGGTCGCCGATGCCGCCGCCTCCGCCCAGATCACCGTGCGCCACCTGCTGCACCACACCAGCGGCCTCCCCAACGGGGCCGGCCTGGCGCCGCTGCTGGAAGGCGAGGGAGTTACGCTCGAAGCGCACGTGCGGAACATGGCGGGCGTCCGCCTCAACCGCCCTGTCGGTGCTTCCTTCGAATACTCCAACGCCAACTACATCGTCCTCGGTCTGGTCGTCCAGGTTGTCTCCGGGCAACCGTACGCGGAGTATGTCCAACAGCACATCTTTGCCCCGCTTCAGATGAGCCACAGCTACACCTCCCAGGACGAAGCGCGTCGGCAAGGGATGGCCAGCGGCTACCGCTGGTGGTTCGGCTTCCCCATCGCCGCCGACCTGCCCTATCCGGCCTCCGCCCTGCCGGCCGGCTACCTCATCTCCAGCGCCGAGGACATGGCCCGTTTCCTGGCGGCCAACCTGTCCGGCGGCGGCGCCGTCCTCTCCCCCGCCGGCATCGCCGAGATGCAGCGGCCGGCCGTCGCCACCGGCAGCGGCGATGCCTACGGCATGGGCTGGATCGTTTCCAAACTGGGCGGCACGCCGGTGATCTTGCACGAGGGCTCCACCGCCAACTTTCACTCCACCGCGATCATGGCCCCGGAGACAGGCTGGGGAGTGGTCGTCCTCACCAACTGCACCAGCATGTTCGCCGGCCAGGCGGCGCGCATCGCCCGCGGGGTCATGGCCCAACTGCTGGGGCAGTCCATCCCGGACGAGGCGCCCGGCTTCGCCGCCTTCTATATAGCCGTCGACGTGGCCGTGGTCCTGCTGACGGCCGGCCTGGTGCTCTCCATCGTCCTGCTGCCCCGCTGGCGCCGGCGGCTGATCGCGCGCCGGCCGCGCACCCTGGGCTTCCTGGGCCGCGTCTTTCTGCCCATCTCCGCCGACATCGCCTGGCCGCTCATCCTGCTGATCCTCATCCCGATGGGCGCCGGTTTCCCGCTATGGCGGACCATGGCCTTCTTCCAGCCCGACCTCACCTACTGGGGGCTCGGCATGGCGTTCCTCGCGCTGGGCAAAGGCTTGGCGCGGATCGGGCTGGCCGCGACAGCGTTGAGGAAAAAACCTTGAACGGCACCCCGATCATCTTCCTGCCGGTCCTGGCGGCGTTCCTGCTCCTGCTCGCCGTGCTGGCCGTCCGCGCGCTGCGGTTCCGCGCCGCCCCAATCGAGGCGGCGCCCCTGCCCACCGAAGAGGCCGCCGGCGCCGCCGCCGCCGAACACCTGGCCGGGGCGGTCCGCTTCCCGACGATCTCCTATCCCGACATGGCCCAGGGCGACCGCCAGGCCTTCCTGGGCCTGCATGACTACCTGGCGCAGTCGTACCCGCGGGCGCACGCGACACTCACCCGCGAGGTGGTGGGCGAATACAGCCTGCTGTACACCTGGCCGGGGCAGGACCCCCGGCGCAAACCGATCGTCCTGATGGCCCATCTGGACGTCGTGCCGGTGGAGGCCGGGAGTGGGGGGGATTGGACCTACCCACCGTTCTCCGGACAGATTGCCGAGGGGTATGTCTGGGGTCGGGGGGCCATAGACTCCAAGTTCGGCCTCATCGGCGCCTTGGAGGCCGTGGAGTCGCTCCTGGCAGAGGGATACCGGCCGCAGCGCACGGTGCTCCTGGCCTTTGGCTGCGACGAGGAGCTGATGGGCTGGGCCGGGGCGCGGCAGATCGCCGCCCTGCTGGAGCAGCGGGGCATCGTCCCGGAGTACGTCCTGGATGAAGGCGGGGGGGTCGTCGACGGCGTTGTGCCGCTGCTGCGCCGGCCCGTGGCGCTCGTGGGCATCGCCGAAAAGGGGTACCTGAGCCTGGAGTTGGCGGTCCAGACGGACGGCGGCCACTCCTCGATGCCGCCGCGGCGGACGGCGATCGGCATCCTGGGCGCGGCCGTCGCCCGGCTGGAGAGGCATCGTCCGCGCGCCCATCTGACCGCGCCCGTGCGGCTGTTCCTGGAGGCGATTGGGCGAGAGATGCCCTTCCTCGCCCGCCTGGTCCTGGCCAACCTCTGGCTGTTCGCCCCCCTGGTCAGGGGACTGGCCTCGCGCAAGCCCGAGTTCGACAGCCTGGTGCGCACCACCACCGCGCCGACGCTCTTTCACTCCGGCGTCAAGGACAACATCCTGCCGCTGAAAGCCCGGGCGGTGGTCAACTTTCGCCTGCGCGAGGGTGAAACGGTGGAAGATGTGCTGGCCCATGTCGGCCGTGTCTTGGGCAAAATGCCGGTGCAGGTCCGCCCCTATCAGGAGGCGCTCGGATGGAGCGCGTCGCCGGTGGCCGACACCACTTCGGCGGCCTTCGATCTACTGCAACGGACCATACGGATGGTCTTTCCCGCTGCCGTGGTGGCCCCGTTCCTGGTTACGGGGGCCACCGACGCCCGCTACTACGGCCGGCTGACGGCCAACGTCTTTCGTTTCAGCCCCATGCGGGCCGGAGGGGACGATCTGAAGCGGGCCCATGGAACCGACGAGCGGGTGGCGGTGGAGGACTGCCGGCGGGCAGTGGCGTTCTACCGCCAGCTCATCCTGGGAGGTGACAAATGACCGAAGGTGTGTACGAGCGCCTGGCCGAGGCCCTGGACCGCCTGCCCAACGGCTTCCCCCGCACGCCGGCCGGCACCGAGATCCTGATCCTGAAAAAGATCTTCTCCCCGGAGGAGGCCGCGCTGGCCGGGCAACTGAGCGGTGCGATGGAGCCGCTGGAGGAGATCTCTGCCCGCCTGGGCCGGCCGGCCGGGGAGGTCCTTTCGCCGCTAATGAACCTGGTCCGCCGCGGCGCGGCCTGGTTCGACAGGGCCGGAGGCCGGCCGCGCTTCCGCCTGGCGCCCTTTATCGTCGGCCTCTACGAGGCGCAATTGGAACGCATGGACCACGAGCTGGCCCACCTGGTGGAGCACTATATGCTGGACGGCGGGGCGGCGGGCATCATGGGGCCGGAGCCGGCCCTGCACCGGGTGCTGCCCACCCAGGGCACGGTGAAAAGCGAGTGGATCCTGCCCTACGACGACGTGCGCGCCCTGCTGCTGGAAGCCAAGAACTTTTGGGTGCGCGACTGCATCTGCCGAGAGAAGCAGAAACACATGGGCCGGCCGTGCAAGTTTCCCACCCATGTCTGCCTCAGCTTCTCCTCCTCCGGACGGCCGGGGGAGATCACCCAGGAGGAGGCCCTGGCCATCCTGGAGCAGGCGGAAAAGGCAGGCCTGGTCCATACCGTCAGCAACGTCATGGCCGGCCACAACTATATTTGCAACTGCTGCTCCTGCTGCTGCGGCATCCTGCGCGGGATCACCGAATACGGGATCAAGAACTCGGTCGCCGCGGCCAACTACTATGCCATTATCGACGGCGCCGCCTGCCAGGGCTGCGGGACCTGCGTCGAGCGCTGTCAGGTGCATGCCATCGCCCTGGTGGATGGGGTGGCCGTAGTGGACCTGGAACGCTGCATCGGCTGCGGGCTGTGCGTCAGCGGGTGCCCGGACGGCGTGCCGCGCATGCAGCGCAAGGAGGAGGCCGAGATCGTGCCGCCGCCGGCCGACTTTGCCGCCTGGGAGCAGGCCCGGATGAGGAATCGGGGGAATAGAACCGATCCAACCCCCAAGACCTAGGAGAATGGCAATGGGCAAGAAACTCTCCCGCCGCGGCTTTTTGCACTGGCTGGGGGCGGCCGCCCTGGCTCTGCTCGCCGGCGCCTGCCGGCCGCGAACGTCCGGCACTCCCGAGGCCACCGCCCCGCCCGGCGGCACGGCCACCGCAGCCGCGCCGACAAGCGCGCCGCGCTCGCCGACGGCAGCCGCCACGACCGCACCGCCGCCCACCGCAACGGTCCCGACCGCCTCGCCCGCGCCGACATCCACCTCGACGCCGGCACCGACCCCCAGCGCGACGCCCGTGCCGCCATCTTCCACGGCAACGCCGGAGCCGACCTATCCCACCGCGACGCCCCGCCCGTCCGGCCCACGGGTGGCCATCGCCCGCGCGTCCAGCTACGACCGGGACCTGGTGCGTCGGCAGATGCGGGCGCTGCTGAACGGGCTGGGCGGGCTGGCCGACATCGTCCACCCGGGCGACGTGGTCGCCATCAAGGTAAACCTGACCGGGGGCGGCTACTTTCAGCCGCCGGCCGGCTACTCGGCCGTGGAGTGCTACATGACCCACCCGGAGGTGGTCCGCGCCCTGGGGGAGCTGCTGTACGAGGCCGGCGCCGCGGGCCTGGTGATCGTCGAGGCCCTCTTCGATCCCCAGTCGTTCGCAGCGAACGGCTACACCGCCGTGGCCGCGGAGCTGGGAGCCTCGCTGGTGGATCTGAACAGCCCGGCCCCCTACGCCGAGTTTGCCCGTTTCCCGGTGGGCGCCGGCGCCTCCATCTACCCGGAGCTGACCCTCAACGCCATCCTGCGGGGCGTGGACGCCTTTGTCTCCGCCGCCAAGATGAAGTGCCACTACAGCACGGGGGTCACCCTGGCCATGAAGAACCTGATCGGCCTACTGCCGGTGACCGAGTACCGTTCCAGCCCGGACCACTGGTGGCGATCCGCGGCGCACGGCAGCCCCGAGGAGGAGGGCACGCGCCTGCCGCGGGTGATCGTGGACCTCAACCTGGCCCGGCCGATCGACCTGGCGATCATCGACGGCATCATGACGGCGGAAGGCGGGGAGGTCCCGCGCGGCAGCTTCTCGCCGGTGGCCCCGGGGGTGCTGATCGCCGGCCGGAACGCCGTGAGCACGGATGCGGTGGCTATGGCGGTGATGGGCTTTACGCCCACGGCGAACCCGCCCACGGCGCCCTTTCTGCGCAGCGACAACCACCTGAACCTGGCCCGGGCCGCCGGCCTGGGCACCAATCGGCTGGCGGACATCGAGGTCGTCGGCGAGCCGATCGACGCGGTGCGCTTCCCATTCCATCCCGGTGACCAGGCCATGGCGCCGTGGCACGGCCGGCCCGCCGGCCGGAGCAACGTCCCCGATCAATTGGCTCTACACGCACAAGCTCCTCAGCGGACAGGAGTAGCATTCTGAAATAGTCCGGCGCCATCCAAGGAGGCCTGATGAGCGACGAATACTCCGACAAGGAACAAAGCCGTATCCTCAAGCGCGTCCACAAGTGGGGGGTCGCGTTCTCCAAGAGTCCTTCTTTTGCCCAACTGAGCGACGAGCAAAAGAGCGAGTCCGAAGCGGTGGTCATGTTTTTCGCCGAGCTCATGTACGCCTACATCGGCCTGCGGCCGGAAGAGTGGGATGAACACGGCGTCGACGAGTGCTGCCTGGAGATATTCCCGCGCAAGATTTCGGCCGAGGAGAGCTTCTTCCGAGCGGTGGCGCCGGTCCTGGCGGCGTTCTTCGCCTTCTGTGGGGAAAAGGGCTGGCTGGCCAACGGTCCCCAACTGGCCCGCGCGGTGGAGCGGATCGGGCCGCGCATCGTCCGGGCAGCCAATAACCCGCGCAAATGGGGGATAGCCAAGCAGTTCCTCATGTCCGCCCTGCGGGCCGGGGTCGATGTGGAGAATGAGGACGAGATGAATGCCTTCATGATGCTGTACAACCTGCGCCTGATGCAGGACTACCCGGGACCGGCGCCGGCCGGCCCCCCCCAGCCGCGGATCAGCCGCAACGCTCCCTGCCCCTGCGGCAGCGGGAAGAAATACAAGCTGTGCTGCGGCAAGGATCAGCCGCGCTTTGGCAAATAGGGCCTTGGCCGTCGACACGGTGGAGGGTCCATGGGCGAGCAAGAACCATCCGAACTGGACGACATCCTGGATGAAGTCTACGACTGGATCTGCGACTTTGTCGAGAGCGACTATTTCGGCCGGTTGGGGACGGAGCACCAGGACATCGCCGAGGACATCCTGCTGACCTTCACCGAGTACATGTACACGTACCACGGCCTGCCGCCGGAGGAGTGGGACGAACGGCAGGTGGAGGTATGCTGCCTGGAAACCATCCCCCAGAAGCTTGCCGCGGCCGAAGCGTACTTTCGGGCGATCCCGCCCGTCCTGGCCCTGTTCCTGCGCTTCGCCGGCGAGGCCGAACTCCTCGATCGCGGCGCGGCCCTGGCCCGTCAGGTACGGCGCATCGGCGCGCGCATCCACGACAATGCGCTGAATCCTGCCTGCTGGGGGCCGGCCAAGGCCTTGGCCATGGCCGCCGTGCGGGCCGGCGTGGACCTGACCGACGCCGCGGAGATGGACCGGTTCCTGGTTCGCTACAAAAAGATGCTCGCCGAAAAGTTTCGGCGCGCCCCACGGGAAGGATGAAGGGACCAACAACCCGGCGGCATTACCCGCTCGAAGGAAGAGGCCGGCCGCCGCCATTTTCCACAGGCACTTGACTGCCGGCCCATTTTGGTACACAATGCGCTTGCGCAACCGGTATCTTGAGTCAATCCCCAAAGGAGACAGCCCATGAAACTGCTCGATCTAACTATCCCCCTGGGCGTAGCTACGCCCCCCTGGCCCACTTACGAGCCGCTGCAGATCAAGTATTTCAAACGGCTGGCCCCCAACGGGGCCAACGGCCAACTCATCACCCACTCCAACCACCTCGGCACCCACCTCGACGGCGAGATCCACTTCTTCACCGCCGGCAAGGACATCGCCGCCCTGGACCTGAACGACTTTCTCGTCGGCCCGGGCGTGGTGGTGGACCTCTCCGATGCCGCCGGCGACTACCAGATCTATACCCCGCAGATGGTCGAGGCGCGCGCCGAGGTGCGTGAGGGCGACATCCTGATCCTCCACACCGGCTACCATCACTTTGGCTGGGACCAGCCCTACGCCGACGAGATCCGCTACATGGTCAAGCACCCCGGCCCGGACCGCGACTTTGCCCTGTGGGCCAAGGAGAAAAAGATTCGCTGGATCGGCGTGGACTGCGGCAGCGCCGACCACCCCATGAACACCATCATCCGCACCTGGATGCCGCGCCAGGCGGCCGAGGCCGATGCCGTCTTCCGCCGCATGTACGGTCAGTCGTTGGAGGAGCGTTTCACCGCCGACAAGTACCAGCTAATGCACATCGAGATGTTTCCCCACCACATCATCCACGCCGAGTGCCTGGGTGGGGATATCGATCTGCTGGCCAACCGTCGGGCGACGATCGGCTTCTTCCCCTGGCGCTTTGTCGACGGCGAATCGTGCATCGGGCGCTGCGTGGCCCTGGTGGACGACCAGGAGTACGCCGAGCTACTGGAGCGCAAGGCCGGCCTGCCCAAGACGCGCTTCGGCGACTGCTACGACCCCGCGCATGTCGAGCGGCTGAACCGCCTGAGCGAAGTCGGGTTCGAGAGGTGCTGACTCCTGAACAGCTCGCCAGATAACCTGGAAGCCGAAATCCGCATGCACCGACTTTGGGGATCTATGCAGAGATCAATAGCTTTCGAGGAGGCACCCAGATGCAGCAGTGGGAGTACCATTTCGAGGATGCCAGCGCGCTGACGAACATGTCGGACATGCGGCGGCCCCAGACGCTGGTCAAGTTCCGCGACCTGGGCCGGCAGGGCTGGGAGCTCGTGTCGCTCCTGGCCGACAAAGGAGCGGTGTGGGCCACTTTCAAGCGGCCCGTCGAAGAAGCGTCGCCCGGCGTCAAGGGGACCGCAGCCGCCAACGTACCGACTCCCGGACGCAATATACCCCAGTAGCCGCAGGCGACCGCCGCCGCCTGGGTCGGTGGGAGAAGTGCCCATGCTCATACGCCGCGCCCGACCGGCAGACTGGGCCGAGTGGCTGCGCATGCGCGCCACCCTCTGGCCCGACTGCCCGGTGGAGAAACAGGAACAGGAGATGCGCCTCGCCCTGCCGCCCGCTCACCCCGCCACCCCATCCGAACGGCGCCGCCAAGGAGAGGGGGAGACAAGGGGACTGAGGGAAGGAACAGCCTGTTTTGTGGCAGAGCGCCCCGGCGGCGGCCTCGGCGGTTTCATCGAGGTGGGCCTGCGCAACTATGCTGAAGGCTGCGACAGCAGCCCGGTAGGATACATCGAGGGCTGGTACGTGGACCCCGATCTGCGGCAGCAGGGGGTCGGCGCGGCACTGGTGCAGGCCGGCGAGGAGTGGGCCCGCGCCCAAGGGTGTACCGAGATGGCCTCGGACTGCCTACTGGTCAACGAGGGCAGTTTCCGCGCCCACCTGGCGCTTGGGTATGCCGAGGCGGAACGGCTGATCCATTTCTGCAAGCGGCTGGAATAGCGGCCGTGTTGGCCTATGAGAAGCTCGGCTTCCAGGTCTATGCCGTACTCCAGGAGTGACAGGAGGTCATGATGCTTGCCCATCCAGGTCTGCCTTCCTTCGACTACATCCGGGCCGCCGACCCGGAGGAGGTGCCCCGCCTCCTGCTGGCCCACGGCGATGCCGCCCGCCTGCTCATGGGCGGCACCGACCTGCTGGTGCGCATGCGCGATGGCAAGCTCCGCCCCCAGGTCGTGATCGATGTCAAAGGCCTGCCGGGCCTGCGCGACATCCGTTACGAGGCTGGGGCCGGCCTGACCGTCGGCGCGGCGGTGACGATGAACGAGCTGGCGCGCCACCCGGCGGTGCTGGTCCACTATCCTCTCCTGGCGCAGGCGGCGGCGAGCGTGGCCTCCTACCAGCTGCGCAACCGGGCGACGCTGGGGGGGAACCTGGCCAACGCCTCGCCGGCCGCCGATACGGCCCCGGCGACGCTGGTCCTGGAAGGCCGCCTGGTGCTGTATGGTAGTGCGGGAGAGCGGGAGGTGCCGGCCGGCGCTTTCTTCCGGGGCCCAGGCCAGACCGCACGCCAGCCCGACGAGTTCCTCGCCGCCGTGCGCTTTCCCCTCCCGCCGGAAAATGCCCGGGGGGTTTATGTCAAACTTGGCCGCAACCGCGCCGGCGACCTGGCCATCGCCGGGGTGGCCGTGTTCGGGTTTCCCGACCCCGGCGCTGCGTCAGGCTATCGCTTCCGGATTGCTCTGGCATCGGTGGCTCCAACACCCCTGCGCGCGACCGCAGCAGAAAACCTGCTCGCCTCGGTCTCGCCGGGAGACGAGGCACTGGCCCGCGCGGCAGAGGATTCGATGAACGCCAGCAGCCCCATCGACGACGTCCGCGCCAGCGCGGCCTACCGCCGGGCGATGGTGCGCAACCTGACGCTGCGGGCGTTGCACGAAGTTTGGGGGCAGATCCATCGGTAGAGGCAGCTGTCAACGTTCGTTTTTTTGAACGTTCTCGCGTTTCAACGTCCAACACGGAGGCTCCAATGTCCACCCACACGATCACTCTCACCATCAACGGCTCTCCCGAAACCCGGGCCGTCCCCGCCAACCTGACCCTGCTGCAACTGCTGCGCGAGCAGCTCGCCCTGACCGGCACCAAGAACGGCTGCTCGGCCGGGGAATGCGGGGCCTGCACCGTGCTGCTGAACGGCGAGCCGGTGAACGCCTGCATGGTGCTGGCGGTCGAAGCCGACGGGGCCGAGGTGGTTACGGTGGAGGGGCTGATGGGGGAAAAGGAAGACGGGGGGACAGGGAGAGGGGGAGAGAGGGAAGGGCTGCACCCACTGCAGCAGACGTTCATCGAGGAGGGAGCAGTACAGTGCGGCTTCTGTACTCCCGGGATGCTGATGTCGAGCTATGCCCTCCTGCAGCGTAATCCCGCCCCCACGGAGGAGGAGATCCGCGCCGCTATCCTGGGCAACCTCTGCCGCTGCACCGGCTACACGCGGATCGTCCGGGCCGTCCAGAAGGCAGGAAGCAGGAAGCAGGAGGCAGAAGGCAAGAAACAGGGGGCAGGAAGCAAGGAGGGACCACGATGACCAATCAACCTATCGGCCAGAGCGCCCCCCGCCTGGATGCTCTGGATAAAGTCACCGGCACCGCCCAGTTCACCGACGACCTGCAGTTCGGCCCCGGCCTGCTCTACGGTCGGGCGGTGCGCAGCCCTTACCCCCATGCGCGGATCAGGCGCGTGGACGCGACCAGGGCCCTGGCCCTGCCCGGCGTCCGGGCCGTCGCCACCGGGGACGATACCCCGGGCTTCATCGGGCTGTATTTGAAGGACCGCCACATCCTCTGCCGCGACCGCGTGCGCTACGTCGGCGACCCGGTGGCCGGCGTCGTCGCCGTGAGCGAGGAGATCGCCGAGGAGGCCTGCCGGCTGGTGGAGGTGGAGTACGAGGAGCTGCCGGCCGTCCTGGACCCGCTGGCGGCGCTCCGGCCCGGCGCGCCGCTCCTGCACCCGGACCTGGAAAAATATGAGGTCGTCCCCTTTATCCTGCCCCGCCCCGGCACCAACATCTCCAACCACTTCAAGGTGCGCAAGGGCGATGTCGAGGCGGCCTGGCCGCGCTGCGACGCCATCGTGGAGGCGACCTACCGCGTTCCGCACATCCAGCACGTGCCGCTGGAGCCGCACATCGCCGTGGCCCGCTGGGACCCCTCCGGCGAGGTCACCCTGTGGAGCAGCACGCAGTCGCCCTTTGCCCAGCGCGACCTGATCGCCCAGGCGCTGGGCCTCTCGCAGGGGGACATGCGGGTGATCGGCAACTATGTCGGCGGCGGCTTTGGCAGCAAGGCCGGCGTCTCCATGGAGGCCCTGGCCGTGGTGCTGGCCAGGAAGGTCCCCGGCCGGCCGGTGAAGGTGCGTATGACGCGCGAGGAAGAGTTCTTCTGCACCTTTGTCCGCCAGGGGCTGGTGGCCAAGGTGCGCATCGGCGGCACGAAAGACGGCCAGATCCTGGCCCTGCAGGTCGAATACTACTGGGACGCCGGCGCCTATACCGAGTACGGGGTCAACATCACCCGCGCCGCCGGCTACTCCTCCACCGGCCCCTACACCATCCCCAACGTCCATACCGACTCCTACTGCGTCTACACCAACCATCCCGTCGGCGGGCCGATGCGCGGCTTTGGCATGCCCGAGATTCACTGGAGCATTGAGCAATCGGTGGACCGGCTGGCCGAGGCGCTGGGCATTGACCCGGTCGAGTTCCGCTTGCGGAACTGCGTCCGCGGGGGCGATGAGATCGTCACCGGCATGGTGATGCACCCTGTGGGGATGGTGGAGTGCATCCAGAAGGCCGCCCAGTCGATCGGCTGGGGCAAGAAGGAGCCGCCCTCGGCCCCGCACAAGCGCCGCGGCAAGGGCCTCGCCGCCTGCTGGAAAGCGCCGGCCATGCCGCCGGACGCCGGCAGCGAGGCCTGGATCCGCTGCAACGAGGACGGCACCGTGACCGTGGGCATCGGCGGGCAGGAGCTTGGCCAGGGGGTGCAGACGGTGGCCGCGCAGATGGCCGCCGCGGCGCTGGGCGTGCCCCTGGACCGGGTGCGCGTCGCCATGCCCGTCGACACCCGCTACAGCCCCTACGAGTGGCAGACGGTAGCCAGCCGCATCACCTGGTCGATGGGCAACGCCATCCGCGCCGCAGCGCAGGACGCCCGGCAGCAGATCCTGGCCGCCGTCTCCCGGTACTGGGAGGAGGACCCGCAAGACCTGGACATCGTGGACGGCGAGGTCATCTCCTACCGCAGCGAGCGCTCCATCCCGTTCGCCAAGGCGGTCGTCCACGGCCTGCAGCTGCCCGACGGCTCATACGCCGGCGGGCCGGTGTTGGGGCGGGGGCACTTTATGCCCACCTATGTCACCAGCCTGGACGCCGAGACGGGGCAAGGAGAGCGCGCGGTGGTGCACTACACGGTGGGCTGCCAGGCCGTGGACCTGGAGGTGGACACGCAGACCGGCCAGGTGGAGATCCTGAAGGTGGCGGCGGCCTACGACGTGGGCAAGGCCATCAACCCAGAGCAGGTGCAGGCGCAGTTGGAGGGCGGGATCGTCCAGGGAATGAGCTCGGTGCTGCTGGAGGCGCTGCAGCTCCAGGACGGCCGGCCTTGTAACCCCTCCTTTGTGGACTATCGCATCGCCACGGCGGTAGACGCCCCCGGACAGATCGACGGTCACATCGTCGAGGTGCCGCAGGACGACGGCCCATGGGGAGCCCGCGGCATCGGCGAGCACCCGATGATCGCCACGGCGCCGGCCATCGCCAACGCCCTCTACGACGCCCTGGGCATCCGCTTCGACGATATGCCGGTGACGGCGGAGAAGGTGTATATGGCGTTGGAAAAGTCGGGAAAGATCAAAAGTTGAAAGGATACCACAAACCGCGGTTGACAGAGAGAGTACCCGCCCGTATACTGCGTAGAGTTCTCGCGGCTTTGGGTAAAGGCCCTGCCACCTGCC
The DNA here is from genome assembly GCA_964592645.1 of uncultured Chloroflexia bacterium. Lineage (GTDB taxonomy): Bacteria > Chloroflexota > Chloroflexia > DTKN01 > DTKN01 > CAZQFV01. The sequence continues at coordinate 20,695 of CAZQFV010000014.1, forward strand.
CGAGCTCATTCGTCGGTCGGCAACGGCCCCCGGCCCGTATCCCCTTTTCGGCATGCCATAGAGCGGTCTGTTGCCCAGAACCCCACGGTGATCTTCCCGGAGGATCTCCATTGGGCTGACAACAGCTCACCGGACCTGGTCGAACACCGGCGCGACGTGGTCTACGAGACGGTCCTACTCCGGCTGCGCCGCACCTACCACGCCCAGGCCGCCGCCTGGTTGGAAGCGCACGCCGGGGAGGAAAAGTACAGGGTCTCTGCCTTTCGCGAGGCCCTGGCGGCGTTCGAACGGGCCCTGGGGCTGTTGGAAAGGGACGTCCCACTGTACATGGTGCCGCGGGTCCGCATCGGCTACACGCTCTGCCAGATGAGCGACTACCTGCTGGCCCAACAGCACCTACAGGAGGCGCCGGGCCTGGCCCGCGCCCACCCCGCATGGAACGCCGAGGTCGAAGAATCCGCGCAGCCGACCCTCTACCTGCTTATCCAGGCCATGCCCCCCAAGCAGCTCAGCGCGGCCCTGGATCGGGGCCGCGCTCTCTCCCTGAACGAGACCATCCGCACGGGGTTGGCGCTGGAAGAGCTGTAGAAAGCGACCCACCGCCTTCCTACTTCACCATCTCCGCCGTCAGGCTCACCTCGGCCCGCACGACGATCTGCCCCAGGGCGATGGAGCCATCCTCGATAGTGAGGGCCCCGGCGTCGGAGAGGTCCTGGACAACGTTCTGCACGTTGGTCCACTGCCGGCCGCTGGGCCCATAGTAGCCGGAGTAGTACGAGTTCTCGTTGATGCTGGTCACATCGCCGATCTTTAGGTGGGCCACCCCGGCCATGGCCGCGGCCTTTTCCATCGCCGCCTGCACCGCCTGGGCGCGTGCCTGGTCGCGCAGCTCGCGCAGGTTGGTCACCGAGAACTCGATGCCGTCCACGGCGTTGGCCCCGGCCTCCAGGCCGGTCACCAGCAGGTTCTCCAGCCGGCCGACATCGCGCAGGGTGACGACGATCGTGTTGCGCGCCCAGTAGCCGACAACCTTGCGGCGCGTGCTCCAGTCGTCGTACTCAGGCTGTAAGGTGAAGTTGGCCGTGGCGATGTCCTTGTCGGCGATGCCCATCCCGCGCAGGGCGGTCAGCACCTGCCGGGCGCGACCGGCGTTGAGGTCGCGCGCGGCGCTCGGCGTCTCCGCAAAGGTCTCGATGCCCAAGGCCACGACCGCCCGGTCGGGCTGGACGCGGATGGCGCTGGAACCGCTGACGCCGATCGAGCCGACGGGCGTGACGTCGGCCTGGGCGGCGGGGACCGGCCGGGCCCCCAGGATGCCGCCAACGAGCAGGACAACGGCCGCGGCGGCGGCGAGGATCGTACCGGTGGATACTTTGCTCTGCATGCGTCACCTCCTGTAATATCAGGGCGTTTCATCGTCGTGACACCATGCTAACAGAACTGTGTGGCAGAAATGTGGCCGGAAGGGGGCTTCCGGCAGGCAGATGGGGGACAGGACCTGGGCGCCGGCCCTTGACGTTGCCTCGGATGATGGAGGTTAGAATAAAGCAAAAGTAACCGTCGTTCCCGCCCCTTCCCTGCTCTCGACGGATAGCTCCCCCCCGTGCGCCTCCACCAGCGCCCGGGCAATGGACAGGCCCAGGCCGCTCCCCCCCTCGGCCCGCGTCCGGGCCTTGTCGGCGCGGTAGAAACGCTCGCCGATGCGCGCCAGTTCCTCTGCCGGGATGCCCGGCCCCCGGTCCCGCACCCCCACCCGCAGACGGTTGCCCTCTCCCCTTACCCACACCTGCACCTCCCCGTCGGCCGGCGAATACTTGATCGCGTTGTCCAGCAGGTTGACCAACACCTGCGCCAGCCGGTCCGGGTCGGCCTCCACGGGAAAGACATCCCCGCCGGCCTCCACCCGCACCGTCACGCCGTGGGCTCGCGCCTGCGGCGCCAGCCGCTCCACCGCCGCCCGGACCAACTCGACCATGTCGACCTTCCGGCGGTGCAACACCAGGGCATCGGCGTCCACCCGCGAGAGGAGCAAGAGGTCGTTCACCAGCCGGATCAGGCGGTCGGTCTCCCCCTCTACGGTGGCCAGGAAGCGATCGCGGACCTCGACATCGTCCACCGCCCCGTCGCGCAGCGTCTCCACCAGCCCCTTGATAGAGGTCAGCGGCGTGCGCAGCTCGTGCGAGACGTTGGCCACAAAGTCGGTCTGCACCCGGCGGGCCTCCCGCAGCCGCCGGGTCATCTCGTTGAAAGCCCGGCTGAGCTGACCGAGCTCGTCGCGCGAGGCCACCGGCACCTGGGCCTCCAACTGACCGCCGGCCACGGCCTGCGCCGCCCCGGTGAGCGCGCGCACCGGGCGGGTGACGGCCCGCGCCAGCAACCAGCCCAGCAGACCGGAGAGGAGCAGGGCAATGCCCGTGGCAGCGAGCCAGCCCAGGCGCAGGTCGCGCACGACGGCGGCCACGTCGCGCAGCGGTTGGCTCAAGTAGACCGCCCCGACGACCTGTCCATCGACCAGCACCGGCAGGGCCACATACATGGAGGCATTGGCGGCAAAGAGCGGGTCGGTGCGGCCGGCATAGCTCCCGGCCAGCGCCCGGGCCACCAGCGGGTCGGATGGCAGGGCCTGTCCCTGTTGCTCGCGGAGCGAATCCACCAGGACGATGGACCGGCGGTCCAGGACGCGGATGCGCGTATCCAACTGGCTGCTCAACTGCACGGAGGCATCGGCAAAGGCGGCCAAGTCGCCGCCCCCCAGGCCGGCCGTATCGCTCAAGGGGGCCCAGTTCTGGGTCTGCACATAGATACTGCTGTTCTGCTGTTGAATGGCGTTATAGGCGGCGTTCTGGGGATCTCCGGCCGCCAGCGCCCCGGGCACCAGCGTCTGGGCCGTGAGGCGGGCCTGTGCCGCCAGGCTCTCTTCCATGGCCTTGAGGAAGTAGCGCTCCAGGAACGAGAGCAGGAGCAGGCCCAGCAGCCCCATGGCGATGACGATCACCAGGAGGTGGCTCAGAGCGAGGCGGGTGCGCAGGGAACGGAACATGGTAGCTCCGGACAAAGGCCCACTGAGTCCTGCCTAGCTCGCCATACTACCTCGAAGCCGGAATCCGTGTGCACCGGCTCTCGGCAAAGAACAGGAACAAGCGCGACCAGTGGCGCGTGAGACGGCAAATGCTATTCCACCTGGAGCTTGTAGCCCACGCCGCGGACGGCCACCAGCAGGCCGCCGCCCGGGGCCGCCTGGCGTAGCTTGCGCCGCAGCCGCTTGACCGCCGAATCCACCAGGCGCAGGTCGCCGGCATCCTCATACTGCCAGACCTGCTCCAGGAGCTGCTCGCGGTGCAGCACCCGGCCGGCATGACGGGCCAGGGTGTAGAGCAGCTCGAACTCCAGGGCGGTCAGCTCCAGCAGCACGTCGCCCAGGCGGGCCTCGTGCCGGGCGGGGTCGACGGTCAGGGGGCCGGCGCGGATCACCTCCCGGCCGGCCGGCGGGGGCTGCGGCGCGGCGCGGCGCAGCACATTCTTGACCCGCGCCAGCAGCTCGCGCACGCTAAAGGGCTTGACCACGTAATCGTCCGCTCCCAACTCCAGGCCCACCACCCGGTCCACCTCGGCGTCGCGGGCGGTGAGCATGATGATCGGCACGTCGCGCTCGCGCCGCAGCACCCGGCAGACCTCCAGGCCGTCCAACCGGGGCAGCATCAGGTCCAGGATCACCAGGTCGGGCCGTTCCTGGCGGGCCAGGCGCAGGGCTTCCTCGCCGTCGCGGGCGATCAGCACCTCGTAGTGGGCCCGCTTCAGGTTATAGGAGAGGAGATCGATGATGGGCAGCTCGTCGTCGACGACCAGGATACGGGCGGACATAGGACCTCCAACTGTCCCGATGATACCAGAAACGGGGGCGGTGTCAAGAGAAGAATGTGGCAATAGGGTGGCAGGTATGGGGCAGGGCAAAGCTCACCGGCCCACGTTCCCCGGCAGGACCGCCCCCAGGAACCCCGCCAGCGTGTCGGCCCCCGAGGTAGCCCCCTGCGAGAGCACGTCGGCCAGCGCGGCAGAGATCCCCGCCGGGTCCCCCGCCGTCAGCGCCGCCAACAGGCGATGCCAGGCGGCACCGCACTCGCCGCGGCCGGCCGCCTGCAGGAAAGCCGCGGACAGGGTTGTCGTGCGCGGGACGGCGACCTCGATGATCGTCTGGCAGAAAGCGCCGGGGTCGGGGTGGGCCAGCCAGGCGGCCAGCAGCGCTCCGCAGAGGTAATCGTCGCCGGCCGGTGTCAGGCCGCCGCCCAGGCCGGCCAGCCAGGCCGCCCCTTCCCGGAGGGACGCGACAGAGCCGGCCCAGCCGGCCCGCAGCAGCGCCCCGGCCGCGCCGACGGCCGCCTGTGTCGCCCGGGCCAGTTCGCCTTCGACGCCGGCGCCGGCCCGCAGCAGGCGCAACAGGCTCTCCGGCGGGGCCTGCTCCACGGCCAGCGTCCGCAGCGCCGGCAGACGTTCAAGCAGGGCCGCGCTCTGCGCCCGCCGCTCTTCCCAGGGGGGGCGCGGCTCCCAGACCGCCGCCCCGGCCAGATCCACCGCCAGGTCGCCGGCCAGCAGGATCGTCCCTTCCAGGCTCGCCGGCATGCCCGGCTTGAGCCGGGCCAGGACCTCCTGGAACGAACCCCGCCCGCCTTCAGCTACAGGGGTCGCCGCCACCACGATGTTCAGCGGCCCCTCCCCCACCCCCGCATCCACCAGCGCCAGCACTTGGCCCCCCGCGCTGATCAGGTCGCACACCTGGGGAAAGACCGCCAGCACCCGGGCGTTGAAGGCCCAGGGCTGAAGCAGCCCATGGATCGAGCGCGCGATCGAGCGAGCCGCAAAATGGGTGTCCATCGTTTGCTCCTACCCCTGCTCTCCCAACCGCCCCAGGGTCTCGAGCAGCCGCTGTACCTCTTCCGCCGTGTTGTAGTGGGCGATGCCCACGCGCAGCAGCCCGCCCTGGTCCTCGATGCCCAGGCGCGAGGTCACCGCCAGGGCGTAAAAGTTGCCGGCCCATGTGAAGATGCCGGCGTCGCCGAGGTACTGCGAGACCTCGGGGGCCGGGCGGCCCTCCAGGGTGAACGACACGGTGGGGGCGCGCTCCGCCGCCCGCGCCGGGTCGGTGAGACCATAGATGCGCAGGCCGGGGATCTGTTGCAGGCCGGCGATCAGTTGCCAGCACAAGCCTCGTTCGTACTCGCGGATCGCTGCCAGGCCGGCCTTGAGCTGCAGCCGGCGGCCCTCAAAGGCCGGGTAGTGCGGCAGGAACGGCCCGCCGTAGCGCCGGCCCACCTCGCCCAGGTAGTCCACCGCCGCCGTGAGCCCGGCCAGCCCCTCGTGGTTGGCCGTGCCGGTCTCGTAGCGGTCGGGGATGTCGTCGGACGCGGGGCGCACCTTGGCCGGCCGCATGCGCTCCAACAGCTCCCCTCGCCCCCACAGCACCCCCAGGTGCGGGCCGAAGAACTTGTAGGCCGAGCAGACCAGGAAGTCGCAGCCCAGCGCCTGCACGTCGATCGGCCCGTGTGGGGCATAGTGCACGGCGTCCACGTAGCACAGCGCCCCCACCTCGTGGGCCCAGGCGGCGATGCGCGCCACGTCGTTGATCGTACCCACAGCGTTGGAGGCATAGCCCACGGCCACCAGCCGGGTGCGCTCGTTCAAGAGCGCCCGCAGCCCTTCCAGGTCCAGGGTGCAGTCCGTCTGGTGAAAGTCCGCCCAGCGCACCACCACCCCCTGCGCCTGCAGCCGCAGCCAGGGAGCGATGTTGGCGTCGTGGTCCAGGTGGGTGACGATCACCTCGTCCCCGGCTTCGAGTTCCCGGGCGATCGTCCGGCTGAGGTGAAAGGTGAGCGTCGTCATATTCGGCCCGAAGACGATCTCCTGCGGCAAGGGAGCGTTCAGCAGGTCGGCGGCGGCCTGGCGGGCGCGGGCCACCGTCTCGTCGGTGCGCCGGCTGGTAATAAAGGCCCCGTGGAGGTTGGCGTTGGAGTATGCCAGGTAATCGGCCATAGCGGCGATGACGGTATCGGGCACCTGGGTGCCGCCGGGGCCGTCGAAGTAGACATACGGCCGGCCGGCGGGGTCGGTCTGCTGCAGGGCGGGAAAACGGGAACGGAGGGGAGAGAGGTCCATAGGTCCTCCTATTGATCCCTGCATAGATCCCCAAAGTCTATGCACGCGGATTTCGGCTTCAAGGTAGTATGGCGAGCTATGCAGGAGTCGGTAGCAAAGCAACGAAAACCTCGCCGCTGTGTGACCAGTATACCAGCATGCCGCGCAGAAGTCAAAATCGATGGGCCGGCACCCGGCAGGAAGCGGGCATCGGCCCCCGCCTCCTGCCCCTTTTGCACAGCCGGGAGAAATCTGGTACAATACCGTCCAACCCAGACCGGAGGCAGTCGTGCTAACGCGCATCCTGGAAATTGTCGTCTCCCTGGCCGTGATCGTGGCGATTGCCTTCATCGGCGAGCGCTGGCGTGGGCTGGGCGGGATCATCGCCAGCATGCCGCTGACCATCCCGCTGACCACGATCATCGTTTTCCTGAACACCGGCCGCGACCACGCCGCCACGTCCGAGTTCCTGCGCGCGGCGGTGGGCGGCATCGTCGCCACCTGTGTCTTTACCCTGGTCGCCTGGCTGACGATGCGCCGGCAGTGGCCGCTCTTCTGGGCCATCGCCTGCGGCTATGCCGCCTGGGGCCTGACCGTGCTGGTCTGGCAAGGGGCGGCGCGGCTGCTGGCCAAGGGAGGATGAGTTGCAGCCGGTCCAGGACCTCTTCTCCCCCCGGCCCTCCCCCTATTGGGTCCGCCTGATCCTGGGGCACGGGGATATCGAGCGCCAGGACGGGGTCTTGCGCTTTGTCCTGGAGGACGCGCCCTCCACGCGCATCTCCGACGCCCAAATCCACGATTATGCCGGCCCGCGGCCGGCGAGCTTCCGCTGGCGCCCGCCGCTGCACATGGCCGTCCGGGCCCGCTTCTCCCATCCGGCACAGGCGTTCCTGGGCACGGCCGGGTTCGGCTTCTGGAACGACCCCTTCACCCTGGCCGGCGAGGTCACCGCCGCCCCGAACAACGCCTGGTTCTTTTACGCCTCGCCGCCCTCGGCGATGGAGCTGGCGCCCGGCGTCCCCGGGCATGGCTGGAAGGCCGCCGTGTTGGACGGAGGACGCCTGCCCGGGCCGGCCGTCCGCCTGGCCCGGCTCCTGCTGAACGTCCCATTCCTGGCGCGCCCGCTGGGCCGGGCCGCCCGCGCCCGCGCCCGCGCCGCCGAAGCCCTGCTGCCGCAGGCCATGACCGAATGGCACACCTATGAACTGCGCTGGCTGGCCGCGGGTTGTACCTTCTGGGTAGACGGGGTCGAGGTCCTATCCACGCCCGTTTCGCCCACCCCGCCCCTGGGCTTTGTCGCCTGGGTGGACAACCAGTACGCCGTGGCCACGCCCGACGGCGCCCATTCCTTTGGTCGGCTGGAGGTGCCGGGGCGCGAGTGGATGGAGCTGCAGGCCGTCGATATCCATCCGCTGCGTTAGCTCAAGGCAAAGACAGCGAACCCGGAGGACGATTTTCATGCAAACACTTCTCGGCAAGCACTGGCACCATCTTCCGGCGGCAGAGGCGCTCGTCCTGCTGGAGTCCGACCAGGAAAAGGGGCTGGACACCTTCGAGATCAAACACCGGCAGCAGCACTTTGGGCCGAACGTGCTCACCCCAAAAAAGGGCAAGAGCCCGCTGCTGCGCTTTCTGCTGCAGTTCAACAACCCACTCATCTACATCCTGCTGGCCTCCAGCGTCATCACCGCCGTGATCAAGGACCCCCTGGATGCCGCCATCATCGCCGCCGTCGTGCTGATCAACGCCATCGTCGGCTATGTGCAGGAGGCGCGGGCCGAGCAGGCCATCGCCGCCCTGGCCGAGGCTATGACCACGGAGGCCACCGTGCTGCGGTCCGGCCTGACCCTGCGCATCCCGGCCGGTGAGCTGGTCCCCGGCGACATCGTCCTCCTGCAGGCCGGCAACAAGGTCCCCGCCGACCTGCGCCTGCTGCGGGCGCGCGATCTGCAGGTGGCCGAGGCGGCCCTCACCGGCGAGTCGGTCCCGGTGCAAAAGGCGGTGGACGTGGAGCTGGCGCCGGAGACGCCCCTGGCCGAGCGCCGCAACATGGCCTACGCCTCCACGCTGGTCACCTACGGGCAGGGGACAGGGCTGGTCGTCGCCACGGGCGATAGCACCGAGATCGGCCGCATCTCGCAGTTGATCTCCGAGGCCCAAGAGCTACAGACCCCGCTGACGCGCAAGATCGCCCGGTTCAGCCGCCTGGTGCTGGTGGCCATCCTGGCGCTGGCGGCCGTCACCTTTGCCATCGGCCTCCTGCGCCGCCAACCGGTCGTGGAGACCTTTACCGCCGCCGTGGCCCTGGCGGTGGCGGCGATCCCCGAGGGGCTGCCGGCCGCTCTGACGGTGACGCTGGCCATCGGCGTGGCCCGGATGGCCCGCCGGCGGGCCATCATCCGCAAGCTGCCGGCCGTGGAGACGCTGGGCAGCGTCACGGTGATCTGCTCCGACAAGACCGGGACGCTGACCCAGAACCAGATGACAGTGCGGCAGGTGCTGGCCGGCGGCAGGCGCTACGAAGTGACCGGCACAGGGTATGCGCCGATCGGCAATATCCACCCCTGGGACATGGAGAATGCGGCACCGTGTCGAGATCTTTTACCTGCTCAACTGCCGTTCGCTCACCCACTCGATGTTCCAGATCGGGGTCCTGTCCAACCGCTGGGTCCTGGCCGGCATCGGCGGGATGATCGCCCTGCAGTTGCTCTTCACCTACGCCCCTTTCATGAACAACCTGGTTTACAGCGCCCCGATCGGCCTGGCCGACTGGGGGCGCGTGCTGGCGGTGGGCGTCGGCAGCTACCTGGTGGTAGAGCTGGAGAAATTGCTGCGGCGGCGACGCGGGTAGAAGGATGGAAGATGAAATGGACGAACAACCCCTCATCCCTGTCCCCCAGTCCAAAGGAGGGCGCGTGCTCTACGCGCTGGCGGCTATCGTATTGCCCGCGCCCTGCTTCCTGCTGGCCGACCTGCTCAAGCCGGAATGGCAGTCCGGACGCCCGGCGGACTATGCCGCGCTCCTGTTGGGGACGTCGGTGACCCCCTTCTTTGCCCCGTTCCTGGCCTATGCCGCCGCCTGCCTGGGGCTGCTGCTCCTCAGACCGCAGTTCGCCCGCTCCTTCATCGTGCGGCTGGGCATCTACGGCGGCACCATCCTGGCGCTGCAGTACGTGATCCTGGTGGGGCTGGGCTGCAGCGCGGGCGGAGCGTTCCTGCCCATCGTGGCCACCCTGGTGCTGGGCGCCGCGCCCCCCGCCCTCCACTGGGCCTATCGGCAGGCGCAGCGGCGCCGGGGCGAAAAGGCGGCCCGGCTGGCGGCGGTGGGCCTGGTCTGCGCCGCCATCTGCCTGATAGGAGTGGCCAGTCTGCTCTCCTATGGCACAGGGGTCTTCATCGCCCTGGCCGTGATCCTGTACGGCCTGCCCACCTGGTGCCTGGAGATCGGGGCGCTCACCTCCTACCGGCTCCTGCACGACTATGAGCTCCCGGCACGTGCCTCGGCCTGGAGCATCCTGGGCCCGCTGGCCTGGCTGGGGGCGTACGGCGCGGCCTGGCGCTGGGCCGTCGTGCGCATGCTGGAAGCCTATGCCGACTTGCCGGCCTATCCGCCCCAGTGTTACATCGCCACGGCGGCGGCGCATGGCCATCCCCGGCTGGTGGGGTCCTGGGCGGCCGCGTCCCACGATGGCCGGCCCTTCCGCGCCAACCGCCAGCTGCAGCGGTTCAAGTGCGCCGAGCTGGCGCTGCAGGCGGCCTGGCCGTCCGGCCATCGCCGCCTGCGCCGGATCTACAATACATTGGGCCCACGCCTGGCCCGCCGCCTGCACCGCCCCTTCCTGGCCGACGGGGCCTACCTCCTGCTGAAGCCGGCGGAGTGGGCGGCGTGGGCACTGCTGCGTGCGCTGGTGCCCGAGGGGGAAGAGATGGCGAGCCGGTTGTACTCGTCCGGGGACGAGCCCCGGGTCATAGCAGATAAAGGAGAGAAACCATGCCCGCACTCGAACCGGTAACGATCGCCGCACTCCCCCGCTCCATCGAAGAGTTCGTTGCCCTGCGCGACCGAACGGCCACGACGCCCCAGGGAGGCGCGGCGATGATGGTCGTCGCCCTGCTGCTCTATGCCCAGGACGAGACGCTGGGCCAGCAGTGCCTGGCCGCAGCAGTGGCCGGCGAGCGACTGTCCGAGGGCGGTGGCGGCTATCAGGGGTGGCGCATGCGGCGCGGCGACCTGCAGCGCATCCGCGATCAAATCAATGCGCAGCCCTACCTGCCGCAGTCGTACATCCAGGGCACGTCGCCCGCGGCCGGCTACCGGCTGCCCGCGCCGCCCTATGTGCTGAACTTTACCTCCAACCCCTACAGCGGCGACCCGGCGGCCGGCCGTTTCAAGGCCTTTGTGGCCTGCTCCGGGGCGGCCACCCCGCGCCCGGTCACGGTAAGGCGCAACGCCCTGGGCATCTGGCAGGCCTACGAGTGGAGCAGCCTGGTGGTGGGGGTGCAAGAGGGGTGATGAAGGACAACTCCTCTGGGGCGTCGCACGGCGCGAAAAGAAGGCCCGTCAATACCTGGAGCAGTTCGGAGGGAAGCTTGATGCCCATGGACAATGAGGCCAACTCCCCCTACGTGCGGACGTTCGCCATCCTGGCCGGCCTGGCCATCCTGGCGGTGGCCCTGCTGCTGGTCCTTTGGGGCCTGCGGCCGCCGGCCCCCCTGCCGCCAACGGCTCCGCCGGACGTCTTCTCGGCCGGCCGCGCCGAGGAGGTGCTGCGGGCGGTCGTGGCCGATGCCGGCCCACGCCCCATCGGCAGTGCCGGCCACGACCTGGTGCGCGAGCGCCTCGTCGACCGCCTACGGGCCCTGGGCTACGTCCCCACCATCCAGGAGGCCATCGCCTGCCGCAGCTACAACGGCGCCGGCGCCCTCTGCGGGCAGGTACAGAACGTCTTGGCCGAGCTTCCGGGGCAGACCGATGGGCCCGCCCTGCTGCTGGTGGCCCACTACGATTCCGGCGGCGTCTCCCCGGGGGTAGCCGACAACGGCTCCGGCGTCGTCGTGCTCCTGGAGGTGGCCCGCCTGCTGCAAGCGCAGGGGCCGCAGCGCAACCCGGTGATCCTGCTCTTCAGCGACGGCGAGGAGGTGGGGCTGCTGGGCGCGCGGGCCTTTGTCGACGAGCACCCCTGGGCCCGGCGGATCGGCGCGGTGGTCAATTTGGAGGCCCGCGGCACCTCCGGCCGCGTCCTGATGTTCGAGACGAGCGCCGACAACGCCTGGCTCCTCGACGCCTATGCCTCCACCCCCCACCCGTCCACCAACTCGCTGATGTACGAGGCCTACAAGGCCATGCCGAACGAAACCGACTTCTCGGTCTTCAAAGCGGCCGGGCTGCCCGGCCTGAACCTGGCCTATATCGAAGGAGGCGCGCACTACCACACGCCGTTGGACAACCTGGACAACCTCGACCGGGGCAGCCTGCAACATCAGGGGGAGACGACGTTGGCGCTGGCCCGGGCGCTAGCCGGGCGCGACCTGGCCAGCCCGCCGCGGGGCGACGCCGCCTACATGGACCTCCTGGGGCGGGCGCTGCTGCGCTGGCCGGCCGCCTGGACCCCCCCGCTGGCCGTCCTGTCCCTGCTGCTGCCGGGAACGGCCGCCGCCCTGATCCTGCGGCAACGGCTGGCGCTGCGCGCCCTGGGACAGGGGCTCCTGGCCGCCCTGCTCTCCGTGGCGCTGCCGATCCTGCTGGGCCTGGGGCTCACTTGGCTGGTGAGCACGATCGCGGGCAACTCCACCCCATGGTACGCCTACCCCCTGCCGATGCGCCTGGCCCTGTGGGGTGGGGCGCTGCTCTGCACGTTGCTGGCCGGCGCGCGGCTGGGCCGGCCGGCCGGGTTCTGGGGCCTGGCCCTGGGCACCTGGCTCTTCTGGGGGCTCCTGGCCCTGCTCACGGCCTTGCTCGTGCCCGGCGCTGCCATCCTGCTGATCGTCCCCGCCCTCTGGGCCGGCCTGCTCCTGGCCGTCGTCGCCCTCACGCCGCTGGCCGCATCCCCCTGGGCCCGCGAGGTCGCGGCGCTGGCCGCCGCCTTTCCCGCCGCGCTGGTCGGGCTGCAGTTGGCCCTGCAGTTCGAGGCGGCGTTCCGCTTCAACGCCAGCCCGACGGTGACCCTGGCCGTCGGCCTGGTCGCCGGCACCCTGCTGCCGCTCCTGGCGCTGCCGCCGGGCAGGGCGCGTTGGCAGCGCATCCTGGTCCTGGCGGCCGCGGCGATCACGCTGGTCGGCACGCTGGCGGCCATCATGGTGCCGCCGTTCTCCACAGCGGCCCCCAGAGCCCTCAACCTCTATCATGTCGCGGACGGCGACACCGGCACCGCCTACTGGGCCGCCGGCTCTCGCCTGGAGACCCTCCCCTCCCCGCTGCGCGAGCAGTTCGACGCCCAGCCCCAGGCCGTCTTCCCCTGGTCCACCGGCCAGCGGCCCGTGGCGCTGTCCACGCCGACGGGCGCTCCCGCCCCCAACCTGGAGGTGCTCTCCACCGAGCGCGGCGACACGGGCCGGACCGTGCGGCTGCGGCTGCGCTCCCCCCGCGGCGGCAGCGAGGTGGACCTGTACGTGCCGATCGCCGGTCTGGAGGCGGTGACGGTGGCCGGACAGGAACTGCCGGTCAGGGCAGGCGATTCCTGGAACAACTTCTACAACCTCTGGTGCTACGGTCCGGGGTGCGACGGGCTGGAGGTCACGCTGCGCTTCAGCGACACGGCGCCGCAGGAGGCCATCGTCGTCGACTGGACAATGGGGCTGCCATCCGGCGGGGAGCGCTTCGCCCAGGCACGGCCGGCCTGGACCACGCCCGGCTACGAGGGCGATCTGACCGCGATCATCCGCCGCATAAAGTTCTGAGAGCCCAGGACCGCCAGGACGCCAAGAAAGCCCGTTTCTGAACCAAAGTTATTGATGTGTCAAAACGCATCGGCAACTTTGGAAAACCCCTTCCCCTTCGGACCTTGGTGCCTTTGTGGTAGCAACCCTCTTCACCTTTGTGGTGCCAGACCCCTCGAAGTTCGTGGTTCTCATCAAGCACGCCGAAAGGCAAAGCGCTGGCTAAAGCGCCGCAGCAGCCGCAGCACGGGCGGGCCCAACACGACGATCAGCAGGACGTTGCCCAGGCCGCGCCCCAGGTCCCAGGCCAGCGAGGTCGCCAGGTAGAAGCGGGCATAGCGCAGCAGGGTTTCCCCCAGCGGGAGCCCCGGCTGCCAGAGGATGGCCGAGTCGGCGCCCAGCCCCAGGAAGGGCCAGAACCACAGGTTCATCACCGCCCCGAAGAAGAGGCCCAGGAGGAGGGAGAAGGCCGCCAGGACGGCGACCTCGCCCCGGCGCCAGCGGCGCAGGTTGGGCAGAAAGCCGGCCAGCAGCCCCACCCAGCCGGTGGTCAGCATCTGATAGGGCAGCCAGGGACCGATGCCGCTCGTCACCAGGGCCGAGAGGAGCAGCGTGAGCGCCCCCAGCAGGAAGCCAAAGGTCGGCCCCACGGCGTAGCCGCAGAGGATGGGCAGAAAGAAGAGCAAGGAGAAGCCAAAAGGCCCGGGGATGGGGCGCAGCAGGGCGCCGATGGCCGCCAGGATGCCCAGGAGCGCCACCTGCTTAGCGCCCAGGCCGCGCACCTCCAGACCGGCCAGGATGGCCACCACGCACAGGAGCGTCACCACCGGCGCATCGGCCGCGTGGGCCAGGAACCCGCCGCCGGCCTCCACCGGCCCGGCAAAGAAGGGATAGAGGAAGGCCACCACGCCGATCAGGCTGGCCAGGGCGACGATCCAGGGGGTCAGGGAAATGCGAAACTCGGACTTGGAATTGCGGACTTGGAGTTTCGACCCTTCAGCCCCCGGCCGCGCCTGCCGCACCTCGCCCGCCATCTGCTGAACTACCACCGGAGCACCCAGCACGTCCTCCACCGTGCGATAGCGCGCCTCTCCGTAGAGACGACTCACCTGCGAGGCAAAGGCGGGGAAACGCGCCATAACCTCGCCCGTCGGCCCGGCGGCCCGCACGCTGCCCTGCTCCAGGAGCACGATCCGGTCGGCGCAGCGGGCGGCCAGCTCCACGTCGTGCGTAGCCAGCAGGACGGCCCGACCCCGGGCGCGCGCGGCCTGCAGGAAGCGCACCAGGGCCTCCTTCTGGTGAGAATCCAGCCCGCGGGTGGGCTCGTCGAGCAGGATGATCTCGGGTCCGGCCACGAGCACGGCGGCCAAGGCGACGCGCTGGCGCTCGCCCACGCTCAGGTCGCGGGGGTAGCGCTCCAAAAGGGTGTCCAGGCCGATCTCGCCGGGCAGCGCGCCGTAGTCGCCGGCCGGCCGGCCGCGCTGGCGCAGGGTGTAGTCGAGCTCGTCGCGCACCGTATCGGCAAAGAGGAGGGCGTCGGGGTTCTGCGGCACGTAGCCGACATGCTCGATCAGCCGCGACAGCGGCACCCGGCGCGGGTCCAGGCCGGCAATCGCCACCGCTCCCACCTCAGCCCGCAGCAGTCCCACCAGGAGCTTGAGCAGCGTCGTCTTGCCGGCCCCGTTGCTCCCCATCAGGGCCACGATCTCGCCATAGCTCACCTCCAGGTCGACGCCGCGCAGGGCGGGGGAACCGTTGTAGGAAAAAGAAAGGCCCGAGACCCGGATGGCGAAAGAAGGGGAAGAAAATGGATCAGCAGGCGGAGCTTTGGGTAGCAAATCACAAGTAGCAAGTGTCCCCGCCGCCAGGCTACTTGCTGCTTGCCATTTGCCGCTTGTTCGGCGCCCTTGCTCCACCCCTCCGGCGACCGCAACGAAGTTGCGTGCTTCCTCCACGTCCAGAGGCAGAGGACTCCACCCCAGCGCCTTGCCCAGCGCCACCACCGGCGGCACGTCGGCCATCCGTTGCAGCACGGCCCGCGGCTCCCCGACGAGGAGTGGCCGGCCCGGCCCGGACAGGTAGGCCATGCGCCGAGCCAAGGATACGACCCGCTCCAGGCGGTGCTCGCAGAGGATCACGGTCAGCCCCAGGTCACGGTTCAGCCGGGCCACCGCGGCCAGGACCTCCTCGGCGCCGGCGGGATCCAGCTGCGAGGTCGGCTCGTCGAGCACGAGCAGACGCGGCTGCAGCGTCAGCACCGCGCCGATGGCCACGCGCTGGCGCTCGCCGCCGGAAAGGGTCTCCAGCCGCCGGCCGGCGAGATGATCGATGCCCAGCGCCGCCATGGTCGCGGCGATGCGCTGGCGCATGGTCGATTCCGGCAGGCCACGGTTCTCCATGGCAAAGGCCAACTCCTCCTCCACCGTGGTGGCCACGCACTGGGCCTCCGGCGTCTGGAACACGAGCCCGACCCAGGCGCTCATCGCCCCGGGCCCCTCGGCCACCGGGTCGTGGCCCAGGACATCGACCTGCCCGGCAAAGGTGCCGCCGTAGAAGTGGGGCACCAGCCCGTTGAGGCAGCGCAGCAGGGTGCTCTTGCCCGAGCCGGAGGGCCCGGCGACCACCAGGAACTCGCCCGCGGCGACCTCCAGGTTGATGCCGGCCAGGACGGGGCGCGGGCTGTCGGGGTAGGTATAGGTCACGCCGGACAGCCGGATCATGGCTTCCTCCGGGCGAACCAGGCGGGCGCGGTCAGGAGGAGGAAGAGGGCGCCGATGGCCGGGTGAAAGGCCGGCCAGCCGAGCTGCGGGTAGGGCACATAGGCCAGGGCGGCCGGCCAGGCCAGGAGCACAGCGGCATACCCCAGGAGTGCCAGGAGTGAGCACAGGGCAACGGCGGTGTCGCCCACTGCCCAGCGCCGCGGGCGATAGCGGCTGCGCTGGACGCTGCGGCCCTGCAAGACCAGGGCCACGATCAGAGCGGCGCCCCCCAGGAGCAGCAGCGCGGTGCCGAGGGGCGCGCTCCCCCCGGCGGCCGGCGCAGCCAACAGGGCACCAGCCCGCACCAGGAGGCCGGCCAGGATGGTCAACAGGGCCAACAGCAGCAGGCGCTGCCCCCAGGCCCGCGCCCGGGGGGAGCGCAGCGGGGAGGCGCCAAAGCCGCGCGACTCCATCGACTCGGCCAGCTGCAGCGAGCGCTCCAGGCCGGTCGTCAGCAGCGGCAGCACCAGGGGGCCGACGTCGCGCAGGCCGCGGCCGCGGTGGCCGCGGACGGTCTGGGCCTCGCGGATCTCGCGCAGGGCCACGGCGGCCTGCGGGATGAACGACATGCCGATCGCGGCAGTCACGCCGGTCTGGTAGAGGACGGGCGGGGCGGCGCGCAGGAGCTGGTAGGGGTCCACCGCCTGGCTCAACGTGGCAAAGGCGGCCAGGACCGCCAGCCAGGCCAGGCCGCTGAGAAAGCCGTAGGCGGCGGCCTCCAGGGTGACGGGGCCGCCGACAAGCGGCCACGACGGCGGCAGGGCAAAGAGCACGGTGCGGCCGTAGTGGGCGGTGAGGGCGTTCAGGGGAATGGTCAGGAGCCAGAGGAACAACCCTGCTCTTAAGAAAAAGCGCCAGCCGGCCAGGGCCCCGGGGCGGGCCGGCTGGGAAGTTTGCACCACTGCCACCACCAACAGCAGCAGCACCAGGTAGGCCGGGTTGCGCGTCGTCAGGGCCGGCAGCGCCGCGGCCAGCGCCCAGAGCGCCCAGGCGCCTGGGTGGCTCACGGCCATCCCTCCACCCTGCGCACCGGCAGGAGCGGGGATGGGCCTGGCAGTCTCCGCTGTGTCGTCCTGGTCGAGCTCCACCGCTAACCTCGTTCGAACGCTTGAACATCCCAACGCTGAAACGCCCTGGCCTTCGTGCCTCCACGGTCGCAGGCCCTTGGCGCCCCCAGATGAGCAGGCTCTGGCACAAAGAAAGCCCCCCTCGAGAAGGGGGGCGAGACAACGGCATGCCTCTGCCGGCCCCATCCACGTGGGTCCTGGAACGGCGCGGCGGAGGTGGGCGACCTGGCTCGGGGCGTTCTCACCCCATACAGTTGCGGGACAGCACCGGACTCACACCGGTTTCCCCCGTTGGGCCCTGGCATCCGGGCAGCGGGCGCCTCCGCCAAAGAAAGACTGTCAAGGAACTGGAGCTACTGTAACATAGCCGCGCGCTTCTGTCAAACGCCCCGGCCTACGGGCTGCGCACCGCCAGCGGCAGATAAAGGGAGCAGAGCCGGCCGGCGGTGTCCAGCGCCAGGCCGGGCCCGGTCCTGCCGAACAACCGGCCGTTGTCCACCTGGGTGAGGGACCAGGCGGCATCCGGGGCGGCCGGCCCTGGGGAGCGGCCGGCACCGCGGTGCTGAGCAGGAGAAACAGGAAGATAGCCGCTGCAACGCGCAGGACGATCGAACGAGTGGCCACGGCTTTACCTCCCCGCCCGCTTCGGCGGGCGATCCCTGATCGTGGATACAGCAGTATCACCGCACACCTTCGCGGCCCACACTCGACGCTTCTGCTACGGGCGGTTGAGCAAATTGCCAAACCATGGTAAGATGGAGGCCGTGAGCGAGACGTTCCCATCGTGGCGAGGTGCAGCATGGCCCATCCCGATCGCGTCCCCACCTTGACCGACCCTGCCGGCAGCGAACATCCCCTGCGCGGCCCGACGACGACCATCGGCCGGGCGCTGGAGAGCGACATCGTCATCACCAGCACCCGCGTCTCCCGGGAGCACGCCCGCGTCCGGCGTGAGGGCTGGCGGGCCATCCTGGAGGACCTCGGCAGCACCAACGGCACCTGGCTCAACGGCGAACGCCTGCTCCAACCGGCGGAGCTGCACGACGGCGACCGCATCCAGTTGGGTGACGTCGTCCTGATCTTTCACGACCCCGACATCACCCTGCGCGACAGCCCCTTTCCCGAACTGGAGGTCGATATCGGCGCGGGGGTGGTACGTGTGGACCGCCGGCCGGTCACGCTGGCCCCCAAGGAGTTCGCCCTGCTGGCTTACCTCCATGAACACGGCGGCGAGGTCTGCTCCAAGGACGACATCTGCCAGGCCGTCTGGCCCGAGTATCCCGACGACGTCTACGACTACCAGGTGGAGAACCTGGTGCGCCGGCTGCGGACCAAGCTCGAGCCGGACCCGGCCAAGCCGCAGCTGCTGCTGACGCTGCGGGGCCTGGGGTACAAGCTGGTGGTCGGGAAGCGGTGATTGGGCTGCGGGTCTTGGTCCCAATACTCAATCCCCAATACCCAACCGATAGCTCCCGGTTAGCGCCCCGATAGGAAAAGAGGCTATCTTCCTGGTATGATGTCTCCATCGACGATGATGGAGGATACCGGGATGCCGGCGCTCAAGCCCAGGTTCCACTTACAAGCGAGCCGCAAAGAAGGAGGACAAGGCATGTCTCCCGTATCCTTGCAGGGACAGACGCTCGGCAAGTACCGCGTGTTGGACCAGTTGGGCCGGGGTGGGATGGCCCAGGTCTACCGGGCCTATCACCCGGGGCTGGACCGCTACGTGGCCGTCAAGGTGCTGCGCTCCGACCTGGTGGAGGAAGAAGAGTTCCTGGTGCGCTTTCGCCGCGAGGCCCGCGCGGTGGCCGCTCTACGCCACCCCCACATCGTCCAGGTCCACGACTTTGACGTGCAGGACGGCATCTATTACATGGTGATGGAGCTGCTGGAAGGGGATACCCTGAAGGCCCGCTTGAACGACTATCACATCCGCGGCCAGCAGATGCCGGCCGGCGAGATGGTGCGCATCCTGCTCGACGTGCTGGACGGCCTGGCCTATGCCCACAGCGAGGGCGTCATCCATCGCGACGTCAAGCCGGCCAACATCATGCTCACCCGGAGCGGCCAGGCCGTGCTCACCGACTTTGGCATCGCCCAGATCCTCGGCGGCACGCGCCACACCGCGGCCGGCGTGCTGATGGGCACGCTGAACTATATCGCCCCGGAGCAGGGGCTGGAGGGGCACAGCGACCCGCGCAGCGACATCTACTCCGTGGGCATTGTCTTCTACGAGATGCTCCTGGGCAAGCCGCCCTTCGACGCCGACACGCCGCTGGCCATCCTGATGAAGCACCTGCACGATCCGCTGCCGCTGCCCCGCCAAGTGGACCCGCGCATCCCCGAGCCCTTTGAGCGCATCGTGCTCAAGGCCCTGGCCAAGCAGCCGGAGGAGCGCTTCCAGAGCGTGGCGGAGATGGCCCAGGCGCTGCGCCAGGCGACCGCGGAGATCGGGCTGGAACTGCCGGAGCGCATCTCGCTGCCGCTCTCCTTCAGCACGGCCGAGGCCCCGGACGAGTCGGTCAACGTCATTTCGGGCACGGCCCGCGAGCAGATCACGGACGCCGGCTTTGCCGCCGAGGACACGGACATCTCCGTGGGGCCGGCGCCGGCCACGGCGCCCCCCGTGGACCGGGTAGAACGGGTGCGCCAGGCGTGGCTGCGGAGCTCTGCCCAGTTGGAGCGCTTCCAGGGCCAGGGAGGAGTAGGCAAAGCGATCCTGGCCGCTCTGGGGCTTTTGGCCGCCGGGAACCTGCTGATCGTCCTGATCGGCGGGATGCTGAACGACTGGTCCATCTTCGGCCGGGGCTGGCCCATCGAGTTGCTGTGGGTCGGCGCCGGGCTGGCGCTGGTGATGTACGCCGCGGCGGCCCGCTGGCTGGTCATCCCGGTGGCCCTGGTCCTGGGGAACGGCGTGCTGATGTCGTACTACTCGCTCACGAACTGGTGGCATCACTGGGTCTTTCTGTGGCCGCTGGAGCCGTTCCTGGTGGCCGGGGCCATCGTGTTGACGGTACGGCTGGCCCGGCAGGGCGAGGCCGGCCGGCAGATGGCCCGGAACGTGGGGGGCCACCTGGTGCAGATCGCCTTGCTCTGGAGCGTCGTCGTCGCGGTGGTGGCGATCGTGCTATAAAATCGGCAAGGAGGATTTCGATGGGCAAGCGCACTTCGGTCGTCCTGGGGTTGCTCCTGATCCTGCTCGGCGGGTTGGCCCTCTTCTTCACGCTGGGCCGGGCCTTCCTGGGGTGGGGTTTCTGGGGACCGTGGCGGCTCTGGCCGCTGGTGGTGATCGTCGTGGGCCTGCTCTTTGTCGTGCCGCCCTTCACGGCGCACGGCAAGCGGGGGCTGGGCGGCCTCTTCATACCTGGCGTGCCGATCCTGGTCACCGGCGGGCTGCTGTTGGTGGGCAGCGTGTTCGACTGGTGGGCCGTCTGGGCCTGGTTCTGGCCGTTGGAGGTGCTGGCGGTGGCGGCGGGCTTCCTCCTGGCGGCGCTCTCCATGCGCGTGGTCTGGCTGGCCATTCCGGGGATCATCATCGGGGCCAACGGCCTGCTGATGCAGTTCTGCGCGCTGACCGGGCTGTGGGGGGTATGGGCGGTGCTGTGGACGATCGAGCCGCTGTCGGTGGGGCTGGCGCTATTGGTATGCTGGATGCAGGTGCGGGCGCGCGGGCTGCTGTGGGCCGGGCTAATCCTGTGCGCCATCGCCGGGGGGCTGGCGCTGCTGATGGCGCTGGTGATGAACTGGTGGCTGGTGGGGCTGGTGGGGCCGGCGCTGCTCATCCTGCTGGGCGGTCTGCTGTTGCTGCAGGGGATGGTGCATCGCCCGGCCCACAGCAGCCCGCGCGTCGAGGCCGGCGGGGGCGAGAGCTAGAGGCGCTGGGAACCAAAGACGCAAAGGCACGAAAAACTGCCGTGGACTTGCCACAGGGCCACAAAGGCGCAAAGAGCCTTTGTGCCTTTGTGGTTCAAAACCTCTTGGCGCCTTCGTGGTGTCCCGGTTTTTCTCAATCCACCTTCGCCCCCTGCCTGATCCACCGCTGGAACCGCGGAAGGAACTCCAGGAGGTAGCCCCGCGGCGTATAGCCGAGCATGCGCCCGACCTCCTCGGCCGGCCGGCCGGCGGAGAGGGCGTGGGCGGCGGCCGTGTCGCGCAGGATCTGCGGGTTGACGCGGCGGATATCGGCCTCCCGACAGAGGGCGGCGACGATGTTGTTGACCTGCCGGCCGGTGAGCGGGACGAGCGGATCGAGGTCGCCGGCGCCGGCAGCCCGGCGGGACTCGATGTAGCGGCGGGCGGCCGCGGCCAGGTCGGCAAAGAGGGCCACCCGGCGCGACTTTTTCCGCAGCTTGCCGGTATAGCGCACGACGACCTCGGGGAGGGGGCCTTCCAGCTCCAGGTCGACCAGGCGGAGGGCCATGAGTTCGCCCTTCTTGAGGCCGGCCTCGCCCAGCAGCCCGACGATAGTGCGGTGAAAATCGTCCTGGGCGGCGGCGGTCAGCAGGGCGGCCAGCTCCGGGCGTTGGAGGGTCGTAGGGGTCTCCACGGCGATCGCCTGGAAGGGGATATCCATAGCCCAGGGCTCCTCGACCCAGCCGCGGGCGGCGTAGAAGCGGCCCATGTGGCGCAGGAACTCGATGCCCGCGTTATAGGTGCTGAGGGTGAAGGAGCCGCGCTTATGGGTGAGCCAGTCCAGGAAGGCCAGCAGGTCCGGCCGGCGCAGCCTGGAGAGGTCGTCGATGGGACGCTGCGCGGTGAAGAACTCGCGGAAGCGCCGGGCGAGGGAGACGTGGTTGAAGTAGACGTTCTCGGTGCGCTGGTGGGCGGCGTCTTCCAGGTAAGCGTCGAGGGCCGCGTCCAGGGGGTGGGGGCCGGCGGTCGGCGGTTCGCTCATCGGGACCTCCTTGGAGCGTCAGAACGTTGGAACGTCTCCGTAGTTTTCCACCATTATAGCACATTCCGGGGGCCGCCGGGCCCGGCATGGTGAGGGAGACAACTGGGAGGACGTGGAGGAGATTCCGAACAGCACATTCCGGGGGCCGCCGGGCCCGGCATGGTGAGGGGCCGGCCCTACTGGGCGCGCTGAAGGCCGCCCATCGCGAGCTCCTGCGCGCCACGGCCCCCCTGGAAGCCTGCTACCTGTTCGACGAGGCCATCCCCACTCTGTGCCAAGCCCCCGGACAGCGACTGGTGCTCGTCCTGGACGAGTTCGACCGGGCCTATCAGAAGCTGCCGGCCGCCCTGCTCCTGCACCTGCGTCGCCTCCGCGACCGAGCCCAGGGCCGACGCTCCTACCTCACCGCCACCTGCCGCCGCTTGCCCCGCCTCCGGGCCGGCGACGAGGAGCTCTACGAGTTCCACGAGCCGCTGGCCCCCCATACCCTCGTGCTGCAGCCCCTGACGGCCGACGACTCGCGCCGCTTTATCGCCCACCTGCTGGCCCAGCGCGGCGAAACCCTGCCCGAAGCGCCGGCAGAGCGGCTAATCGCCCTGGGCAGCGGACTTATGTCTTGGCCTTTGTGGTTATAATCGCGCTTCTACCTGGCCGCCGCGACAATGCCCAGGAGCTTGCGCGTCACCGTGCCATCGTCGAAACACTGCCCTTCCCCCAGTTCATCGTATATCTCGAGCAGGAGGTTCTCCACCCCCTTGTAGACGTCGATGAGCACTTCCTCGATGATGACGATCGCCTTGCCCCCGGCGGCCAGGGTCCGGGTGTTCTCGCGGGCCCGCGGCAACAGGAATAGGAACTTGGACAGGCGCATCCCAGCATAGTGCTCGATCACCTGGAGCGCCAGCCGGCCCATCTTCTCAAAATCGGCCATGCTGACGCTGCCCCCGGCGAGCATGCGCGCGGTGGAGACCAGCTTGATGTCCTCCACCGGGTTGCTCATCCGTCCGACCCGCCCCCCGACGACGCGATACTCCGGCTTGGAGGGCGCACCCGAGCCCAGCAGCATGCCGAGTGCGCCACCGTAGGCCCGCTCCTGGTAACCCTTGAGTCGGTCGATCAGCTTGTCCAGGTCGACATTGTCCAGGGCATTGCGCGCCAGCTCGGCCGGCCAGCCGCCAGCCAGGGCCTCGGCCATCGCGATGGTCTGCCCCGTCCGCTCGCTGGCATCGCCCACCGTCAGGGCGATACGGGCCTTGCCGCGGTAGGTGACCTCGACAGCAGCCGGCGTGAACAAGTCCACGGCGTACTGGTTGGGCGTACGCCCCAGGCCCAGGAACCCCTTGCTGCCGGCCCGCACCAGACGCACGGCGCGGGCAACGGTCGACGCCCCCTTCCCCGACCGGGCCTGGCGCCCGGCCGCGGACTCGTCGGCCGCCACAACATCGACGGTCTCCTGCCGCGCCTGGGCCAACTCCTTCGTGCTCACCACGCTGGCGCCGGCCGGCACCTGGCCCAGCGCCTTCTGCTTGGCCTCCTCCAGGGTGTCGGCCGTCGCCACCACAGTCTTGGCGCTGCCATCGGACAGGACCTCTTCGGAGAGCACCGACTCCCCGTCCGGGACCTGCAACCGTGCCTGGGCCCGGGCCTCCTCGAGCGAGTCGGCTTCCATAGTGATGGTGTGCTTGGCCATGTCACTCCTCCTTGCGAACACTAGGACGGATCAGCACTCCCCAGCAGCTCCCATAGCCATTCTGTTAGTATCAGTAGATCACAATGAGACCCGCGCTTTTCAATCCGTTTTCCTGCCATAGCCATTGACCGGTGAGCTGCACTTTTTGCTAAAGGAATAGGCCATGTCGGGGATCGCCGAAATCTCGATCAAGATAGCACCGTCGATGATCGGGCTGTTACCCATTTTCCGCCCACTTGCCAAAAGGAGCGTGGTGAGCCACAATGCCTCCCAAAAGCTCCATCCAAGGAGGTGTCTGAGGGCTCGTAAACCACGCTCCACCAATAGCATAACCGATTCGGCCTCTGTTGGCAAGTCCCGACAGGGCGGACTCACCTCGCGACAAGTCCGCGCCGCAGCGCTGTCTCACCTGGTTCAAGGTGTGGACCTGGACCACCCTGAGGACGCCCGCTATGGCAAGGAGGACCTGTCTGATGTGCTGCTGTACGCAGCCGCCCACAAGACGACTCCTGAACAGGCCGGCGAGGCCTTGAAACAATCTCCGCACGCCAATACGGTACGCGGGGCGATCGCTCCGCTGCCCCTGGAGAAACTGGAAGCGGAGCTGAACCAGGTACTTGCGCGTACCTTTCCCCCGAAGCTGTTGCGTCGCCCGCTGGAGATTGCGGTTGATCTGGTGCTGATCCCTTACCACGGCAAGGCCCAGCCGGGCGAGGAGGACTTCCTCATCCAGGAACCCGCCAGGCAGGGCACCACGACCTTCTTCGCTTACGCAAGCATCTACGTGATCAAGAAGAACAAGCGCTTTACCCTGGCTCTGACTGTGGTTCGCCGGGGCGACGGTATGGTCGGCGTACTGCGACGGCTCCTGGCCAGGTTCTTCCGGCTGGGTGGGCGGCTCTGCTGTCTCTACCTGGATCGACAGTTCTACACGGTCGAGGTACTGCGCTTCCTCATCGAGGAGCAGGACCCGCCCTTCGCAATGGCCGCACAGAAACGGGGGCAGGCCGGTGGAATCAAGGGGTTGATCGCCCGAGAGGGAAGCCGGGCTGTACCCTTACACCGTGAGCAGCGCCAAGTCTGGACAGATCAACGTCCAGGTCGCTATCGTGGGCAAATATCACCAGGGGCGTTGGGGCAAGCACGGGCCCGAGTCCTATGCCTACGTTGTCCATCGCTTTCCGTTCGTGATCAACTCACTCTTCAAATACCGGCGGCGCTTCGGGATCGAAAGCGGTCACCGCGTATGGCACCAAGAACGAGCCCGCACGGCCTCGCGCCGCGTCAACCTGCGCTTGCTGCTGGTCGGAATTGCGGTGCTGTTGCACAACCTATGGGTGTGCTTCAAGTGGACTGTCGTCAGTTGGCCACGCCGCGGAGGACGGTTGGTATTCCATCAGCTGTTCCGATTCCAGCGAATGCTGCTTTTCCTGGCAAAAGCGATAGAAGATCAACGTGGCGTTGTAGATCAAGTCGCTATTCCTACACACTGTTGAGGTTGTCATTGTGATCTACTGAGATTGAATGGGCCCGCCAGGATTCGAACCTGGAACCTGGTGATTATGAGTCACTTGCGCTGCCCTTGCGCCACGGGCCCATATCGGTGATCGGGTAGCCAGTCCCCCATGTATCCGTGAATAGAATCCGTGTCCTAAAAAGGTCCCACGCCGGCCGCCGTTGCCTGCCGGCCGCAGCGGGGACGTGGGATCGCCTGTTGAACCTATTATAACACACACCGGCCCATCTGGCAACGGCTTCCGGGAAAAACACGTAGCAAAAGGGGCCCGGCGAGAGTTCCCCGCGCCATGAGCTCTCGCCGGGTTGCTCCGTCAGCCGAAATACACCCTACAAGAAGGCCCCTTCGCCTACCGGAAGCACCACATGGAACTGGCTCCCCGGGCAGCGCTCCTCGTCGCAGCCTGGACTCTCCACCCAGACACGGCCGCCATGGGCCTCGACGATGCTCTTGACGATCGCCAGGCCCAGGCCGGGACCGCCGGCCCGGAACTCGGTCCGCCCCGAGGAGTGAAAGTCCAGCGGGCCGGTCTGGAAGAACTTGTCAAAGATAAGCTCGTGGTACTGCGGGTCGATGCCGATGCCGCTGTCGGACACGGCGACCTCCACGGCCGCCTCTTCCGGCAGCGGGCGGCCAAGCACTGAAATTGCCCCCCCATCGGGCGTGTACTTGATGGCGTTGACCACCAGGTGGTAAAAGGCCTTGTGCAGTAACTGCGGGTCCGCCTGCACCGCCGGCAGGTCGGCCAGCCCTCCAAACGTCAACGTCAGCCGCCGCTCGTGCAGCGCCGCTCCGAACTCGCCCACCACCCCCGCCAACACCGCCTGCAGGTCGGTGCGCTCGCGGCGCATGTCCAGCGCCTGCACGTCGAGCTTGGTCACGTCGAACATGCCGCCGACAATCTCGTTGAGCCGATCGGTGCCCGAGAGGATGCCCGTCAACAGGGGCTCCACGCTGGCATCGTCGGCCACCGCAGGCATGTTCTTGAGCACCTGCGTAAAGCCCTTGATCACCGTCAGCGGCGTGCGCAGCTCGTGCGCCGAGACGCGGATAAAGTCGTACTTGACCTGGTCCAGCCGCTCCAGCCGCTTGTAGGCCCGGTCCAGCTCCGCGGTGCGCTGCTGCACCATCGCCTCCAACTGTTCGTTGAAACGGCGGACCTCGTCGTAGAGGCGGGCGTTCTCCAACGCCGTAGCCGCCTGCAGGGCAAAGATCGATAGGACCGCGCCGTCCTCCCGCGTAAAGGCCCCCGCCTCGCGCCGCGTCAGCGAGACCATGCCGATCACACGGTCCTTGACGATGAGCGGCGCCCCCAACCAGGAGCGGTGCAGCGGCAGCCACTCCACCTGCCGCCAGCCCTCCATCTGCGTCACGTCGTCCACGATCACCGGGCCGCGGGCGGCGGCCACCTGCTCGTACACGTCGTCGGCGCGGATCTGGATGCGCAGGTCCTGCACCGGCCCCCCGGACGGGAAGCCCCGCTGGGCCACGATGCGCATCTCGTTCCCCTCCTGCACAATGACCGAGCCGCGCTCGAACGGCACGACCACGTCCAGGTCCTCCAGGATGCGGCCGGTCACCTCGCTCGGATCCAGGCTGCTGGTGAGCTCCCGGCCCACGCGGTTGATCAGGTCCAGTTGATCGACGCGGCGCGCCAGCTCCGCCGTGCGCAGCGCGCGAAAGATGGCCCCGCTGAACAGCTCGCGCAGGCGGGCATAGGTCTCGCCGCTGCGCGGGCCAAAGTCGGTGACCATGAAGCCAAGCTGGCGCTCGCCGGCCGTGAGCGGCGTGACCACCCAGGTCCGGCGCTCAACCGACCAGAGCCCCTCCGGCAGCAGCCGCGCCGACCGGAAATAGGCTCCGTCCACCGCCTGGGCGCCCCCCTCGTAGGCCACGATCAGCTTGGCCCGCTCCGTCGGCAGCCCCTCCCGCTCGTACAGCGCCAGGTAGCAGGCCTGGATGCCCAGGGCGCGAAAGTGACGAGCGGCCACCGCGGCGACCTGGTCCATGTCCAGCACGGTGTCCAGGTCGTGACCCAACTGCTGCAGCGCGGCCTCCTTCTTTTCCACCAACACCTGCTCATAGGCCTGGGCGCGCGCCGCCGCCTCGCTGACGAGCACCTCGGCCTGGTGCAGCAGGGCCTCGGCGCGCCAGGCCAGGACGCGGTCGGGGATGTGCGGCACACTGTGGTCGCGCAGCGCCTCCAGGACGGCGTGCCAGCCGGCCACGTTCCCGCCGGCCGTGCGCACCTGGCGCAGCGTCTCGTCCAGCGTCTCCAGGAAGAGGTGGGGCGAACCTTCCATCAGGCCGGTGACGAAGGAATCCCACAGCCGCGCCATCACATGCGCCGGCACGGCCGGCGGGCCGGCCATCTCGACATCCCAGGTGGCCGCGGCGTCGGCCACCGCCACCAGCGTGGCCAGGGCCCGGTCGCGCTGGCCGGCCAGGTCGGCGGGCCCCTGCCCGGAAAGCAGCGCGGCCTGCTCCAGGTCCGGCCAATCTCCCGCGGGCAGGCACCCACACGAGCGGCGCACCACCAACTCTGCGGGGGCTACGATCCGCGCCGGGATCTCCTCCCCGCGTAGAAGGCTCAGCAGGGCCCGCGCCGCTCCCTGGCCGGCCGTGTAAAAGAGCTGCCGCACCGTCGTCAGCGGCACCCAGTAGTATTGGCCCTCGCCGATGTCGTCGAACCCCACCACGGCCACATCTTCCGGGACGCGCCGCCCCTGCGCCTGCAGGTACTCGATGGCCCCGATGGCCATGTGGTCGTTGGCGGCAACCACCGCCGGCACACTGATCCCGCGTGCCTGCAGCTCGCGCATCGCCGCGCTGCCGCCGGCCTGGCTAAAGTCGCCCGGCAGGACAAGGGCCGGCTCGAGCTCCAGCCCATACGCCGCCAGTTCCTCCCGATAGGCCGCGTAGCGCTGCTCGGCCTCGATCTGGCCGGCCGGCCCGCGGATAAAGGCGAGGCGACGATGCCCGTGCACCTCGATCAGGTGGGCCACGGCCCGGCGCATCCCGCCCAGGTTGTCGGCCAGCACGGTGGTCACGCCCGGCACCTCCACCGCCCAGCTCACGGCCGGCATCCGGCCGTAGCGGCGGCAGAAATGGGCCACCATCCCGGCTTCGGGCCCATGGCCCAGCGTGCCGCTGATGATCAGCCCGTCGAGCCGCTCGGGGCCGGCCAGCTCATAGATTCCTCCCTCCCCAGGACCGCACCCCTCCAGCCTCCCGCCCAGGAAAAAGATCACATTGGCCCCCTCGGCCCCGGCGGCGTCGGCCAAACCGGCCATGAAACGCTGCTCGTACCAGCCGCGAGCCTCGACAGAGAGAACGCCGATCGTAGGACGCGCCATATCCCTACCTCGCCGCGATTCCTTCTACCAACTGAACGATGCGCTCTGCCCGCCAGCTATAGGTGTACCGACGCACCGCCTCCAGGGCCCGTCCGGCGCGCTCCTGGGCCGCCTTGGGATCGGCCAACACCTGCCGCAGGGCGCCCTCCAGCGCGGCGCCGTCCCCCGGCGGGACGAACAGCGCCCCCTCCGGCGGCAAGATCTCGCGCAGGGCCGGCCGATCCACCGAGATCACCGGCACCCCCATGGCCATGTACTCGAACATCTTCAGCGGCGAGGCCGTCTCGTCGCTGACCGTCCCAGGGATGACCAGCACATCGGCCGCTCCCAGGTAGAAGGGCACCTGGGCCAACGACACCTGCCCGGGGAAGTACACCCGCTCGGCCACCCCCAGCGCCGCGGCCTGGGCCTGCAGCGGAGCGACCTCCGCGGGCCGTCCACCGACCAGGTAGAGCCGCGCCCGCGGGAAATCGTCCTTCAGGCGGGCAAAGGCCTCCATCAGGTGCTCCAACCCGCGGTAGGAAAAGGTCAGGCCGGCGTAGAGCAAAAGCTGGGCGTCGAAGGGGATGCCCAACTCGCCCCGACAGGCGGCCCGCTCCCGCGGGTGAAAGAGGCCCTCGTCGTAGGCGTCGGGGATGACGGCGACCTCCGCGGCCGGCCGCCAACCCTGCTCCTCCAGAAAATGGGCAAAGGTCGCCGTGAGCGAGACCACGCCGTCGGCCCGCTCCAGGAGATAGCGGTCCACCCGCCGCAGCCAGGGTTGCACCCATGGCTCCTTGGCCCGCGAGGGCTGGCGGCTCTCCAGGTCGTGGGCCTCGTAGACCAACCGCGTCCCCAGCAGGGGGCGCAGCCGCGCCAGCACGTAGGCGCAGATCACCTCGCGCACGTAGAGCACGCCATAGTGCCGGCGGCAGAAGAGGCGCTGCGCCAGGAAGTAAGCGGCCACCAGCCAGGCAAAGAGCAGCCGCTCGGCATAGTACCAGAGGGTCGAGCGGTACAGCCGGGAGAGTTTGCCCAGCGGGATGCGCGGCAGGTGCACCGCGCCGATCTCCAGGAAGGCGCTGGGCTCGCCCGGCAGCCGCGGGACGACGATCAGCGTCTCCGGCCGCAGCCGTCGCAACTGCGCGCAGGTCAGGTAGGTCTGCACCGCGTTGGCCGCTTTGAGCGTCAGGCTGGTCGGGTAGGCGATGTAGGCCAGGTTCATCGCATCTTTCCTTGAACGCCAGACGGTCCCGCCGCGACGGCCTGGCCATCCTCTCCCGGCGCCCTCCGGAGCCGCGGCGGGAGTATCCCGGTTTGACTTATCGCTTCCTCGTACAGCTCCAGCAGCCCTCGCGCTACCTCCCGCGAGCTGAACCGCTCGGCCATCTCTTGGCTGCGCCGGCCCAGTTCGGCCCGCGCGGCGGGGTCGGCGGCCAGGCCGGCCACCGCCGCGGCCAGCGCCCCCACGTCGCCCACCGGCACCACCGCACCCGCGCCAAGCTCGCGCAACAGGGGCGCTATGCCGGTCCCCGTGCTCACCACGGAGGGGGTGCCCAGAGCCCCGGCCTCGGCCACGACCCGGTTGAGGCCCTCGATGTGCGAGGGGCTCAGGAAGAGGTCGGCCGCGGCCAGGTAGCGCGGGACGGCCTCCTCGTAGTTCAGCGCTCCCACCAGGGCCACCCGGCCGGCCAGGCCCAGTTCCTGCACCAGGCGCTGCAGGTACGCTCCATAGTCGCCGCAGCCGGGCACGTTCCGGGAGGGGCCGGCGATGAGCGTGTGCGCCCGGGGCACCGTCTCGCGGAGGGCGGCCGCCGCGCGCACGACCTCCTCCCCTCCCTTGAGCGGGATCAGCCGGCCCAGGCTGAGGAGGAGGAAGGCGTCCTCCGGCAGGCCGTGTGCCTGGAGCACCCACGCCCGCGCCTGGCGGCGGAAGCCGTCCAGGTCTCCCCGGCCCGGCTCAAAGAAGCGGTCGCCGATATTCACCAGCAGCAGGCGCACCTTTTCCGGGGCACAGCCCAGCCCCTGGGACAGGTCGGCCATCAGCGGCGAGTTGATCCGCGCCAGGGCGGCGCGGCGAAAGGCCAGCCGGGTCAGGGAGCGCGCCGTGCGGAAACGCCCGTAGCCATAGTCCGGCCGGCCGATCACCTCTCCCCCATGCACGCAGACGACCATCGGGAGGCGCGTCCCGGCCAGCGCGGCAATCGCCCCCAGCGGGTAGACGGTATCGGCATGCAGCACCACCGCGTCGGCGTGGCGGCGCAGGAATTGTCGAAAAGAGAAAAGGACCGGTAAAAAGTGCGGGTAGTGGAACAGGCGCGAGGAGAGGCGTAGGAGCAGGCGCTTGCCGGGCGTGTCATCGACCACGACATGCTCCACCGCCACCTCGCCGTCCTGGTAGCGGCGCGGCCCACCGTGCAGCTCCTTCCCCGTCGTCGGCGCAAAGACGACCATAGCGTGGCCGGCGCGGACAAACTCGCGCCCCAGCTCGTAGTGGATCTCGTTGGCGTCGTACTGCCGCCCGTAGGCGCCGATCAAGTAGAGGATCTTCACTAGGACCTCGGATTGGTCGCTGTCAGTTCGCGCTGCTCACTCCGGCCCTTTCTCCAGCCGGAAAATGATGTCGAACGGTTCCGTCTTCCGCAGGAACGCCTCCTCCAAGGGGTGGACGATCCACGCCAGCGGCAGGTCCTTCAGGATGAAGCGGTTCCAGTAGCGTGTCAGCCGCGTCTCGTGGTAGCAACCGTTGAGGATCGCCCGCCCGAAATAGTACCGCGCCGTCACCCGGCAGCCCACCGGGCCGCCGAAGCGCTCCTCGACATCCGCCTCCGTGTAGAAGCGCACCAGCCCCCCATCGCGCGCGCGCATGAACTCGTTGCGCCCCACTCGCTGAAAGTCGCGGATGCCCCGGAAGAAGTGGGCTCGTTCGTGAAACGTGTACGGCACGCTGATCACCGCCACCCCGCCCGGCGCCAGCACCCGGGCGATCTCCCGCCCCACCGCGCGGTCGTCGGGGATGTGCTCGATGGACGAGACCGCGCTCACCCGGGCAAAGGCCCCGTCGCGGAAGGGCAGGCGCGTGGCATCGGCGACGACGGGGAAAACCTGCCCCCGCCCCGCCCCGACCTCGGCCACCTTGCGCCGCTGCCAGCGCACGCGCTCCTCGTCCAACTCGGCGACCACCACTGCGGCCCCTTCCCGCGCCAGCATCAATGGGTAGGAGGAGGTGCCCGAGCCGATGTCCAGTACGGTGTCGCCTGGGTGGATGTCCAGCATCCGCGTTACCACGGGGTACTCGATCAGCCGCCAGAGGGAAAAGTCGTTGACCGTCCGGCGCAGGATGCCCTGCCCGTTGATGGCCACCTCGTGCCGCAGGCAGCCCACAGCCGACAGACGGATTTTTCTGTCAGGTTTCGTCACGCTCGGCTATCCTCTCGCCCCGCCCCTCCCCTCCCGGTGCCGCCAACGCATCCGCAGGACGCCGGCGGCGGGGGTGGGGAGGGGCAGGCGCCCTACAACCACCGCAAGATCCACTTCTTCAACGGGAACCGCAGCTCGGCCACCCGCTCGCGGTCCTCCTGCTCCAGCCCGCCCAGGCGCTTGAAGACAACCAGGAAGACCCCCGCGCCGAGCAGCACCAGGGCCCCCAGGATGAGCAGCCCGACGACGCGGTCCAGCCTGTCGGTCGGCAGCACGTTGTCAAAGATCCCCCAATGCCCCAGCCACAGGGCCGGCAGGAGCGCGGCCGCCATCGCCGTTGTGGCCAGCGCGACCCGCCCCAGGAAGCGCCAGGGAAAGCGCAGCCGGAACATTGCCACCACGGCCCCCAGGACAACGGCCGTCGACAGCAGCCGGGCGGTGGACATCGAGACCGCCGCGCCCACCGCCCCGTAAGCGCCGGCCAGCCAGAGCAGCAGGGGGATCGTCCCCAGCACCAGCAGGCGCGCCACAACCACGGGCCAGTAGCGCTCATAGGCCTGCAGGATGTTCTCCGGCACACTGCCGAGCATGGGGTGCAGAAAGGCGCCCACGACGAGGATGACCATCACCGGCGCCGCGCCGCCGAACTCGGCCCGGTACAGCAGTTGGAAGAGCCCCCGCCCGACCAGGATCAGGCCGACGGCGCTGGGCAGGAGTGCCAGGACGAACAACCGGGTGAGGCCGGCATAGGCCCGCTGGAGCAGATCGGGGTCGCCCCGGACAAAGAGCCGGGAGAAGAGCGGCACCTGCATCCCGGTCTGCGGAGCGACCAGGAAACGCACCGGCTCCATGGTAAAGTCGCTGGCCAGCTTCAACGTGGCCACGGCGGCCAGGTGGCCCATTCCGGTGAGCACGAGCACCGGCACCGTGTAGTCGTACAGGGTAGCCGAGATGTTGAAAAGGTAGATCAGCAGCGAGTAGGGAGCGACCCGCGGCAGCATAGCCAGGATATCGCGCAGATGCACCGGGCGGGGGCTAGGAGCAAGCTCCCTCCCCACGCGGCGCGCCTGCCAGGTCTGCAGCGCCAGGATGATCACCGTGGTCGCCAGGAGCGAAGCCACGGCCCCGGCCACGCCGTACCCCAGGAGGACGAGGATGGCGGTGAGCAGCGGCTGCAGCACCGCCGTCAGGATGTCCAGCAAGTTCGTCGCCCGCTGCTTGAAGAAAGTGTAGAGGACCTGGATCATAATGTTGGAGAGCGACCCCAGGAAGATCAGGGCGCACAAGGCGGTGATGATCCAGGAGCTTTCGGCCGGCAACTGAAAGGTAGCGACGAAAAAGGGGCTCCAAACCTGCAGGACGACGACCACGGCCGTCAGCAGCACCAGTTTGACCCCCAACAGCAGTTGCAAAAAGAGGCGCACGCCGGCCCGTCCGAACCGGTGCTCCACCTCGGGCAGGAACTTGGGCAAAGTCCGCTCCAGCCCCAGGTCCGTGTACAGGCTGATGGCCGAGTTCGCCGCGCCCAGGCTGCCGTAGATGCCAAAGCCCGTCAGCCGCAGCCCGTTGACGGTGACCAGGGAGGCCAGCATCCGGACCACGAACTTGACCGGGAACAGGACCGTGTTCCAGAACATGGCCTTGGAGACCCGGGTGCGCAGGGACTCCTGCTTTCTTCCGGGCTGCTCGCCAGTCTGGCTCGCCACCTCGCCCTCTCGGTAATTCGTCTTCTCGCTCACTCGCTCTCTCGTTTTACCGCCTTATCGCTGCCCCACGTTCTCTCCGTCTCCCCGTCCCCCCTTCCCCGGCTCTCCCCCCCCGCCCTACTTCCCCCTCCTCGACAAGAGCACATACCCATCGCGCTCCTCCACCACCCGCCAATCCGGCCGGCCGCGCAGCGTCTCCAGGAGCGCGGCCTCCTCTGCTCCCCGCTCGCTCTGCAGGTCGAGGAGGATATAATCGGCGCGCTCCTCGGGGTGCGCGGCGTAGTAGAAATCGCCTCCCGGCACCAGAAAGATGTCACGGCGCACGGGGACCAGGGGCGCCAGCAGGTTGCTCGCCGCCACCGGGACATCGGACGGGATCTGGGCGATCAGCGCCCGCGCCGCCGCCATCCGCGCCGGGACCCGACCGCCGGCGATCGAGATCAACGGGTTGCGCCAGGCCAGGTTGGCCGCCAAGGAGGCGGCCAGCACCGCCAAGACCGCGATGCGCAGGCGCAGCGTGCCGTCCAGCCGCCTCCATCCCCGCGGGGCGGGGGGAGCCGCCGAAGGCCGGGCGCGCGCCAGCCATCCCCATGCCAGGATCACCCCGACCATCAGGAAGGGGGTGACCATACCCTGGTAATGGTGATAGATGTCGAACTGGTTGGGGCGGGTCGAGAACAGATTGAGCGCCAGGAGGGGCAGGGCCGACAGGAGGGCCGGCAGGCCGAGCAGGGGCAGGAAGAGCAGCGGCGCACCCAACTGGAGGAGGTACCGGAGCTTCTGGGGGGTGAACATGGTCTGCAGCACGACCAGCGGCCGGGTCAGGGGCGAAAGGAGCACCTCGGTGGGCGTGCTGCCCAGGTGGGCATAGTGCTCCAGGAACATGTACCCCTCCCGCGTGCTCAGCGCCGGCATGATCGCCTGGGTCATGGCCAGGTACCAGCCCAGGCCGGCCGCCATCAGGGTCAGCCCATAGTACCACGGCCGGCGCCGCAGCAGGGCATAGACCCCGAGCAGGAAGACGGCGATCGTCGTGTCCAGGCGGCAGGAGAGGGCCAACAGGATAAAGGGCCACAGCGCCCAGTACTTGCGCCGCTCGATGTAGAGGAAAAGGAACCCCAGCCAGGCCATGGCCATGATGCGGAAACGGATCTCGTAGAGGCCGCCGTACTCCACCGGCAGGTAGAGCAGGTAGACGGCGGCGATGGCCAGCCCGGCGGTCCCGCCCAGGCGGTCCTTGGCCAGCAGGTAGAGGGGCCAGGCCCCCAAGGCCACGATGGCCATCTGCACGACAAAGAGGGTATAGACCGAAGGGACCAGGGCATAAAAAGGCGCCAACCAGGCCGCCATGAAGAAGGAATCGGTGCCCAAGAGGCTATTGGTGAAATCGTAGGCGTGTGTCTCCAGAAAGCGGCCGTGGACCGTGTTCCAGACCGCCTGGTGGATCAGGGCGACATCGTAGCCCATACGCATAAGCTCGTACTTGCGGATGGCGGCCAGGGAAAAGACGACAAAGAACAGCGCCAGCATAGCCACCAACAGCCGGCCGCTGCGACGCCCCAGCCAGGCCCAGGCCCGGCCCCACGGTGTTTTCTCTGCTTCCTTGGAACCCTGTTCCGGCAAGACTATCCTCCACACGGTCGGCCTGCATTGTACTATACCCTGTCCCGCCATGCAAGGCGAATGCTTTTTACTTTTGACACCGCCCCCCCGCCTATGCTATAATCCGGCCGAGACGACGATCTGGCGCGGATACACATCGGGGTATCCGTATCTTTGTTTTGACCAGGAGTAGGAATGCCCAGCGGGTATCTCGCTTTCGTGCTGCACTCGCACATCCCCTACATCCGGCAGGCCGGCCCTGCCCCACAAGGCGAAGAAACGCTTTTGGATATCGCCGCCGATACCCATATCCCGCTCCTCAACGCCCTCTATACCCTGCGCGCCGAGGGGCGCCGCTTTCGCCTCACCATCAGCATCACCCCCATCCTAGCCGAGCAACTGGCCGACGAGGATGTCCTCCGGCACCTGGAGGAGCACCTCCTCGATGGGGTCCGGCGCGCCACAGAGGACGTCCGGCGCTTCGAGAAGGACGGAAAAAGGGCCGACGAGGGATCGCCGGCCGCCCATATGCTCTACCTGGCCCGCTTCTACCTGGACTGGCACCGCAACCTATTGGGCTCCTTCCGCGAGCGCTTCAAGCGGGACCTGGTCGGCGCCTATCGCCTGCTGCAGGAAGAGAGGCTGGTCGAGATCATCACCAGCGCGGCCACGCACGCCTATTTGCCCCTGCTGCCCCACGTCTCGGCCATCTACGCCCAACTGCGCACCGGGGTCAGCAGCTACCTGCGGCACTTTGGTCGGCTGCCGCGCGGGTTCTGGCTGCCGGAGTGCGGCTACCGCCCAGGGCTGGAAAGATACCTGGCCGAGCTAAACATCCGCTACACCTTTGTCGACACCCAGGCCATCGAGCGGGGGCACCTGTCGGCCAAGACGCTGGGCGACGTGTTCAGCCCTTCCCATACGCCGCCCCGGCGCCGCCCTCCCTCGTCGCCGCCCCCAGACGAGAGCCCCGCCGAGCACAGCGTCCTCCACCCCTACCGGGTCCAGCACTCCAACGTCGCCGTCTACGGGCGCGATGACTCCGTGGGGCGGCACGTCTGGTCCGCCTCGGAAGGCTATCCCGGCGACCTGTCCTACCGCGATTTTCTGCGCCGCGACGAACGCTCCGGCCTGCGCTACTGGCGCCTCTGCCAGGGCGAGGATGGCGCAGAGCAGCCGGATCTCTACGACCCCTACCGCGCCTTCCACCGCGCCCAGGAGCATGCCGGCCATTTCATCGAGCTGCTGCGGGGCCGGCTGAAGCGCCACCTGGAGCAGGCCGGCCGGCCGGGCATCGTCGTCGCCGCCTACGACACGGCGCTCTTCGGCCACTGGTGGTTCGAAGGAATCGCCTGGCTGAAAGAGGTCTTGGCGCGCCTGGGAGACGATCCCGACGTGCGCCTGGTCACCGCCGATGAGCACCTGCAACTGGCCCCCCCCACCGAAGAGATCGCCCTCCCGGCGAGCTCCTGGGGATGGGGCGGGGTCCATGCCCCTTGGCAGAACCCGGCCACGGAAGAGGTGTGGTCGCTCCTGGGCGAGGCCGAGGGGCGGATGGAAACCCTGGTGGCCCGCTTCCCAGACGCCAACGGCCACCGCCTGGAGGTGCTCAAACAGGCCGCCCGCGAGATCCTCCTGCTGCAGAGCAGCGAGTGGCCGGCCTGGCTGTCGGACCCGCAGACCGTCTCCTACGCCGCCGAGCGCTTCCACGGGCACCTGGAGCGTTTCAACCACCTGGCCCTCCTGGCAGAACACGAGACCCTCTCCGAGCAGGAGCAGCTCTTTCTGCAGGAGTGCCAGCGCCTGGATAACCCGTTTCTGTACATCGACTATCGCACATTTGCGGCCCAGTAGACCATGCGCGAACGATTGCGAAAAGCCTGCCGTTGGCCACTGGCCGCCCTCCTCCTGGCGGCCCTTGTCCTGACCATGCTGGCCTACCAGTTCGACACGGCGCACACCGTGGACGTGGGCGACTACTACGACCGCGTCTATGTGAGCGGCTTCCACGACCGCGAGCCCGCCCCCGACGGCGAGAGCTTTCGCTGGTCCACCGCCGGGGCCACGGTGACCTTCCCCGGCGTCGGCGTCGGCGGGCGCCGGCTCTCCATCCGCATGCACGGCTGGCGGCCGGAGGGCTGGGCCGCCCCCGAGGTGCGCGTCTCGGTCAACGATCACTACCTCGGATCGGCCGCCGCCGGCAACACCTGGCAGGAGTACCTCTTCTGGGTCCCTCCCCAGGCCGCAGATGGCGGGACGCTGCGCGTCACGCTGCAGACGGACCCGTTCAGCCCGGCAGAGAGCGGCCTGGGCAGCGACCCGCGCATGCTCGGCGTCGCCGTGACGCGGGTCCGGCTCCTGCCGCCCGGCGGCGGGGGGATCGCGCCCGCCTGGCCGGCCTGGGGACAGGTGGGGCTGGCGCTGCTCTTTGTCGCCCTGCTCTACCTGGGGCTGGCGGCCGTGGGCCTGGCGCCCAGGTGGGCGGCCCTGGTCGGCGGGGCCGCCGCCGCGCTGCTGGCCTTCGCCCTGGCCTGGCATCGCCTCTGGACGACGATCTATACGCCGCGCTTGGCCCTCGTCGCCGGCCTGGGGCTGCTGCTGGTGCTCCTGTCCGACCGCCTCCTGCGGCGCTTCCTGGCCTGGGGCCGGATCGAGGCCGCCGAGCGGGAAGTGCGCCTCCTCCTGGCCATCCTCCTGGTCGGGTTCCTCCTGAAGGCCGGGGGGCTGCTCTACCCCTACAGCATCGCCTGGGACCTGAAGCTGCAGCTCCAGTGGTCCTCCTGGATCTGGGACGGCCGGCTGGCCGAACTGTACGGGACACGCTCCCCCCTGCAGGAACGGACCATGCCCCCGGAGTGGCAGAAGCGGCCGCTCATCCCCTATTCGCCCTACTACCACATCACGGCGGCCTCCTTCTTCCTGCTGCCGTGGCGGCCCTACGATACGGCCAACGTGCTGAACGTTCTCCTGGACGTGACCAAGCCCCTGATGCTCTACTTCATCGCCCGCCGGCTGGGCCTGGGTCGGCGCGCCGGAATGGGGGCGGCGCTGCTCTGCGCCCTCTTCCCGGCCACCTTCCTGCTGCTGGCCTGGGGCAACGCGCCGACCATGGCCGGCCTGTGGTGGACATTCGCCGCCATCACCTACTTCGTCGGCGCCTGGGATCGCCTGCGCCGGCCGCGCGCCTGGATCGGGCTGGTCTTCTTCCTCCTCGGCGCGCTGCTCTTTTACACCGTGTTCGCCGTCTTCACGGCGATCTTTTTCGGCATCCTGCTCGTGGGCCTGGCGCGGCAGCGGCTGGTGGGCCGCCCGGCCGGCCCGACGGCCCTGGCGCTGGCGGCGGCCATCGCCCTGTCCCTGCTCCTCTACTACGGCCAGTTCATCGGCCCGCTGCTCACCCAGACGCTCCCCACCCTGCTGGAGGCCGCCCGCCAAGGGGGCACCGGCCTGGGGACGGCGCCGGTTTCGTGGTCAGAGTACTTGCAGTCCAACCTGGAACGCTTCAGCGGGCTGAACTATGGGCTGCTGCTGCCCATCCTGCTGGCCCTGGGCAGCCTGCTCACCGGCTGGCGCCACGCCGCGTCTCCCGCCGCCCCCTCTCCCTTGCGACGCTGGCTCCTCGGTGCCTGGTTCGGCACCGCCCTGCTCTTTTTCCTCGTCGGCTTCCGTGTCGATATGGTGGACAAAGAGGTCTGGTTCGCCATGCCGGCCGTTGCCCTCGGCGCGGCCGTGACGCTGGATTGGTTCTGGAAGCGCTGGCGGACCGGCCGGGCATTGGCCCTGCTCGTCTACCTCTTCCTGGCCGCGGCCGCGCTGCTCTCCTGGATCGGCCGGCTGGCCACGATCCGGCAAGACTGGATCGCCGCCGACGCCAAGGTTGTCGGGGAAGTTATCGGCCCTCTGCTCGCCACGGCCTGGAGGATCATCTCCAGGGCCTAACCGTCCGAAACCACTCGTCCTTGGGCCTTCGTGTCCTTGTGGTTCCCCCTCGTGTCCTTGGGCCTCCGGGGTTCCCCCTCCTCAGAACTCCAGGTGTTCTGTACGGGCGATGATCTCGTCCTGCAGCACCTTTCCCAAGTCGCAGAAATAGTCGCTGTAGCCGGCCACGCGCACGATCAGGTCGCGGTACTGTTCGGGGTGGGCCTGGGCCGCCCGCAGGGTGGCGGCGTCGACGACGTTGAACTGGATGTGGTGGCCGTCCAGCTTGAAATAGGTCCGCACCAACTGCACCAGCCGGTCCAGCCCGGCGTCGTCCTGAAGCAGGCCGGGGGTTAGCTTCTGGTTCAGGAGCGTGCCCCCGGTGCGCACCTGGTCCATCTTGGCCACCGAGCGCACCACGGCCGTCGGCCCGTGGCGGTCGGCCCCCTGCACCGGGGAGACGCCCTCGGAAAGGGGCATGCCGGCCGGCCGGCCGTCGGGCAGCGCGCCGGTGACCGCGCCGAAATAGACATGCACCGTGGTCGGCAGCAGGTTGATGCGATAGCGGCCGCCCCGGACCGTCGGCCGGCCGTCCACCGCCCGGAAAAAGGCCTCGAAGACGTCCCGCATGACGCTGTCGGCATAGTCGTCGTCGTTGCCGTAGCGCGGCGTGCGGTGCAGCAGCCGCCGGCGTAGCCGCTCCTGCCCGGCAAAGTCGGCATCCAGCGCCGCCAGCAGTTCGTCCATCGTCACATCCCGCTGCTCATAGATATGGTACTTGAGCGCCGCCAGGGAATCGGCCATCGTCCCCGGGCCGACGCCCTGGATATAGTTGCTGTTGTAGCGCGCCCCGCCCTCGTGATAGTCGCGCCCGGCGGCGATGCAGTCGTCGATCAGCAGCGAGAGGAACGGCGCCGGCATATAGCGGGCATAGAGCCGCTCGATCACGTTGTTGCCGCGGATCTTGATGTCGACCCAGTAGTTCAACTGCCGGCAGAAGGCGGCAAAGAGCTCCTCGAAGGTGGCCCAGCTCCGCGGGTCGCCCGTCTCCAGCCCGATGCGCCGCCCCGTGCGGGGGTCCACCCCGTTGTGCAGCGTGATCTCCAGCACCTTGGGCATGTTGAAATAGCCGGTGAGGATGTAGGCCTCCTTGCCAAAGGCCCCCACCTCGACACAGCCGCTGGAACCGCCATCGCGGGCGTCTTCCAGGAGCTTGCCCTGGCGGACCAACTCCTGAACGATCAGGTCGCAGTTAAAGATCGAGGGCTGGCCAAAGCCGGTGCGGATGATCTGGGCGGCGCGCCTGAGGAAGCGGTCGGGACTCTTTTTGCTCACCTGGATCGAAGAAGACGGCTGTAGCAGGCGCATCTCCTCGATGACATCGAGCAGCAGGTAGGTGACCTCGTTGACCCCGTCGCCGCCGTCCGGCCGGAGCCCTCCGAGGTTGATCTGGGCAAAGTCGGTGTAGGTGCTGCTCTCGGCCGCCGTGACACCGACCTTGGGGGGAGCCGGCTGGTTGTTGAACTTGATCCAAAAGCAGTGCAGCAGCTCCTCGGCCTGCTCGCGGGTCAGGGTGCCCGCGGCGAGGCCCCGTTGGTAGAACGGGTAGAGGTGCTGGTCCAGCCGGCCGGGGCTAAAGGCGTCCCAGGGGTTCAGCTCGATGGTCACCCCCAGGTGGACGAACCAGTAGTGCTGCAACGCCTCCCAGAAGTCGCGCGGGGCGTGGGCCGGGACATAGCGGCAGATCTCGGCGATGCGCCGCAGCTCCGCCCGGCGCTGCGGGTCCGGTTCCTGCGCGGCCAACTCCTCGGCCTTTTCGGCATGGCGCTCGGCGTAGCGGATCAGCGCCTGGGCACAGAGGCGCATGGCCCGCAGCTCCTCCTGCTTGTCGTAGGCCGCGGGGTCGTTGAAAAAGTCCAGCCCGGCCAGGCTCTCGTCGATGCGGGCCGTAAAATCGAGCATACCCTGGGAATAGATCTTGCCGTCCAGAACGGTGTGACCGGGAGAACGCTGCTCCATGAACTCGGTGAAAATCCCGGCCTCGTAGGCCGCCCGCCACTCCGGGGTCATTTCGCGGAAGATAATCTCGCGCAGCGATTTGCCCTGCCAGAAGGGGATGATCGTCTGCGCATAGAGCCGGCGCGTCTCCTCGCCGACGGCAAAGGGTATCTTTTCCCGCGAATCGAGCACCGCCAGATCGTCCAGGCTGTGGCAGCACAGCTCCGGGTAGGTGGGCGCGGCCTTGGGGGCCGGCCCCTTTTCGCCGACGATCAGCTCGCCCTCGCCGATGTAGATGGCCTTGTGCTCCAGCAGGTATTGGAACAGCATGGCCCGGCGGACCGGCGCCGAGATGGGGCCCAGGTCCTGCCGGTAAAAGGCCGTCACCAGCGCGGCCCGCTCCGGGGAGAGGGTGGGCCGGGCCTCCAGGCTCTGCCGGCGCAGGCGGGCAACGCGGGAAGTCATGGGCATGGCAAGTCTCCTGTGCTCTATAACCTCATCCTCCAACGCGAACCTGGAGACCGAACCCCCGGAGCATGCCCGCCACGGCCTCCACCTGCTCCGCCGCCGGCGGACAGATCTCCGGCAGCGTATACTCCATCGCCAGACGCTCGTACTTCTCCATGCCGGCCCGGTGATAGGGCAGCAGGTCCACCTCGGCGATGCCCAGCTCCACCGCCAGCGCCCCGGTGGCGCGGATGTTGGCCTCGTCGTCGTTGACGCCGGGGACCAGCGGCAGGCGCAGGACGATGCGCTGGCCGAGCCCGGCCAGCCGGCGCAGGTTCTCCAGGATCAAGGCGCTGGAGACGCCGGTGTAGCGGCAGTGCCGCTCCGCGTCGATCAATTTTACATCGTACAGGAACAGCCGGATGTGCTCCCGGACACGGTCCAGCACCTCCCAGGGCGCCAGGCCGCAGGTATCCAGGGCGGTGTGCAGCCCCCGGGCCCGGCAGTCCCGCGCCAGGGCCTCCAGGAAATCGGGCTGCAGGAGCGGTTCGCCGCCGGAGAAGGTGACGCCCCCGCCCGACTCGTCGTAAAAGACGGCGTCGCGCTCGACCTCGGCCAGCACCTGCTCCACGGTCATGCGCCGGCCGGCTAGCTCGCGGGCCTCGGCGTAGCAGGCGTCGGCGCAGGCGCCGCAGTGGACACAGCGCTCGCGGTCGGTGTGCACCGCCCCGTCGCGCAGGGCGATCGCCCCCTGGGGGCAAGCCGCCAGGCAGTCGCCGCAGCGCAGGCAGCGGTTGGCGCGGTAGACCAGGACCGGCTCCCGGCCGATCCCCTCCGGGTTGTGACACCAGGCGCAGGCCAGCGGGCAGCCCTTGAAGAACACGGTGGTGCGGATGCCCGGACCGTCGTGGATGGAAAAACGGCGGATGTCGAACACGATGCCCGATGTCATCACGAGCCGTACACCTCGGCGGCATACCGCTCCGCCGCGGCCTCCCAGGAAAAATCGCGCCCCCGGCGGTCCCGGGCCTGTAGGGCGTTCCGGACCAACGCCCGCCAATGGGCGGGGCTGCGGTAGGTGCGCAGGGCGCGGGCCAGGGCCTCCAGCATATCGCGGCAGTCCGGGGCGATAAAGTCAAAGCCGTTGCCCGCCAGGGAGATCGGGTCGAACTCCTGCACGACGTCGGCCAGGCCGCCCGTGCGCCGGACAACCGGGACGGTGCCGTAGCGCAGGGCCATCATGTGCGGCAATCCACAGGGCTCAAAGAGCGAGGGCATCAACAGCATGTCGGCCCCGGCATAGTGCAACATCTCGGGGATATCCCGCCAGGAGCGGGAGAAGGCGATCCGCTCGGGGTAGGCCTGGGCCAGGCGGTCCAGCTCCAGGCCGTACAGGCGGGCTTGCGGGTCGTCGCCCCAGGCGATGATCACGAACTGCGCCGCCTGCGCCAAGTCCCAACGTTGCAGGCCGGCCACGAGCAGGTCGAACCCCTTTTGCTCGGCCAGGCGGGAACGCACGGCGATCACCGGCAGGTGCTCGTCCACCGCCAGGTTGGAGCCCAGCAGGCGGTTGCAGCGCTCCTGCAGGTAGCGCTTCAGGTCGCCCTTCTTGCGCTCCTGCTGTGGGTCGTCGGGCGCAAAGGCCCACTCCGCGAGCGGCCGGCCCCCCGCCGGGGCAAAGTGGGCCTGCCAGTCTGCCGCCACCAGCTCCCAGTCCCCGCCCCGGCCGATAGCGCGGGGGTCGTAGCTGTCGTCGATACCGTTGCGGATGCCCACCAGCTCCACGCCGAAGTAGGACCAGACATAGTGCAGACCTCCGCTGCACTGGTAGAGCTTGCGCTCGCCGCCGATGGTCAGGAAGCACTCCTGGTCGGGGCGGCGGATCTCCTCGGCATAGCCTTCGCTCACCGTGTTCACCCGGTCGGCAAAGACCAGCGCGGCCTTCATAAAGTTGACCTTGCCGTTGTGCTCCAGCCGGCCCTCGCGGAACAGGCTCAGGGGCAGGCGCGCCTGCTGCAGCACGGACGGGGGGAACCACCCGCCCTGGTAGACAACATCGCTGATGTTGTGGACCGTGAAGGCGACGCGCGCTCCCTCCATGCAGGGGTCGCGCAGCAGGGCGATCTTCTGATAGACCGGCACCAGGGCCGTCGGCCAGTCGTGGCAGTGGATGATGTCCGGCTTCCAGCCGTCCTGGTAGAACTTGCGGGCCAGCTCCAGGGCGGCGCGACAGAAGAAGGCATAGAGCCGGCCGGCGTCCACGGTGGGGTCTTCCAGGGCCGGGTAGAGGGGAATGTTCCGGCCGTTGACCCGCGCCAGGTAGCCGTCGGGATCCCCGCCGATCAGGTAGGCCGGGTGGGTCTCGCCGGACGGATCGGGGCTGGCGAGGGCCGCCTGGTGGACCGAGGCGTAGACGGAGCGGGTGCCCAGCGGGACCTCCAGGCTCATGGCCGGCCGCACCTGGTAGTGTGGGCTGCCGATCAGCGCCCCGTAGTAGGGCAGCACCAGGCGCACGTCGTAGCCGCGTTGGCGCAGAGCGCGCGGCAGGGTCCCGGCCACGTCGCTGGTGCCCCCGGCCGTCGCGTACGGCTTGGCCTCGGTCGCCACCATCAGGATCTTGATCATGCCTCGGCTCCTTTCAGCATGCTTCTAGCCCAACTGCCCCAGCAGGGCCCGCGCCTCGGCCAGGTCCTGGGGGGTGTTGATGTTGTGAAAGGCCCGCCCCTGGGGGTCCAAACGGGCCAATTCATCCTCCTCGACGTAGCGCACCCGCACGTCCGGAAAAAAGGCGACGATGCGGCGCTCGCCGCGCTCCAACAGCGCGCGCATCGGCTCCAGGCAGGGCCGGCCGTAGATGGCGTGGAGCGGCTCGACCCGGCCCTGCGGCGCCTGTGCGCCGCGCCCCCAGCGGGGGAGGAGCACGTCATAGTCCCGCGTCCGGCCGGCCATGGCGCGCAGCAGTTCCAGGGACAGGAAGGGCATATCGCAGGCCACGACCAG
The DNA here is from genome assembly GCA_964592645.1 of uncultured Chloroflexia bacterium. Classification (GTDB taxonomy): domain Bacteria; phylum Chloroflexota; class Chloroflexia; order DTKN01; family DTKN01; genus CAZQFV01. Next base: position 65,049 of record CAZQFV010000014.1, read on the forward strand.
CGCAAAGGGAAAGTGCGCCTCGGCCAGGCCGGTGTAGATCCCGCCCAGGGCGCCGCCTCCCGGCCGGCGGTCGAAGACCACCCGCGCCGAAAGGGGGGGCCAGTCCCGCGGCCGGTCGACGACCACCAGCACCTCGTCGCAGACCGCCGCCAGGCGGGCCACGGTCGCCTCAAGCAGCGTCGGCCCCTGCGGCCCCCACAGCCGCAGCAGGGCCTTGTCCTGCCCCAACCGGCGGCTGCGCCCGCCGGAGAGGATCAGTCCGCTCAAAGGCTGGCGCCTTTCCAGCGCCTCTTCCATCGCCGCGTCCGCTCCTCGGCCATGGTCACACGGCCATGTCTGCCGGCCTCCCATTATACCATGGAAACGGCAAGGGGCGAAGATGGACCTTTCCGATCGCCAGGGATAGGGGAAGGGCCACCAACAGCAAGGCCTTTGCCAAGTCGAGGCATCTTGTTCCCCTTGAGCCGGCCAGATTTTTCCCTAAACCTTCCCCGCGGCAGTATGAGCGCCACCTGTCGCCACTTGGGCTAACCACCACTTGCCCAAAGCAGGCCGCCCTGCCGGAATATGGGCAGGTGGCTACATTCTACACGGAAGGCTGGCGAGTGTCAAAGGCGGGTTGACGCCTTATCCGCCCTATGTTATGATAGCGGCGAAGGCGGCAGGCGATTGCCACCGGGAACCTGCCGCAGAGATGCGTTGCGAAGGCGGGCGCGATGGAAGAACAACCGATCCTGATCATCCAGGACAAGGCCACCGGGGAACGCTGGGAGAAGCTCATTGCCGAGGATACCCTGCTGATCGGCCGCGAGGCCACCTGCGGACTGGAACTGAACGACCGGCAGGTATCGCGGCGGCACGCCCTGATCTATCGCGAGGGGCTGCGCTACTTTCTGCGCGATGCCGGCAGCCGCAACGGCACCTTCCTCAACTCCGAGCTGGTGCTGGCCCCCCAGCAACTGAACGACGGCGACGAGATCGGCATCGCCGCCCGCTTCCGCATCACCTTCGTGGGCAGCGAGGCGACCGCGCCGCTCTACCGCCCCGGCCCTGCGCGGCGCGGCGTCTACCTGGACAATGCCACCCGCCGCGTCTGGGTGGATGGCGTCGAGCTGACCCCCGCCCTCTCCTCTGCCCAGTTCGATCTCCTGCACCTGCTCGTCAGCCGCGAAGGGGAGGTCTGCACCCGCGACGACATCATCGAGACCATCTATGCCCAGGAGTCCAGCGAGGGCATCACCGACCAGGCTATCGATGCCCTGGTCCGTCGGCTGCGCGAGCGTCTGGCGGAGAACGGCGCGACATTTCAATTCATCGAAACAGTCCGCGGGCAGGGATTCCGCCTGCGACAGCCGTAGCGTCACCCTAACCAAGGACAGCGCTTTGGCCCTGCAACCCACGATGGGTATGGCGGGCCGGCGAGGTGGCTCTTGCAGAGCGAAACGATTGCCGTCTTGGACTATGGCTCGCAGTACACCCTGCTGATCGCCCGGCGGGTGCGCGAGGCCCGCGTCTACTGCGAGATCCTGCCCTGGGACGCCCCGGCCGAACAGGTCGCGGCCCTGGCGCCGCGCGGCTACATCCTCTCCGGCGGCCCCTCCAGCGTCTACGACGCGGACGCGCCGCGGCTGCCGGCCCATGTCCTGGCCGGCGGCGTCCCCGTGTTGGGCATCTGCTACGGCATGCAGCTGCTGGCCCAGGCCCTGGGCGGGCAGGTCTCCCCGGCAGAGGCCCGCGAGTACGGGCCGGCCGAGATCACCTGGAGCCTGCCCGACGATCCCCTGGCGCAGGGGCTGCCCTCCCCGATGCGCGTCTGGATGAGCCACGGCGACCAGGTGACGGCCCTGCCGCCCGGGTTCGCCCTCCTGGGCAGCAGCCAGAACGCGCCCATCGCCGCCATGGCCGACGCCCGGCGCGGCCTCTACGGCCTGCAGTTCCACCCCGAGGTCGTCCATACCCCCCAGGGCGAGGATCTCCTGCACCACTTTCTCTACCGCATCTGCGGCTGCTCCGGCAGTTGGACGGCGGAGGCCTTTATCCCCCAGACCGTGGCCGCGTTGCGCGAGCGCATCGGCGCAGAGCGCGTGGTCTGCGGCCTCAGCGGCGGGGTGGACTCGGCGGTGGTCGCCGCCCTGCTGTGGCGGGCCGTGGGCGAGCAGCTGACCTGCATCCTGGTGGACACGGGCCTGCTGCGCCAAGGCGAGGCGGCCCAGGTGGTGGAGGTCTTTCGCGACGGCCTGGGCATCCCCCTGGTGGCCGTGGATGCCTCGGCCGAGTTCTTCGCCGCCCTGGCCGGCGTGGAGGACCCCGAGGAGAAGCGCCGGCGCATCGGCGAGCGCTTCGTGCGCATCTTTGAGCGCGAGGCCCGCCAGGTGGGGCCGGTGCGCTTCCTGGCCCAGGGGACGCTCTACCCCGACGTCGTCGAGAGCGCCGGCCGCGGCCGGCCGGGGGCCGGGCCGGCCGCCCGCATCAAGACCCACCACAACGTCGGCGGCCTGCCGGCCGACATGCAACTGGAGCTGGTCGAGCCGCTGCGCCACCTCTTCAAGGACGAGGTCCGCGCCGTCGGCACGGCCCTGGGCCTGCCCGAGGAGATCGTCTGGCGGCACCCCTTCCCCGGCCCCGGCCTGGCGGTGCGCATCCTGGGCGAGGTCACCCCGGAGCGCGTGGCCACCCTGCAGCAGGCCGACGCCATCGTCGTCGCGGAGCTGCGACGGGCCGGCCTGTACCGCACGACGGCCCAGGCCTTTGCCGTGCTCCTGCCCGTGCGCAGCGTCGGCGTCATGGGCGACGGCCGGACCTATGCCCACGTGGTGGCCGTGCGCGCCGTGACCAGCGCCGACTTCATGACCGCCGACTGGGCCCGGCTGCCGCACGACCTGCTAGCCGAGATCGGACGACGCATCGTCAACGAGGTGCCGGGGATCAACCGCGTCGTCTACGACATCAGCAGCAAACCCCCGGCGACTATCGAGTGGGAATAACTCCCACAGGAGATGAGATGAAAAAGCTATCCGCAACAACCCTGGTCCTGATCCTGCTCGGCCTGGCCCTGGCGGCCTGCGGCCCGACCCCGCAGCCGACCGCCGTGCCCACCCCCATCCCGCCCACCAAGACGCCGGCCCCCACGGCGACGCCCACACCGCTGCCCGGACTGGCCCTGGGCACCGAACCCTTCCGCAGCGCCGCCGGCGGCTACTCCGTGCGCTACCCCGAGGGCTGGCAACTGCTCGACTTTATGGGGATGGTCATCTTCTTCCCCACGGAAGAGGCGATGGAAGCGGAGATCCCCACCGAGATGCTGGTGATGATCGAGGGCGGGCCGCTGGCCGACCTGTCGCTGATCGAGGCCGACCTGTCCGCCGCCACCGACTCGCGGCAGATGCTCGACCTGGCGCTGCAGACAATGGGCGGAAACGACAGCACCTTCCAGGCGGGCGAGGTCCACGATGTCCGGGTTGGCAAGGAACAGGCCGCCTACGCCGACATCAGCGGCGAGGAGAGCGGCGTTGCCGTGGCCGGGCGGCTGCTCTGCATCCACCTGGGCGAGAACGGCGTCAACATCGTCACCGCCGGGCCGGCCGACCGCTGGATCGAGTTCGTGCCCACCTTCGAGGCGATGGTGGCCAGCATGACCTTCTTCCCACCCGAGACGCCGACGCCGGAGCCCGAGCCCACCGAAGGACCCGCGCCCACCGCCGGCCCCGCGCCCACCCTCGTCGGCGGCCCCCCCGAGGGCTTTGCCTGGCGAGTCGGCGGCGAATCGAGCTTCGAGGAGGGCGCGTTCGGATCGTTCCGCGGCCTGGACATCGGCCCCGACGGCCAGGTCTATGTCGCCGACTCCTGGCAAGGGGTCTTGGTCTTTTCGCCGGACGGCGAGACGCTGGACAACCTGGCCACGGACATCGACGGCGCCAGCGATGTCAAGGTCGGCCCCGACGGCAACCTCTACGTGGCCTCCTGGGGCTCGAACGCCGTGTACATCTTTTCCCCGCAAGGCGCGCAACTGGGCAAGTTCGGCGAGGTCGGCAAGGACGCCGGCGAGTTCGGCAGCTTCAGCCCCGAGTTCCTGGCGGTCTGCCCCGACGGCCGGGTCTATGTCGCCGACGAGAACGAGGATGCCGACGGCAACAGCTACGAGCGCGTGCAAATCTTTGACGCCGCGGGCACCTACATTGCCGAGTGGAACATCTCCGCGATCGACGACTTTTTCGACATCTCCGGCATGGACTGCGACGCCGACGGCAACGTCTTCTTGACCGGCTACTTTGGCGACTATGTGCTGGAGTTGGACGCCGAGGGCAGCGTGGTGGCCAAGCTCGGCCGGGATGCTCTATCCTGGGCCGGCGCCTACGGCGTGGCGGCCGGCGCGGGCGGCACCCTGTATGTGGGCACCTGGGATGGGCGGGTGGTCGTCCTCAACACCGACGACGTGGTGCTCGGCGAGTGGGGCGTCCCGTTCGAGGGACCGGGCAACCCGGCCGAGGGACAGGTCTACCACGTCTACGGCATCGCCGCCGACGAGTACGGCTACATCTACTTCAGCGACTATACCGGGGACTATACCTACCTGACCAAGTTCCTGTTCGGCAAGGGCTAAACCGATACCACGCTGAAACCTATGCAGCGCGGCTTGCAGGGGCGACGCGTGCGTCGCCCCTGCAAACTGCAGGCATAGGCAAAGTACTACATACAGAGTACACTGGTATTGTAATCGGGTTACGCCGGTTGACATTTCTCTCCAGGCGTGTATAATAGGAGCCACAACCGAAGCGCTCCTCCCGGGAGGAGTAGGCGGTCAGGACGCCGACAGAGAACGGGGTCGCCGGCTGAGAGCCCCTCCAGTGGTCCGCCGTCGAAGGTCGCCCGGGAAACCGTCGCAGAAATCCAGAGTCCCTGGAGAGTAGATCGACGCGGGTGAGCCCGTTACAGCGAGGCCCCGATGCTGGTCGGGGCGGAGGGCGTCCGGCGGCAACGCCGGGCGAATTGAGGTGGTACCGCGGAAGGCTAGCCCTTTCGTCCTCAAACAGGACGAGGGGCTTTCTGTTTTCCTGGAGAAGGAGGAACCGATGAGCCTCGCCAAACGCTACGACCCGCAGACCGCCGAGCCCCGCTGGCAGGCCCGCTGGCAGGAGGCCGGGATCTATCACTACGACCCCCGGAGCACGGCGCCGGTCTATTCCATCGACACCCCCCCGCCGACCGTCTCCGGCCTGCTGCACCTGGGGCACTGCTACTCCTACAGCCACACCGACTTCATGGCCCGCTTCTTCCGCATGAACGGCTACAACGTCTACTACCCCATGGGCTACGACGACAACGGCCTGCCCACCGAGCGGTTGGTGGAGCGCAAGTACGGCGTCACGGTGGCCGCGGTGGGCCGGCCGGCCTTTATCGAAAAGTGCCTGGAGATCAGCCGGGAGGTGGAGCAGGACTACCAGGCCCTCTGGCAGCGGCTGGGGCTGTCCATCGACTGGCGCTACACCTACCGCACCATCGACGACCTCTCCCGCCGCACGGCGCAATTCTCCTTCCTCGACCTCTACCGCCGGGGACGCATCTACCGCCAAAAGGCCCCGACCATCTGGTGTCCCGAGTGCCGCACGGCCATCGCCCAGGCCGAGGAGAGCGACCTGGAGCGGGAAAGCGAGTTCTATACCCTGGCCTTTCGGCAGGCAGACGGAGCCACGCTGCCCATCGCCACCACCCGCCCGGAGCTGCTGCCGGCCTGCGTGGCCGTGTTCGTCCACCCGGAGGACGCCCGCTTCCGCCGGCTGGTGGGGCAGGCGGTGACGGTGCCGCTCTTCGGCCAGGCCGTGCCCGTGCGCACCGACCCGGCCGCCGACCCATCCAAGGGCACCGGGGCGGTGATGTGCTGCACCTTTGGCGACGCCACCGACGTGCAGTGGTGGTACACCCACGAGCTACCGCTGGTGGAAGGCATCACGCCCGACGGTCTCCTGACGGACGCGGCCGGCGACTTTGCCGGCCTCCCCACCGCCGAGGGCCGGCGGCGCATCGTGCAGGCGCTGGAAGACAAGGGGCTACTCCTGGGGCGGGAGCCGTTGACCCAGTCGGTGCGCGCGCACGAGCGCTGCGACACCCCCGTGGAGTACATCGTCACCCCGCAGTGGTTCGTCCGCGTGCTGGACCGCAAGGAAGAGCTGCTGGCCGCCGGGGCGGGCCTCGCTTGGCACCCCGAGGCGATGCAGGCCCGCTACCGCGACTGGGTGGAGCACCTCAACTGGGACTGGTGCATCTCGCGCCAGCGCACCTACGGCGTGCCCTTTCCGGTGTGGTACTGCCAGGAGTGCGGCGCGCCGGTGCTGGCCGAGGAGTCGCAGCTTCCGGTGGACCCGCTGACGGCGCGGCCGGCCGGCCCCTGTCCCTGCGGCGGCACCGCCTTTCTCCCCGACGGCGACGTGATGGACACCTGGGCCACCTCCTCGCTCACCCCGCAGATCGCCGGCCGCTGGCTGGCCGACCCCGAGCTCTACACCCAGGTCTTTCCCTTTTCCCTGCGCCCCCAGGCGCACGAGATCATCCGCACCTGGGCCTTTTACACCCTGGTCAAGTCGCTCTACCACTTCCAGGCGCTCCCCTGGACGGACGTGGCCATCTCCGGCTGGGGCCTGGCCCCCGAGGGCAGCGGCAAGATCAGCAAAAGCCGCGGGGGCGGGCCGATGCCGCCCATGGAGATGATCGCCACCTACTCCGCCGACGCCGTGCGCTACTGGGCGGCCAGCGCCGGCCCGGGGAAGGATTCGGTCATCAGCGAGGACAAGATCCAGGCCGGCACCCGCCTGGTGACCAAGCTGTGGAACGTGGCCCGCTTCGGCGAGCGCTTCCTGGAAGGGTACACACCGCCGGACGAGATCCCTGCCCTGTCGCCCGCCGACCGCTGGATCCTGGCCCGCGCCCAGGGACTCATCCGGCGGGCGACGGAGCTCTTCCAGACCTACGACTATGCCGCCGCCAAGAGCGAGGTGGAAGGTTTCTTCTGGCTGGAGTTGGCCGACAACTACATCGAGATGGCCAAACTGCGCCTCTACGACGAGGGGCACCAAGGCCGCGAGGGCGCCCGCTTCGCCCTCTACCACGCGCTGCGCACCGTGCTCCACCTCCTGGCCCCCATCCTGCCCCACATCACCGAGGAGATCTTCCAGGGGCTGTGGGGCCAGGCGAAGGGAACCTCCATCCACCGCTCGCCCTGGCCGCGGCCGGACGAGCGCCTGCTGGACGGGCCGGCCGCAGCCGCGGGGGAGGCCCTGGTGGCCATCGCCACGGCCGTGCGCCGCTTCAAGAGCGAGCACAACCTACCCCTGGGCAGCCCGGTGGCCCGGCTGTACCTGGCCTGCGCGGAAGGGCCCCTGGCCGAAATGCTGCGCCGGGCCGAAGCGGACCTCTCCAGCATCACCCGGGCCCAGGAGGTCGCCGTGGTGGAGCAACTGCCCCCCCACCGGCCTCCGCTGGTCACCCTGGGCGCGGTAGCGATCGCTCTGGCCCCCTAGGATGCCCCGTCGCCACCCCGTTTTGCACAAATCGCGTTTCGGGGTTATACTATAGGATCGAGCCGCCACGAGGCGGCGATACGACGACGAGGTGACGATGGCCAAGAAGGTTCGCCAGTCTCCCAAGAGAACCCGCACTCCCCCGCTGCGCGTGCCGGGATGGTACTATGTGCTGCTGGCCGGCATCGCCCTGGCCGGCGTGACCCTGATCGTCTACAGCATGCGCAACCCCACCTTCAAAGTCGAGGGGATGACCGAGGAGGGCGACTTTCCCCAGGGCTCGCCCGACGCCCCGGTGACTATGATCGAGTGGGGCCGGTTTACCTGTAGCCACTGCCTAGACTTTGTCCGGGAGACAAAGCCGCTGATCGCGAAGGAATATGTGGAGACAGGCCGGGTGCGCTACATCTACCGCCCGTACCTGGCCGACTATGCGACCAACTACACGGAGCGCATCGGCGCCGAAGCACTCTACTGTGCCGGTGAACAGGGCAAGTTCTGGGAAATGGAGACCTGGCTCTACGAAAACGTCGAGCGCTGGATCAGCGCGGACGACACCCTGCCGTTCCTCGTCCGGGAAACGACGGCCGCGCTGCAACTGGACGCCGGCCGGCTGGAGCAGTGCCTGCGCCAGGAGCGCTACTACAGCCGCATCCAGGCCATCTACGAGGACGCGGTCCGGCGGGGCGTGCGCGGGACGCCCTCCTTCGTGATCGGCGATATCCCCCTCGTGGGCAACTGGCCTTACGAGACTTTCCGCGAGACGATCGAGGAGGCGCTGTCGCGATGACCACTCCCCGCACCCTCCAACTGCGCATGGCCATCGGCGTCCTGGCCCTGCTGGGCCTGTTGGTCGCCCTCTACCTGGCCCTCTACGAACTGCGGATCTCGCAGAACCTGGTCTGTCCGGACGCCGGGTGCGACACCGTGAACAACAGCCCCTGGGTGTTCCTGTTCGGCCCGCCGATCGCCGTCATCGGACTGTTCGGCTACGGCGCCCTCCTGGCCGTGGATCTGCTCTGGATGAAACGGCGGCGGCTCGTCGGCGGGACCACGCCCCGCCGCCCCCGCTGGTCCCAGACGGTCCCCTGGCTCTACAACCCCCTGGCGGCGGTCCCGGTCCGCGCCATCCTGGTGGGGCTATCGTGGTTCGGCTTTCTCTTCAGCCTCTTCCTGACCTACCTGGAGCTATTCGTCATCCACGCCCTCTGCACCTGGTGCGTGATCTCGGCGGTGCTGATGACGGCCCTCTTCGGGCTGGCCACCGCCGCATGGTTTACGGAAAAAGCGTAAGCTGGGAGGTCTGTCTATGGGCGAGGTGGGGGACCGACTGACTGAACTGCGCGGGCGCATCGCCGCCCTCAGGGGGCACCTTTGACCTGCCGGCCAAGGAGGAGGAGATCGCCCGGCTCGAGGAGGCCACCTTACAGCCCGGCTTCTGGGACAACCCCCAGCAGGCCCAGGAGACCATGCGCCGCCTGACCCGGCTGCGCGAGGCGGTGAGCGGCTGGCAGGCCCTGACCCAGCAGTGTGAAGACCTGCAGGGGCTGCTCAACCTGGCCAGCGGGGAGAAGGATGCCGCCATGCTGGCCGAGGTGGAGGAAGAGGCCGGCCGGCTGGCCCGGCAGGTCGAGGCGGCCGAACTGCGGCTGATGCTTGGCGGGGAGTATGACGACCACGACGCCCTCCTCTCCATCCACGCCGGCGCCGGCGGGACCGACGCCCAGGACTGGGCAGAGATGCTGCTGCGCATGTACCTGCGCTGGGCCGAGCGGCGCGGCATGGAAACCGACATCCTGGAGATCCTGCCCGGCGAGGAGGCCGGCATCAAGACGGTGACGGTCGAGATACGCGGCGAGTACGCCTACGGCTACACCCACCCCGAGGCCGGCGTGCACCGGCTGGTGCGTCTCTCTCCCTTCGACGCCGCCCACCGCCGGCACACCTCCTTCGCTCTGGTGGAGGTCTCCCCGGTCCTGGAGGATTCCATCGAGGTCAACATCGACCCCAACGATCTGCGCATCGAGGTCTTTCGCGCGGCCGGCCACGGCGGGCAGAGCGTCAACACCACCGACAGCGCCGTGCGCATCACCCATATCCCCACCGGGATCGTCGCCACCTGCCAGAACGAGCGCTCCCAACTGCGCAACAAGGAGATCGCCATGCGCGTGCTGCGCTCGCGCCTATACGACCTGCAGAAACGCCGCCAGGAAGAGGAACGGGCCCGCCTGCGCGGCGAACATGTCTCGGCCGAGTGGGGCAACCAGATCCGCTCCTACGTGCTGCACCCCTACAACCTGGTCAAGGACCTGCGCACCGGCTACGAGACCGGCAGCACCGCGGCCGTGCTCGACGGGGCGCTCGACCCGTTCATCGACGCCTACCTGCGGTCGGGGATGGGGAAGGGAAAAGACGGGGGGACGGGGGGATGAGGAGACGGGGAGACAACTCGCCCCCCCATCCCCGCACCTACTCCGCGATCACCTTCTCGTCGATCAGCGTCTGCTCGACGATGCCGCCGTGGGGGTTGAAGCAAAAGTACTCGGAGCGCAGCTCAAACTCCAGGTCCACCTCGGCCCGGCCGGCGCGGTTCTTCTCCACGCTGAAGACGACCCAGTTCTTCCACTTTTCCGCCTGCTGGATGTTGAAGGTGATGTGCTTCTTGGAGAGGATCTTCCACTTCTGGTTCATGATCAGGGCGATGTCGCACTCATAGTCCAGGGCCGAGCTGCCGCGCAGATGGCGCAGGTGCAGGCGGGTGGCCTTGAGACCCTCGCGGTCGGAGGCCACGATGGACAGGACCACCACCCCCTGCGACAGGGCAATGTTCTTCAGCCCCTCGACGACGACGGTCACCTTCTCGGCCTCGTTCTCCGTCAGGTAGGGCAGGGGGATCTTTTGCAAATAGTCCACCACCAGCAGCAGCGGCGGGTTGTTCAGCTCATGGCGGATGTGCTGGACCATCGCTTCCAACACCTGCAGGGTGGTCTTCTGCGGGCTGGCCTTGAGCAAATAGAGCTTGTGCAGGTACATCTGCAGCTTCTCAAAGATCGGGCCGGCCTGGGGCATCGACTTGAGCACGTCGAAGAACCCGGCGGTGGGGTAGCGCTGGCGGTAGATCAGGATGCCGCGGTGCAGGTCCTTCAGACGCAGGCCGCGCTGCATGCCGTCCCCCGTGGGGTCGATGCTCTCCATGCACAGGAGCCGGCTGAGCATGTGCTCCTCGTCGTGCTCATAGGAGAGATAGAGGACAATGGCCGGCGTATAGGCGGCGATGTTGCGGGCCACCTGCAGGGCCCAGATCGTCTTGCCCAGACCCTGGGCGCCCCCCAGCAGGATCAGTTCCCCCTGCTTGAACCCGCCGCCGATGATGTCGTCCAGCTCGCGGAAGCCGGTGGACAACGGGGCATAGGCCTCCAGTTGGCCGCTGGCGACCCGTTTATCCGTCTCTACCATGATCTCCCGCAGGGAACGAGGCATGGGCACGTCCCGGAGCAGATTGCCGTCCAGGGGAGTGGTATCCTTCATGGCAACACCTCCTCAGCTTCCTGAGGCCATACCTTGCGCCACCGGGCGCGCCCTTGTTCCCATAACGCCTGCCCCCGTTCCCCCAGCCGGCGCAGGGGCAACCCCCACAGCGACCAGCGCAGCTTCCGCCAAGAGGCCCGCACCTCCTGGAGTTCGCCCGCGAGTAGGGGGTGGAGGCTGAAGCGCTCGCGCACATAGGCCGCCGCGATCTGCCCGACCATGGCGCGGCATGCCGGCAGCTCGGCGGACAGGTGTTCCGAGATCTCGTACGGCGTAGCGTGTCCCGGCCGGGCCGCCCGGACGATCTCGGCCCACCGGCACATCCGCTCGTAGGTTGCCGCAGAGGGGCCGAACCGCCCCAACCCGCGGTTGGCGCGCCAGGCCAGGGCCAGCGCCAGGACGCCGGCCGCCGCCAGAATCGCTCCGGGGATGTACAGGACCGCCCAGGGGAACCGCCGGCCGGCCTGCACCCATCCGCCGCCGGGCTGGGCATCGACATCCTCCAGGTCCCGCGGCGGTTTGAGATCGTCCTCTTCCTCCTCCATGATCCCCGGCGTGCGCGGGGGGCGGGTAGCGGCGGGGGCCGGGGCTTCCGGCCGGACGAGGCGCGTCGTATAGCCGGCGGCCGTCGGCTCGAAGCGCTGCCAGCCGAACTGCGGGAAGTAGACCTCGGGCCAGGCGTGGGCCACGTCGGCCGGGACCAGGTAGGCCCCGGCGTCGGCATCATAGACGCCGGAGGCATAGCCCCGCACCAGGCGCGCCGGCACGCCCTCCGTGCGCAGCAGCACCACCATGGCCGAGGCAAAGTAATCGCAGTAGCCGGCCCGGCTGCCAAAGAGAAAATAGTCGACCACGTCCACGCCCTGCGGGGGCGCGCTGATGTCCTCGCGGTAGGTGTACTGCGTGCGCAGGTACTCCTCGATGGCCTCGGCGGCGTCGTAGGGCGTAACCAGGCCGGCCTGCACCAGGGTGCGGCCCGGGGAAACGACGCCGACGATCCGCCCGCCCTCGACCCGCACGCCGACGGGGGCCCCGCTCGTGCTCGACGTGAGCGTCAGCACGCCCGTCTGGGTCAGCGGCAGGGCAGCCACCAGGCGCTCGGCCACGATCCGCTCGGCCAGCTCCCGCACGCGGGAAGGCAGGCCGGCCGGTAGCTGCAGGTAGCGGCCGGTGATGGCGCTGGGATAGGACTGGCCGGCCTGGCGCAGCGTCGTCTTGTCGAGGAACGCCACCAGGGAGTGGACGCCGTAGGGTTGGCCCTCGGCCAGGGCCAGGCGCGAGCGCACCGTGATCACGTCGGGGTACTGCCCGGCTCCATAGATCTCCGCCCCCAGCTCGGCCACGGCCGGCAGGGTAACGCTGATCGGCTCGGCGTAGGCAAAGACCATGTTGCCGCCCTGCAGTCGGGGGGTGATGACCTGGCGGACCAGCACCCGCCCCTCCCACGCCACGGGCAGGGGGGTGTCGCCGTAGGTCCACAGGGGGCCCAGGTCCGCCGTGCTGCTCCAGCCGCGCCCGTTGTAGCGATCGAAGGCGATCCCCCGCAGGTAGTCGTTGCGGCTGCTGCGGACCTCGAAAGCGATGCCCGGCAAGGAGAGGCGCGCGCCGGTGAGCCCAAAGGCCGAGCCGTACTCCCCCAGGCGGCCCGTCGGCTCCGCCTCCACGCCCACGTTGCTAAAGAGCCGTTCCCAGGTCTGCCGCACCTCGCGCCAGGGCTGGAAGAAGCGTTCCCAGAAGGTCCCCTCCGTCGCCCCGCCGGCCGTGGTGGGCAGGAGAGAGGTTCCCAGCACCAGGATCGCGCTGAGCAGGAGGCCGGCCCAGAACACCCCCCGCCCCAAATCCTGGGGGTAGCGCACGCGCTGCTGCTGCCAGGCGGCTTCCCGCCGGCGCCAGAAGTAGTAGACCAGAAAGACCAGGGCCAGGAAGACATAGACGCCAAAGTAGCCCAGAGGCACCCGCGGGGCGTAGAAGGTGTTCAATAGGAGGACCAGCCCCGGCAAGCCGACGGCCAGCGCCGGCCAGCGCGAACGGAAGGCGAACCAGGCGCTCAGGAAGCCCACCAGCCAGGAGAGCAGGGCCAACAGGATAATGAAGAGGACAATGTCCTCGCCGACCGTGCCACGCAGAAAGGTGCGCCACAGGATGATGGCCCGGATGAGCAGCTCGATCGCCAGGTCCTTCCAGCCCTGCAGGGCGGGATCCAAGAAGGAGACCATCGGCCCGGACGGCGGGATATGTACCTCCCGCAGCGTGCTGCTGAGCTGGACGATCCAGGCCACCCCGCCCAGCGCGCCGACGAGGTGGGCCACGAGCCGCGGCACAGGGCGGAACCAGGCCAAGAGAAAACCGACGGCCAGCCCCACCAGCGCGGCCGGCAGCAGGATCGCCAGGGCCGCCCGCAGGGCCGGCTCCCAGGCGGCAGCCTGCAGCGAGCTGACCGCCACCAGGACCAGCAGCAGCAGCAAAAAGAGGGACAACCAACCTTCGGGCAACTGGTACCAGCGACGCATAGCAAATCCCTGCCCGGCGGGGGACGGCCTTTCCGCCGGGGCGTCCCCTATTATATCCACGATTGGCCGGCTTGGCAACATGCTTTTGTCGAAAGGCCGATTGGTATTCCTCGAATCCGTGTAGTATAATAGCGCCATGAACACATTGTCGATATCGGCCATCGTTATCGCCAGCGTCACCCTGTATGCCGGGCTCTACCATCTGGGCACTTACCTGTGGCGCAGGCTGCATCGGGAATACCTCACCTTTGCCCTCTCCTGCCTGGCGATGGGCCTGTACGACATCTTTTGCGCCGGCCTGTACAGCGCCTCTTCCGTTTCCGAGGGCGTGCTCTGGCAACAGCGGCAGGTCGTTATGCTGGCCCTGGTCAGCATCATCTTCCCCTGGTTCGTCCACGACTACCTGGCCGCCGCCGGGCCGGTGCCGCGCTGGTGGCGGCGCGGGCTGCTCGTCTTCTCGGTCTACTTTGTCCTGGCCGCGATCCTGGGGTTGCTAAACCCGGCCGGGCTGCACTGGCCGGCCGACAATCCGAGCGTCAAGGAGATCGTCCTCCCCTGGGGCACCGCGATCACCTACCGAGAGATGGCCCCCGGACCGCTCACCGACGTGCAGAGCGTCATGGGGCTGCTGGTGTTCCTCTATGTTCTCGTCCTGGCGGTTTATGCCTGCCGCCGCGGGCAACAGCGCGCGGCCTGGCCCCTCTTCGCGGCCCTCGGCCTCTTCTTCGTCAGCGCCGTCAACGATACGGCCGTTTCCAGCGGCCTGTACGGCTTTGTCTACACGATGGAGTATGCCTACCTGGGCATCGTGCTGCTGATGACCCTAGCGCTCTCCCGCCAGGTTGCCGAAGCCGCGGCCATGAAAGAGATCCTGGCCCAGGACGTCGCCGAGCGCCGGCGGAGCGAGGAGGCGCTGCGCCGCTACGCCGGCCGGCTGGAGGCGCTGCGCCAGATCGACCAGGCCACCCTGCTGGCCGAGTCCCCCGAAGCGATCGCCGATGCCACCCTGCAACACATCCGCCGACTGATCCCCTGCCGGCGGGCCAGCGTGATCACATTCGACCAGCCGGGGGACAGCGCGCAGATCCTTGCCGTCCAGTCCGACGGCCCCACTCCCCTGGGCCGCAGCCGGCGTTTCCCCATCAGCGACATGGGCCCGTTCAGGCAACTGGAGAAGGGCCGGCCGGTCCTGGTCTCCGATCTCCTCGCCCAGGCCGAACAGACGCCGACCGTGCGCCAGCTCATCGCCGAGGGCATCCGCGCGTACCTGAGCGTGCCCATGATCTGCCGGGAGCAACTCATCGGCAGCCTGAACCTGGGGGCCGCCGAGCCCAGCAGCTTCACCCAGGAGCATGTCGAGATCGCCACCGAGGCCGCCGCCGAGGTGGCCCTAGCCCTACAGCAGGCCCGGCTGTACGAGGAGGCCCATGGGCGCGCCGAACGCCTGGCCGTCCTCAACCATATCGCGACGGCGGTCGGGGCCACGCTGGACCTGGACACCCTGCTGGAGACCGTGTACCGGGAGACGATCTCCATCTTTCCCGCCGATTCCTTCTTCATCGCCCTCTACGACGAGGCGGCCCACGAACTCGACTTCCGCTTCCAGATGGACGAAGGGGCGCGCGTGCCCCCGGACCGCCAGCCGGCCGACGTGGGACTCACCTCCCTGGTGATCGCCCAAGGACGGCCGCTCCTGATCCGCGACCTGGCCCAGGAGGCCGCGAGCCTGCCGGCCGCCGCGCTCTGGGGCAGCGGCCGGCCGACCGCCTCCTGGCTGGGAGTGCCCATGCACGTGGGAAAGCGGCTGCTCGGCGTCATCTGCGTCCAATCGTACCGCCCGCGCGTCTACGGCGACGACGACCAACAACTGCTGTCCACCATTGCCGACCAAGTCGCCATGGCCGTGGAGAAGGCCCAACTGTACCAGGTGCTGCAAGACTCCGAGGAAAAGTACCGCACCCTCTTTGAGCGAGCCAACGACGCCGTTTTCATCACCACGCTGGAGGGGCGCATCCTGGAAGCCAACGAGCGGGCCTGTCAGCTCCTCGGCTATCGCCGGGAGGAGCTCCTGCAGCGCACGCTGTCCGACATCACGGCCCCACCCGCAGAGGCCGGTCCCAGGCCGACGATCCAGGAGCTGGCC
Organism: uncultured Chloroflexia bacterium; assembly: GCA_964592645.1. Lineage (GTDB taxonomy): Bacteria > Chloroflexota > Chloroflexia > DTKN01 > DTKN01 > CAZQFV01. The sequence goes on from CAZQFV010000014.1 coordinate 80,741, forward strand.
CAAGGCGGCGCGCGATTCGAGACCGAGTACATTCGGCAAGACGGAGCGCAAGTGCCGGTGGAAGTCGGCCTGGCCCGGTTGCAGGCGGCCGGCCAGGACCTGGTGCTGGCGCTGGCGCACGATATCTCCCGCCGCAAGCAGACCGAGGAGCAACTGCGCCAGGCGCAGAAGATGGAGGCCATCGGCACCCTGGCCGGGGGTATCGCCCACGACTTTAACAATATCCTCACCTCCATCCTGGGCTACGCCTCGCTGGTGCAACAGGAACTGCCGCCGGACAGCCCATCCTCCCGCGACCTGGAGACGATCATCAAGTCGGCCCGGCGGGCCGCCGACCTGACGGCGCAGCTCCTGACCTTTGCCCGGCGCAGCGCCCAGGCCGAGCAGCGCCCATTGGATCTCAACGAGATCGTGCGCGAGGTGGTCAAGCTGCTGGAGCGCACGATCGACAAGGCCATCGCCATCGAGACGGGCCTGTCCGCGGACCCGGCGATAGTCCGCGGGGACGGCGGCCAACTGCACCAGGCGCTGCTCAACCTCTGTCTGAACGCCCGGGACGCGATGCCCCAGGGGGGGCGGCTGCTCATCGAGACCCGGAATGTCCACCTGAGCGAGCAGTACGTGGAAGCCGACCTGCAACTCGCCGCGGGCAAATATGCCGTGCTCAGCGTGAGCGACACGGGGGCCGGGATCGACCCGGCGGTCCGCGGGCGCATCTTTGAGCCGTTCTTCACCACCAAGGAGCAAGGACGCGGGCTGGGGCTGGCCATGGTCTATGGCATCGTCCACGGGCACGGCGGGACCGTCCATGTCTACAGCGAGCGGGGCCGGGGCACGACCTTCAAAGTCTACCTGCCGGCGCACCAGGAGCTGGGCAGCCCGACATCGCCGGCCCCGGAAACGGCAATGGGAGGGAACGAAACCATCCTGATCGTCGACGACGAGGAGGAGGTGCGCCACGTGCTGGGGCGCATCCTGACCCGCGGCGGTTACACCGTGCTCTCGTCCGCGGACAGCGCCCAGGCCCTGGATATCTACCGCCAACGCCGGGCCGAGATCGCCCTGGTGATCCTAGACCTTATCATGCCACGGGTAGGTGGGCAGGAAACCTTCCGGCAGCTCCGGGAGATCAACCCCAAAGTCCGGGTCCTGCTCTCCAGCGGCTACAGCGAGAACGGCCAGGTGAGCCATATCTTGTCCACGGGCGCGCAGGGGTTCCTGCAAAAGCCCTACGAGATGGCCGGCGTCCTGCGCAAGGTGCGGCAGGTGTTGGACGCCGGGGCCGCGCCCCCCGCCCCCCACGACCCAGGCCGCCTGTAATCTGACCGTCAGGATAGCCCCTTGACTTGGGGAAGGGGATGGGATTAAATAGGACCATCGGCTACAACCCTCGCGGTGTGGCTTTCTTTGGCATCTTGCGACAAGAGCGGTAACCTCTATCGAGGCCGACCTTGGATTCCGACCTTCCGCATCCGCAACTCCCGGCCTGGCGGATCGCCCGCCGGGGACCGACACCCCGGCCCGTGATCGGCGGCGCGCCCTCGGCCGGCACCCTGCTCCTGCCACCGGCCTACGCCCTGCTCCTGGGCGCGGCCGAACTGCTGGCCTCGGCGACCCAGGCGGACTTCCCGGCCCTCGGGCCGGTATGCTTCGGAGCCGTCCTGCTGCTCCTGGGCAGCCATGCGGCGCTCTCCTGGACCCGGCCCCGGCGCTACGTGCCCCTGGCCGCCGCCGCCGCGCCGGCCCTGCGCCTGCTGCTCTTCCCGGCGCCGGGCGGCGGCGCTCCGCTCCAGCGCGGGCTGGCCCTGGGGCTGCCGCTGCTGCTGGCCGGCCTGGCGGCGCTCCTGCCGCCGGTCCTGCTGCCCGGCAGGTCGGCGGCGAAGAAGAGGACCTGGCCGACGGAAAACTTCCGCGCCCCCTGGGCTGCGCCCGCCGGGCCGGGCGCCCTCGGCAGTTCACCCCCGCCGGCCCCGGCGCGGCCGTTCCCTGCCCTCCACAAGGCCGGAATCGGCCAGGAGATCCGCCGGCGCCTGCGGGCGCAGAGCCGGGCCCTCGTCGCCTGGGGCTGCCGGCAAGCCCGGCGCTACCAGGAATTGGAGCCCGCGAACCTGGTGCGCGACCGGATCGCGGCGCTGCGCCGCCGGGCGGCGATCCTGGGCCGCGGCACCCTGCTCCTCCCCGCCGCCACCCTGGGCCTGGCCCTGTTTGCCGGCGTATGGGTCGTCTATGCCGGCGGCCCCCGCCAGGCCGCGGAAGCCGGGCCGTGGGCCGCCAACGGCGACCGCCCTGCTACCCGGGTGGCCTGGCCGCCCACGTGGGCGGCGCGTCCTCCGGCGCCGGTAGCACCCCTGAATACCGCCGAAAAAGGCTTGGCTAACCGGACCGCCCTCCCCAGGACGCTTGCCCGCCGCCCGCCACCCAACGCCTACGCCTCCTACGCCAGACCGTCCTTGCCGCAGCTCCCGGCAGAGGAGCTCGCCGCCATGGTACCGTCCACCGCGCCGCCCCCGGCGGAAAGGGGGGAGACACAGACCTTCCCAAACTGCCCGAGCCTGGGCCTGTGGAACCCCTACCCCCGCGCGGTGTGCACCTGGTACGCCAAGGAACGCCGGCCCGACCTGCCGGCCTTTGTCGGCGACTGGGGCCTGGCCGTCAACTGGCCCCGCGCCGCGGAGCTGTGCGGCTTTCGGGTGGACGGCTTGCCCCAGGCCGGCGCGGTCATCGTCTTTCCCCCGGGAGCCAACGGGGCCTACGAGGGCGGGCACGTCGGCTATGTCGAAGAGGTCCAGCCCGGAGCGCTGCTCATCTCCGAGTGCAACGCCGACCAGGACTCGGCCTTTGCCGTGAGCCCCCAATGGTGGGACTCGGGCTACTCCTGCACCTTCCGACGCATCCCCTGGGAGTACCTGTCCTCCCAGGTCATCTATATCCACGGCTTCCAGGAGCCGGCCGGCCGTCCGACGCGCTGGAGCCCCGCCCCGCGAGACGGGGTTGACACCTCCCCGGGGGCCCCATGACCGGCAAGGGCCGGGCAGCCCCCCCGCCTTTTCCCCTCAACAAATGACCCCGGAAGTATTTGCCTTTTCCCGCCTCTTATGATATGCTACACCCCATAGCGCCGGCTCGATCGACGGTCCAGGCAGGAGGTGTGTATGGAAGAGGGGAAAAAGATACTCGTCGTCGACGATGAGGCCTTTATCCGCGTGCTCCTGACGCAGACCCTGGAGGACCTCGAAGACCGGGGGGTGGAGCTCCTCTCCGCTGCCGACGGCAAGGAAGCGCTGGAGATCGCCCTGGCCGAGCGCCCCAACATCATCTTCCTGGACGTGATGATGCCCTATCTCAGCGGCTATGAAGTATGCCGCAAGGTCAAGGAAGAGGCCCCGGAGGTGTACATCATCCTGCTCACCGCCAAGGGCCAGGCCGTGGACAAAGAGCTGGGAGCCGCCGCCGGAGCCGACGAGTACGTGACCAAACCGTTCGACCCGGACAACATCCTGGCCCGCGTCGGCCAGCTCCTGGGAATCGAGGTCGCCCTGTAGTCGACGCCCGGGCCTGGGAGAAAACACATGCGCCGCCCTCTGCCGCCTGCCTCGTGGATCCTGCTGATCCTGGCTTTCTTGGCGCTGGCGTACAACGTCCTGTTGATCGGCCTGGCCCTGCTCTGGCCCACGGACGGGTGCAGCCTGTACCTGGACCAGGCCGGCCTGACCATCCCCAGCGACTCCCCAAGTTGCCCGCTGCAGGCCCACGACATCATCACGGCCATCGACGGGCGCCCGATCTCCCAGGACCTGGTCCGGCCGGGCGCCTGGCAGCGCTTCCTCTTCGAAAGGACGGCCGCCGGGGCCACCTATACCATCGACCGCCACGGCCAGGTATTGGAGGTGTGGGTCCCCTGGCAGTCCCACACGCTCCCGCAGGTCATCGGCGAAATCGGGCTGCTCTCCTTCATCGGGAGCATCTTTGTCCTGAACGCCATCCTGCTGCTCCTGAGCCGCACGCGCGACCCGGCCGCCCCCATCATGGCCCTCTTCTTCCTGGTGGAGGGCTTCAACCTGATCAACAACGCCTGGGAGGCCACCGGCACACCCCTGACGCTGAGCACCTTCTGGTTCGCCATTCCCCTGGACCTGCTCAGCTTCGGCGTGACCTTTGCCGCCGCCCTGCACGCCTTCCTGCTGTTCCCCGAGCGCAAGGCGCCGCTCCACCGCTTTCCCGCCCTGCCCGTCTTGCTCTATGCCCTCAACCTCGTGGGGGTCGCCCTGGGGACCGTGGCCATCTGGAGCGGCCCGCCCCTGGCCGGCCGGGCCCTCACCTACCGCTTCTTCTACCCGCTGGCCGGCGCCGAGCTGCTGATCGGCGTCGGCATGCTCGCCCATACCTATTTCACCACGCGCCGGCCCGGCGTGCGCAACCAGATCCGCTGGCTATTCTGGGGCGTGATGCTGGGCCCGCTGCCATGGCTGCTCCTGTACAACCTGCCGGTCGCCCTGGGCGCCGCGCCCCTGCTGCCCCTGGCCACCACCGCCCTGGCGCTCATCGTCATCCCGGTAGCCTTCTTCTTCTCCGTCACCCGGCGCGGCCTATCGACCGTGGACACGGTGATCAACCGCACGCTGGTCTATACGATCCTGGTCGCGCTATTGGTCGGCCTGTACCTGGGCGCGGCGGCCGCCGTGGACGTGCTCACCCGCCTCATCGTGGGACAGTCTGACGCCCGCCTGAGCGCCATCGTGGCCGTCATCCTGGTGGCGCTGTTCGCCAGCCCGCTGCGCGGGGCCCTGCACCGGCTGGTCCAGCGCCTCTTCTACCGCCGTTGGGTCGGCATGCAGCAACTACTGCGCGAGGTAGGCGAACGACTCTCGACCACGCTACAACTGGAGACCATCGTCCCGGTGTTGACCCAGGAGATCCCCAACCGCCTGCGCCTCACCCGGGCGGCGCTGTTGCTGCGCCAGGAAGACGGCTCCTTCGCCGACGCCTCCGCGAGCGGCGGCTTCTTTCCCGGCGACCACCCGCTGGTGGCCCAGGCCGAGGCCGGCGATGCCCCCTTGGTGGTCGGCCAATCGCGCTATCAGAACGGCCTGCGCCAAGAGCTGGCCCGGGCCGGCTGGGAAGTGGCCCTGCCCCTGCGCAGCGGCGGCCGGCTCGTGGGGCTCTACTTCCTGGGTCCCCGCCAGAGCGGCGACCTGTACACCGCCCAGGAGGTCGAGTCGCTGCGGGCCCTGGGCCGCCAGGTAGCGTCGACCCTGGAAAATACCCGCCTCTACTCACAGGTCGAGCGCTACACCCAGCAGTTGGAGGACCTTGTCGCCGAGCGGACGCGCGACCTGGCCCGGGCCAACCTGGAGCTGGCCTCGGAGCGCGACCGGCTGGACGTCATCCTGAAGAGCATGGCCGACGGGCTGCTGGTGACCCATCCCGGCGGGCGCATCCTGCTGGTCAACCCGGCCCTGGAGTCCCTGCTCCACCGGCCGGCCGGCCTGTTGGTGGGCATGCCGGTCGGCACGGCCCTGCCGCTGTCCAGCCTGCCCCAACTGCTGGCCCGGGCGCTGCAGCATCCGGGGCAACTGCAGACGGCGGACATGCCGTTGGACGAGCGCATGCTGCGGGCCTCGGCCGCCGCCCTGCTCGACGGCTCGGCGGTCATCACCGTCCTGCGCGACATCACCCACGAACGGGAAGTGGACCGCATGAAGACCGAGTTCGTCTCCACCGTCTCCCACGAGCTGCGCGCCCCCCTCACCTCGGTGCTGGGCTTCACCAAGCTGATCAACCGCACCATGGAGCGGGACGTGGTCCCGCTGATCCCGGCGGACCACCCGCGCGGCCAGCGGGCCATGCAGCGCATCCGCGAGAACCTGGAGATCATCGTCGCCGAGGGCGAGCGGCTGACGCGGCTGATCAACGACGTGCTGGACATTTCCAAGATGGAGGCCGGCCGCGTGGACTGGCACGACCAGCCCTTCGACCTGCTCGCGGTGATCCGCCAGGCGGCGGACAATGTGCACACCCTGGCCGCGGTCAAGGGCCTGCCCATTCGGCTCCGGCTGCCGGAGGAGTTGCCCACCCTCCAGGCCGACCCCGACCGCATCCTGCAGGTCGTCACCAACTTGCTCTCCAACGCCATCAAGTTCACCGACCATGGAGAGATCACGCTGCGGGCGCGGCTGCTGGCGGCCGGCGAACGGGCGAACGGCTGGTCGGTGCCGGAGGGGTGGACGGGCGGCGTCCTGGTCTGCGTCCAGGACACCGGCGTGGGCATCCCCCCGGAGGCCATCGGCTCCCTCTTCCAGCGCTTCCAGCAGGTGGAGGCCACGCTGCGCGACCGGCCCAAGGGCACCGGGCTGGGGCTGGCCATCTGCCGGGAGATCGTGACGCACTACGGGGGCAGCATCTGGGCCGAGTCGGAGGTCGGCTGCGGCTCCTGTTTCTCCTTCACCCTGCCCCTGGCGCCGGCCGCGGCGGCGGCCGGGCCCGCTCCTGCCGCCCCGCCGGCGCCGGCCGCGGCCCCGCCCGGTCGCGCGGCCACCCTGCTCATCGTCGACGACGAGGAGAACGTCCGCCGCCTGCTGCGCCAGGAGCTGACCGAGGCCGGCTACGGCGTCCTGGAGGCCGCCGACGGCACGGCGGCCATCACCGCCGCCCGCCAGCAGCAGCCCGACCTGCTGATCCTGGACGTCAAGATGCCCGGGCTGTCCGGGGCGGATGTCTCGCAGGTTCTGCGGGCCGACGCGGCGCTTGCCCACATCCCCATCGTGGTCCTTTCCGTGGAAGACCAGCAGCACCGCCACGACCTCGAGGCCGACGCCTACCTGACCAAGCCGGTGCAGATCGAACTGCTGCTCCAGACCATCGCCCAGTTGCTGGCGCGCGCCGCCGGCCCGGCCGCGCCCGGAGGATCCCCATGACCGCGGGCCATCCTCCAGCCGGAACCGCCCGCCTCCGCCGTCCCATCCTTTCGTGGACGCTCCTGGCCCTGGGCCTGCTCGCCGTCCTCTACCAGGGCGTCTCGCTTCTCTGGCAGTCCCGGCTGCCGACCGACGGCGTCCTCCTGACGGAGCTCTCCCCATCCGGCACCGGCGTCGGGCTCGTCATCACCCAGCCCAACGAGCTGCAGTACAGCGACCAGGTCCTGTCCATCGCCGGATACTCCGTCGACGAACTGCTGGAGCACACCCTGCGCGGCGAGACGGTCGTCCGCCGCTCCTTCGGGGAGGTGGAGGAGTATATCGTCCGCCGGGATGGGCAGACGCTCACCCTGGCGATCGCCATGGAGCGGCTGCCCATCGGGCGGGTGCTGCTGCTGCGCCCCGGCGTGTACCTGCTGGCCCTGGCCACGTTGCTGGTGAGCGGGTATATCCTCCTGGCCCGCCCGGAGGAGCCGGCCGCCCGCATGTTGGCCGTCGTCTCCATCAGCATGTCTATCCCCCTGGTGCTGCACTTTCAGAGCGCCCACCTGGTGAACCCGCCCCTGTTCCTGATCGAGATGGTGCTCAAAGCCCTGGCCATGTGCCTGATCTTTAGCGGGGCGCTGCACCTGTTCCTCATCTTCCCGGTGGTCAAACCGGCGCTGCGTGGGCGCGAGAGTTGGCTGCTCGGCCTGCACCTGCTCAACCCCCTGATCTCCTCCCTGGCCGGCCTGTTGGTCAACCGCGACCTGCGCGGCTGGCTGCTGACCTTCTGGCAGAGCCAGTACTGGATCGGCCTGGCCATGCTCCTGGCGGCCATCATGAGCGTCGTGCATACCTATGTCACCGTGCCCCGGGCCGTCACCCGCAGCCAGATCCGCTGGATCGCCTGGGGAGCCGTCATCGGCATCCTGCCCTTTATCCTCCTCACCGGCATCCCGGAGGCCATCAGCGGGCGGGCGATCCTGGGCATCGAGACCACCGCCTTTTTCATCGTCATCGTGCCCATCGCCGTGGCCATCGCCGTCGCCCGCTACCGGCTGTTCGACATCGACACGGTGATCCACCGCAGCGTGGCCTACGGGCTGCTGATGCTCCTGTTCACCGGCGTCTACCTGGCCCTGGTGACGCTGCTGAACGCCATCCTGCTGCGCGTCAACCAGACGATCGCCCCCACAACGGTCGTCTTCATCTCCGCCCTGCTGGCGGCCACCGGCTTCTGGGCGCTGCGCGGCCGGCTGGTGCGCCTGCTGGCGCCCATCTTCTACCGCACCCGCGCCCACCCCACAGCCCTGCTGGCCGAGATGAGCGCCCGGTGGGGCCAGGTCCTACGCCTGGACGACCTGGCGACCCTGCTGACCGAGGCGATCCCCGCCCGCCTGGGGGCCGAGGGGGGCGGGCTGATGATCCTGAACGAGGAAGGCACCCACCTGGAGTCGGTCCGGGGACAGCCGTTCAGCCTGCTGCTGGAATGGGTGCGCGAAGGCTGGGCCAAGCATCCCACGGAGGTCGTGCGGCGCTCCGACCCGGCCTCCTGGGTTCCGCCCGAGGCCTTGCCGTTGATGGACGAGCGCCACATGGAGCTGGTCATCCCGCTGCGGGCCGGCGGCCAGGTCGTGGGCATCTGGGGGCTGGGGCCCCTGCGCGGGGGCCTGCACTATACCACGGAGGAGGTGCGCACGCTGGTGATGCTGTCGCACCAGGCGGCCATCGCCGTGCAGAACGCCCGGCTGCTGCGGCGGATGGAGCGCCAGAACCAGGAGCTGGAGGAGACGGTGCAGCGCCGCACCCAGGTGCTGGCCGAGGAGCGCAACCGCCTCAACGCCATCCTGCAGAACATGGCCGACGGCCTGCTGGTGACGACGGACGAGGGCCGCATCGTGCTGACCAACCCGGCCCTGGAGGGCATGGTCGGCCGGGAGACATCGGCCCTGGCCGGCCGGCCCGTGGCCGAGGCGCTGGACCTGCCCGGGCTGGCCTCTGCGATCGGCGATGCCCTGGCCCGTCCCGGCCATGTCCACGTCTATGACCTGACTCTGGGCACACGCTACTTCAAAGCCTCGACCACGGCCCTGGCCGACCGCTCGGCGGTCGTGACCCTGCTGCACGACATCACCCGCGAGACCGAGGCCGACCGCGTCAAATCGGCCTTTATCTCCACCGTCTCCCACGAGCTGCGCACGCCGCTGACCTCGATCCTGGGCTTTGCCAAGCTGATCCGCCGCGCCATCGGCCGGGCGATGGCCGACAACCCGCCCCCGGACACGGCCATCGCCCAACTGCTGGCCCAGGCGGACCGGAACCTGGACATCATCGCCCAGGAAGGGGCGCGGCTGAGCAGCCTGGTCTCGGACACCCTGGACGTGGCGGCGTTCGATTCGGGCGAGGCCCAGTGGCACGACGAGATCACGTCCATCGCCCTCCTCGTCCACCAGGCCGTCGGGCCGGTCCGCGAGGAGATGCAGCTCAAGGGGCTGCGCCTGACGATCGACCTGCAGGACGATTCCGCCCCGCTCCTGGTGGATCCGCGGCGCATCGTCCAGGTCCTCGGCAACCTGCTCTCCAACGCCCTGAAGTTCACCGACCGGGGGGAGATCGCCATCACCGCCCGGCGGCTGCCGGCCGGGACGGTCGTGCACGGCTGGCCGGCGCCCGCAAGCGGGGCCGTGTTGGTGGCCGTGAGCGACAGCGGCCGCGGCATCGCCCCCGAGGACATCGAGCGCATCTTTCAGCGCTTCTTCCAGGGTGGGGACGCCCTGTGCGACAAGCCCCGCGGCACGGGGCTGGGCCTGGCCATCTGCCAGGAGATCGTCACCCATTACGGCGGGGCCATCTGGGCCGAGTCCACACCCGGCGTAGGCTCGACCTTTCGCTTCACGCTGCCCGTGTCCCAGGCCCCGATGTCTCCGTCGGACGGGCCGAGCCGGTAAAAGAAGGTGCGCCTATGGAACAACCGCCACTCACGCTGCGCCGTCTGCTGAACCGCCGGATCGCCACCGCCGCGCTGGAGGGGCTAGCGCCGCTGCTGCCGGAGGTCGTCCTGTCGCTGGTGGACCAGGATGGGCGCGTCGTGGCCGAAGCCGGGGCCATCTCCAAGGAAGACGAGACCGTGCAGATGCGCACCTTTCCGCTGCAGGCCGGCGGCGAACGGGTCGGCATGCTGGTGGCCCGCGGCGTGGGCTTGCAGCGGCCGGCCCTGCAGACGGCCCTGCAGTCGCTGCACAAGAGCGTCACCGAGCTGCTCCACCGGGCAGAGGAGAACCGCGAGCTGGCCCAGGAGACGCTGGAGCGCTACCGCGAGATCAACCTGCTCTACAACATCGGCGAGACGATCAGCGCCAGCCTGGACCCCGACGAGATCCCCCGGCTGGTGTTGGCCGAGGCTGCGCGCATCATCCGCGCCGACTGCGGCATGGTGCTGCTGGTAGACCGGAGCGGCGTCCTGGGCATGCGCTCGGGGTTCGGCGAGGAAGAGCACCTCGCCGACCTGGAGCGGGTCAGCCGGCCCATCCTCATCCTGGGCCCCATGGAGGAGTGCAAATCGCGCATCCTGACCGTCGAGCCGAACCTGCAGCCGCCATCCACCATCGAGCATGTGCTCTGCGCCCCGCTCAAGACGCGGGAGCGGGTGCTCGGCGTCGTCCTGCTGGGGCGGCTCGTGGACCAGCCCGTCTTTCGCGCCGGCGACGAGAAGCTGCTCAACGCGCTGACCGGCCAGACGGCCGTCGCCGTGGAGAACGCCCGCCTCTTTGCCGATATCCGGCGGCAGCGCGACGCCATCGCCGAGATGAAGAGCTACATGGACAACATCTTTGCCTCGATCGCCAGCGGCGTCATCACCACCAACGTCGAGAACCTGGTGACGATCCTCAACCGCGCCGCCGAGCGCATCCTGGGGGTGAACGCCCAGGAGACCATGGGCCGGCCCTATTCCGAGGCCCTGCCGCACATCGCCGCGCAGATCGCCCCGCTGGTGGAACAGGTAAAAGAACAGGACCGGATCGTCGTCGGCCACGAGATGTCCCCCGTGCTGCCCTCCCGCGGCCCGGTCGTTTTGCAGGTCCACCTCAGCCCGCTCAAGGACAACCACGAGCAGACCACGGGCATCGCCATCGTCGTCGACGACCTGACCGAGCGCCGGCGGCTGGAGGAGCAGGTGCGGCAGGTCCGCGGGACCTTTGAGCGTTACGTGCCGCCGCGGGTGGTGGAGCAGCTCCTCTCCGACCCGTCCCGCGTGCAGCTCGGCGGGGTCCGCCAGGAGGTGACGATCCTCTTTGCCGACATCCGCGGCTTTACCGCTTTCAGCGAGAAGCTCGACCCGGAGGTGCTGGTGCGCATCCTGAACCAGCACCTCACGCTGGCCGCGGACGCCGTGCTGGACGAGGATGGCACCCTGGACAAGTTCATCGGCGATGGGGTGATGGCCATCTTCAACGCGCCGCTGCCGCAGCCGGACCATACCCTGCGGGCGGTGCGCGCCGCCCTGGCCATGCAGGAGAACATCGGGTGGCTGCACGCGAACCTGCCGCCCAACGAACGCCTGAG
>CAZQFV010000015.1:0-90148 GCA_964592645.1 uncultured Chloroflexia bacterium
CCACGTTCACATGGGGCTTGGTCCGCTCGAACTTTGCCTTGGCCATTTTCGCCTCCTCGATGCGTCTCAACCGCGATCGCTGCAAGCCCACGCCCAGACTTGAACTGGGGACCTACTCCTTACCAAGGAGTTGCTCTACCGACTGAGCTACGCGGGCCCGACACAACAGACCCATGGCAAACGGCATATCGGCCGTCGGCCACGGATCGAGGTGGAGAGGGGAGGATTCGAACCTCCGTAGCCATTTCAGGCGGCAGATTTACAGTCTGCTGGTTTTAGCCACTCGCCCACCTCTCCACGGGTGAGCTAACCTAGATTGTAGCCCCCGGCGGCCCGTGAGCCGACGAAGGGAATCGAACCCTTAACCGGCGGTTTACAAAACCGCTGCTCTGCCATTGAGCCACGTCGGCGTATCCTTCATTATACACGGTTACGCGAACATGGTCAAGCGGCATTATAAGCCAAGGGACCCCATTTGTCAAATGGCCGTTTTGCCATTTTGTCAATCCGGCGAAGCTGTGCTATAATGCTCCCGGCCGATCGTGGGAGTTACCGGATACCACGGTCGGATTATCGTGTCGGGATGCCGATGACACGCTACGGCCATCTGGCAAAGTTGCCATAGCACTGTGCAGTGCTGATCCGGGGAATCCTGGTATCCGTGTCTAAGGAGGAGATGTATGGAGCGCAAACGGGTCATCATCATGGGGGCGGCCGGCCGCGACTTTCACAACTTTAACACCTACTATCGGGAACGCCAGGAGTACGAGGTTGTAGCCTTTACCGCCACGCAGATCCCGGACATCGAGGGCCGCCTCTATCCGCCCGTCCTGGCCGGCCCACTCTACCCCAAGGGCATCCCCATCCATCCCGAAGAGCAGCTGGCCGAGCTCATCCGCCGCCACCAGGCCGACGAGGTCGTCTTCGCCTACAGCGACGTGCCCCATACCTATGTCATGCACCGCGCCTCCCTGGCCCTGGCCATGGGCGCCGACTTCCGGCTGATGGGCCCCCGGCATACGATGCTCAAGTCCAAGAAGCCGGTGATCGCGATCTGCGCCGTGCGCACCGGCAGCGGCAAGAGCCAGACCACCCGCCGGGTCATCCAGATCCTCCTCGCCGCCGGCAAGAAAACCGTGGCCGTCCGCCACCCGATGCCCTACGGCAACCTGGAAGAGCAAATCTGGCAACGCTTTGCCTCCTACGAGGACCTCGACCGCTACCATTGCACGATCGAAGAGCGCGAAGAGTACGAACCGCACCTCGACCGCGGCGTCGTCGTCTATGCCGGCGTCGACTACGGTGAAATCCTCCGCCGGGCGGAGGAAGAGGCCGATATCATCGTCTGGGACGGCGGCAACAACGACCTGCCCTTCTACCAACCCGACCTGCACATCGTCGTCGCCGACCCCCACCGCCCCGGCCACGAGATGAGCTATCACCCCGGCGAAGCCAACCTGCGCGCGGCCGACGTCGTCCTGATCAACAAGGTGGACACGGCCGACATCAACGACGTCCAGACGGTCCACGAGAACGTCCGCGCCTTCAACCCCGGGGCGGTAATCGTGGAGGCCAACTCGCCGGTCTTTGTCGAACAGCCCGAGCTGATCCGCGGAAAGCGCGTCCTGGTCGTGGAAGACGGCCCCACCCTGACCCACGGGGAGATGACCTACGGGGCCGGCATCGTCGCCGCCCGGCGCTTCGGGGCCGAGCAGATCGTGGACCCGCGGCCCTATGTCACCCGCTCCATCGCCGAGACGTTCCAGAAGTACCCCTACATCGGCACGCTCCTGCCGGCCATGGGCTACGGCGAGAAGCAGGTCTGCGACCTGCAGGAGACGATCAACGCCGTGGATTGCGACCTGGTGGTCGTGGCCACGCCGATCGACCTGGGGCGCATCTTGAAGATCAACAAGCCCTGGGTGCGGGTGCGCTATGAACTCGAGGAGCTGAGCCAGCCGGGACTGGCAGAGATCATCCGGGAACGGGTGCTGAGATAGGAAGCAGGATACAAGAAACAGGAAGCAAGAAGCAGGCCCCCCTAAACTCCTGCTTCTTGTTTCCTGCCTTCTATCCCGCCCGCCCCGTGATATAGTCCTCCGTGAGCTGCTCCCGCGGCCTGGTGAACAGCTCCCCCGTCGGCCCGAACTCCACTAGTTTGCCCAGCCAGAAGAAGCCGGTCCAATCGGAGGCGCGGCCGGCCTGCTGCATGTTGTGCGTGACGATGACGATGCAGTAGCGCGCCTTGAGCTCCTGCATCAGTTCCTCCACCTGCAGCGTGGCGATGGGGTCCAGCGCCGAGCAGGGCTCGTCCATCAGAATAACCTCCGGCCGGACGGCGATGGCCCGGGCGATGCACAGCCGCTGCTGTTGGCCCAGGGAAAGGTTCAGCGCATCCTGCCGCAGGTTGTCCTTGACCTCGTCCCAGAGCGCCGCGCCCCGCAGGCTCTCCTCCACCAGGTCGGGCAGGGCGCGCTCGCGGCACAACCGCAGCACGCGCGGACCAAAGGCGACGTTGTCGTAGATGGACTGCGGGAAGGGGTTGGGGCGCTGAAAGACCATGCCGACACGGGCCCGCAGGGCCACCACATCGCTGCCCGGCTCGTAGATATCCCGGCCGTCGAGCAGGATGCAGCCCACCGCGCGCGTGCCCGGGATGGTATCGTTCATCCGGTTGAGGCAGCGCAGAAAGGTCGATTTGCCGCAGCCCGAGGGGCCGATCAGCGCGGTGATCTGACGGTCCGGGATGTCCAGGGAGATGCCCTCCAGGGCCGGCTTGGAGCCGTAGAAGAAGGAGAGGTCCCGGACCCGGATCTTGGGCAAGTTCGCTGCTTCTGTCATGCCACCCCAGCCCTTTCCGGCGTAAAGACACAGGATTGAATCAGCCAAAGCGGCCGGTCACATAGTCCTCGGTGCGCTGGTCGCGCGGGCGGGTAAAGATCTCGTTGCCCGGGCGATGTTCGATCAACTCCCCCATCAGGAAGAAGGCGGCGTAGTCGGCCAGGCGCGCGGCCTGCTGGATGCTGTGGGGGACGATGACGATCGTGTAATGCTCCTTCAGCTCCTGCAGCGAGTACTCCACCTTGCCGGTGGAAAGCGGGTCGAGCCCCGAGGTCGGCTCGTCGAGCAGCAGGATCTCGGGATCGAGGGCCAGGCTGCGGGCGATGCACAGGCGCTGCTGCTGGCCCCCGGAGAGGGAGTTGGCCGGGGCGTCCAGGCGGTCTTTGACCTCGTCCCAGAGCGCGGCCTGGGTGAGGCTGCGCACCAGGGCCTCGTCCAGGGTGGCGCGGTCGCGCACGCCGGCCAACTGCAGGCCGTAGAGCACGTTGCTGCGGACGGTCCCGGGCAGCGGCAGCGGCAGGGCAAAGACCATGCCGACCCGCCGGCGGAGGGCGGCGACATCGACGCCGGGCGCATAGATGTCCTGGCCGTCCAGGAGGATGCGCCCCCGCATGGTCGTCCCCTCGAGCAGGTCGTTGAGGCGGTTGATCAGCCGCAGCAGGGTCGTCTTGCCCCCGCCGGCCGGCCCGAAAAAGACCGAGATGGCGTTGGCCGGCACATCGAGCGTGACGTTGCGCAGGGCGGGTTTGCCCTCGTAAGTATAGGTGACATTGTCGATGTGGATCTTGGCCGGCATCATAATCCTTGGTCGACCGGCGAAGGGTGACGCGGAAGCTCGTGGGCGAGCACCGAGTCACGCTGCACCCCTCACCACTGTCTCCTCCTCCGAAAGTAGCCCCGGATCAAGGTGGCCACCAGGTTGAACGACAGCACCAACACCAGCAGGACCAGGGCCGTGCCGTACTGCACCTGGGCCGGCATGCCCGGCACCTGGGTGCTGATCACGTACAGGTGATAGGGCAGGGCCATGGTCTCGTCGAGCGGGGAAGAGGGCAGGCGGGGCAGGTAGAAGGCGGCGACGGTGAACAGGATCGGGGCCGTCTCGCCGGCGGCGCGCAGCAGCCCCAGGATGATGCCGGTGATGATCCCCGGCAGGGCCTGCGGCAGGACGACATGGTAGATGCCCTGCCAGCGCGTCCCTCCCAGGCTGGCGCTGACGGTGCGAAACTCGACCGGCACGGCCCGCAGAGCTTCCTCGGCCGCGCTGATGATCACCGGCAGCGTCATGATCGCCAGGGTCAGCGAGCCGGCCACGATGGAGGTGCCGAACTGCAAGAAGAGGACGAATAGGCCCAGGCCAAAGAGGCCGTAGACCACCGAGGGGATACCGGCCAGGTTGACCATGGCCAGGCGGATGGCGCGGGTCAGCCAGGTGTCGCGGGCGTACTCGGCCAAGTAGACGGCGCCGCCGACGCCCACCGGGATGGCCGCCAGCGCCGTGCCCAACGTCAACACCAGCGTACCGACGATGGCCGGCAGGATGCCGCCCTCCTTCATGCCGTTGTGCGGCATCGTCGTCAGGAACTCCCAGGAGATGGCCCCCAGGCCGCGCACGACGATCGACCCGACCACCACCAGGATGGGGGCCACCACCACCAGGGCCACCAGGGCCAACAGGGCGAACCCCAGCCGCTGCGCCCAGTACCGCCTCCCGCTCACCGCAGCCCTCCCTTGCGGCGCTTCTTAAAGATCGTCGCCGCCGCCGTCAGGTTGATGGCAAAGGTCAGCAGGAAGAGGATGATGCCGATGCCGAACAGGGCATGGTAGTGCGTGCTGCCCTGGGCCACCTCGCCCATCTCCGCGGCGATGGTGGCCGTCATCGTGCGGACCGGGCGAAAGAGCGAGTCGAGCGTGGTCGGCATGCGGGCGGCGTTGCCCGTGACCATCATCACGGCCATCGTCTCGCCGATGGCCCGCCCCAGGCCGAGCATCACCGCCGTGACGATCCCCGAGCGGGCGGCCGGCACGACCACCCGCCAGATCATCTGCCAGCGGGTCGCGCCCATGGCCAGCGCGGCGTCGCGGTAGCTCTTGGGCACGGCGTCGAGGGCGTCCTCGGCCACGCTGATGATGGTCGGCAGGGCCATATAGGCCAGGATCAGGGCGCCGCTGAAGGCAGTGAGGCCCGTGGGCACGCCCAGGACCTGGCGGACGAGCGGCGCCACCAACGTCATGCCAAAGAAGCCCAGGACGACGGAGGGGATGCCGGCCAGCACCTCGATCAGCGGCTTGAGGAGCTCGCGCGCCCAGGGCGGCGCCACCTCGCGCACGAAGACGGCCGTGGCCACCCCCAGCGGCAGGGCGATGACGATGGCCGTGACGGTGACCAAAAGCGAGCCCAGGATCAGGGGCCCGGTGCCGAAAAGGTCAAAGGTGGGATACCAGCGCAGGCCAAAGAGGTTGTCCAGGGGACGCTCGAAGAAGATGGGCAGGCCCTCGCGCAGCAGGAAGAAAAAGATCAACACCACAAAGGCGATGGTGGAAAAGCCCATCGTCCGCACGAACGACTCGATGGCGAACTCGGCCCAGCGGGCGCGCTGTAGACGGGGCGCTCTCATCCGCGACACTCCAATGCGCTCATCGCAACGGCACGAACCCCAAGTCGGTGACCAGCTCCTGGCCGGGGCCCAGCACCCAGGCGATATACTCCTGGACGATCCCCTGGGGCCGGCCGGGCGTGTACATGTAGAGCTTGCGGGCAATGGGGTAGGAGCCGTCCTTGACCGTCTGTGCCGACGGCAGCACATACGGGCCGCCGGCCGCGGCGGCCACCGCCAATACCTTCTGGTCCGCCGTGACATAGCCCATGCCGTCGTAGCCGATGGCGTTGGGGTTCTGCCGCACCTCGGCGCTGATCCCCTCCGAGGAGGGCATCAGCAGGGCATCCGCGGAAAAGAGCCAGTCCACCTTCTGCCCCAGGCGCACTACATGCTCCAGGAAGTAGACATAGGTCCCAGAGTTGGACTCGCGCGAGAGCAACACGATGGGCCGATCCTCCCCGCCCACCTGCCGCCAGTTGGTGATCCGGCCCCGGTAGATGTCCGAGAGCTGCTGCAGGGTCAGGCCCGACACCGGGTTGGAGGGGTGGACGACGACGGCGATGGCGTCGTAGGCGGCGACGAACTCGGTCAGCGAGATGCCGTTCGCCTGGGCCGCCTCCAGCTCCTCGGCCTTGGCCTCGCGCGAGGCGTCGGCGATGTCCGCCGTCCCGTTCAGGACCGCCGTCAGGCCGGTCCCCGAGCCGCCCCCACTCACCGAGATGCTGACCTCGGGATGCCCGGCCATGTAGGCCTCGGCCCAGGCCAGGGCCAGGTTGACCATCGTGTCCGAGCCTTTGATGATCACGCCTGTCCGGGTGGCGGGGTTGGCCGAACGGTCCTCCGCCCGGCCGCAGCCGGCCAGGGACAAGGAGGACAAAAGAACCAGGATCGCTATCCCGAGGCGCGTCAACGCCGACCGCTCTGCCCGCATCGCCGCTCTTGGTGGTTTTGATAGTTTCTAGCCGGCGACATCATGCACCCCCTCGCTCTCGTCCAGTTCCACCATCTCGCCGGTGACGGTAAAGAGCACCCGCTCGCAGATATTGGTCACCCGGTCGGCGGAGCGCTCCAGGTTGTGGGCGACCCACAGGAGATGAGTCGCCCGGTCGATGACCTCGGGATCGGCCACGATGTGCCCGATCAGGTGACGGTAGGTCTGATCGTACAGCCGATCCACCTCGACGTCCTGCCGGGGGATGTCCCGGGCGGCCTCCACGTCGCGCCGGATGAAGGCATCCAGGGCCTGGTGGAGCATGGCCACGGCGATACGCGCCATCTCCGGCACGTCCACCAGCGGCTTGAGCAGCGGCACATCGCCGATCGTCAGGCTGATGCGGGCGATGCCCTTGGCATAGTCGCCGATGCGCTCCAGCTCGGTGGCGATCTCCAGGATCGCGGCGATGTTGCGCAGGTCGCCGGCCATCGGCTGCTGCGTGGCGATCAGCACCAGGGCGGCCGCCTCGACGGCGAAGCGTTTCTCGTTGATCGCCTGGTCGGCGGCGATCAGCCGCCGGGCCCCCTCCTCGTCGCGCCGGCGGAGGACCTCGACCGCCTCGACCAGGGCGTTCTCCACCATGCTGCCCAGGGTCAGCAGTTCGTCCTGCAGGTGCTGCAGTTCCCGCTCAAAGGTTTCGCGCATCCTTTTTCTCCTGTGGACCTCCTGGGCGATGCCACGCGCGTCGGCCGGCGCCTGTGGACCGACTAGGAGGGTGTGACCGTCGGCGGCGCCGCCGGCAGCGTGAAGAAGAAAGTGCTGCCGCGGCCCTCGACGCTCTCGGCCCAGATGCGTCCGCCGTGTCCCTGGACGATGTGCCGGGCGATGGCCAACCCCAGGCCGGTGCCCCCACCGCTGCGGGCGCGATCGGCCTTGTAGAAGCGCTCAAAGATGCGCGGCAGGTCGTCCGCGGAGATGCCCACACCCGTGTCGCGCACGGCGATGAGCAGCTCGTCGCCGGACCGCTCCGCGCTCACGGCGATCCACCCCGCCGGGGTGAACTTGATGGCGTTATGGACCAGGTTGAGCACCACCTGGCGGGCGCGCTCCGGGTCGGCCAGGGCCGGCGGCAGGTCCGGGGGAATGTCCAGGCGCAGCTCCAGGCCGGCCCGCTCGGCCTGTGGGCGCAGCCGCTCGACCGGCGGAAGCAGCAGATCGGCCATCGCCACCGGCTGCATCTGCAGCGGCGCCTGCCCCGATTCGATCCGCGCCAGCTCCAACAGCTCCTCCACGAGCTGGGTGAGGGCGTTGACCTCGACCTCGATCCGATCCACGAAGCGCTCGGCGGCCGGCCTGTCGTCCAGGGCGCCGCCGCGCAGGGTGTCGGCCGCCGCCCGGATGGCGGCCAGCGGAGTGCGCAGCTCATGCGAGACATTGCTGACAAAGTCGCGCCGCACCCGCTCCAACTGTCGCAGCCTGGTGAGGTCCTGGAAGATCGCCAGGTAGGCCGGCGCGCCGGCCTCGCGAAGCGGGGTAACAATCACCTGCATGGAGCGCCCCGGGTGACCCATCTCCAGCAGCTCGCTCTGCTCCTGTCCCGTCTGCTGGCAGCGCTTCCACAGATCGATGAGTTGATGGTGGCGAACCACCTGGGCAAAGGTGCGGCCCAGCACGCCGGGCTCGCCCGCGCCCAGCAGCAACGCGGCCGCCGGGTTGAGCAGCAGGACATGGCCCTCGGAGTCGGTGAACAGCACGCCGTCGGCCATGTGCTGCAGCACGGCGGCCAGCCGGCTGCGCTCCTGCTCCAGCGCCGCCATCTTCTGCTGCATGGAGTCGGCCATGCGGTTGAAGGAGAGGGTCAACTGCCCAACCTCGTCGCGCGTAGAGGGAAAGAGGCGCGCCTGCAGGTCGCCGGCGACGATCCGCTCGACCACGGCGGTGAGGTCGCGCACGGGCTGGGCGATGCGGCCGGCCAGCAGCAACGCCAGCAGGCCGGCCAGCACCGCCACCCCCAGGCCGGCAACCAGGACGGAGGCCCGGACGCGGGCCACGTTGGCCTCGACCTGCTGGAGCGGGAGGGACAGGCGGACCACGCCCGCGGTCCGGCCGTCCGCCTGGGCCGGCACGGCTAGGTAGAGCATGTCAAAGCCCACCGTCCGGCTGTAGCGGATGGTGCTCCCCTGGCCCGAGGAGAGCGCGCGCTGCACCTCCGGGCGATAGAGGTGGTTGTCCATCCGCGTCCGGTCCTCCTGCGACTCGCCGAGGACCGTGCCGTCGGTGCCGATCAGGGTGACCCGCGCCGACAGCAGCGCCGCCCACTCGTGGGCGCGCCGGTCCAGGAGGTCGGCATCGTTCTGCGCCAGGGCCGGGCCGGCCTCGGCGGCGATCAGGCGGGCCGCGGCCGCCAGTTGGGCCTCCAGGTCGGCCACGTGCGCCGCGCGCGCCAGGTTCGAGAGGTACACGGTCAGGGCGAGCGTGGCCGCCAGGATGAGCAAGAGATAGGGCAAAGCAATGCGCCAGCGAAGGCCACGAAACATGTTCTTATCCCTCAGCCTGCCATCGAGTTCACGGTGTGGTGGCAGTATAGCACAAAGGTCGGCCGCTGGCAATGTTGCCCGCGGAGGGGGAACGTGATAGAATAGCCTTGGAGGTGACGGATGATCCCGATCTCACTGCGCCTGCGAAACTTTATGTGCTACCGCGAGGGGCTGCCGCCGCTCGACCTGGGCGATATCCACGTGGCCTGCATCTCCGGGCCCAACGGCGCCGGCAAGTCGTCGCTGCTCGACGCCATCACCTGGGCCCTGTGGGGCCGGGCCCGCGCCCGCAGCGACGACGCCCTGATCGCCACCGGGGCGCAGGAGATGGAGGTCGAGTTCGAGTTCCTGCTGGAGGGCAATCACTACCGCGTCTTCCGGCGGCGCGACCGCGCCGCGGGCAAGGGGGCCGGCAAGACGCAACTGGACCTGCAGGTCTACGGCGAGCAGGGCTGGCGCTCGCTGGCCGGGGAGACGGTGCGCCAGACCGAGGCTCAGATCGTCGCCCTGCTGCGCATGGATTATGACACCTTTATCAACTCGGCCTTTCTGCTGCAGGGGCGGGCCGACGAGTTCGCCGTCAAGCCGCCGGCCGAGCGCAAGCGCATCCTGGCCGACATCCTAGGGCTATCGTACTACGATGTCCTGGAGCAGCGCGCCCGGGAGCACCTGCGGGCCGAGGAGCGCGGCGTGCAGGCCCTGGCGCTGCTGCTGCAGGAGCAGGAGCGCCAGTTGGCCGGCCGGCCGGCCCAGGAAGAGGCCCTGGCCCGCGCCAAGGAGGAGGCCGAGCGCGCCGCCGCCGTGGCCGCCCAGGCCCAGCAGGAGCTGGGCCGCCTGCAGGCCGGCCTGTCCGAACTGGAGGCCACCGCCCGCCAGGTGGAGGAGCTGCACCGGCGTCTGGCGCAGATGGAGCGCGAGATCGGGCGGCTGGACGGGCAGCGCGCCCAGGCCGAGGAGCGCCTGCAACAAACACAGGCCCTCCTGGAGCGGCAGGAGGAGATCGCCGCCGGCTACGAACGGCTGCGGGCGGTGCGCGAGCGCAGCGAGGCGTTGGCCCAGGCCGCCGGCCGGCTGCTGACCCTTGGCGAACGCCGGCGCAGCCTGGAGCAGGCCATCGAGCGCGCCCGGGGGGCCCAGGTCACCGAGCGTGAGGTGCTCCGCCGGGCCCTGGCCGAGGCCGCCGCCCGCCTGCGGGAGCGGCCGGCCCTCGAGGAGCGCCGGCGCCTGCTCCACGAACGGCTGGAGCAGCTACGCCAAAAGGAAGCTCGCTTGGAGGCCGTCCGCGAAGAGATCCCGGCCCTGGCGGCCGCCGCCCAGTCGCACCGGGCCGAGATGCAGCGCCTGCGCCAGGAGATGGCCGCCCTGGACGAGAAGCTCGCCCTGCTCGCCGAGGGCCGCGGCGATTGTCCCCTCTGCCACAGTCCCCTCGACCGGACCTCCTACCAGCACATCTGCGACGCCTACCGGCAGGAGGGCGAGGAGAAGAGCGAACTCCACCGCGCCCACGAGGCCGAGGCGCAAAAGCTAGAGGAGCGCCTGGCGGCGCTGCGGACGGAGCAAGAGAAGCTGGGCCAGGAGGTGAAGCGCGCCCGCCTCCTGGAGGGACAGTGCGCCGCGCTGGAGCGCGAGCTGCACGAGCTGGAGCGGCTGGCCGACGAGCAGGAGGGCGCGCGCGCCCGGCTACAGGAGGCGGAGCGCATCCTGGCCGCGGAGGAGTACGCGCCGCAGGAGCGCGCCGCCCTAGCCGCGCTGGAGGCCGAGATCGCCGCCCTGGGCTACGACCGCGACGAGCACGCCGCCGTGCAGCAAGAGTTGGGACGGCTGCGAGCGGTCGAAGAGGAGTACCGCGCCCTGCAGAGCGCCCGCGAACGGCTGGCCGCGGAAGAGCAGCGCCGCCAGGAGGCGCAGGAGGCGCTGGAGCAGCGCCGGCAGGAGGCCGCCGCGGAGCAGGCGCGCCTGGAGGAGCTGGCCGCCGGCCTGGAGGAACTGCCGGAGCGGCGCGCGCGCCACAGGGCGGCCGAGGCCGACCTGCAGGCGGCGCAGGAGGCCCTGGGGCAGGCCCGCCTGGCCCTGGGCGCGGCGCAGCGCGAACTGCAGCGGCTGCAGGAGGTAGAGCTGGACTACCAAGAGAAGAGGCGCCGCCACGCCGAGGCCGTCGAGCGGCGCGGCATCTACGACGAGCTGGCCACCGCCCTGGGCAAGCGCGGCGTCCAGGCCATGCTCATCGAGACGGCCGTGCCGGAGATCGAGCGCGAGGCCAACAAGCTGCTGGGGCAGATGACCGAGGGGGAAATGAGCGCCCAACTGGCCATGCAGCGGGCCACCAAGCAGGGCAGCATCGTCGAGACGCTGGATATCAACATCGCCGATGCCCAGGGGGTCCGCGCCCTGGAGACCTACTCGGGCGGGGAGAACTTTCGCATCAACTTTGCCCTGCGCGTGGCGCTGAGCCGGCTGCTGGCCCACCGCGCCGGGGCCTCTTTGCAGACGCTGGTCATCGACGAGGGCTTTGGCAGCCAGGACGCCCAGGGCCGCGAGCGTCTGATCGAGGCCATCCGCTCCATCCAGGACCAGTTCGAGCGCATCCTGGTGATCACCCATATCCAGGAGCTCAAAGAGGCGTTCCCCGTGCGCATCGAGGTCGAGCGCTCCCCGGAGGGCAGCCGTTGGACCGTGCTCTGACACGGCCGGGGGCCACGGACAAACGGCTCGAGCTCCGGGGCCCGGGGCCCTTGTCTGGCGTCACTTGTTGCCCACCATCATCCGAGGCCCGCGATCCGCCATGGAAACAGACCTCCTGAATCAAACGCCTACCATTTCCCTGGAGGTCTACGGGGACATCTCTGTCGAGGATGCCCTGGCCATCCGCCAGGAGGTTATGGCCTGCTACCAGGCGCTGCGGTCGTGCCCGCTGCCGGCCGCCGTCAGCCTGGGCCTGTTCGACACCCTGGAGCAGTGGCGGGCCTACGCGGCGCGCTGCCGCGCGGAGGCCGGCGTGGTGACCGCCGGGGAAGAGGGCTTCCTGGCGACACACGACGCCTGGGAAGGCGCGCCGCGCCTGAGCGTCTGCCTGGAGCGGCTGTTGGCCCAGCCGCGGCCCTTGCAGCAGGGGGCGCTGCACCAGGTGGTGGCCCACAGCATCCTGCACGGCCGGCCCGACTTTTACCGCTTCACGGTCCCCCGCGCCCTCGTCGAGGCCAGCGAGGCGCTGGGCCTGGAACGGGAGATCCTGCTGCAGATCCTCTACTTTGTCTCCATCGCCGTCAAGGGGCACGAGGCCGTCTCCCTGCTCGTGGCCCATGGCTTCGTCCAGGACCAGGTCGCCCTGGCCCTCTACCAGCTCTCCGGCGACGAGGACGATATCGCTCTATGGAAGATGGCCCGCTGGGAGCCGCGGGCGCGCCTGCTCTACCTGGCGGCCCTGCTCAAGCCGCTGCTCTACCTGCGCCCCCTTTTGCCCTATGCCCCGGCGCTACAAAGCGCCGGCCGGGCCAAGCTGTCCCACCTGCCGGGCGAAGTGGCGGAAAAGCTGCAAGACCTCGTCGAAACGCTCGCCACCCAGGGCAGCGGCGATACCCACCGCGATGTCAGCATGGGGCTGGTGATGTTCCTGAACCGGCTGTAGCCCCCATCCCCAGAGAGGAAGCCCCCAAACAGCGGGGCCAGGATCGCTCCTGGCCCCGCCGTTGTCTTCAGGGGGAGAGGGCTCGCACCCGCCCCCCCGGTGCCGCTACTTGGCCCCCACCTTGAAGATCAGGGGCAGGTAGACATAGTGCCAGGTGACCGGCGGCGCGCAGGACACGGTCACCTCCAGGGAGTAGGTGTCGGTCGCCGATACGCAGTTGGACGCCGTCAGCGTCACCGCGTAGGTCCCGTCGGCCGGGAAGGTGAACACCGGATCCTTCTCCGTGCTCGTGCCGACGTCGGCAAACTCCCAGAAGTAGGTGATCGGCTCGTCGCCGGCTACGCTGGCGGTGAAGGTCACCACGCAGCCGTTGATCTGCGTGTCGACGCCGAGGATGTCTACCTCCTCACACGGCGGCGTCACGCCCACATAGACATCGTCCGAGGCCGTGGCCTGGCCGCACCCGTCGGAGCCGTCCACCGTCAGCAGGACGGTGAAGGTGCCGCTGGCAACGTAGGTGTGGTTGACGTAGTCTCCGTACTCCAGTGGGCTGCCATCACCAAAGTCCCAGGTCGGGTTGACGGCGAACTCCGAGGTGTTGGTGAAGTACACCGTCAGCGGGGCATCGCCGGACTGCGGATTGAAGTCGAACATAGCTACCGGCGGATCCCAGACCGTCACCTGCCCGGTTGCCCAGTCGGACCCCAGCGAGTTGGTCACGTAGAGGGTGACGGTGAAGACGCCGGTGTCCTGGTAGGTGTGCAGCGGGTCCTTCTCCGTGGAGGTGCCGCCGTCGCCAAAGTCCCAGAACCAGGCGTCGACCGGCGGGGCGGCCTGGCTGGTGTCGTGGAACTGGACATCCAGCGGCGCGCCGCAGCCCTCTTCGGGGGTCGCGGTGAAGGAGGCGACCGGCGCCTGCTCGTAGACAACCGTGACGTCCCCCGTGGCCTCGTCGGTGCCGCAGGGGGTCTCCACGGTCAGGAGGACGGTGAAGGTGCCGCTGGTGGCGTAGGTGTGGTTGACATAGTCGCCGTACGCTAGCGGGCTGCCGTCGCCAAAGTCCCAGGTCGGGTTGGTGCCGATCGGCGAGGTGTTGGTGAAGTACACCGTCAGCGGGAGTGCGCCAAAGTCCGGGGCGTAGTCGAAGGAGGCATCCGGCCACTCATAGACCGTCACGGTGTGGATGACATCGTCGCCGCCCATGGCGTTGGTCACGGTGAGGTAGACGTCAAAATCGCCGGACGAGGTGAAGGTGTGGAGCGGGTTCCGATCCGTGGAGGTGCCGCCGTCGTCAAAGTCCCAGAACCAGGCGGTCGGGCCGCCCGTGCTCTGATCGGTGAACTGCACCGGCGTGTTCAGGCACGCCGGCTCCGCCCAGGTGAACTCGGCCGTCGGCGCGGCGGCGCAGGCCAGCGGGTAGTACTCCGGCGAGGCGTAGGGCGGGTTGTCCGAACCGGCCCGCCCGCCGATCACCCACATCCCGGGCAGCCCGTCGCTCGGGTCGGGCGTGCAGATGGGCACAAAGGCGCCGGCATGGTTGCGACGGGTCGTGATCAGGTCGGGGAAGGACTCGTCGTAGGCGTTGGCGGCCACATCGTAGGTTACAACCTGGTTGGACTCGCCCGGCCACTGGGCATAGGCCGCGGCCAGGACGATCTTGCCATCCAACCCATAGGCCGAGCCCGTGTCGAAGCCAAAGGCCTGGCCCTCGGCCCCGGCCTGGGGCATATCCGCCACCGCGGCGTCGTTCCACGTCCCGGCGCCTTCCGGATCGGCCATCACCTCGGCCCGCGTCTGGGCTACCAGGCTGGCCCCGTCGAAGACCGTCCCGCCAAAGGCATAGATCTTGCCGTCCACGGCCGCGGCCATGATGTACGACCGCGCCAGGCTCAGGTTGCCGAGCTGGGTGAAGGAGTTGTCCAGCGGGTTGAAGCGGTCCGTGCGGTTCAGTTCGTAGGGCGAGGCGGTGGGGTTGAAGCCGCCAAAGACGTAGACCCGGTTGTTCACCACCACCTGCGCCCCCGGCACGTACCCGGTGTAGGCAGCCGGCAACGTCGCCACCTGGGAGGCGGTGTTGAGCACCGGGTTGTAGCACTGCACCGCCAGCGTCTGGGCGCCGGACGAGTCGCGCCCGCCAAAGGTGCACAGCAGGTCGTACGTCCCATTGTTCACCAGGTTGACGGTGTAGTTGGAAATGGGGATGGGCATCGTCGCCCCGGTCGCGGCGCAGGTATTGGCCACCGGGTCGAAGGCATAGATCGTGCCGACGGTGTTGCTGCCGCTGCGCCCGCCCAGGACATAGACCTTGCCCGTGCCGGGGTAGTACTCGGCGTCGATGCGCGTCAGGTCGAAGCAGGTCGGCTGCGTCGCCGGCATCCACTGCCCCTGGTAGACCAGGTTAAAGTCCACCGTGGTCGCCGTGCCGGTCACGACCACCACCCCGGAAACCGTCTGTGGCTGATAGCCGGTCTTGGAGGCGGTGACGTTGTAGGTGCCCGGGACCAGGCTCATGGTGTAGTAGCCGGTCGGGTCGGTGGTGGCAAGCGTGCCGTACCCCGGCGAGGCGTTGACGGTGGCCCCCTCGATGGGGTTGCCGGTGCCGGCATCGTAGACATGGCCTTCGACGTAGCCGAACTCGACGCCGCCGCACCAGGCCATTCCGGCCGCCAGGACGTCCAGGTAGCCGTAGCCGTAGGTGTAGTTGCCCTCGCCGTCGGGCGGGGCGCCGCAGTTGCCGGCCGGCGGGGTGCCGGCGGTGTCCTGCAGGGCCTCGAAGGTCAGGTCCATCTGCCCGATCAGGGCCGGGTTACAGGACCACAG
Source organism: uncultured Chloroflexia bacterium (assembly GCA_964592645.1). Taxonomy (GTDB): domain Bacteria; phylum Chloroflexota; class Chloroflexia; order DTKN01; family DTKN01; genus CAZQFV01. Next base: position 15,358 of record CAZQFV010000015.1, read on the forward strand.
CAGCGCCACGGCGCCAGCCGTGTGCGGGCTGGCCATGGAGGTGCCGCTGTAACCGCAGGACCAGCCGTTGGTAGGAATGGAGGAGCAGACGCTCACCCCCGGGGCGGCGATGTTCGGCTTGGTGTAGGGGTCGTGGCCGTAGCAGGAGGGGCCGCGGCTGGAGAAGGAGGCGACGTTGCCGGAAGAGTCGTGCGCCGCGCTGGCGAACGACTCCTGGTAGTCGCCCGGGCTGCCCAGCGTGTTGCAGCCGGAACCCGAGTTGCCGGCGGAAAAGGCCGGGAAGGTGCCGGCGGCCCGCCAGGCGTTGACCTTGACCAGGTACCAGGAGTCGCAGCTGCCGCCGCCCCAGGAGTTGTTGACCACGTGCGGGCGGTTGGCGGGATTCCCGCCCGGCTGCAGGATCCAGTCGGCGCAGGTGTTCAGGGCATATTCGGAGCAGGAACTGCTCTCGCAGCCCTTGCAGGCGATCCACTGGGCGCCGGGGGCCATGCCGGCCTGCCAGGTGAGCGAGGGGTCGTCATCGCCGACCATCGTGCCCATGGTGTGCGTGCCGTGGCCGTTGTTGTCGCAGGCGCTGCCACCGCAGATGTTCGAGGGGTCGGCCCAGCAGACCGGGTCGGAGGGGTTGGCGCCGCACTTGAAGGCCTGATCCAGGGCGGGGTGGTTCCACTGCACCCCGGTGTCGATGTTGGCCACGACCATGCCGTTGCCCTGCACCCCAAAGGCGGTCCAGAACTGGTCGGCGTGGGTGTAGGTAATGCCCCAGGCCAAAGGCCCGTCGGGCACGTCAGGGGTCTCTTCGATGATGGGGGCAACGTAGTAGGTGCGGGTGGCGCGGACCAGGTCCACCTCCGTCAGGGCGGCCAGGCTCTGGGCGGCGGCCTGGTCCCCGGCCCAGACGTAAAGCTCGTTGCCGGCGATAAAGGTCTGGTAGCGTAGGCCGCGGGCGTCGAGGAGGGCCTTGGCGCTGGCCTGCGAGCGTTCGGCGGCCGCGGTCAGGGTGTTGACCACGAACTCGCCGCGTTCCTGCCAGCCCATAGAGTAGGCCGCGGAGAGGTCGGCCTGTTCGGTGAAGCGGACGATAAAGTCGGCCGACCCCTCGGTGGCGAACTTGTCCAGGAGGGCCGGGTCGATCTTGTTCGCCGCCTCGTTCGGCCGGGCCATGGCTACCGGGAGGGTGGTCAGGACCAGGACGAGCAGGACTGCTGTAGCAAGAATCTTGCGCTGCCAGTTCATCATTTCCTCCTACACATTGGGAAAGCGGATTCCACGGGCACAACAGTACGACGGCATCACCTCCTCTCGCGACATACCTGACGATAGAGAGAGCGGGGAGATCGGGCTATCGCCGGAGGAAAATACACCCTCCTCCGCCAGCATGCCCGAACGGGAAGGTTGCGCCTCATAGTGTTTCTCTCTCCGCTGCTATGCTACCACAAAGATGGAGGGTTGTCAAGAGGTTTGACGAAGGGGACAGAATGTGTTAGACTAGCGCAGAACCTAAAGACCAGGACAAACTCGAGAGAGGGGGACACCATGAAGGTCATCTTTCTGCGCGACGTGGCCGGCATCGGGCGGGCCGGGCAGATCAAGGAGGTCGCCGACGGCTACGCCCGCAACTACCTGATCCCCAAGGGGCTGGCCAAGCCGGCCAGCGAGGGGGCCGTCCGGCAGGCCCAGGAGGAAAAGACCCTGGCCGAGCGGCGCTATGAGCGCGAGCTGTCCGCAGCCCAACTGCTGGCCGAGCAGCTCAACAACCTGACCGTGCGCATCCGCGCCAAGGTCGGCGAGCAGGACATCCTCTTTGGCACGATCACCAACGCCGACATCGCCGCAGAGATCCAGAACAAGATCGGCGTGGAAGTGGATCGGCGCAAGATCGAGGTCGGCGAACCGATCCGCCGGCCGGGCATCTACTCCATCCCCATCCGGCTGATGGGCGACCTGGAGCCGCGGATCAACGTCGTCGTGGAACGAGAAGAGGAGGAGTAAGGCGCACCCTGCTTTCTTGCTCGACCCGGGGGTGAACGATGGAGGGTCGACCCGAGCACACCGTCCCCTACAACATCGAGGCCGAGAGGAGCGTCCTGGGGGCCATCATGACCCACCGCGACGCCATCATCTCGGTGGCCGCCTGGCTAAAGCCCGAAGACTTTTACCGCGAGGTGCATGCCTGGATCTACGAGGCGCAGCTCGAGTGCTACGGCCGGCGGGAGCCTCCGGACCTGGTGACGGTGGCGGCGGAGTTGGAGCGGCGCGGACGGCTGGAGCAGGCCGGCGGGGCGGTCTACCTGAGCGCGCTGGTAGATGCCGCGCCCACGCCGGTGCATGTCGAGTACTATGGGCACATCGTCGAGCGCTGCGCCGTGCTGCGCCGGCTGATCGTGGCCGGTGGGCAGATCGCCGCCATCGGCTACGAGGCTTCCGAGGACGTCGAAGAGTCGCTCAGCCGGGCCGAGGAGCTGATCCTGGCCATCGCCCAACGGCGTGTGACCCGCGACTTTGTGCCGATCAAAGAGGTCACTTCCGAGTACTTTGACCGCCTCAGCCGTCTGCGGACCACCCACACCGGGGTCATCGGCGTACCCACGGGGCTGCGCGACCTGGACGACCTGCTGGGGGGGCTACAGCCTTCCGACCTGGTGATCCTGGCGGCGCGGCCGTCGGCCGGCAAGACCAGCCTAGCGCTGACCATCGCCCACAACGCCGCCCTGCTGGGCAGCAGCGTGGGCATCTTTAGCCTGGAGATGTCGCGCGAGCAACTGGTGCAGCGGCTCATCGCCATGGAGACCCGCATCGATTCCCACCGCCTGCGCGAGGGCCGGCTGGACGACGACGAGTTCCGCCTGGTGGCGGAGGCCATGGGCCGGCTGGCGGAGATGCCGATCTACATAGACGACACGCCGGGCCTGGCGGTGAGCGAGCTGCGCAGCAAGGCCCGCCGGCTGCACGCCGAGGCCGAGGTAGAGCTGTACGTGATCGACTACCTGCAACTGATGCAAGGCAAGCGCACCGAGAACCGCGTGCAAGAGATCTCGGACATCACCCGCTCGCTCAAGGGGCTGGCCCGCGAGCTGAACGTCCCGGTGCTGACGCTGTCGCAGCTCTCGCGCTCGGTGGAGCACCGCACGCCGCATGTTCCCGTATTGGCCGACCTGAGAGAATCGGGGAGCATCGAGCAAGACGCGGACGTCGTCATGTTCATCTACCGCGAGGCCATGTACGAGCCCAACCTGGAGGAGGACAAGAAGCACGTCGCCGAGATCTATATAGCCAAGCACCGCAACGGGCCCACCGGCAAGGTGCCGCTCTACTTTGACGAGCGCACCACCCACTTCAGCGACCTGGCGCAGCGCCTGGACGACAGCGGAGGCTTCGCGTGAGCCAGCCCTTTGCCGGCTTCTCCACCGACCGCAAGCGCGCCATCCTGGTGCCCCCGGAGCTCACCACCGAGGTTCTGGCCGAGGTGCAGGACATCGCCGAGCTCAAGGTGCTGCTGACGGTGCTGCGGCTGGCGGCCGCGCAGCGGGAGCAGCCGCGGGCGGTCTCCTTCGAGGCGTTGCGCGCCGACCCCTACCTGGCCCGCGGGCTGCGCGGCCTGGGGGCCGAGCTGACGCCAGATGAGCGGCTGGACCGGGCATTGGAGCGGGCCGCGGCCCGCGGGACGCTGCTACACGTGGTCGTCCAGCGCGGCGGGCACGCCGAGAGCTACTACCTGCTGAACACCGCCGCCAACCGCCAGGCCGTGGCCGCGGGCGGCTCGACCGGCCCGTTCGCGCCGCCGCCGGATAAGGGCGGCGAAGAAGGGGCCGCGCCGGGCGGCATCTTTCGCCTGTACGAGCAGAACATCGGCCTCCTCACCCCGCTGCTGGCCGAGGAGCTGGCCGACGCCGGCCGGCGCTACCCCGCCGATTGGGTCGAGGAGGCCTTTCGCGAGGCAGTGGCCCACAACCGCCGCTCCTGGCGCTATGTCCGGGCCATCCTGGAACGCTGGGAGCGCGAGGGGCGCGGCGGTCCGCGGCGGCCGGGGACCACAACGATCGACTGGGACCGCTACAAGGAGGGCGACTACGCCCACCTGTTCCGGGAAGATGACGCCGGGGAGGATTGAGGCCATGAGGCAGATCGATCCCGAAGAAATCGATATCCCGATCCGCCACCCCGGGGCGATCACGCCGGGGACATCCGCGGAGCTGCCCCAGAAGCCCCCGGTCTGCCCCATCTGCAAGGGCGTGGGCTATCTCTCGCAACGCATGCCGGCCGGCGGCTTTGAGCTGGTGCCCTGCGAGTGCAAACAGCGCCAGCTCGAGGAACGGGACTATCAGAAGCTGCAGACGATGAGCAACCTGGACCCCTTTGGGGACAAGACGTTCGAGACGTTGGATCCCACCGTACCCGGCATCGAGCGCGCCTTCCGCATCTGCCGCGACTTTGCCGCCGGCCTGCAGAGCGCCCAGGATGCGCCCCGCCCGGAAGGGGCCGAGGGCGCCCAGAAACCGTGGCTCCTGCTGATGGGCAACCCGGGCTGCGGCAAGACGCACCTGGCCGCGGCCATCGCCAACGAGGCCCTCGGCCGGCACATCCACACCCTCTTCGCCATCGTCCCCGACATGCTAGACCATCTGCGGTCCTCCTATGCCCCGGACAGCCCGGTGCGCTACGACGAGCGCATCGAGGCCGTGCGCACCATCTACCTGCTCGTCCTGGACGACCTGGGCACGGAGAACGCCAGCCCCTGGGCCGGGGAAAAGCTCTACCAGATCATCAACTACCGCTACAACCACCGCCTGCCGACCGTGATCACCACCAACCGGGAACTCGAGGCCATCGAGCCGCGCATCCGCTCCCGCATCGTCGACGTGCATCTCTGTACCATCGTCAAGATCACCGCCCGCGATTACCGGCTGGGCAGCCCCCAAGTAGAGGGCGGCCCACGGCGCCGGCGTTGACCCTGGAGGCGATATGGTCCTGCTGCTCATCCTGGCCGCGCTGATCCCCACGCTGATCTACGTGGGGTTCTTCTGGTGGCTGGACAGGTACGAAAAGGAGCCCTGGGGACTCTTCGCCGCGGCCTTCCTCTACGGCTGTTTACCGGCAGTGATCCTGTCGATCATCCTGGAGGTGGCCGTCGGCGGCAGCGATGCCTTTGCCACAACCATCGTCGCCCCCATCGTCGAGGAGGGCGTCAAAGGCACGGCCGTGCTGCTCATCTTTCTCCTCTGGCGGCGCGAGTTCGACGGCGTGCTCGACGGCATCCTCTACGGCGCCGTCGTCGGGCTGGGGTTCGCTATGGTGGAGAACTTTTTCTACTTCATGGACACCGGCGGCAATCCGATGGTCATCCTCCTGCGGGCCATCGTCTTTGGCCTGAACCACGCCTTCTTCACCGCCTTCACCGGGGCGGCGCTGGGCCTGGCCCGGCAGGCGCGTTGGCGCAGTTCCTGGCTGCTGCTGTTCCCCCTGGGGCTGCTCGTAGCCATGGCCTTCCATGCGATCCACAACGGCAGCGTCGGCGCCGGGGCCTGTGTCGGGCTGGGCGTGGCCCTGGCCAGCGACTGGGGCGGGGTGGCCCTGGTGGTGGTGGTGGCCCTGCTCTCCGGGCGGCAGGAAAAGCGTTGGATCCGCCAGGAACTCGGCGAAGAGGTGGCCGCCGGGTTGCTGGCCCAGAGCGACATAGACGCCCTGCACTCGCTGCGTCGCCGGATCTATGCCCGTTACTGGATGTGGCGCTACCGCGGCTGGAAAGCCTACCGACTGCTCGGTCGGTACCTCAACCAGGCCACGGAGTTGGCGTTCCGCAAGCACCACCTGCGCCGGGAGCCGGGCAATGCCCACCTGATCCAGGAAATCCACAAGCTGCGGCAGCAGATCTTGCAGCTACGCGGAGCGCTGCTCGGGCAAACGACCACCCCGCAATCGAAGTAGGGATGCTATGAGCCTCCTGCCGGCGCAGTGCCTGCAAGCAGCCGAGTTGGCCCTGAAGCTGGGCCGGCCCCAAGACGCCGCGGCCCTCTGTCGGCATGTGCTGGCGACGCACCGCTGGCACCTGCGCGCCCACCTGCTGCTGGGGCAGGCCTACCTCGAGCAGGAGGAGTGGTCGGAAGCCGGCGGCCGCCTGCGCATGGTGCTGGCCGTAGATCCGGAGTGCGCCGAAGCCGGCGGCGGCCTGGCCGTCGTGGCCCGCGCCCGGGGCGACGGCGCCGAGGCGGTCCGCCTGCTGGCCCGGGCCTTTGAGAACGCCCCCGAATCCGACGAGCTGCGGGACGCCCTCCGGCAGGCGCTATCCCAGCAGGCCGGCCGGCCCGTCCCTCCGCCGGCCTTCACCCCGGCCTGCGTCGGGCGCTTCTACCTGCGCCGGGGCCTGCCCGGGCCGGCCGCCGAGGCCTACGCCGCCGCCTACCGCACCGCCGCCGAACGCGACGACGTTCGCCTGGCCTACGCCGTCGCCCTGTGGCAGAGCGGCGTCCACGAACAGGCCGCCAACCTGGTGCGCCCGCTCCTGGAGAAGACCCCCCGGCCCCTCGTGGCCCTCCTCCTGAGCGCCGCCGCGCAACTGCTCGCCGACCAGCCCACGGAGGGCCGCCGCCTGTGGCTCGAGGCCCGCGCCTGGGACCCCGAAGAGTCCCGCGCCGCGGCCCTCTTCGGCGCGGCCCCGGGGCTGCCCCTGCCCACCGCTCCCACCCCCCTGCCACCTCTGGAGGCCGAGGAGCTGCAGGAGCTGTTGGCTATGGCCGCGGCCCCCCCGGAGGCCGGCCCCCTGTCGCCGGGCGCAGCCGCCCTGGAGCTGGCCGCCTACGCCCGGCATCGCTCCGGCATCGAGCAGACGGCCAAGGCACCCCAGCCGACCGACCCAGACCTGCGCCGCTTCCAGGCCACCGTCCAGGAGATTGCGCACCGCCTCTTTGCCGAAGGCGAGGCCGTCCTGCCGCCACCGCCCCCCGCCCCCCACGCCGGCCGCCGCACCGCCGAGGTCATCCTGGCCTGGGAAGAGGGGCTGCGCCGCCGGATGGGGGCCGCCGCCTGGCCCGACATCTCGCGGGCCCTGCAGGAGCTGGCCGCCGCGGCCGAAAAGGGCGGCCTGGCCAGCCGGGTGGTCTACCTCGACCGGCCGCCCTACCCCGAGATCCCGGTCCCCGATCCCGCGGACGCCCAGCAGATCAAGGCCTTTCTCGACAGCCTGGACCGCCGCCTGGGCGAGGAGGGACTGGACCTGCACTACCTGACCCTGGTCGGCGGGGACTCCCTGCTGCCCCTGGCTCCCCTGCCCAATCCGAGCGAGGACACGGACGAGTTAGTGCCCTCGGACAACCTGTACGCCTCGCGCGACCCCACCTATCTGATCCCGGAACGGGCGGTGGGCCGCCTGGTGACCGATGGCCTGGAGCACGCGGCGCCCTTCCTGGAGATGCTGGAGCGCTGCGCGGCGCAGCGCCGCGGCGAGGGGCCGGCGGCGCGGCCGGCCGGGTGCCTGGGGTACCTGGCGCCGTGGCTAGATCTGTTGAGCGCCAACCGGGGCCGCAAGGCCTGGCCCCAGCGGCGCTTCGGACTATCGGCGCAGGTCTGGGCGCCGGCCTCGCAGGAGGTGTTCCGGACGCTGCCGGGGACGGAGCCGCTGCACCTGTGCCCGCCGGCCTGCCGCGACGGCGTCTCCTCCGAGTGGCTGGCCGATGTCCCCCTGGCCTACTTCAACCTGCACGGGGCCCTGGACTCGGCGCACTGGTACGGCCAGCGCGACCTGGCCTCCGCGGGAAGCGGCCCGCTGATGCCGGTGGCCTTTGCCCCCGACAAGGTCCCGGCCGGCCGCGCCGCCGGATTGGTGGTCTTCTCCGAGGCCTGCTACGGCGCCCACACCGGCGGCAAGGACCGCTCCTCCTCCATTGCCCTGCGCTTCCTCGCCGAGGGCGCCCTGGCCGTCGTCGGCTCGACGGTCATCTCCTACGGCGTCTCGGCCCCCCCGCTGACCGACGCCGACCTGCTGGGCCTCTACTTCTGGCGCGGGCTGCTGCGCGGGCTGCGCCTGGGCGACGCCCTGCTGCAGGCCAAGATCGAGTTCACCCGCGAGATCTATCGGCGGCAGGGCTACCTCGACGGCGACGACATGAAGACCCTGCTGGAGTTTGTCCTCTACGGCGACCCCCTGGCCGCCCTGGTGGCCCTGCCCAGCAGCGAGGCCCAGCGCCTCGAACAAGAGAAGGAACTGCCCACGCCCCCGGTGCTCTGCGGCCGGCACGCCAAGACGATCGCCATGCACCAGCTCTCCGGCGACCTGGTGGCCCGTGTCCGCCGCAGCCTCTGCTGGCTGCAGCAGGGCCAGGAGGTGGGCGCCGTGGAGGTATCGCTGCGCTCCGGCTGCGCCGGCGGCGGCTGCCGCGGCCAGTGCCACGACCGCGGCGACGGCGGCAAGGCCGCCGCCGGCCCCGAGGCGCTGGTCTTTTCCACCCACCGCCAGGTGCAAACCGAGGACGGCACGGCCATCCCGCAGTGGGCCCGCGTCGTGGTCGACCCGCGTGGGCGCATCGTCAAGATGGCCGTGACCAAGTGAGGTGGACCGATGGAAGAAATCACCCAGTCGCAGGTGCGCACGCTGGAAGACGAGGCGGCGCTGCTGAAGCAAGCGCTGCGCGGCCTGCTCCCCAATTTGGAGGCCGGCCGGCAGGCCCTGGAGACGCCGCGTCTGCCCAGCGACCTGCGGGCCGCCCTGTCCAACACGCTTCGCCAGGCCGAAGACCTGCTGAAGCAGTGCCACGTCCTGCTGGAGCGCATGGATCCGGCCATGCGCGCCCTGCGGCAGGACATCGCCCGCACCCGCCGCGAGCACAGCCAGTTGGCCTCCCTCTACGAAATCAGCCAGGCGCTCAACTCCACCCTGTCGCTGCAGCCGCTCCTGGACATGGTTATGGACAAGGTCATCGCCGTGACCCGCGCCGAGCGCGGCTTTCTGATGCTGCTCGACGAGCAGACGGGCGAGCTGCGCTTTGCCGTGGCCCGCAATATGGACCAGCAAGACCTGGAGAGCCACTCCTTCCAGGTCAGCCGCGGCATCATCGAGCGCGTCGCCCGCGAAGGCCAGCCCCTGCTCACCGACAACGCCAGCGCCGACCCGCGCTTTGCCGACCGCGCCAGTGTCATCTATTTTGGCCTGCGCTCGATCATGGCCGTGCCCCTGCGCATGAAGCAGCGCATCCTGGGCATCGTTTATGTCGATAACCGCATCCAGAGCGGCATCTTTTCCCAGGAAGACCTGGACCTGCTGACGGCCTTTGCCAACCAGGCGGCCATCGCCATGGACAACGCCCGCCTCTTCGACGACCTGCAGCGCAGCCTGCGCGAGATCACCGAGATCAAGAGCTACATGGAAGACATCTTTGCCAGCGTCGACAGCGGCATCCTGACCACCGACCTGCAGACCGTGGTGACCACCTGCAACCGCGCCGCCGCGGCCATCTTTGGCATCTCCCAGGCCGAAGCCACCGGCCGGCGCTTCCTGGAACTGTTCGAGGAGGCCCCGCGCCGCGAGCTGGCGGCACCGCTGAGCACGGCGCTGGAGCAGGAGACCCGCTTCCGCGATTATGAGCTCTCCTGCACCCTGCCCCAGCGCGGACAGGTGACCCTCAAAATGCAGATCACGCCGCTCAAGGACGCCCAGGACCAAAAGATCGGCGTCACCCTGGTGGTGGAGGACCTGACCGAGGAGCGCCGCCTGCAGCAGACCCTGAACCGCTACCTGGCCCCCTCCGTGGTCCGGGAGGCCCTGAAGATGGCCGCCCAGGGACACTTTCCGCTCGGGGGAACCCGGCGGGCGATGTCGATCCTCTTTGCCGACGTCCGCGGCTTCACCGCCTTCTCCGAACGCCTGGCGCCCGAGGAGCTGGTGGACATCCTCAACCGTCACCTGACCGCCGCGGCCCAGGCCATCCTGGAGCAGGAGGGGACGCTGGACAAGTTCATGGGCGACGCCGTCATGGCCCTCTTCAACGTGCCCGTCCCCCAGTCCGACCATGCCCTGCGCGCCGTCCGGGCCGCCCTGGAGATGCAGCGGCGCATCGAGGCCCTCTGCCAGACGGACCCCCAGGCCTTTCGCTTTGGTGTGGGCATCCACGTGGGCGAGGCCGTGGCCGGCAACATCGGCTCCCCGGAACGGCTGGACTATACGGTCATCGGCGATGCCGTGAACCTGGCCAAGCGCCTCCAGGAGAACGCCGAAGGGGGCCAGATCCTCCTGAGCGAGGCCGCGTACCGGGAGGTGGCCCCCTATGTGCAAGTCCAACCGCGCGGACCGCTCACCGTGAAGGGACGGGAGGAGCCGATTGCGGTGTATACTCTGTTGGGGCTGCGCTCTGCCCCGGCAGAGTGAGGCGCTTGGGCGGCTTGACGATCCGCTGGCCGAGGACCTTGAGCGCATACTCCACGCCGCCCTGCAGGTCGCTGCGCGTCGTCAGCCCCGACAGGTCCACGCCCAGTCCCACCACCGTCTGGGCGACCTCCGGCGTAATCCCCACCAGGACGCACTCGGCGCCCAGCAAGCGTACCGCCTGCGTGGCCTGCAAGAGGTAGTTGGCCACGCTCGTGTCCACCACCGGGACACCGGTGATGTCCAGGATCACCACCTTGGCCCCCCGCTCCGAAATGCCCTTCAGCAGCACGTCTATGATCTGCTGGGCGCGCTGCGAGTCCACCGTGCCCACCAGCGGCAGGACCAGGATGCCCTCGGTGATCGGCACAAGGGGGGTGGACAGCTCGCGGACGATGTCAAAGAGCCGGCGCTGCTGCTCGCTGGCCTTGCGCAGGTCCTCCAGGGCCTGCTGGGTCTCCTCGAAGAGGCGCGCCTTCTCGATGCTGACGACGACCTGGCTGGCGGCCGCCTGGAGGAAGCTCAGGTCCTGGTCGTCGAAGGCATAGTTGCGGTAGCTCTGCACAACCATGGCGCCGATGGTCTTGCCGGCGCTCTGCAGCGGCACGCCCAGCCAGGTGGCGGCCGGCTTGCCGCCCCCCATCGTCGAGCGCTCCACCGGGTACTTGTCGGCCTCCTGGGTCATGTTGCGGATAAAGACCGGCTGGCCGGTGCGCAGCATGTACTCGGTGAAGCCCTTTTTGCTAAGCTGGATGTCCTGGTAGTAGACGCCCTCGTCCATCACAAAGGGCGCCCGCAGAGTTTGGCCGTCCTTGTCGTAGAGGGCCACGAAGAAGCCGTCCGGGCTCATAAGCTCTATCACCACGTCGCAGAGGGCCTTGACCAGGTCCTGCACGCTGAGCGTGGCCGCCGTGGCCTGGATCACCTGGTTGAGAGCATTCAGGCTGGCCAACTGCTGGCCGCGCTCGCGGAAGAGGATGGCGTTGCGCATGGCCGCCGCCAGTTGCCCGGCCAGCGTCTCCATCGCCGCAACGTCCTCCCGGTCAAAGGCGTTCTCGTCCTCCGACTGGACATCGAGCACCCCGATCACCCGGTTGCCGAAGATGATCGGCACGCACATCTCCGAGAGGGTCAGTTCGTCGGCGTCAAAGCCGCGCACATAGCGCGGATCCTCGGTGACGTTGCCGCAGACCAGCGTCTGGCCGTTCGTGGCGGCCCAGCCGATCAGCCCCTCGTTCAGCGGCTGGCGGAAGCCCCACTCCATGATGCCGGCGTAGCGCCCCACCAGCGAGCCCAGGACCAGCTCGTTGGACTCCTCGTCCACCCGGAAAACGGCGACGTTGCTGTAGCCAAAGCCCAACTGGATCGAGCGGGCCAGCTCGCGCAGGAGCTCTTCCAGGTCGAGGACGGCCGTCACTTTGCGGCTGACCTCGCCGATGATCGACAACTGCTGAGCCTTGCGGGCCTCGCTGCTCCGCAGGCGCAGGCGTTGGATAGCCTGGGCGGACTGGGTGGCAATGTTGGTGAAAAGCCCCAGGTGGCGGGCTGAAAAGGCCCGTTCCTTCTCGTACGACTGCACCGCCAGGGCGCCGACGACCTGGTCGCCCACCATCATAGGGACTCCCATGTACGACTTGGCCATCCGACCGCGCCCCACGATGCCCAGCTCCTGCAGCCGGGCGTCCATATCGCTCTCCAGGAAGAGCGCCTGGCGCTGCTGGACGATGTGCACCGTCAGCCCACCGCCGCTGATGGGGTACCGCCGGCCGGCCTCGATCCGGCCCTCCTCCACGTAGTAGGCAAAGTTGAGGTCTTGTTTTTCCGGGTCGTACAGGGCCACATAAAAGTTGGCCGCGTCCATCACCCGGCCCACCTGTCTGTGGATGGCCGCAAGCAACTCCTCCTCCGATTCGGCTACCAACATCATCTGGGAGACCTCGTTGAGGACGGTGAGATCGGCCAGACGGCCCTCCAACTGCTGGAACAGGCGGGCGTTCTCGATCGCCGCCGCCACCTGCGTGCCGATGGTCGAGAAAAGGGCCAAGTCCTGCTGGGTGTACAGGTTCTCCTGCTCGTACGATTGGATGGCCATCACCCCGGCTACCTTGTCGGCGGCCAACAGGGGCACGCCCATCCAGGAGAGGGCCCGCTCGCCGATCGTGGCGATGCCGTGGGCCTCGTGAAAGGCGGTGTTGATCTCCGCGGTGGGCAGGAAGAGCGGCTGCCGGGTGCGGATGATGTAGCCGGTCAGCCCGGCCCCCACCTTGTAGCGCCGCCCAAGATCGGGGTCCATCCGCCCGTGCTCGCGGGCAAAGACCAGCGTCCATTCGTCCGTCTCTTCGTCGTAGGTGACCAGGTAGAAGTTGGTCGTATCAAAGAGCCGGCTGACCTGCTGATCGACGATGTGCAGGAGATCGTCCAGGGCCAGCGCCGAGGAGACGGCCCGGCTGATCTCGGTGAGGGTGGAAAGCTCGGTGATGCGCCGCTCCCGCTCCTGGGAAAGGCGGGCGTTCTCGATGGCCGCGGCCGCCAGGTTGGCGATGTTGGTCAGCAGCTCCTGGTGTCGCCGGTCGTAGGCATGGGCCGTGGCCGGGCTCTGCACGGCGACGACGCCGATCACGCGGTCGCCCACCAGCATGGGCACGCCGAGGTAGGCGGCGGCCGGCCGGCCGATCGGCTGGATACCAACGGCGGCGAGTTCCTCGGCCATATCTCCCGCCCCCAGCAGGAGCGGCTGTTTCGTCTGCACAATGTGCGCCGTCAGCCCGCCGTCGGCCACCTGGATCGGCGGCTTCTCCGTCCGCGCCCCATCCTCCACGTAGTAGTCAAAGGTGATGCGCTCCTCCGCGGGATGGTACAGGGCCAGGTAGAGGTTGGTGGTATCCATAACCCGCGTGGTCTCGCGGTAGACTACATCCAGGATATCCTCCGTCCGCGTGGTGGTCAGGATGGCGCGGCCGATCTCGTTCAGCGCCGACAGCTCGACGATGCGCCGCTCGTGCTCCCGCAGCAGGCGCGCGTTGTCCAGGGCCACGGCGGCCTGGCCGGCGATGGTGGAGAAAAGGGCCAGGTCGTGATCGTCGTAAAAGCCCTCGTGCTCATAGTTCTGGATGGTCATCACCCCGACGACCCGGTCGCCGGCGATGAGCGGCACGCCCATCCAGGAGAGGGGCCGCTGGCCGATGGTCTGGATGCCGTGCGCCTCGTCGAAGGCAATGCTCTCTTCCAGGGAACGGAGCAACAGAGGCTGCTTGGTGCGGATCATATAACCGGTGAGCCCTTCGCCGCCCGGGTGTCGGATGTCGGGCTGGCGCTGTCCGTGCTCAAAGATCAGGGCCGTGTACCATTCGTCGGCCCGCTCGTCGTACAGGGCGATGTAAAAGTTGGTCGTGTCAAAGGCGCGGCCGACCTGCTGGTGGATCAGGGCGATCAGGGAATCCAGGCCGATGGAAGAAGAGGCGCCCCGGCTGACCTCGTTGAGGATCGACAGCTCGGTGATGCGCTGCTCGCGCTCCTCGGAAAGGCGGGCGTTCTCGATGGCCACCGCCGCCAGGTTGGCGATGTTGGAGAGGAGGTCCTGGTGGCGGCGGTCGTAGGCCCGGCGGCGGTTGGGGCTCTGCACGGCGACGACGCCGATCACGCGGTCGCCCACCTGCATCGGCACGCCCAGGTAGGAGAGGGCCGGCCGGCCCACCACCTGAACGCCCAGCGCCGCCGCTTCCCGCTCCAGGTCCTCGCCCAGCAGGAGCGGCTGACGGGTCTGGACGATGTGCACGGTCAGCCCGCCGTCGGAGATGCGCAGCGGCTCCGACGCGATGCGCTGGCCGTCCTGCACAAAGTAGTCGAAGGTGACGAGCTCCTCGCCGGGATGGTAGAGGGCCACGTACAGGTTGGAGGTGTCCATCACCCGGCTGGCCTCGCGGTAGATGGACTCGAGGATGGCCTCGGTCTTGGTGGTGGTTATGATCGCCCGGCCGATCTCGTTGAGGGCCGAGAGCTCGGTGATGCGCCGCTCATGCTCGCGGCGCAGGAAAAGGTTCTCGATGGCCACGGCGGCCTGGCTGGCGATCGCTTCCAGGAGGTGACGATCCGACTCGGAGAAGGCGTCGGGCTCGTAGCTCTGCACCGAGACCACGCCGATGGCCCGCTCGCGGGCCACCAGGGGGACGCCGAGCCAGGAGCGCGGCACATCGCCCAGGGGGATGGCGCCGTCGGGGAGGTCCTGGGCCGTGAGGTCGGTGAAGAGGAGCGGCGCGCGCTCGGTAAGGACCCGGCCGGCCAGTCCCCAGCCCTCGTCGCGACCGCGGAAGATGGGGGGCAGGCGGATGCCGCGGTCGTAGAGCGGCTCGAAGCGCAGACCGTCCTCCAAGGGGTCGTAGAGGGCCATGGCGAAACAGTCCGTGTCCATCACCCGGCCGGTCTCCTTGTAGATCAGCTCGAGCAGGGTGGACAGGTCCAGCTCCGAGGCCACGGCGCGCCCGATGTTGCAGACTACCTCCAGGGCGATATCCTGCGGCGTCGTCTTTTTCTTGGCCATCGATCTTCCTCCAAGGGGACAAGGCTCGGCACAGAGACGTTGGAACAGTTTACGCCGCCTGCCGGTGTCGTGAACAACTCACCGGCCCCATTTTACTACAATCGGTCCCACCCTGCAACAGCGGGCTAGTTGGTGATTACCCAAAACTCGAATGCTGAGAAGACGGCTCACCCGCAATCGGGTATAATCGGGTTCTCGACACCCAGTACCCGTTGCGAGGTGAGCCATGCTCAGTATACCAGAAGCCTTGGAGACGCTCAAGTGCCTGACCGCGGCGCTCCGTGCGGAACTCGATACCTTCCTGTCCGCTTTTGCGGCGGTGCTCCCAGACGCCCGCCATCGCCGGTCGCTGCGTCTCCTGGTCCCCGCTGTGCTGGCGGCTCGCTCTCCGCATCCCGTAACGGCCGCGGCGCACGCGCCCGACCCACCGGCCAATCCGTGGGCCCTGGCCAAGCGCTTCTTGACGCTTCTGCATACCCCCCGCTTCTCGCATCAGCGGTGGCTGCAGGTCTTCTATGCCCACGGCGCGGGCGAGGTCGCCGCCTTGCCGCCTCGCCGGCGGCTGATCGTGGCCCTCGACCCGGTGAACCTGGAAAAGCCCTACGCCCGCAAGATCGAGGGCATTTGCAAGGTCCACAAGGACACGCCGCCGGGCTCGCCGCCTCCGATGAGTACAAACACCTCATCCCTCCCAGCGCAGGATCAGGTCCTTGGCCGCCCGCACCTCGTCCAGGCGCCGCAGCGGGGCATTGTGCGGAGCCGTGTGCAGGAGTTCGGGGTTCGTCCGCGCCTCCTCCACGATCCTGGCCAGGGCGTCGGCAAAGGCATCCAACGTCTCCCGGCTCTCTGTCTCGGTCGGTTCGATCATCAGGGCCTCGGGGACGATGAGCGGAAAGTAGTTGGTCGGCGGGTGAAAGCCGTAGTCGATCAGCCGCTTGGCGATGTCCAGGGCGCGCACGTCGCTGCCGGCGACCCGGCCCACGGCCACGAACTCGTGCATGCAGCGCCGGTCGTGGGAAAGTGGCAGGACCCCTTTCACCTTCTGCTGCAGGTAGTTGGCGTTGAGCACGGCGTCCTCGGCGGCCTGGCGCAGGCCGGCCGCGCCCAGCATGCGGATGTAGGTGTAGGCCCGCACCAGCACGCCGAACTGCCCATGGAAGGTCTTGACCCGGCCGATCGAGCAGGCGGGAACGGTCCACTCGTAGAAGTAGCAGTCGTCGGTGTGCTGGTGCCCCTGGACATCGCCCGGGCACTCGTCGTCGCGGATGCGCTCGACGATCGGACCGGGCAGGAAGCGCGCCAGCGCCGCCGAACAGCCCACCGGGCCCGAGCCCGGTCCGCCGCCGCCGTGCGGCGTGGAAAAGGTCTTGTGCAGGTTCAAGTGCATCACGTCGATGCCCAGGTCGCCGGGGCGGACGATGCCCATAATGGCGTTGAAGTTGGCCCCGTCGCCGTAGAGCAGGCCGCCGCAGCCATGCACCAACTCGGCAATCTCCAACACGTGCTCGTCGAAGAGGCCCAGCGTGTTGGGGTTGGTCAGCATCAGCCCGACGACCCGCTCGCTGCACTTGGCGCGCAGGTCCTCCAGGTCGACATTGCCGCGCGCGTCGGACCGGACCTCGACCACCTGGAACCCGCTCATGGCCGAGGTGGCCGGGTTGGTGCCGTGCGCCGAGTCGGGGATCAGGACGATGTCGCGGCCGCGGTCGCCGCGCTCATAGTGGTAGGCGCGCATCATCTGGATGCCGGTGAACTCGCCCTGGGCGCCGGCGGCCGGCTGCAGGGAGACGGCGGCAAAACCGCCGATCTCCTGCAGGAACTCTTGCAGCGCCCACATCAGCCGCATGTTGCCCTGGACGCTGTAGACCGGCTGGCCGGGATGCGTCTTGGTGAACCCGGGCATGGCCGCGGCCGCCTCGTTCACCTTGGGGTTGTACTTCATCGTGCACGACCCCAGCGGGTAGAACCCCACATCCACCCCATAGTTCATCCGCGAAAGGTGCACATAGTGCCGCACCAGGTCGACCTCGCTGACCTCGGGCAGGGGCAGGTCCGGTCGGAGGAACCCGGCCGGAATCTCGGCCTCGGGGACGCCGGCCTCGGGCAAAAAACAGCCGCAGCGCCCCGGCACGCTCAACTCAAAGACTGTAGGTTCGCTCATCGGGCCACCTCCGCCAGGGCCTGGACGAAGCGGTCGATCTCCGACGGCGCGACCATCTCGGTGACGCAGAGCAGGGTGCAGTTTTCCAGGTGCGGGTGCGTCTTGGAGAGGTCGAACCCGCCGATAAAGGCATGCTGCTCCAGCAGGCGCTCGTTGAGCTCGTCCACCGGCAGCGGGCAGCGCACCACGAACTCGTGGAAAAAGGGGCGGGTGCTGAGCACCTCAAAGCCGCGCAGCTTGCCGATGCGCTTGGCGGCGTAATGGGCGCGGTGATAGCAGATCTCGGCCACGCGGCGCAGTCCGCGCCGGCCCAGGGCGCCGAGGTAGACCGCCGCAGCCAGGGCGTTGAGGGCCTGGTTCGTGCAGATGTTGCTAGAGGCCTTTTCGCGGCGGATGTGCTGTTCGCGGGTGGAGAGGGTCAGGACATAGCCCCGCCGGCCGTCGGCGTCCACCGTCTGCCCGGCCAGGCGGCCGGCCATCTTGCGCACCTCGGCCTTGCGGCAGGCGAAATAGCCCAGGTAGGGGCCGCCAAAGTTGAGCGGGTTGCCCATGGGCTGGCCCTCGCCCAACACGATGTCCGCCCCGACATCCCCCGGCGGGACGAAGATCGCCAGGGAGATGGGGTTGGCCGCCACGGCCAGCACGGCACCGGCGGCGTGCGCCGCCTCGGCCAACCGCCGCAGGCGCTCCGGGTCCAGCACTTCGCCCAGGAAGGTCGGCGTCTGCACCACCAGGCAGGAGGTATCGCCGTCGAGCCGCGCTTCCAGAGCATCCAGGTCGTTGGCCGGCGACTCGTCGCCCAGCAGCTCGAGGCCCGAGCCCTGGAGGTAGGTGCGCGCCACCTGGCGGTACTCGGGGTGCAGGTCTGGGGAGAGCAGCGCCTTGCGGCGCTTGCCGCGGGCGATATTGTGGGCCATGATCACGGCCTCGGCCACGGCGGTGCCGCCGTCATAGTGCGAGGCGTTGGCCACCTCCATGCCGGTGAGGGCGCAGATCATGCTCTGGTACTCGAAGAGCGCCTGCAGGGTGCCCTGGCTGATCTCGGGCTGGTAGGGGGTGTAGGCGGTGTAGAACTCGGAGCGCCCGATGATCGCCTGCACCACGCTGGGGATATAGTGGTGGTAGGCGCCGGCCCCCAGGAAGCAGGTAAACTCCTCGACGTTGGCGTTCCAGGAGGCCAGTTCGTGCAGGTCCTCCAGAATCTCGATCTCGGAGAGCGGCTGGGGCAGCTTGAGGGTGGGGAAACGCTTGCCGGCCGGAACGTCGGCAAAGAGGTCTTCCACCTTTTCCACCCCAATGGCCCGCAGCATCTCCTGCCGTTGGGCCGCGGTATGGGGCGTGTAGGTCATCAATGGCCTCCCTTTTCCTCTTCCTTGCGGACATGCTCGGCGTAGGCGGCGGCGTCGAGCAGGAGGCCGTACTCCGCGGCGTCGCTCACCTGAAAGCGCACGATCCAGCCGGCCCCGTAGGGGTCGCTGTTGATCACCGCCGGGTCGGACTGCAGCTCCTCGTTGACCTCCAGGACCCGGCCGCCCATCGGCGCGTAGATGTCCGACGTGGCCTTGACCGACTCGACGACGCCGAACCCCTGGCCGCGGTCGTACTGCTCGCCCAGTTCGGGCAGCTCGACATAGACGATGTCCCCCAGCGACTTTTGGGCATAGTCGCTGATGCCGACGACGATGGTATCGCCCTCCAATCGTGCCCACTCGTGGGACTCGGCATAGCGCAGGTTGTCCAGGATCTGTGTCATCATCGACCTCCTTTGGCATATCTTCCACCGGACAACGGATCATACTGAACTGATAGTATCAGATAGTCGGGGAATTGTCAAAAGGGGAATCGACGTTGCATTTTCGCCCGCGGTGTGGTACAATAAGCCTGTTCGAACACCTGTTCCAAGTAGCTCCTGGGAGGCCTGGCCATGGATGTACTGGAGAAGCTGGAGCTGCTGGCCCGCGAGACGTGCTACGAGCCGGCCGAAGAGATCACGCCCACCGGCCGGCCGGCGCTGGAGCTGGGACATGCCGAGTCGCTGCCCGGCTGTATCCACCATGCCTGCACGCCGCGGGGGCATGTCACCCTGCTCAAGGGCATGATCACCAATGCCTGCGAGCGCAACTGCCTCTACTGCTGCTTTCGTGCGGGGCGCGATTTTCGCCGCGCCGTCTTTTCCCCCGACGAATTGGCCCTGACCTTCGAGCGCCTCCACCGCGCCGGCCTGGCCCAGGGGCTCTTCCTCTCCTCCGGCATCGTCGGCGGCGGCCTGCGCACGCAGGACCAGATCATCGCCACGGCCGAGATCCTGCGGGAAAAGTACCACTTTGGAGGCTATCTCCATCTAAAGATCATGCCCGGGGCCGACGCCGCCCAGGTGGCCCGGACGATGGAGCTGGCCGACCGGGTGAGCATCAACCTGGAGGCACCCAGCAGCGAGCGGCTGGCCACCCTGGCCCCCAAAAAGTCCTTCCAGGACGAGCTGGTCGCTCCGCTGCGCCGGGTGGAACAGATCCGGCAGTGGATGGGCGGCCGGGCGGGGACATGGGGCAACGCCCATCGCAGCGGCCCCAGCCTGACCACGCAGTTCGTCGTCGGGCCGGCCGGCGAGAGCGACGCCGAGCTGCTGCGCACCACCGCCTACCTGATGCGCCACCTGGGCCTGGCCCGGGCCTACTTTTCGGCCTTCAGCCCGGTGAAGGGCACGCCGTTGGAGGATCGTCCCGCCGAGTCGCCCGAGCGCCAGCGCCGGCTCTACCAGGCCTCCTTCCTGCTGCGCGACTATGGCTTTGGCGTGGACGACCTGGCGTTCGACGACCACGACCACCTGCCCCTGGACGCCGACCCCAAGCTGGCCTGGGCCCGCCAACACCTGGCCGAGTCCCCGCTGGAGGTCAACACCGCCCCCCGCCGGCTGCTGCTGCGCATCCCGGGCATCGGGCCGCGGCTGGCCGACCGCCTGGTGGAGGCGCGCCAGAAGGGCCGGCTGCGCGACCTGGCCGACCTGCGCCATCTGGGCATCCCCGCCGAGCGGGCGGCTCCATTCGTGCTGCTCGACGGCAAGCGGCCGGCCCGGCAGCTACGTTTGTTCTGAGTTGACGGCCCCGCCCCCCTGTTGTACAATGCCCCTGGCGTCCGGGCGCCGGCGCGTTGAAACGTCGGAACGTCCCAACGCCCGACTTTCCGACGTCCCAAGGAGCGCTCCTTGGCCGAGACTCTCGAGTATGCCCCAGACTTGAGCATCATCATGCCGGCCCACAACGAGGCCGGACGGGTGGGCGACGTGGTGCGCGACGTGCGCGCGCGCTACCCCCAGGCCGAGGTCATCGTCGTCGACGACGCCTCCGCCGACGCCACCGCCGCCGAGGCCGCGGCCGCCGGGGCGAGCGTCGTCCGCCACCCCTACAACAAGGGCAACGGCGCGGCGGTCAAGACCGGGCTGCGGGCCGCCCGCGGACGTTATGTCGTTATTATGGACGCCGACGGCCAGCACGCCCCGGCGGACATCCCCCGGCTGCTGGCGCCGCTGGAGGAGTACGACCTGGTCGTGGGCGCGCGCGATCCGCACACCCAGGCCAACTGGCTGCGCCGCCTGGGCAACGCCGCCTTCAACGCCCTGGCCACCTATGTCACCGGCCGGCCGATCCCCGACCTGACCAGCGGTTTCCGCGCCGCCCGTCGCGCGCCTATGCGCGAGTTCTTGCACCTGCTGCCCAACGGCTACTCCTACCCCACGACGAGCACGCTGGCCTTCCTGAAGGCCGGCTACAGCGTGGCCTTTGTGCCCATCCAGGCGGCCCGGCGCGGCGGGGGCAAGAGCGGCGTCCGCCTGCTGCGCGACGGCGCGCGCTTCGTCCTGATCATCCTGCGCATCGCCACCCTCTTCAGCCCGCTCAAGATCTTTTTCCCGGTCAGCGTGGGGCTCTTTTTCCTGAGCTGCCTATCGGCCGGCTACACCATCGTCACCGAGTCCCGCCTGCACATCCCCAACTCGGCCGTGCTCCTCTTTACGATGAGCGTCATCGTCTTTCTCATCGGACTGGTCTCGGAGCAGATCGCCATGCTGCGGTTCGAGGGGAAAGAACGCTAATCGATTGTGGATCGGCGATTTCGTATCGTGGATCCTTGCCATTGCCAGTCGAAAATGCCCAAAAGGTAGCGTTCTATGGCCGACGATCCTCCGGCTTCCAGAACATCGCCCGCCCGCGTGGGGCGAGAACGCCTGATCGCCGTGGGCCGCATCGCCCTGCGCTGGGGGCTGCGCCTCTTGGGGCCGGCCCTCCTGGCCTATATCCTCTGGCGGAACCGCGATATCCTGCCGCTCATCTGGCAGACCCTGCGCAGCATCCGCTGGCCGCCGATGCTCCTGGCCATCGTCCTCATGGCACCGTTCGTCCTCCTGAAGGGCTGGCGCTGGCAGATCATCCTGAACGACCTGGGCATCCGCGCCCCCTGGAAGAAGCTGTCGCTCTACTATGTCATCGGCATCTTTCTGGGGGCGGCCATGCCCGGGCAGGCCGGCGACTTTCTCAAGGCCTGGTACCTCAAGGCGGACGGCCACGAACTGGGCGCGGCCCTCCTGAGCACGGTCATCGACCGGCTCTTCGACATGGGCATCATGGGCCTGTTGGCCATCAGTGGGCTCTATGTCTTTTGGCGCTTCTTCCCCGTGGCCGGCCTCGTCCTCACCCTGCTGGGGATGCTGGCGGTGATCGCCCTGGCGCTGAGCGTGCTCCTCAGCCGCCGCTGGCGCGACTGGCTGATCGACCGCGTGCTGCGCTACCTGGTCCCGGCCTCGATCCGGCGCCTCCTGGGCGAGCACGGCGTCCGCGCCTACCTGAACCGCTTCTTCCTCTCCTGGCGCAACGTGGCCCTAGGCACGGCGGTATCGCTGTGCTCCTTCTCGATCACCTTCTTCCGGCTTTGGCTGTGTATCCCGGCCCTGGGCCAGACGATGCCTATCACCGTCTTTGTGCCAACCATGGCGCTGATGGCCCTGGGCAGCCTGCTCTCGGTGGCCGGCCTGGGGACGCGCACCGCCGTCCTCCTGGCCGTCCTCAGCGCCCCCAGCCTGGGTTGGTCCACCGCCCAGATCCTCAGCCTCGATGCCCTGATCCTCTTCTTCAGCATCGAGAACCTGATCGTCGGATTGCCCTTCTATCTGCTGCGCCCGCTGGGTGGGAAAAGACAAGAGGGGTTGAGAATCTGATTCGAATTCGAATTTCCCAAAGGAGGATTCCATGTCCACCATCGTCCACGAGAAACTCTCCCAGGCCGCCGGCATCCTGCAGGAGCAGGGGATTGACCTCTGGCTGACCTTTGTCCGCGAGACCGGCACGGGC
Organism: uncultured Chloroflexia bacterium; assembly: GCA_964592645.1. GTDB lineage: Bacteria > Chloroflexota > Chloroflexia > DTKN01 > DTKN01 > CAZQFV01. The sequence continues at coordinate 37,746 of CAZQFV010000015.1, forward strand.
GGCGACCCTGTGCTGCCGCTCATCCTGGGCCCCGGGCATTTGACATGGCAAAGCGCCCTGCTGATCGCGCGCGGCGGCGAGCGCACGGCCATCGTCGGGCGCTTCGACGCCGAGGCGGTGCAGCGGGCCGGCGTTTTCGACAGCGTGGTGTCCTATGACCAGTCGATCAAGCCGCACCTATTGGAGGCCCTGCACCGGCTGAACCCCGCGCAGATCGCCCTGAACTATTCGCCCAGCGACGCCGAGGCCGATGGCCTGCGCCACGGCATGTACGAGACGCTGCGCGGCTACCTAGAGGGGACGCCCTTTGCCTCCCGGCTCTGCTCCGCCGAGGCGGTCATCCGCGCCCTGCGCGGGCGCAAGACGTCCACGGAACTGGACCGCATCCGCTCCGCGGTGAACACCACGAACAAGATCTATCAGCGCACCTTCGACCACATGCAGGTGGGGATGACCGAGCGGCAGGTGGGCCAGTTCATGCACGGGCTGCTGGCCGAGTACGGCGTGGGGCCGGCCTGGCACCCGTCCAGCTGTCCCGCGGTCAACGCCGGCCCCGACTCCCCGGTGGGCCACTCCGGGCCGACGGACATCGCCATCGCCCCCGGGCACCTGGTGCACTTTGACTTTGGCGTGTTCCAGGACGACTACTGCTCCGACATCCAGCGCATGGTCTATTTCCGGCGGCCGGGGGAAAAGGCGCCGCCCCCTGAGGTACGGCAGGCTTTCCAGGTGGTGCTGCACGCCATCCAGGCGGCGGTGGGGGCGATGGTGCCCGGCGCGCGCGGCGTGGACGTGGACGCCGCCGCCCGGCGGGTGGTCGTCGAGGCCGGCTATCCCGAATACATGCACGCCACGGGGCACCATGTGGGGCGCAAGGCCCACGACGGCGGCGGCATCCTGGGGCCGGCCTGGGAGCGCTACGGTGAAACGCCCTTCTACCCGTTGGAGGCCGGCCAGGTCTATGCCGTGGAGTTGGGGGTGCCCGTGCCGGGGTATGGCTACGTGGCGCTGGAGGAGAACGTGTTGGTGGGGGAGAGCGGCACCGAGTTCATCGGCACGCCGCAGCTAGAGCTGGTGCTGCGCTAGGGGGCGGGCACCGAAGTACACTGGTACTGTACTTCAATTACTGCTACCTCGTTTATAATAGCCCATTTTCACTTGGAAACTGGAGGGCAGATCCCCGCCGGCTGCCGGGCGGGCCGGGCGGCACCTTGTCCGGCAGCCGGCGGCCGGCCCCGCAGGGCCGGCCGGGTGATCGCTCACAGGGAAGAGCGCGGAGTGGCAGGGGTCGATCCTAGTGGGGTATAGCCAAGATTGTGCAAGAAATTGTCGCCTTCTGACCGACCCCGCTAGTAGAGGCTCTGGACCTCCTGGCGGAAAAAGAGGGCAGCGACGATCACGGCGATGAGCGGAAAGACCACGATAAAGGTCGCGGCGGCAAAGACCGTGGGCGTAAAGGTAAAGCGCATCAGCCCATACAGGTAGACCGGCAGGGTCATCTGGTTCCCGATCAGGAAGACCGACAGGAGGAACTCGCCCAGGGAGATGGTAAAGCAGAACAGCGCACCGGCCAGGATGGCCGGGACGATCAGGGGCAACGTGATATCCAAGGTGGTCCGCAGCCGGGTCGCGCCCAGGTCCATGGCGGCCTCTTCGAGCTCCATGTCAAAGTTCAGCAGTCGGTCGCGGATCGGCAGGACGGCAAAGGGCATAATGAAGGTGGTGTGGCCGATGATCGTCGGCCAGATGCCCCCGGGGATGCCCAGGGACCGGAACCACATCTTGACCGTCACGGCGGAGACGACGCCATAGGTGATGATCGCCAGGACATTGACCGTCTCCAGCAGCGACTTGCCCCGAAACTTGAACCGCACCAGCCCGTAGGCAAAGAGCGTAGCAATGACCACGGAGAAGGCGGTGGTGGCCAGGGCGATGACCGCCGAGTTCTTCAGGGCCCCCAGTAGCTGCCTGTCCCTCACCGCCTGCTCGAACCAGATGAGGGAGAAGCCCTGGATCGGCCAGGACAGATACTTGGAGGAGTTGAAGGCGTAGAGCACAAGGACGCCCAGGGGCAGGCGGAAGTACACCTTGACCGGGTTGGTGTAGATCGTGTCGCGGAAGCGCCTGGCCGCGGCGATCCCCGCCATGCCGGGGATGCCCATCTCGACACCCCCGGTTCCGCGCACGACGACCGCCTTGACCTGCTTGTGGCCCATGATGGCGCCCGGGCCGCAGCGGCCGACGACGTGCTGCTCGTGGACGATGCCGGCCATCGGCACCAGGTTCTCCCCGGCGCGGCCGATGCTGGCCACCTGGACCTCGGGGCCAAGCTCCCGTTTCAGCGCCTCCTCGGTCTCGAAGGTATCCAGCCCCCACAGCCGGCCGGCGTCGCGAATCTCCACCCGGTCGTCGCAGACGTAGAGATACACGGGCCGCGGGGAGACCCCGGTGAGAAGGATGCCATCGTAACCAGCATACTTGATCTCGGGTGCCATGTGGCCGCCCGAGTAGCCGACGGTCAGGGTGCCGGTGAGCGGCGACTTGGTGCCCACGGCGTAGCGCGCCGAGGTGGGCAACAGCGTGCCGGCCGCGGGCCCGGTGATGAAGAGGATCTTGTTCTCAGGGGAGAAGGGGTCAATGCCGGCCGGAATCGCGTCGTAGAGGATGCGCGTGGCCAGGCCGCGCCCGCCGATATACTTCTCGACCAACTCGTCGGTCAGCGGCATGCGCCCCACCTGGCCGGTGCTCAGGTCAACCGTGAGGATCTGTCCCCGGTATCCTTTGTACTTCATTCGACGCCTCCTTCCAGCGAAAGCACGCCCTCGGGACACCACTCGATGCACAGCGGATGCCCGCCACAGAGATCGCAGAGGACGATCTGCTCCTGCTGGGCATCAAAGGCCACGGCCCGCACCGGGCATGCCTCAACGCAGGCCAGGCACTGGGTGCAGAGGTCCTTGTGGAAGTGGACCACGCCGTCGAGCACCAGCGCACCCGTCGGGCAGGCCGCTACACACTCGCGCTGGTCACGGCCCGCGCAGAGGTTGCAGACCCGTGCCGAGATGGGCCCGAAACGCTCGGTACGGTCGATCCGGATCGCCGAGACCGCAGGTTTGATCTGGCCAACCCAGCGGGCCGAGCAGACCTTTTCACAGTAGTTGCAGTAGACGCACTTGTCGGCAGCAAACGCCAGCATTGTCGCCTCCTCGTCACAGCGCAGCGAGGGCCGCACCGACCCCGCTGCCCAACTGGACCGGGTACCCCAGGTCGTGGAGCGAGCGCTCCAACGCGGCCAGGGCCACAACCACGTGCATCGGCTCGGCCGTCCGGCCCATATGGCCGATGCGGAACAGCTTGCCCGTGAGCGCCTTGGTTCCGCCGCAGATGAGCACACCATACCCCTCATACATCCGCTGGCGCAGCTTCGCCTCGTCGATCCCGGCCGGGGGAAGCACCGCCGTGACCGCAGGGGCGCAGATGTCCTCGCTGGCGGGCCAGAGCTGCAGGCCCAGAGCCTTGATCCCTTCACGACAGGCTCGCGCGGCGCGGGCGTGCCGCGCAAAGACCTGGGGCAGGCCCTCTTCCAAGACCTCATCCAGGGCCTCGTTCAGTGCGACCATCTCCGAGACCAGCGGCGTATAGGGCCACTTCCGCTGCTTCTGCCACAGCTCCTTCCAGTCCAGCATGCTCAGGTAGGAGTAACGCACCGGCTTCTTGCGCCGCCGCATTGCCTCCCAGGCCGCATCGCTGACCGAGATCACCGCCAGGCCGGGCGTGCCCGAGAACCCCTTCTGGGGTCCACCCACGCAGATGTCGATGCCCCACTCGTCGGGTCGGATGTCCACGGTCCCCAGCGAAGCCACGGCGTCGACGATGCTGATAACCCCGTGCCGGCGAGCGATGGTGCAGATCTCCCGGATGGGGTTGAGGGTCCCCGAGGGCGTCTCGCAGTGGACCATCGAGAGAAACTTGATCTCGGGATGCGCTGCCAACACCTTCTCGACCTCGGCCGGGTCGATCGCCTCGTTGTATGGAACCGTGATCTCGATGGCCTTGGCACCATAGACGTCGATGTACCACTTGTACTCGCTGCCATAGATCCCCGAGACCAGGTTGAGCACGGTGTCGCCTTCCTGGAAGCAGCAGGCCGCTGCCGCCTCCAGCCCGAGCAGGGCCTCCCCCTGCATGATGATCACATCCTGCCGCGTCTGGAACACGGCCTGGAGCTTCTCCTCCGTGTCTGCGAAGAGCTCCATAAACTCGGGATCCTCATGGTAGTAGACCGGTTCGGACAGTGCCCGCCGGATCCGCTCGGACGCTTCCGCCGGGCCCACCGTCATCACGAACCGTGCCGTGCGTCGACGTTCCATGTGCGACCTCCTCCGGTATCTCGTTCGCTCTATCCGCCGCCGATGGCGACCAGGACCAGGAGCTCGTCTCCCTCGTGGAGCGCGGCTTCGTGCCCACCCAGGAACTGGACCCCCTGCCCATTGAGAAAGAGCCGCAGGTAGGAGCGCAGCTCCTGGTCCGACCTGCCCAGCTTGTGGGCAATCGCCGGGAACGAGGCCAAGATGCTATCGAGGGCGCCGCCGACGGTCGCGCCGGACGTCGGCAGCTCCAGCTCGACGGTGTTGATCCCGGCGATGCTGCTCAGCGGGCCGGAGAACCTGACCCTGATCCTGGGCATCGCACTCCTCTGCCGGCTAGGGCAGGTTGGTGGAGCGGGCCGTCACCTCCACCAGCCGTCGCCCGGCCGTGCGCTTGCGGTCGTACTCTGCCTCCACCACGGTGCGGTAGGTTAGCGCCTGGGGCTGGCAGAACTGGACACACTTGGGATCGCCCTGGCACAGGTCGCACTTGATCGGCCGGCGGCGGTCCACGTCAAAGGCCACAGCGCCGAACGGGCAGGCCACGATGCACATGCGGCAGCCGATGCACCTGTCGGCATCGATCACCACGGCCCCGGTGAGCGCGTCGCGGGAGATGGCCCGCACCGGGCAGATCCCCATGCAGGCCGGCTCCTCGCACTGCTGGCAAATCACCGGCACATCCAGCCCCTCGGACTCCCACTTGATCACCTGCACGGCGGACTTGCTGGGGTTACACTCGCCGACATGGGCGAGCGAACAGGCCATCTCACAGGTGCGGCAGCCGGTACATTTCTGCAGATCGGCGACAAGCGTCTTCAATCGATACCTCCTGGCCTACGAGGCCTGGCTAGCAAGGGCGGCCATATCCGCAGCGATATCTGTCAGGTCCAGGGCCTGGAGCCGCTCGGGAGTCGGGATCCCGGTCGTCAGATCCCAGCCACAGGCGGTGTAGAATTCGTCCAGCAGGGCGGGCAGGTCCACGACATGGCCCTGCGACGGCCCCTCGGGCAGCGGCTCGTTCAGCAGCCGACGCGGCAGGGTATCCCCGGCCCGCCGGAGGCCCTCGCGGACGTTAAAGGCCCGCTCGACGTTGCTGCAGCGCTCTGCCAAGTGGGCCAGGCCGGCCGCGTCGCAGGACAGCCCGGTCGCCGGGCCGAGCAGCTGGGTGGCGACCTCCATGCCGCCAGCCACGCCAGCGAAGGCGCAGTAGATCGCCGAGTCAAAGATCATGCGTGCGCCGCGGGCGCGCCTGACCAGCTCCCCCTTGCCAGCCACAGCGAACCGGTCCCACTTGCCGCTGCCGATCTCCTCGGCGATGACATAGCCGTTGGCGTGATGGCAGCCGCCGCGCGGGCCGGCCCCAAAGACGATAGCCTGGCCCATCAGGCCGCGCGGGTCGTAGCCGCCCAACTCCATGCCCTTGGCGTGCATGGCGAACGAGTCGTCGGCGATGCCCAGGCGCTGGCGGGCCCGTTCCACGCCGTCGCCGAGCAGCGCGCCGATCCCCTCGCCCAGGGCCATCTTGCGGATCAGCTCGGGAAAGACCTCGCCATGCCCAAACTCGACCGACAGGCCGTCCAGGTCCCGAGGCCCGAGCAGGCCGCGCTGCACGCACTCCATCAGGAAGGCGATGGTCACCCCGGCCGAGATGGTGTCGACGCCCCACTGGTCACAGAGCAGGTCTGCCTGGACCACGCGGCCGATGTCGCCATTGCCGCAGGCCGAGCCAAAGGCGTAGAGCGTCTCGTACTCGGGCCCCTCGGAGATGCAGCCGTCGGTGCCGCGACAGAACTTGCTGCAGGCGATAGGGCAAGAAGGACAGGCGACATCCTTGAGGACGATGCGCTCGCGGTAAGCCCGCGGCAGGAGCCCCGCCGCGCCCTCAAAGACACCGGACTGCCAGTTGCGCGTCGGCAGGATGCCCGTCTCGCTAACCAGGCCGGCCGAGACACAGGAGCCGTAGCGCGAGAGAGCCTGGCGCAGGAAGGGGGTCTCGTTGATCCGCCGCCAGGCTTCGCGCACGCTGCCCATGAAGGCGGCCAGGTTGTGCACCGTCACCTGGCCGTGGCCGATTACGGCGATGGCCTTGAGGTTCTTGGAGCCCATCACCGCGCCCGGTCCGCCGCGGCCGGCCGCCCGCCGCTCGCTCATGATGCAGGCGATGCGCGCCATGCGCTCACCGGCCGGGCCAATGCAGGCCAGCCTGGCGCTGCCGCGCCGGGCGAGCTCCTGGCCGAGCACCTCCTGCGTGCGGAGTGTGTCCAGGCCCCACAGGTGGCTGGCGTCGGCGAACCGCACCCCTTCGTCGGTGACCAGCAGGTAGGTGGGGCGCTCGGCCTGGCCCTCGACGATGAGGCCATCGTAGCCCGCCTTCTTCAGCTCCGCGCCCAGGTGGCCCGAGCAGATGCTGAAGAGGTAGAGGCCGGTCTGCGGCGACTTGGTGCTGACACAGTAGCGGCCGCTCGAAGGGGCCAACGTCCCCACCAGGGGGCCGGTGAGGAAGAAGAGCTTGTTCCGCGGCCCGAGCGGATCGATCCCCGGAACCAGTTCGTCGTAGAGCAGGCGGGCGCCGAGCCCCCTTCCGCCCAGGTACATCTCGGCCATGCGCCGGTCGAGAGGTTCGACGCGGGACGTTTGCCGCGTCAGGTCCACACGCAGGAGCCGGCCGGTGTAGCCACCTAGAGGATCCATATCGCCCTCACCTCATCTCCTGGACATCATAGGCCAATGCGCTCGTCGGGCAGGCTGGGACGCACTGGGGGTGACCGGCGCAGTAGTCGCACACCGCCGGGGCCAGGCGGTTGCGCCAGAGCCGCAGAGCCCCGTAGGGGCAGGCGCGCACGCAGCGGCCGCAGCGGGTACAGTCGGCGGGCGTGATCGAGACGACACCGCTGCCATCGGCCACCTCGATGGCGTGGGTGGGACAGGAGACCACGCAGGCGGGATGCTCGCACAGCCGGCAGATGTGCAGGCGGAAGTCGTAGCGCTCCTGCCTGACGATGCGCAGCCGGGCGTGCTCCTGGCTGAACCCCAGCTCTCTGGCGGCAGAGCAGACCAGCTCGCAGATCTCGCAGCCGGTGCACTTCTCCGGGGTCAGGACGATGGTCTTTTCTGCATCGCGCATCGCTTCACCTGTTGAACGTGGGCGCATCGGTGGTGGGAGGATAGGCTGGGTAGGAGAAGACAAAGACCATCACCACGTCCTCAGGGCCATTGTTGCGCACCCCATGCGGCACGCCGGCAGGGATATAGATCGCCGACCCCGGCCCATAGGGGACGGCTTCGTCACCCACGGTGATCTCACCATATCCGCTGAGCACATAGGCCAGCTCCTCCTCGGCATGCACCTTCTGGGGCGTGCTCGTCCCCGGGGTAAAGACCGAGCAGCCCAGCATGGCCTTCTGGGCGCCAGCGGTCTCCCCGGTCAGGACAAGGCGTGACCAACTGCCGTTGCCCAGGGCGATGGGAGGGACTGCGGTCATCGGGACGACCTTGATCCTGTCTTTCACCGTCTTGCCCCTTCTCGAGGGCGCGGAGACCCGCGCTCTCAGATCTTGATCACGCCGCGTTCGATGAGCACGCGCCCATCGGCCTCGATCGTGACGTTGCGGACAGAACCGTCCAGGTGCAGCCGGCTCTCACACTGGCCACCCGGGTAGCAGTGGCTGTTGTCGCCCAGGGCGAAATGGACCGTGCCCAGGGCGCCCTTCTCCGAGGGTGAGCCGTAGGGAGACCTGGTGCTGGTGCCGATGGCGAACTCGGCAATGACATTGGCGTTGGCATCGGAGCCGGCGATGGTCCGCCTCAGGGACTCGGCCGCTGCCCCACCGGTGATCTCGACGGCGCGCCCACCCCTGACCTCCCAGCGGAGAGGCTCGGGCAGCGTCCCGGACACGCCGACGCCGAGCATGATCCCATCGACGACGATGACCCCCGCGGTCTTGTCCTCGACCGCGGCGTAGGCCACCTCACCCCAGAGAGGGATCGGGCCCATCATGATACCGGCTTCCTTGATCGGGACAATCTCCAGAGCCGGGCGGCCGGCGATCGAGACCCACACGTCGGTGCCGCCCGGGCTGGTCACGTGGACCTTCTCGACCCCCTCGAGGGCGGCCATCAGGCGCCTGGTGCGGGAGACGGTATCCTGGATGTCGTCCAGGTCCAGGTCCCAGCTCCCGATCCCTTCCTCCACGGAGGCCACCTTGGCCTGGCGGGCCACGGCCTGCTTGACCGGGTTAACGTGGGCGAAGCGGTTAGCCCACTCCAGGTTGGTGGTGATCAGGATGACCTGGGAGTTGACCATGGCCGCGGCCAGGTGAGGCGGAGGCTCCATCGGGACCTCGAGCGAGGCCAGGCAGGCGGTCACCTGCGGCGTGACATTGGCGATGACCGGCCAGGCGTCGAGGGAGAAGGCTACACCAGCCAGGGCCTGGGCAGCCGGCATGTGGTCCTCATCGGAAATGATCAACACGCTATCGCCCTTCTTGACCGTCATGCACGTCTCGACGATCAGTCGGGCGTGCTTGATCAGCGTCGTGTACGAGTACATAGCATCCTCCTTCTTCTTGCTAGCTTGCCGCGTTCCCACGATCGTACGCCTGCCAGAGCAGCTTGAGGGGATGGCGGACCGGCCGTCCCGAACCGGCCCGCATCTGCATCTCGCAGCCCGCGCAGTCGGTGGTTCCTTCGTCGATGCCGTCCTCCCGCAGGGCGGCGAACAGGTCGTGGCCAATCTCCAGCGATTGCTCATAGTGCTTGGCCTTCAGCCCGAAGGATCCTGAAAGGCCGCAGCAACCGCGATCGATGGTCCGCAGCATCAGCCCGGGCACCAGCCCGAGCAGTCGCGGGACCTCCTGGCCCAGGCCGCGCACCCGCAGGTGACAGGGCACGTGGTAGGCGACGGTCCGGTCCAGCGCGTGCCAATCGCTACGCAGCTGGCCCTGGATATAGAGATCGAGCAGGAAGGTAGTGGCCTCACGTGTCCGTTCAGCCAGCATCTGGGCCTCGGGCGAACCCTCCAAGAGGTGAGGGATATGCCGCTGGAGTGCCAGGCCGCAGCTGGGGCAGGTGACCAGGATATCCAGGCCGGCAGCGGCGTAGGGAGCCAGCGTATCCACGGTGCGGCGGGCATAGCGGCGGGCTGCGGCCCAGTCCCCATAGGCAAAGGCCGCCATGCCGCAGCAGCTCTGGGGCGGGATGATAACCTCGTAGCCCTGGTGTTCGAGAAGGCGGCGGGCCACCCGGCCCAGCTCGGGGTCGGTGTAGTTGACATAGCAGCCATAGTAGTAGACCAGGGCGCGCCTGCCGGTCCGTGGGCGCGCCGGGGCCATGGCCGGCCGGCTGAAGGTGGGCAGCTGTCGGCGGCGGTCGATCCCGGTGACCGCTTCCATCAGGCTACGGGCGGTCCGATTGCCCAGCGCCAGGTTGCTGAGCGGCGCGGTGCGGCTCGACAGCCGCAGCAGGGTCTCGATGTGGGTGGAGAGGCCATCCTGGAAGGCGACGGTCCGGCGGCTCTTGGCCCGGGCGATCAATGTCGGCAGGTCGATGCCGAGCGGGCACAGGGCAGCGCAGCGGCCGCACGATGTGCACAGCTCCAGGGATCGCGCCTCGCCACGCAGGAAAGCGGCCAGGTAGTCGCGGGGGGTCCAACCCGTCCCATGGCCGAAGTAGGGGGCGGTAGGGCATTCCTGGGCACAGGCCCGGCACCCGATGCAGGTGAAGAGGCTCTCGAAGGGGCCGGCGAGCCAGTCCAGCCGGCCGTTGTCGAGCAGGATGGCCCCGATCTCCTGGCGCGGTGCCAGCGGGGACGGCAGCACCGCCTCCCCGCCACCACGGTGGCCCACACCCAGGGCCACCGTCGGCGCACCGAAGCGGGCCATACCCTGGGTGACCAGGCGTGCCGTGTCGGCATCGGGAACGACCTTGTTCGCGGCGATGAGCAAGATGACCAGGCTGGCCCGGGTCAGGGCCTCGCTGATGTTCTGCAGGTGCTGGGCGAAGCAGACTGTCCCATCGTCGGCAGCGACGGCATTGACGCCCAGCAGGGCCACATACCCAGTCTCGGGGGCCGGGACCGGGGCCGGCTGGAAACGGGCAAAGGCCTCCCAGGCCGCTGCCGGTTCGGGAGGCACGATCTCCCAGTAGCGCTGCACGGCACCCTGGGGCGGAGCGAACTGGTCGTCGTAAGCCTCGCAGATGGTGAACCCTTGCGCGATCAGGTGCGGAAACAGCTCCCGCACGGCCGCGGAACGGTTGACCACGACGCGCCGGCCTGATCCGCACAGCGCGGCCACCTGTTTGGCGGCCATGCGGCTGTCCGCGGCCTCGAACGGCTGGGATCCAAGCCGCGCGCCCAGCGTATCGCGCAGGGTGGCCCAGAGCTGCAACTGCCGCGCCGGGGTCTGCTGGCGCAGGGCCCGCAGGCGGGCCCGTAGCTGGTCGTCGTCAGGCACCGCGCTGCCCGGGCGGGCCAGCCGCCGGGCAGTGCCGATGCGCTTGTCGGCGCTCGATGGCGCGAGTATCCAGATGGGCAACCTGTCGGACACTGCTACCGCCTATCCCCCGGCGATGGGGGGGATAAAGGTGAAGCGGTCACCGTCGCTCACCGGAACGTCGAACTCGGAGATGGGCACGTCGTTGCGCACGATGACAAACATCGGCCGGAACGCCCCATCGGGGGCGAAGAAAAGCTTGCGATAGGCCGGACCGTACTGGGCGGCGCGCGCCGCAGCGATCTCGACCAGGCTGGTCCCGGCCGGGGTCTCAATCTCTTCCTCCCAGCGGCCGGCGATGTCGCAAAGCGGTGCCAGGTACTTGAAGCGGATCCGCGGCACAGCCGCCTCCTACCTACTCGGCCAGGGCGCCGTGAGCTGCCAGGTCAGCGGCGATCGTCCCCAAGCCCAGCTCTTCGAGCCGCGCGCGGGTCGGCCGGCCCTCAGAGTCATATCCCCGCAGGTCATAGTACTCGTCCAGCATCAGATCGTAGCCGGCCGGATCGACTACGTCGCCAGTTGGCAGCGGCTCCTCCAGGAAGCGCGGCGGCGGGTAATCGTCTTTTCGGCGCAGACCCATCCGCCGCTGCATCGCATATTCCACAGTGTAGATGCGCTCCCCGCAGCGCAGGACCTCCTCCCAGGTGTAGGGCACACCGGTAGCGGCGCTGAGCAGGCGGGCCATATAGGTCGGCCCGATGCCGAAGCGCCAGGAGGTGATGAACTTGCAGATCTCTACCGCGTCGGCTGCCGCGCACTGGTCCTGGTAGTACTTGACCATGTGCGCCTTGCCAGCGTACTGGTTGCGGTCGAGCAGGCCCAGCTCGAGCCACTTGTCAAGCACCGGGCCGGGGATATCCAGGTCGCTGCGGATCTGGTCCGGCTTGTCCCGGTACCAATGGCCAAAGACCTCGAGGGTCGGCAGTCCGCGCAGGTGGTCGGCACCGCGGGTCGAGGTGCCCACTTCCAACGCCCCGCCTTTGTAGGGCCGGGCGTCGTAGGAGGAAAGGGTCACGCCCTTGTTCTGGATGATGTAACGGGCGACCTGCTCGAACGGCAGACCCTTCCTGGAGGAGACCTGCCGGGCCATGGCCATAAAGCCGTCCGCGAAGAGGCCGCCGAAACCGCGCCGGAAGGCGACGCCATTGACCAACTCGATCATAGCCTCGGCATTGCCCCATTCCAGGTTCAGGCCGCCGGTATCGTTGGCGTCGATGATCCCGTCCTGCCAGAGGTGCATCGCGGTGCAGACGACGTTCGAGGCCTGCACCACGCAGATGCCCAGGGTGTTGCAGAGTTTGTTCAGGTAGAGCACCAGGCCCAGGTCGTCGTTGCCCGAGCGGGCCCCGAAGCCGTCGGTGGCCTCGTACTCGACACCCTCGGCAGCCGTCCCGGCGTAGGGCCCTTCCTCGATCACATAGTAGTGGCTGCAGTGCATCGGGCAGCCGAAGCAGGCCTTGGATTTCTTGCTGAAACGCTGGACAAAGGTGGGGCCGTCCAGGGCCTCGGCCCCGGCATAGGTGTTGTCCTGCCAGTTGCGCACCGGCAGGGCCTTGCCGGCGTTGTACACGCCCAGCAGGACGGGTGTGCCGTACTTGGACCAGGACTCGAAGATAGGATGGTTGCGGATCTGCTGGTGCGCCTCGGTACAGACCGCCATGAAGGTCTCGGGGTCGGCAATCTTGACGCCCCGCGTGCCACGGACGGCGATGGCCTTGAGGTTCTTGGACCCGACTACGGCGCCGTTGCCACAGCCGCCAGGAGCCCGCGTGAGGTTGCAGATGGTGATGGCAATGGCCGAACGGTTCTCGCCTCCCGGGCCGATGGCAAAGACCTGCGTTTGGGGATCGCCCATCTCCTCACGGATGGTCTGGTCGGTCTCCCAGACATCCTTCCCCCACAGGTGAGAGGCGTCGCGCAGTTCAACCTGGTCGTCACGGATGGCCAGATAGACAGGATGGGGGGCCCGTCCGGTGAGGACGATGGCGTCAAAGCCGGCATACTTCATCTCCGGTGCCAGGAAGCCACCAGCGTTCCCATCGCCAAAGACCCCGCTCAAAGGCGACCGGCCGACAGAGATCGTGACGCGGCCGCTGGAAGGGGCCAGAGTGCCGCTGAGGGCCCCGGCGCCGATGCAGACCACGTTCCGGGGATCGTAGGGGTCCTGGACCGCCGGGTCAAAGGTGTCGTACAGGATACGGGAGTTGAAGCCCCGCCCGCCCAGATACTCGCGGGCAAACCTGGCATCGAGGGGGCGCTGTTCGATGGTATTCGCGGTCAGGTCCACGTAGAGGATCTTCCCAGCCCAGCCGTACATCGCGTCTCCTCCTACTGCTGATATCCGGGGAGGCCGTACCGCTCCCAGCGGGCCGCAGCCTGGTCCAGGTACTCCTGGGGCGGCAAGGCAATCTCCGGATAGAGCCACTTTCTGGTGGCATCGATACAGATCTTGGAAGACAGCCGCTCACGGTCCCACAGCGGGACGTCGGGAGGCGCGGGCGAGGGGTCGAGCAGGATCGAGGCCGTGTTGGGGAGGATGAAAGTGTCCCGCCTGGGATCGACGCGCCAGCTCAACACCCATTCCCGCTGGAAGGGGTCGCGGATGTCGATATCCTCATCGGTAACGACGATCCACTTGGCAAAGGTCGGATAGTGGGTCCAGGCAGCGGACAACACCTGCTGGGCCTGGCCCGGGTACATCTTTTTCATACGGATCCACAGGATCGCATAGCTGCCGCCAGCCTCGGGCAGGTGGACGTCGACGATGCCGGGGATCCGCAGGTCGTGGACCAGGTGCTTGTAGACATTGGCCTCCTCGGGGATCTGGCGCAGGAGGCTGCTCTCGCTGGGCGGCATCTGGCTGAACAGCGCCTGGTAGATGGGGTCGCGGCGGTGAGTGATGCACCGGATCTCAAAGACAGGCAGGTTGTACGGACCGCCCATATAGCCGGTGTACTCGCCAAATGGGCCCTCCGTCTCGCGGAAGTGGGGCTTGATCTCGCCCTCCAGCACGATCTCGGCGCAGGCCGGCACCTCCAGGTCGATTGTCCGGCACCGGACCATGGACAGGGGCTCTCCGCGCAGCCCGCCAGCCACGGCGAACTCGTTGACGCCGTAGGGGACCTTGGCGGCAGCAGCCATCAGCACCGTGGGGTCACCGCCGATCACCACGGCGGTAGGCATCGGGAGGTCACGCGCCTCGTACTGGGCATAGTGCATGGCCCCGTGTTGGCTGGGCAGATCCCAGAGCACGCCGGTGCGGTTGCGGCCCTTGACCTGCATGCGGTAGATCCCGACGTTGGGGCTCCCCTCCATATCCTGGGTCACCATGCAAGGGGCGGTGATGTACGGGGCGGGGTCCCTGGTCGGGGTCCAGGTCGGGATGGGGAAATGCCCCAGGTCCACCTGGTCGCCCTCCAGCACGACTTCCTGGCAAGGGGCCGGACCCGTGCTCCTTTGGGGAGCCAGCGGGGTGTCCAGCGCCTGCCGCCACTTTTCGATAACCGCCTCGGCCGTCGGCTCGATCTCCAAAGCCGTCGCGTAGACCTGGCGCGAGGCGCTCACTGCCCCGGCGACGACCGGGGCAGTGAATCCACGGACGCGGCGAAATCCCAGAGCGGCGCGCCCTTCTGGCGCCGTGCGCTGGAACCACAGGCGCATGACGCTGCTGATCTCCCAGTCCTTGTCGACTTCGGCATCGATCCACTGGAACAGCCCTTTGCTAGTGAGGACGTCCAGATAGTGCCGCAGATCCTGGTAGGGCATCGGTTACCACTCCTTACTCTGGGCCGCGACCGCATCGGCCCGACACATGTGGATCGCCCCATGCGGGCACAGCCAATAGCAGACACTGCAGGCCGTGCATTCCTCGGGACGAGCGACGACCGCGCGGCCCGCATGCAGCTCGAGGACCTGGCAGTGCCCCGGCCGGACGCAAAAGCCGCAGCCGGTGCACTTGTCGGGATCGATCTCGGGCAGGCTAGGCAAATAGCCGACCTGATCGGGGGTCACGATGTACTTCAGCGCGGCCCCGCGGAAATCCAGGATATTCTTGTAGCCCTGTTCGGTGACGAACTTGAGCAACCCGGCCTCGATGTCGGCCAGGACCTCGAAGCCTCGGAAGTAAAGCACGGTGCAGTAGGTTAGGGCCGTGGCACCATACATGATCATCTCGACGCTCTGCCGCCAGTTGGTCAGCCCGCCGCCGCCAGCGATCTGCAGATCGGGCATCTTCATGGCCATCTGGGCGACGTGGCGATAGGCCAGGGGGCGGATCCAGGGCCCGCACAGGCCGGCGAACGATTGGTTGGAGGTAGTGGGGTAGCGGGGCCGGCCACCGTTGTAGATATCCACTCCGGGCAGCGACTGCGGGCAGTTGATCCCCGAGATGGCCGCCGCGCCGTTCTTGACGCACTCGGCGGCGACCATCGCCGTGTTGCCCTCCGGGGTCATCTTGGGCATCACCGGGATGCTGACCGCATCAACCACCGCCCGGGTGACCAGCCCGGCCAGGGCCGGGTTCTGTCCGAGAGCAGCGCCCAGCTCGGGCGGGGCAGCCACGTTCATCTGCCGGGCCATCAGACCGACATTGGGACAGGACATGTTCAACTCGAGCATGTCAGCGCCCGCCTCCTCCAGCATCTGGCCCAGACGGGCCCAACCGGCCACATCGTCCCCTGGACCCATCATGTTGGCGATGATCTTGACCTCGGACGTCTCACGTTTGGCCTGGCGGATGAGCTCCTGGGCCTCCCCCACCGAGAGGCGCTGTCCCGAGGGGGAGTAGAGCGCCGTCCCCCGCTCGACAATGTGGTAGGGGCGGGCGTAAAAGGGCACCTGCAAGAAAGCGAGCTTGGTGCTGACCGCGCTGGCCCCGTAGCGCTCGGCCTCCTTGATCTTGCTGACGGTATTGGTCAGCTCGGACGAGGCCACGATGAGCGGGTTCTTCAGCGCCAGACCCGCGAATTGGATCGCCAGTTCATCGGACATGTGGGGCTTCCTCCTCGATCATCATAGGGCGGCAGGCTCCGCCCAGCGGCGGTAGAGGCGGTGCTCGATCCCGAGGACATCCAGGATCTTGCCGACGAAAAAGTCGGTGATCTCGTCGACGGTGCGCGGCTGGAAGTAGTAGGCTACGCTCGGCGGAAGGATGATCCCCCCGGCGAGCCTGACGGTGCGCATATTCTCGATCGCCGCCAGGGACAGGGGCGTCTCCCGGGGGACCAGGATCAGCTTGCGCCCCATACGCTGGGTGTTCTCGGCAGCGCGGGTGATCAGGTTGTCGGCATAGCCGGCGGCCACGGCGGACAGGGTCTTCATCGAACAGGGGACGATGACCATGGCATCGATGGGGTACGAGGAACTGGAGATGGGGGCGTCGATGGCGGACTCGGCGTAGCGCACGGCGGCCGGCAGAGAGGGGTTGCTCAGCTCGTGGGCCATCACCTTCTGGGCAGCGTCGGAGACGACCAGGTGGACCTCGTGCTGCACCAGGTTCTGCAGGAGCCGCTGGGCGATGATCACCCCAGAACCGCCGGTGATGGCGACGATGATGCGCATCTCTATTGCTCCTGGACGAGCAGCTCCAGTTGGTCCGGACTGCGGGCGGGGGCAGCTGCCGGGCGCGAGAGCCTGTTGACCTCGAAGACGAAGCGGCTGCGGTCCCCGCGGAAGCGCAGCCGCGAGAACTCGATGGGCCTGTCGCTGGCGTCGTAGGCCAACGTCTCCATGACGTGGATGGCGGAACCCTTGCGGATCTGGAGCATGCGGGCCTCATACTCGTCGGCCAGGGCCGGCTCCAGTGTCCGCCGGGCCCAGCAGAAGGTGATGTTGTACTTGCTCTCCAGCAGCGCGTACAGCGAGCAGTCGGTCAGATCCTCGTCCAGCAATGTGGGGCAGAGGGCCAGCGGCAGGTAGGTATGGGCGATGACGATAGGTTCGTCCTTGACATGTCCCAGGCGTTCGAGGCAGATGGCCCGATCCTGGGGGCCGATGTGCAGCCGGCTAGCCAACCACTCGTCGGCGGCTAGGACCCGGCGGCTGAGACACCGGGAGGAGAAGGGGATCGCCTGGTCGCGCATGTCCTCGGCGAAGCTGGTAAGCACCTGGCCCATACGGTGCTCCACGCGCGGAGCGCTGACAAAGGTGCCTCGCCCGTGGATCCGGTAGAGGTAGCCCTCGTGGACCAGCTCGTTGATCGCCTGGCGCACCGTCCCGCGACTCAGGGCGTAGCGTTCGGTCAGGGCGAACTCGGTTGGGATCTGGTTCCCGGGCAGCAGGAGCCCCTGCTCGATCTGGCCTACCAACCATTCCTTGAGCTGGAAGTACAGGGGAAGCGGGCTGTTCTTGTCGATAGACAACGGTGACCTCCTGGGAAGAAGGACATGGACCCGGAGGAGATGTCTATACATCTGTACGTCTCCTTCATTATACCACACCGGGGCCCCGATGTCAACTACCAGGCTCCGGGGCTCGGCTGGGCATGGCAGTTGCCAAGCCCAGCCGGCCATGATATACTGGGCAGGGAACGCATACGAGACCATACACGGATAATCTTCAGGGTCTGATCGCCGGACAAGGAGCGATCATGGGCAAAAGCAGAGGGGCGAAGAAGCAAAAGGTCGTGCGGCGGCCGGCCAAGCCGGCGCCCGTGTTCCACAGCCGGGGCAGCTCGCTGCGCCAGGCCCCGGAATGGCCACTGTACGAGTGCCTGATCACCAAGGACTGGCAAAGGCCGGGGGAAATCGTACAGGCGCTCGTGGCGCGGCAGTCGCCTGCCGGCACGATCGCCGCCGGCGTCTTCCTGATCGACCTGGGCTGCCTGGGCCTGAAGAATGGGTTCGTCCGGCTCTTTGATTCCGCAGAGGAATACCGGCGGAAGCTGCGGCAATTGATAGAGGAGAACCAGGAGTTGTTGGGAACGGACCTGGACCTGGTGGCCAAGGTGATCCGGGAAGCGATCGCCTACGCGCAGAAGCTGGGCTTTGCGCCGCACCCCAACTCGCGGCGCGGCATGGCCCTGCTGGCCGGCGCCGATCCCGACGCCTGCGACATCCCTGTCCCCCTGGGAGACGGCACCGGCAGGCCGTTCTTCATCGCCGGCCCGTACGACGACGTGCGCGAGGTCCTATCCAGGCTGGAAAGGGCCGTGGGACGGGGAGGGTTCGACTACGTCGCCCCGCTCGCCGGCGATTGGGATGCCTTCTTCAGTGACTAGCATCTCACAAACCATAAAGGCACGAAGACACGAAGGGTTCTGGCGAGTTCTTTTTCCGGTCTTCTTGGTGACTCTCTGGATAATAGCCCATTTGGGGCAGAGGCCCCTCGTCCCGGAGATTGGAGTGCGGGCTTCAGCCCGCAGCATTGCCTGTCTTGCGGCCTGAAGGCCGCACTCCAATCCGGGAGATGAAGCTGCCACCGCCTAGGTGGCGGGTTTCATCCGCCGTGGTGTGCGCAGCACACCATCAACTTCGTGGTTATTTATGGATGGGTCTCGCTGCCCTTCCCCGGCAGCCGGCGCAGCAGGTCGGCCATCTCGATGGCCCCCACGGCGGCGTCGAAACCCTTGTTGCCGGCCTTGGTGCCGGCGCGCTCGATGGCCTGCTCGATGGTATCCGTGGTGAGCACGCCCAGCAGCACCGGCACACCCGTCTCCAGGCCGGCCAGGGCGATGCCCTTGGTCACCTCGGCCGCGACATAGTCAAAGTGCGGCGTGGCCCCGCGGATCACCGCCCCCAGGCAGACCACGGCGTCGTACCGGCCGCTCGCCGCCAGGCGCTTGGCCACCAGCGGGATCTCGAACGCCCCCGGCACCCAGGCGATGTCGATGTTCCCTGCCTCTACCCCGTGCCGGCCCAGGGCATCCAGCGCCCCCTCCAGCAGCTTGCGGGTGATGAACTCGTTGAAGCGGCTGGCCACGAGGGCAAAACGGAGCCCTGCCCCGACGAGTTGGCCTTCGTAAACAGTGTTCATCGTGCGCCTCCGTGCAGCGATCGGCTACGGTTGGTCTGTTGGCAGTTCGCTGCCCTCTGCTTGCTGCTCCCCGCTCGCGGCCCCCGGTCCGCGATCTTTGCCCCCTGCTGCCTCGACGGGCACCGGCAAGCTGAACGCAAAGGTAGATCCCTTGCCCGGTTCGCTCTCCACCCAGATGCGCCCGCCGTGGTGCTCGACGATGGAGCGAACGATGGCCAGCCCCAGGCCCGTGCCCTCGATGTGCGCCGTCTGCTCGGTGCGCACCCGGTAGAACTTTTGAAAGAGCTGCTTCTGGTCGCGCGCCGAGATGCCGATGCCCGTGTCCTTCACCGCCGCGATCAGCCGGCCGTCCTCCGGCCCGATGCGCACCCAGACATGCCCTCCCTCCGGCGTGTACTTGATGGCATTGCCCACCAGGTTCATCAACACCTGCTTCAGCCGGCCGGGGTCGCCCATGACATCGGGCACCGGCTCGACCGCCTCCAGTTCGACGGTGATGTCCTTTTCCTTGGCCCGGAACTCGAGGCCGGAAAGGACCTCCCGGGCCAGGGCCAGGAGGTTGCAGGGCACCTTCTCCATCTCGATGCCGGCCTCGATCTTGCCGATGTCCAGCAGGTCGCTGATCATCGCCGCCATCTCGCGGGTGATGTCCTTGATGCGCAGGATAAAGTCGCGCTGCTGCTCGGAAAGCGAACCGGTCATCGCCGTCAGGTCGGCGAACCCGCGGATCGCCGTGAGCGGCGTCTTCAGGTCATGGGAGACGACCGAGACGAACTCGCTCTTCATCTTGTCCAACTCCTTCAGCGTGGTGATGTCCTGCATAACCGCCACGTGGCCCAGCGTCAGCCCGCCGGCCGCGCGCACCGGGGCAATGTTGGCGTAAAAGGTCTGCGGGCTGCCCTCCTTGGGCTGCACCGTCAGCTCGTCGGTGAAAGGATGGTCGATATGCTGGGCACGGGCAAAGAGGTCGCGCAGCCCTTGGTGGGTCAGGGCCTCGGAGAAAGGCCGGCCCGTGCAGCACTGGGGGACCAGGCCAAACGCCTGCGCCGCCGCCGGGTTGATCAGCAGGACGCGCTCCTGGGCATCGGTGACGACGATCGCATCGGCCGTGCTGATCAGGATGGCCGTCAGGCGGCCGCGCTCCTCCTCGGTCTGCTGATAGAGGCCGGCGTTCTCGATGGCCACGGCCACCGTCGCGGCGATGCCCTGGAGCCGGTCCAGGTCGTCCTGGTCAAAGTCGCCGCCCTGCTTGTTCAGCAGCTCGATGACCCCAATGACGCGGTCCCGGCTAATCAACGGGACACAGATAATGTTGCGGTTGGTAAAGCCGACATCGCTGCTGACCTTGCTGTAGAAGCGCGGATCGTTGGCCGGGTCGTTGACCACGGTCGGCTCGCCCGTCTGGGCCACATAGCCGACAATCCCCACCCCGATGGGGATGCGCACATCGAGGAAGCGCTCCATTCCCCCTTCCAGCGTCGTGACAAAGAAGAGGTCGCTGCGCTCCGGGTCGACCAGCAGGATGGAGCCTGCTTCCACATGGAAGGAGCGGTTCAGCTCCTGGATCACCTGGCGCAGGACCTCGTCCCGGTCCAGGGTCGAGCCGACGGTGCGGGCGATGCGGTTGAGCGAGGACATATCGTCGGCCCGCCGCCGGGCCTGGTCGTACAGCCGGGCGTTGTTCAGGGCCACGACCGCCTGGGAAGCCAGCAGTTCGGCCACTTCCTGGTCCTGCGGCCCGAACTGCACCCCCTCCCCGTAGCGGCTCACCGACAGGACGCCGACGGCCTGGTCCCTCTGCAGCAGCGGCACGGTCAACAGCGCCTCCGGCTCCAGGGGGGTTCCCTCCAGGTGCTTGGAGAGCGAGCTGAGATGGGCCTCGTTGAGGATATAGGAACGCTTCGACTGCACCGCCAGCCCCGAAAGCCCCTCGCCCACCTGCAGCACGGCCTCGCGCAGGACCACCGAATCGGACCCCAGGGCCACCTTGGGATGCAGGGTGTGGCCGTCCTCTTCCAGCAGGTACAGCACCGTGTTGCTGGCATCGAGCAGGCCATGGGCACTGAAGGTAATCAGCTCCAGCAGGTCGCCGGACGGCATATCGGAAGAGAGCCCCTGGTTGATCTCCAGCAGGGCGTTGAGCTGGGCGACACGCCGCTGGGTATCCAGCAGCAGGCGGGCATTGTCGATGGCGATAGCCGCCTGGTTGGCCACCGAGGTCACCAGTTGCAGGTGCTTTTCCTGAAAGTACCCGGGCTCGCGATGGACCAGGGTGAGCACGCCCACCAGGGTATCGCCGCGCAGCAGGGGGATGGCCAGCGCCGAGCGCACCCCCTTCACCGTTTCGGGAAGCTCCAGCCAACGCGGGTCCCGCAGGGTGTCCTCGACCAATCCGGGCTGGCGGTTCTGGGCCACCCAGCCGGCCAGCCCGCGCCGCAGGACTTCCTGGACCACCAGGCGGATCACCGAGGGGCTGAGGTCTTCACGCACCAGGATGTGGTGCCGGGGGTTGCCCATAGGATCCAGGACGATAATGCTGCCGCGGTAGGCCGCCGTCTTTTCCACCACCAGGGCCAGCACCCGGGGGAGCACCTCCTCCATGTCCATCGCCCCGGAGAGCTCCTGCCCCACCTCGTAGAGCAGCTCGACGGCGTCGCGTTCCTCGCGGACCCGGCTATATAGGTTGGCGTTCTGGATGGCCACCGAGAGGTGGCCGGCCAGGGTCTGTGTCAGATGTAGGTCCTCCTCGGTGAAGGCGTCCTTGGTGGTGCTCTGCACGTCGAGCACGCCGACGGTGCGCCCTTCGATCAAGATCGGCACGGCCAGTTCGGCGGCGGTGCGATGGGGCTCCCCGGGCAGCGGGCTCTTGTAGCGCGGCTCTTGGGCGATGTCGTTCACCAGGAGGGGCTGCCCGCTGCCGGCCACCCAGCCGGTGATGCCTTCCTCTCCCACCCGCAGGCGCATCGTGGCCAGGGACTCTCCCTCGTCGCCGGCCCGCGCGGCAAAGACCACATCATCCCCTTCGATAATCCCCACGTTGACCCGGTGGTAGCCGTGCGTCTCCTGGATGATCCGGCCCACGCGCTGCAGCAGCGTCTGGACATCGAGGATGGAAGAAACCTGGCGGCTCACCTCGGTTAGGGCGCGTAGCTGCTCTGCCCGGCGGCGCTCGCGCTGCAGCAGGCGGGCGTTCTGCAGGGCCGTCTCCACCTGCCGGCCGAGGAGTGTCGCCAACGCCAGGTCGCCCTCGGTATAGGCGCCGACGCCGCGGCCGACGACGTTGAGCGTGCCGACGGTCTGCTCCTCCACCCGCAAGGGGACAAAGATGGCCGAGCGGCAGCCACGGGAGACCAGCTCCTTCTCGGCGGAGGTATTGGCGCGCTCGTCCGCCCCCATATCGGCGATGAGCAGCGCCTCGCCCGCGCGTATCGCCACACCGGGCAGCCCCTGCTCGATGCCAAACTGCTGGGCCGGCAGGCTTTCCTCCATGCCGTGCATGTAAGCCACCGACCAGGAGGTGCCGGAAGCGTCGAGCAGGGCGATGCTGAAACGCTCGAACGGGATCACATCGCGGGCGCGCTCGACGACAAACTGGAAGATGTCATCGACCCGCTGCAGCGAGTTGACGGCCTGGCCAACCTCGGCAAGGGTTGCCAGCCGTTTGCTCTCCCGGCGCAGGGACTCCTGGCGGCGCGTGGACTCCTGGATGATGGCCTCCTGGAGGCGCAGTTGCTCGGCCTCGGCCTGGTCCCGGAGGGACTCCTCGTGCTCCAGCGAGTCCAACATCGCGTTGATGGCCCCGGCCATCTGGGCCAGCTCGTCGCCCCCCCGGACCTGCACCCGGGCGCCAAAATCGCCCCGCCGGCCGATCTGCCGCACATTCTGGTTGAGGCGGCGCAGCGGCGCCAGGACCACCGTCTCCAGGAGCACCAGGACAACGACGACGAACCCCAGCCCCGCTCCCAGGAGGGAGAGGCTAAAGAGCCCCGCGCTGCGCAGCCCCTGGCGGTAGACCGAGCGATCGCTCCCCACCCGCAGCACCAGGTTGGGCCGGCCGGCGACGTCGTCGATCAGGGCATAGCCCGACACCATGTCCTCCCCCTCGGGCAGGACCACGATCTCCTCTCCCCGCTGCTGCAGGAGCAGGCCGGCCTGCTGCATCTCACGCGACGCCTGCGGGTCGCCGAGCGCGGCCAACTCCAGTTCCAGGCCGGCCAAGCTGGCCATGCGGGCAACGGCGGCGTCGTCCAGAAACCGGCCCATGATCAGGGTGCCGCGCGCCGGTCCTTCCTGAGCGCTTGTCAGGATGGGGCTGACCGCGACCATGAGCGGCCCCCGGCTCAGGAGCAAGAAGCCCGTGATCACGTCGGTGGCATCGAGGCCGCCGAGCAACAGCGTCAGCAGGGGGCTCGGGGGAAGCAGTTCGGGTGGGAACGGGAGCGGCTCGCCGGTCTGTCGATCACAGGCCCGGCTAAAGGCCACTCGCCCGGATTCGTCGACCACCAAGACGACATTCAGCTCGTTGTTGACAAAGGTCGAGGGGCCCAGGTTATTGTCTATGTAGCCGGGAGCGAGCTCCCGGACAAAGGCGTACGTATCGTCCCACTGGGCATAGTCGGTCGTTGTGCGCAGCAGGGAGACCAGATCGTTGTCGAGCGCTTTCCGCGCCCGCGCCAAGTCGACACGAACCGCCCTGTCCTCGAGGTTGGCAAAGCTATCCTGGACAAACGCGCGCAGCGGGAGCGAGAGCAGGATGAGCAGGCCGGCGAGGGTCAGAACGACAATGGCCACCGTCTTCAGACGCAGCGAGATCATCTGTCCGGGGCGGCCCCCCGTCGGCGGAGATGGATCGGCACCTTGCGCAGCACGCCGCGCTTTTTGGGGCTCCATAGGGTCTCCGCGACACCGTGTTGTCCCAGAAGGAATTGTACCGCTACCTCAGGCAATATTATACCACGGCCTATTTCTCCTGGCAACCGCAGTCCCGTCGAGCGCATCCCGGAATTGTGCTGTAGACAACTTGTCAAAGTCGTGAAGTTGTGCTATGATATAAAGGCTTGGATTTTGCGCGCCAGGCGAGGGACAGGTCGATCCGTCGAGGGATAAGCACCCTGGAGCGGCCCAGGAGCCGCTCTGGGGAAGAGGGCAAACGTGGACAGGCGAAAAGAGTACACCCGTGTGCCATTGTGGGTCCGCTCCACATCTGGGGAGCGTGACCGTGAGCGGGCGCGGCCCATCGGGCCGCGCCCCTACCGCCCGCAGTCGTTCTGGCCGCAGCCGCCGAACGAACGCCCGGAGCGGCATGAACGGCCGGAGCGCGCGCGGCCCCCGCGGACAGAGTCGCGGACCCGCGGGCGGCGTCAGCCCCTACAGCGCGTTCGCCCACCGCGGCACGAAACCGTGCCCACGGAGCGCATCACGCTGCGCAACCCCGTCCACCTGGCGGACTGGGAGAGGCGGGCCGAGATCATCGAAGACTCAACCGAGCTCATCCGGCGGGCGCAGGAGAGCGGCCGGGCCCCTTGGATTATCCAGGTTTGGAAGATCGGCGAAGAGTACGTCCTGGCCCGCGGGTTCGCGGCCCTGGCCGCGGCCGTCGACGCCGGGCTGAGCGAGGTCCGGGTGGTGGTCGCGGCGCGTTTCCCGCGTTGGGATCTACAATGGGTCGATCCCAAGCAGATCCAAGGAGCCGACCCGCTGCTGTCCCGGGCGATGGAGGCACGCAAGAAGGTGCGCTCGGTGGGCTGGGTCTTTCCGCCGCTGGCCGCCACCGCCGACGGCACTGGGCACTATGTGCTGGGCCGGGGCAAACGCGGCACCGCCCGCCTCTGGGCCGCCCAGGAAGAAGGGCTGCCCCTTATCCCGGTCGTCGTGCGGCCCGCGCCGCGCCGGGCCATGGTCGCCGGCACGGTGCAGATCGAGGTAGCCAAGGTACGGGTGACCATGCCCCGCCACCTGCGCAAGATGAACAAACCGCTGCCAATGCGTCTGATGAACGAGGTCTCTACGGGCCGGCTGCGCCCCATCCGCGTCCGCCGCACCATCGACGGCAACTATGAGCTGGTGGACGGGCTGCTGCGCCTGCGCGCCGCCCAAGAAGTGGGCCTGCGCACGATCCACGCCATCATCGAGATGGAGCTGCCCAAAGACAAGGACCGCGAGCGCGAATAGTCCTGGGGACCCACGCACCGGGGCAGCAATGCCCCGGTGCGTTTCTTTGTGCGGGCCAGGGCGGCCTTGGCTGGCGGGCAGTCCCATGATGTGGTAGAATGTCCCTGGAACGCCCAGCCCCACCGGAGGATGATCATGACCATTTTTCGGAGACGCATCTCGGCCCTGCTGCTGACCAGCCTGACGCTGGCCGGCCTGGCCACGCTGTGCGGGCCCCACTTCCGCGCCCCCGCCGCGGCCCTGACCATCGCCCGGCCCAGCACGCCGCCCCCAAAAACGGCCTCCATCCTTTATGTCTCCTCTATTTCCGGCGACGACGCCAACGCCTGCGCTTACAACGCCCCTTGTCGCACCATTCAGCGCGCCGTGAACCTGGCCCAGGACGGCGATACGCTGTACATCGCCGCGGCAGAGAACCTGACCCCGGCCATCTACACGGGTGCGGACCCCGCCGTCATCGTCCTGTCCAAAGAGGTGGCCCTCCGCGGAGGCTACACCTACATTCACTCGGAAGTGCCCCCGGTACATTGGTGGACGCCCGGCGTCGTCCCCGCGGTCGTGGACGGCGAGGGCGCCCGCCGCGGGCTATACATCAGCGGCGACGTGACGCCGACCCTGCAACTGCTCTCTTTCCGCAACGGCAACGGCACCGCCGGCGGCAACATCTACATCCAGGGCTCCCATGCCCAGCTCCAGGGAGTGATCGTGGAGGACGGCAACGCCGCCCGCGGCGGCGGCCTCTACCTGGACGAGAGCGCCGCCCTGCTGAGCGGGCTCATCGTCCAGGGCAACCAGGCCGACGAGGGCGGCGGGCTCTACATCAACAGGGGCAGCCCCAGCCTGGTAGCCGGCCTGATCCAGGAGAACGGCGCCGCGCTTGGCGGCGGCTGCTTCGCCCTGGACAGCGCCCTGCGACTGGCCGGCACCCTTGTCATCTCCAACACCGCCACGCAGGCCGGCGGCGGCCTCTACCTCGACGGCCCGCTGACGATCAATCCCCTCAACGTGCCCCTCCTGGCCAACTCCTATATCCGCCACAACCAGGCCCCGTCCGGCGCCGGCCTCTACCTGGAGCTGGCCGTGGCCGGCCTGCTCAACAATGTCGTCGCCGACAACGGCAGCGGCGGCCGCGGGGCCGGCCTCTACCTGTACGCCTCCTCGCCGCAGGGCCTGCACAATACGTTTGCCCAGAACGCCGGGCAGGAGGGCATCTACCTGACCCACAAGCCGATCTCGTTCTGGCCGCCGCTCCCCCCGATCCCTAGCCTGCCCTACTTCACCAACACCATCGTCGTCAGCGAAGCGGTGGGCCTCTACGCCGAGACCACCGGCCTCTTCTACCCGTTTGAGAACCGCGCTACCCTGCGCGGCACCCTCTGGGACAACGGCACGGACACGGCCGGGCCGGGCCAGTTCGACATCGGAAGCGCCAACGTCTACAGCCCGGCCCTGTTCACCTGCGTGGGCCGCCCTTCCCTGCAGTGCCCCAACCCCTACCATCTCCAGGAGTCCTCCCCGGCCATCGATGCCGGCGTCACCCCGGCCCTGGTCATCCCCGGGATCGACCTGCTGGTGGACATCGACGGGCAACTGCGCCCCTCCGGGGCTGGGTTCGACATCGGCGCCGACGAGGTGCAACAGCCCGGCGGCGTCTGGCTCGTGCCGCCGCTCTCCTTCCTGCCGGCCCAACCTGGGGAAAGCGTCACCCATACCCATTGGTTGGTCAATACCGGCAGCAGCACCGACACCTACTCCATCAGCCTGGAGGCCACGCCGGGATGGTCCATCCTGCTCGATCCCGGCCCCTTCGAGCTGGCCCCGCAGACCACCACCACCGTGGAAGTGCGCGTCGACGTGCCGATCACGGCCACCGCCGGCCTGACCGAGACCGGCCTGCTCACCGCCGCATCGCTGAGCAACCCGGCCCGGCGCGCCTACGCCCTGGAGCAGACCCTCGTGATCACCGGCCCCGGGGCCGACCTGGCCGTGGACAAGGAGGCCGACGCGGCGCGCATCGCCCCCGGCGGTGCCGTGCGCTACACGCTGACGATCAGCAACAGCGGCCCGTTCAGCGGCACCATGGCCGTCACCCTGACGGACGCCTGCTACCCGGCCGCGGCGGTCGCCGCCATGGCCGCGCCGCCGGGCTGCGCGGTGGACATGGGCCGCGCCGCGCTCACCTGCACATTGGCGCTGCCGGCCGGCGCCCCACCGGTCGTAACCGCCCTGGAAATCGTCATCACCGCCACCGGGACGTACAGCGGGCCGCTGTCCAATACCGCCCGCGTGAACGGCGAACGTCTCGACCCCGACCCGGCGAACAATATCGCCGGCGCGCTGGTGCTGGTGGCGCCGGAAGGGCCGGCCATCGTGGTCTCACCGACCACCGCGGCGGTGACGCTGACCGCCGGGATGAGCGCCACCCGCGGCATCGCCCTGACCAACGCGGGGGACGCCGAGCTGGTATGGGCGGCCCTGGAGGTGCCCGGCGCCACCTGGCTGGCGGCAGCCCCGCTCAGCGGGACCCTGGCGCCGGCGGCCGGCGTGGAGGTGCTCCTGACGTTGGATGCCGGCAGCCTGACGCCGGGACTGTATCGCACCACTCTCCTCCTTGTAAGCAACGACGCCGCCAACCCCGAGGTCCCCGTGGCGGTGACGCTCACGGTGCTGCCGGAAGCGTGCGCCCCGGTGACCGGTACCTCCTTCGCCTGGCAGCCGCCCTTCCCCCTGGCTGGCCAGCTGATCACCCTGACCGCCACGGCCACCGGGACGCCGCCGATCACCTTCACCTGGAACCTGGGCGATGGGTCCTTTGCCCGGGGCCCCGCTGCCATCACCCACACCTATGCCATCAGCGGCACCTACGATGTGGTCCTGACGGCCACCAACCCCTGCGGGCAGCAGGTTGCCCGGCGCCCGATCGGCGTCGGCAGCAGGGCGCTCTATGCCGTCTACCTGCCGCTGGCCTGGCGGGGACCGGAGTGAAACGAAACGGCCGGGCCGGCCAATTCCCACGGGAGCAACCGCCTTTTGGACAAAACCGCCTTCTGGGCCTATAATGGGCCGGCCACTGGGTTGAGAGCAGAAAGCGGAGAGCTGACAACTAAAATGATCCACCCTGGAGACGAAGCGATGCTCAAGAACACCAACTGCGGCGAACTACGACCCTCCCACATCGGCCAGGAGGTGACCCTGGCCGGCTGGGTGCACCGCCAACGCGACCACGGCGGGCTGATCTTTCTCGACCTGCGCGACCGCAGCGGGCGGGTGCAGGTGGTCTTTGACGCCAACGTCTCTGCCGACGCCTACCGCATCGGCCAGGAGGCCCGCGCCGAGTACGTCCTGCAGGTCCAGGGCACCGTGCGGGCGCGGCCGGCCGAGATGATCAACCCCGACATGCCCACCGGCGCGGTCGAGGTCGCCGCGCAGCGGGCGCGGCTGCTCAACCCGGCGCGCACCCCGCCGATCTATGTGCACAAGGAAGAGGACGAGGACATCAACCTGAGGCTCAAGTACCGCTACATCGACCTGCGCCGCGAGCGACTGCAGCGCAACCTGCTGCTGCGCCACCGCGTGGTCAAGTTCATCCGCGACTTTCTCGACGCCCGGGGCTTCCTGGAGATCGAGACGCCGGTGCTCTCGCGCAGCACGCCGGAGGGCGCCCGCGACTATCTGGTGCCCAGCCGCATCCACCCCGGCTGCTTCTATGCCCTGCCGCAGTCGCCCCAGCAGCTCAAGCAACTGCTGATGGTGGCCGGTTTCGAGCGCTACTTCCAGATCGTCCGCTGCTACCGCGACGAGGACCTGCGCGCCGACCGCCAGCCCGAGTTCACCCAGTTGGACCTGGAGATGTCCTTTGCCGAGCAAGACGACATCCTCGACCTGATCGAAGAGCTGATCACCGCCATGGTCCCGGCCGTAGCGCCCGACAAGCGCGTCCTCTCGCCCTTCCCGCGGCTGTCCTACGCCGAGAGCCTGGCCCGTTTCGGCACGGACAAGCCCGACCTGCGCTACGGGATGGAGCTGGTGGACCTTTCGGCGATCGTCGCCCAGAGCGGCTTTGGCGTCTTCCAGAACACGGTAGCCCAGGGGGGCGTTGTCAAGGGGCTGCGCGCCCCGGGCTGCGCGGGCTACAGCCGCCGCGACCTGGGCGAGCTGGAAGAGCGGGCCAAAAAGTCCGGGGCCGGCGGGCTGGTCTGGCTGGCGGTGGAGGGGGAAGGGCTGCGCTCGCCGATCGCCAAGTACCTGAAGGAGGAGGAAAAGGCCGGCCTGCTGCGGGCGCTGGAGGCGGAGGCCGGCGACCTGCTGCTGGTAGTGGCCGGCCGGCCGGCAGTGGTCGCCGCGGCGCTGGATGCCCTGCGGCGGGAGATGGGCCGGCGGCTGAAACTGGGCGACCCGCACCTGCTGGCCTTTGCCTATATCGTCGACTTCCCGCTCTTCAAATGGAACGAGGAGGAGCAGCGCTGGGAGGCCGAGCACCACCCCTTCACCGGGCCGAAAGAGAGCGACCTGGGATTCCTGGAGAGCGACCCCGGGCGGGTGCGCGCCGACTGCTACGACCTGGTTTGCAACGGCTGGGAGATGGCCTCGGGCTCCATCCGCATCCACCGCCGCGATGTGCAGGAGCGCGTCTTCCGGCTCCTGGGCTACCCGCCGGAGGAGGCCCAGGAGCGTTTCGGCCACCTGCTGGAGGCCTTCGAGTATGGGGCGCCGCCCCATGGCGGCATCGCCCCGGGCATCGACCGGCTGGTGGCCTTCCTGGCCGGCGAGGAGAGCATCCGCGAGGTGATCGCTTTCCCCAAGACCAACCAGGCGACGGATCCCCTGATGGGCGCGCCGGCCCCGGTGAGCGAGCAGCAACTGCGGGAACTGCATATCCTCGTGAGAGCGTAGGGCGGCAAAAGGCCGGGAGCGGCCCCGTTCCTGCATCCTGCATCCGGCATCCGGCCTCTTGCATCTTGCCACTTGAAAAGTTGCGCGAAATTTGTTATAATAGGAGTGCGGTAAGTTAGACTCTAACGCAAGGGGAGGCTCAACCATGAAGTGGCTTACAATCGCCGAGGCAGCCGGAGATTTTGGCATCGACGGCCCCGTGTTGGAGAAGCTGGCCAAAGACGGGGTGATCGGCTCCAAGGTGTCGCCCGATGGCCAGTTGCTGGTGTTGGAGGACGAGGCCCGGGACGTGGCGCGGAAGCTGGACCGCCGGCAGTGGGAGCATCTGCGCGGCCGGCGGATCACCGCCTCCGACGCCGAGCGGCACTATGGCCTGTCCAAGAACTATTATGCCCGCTGGGGCCGCGAGGGCTACATCTGCAAGCTGGGGGAGGATGGCTGGCGCGTCTGGCTGGACGAGGCCGATGTGGCCTACGCCACCGCCCTGGCCGAGGTCAGCGGAGGGCTCAAGCAGGGCCGGGCCCTCTTCCCGGCCAGCCCCCAGTACGCTACGATTGCCAAACCAGAGTAAGGGGATCAGGCCTTTTTGCGGACATAGACCCGGTACTCGTCCCCTTCCTTCTCGATCGCCAGGCACTCGTGACCGGTGCTGGCGCACCAGGCCGGCATGTCGCTCTGGATGCCCTTGTCGTCGGCCAGGACCTCCAGGACCTGTCCGGGGGCCAACTCGCGGATCTTGGCCGCGGTCTGCACGATCGGCATCGGGCAATAGAGGCCGACGCAATCCAGCACAGCATCTGCTTTCACTGCCATATATCCTCCCGGTATCCTAGATAAAAAGGTTCACCTGGGCGAGGCGCGCCTCTCCCAGGTAGGTGGCGGCCCCGGCGAAGCTGTCCACCTCGGGGATAAAGTCGTCCTCCGTCAGGCCCATCAGGCCGATGCTGGTGGTGCAGGCCACGAACCGGACGCCCAACTGCTTGGCCTGGCGCACCATCTCCTCCAGGGGGAGCATGCGCTGCTCCTTCATCAGGCGCTTCATCATCCAGGGCCCCAGGCCCAGAAAGTTGAACTTGGACAGGGGCAGCCGCCGGGCATCGCCGCTGTTCATCCAGTTCAGCATCCGGCGCATCCAGCCCTGGCCGCCGCGGGCGGCGCCCGGCTTCTTGATCACGTTCAGGCCCCAGAAGGTGAAAAAGATCGTCACCTCCATGCCCATGGCCGCGGCGGTATTGGCGATGGTGAAAGCGGCCAGGGCGCGGTCCATCTCGCCGCTGAACAGGACGATGGTCGTCTTCTGGCGCTTCTCTTCCATCACCGCTCCTCCTGCGCGCAGTGCGGGCAAGCCTCGCCCTCGGCAGGCAGCGGCTGCCCGCAGACGGGGCAGTACTCCACCTTGCTGCCGCAGGCCTGGCAGAACGGATAGGGCATCTTCAGCGCGTTGTCACAAAAAGGGCAGCGGCATACGCCTCGCTCTTGGGAAACGGGCGATTCCTCATGCGAATATCCCATCTTAATCCTCCTGGGCTTTGCCGGCCGCCAGGCGGGCCTCATAGTCGGCGATGGCCGCGGCCAGGGCCTCGGTCCCCAGGTTCGAGCAGTGCATCTTCTGGGGCGGCAGGCCGCCGAGCTGCTCGGCCACCTGCTGCTTGGTGATGTTCTTGGCCTCCTCCAACGTCCTGCCGACGGCCATCTCGGTGACGATGCTGGAGACGGCGATGGCCGCCCCGCAGCCAAAGGTCTTGAACTTGACATCGGCAAGCCGCCCGTCGGCCACCTTGATGTAAAAGGTCATCATATCCCCACAGACGGGGTTGCCCACGGAGCCCACGCCGTCGGCGTCGGGGATCTCTCCCACATTGCGCGGGTGCATAAAGTGGTCCAATACGATATCCGTGTACATGATCCGCCTCCTCGCTGGCCTGCCTCTTGATTCCTGCCTCTTGCTACTTCCCGGGATAGATCGGCGACATCTGCCGCAGTCGCTCGACGATGGGGGGCAGAACCTCCAGCACATAGTCGACATCGGCCATGGTGTTGCCCTCGCCCAGCGTCAGGACCAGCGAGCCCTGCGCCAGGGCCGATTCCACGCCGATGGCGGTGAGCACATGCGAGGCCTTCAGGGCCCGGGAGGTGCACGTGGAGCCGCTGGAGACCGCTACCCCCTGCATGTTCAGAAAGAGCAGCATGGACTCGCCCTCGATATACTCCACCGTCACGCTGACATGGTGGGGCAGCCGCTGGGTGGGGTGGCCGGTGAGGTAGAGGTGCGGGATCTCGCCGGTCAGCCGCCGGATCAGGCGGTCGCGCAGCGGCAGCAGGTGCTGGGTGCGCCGGTCCATCTCGGCCTGGGCCAGCTCGGCAGCCACGCCCATCCCGACGATGGCCGGCACGTCTTCCAGGCCGGCCCGCCGGCCGTTCTCCTGGATGCCGCCGTCGATCAGGGGGGCGATCCGCAGCCCCTTGCGTATGTACAGCGCCCCGGCCCCCTTGGGCCCGTAGAACTGGCTGGCGGAAAGGCTCAGCATGTCTGCGCCCAGTTCGCGCACGTTCACCGGGATGCGCCCCACGGCATCGACGGCATCGCTGAGCAGGGGAACGCCCCGGCCCTTGAGCAGGCGGGCCACCTCCGCTACCGGCTCGATCGTGCCGATCTCGCCGTTGGCCAGCATCACCGCCACCAGCACCGTGTCGTCGCGCAGCGCCGCGACCACGGACCGGGGGTCCACCAGCCCGTAGCGGTCCACCGGAACCGTGGTCACCTCGAACCCCAGCTTGCCCATCGTCTCCGCGGCGTGGAGCACCGACTGGTGCTCGATCGCCGAAAGGACCAGGTGGTTGCCCTGGCCCTTGCTGCGGGCCAGCGTGGCTATCCCCTTGACCGCCATGTTGTTGGCCTCACTGCCGCTGGCCGTGAAATAGATCTCCCCGGGCTGGGCGCCGATCAGGGCGGCGACCTTGGCCCGGGCCTCTTCGACCGCCTTGCGCGGCCCATCGCCGTAGCGGTGCAGGCTCAAGGGGTTGCCCCAGTGCTCGCGCAGGTAGGGCAGCATGGCCTCGATCACTTCGGGCCGGGTGGGCGTTGTCGCTCCATAGTCCAGGTACACTTCGCGCATCGCTCTCTCCTTTGGCGCAGCGGCACAACTGCGGCGCGGCTACATGCCCAGCTCGGCCCGCGCGCGCACGTAGCGCAGCAAGCTCTCCCGGCTGATCAGCCCCAGGAGCTGCCCGTTCTCTTCCACCGGCATCTGATTGACATTGCGCTCATCCATCCGCCGGAGCACCGTCCAGCCGTCCTCCTCCGGGCGCGCGGCGACCAACTGCGCGTAGGGCACCATGATCTCGCCGATCGGGGTAAAGGGCCAGGCCGTGCGGTCCAGCGCGCGAACGTTGTGGACGGTGACCAGACCGGACAGGCGCCCCTCGTCGGTCACCAGGAAACAGCGCCCGCCCTGGCGCAGAACGTACTGATCGACCAGGTCGGACACGCTCATGGCGCGGGGGATGCGCAGGCAATCCTGGGTCATCAGTTCGGACACCCGGACGCCGCGGAGCATCTCCTGGAGGATCGTCTGCTGGTAGGTCTGGGAAGCGGCGTTGTCCATGAACCAGCCGATAAAGACGAGCCAGAGGCCGCCCAGGTCGGGCTGGCCGGCGCGCCAAGAGAGATAGATCATCACCAGGCCGCCGCCGATGATCAGGAAGGAGACGATGCGGCCGGCCATGGCGGCGATGCCGGTCGCCCGGCGATAGTTCTTGCTCAGCTTCCAGAGGATGGCCCGCAGGACCCGCCCCCCGTCCAGGGGCAGGCCGGGGAGCAGGTTGAAGACGGCCAAGCCGCCGTTGACCAGCGCCAGCCGGCCCAGGAAGGCGCCGCCCAGCGCGCTCGCCGGCGCCAGCAGCAGCGCCCCGACCCCAAAGACCAGCGCCAACACCAGGCTGGTGGCCGGCCCCACCCCGGCCATCAGGGCCTCTTTCCCCGGCTGATCGGCCTCGCGCTCGATGCCGGCGACGCCGCCAAAGAGAAAGAGGGTGATGTCGCGGACCGGCGTGCCCTGCGATCGCGCCACCAGGCTGTGGGCCAGCTCATGGGCCAGCACCGAGCCAAAGAAGAGCAGGCTGCCCAGGATACCCAGCAACCAGTACAAGGCGGCCCCGGAACCGGGGTACAGGCCTCGGAACTCGTAGGCCAGGGAAAAGGTCACCAGGGCAAAGATCAGGAACCAGGTGTAGTTGATGCGAACCGGGATGCCGAACAGTTTCCCCAGTTTGAAAGACGTCCGCATAATCGCCTCCTCTATGAGTATTTGAGCGCCAGGGCCAGGGCGCTCTTGAGCTGCTCCAGCGGCTGGCCGGCGACGGCCTGCCCGCCGCCCGTACATCCTTCCACGTATCCCTCCAGCAGCTTGACAGTCACCTGGTTGAGGGCCGACTTGACCGCCGACACCTGCAGGAGCAGGCTCTGGCAGTCGCGCCCCTCCTCCAACATGCGGCTGATGGCCCGGACATGGCCCTCCAGCCGGCTCAGCCGGGCCCGCAGATCGCTCACCTGCTCCGCCGCCAGACAACTCCCGTTCATACAGAACCTTGTCGTATCCATCGGACCTCTCCAAGCAACACATTTTTCCCGCCACTCATCCCTATCCCCCCCTGGGGGATGTATTATACCACAAGTCGGCGAAACTGCTGTGAGCTTGGTCACGGGTCGGGCGCGGAGCCGACGGGGGAACGGCAGAGGAGAAAAGGGAAAAAGCTTTATAGAAACTCGGTCTCTTTGTAGCGCCGCTTCCATTCCTCCTTCACGACCACCGTCTGTCCCAGCTCGCTGGCCATGAACTCTTTCAAAAGCCGGTTGAACTTGCTGGGCTCATCCAGGAAGGGGAAATGGCGGCATCCCGAGAGGATAACGACCTGGGCCGTGGCCACCGGTCCATCGACAAAAAGGGCCGTCTGCTGCGGGTCGACGAACTCGTCCTTTTCGCCGTAGACGACCAGGGTGTGGGTATAGAGGTTGCCCAACCTGGGCCGCAGGTCGAGGCTCAGCATATTCTCCACGCTCTGCTGGACGGCGTTCTCGTCCAGCCGCTCCGTGTCCTCGACGATCTCTTCGTACATCTGCGACCAATCGGCGGACGACTTTTTCAGGGCGCGCATCCACAGCCCCACCAGCGCCTTGGGGCCGGCCACCAACCGGGAGAAGGGGTTGCGCACCACTTTCAGCGAACCGGACAGGCTGTCCCCATAGACCGGCGTATCGACGAGCACCAGCTTGTCCACCCGCTGGGGAAGCTCCAACGTGGTGCGCAGGGCGACAACGCCGCCCAGGGCATGGCCCACCAACGAGACCTTGGCGATGCCCAGCCCGTCCAGGAAGTCGCTCACCTGGCGAACGTAGTCGTCGATGCGATAGCGATTGCCCGGCTTGTCCGAATCGCCAAAGCCCCAGAAATCCAGGGCGTACGTGCGGTAGACATCCGCCAGGGATTCCATCGTCGGCATCCAGTAGCGCCACGAGCCCAGCCAGCCGTGGAGCAGGAGGACCGGCTTCCCGCGGCCAAAGACCTCATAGTGGACAATGCCCGAGTCCAAAAGGATGGCGCTCATGGCCCTACCCGGATACGCAACCTCACCCGCGCCGCGGCGCGAGCAGCTTCCGCACCTTGGCAATCAGTTCTTCCGGGGCGAAGGGCTTCAGGATATAGTCCGCCGCCCCGGCGCTGATCCCTTCCTCGATCTCCTGGCGCTGCCCCTTGGCCGAGAGAAAGATCACCGGCACATCCCGGAGCTCGGGGATCTCCTTCAGCTTGCGGCAGGCCTCGTAGCCGTTCAGGCGCGGCATCTTGATGTCCAGAACGATCAGGTCCGGGTGAAACTGCTGCGCCTTCTCCACGGCTTCGAGGCCGTTTCGCGCCTCGATGACCTCGAATCCCCCCACGGTGCGCAGGCTGAACGCCGTCATGAACAGCACGTCGGGTTCATCATCGGCAACAAGGATCTTTTTGCTCATTCTTTAGCGGCCTCCGTCTTTTTGCTCAGCACCAATCCAATCTCCCGCACCAGATCCTCCGCCGGGAAGGGTTTGGTCAGGAACCCTTCCGCTCCCATGCCCAGGATCTGCACGCGGTCCTTCTCCCTATCCACCGAGCTGGCGGTGATGACGATGATCGGGATGTCGCGCGTGTCCTCGCGCAGCTTCAGCCGCGTGATGACCTCGCGCCCATCCAGCTTGGGCATGCGCAGATCCAGGAGGATCAGGTCCGGGGCAGACTGGACGACCAAGTTCAGGACCGCCTCGCCATCCCCGGCCTCGCGGACGGCAAAGCCCTTTTCCGTCAGCACGCGCCGCAGCCAACCGACGATATCGGGATCGTCGTCCGCCACCAAAACCGTCCCGACCGGTTTCTGCATCTGCTGCAGCACCCGCTCCACGGTTGCCAGCAGTTCGGGCTCTTCCAGCGGCTTGGGCAAGAAGTCGATGGCCCCCATGGCCATCAGGTTCTCTTTCTCGGCGACGATCGAGATGATCACCACGGGGATATCGGCCGTCTGCTTGTCCCCCTTGAGCTTCTCCAGGACCTCGGCGCCGTCCATCCCGGCCATCAGCAGGTCGAGGGTGATCAGGTCGGGGTGCTCGCGGCGGGCCACCTGCAGGGCCTCCTCGCCGCGCCGCGCCGTGTACACCTCGTACCCGGCGCGCTCCAACTGGTAGCGCAGCAGGTCGACGATGTTGGGCTCATCGTCCACCACCAGGATGCGAGATTTTCGTTCGGTCGGCGGCCGGCCCGCCAATTCCGCCATGCCGTTAGAAGCGGGCTGCTCCTCTTGCTGCGCCGACGCCTCCTGCAGCGGCAGGGTAAAGAAAAAGGTGCTGCCCACGTCCACCTCGCTCTCCACCCACATCTGCCCCCCGTGCAGCTCGATGAACGACTTGGAGATAGCCAGCCCCAGCCCGGTCCCGCCCACCTCGTCGCGCAACGGGTTGTCGGCGCGGAAGAAACGGGTGAAGAGCTTCTTCAGGTCTTCCTTGGAGATGCCCACCCCGCTGTCGGCGACGCTGATCTGGACAAAGCCGTCCGTGCAGCCGGCCACGACCGCAATGCGGCCGCCCTCCCGGGTGTACTTGTAGGCGTTGCTGACCAGGTTGTTG
The DNA here is from genome assembly GCA_964592645.1 of uncultured Chloroflexia bacterium. Lineage (GTDB taxonomy): Bacteria > Chloroflexota > Chloroflexia > DTKN01 > DTKN01 > CAZQFV01. Next base: position 74,789 of record CAZQFV010000015.1, read on the forward strand.
AGCACCTGCACGATGCGCTTGCGGTCTGCCTGGACCGGCGGCAGGTCCGGGGCCACCTGGACCTCCAGGCGCAGGTGTTTGCGCTCGATCTCGGCCCGCGCCGACTCGGTCACCTCCTCCACCACCTCCAGGATCGAGATGGGCTCGGGGTTGAGGACGATGCGCCCGGTCTCGATGCGCGAGATATCCAGGAGGTCGTTGATCAGATCCACCAGGCGGTTCGAGTTGGAGCGCACCACCTCCAGGAAGGAGCGCTGCATCGGGCTGATCTCGCCGACCGAGCCCAGGAGGATCAGATCGACGTACCCCTTGATGGAGGTCAGCGGCGTGCGCAGCTCGTGGGAGACGGTGGAGATGAACTCGCTCTTGGCGCGGTCGGCCTCGACCTCCCGGGTGATGTCGCGCAGGACATAGACCCGCCCCAGGATCTCCCCCGAGTCCATCACCACCGGCGTGGAGTGGACGTTGATGTAGCGGTCCAGCAGTTCAAAACGCCGCGCATCCTGGGACAGGATGCCGCCGGCCAGGAACAGGCCGGGCAACTCGGCGGTGGTGCGTCCCTCCAGTTCCTCGCGGGCCATCCCCAAGATCTGCTGCGCCGCCGGGTTGGCCATCAGGATGCGGTTGGCGCGGTCCACCACGATCACGCCGTCGGCGATGGACTGCAGGATGGAGCGGACCTTGGAAGCCTCCTCCTGCTGAGAAGTGAGCATATCGGAGAGGCGCAGGGCCTGGTCGTTGATGTAGGCATACAGTTCGGCGTTGTGGATGGCCGTGGCCACCTCGCCGCCCAGCGTAGCCAGGAGGCGCATCTGGTCGTCGTCGAAGAACCCGCTCTGGGAGTGCGTGAGCAGGATGACGCCGACGACCTCCTCCGCCGAGACCAGCGGCACCGCGGCCACGGAGCGCGTCCCGCTGGGCAACGGCGGCAGGCCGGCAGTCCGCGGATCATGTTGTGCGTCCTCGATACGCAGGGTCTGATGTTCCTCCAGTACTTCCCGCAGCGCCGAAGCCGCGCTCAATGCCACCACCTGGTGGCCGGGGCGCAGGACATTGCCCTCGTCGAGCATGGCGCGGCAGACCAGATCGTTCGTGCCCGGTTCGCGCAGCAGGACCATCCCCAGGGAACGGCCGGTGGCCATAGAGGCCAGGTCGATCGTCTTCAGGAGGATCTCGTCCAGGTCGAGGGAGCTGGAGAGTTCGGTCGTAATGGTATGCAACGCCTCCAGGCGGTTCTTCTCGTCCTGCAACTGCTGGGTGCGGGCCTCGACCATCTTCTCCAGTTCCTCGGTGAAGCGGCGGATCTCGGCAAAGAGGCGCGCATTGTCGATGGCGATGGAGGCCTGCGTCAGGAACGTCTGCAAAACCTCGATGTCGTCCTGGGTGATGGTGGAGCGAAACTCCTTGGCATAGCCGGCCTCGATCAGGCCGATGGCCTTGCCGCGCGCCACCAGGGGGGCGTAGACCCGCACCAGGTTGGCGTGGCCGAACTTCTCGAACATCTCGCGGTCGAAACGGTCGTCCCAGCCGTCGATCACCTCGGTCTTGCCGCTGCGGACGATATCGGCCATGATATCGCTGCTGTCCAGCGGCTTGTGCGAGTCGGCGATCTGCTCCGGGGCCACCCCCACCCCCTGCACAGCACGGACCTCGTTGGCCTCCTCGTCCACCAGGGAGATCACGGCGTAGGAGAAGCCGATGGTCGCCGTCACCGCGTCGAGCACCGTGGCGATCACGGCGTCGACCTCCAACGTTCCGGAGACGGCCTGGCTGACCTCCTGCAGTGCTCCAAGCTGGATCAGGCGGGTCTCCAGCTCGGTCCGCGAGGTCTCCAGGTCGCTGAAGAGGCGGGCGTTCTGCACGGCGATGGCCGCCGAGTTGGCCAATGTGGAGAGCAGGCGCACATGGTGTTCGGTGTAGGCATCGTAGTGATCATAGTCCTGAAGGGCGATGATGCCGACGACATGGTCCATATAGATCATGGGCACACCCAGCCACGACTTGGACGGGGTGCCGACATAGCGGATGCCATGTTCCTCGCAGAAAGCCTCCAAATCGCGGTTGATCACCACCGGGGCCTTCTGCTGGATCACGAACTCGGTCAGGCCGTGGCCCCGCTGCCGGCCGGCCAGCTCCAACCGCTGGCCGTACTCGTGGTACACGGGGAAGGAAACGGTCTCGGTGCGCTCGTCGTAGAGAGCGATGATAAAGTTGCTGGTATCGACAAGCCGTCCGCACTCCAGCGACATCTTTTCCAACAGCTCGTCCAGGCGCACCGTCGAGGAGATGGCCCGGCCCACCTCGTTCAGGCCGGTCAGATCGTTGATGCGCTGTTCGCGTTCCTGGAAGAGGCGGGCATTCTCCACGGCGATGCCGGCCTGCTCGGCCAGGCCGGTGAGCAGGGCCACCTCCTCCGGGGTGAACTCGCGCACCTGGCGGCTCATCACGCTGAGCACGCCCAGGATGCGCTGCTGGTAGGTGACCGGCACGCCCAGGAACGAATGCAGGCCGAGCTCCCTGTCCAACTCGACATCGGCCCGGAGACGCTTACGCGCCAGGAGGGTCACGTCGGCCACGGACAGCACCCGGCCCTCCGCCGCCACCTGTCCCGAAAGGCCTTCGCCCACCTTGGTGCGCTTGCTCTCCAGGAAAGAGTCCGGTAGGCCGGCTGCGGCGGCCGGGACGATCTCTTCGCCCTCGACCAGCCAGAGGGCCACGGTGTCCACCTCCATCTGCCGCTCGACCACCCCCACCAGCGTCCGCAGCACCTCCTGCAGCTCCAGCGTCGAGGTGATGGCGCGCGTCCCTTCCAGCAGGGCCGAAAGCTCGCGCACGCGCGCCTCCAACACCTTGGCCTGGCGTTCGCGCTCCTCGAAGAGGCGGGCGTTCTCGATGGCCACGGCCGCCTGGTGCGCCAGGCCGGAGAGGAACTCTAGGTCGGCGCGGGTGAAAGCCGCCGGGTGGCTCAGGTTATCCAGGTTGATCACGCCCACCAGCCCACGCCGGCCCTGCAGCGGCGCCGACATGATCGAGCGGATTGCCTTGCTGGAATCGGTCACCACGAAACGCGGGTCGCTCTGCGCGTCCAGGACGATGTCCGCCCGGCCCTCGCGGCAGACCCACCCGGCAAAGCCCTCGTCCAACCCCATGCGGATCTTGTGGTCGCCCGCCTGGGCATAGCCGATCTGCGCCGTCACCACCAACTCCTGGGCCGCTTCGTCCAGGAGCAGGATCGAGCCGCGTTCGGCGGCCTGCACGCTCTGCACCGCCGCCTGCAGGATGGACTGCAGCAACGTCGGCAGGTCCAGCCGGGTAGCCACGTCGCGGCTGACCTCCAGCAGCGTGTTCACCTGCTGCAGGCGCTGGCGGGTCTCCTCGAAGAGGCGGGAGTTCTCCAGCGACACCGCGGCCTGCGCCGCCACGGTCGAGAGCACCGCCAGGTCGTCGCTGCTGTAAGCGTTCTCGCGCTCATAGCTCTCCACGCCGATCACCCCGATCACGCGGTCGGCGGCGATCAGCGGCACGCCCACCCAGGAGGAGGCCGGGATCCCGACGCGCTCGATGCCGTGGAGATCGTCGAACCCCTCTATCTCGGCCGACGATCGGAAGAGCAGCGGTTGGCGGGTGCGGATGATGTAGCCGGTCAATCCCTGTTCCAGGCTGTAGCGGCTGGGCGGCCGGCGCTCGTTGTTGACGATGTCCAGCGCCAGCTCCCATTCGCGGCGTTCCTCGTCGTACAGGGCGATGTAGAAGTTGGTGGTATCCAGGATGCGCCCGACCTGTTCGTGGATGGCCTGCATCACCTGGCCGCGCTCCAGGGCCGAGGAGAGAGCCCGGCCCATGTCGTTGAGGATGGCCAGCTCGGTGATGCGGCGCTCGCGCTCCTGGAAGAGGCGGGCGTTGTCGATGGCGATGGCCGCCTGGGCGGCGATGGTCGAGAAGAGGGCCAGGTCCTGTTCGTTGTAGACGTTCTCGCGCTCATAGGACTGGATGGCCATGACGCCGACGACCTTGTCGGCGGCGATCAGGGGCACGCCCAGCCAGGAGAGGGCCTGTTCGCCAAGGGCAGGGATGCCCAGTTCCTCGTGGACGGCCGCGTTTTCCATGGCGTTGCGCAGGAGGATCGGCTTGCGCGTGCGGATGATGTGGCTGGTCAGGCCGACGCCCAGCTTGTTGCGCGTCGGGGGCTGGCGCTCGCCGCGCTCGATCTGGAAGGCCAGGGTCCACTCCTCGACATCGGCCTCGTAGGTGGCGATGTAAAAGTTGGTGGTATCAAAGACGCGGGACACCTGCTGGTGCACCGTCTCCAGCAGCCGATCCAGGTCGAGGGCCGAGGAAAGGGCCGTGCTGATCTCGTTGAGGATGGCCAGCTCGGTGATGCGGCGCTCGCGCTCCTGGAAGAGGCGGGCGTTGTCGATGGCGATGGCCGCCTGGGCGGCGATGGTCGAGAAGAGGGCCAGGTCCTGTTCGTTGTAGACGTTCTCGCGCTCATAGGACTGGATGGCCATGACGCCGACGACCTTGTCGGCGGCGATCAGGGGCACGCCCAGCCAGGAGAGGGCCGGCCGGCCCAGCCGCTGCACGCCCTCGGACTCCTGGAAGGCATCCAGCTCGGCCGCGGTGCGGAACAGCAGCGGCACCTTGCGGCGGATGATATTCCCCGTCAGGCCGGCCCTCACCTTGTGGCGCTGCGGCGGCAGGCGCTGCCCCTCCTCGATCTGGTAAAAGGTCTCCCACTCGTCGGCGCGCTCGTCGTAGAGGGCGATGTAAAAGTTGGTCGTGGAAAAGATGCGGCCCACCTGCTGGTGAACCACCTCCACCAGGTCGCCCAGCTCCAGGGCCGAGGAGAGGGCCTGGCCGATCTCGTTGAGGATGGCCAACTCGGCCAGGCGCTGCTCGCGCTCCCGGAAGAGGCGAGCGTTCTGGATGGCCACGGCCACCTGGTTGGCGACGGTCAGCAGGAACTGCCGCTCCCGGTCTCCGTAAGCGCCCTTCTGGTAGCTCTGCGCCGAGATGATCCCAATCAGGTCATCGCCCACTATGATCGGCACGCCCAGGTAGGACTGGGTGCGATCGGTGGGCAGGCCGCCCGAAAGGATCAGGTCCTCGAAGCTGCCGCTCTCGTACGCCTGGGGCAGGTCGGGGATCAGCAGGGGCCGGCGGTGCTCCACGATCCAGCCGGCCATACCGCCCTGGATGGGGGTGATCTCCGGGTCGTAGAGCACCCCGCGGTCCACCACCGGGTAGAAGCGCAGTTGAGCGCGGTCCGGCTCCAGGATGGCGATGTAGAACGATTCCACGTCGAGCACGCGGGACTGGGCGATGCGCTCATAGATAGAGAGGAGGATCGAGTCCAGGTCCAGGGACGAGGTCGTGGCCTGGCTGATGCGGTTGAGCACATTCAGTTCCGAGATGCGGCGCTCGCGCTCGCGGAAGAGACGGGCATTCTCCACGGCGATCGCCGCCTGGTTGGCAAAGATCTCCAGGGCCTCGATCGTCCGGCGGGCGGGGCGCTTGCGGTCGAACGGGTTGTCGGCCGAGAGCACGCCGAGCAGCTCCCCGGCGCTGGAGTACATCGGCACCAACACGATGTCGCGCAGGTGCCATTCCTCCGCGCCCAGTTCCTGCGGTTCCTGTTCCATACCGGGGAAGAGGTAGGTCTGCTCCAGGGCCGAGGCCAGGCCGGCCTCCTGGGGGATGAAATAGGAGCGGCTGATCTGGAACTCGTCGCGGAAAAGGTCCTGGTAGCTCTGCAGCGAGGGCCGGGTCTGCTGCAGGCGCTGAAAGTCCTCCAGCGGGATACCGGCGCTCGTCACCCGCTCCAGCACCGTCGGATCGTCCTCGGCCACCAGGCTGAAGAGGACCACGCCGTAGCCGACGCTGCCGACGACGCCGTAGGCCACCTGGCTCAGGATGTCGGGCAGTTCGCGGTCGGCCCGCAGGCTGTTGCCGATCTCCAGGATCTCGCGCAGCTGCGTGGCCCGCTGGCTCACCACCTCGCGCTGCTGCACCAACTCCTCGTAGCGGCGGGCGTTGCCCACGGCGAGCGAGGCCTGCGTGGCCAGCGTCTGGGCGAACTGCAGGTGCTCCTCGTCAAAGGCCCGCGGCTGGGTGCTGAGCACGTTGATCACGCCGATGACCCGCCCCTCGTACAGGATGGGCACCGAGAGGGCCGAGCGGGCCTCGCGCCGGACGCAGATGGGCCGCGGGTCGGCCTGCGAATCGGGGACGATCTCGGCGTGCCCGGTGCGCAGCACATCGTCGACCATGCTACGGCCCCGCCCCAGGCGCAACTGCCGCAGCAGGCGCATTTCCTCCGGCGAATAGCCCTGCACGGCCCCGGTGACGCGGAATGCGCCCACGGCCTCGTCGTACATGGCGATATTGCCGTGGGTCGCGCCGGTGGCCCGAATCGACTCCTCCAGGATCGTCTGCAGGTTGTCGTCCAGGAGCAGGGTCGTGTTCAGGGCCTGCCCCACCTTCTGCAGGGCTAACAGTTGGTCGATCCGCTGGCGCAGGCGGCGCTCGGTCAGCTCGTACAGGCGGGCATTGTCGATGGCCACGGCCGCCTGGCCGGCCACCAGGCTGAGCAGCCGCAGATGTTCCTGGCGGAAGGCGTTGGCCTGGGAGCCGATCAGCTCCAGGGTGCCGATGAGCCGGTCGCCGATCAACATCGGCACGCCCAGGTAGGAGCGCATCTGCCCGCTCAGGACCATCTCCTCGCGCCGCGGGCGCACCTCCTGGAAGGCGGCGCAGTCGCCGATCAGCAGCGGCTGGCGATGGCGGCCGATCCAACCGGTGTACCCCTCGTCCAGGGAGTAGGTCTCGGCCGAGGCGACCCGCGCCACCTCTCCCAGCGTGGCCTCGGTCTGGAAGATTTTGCGCTCGGCGTCGTACAGGCAGACCTCGCCCTCGCTGCCGGGGAGCAGGCGCTGCACCCCCTCGATGAGCGCGCGGATCGTCGCCTGGTAGCCCAGGGTCCTGCCGAGGGTGCGGTTCACTTCCTGCAGCGCCGCTAGCTGCTCGGCCCAGCGGCGCGCCTCCGCAAAGAGCCGGGCGTTGGCGATGGCCGCCGCGGCTTGGTTGGCCATGGAGAGCAGCAGGCGCATGTCACGATCGCCGAAGGTGCGCCCCTCCTCGGCGTGCAGGACGTCGAGGACGCCCAGCATCTCGTCGGCATAGACCAGGGGGACGGCGATCACGGCGCGGAAGTCGGCCGTGGCGTACTGGTTGGCGCGGCCGGCAAAGGTGCGGTAGTCATCCACCATCAGGGGCTGGCGCGACTCGGCCACCTGGCCGGCCAGGCCCTGGCCGAGCTTCAAGCGCGTTCCCTGGTACTGGGCCGGCATATTGTAGATCACGGCCAGCCCCAGTTCGCCGCTCGGCGCATCGTAGGTGTACAGCCCGCCGCTCGTGGCATCCAGGAGCTGCACCGCGCGCGCGACGACCGACTTCAGAATGTCACCGACCTCCGTCTGGCGCGAGATCTCCACGGAGATATCGTGCAGCGCCGCCAGCTCCCGCGCGCGCCGCTGCTCCTGGGCAAAGAGGCGGGCGTTCTGGATGGCGATGGCCGCGTGCTCGGCCAGGTGGATGGAGAACTCCAGGTCCTGCTCGTCGAAGGCGGCCAGGCGCGCGCTCTCCAGGTTGAGCACACCGAGGATCTCGTCCTCGCGGCGAATCGGCACGGCCAGTTCCGAGCCCGTTTTCCCGGTCGCTTCGACATAGTCGGCATCCTGGGTGATGTCCTCGACCAGGATCGGCTCGAGAGATCGCGCCACATGGCCGACGATGCCGGCCTCCAGAGGCCAGGGCTCGCGGGTGTACCGCTCCATGTCCTCGCGGTAGCCGCGGTGGGCCAGGATGAGCAGCCCATCGCCGCGCTCGGTCATCCCCAGCAGGGCGCCGGCATCGGCCCCGGTGAACTCGATGGCCCGGTCCAACACGGCCTGGATGACCTTGTGCAGGTCCAGGGTGCCGCTCAACTCCTGGTCGATCTGCTCGATGGCGCTCAACTGGTGCACCCGCCGCTCCAGGTTCTGGCGCACGCGGTCGTAGAGGCGGGCGTGGTCGAGCATAGCGGCGATCTGCGGGGCCACGGCCATCAGCAGGTCGCGGTCGTCCGGCTTGAAGGCGTTGGTCCGTTCGGACGAAAGCTCCAACGTGCCCACCAGCCGGTCGCCCAGGAGCAGCGGGACTCCCAGGTGCGAGGCGAAGCCGACCTCGCCCTTGGGGCGGATCACTTTCTCGGCGGCGACATCGGGGATCCACAGGGGCCGGCGGTGCACGGCCATCCAGCCGCTATACCCTTCGCCGGGAGCATAGCGCGCCTCGCGCGATCGCAGGCCGTCCGGCGTGTACAGGCTGCGGCTGGTCAGACAGCCCTCCTCCCCGGACCAGAGGGTGATCTCGCCCTCGGCAAAGGGCACGATCTCCCGCAGCGAGGTAAAGACCTGCTCCACCAGGCGGTCCATCTCCAACGCCGTGCTGATCGCGCTGCCGATGCGCTGGACCACCTCCAGCTCGCGGGACCGCCGCCGCTCCTCCTCGCGCCGCCGACGCTGCGTGCGCTCCATCTGCGCCATCAGCCCGCCGACGCCGCCGACGGCGACAAAGGCAAAGAGGCGCAGGAGCAGCTTGGGATCGCCGAGGCCGGCCGAGAAGTAGGTGGACTGCGGCCCAATCAGCGCCAACAGGATGTAGGCCCCCGAGACCACCAGGGAGGAGAGGACGCTCACCGCCATCCCGAAGCGCAGTGCCGCCATCAGGATGACCAGGAAGAAGAGGACCTCGTAGGGGTAGTACTGCACCGGCGTCATCCAGACCAACGCCGCGATAAAGGCGATATCCAAAAACTGCAGGCACAGGCTGAGGGCCCGGAACGGCCGCACCCGTGGCCAGATCCACACCAGGACCGTCCAGACCAGGTTGCCCGCGCCCAGGCCGGCCGCCAACAGGTTCACCCGCGCCTTGATGTCCACCGAGTAGCGGGCGAACAGGATGTTGACCAACAGGATAAAGGCCAGCAGCGCCCAGCGCACGACCGTGGCCAGTCGCTCGCTGGCGGCCAACTCATCCGATGGGCGGAACCACTCCTTGACGCGGCGCATTGCCTCTTGCTTCCTGCTTCTTGCTTCCAGCCTCTCGCTCCCTGCCTCCTAATCGTAGACGATCTTGCTCCCCGTGCCCGGCAGCTTGCGGGCTTGCTGTCGCACCTCGGACGCCGCCTCGCTCAGCTCGCGGATGTCGCTAAAGGTGCGCTTCGTCCCGTCGATCACACCGATGACGAGCCCCATCAACGGCACCTGCACCTCCTGCCCCATGTCGTTCTGGACGACCAGGTAGCCGGCCTTGCGATCCTTGTAGTCGTAGAGGGTGCCGATGCGCTCGTCGAACTTTTGCATCAGGTGCTCACAGATGGCCCGGATGCGCTCGGGGCGCGAGGTCAAGATAAAGTCGCTCCCCCCGATGTGCCCGACAAAGTCCTCGGCGGTGCCCTTTTCGTTGACCGCCTCGTTCAAGAACAGGGCTACGAAACGCAAGGCGTTGTCGCCGGCGACGAACCCATAGGCCTCGGTGAAGGCGTTAAAGTACAACAGGCCGATCGAGGCCATGGCCCAGTCGTGCCGGGTGAGGATGCGCTTCATCTGCTCCTCGATCAGCTTGCTGCCCGGCATGCCGGTCGTTGGGTTGGTCAGGTTGAGGAAAGAGGCGCGCTCCAGCGCGCGGTTGACGCGCATGTGCAGCTCTTCGATATCGAACGGCTTGACCATATAATCGTCCGCCCCCATCTGGAAGCCCTGCATCTTGTCTTCCTTCTCCCCCTTGGCGGTGAGGAAGATGATGGGGATATGGCTGGTGCGCATGTTGGAGCGCAGCGCCTGGCAGATGGCGTAGCCGTCCATGTCGGGCAGCATGACGTCCAGCAGCACCAGGTCCGGCATTTTTTGTCGGCTCAGCTCCAGCGCCTGCGACCCCCGGGTGGCGACAAAGGCCTCATAGTTCTTGGAAGTGAAAAAGATCTGCAACAGGCCGGCGATATCCGGGGCATCCTCGACAATCAAGATCTTTTGCTTGGGCATCGCTTTCCTCCCGCAGGCTTCTACCAGTCCTCCGCGGACTCTTCTGCCGAGGCGGCGCGCTGCGGCTTCTGCCCGCCGCGCCTCTCGCTTTCCTCGCAAGATAGGTTGTGGGTCAGTACGTTCGAACCCTCGGGCACGGGCAAGATGCAGCCCGAATCGATACTGCGCGCCGGGTAGATCACGAACCCGGAGCCGAGCTTGACGTTGTGGCCAACGCACCCGCCCAGGACCGGCATGCCCGTCGGCTGCAGCCGGCCGCGGTGCCAGATGCGCAGCGGCTTGCCGGCCAGGTTAAAATCGGTAAAGACGTTGTTGGCCCCGATAAAGGTATTGCGCCCGACCACGCACAGTTGCAGGCAAGTGTTCTGCGCCACCATCGAGTTTTCCATGAAGGCGGTCATAAAGAGCGCCGCCCGGAAAGGCAGGTAGCAGTAATCGCTGACCACGCTCAGCATCACCTGGGCGCCCTGCATGACGGTGACATTGTTGCCGATCAGGCTGTTGGTGATGACCACACCGGCACCGATGTTGACGTTGTTGCCGATCACCGTCGGCCCCTGGATGACGGACGAGGGGTCGATAGAGCAGTTCTTGCCGATCTTGACCATCTCCGAGCAGGAGTAGAAATGTTTGCGCTCGATGAAAGAGCGAAAGGCGACGCGCAGCTTCCAGCCCCAGGACTCTTCGACCTCCTGCTCGCGGATGCGGCCCCAGCAGAAAACGCCAAAGGGCACGTTGGCCACCCAGATCAGCGGCCACGACTCGATCGAGAGGAAGGGCCGCCAGGGGATCTGGTAGACCAGGTCGCCGGCATTGGCCATGTAGGAGGGGATGTGATAGTAGCCCATCTCGCGCGGCAAGGTATCGATGACCAGCGGCTGCGGATCTGGGACAACGCCCTGGGGGTAGTAGAACATGTCGGCGACGTAGACGTCCCCTTGCAGGCGAATGCCTTCCTGGAGGTTCAGGGCATGGGCGGTGATGGCGGCGTCGTGGCGGGCAAAGGCAATCTGGCAAGGCCGGCCCAAGGCGCGGGCCTGGGAGACGAAAGAATCCAGCAGGTGGGAATTGAAGAACAGGTTATCCTTGTGGACCAGGAGCTCGCCCTGGACCGCCGGGACATCCTCCAGGCGGTCCACCTCCAACTCCCCCTCGCAGTGCCGGGCCATCAGGTCGCGCTGCAGCAGCCACAACGGCTTGTTCAGGATGCGCAAATCGCGGGCCGGTTCGTTGAACGGGGGAATCGGCTCGCGGACCCTGACGATGACCCGTCGCATTTTCGCTTCACGCCGGCCGGACTGGCGACCGGCGCCCTTCTTTTTGCCGTCCATCGTTTCCCGGGAGCCAAGAAGAAAGGGCTGCACACCCCCACGTCCCCACCCGACCGGCACCGACAGCAGCGCCTAGTCCAGCGGCTCTTTGTCGATGACGAACGTACAGGTGGGATCGCCAACCGCGCGGCACTCGATCTCTTCGACGCGAAAGTTCTTCCCTCCAGAAACCCAACGCAGGCTCTCCTCGATGATTCCCCGGGCGATATGGCAGCACGGGCTTTCCGAGCGGCGATGCCAGCAGACCGGGCACTTTTCGATCACATAGAGGAACTGTCCCTTCTTCTCCTCGACATGGGTGGGCTGGTCGCTGAAGCGGTCAAAGGTCTGGGCCACGGCGTTCAACGCGATCTTGAGCTTCATCCCGATCGGCATCAGTTTCAGCGCCAGGTCGGCCATGCCCAAGAGGGGGCCGAACTCCTTCAGCCCATAGTTGAAGGCCACCCGGCCGGCGCGCAGCTCCATGCCGCGGGCCCCGCGCTGCCCATACATCGTCTCCAGGGCGATGCTGGTCTGGGTCAGCTCGGTGAAGGAGTACTCCCGGCGCAGGTCGTTGGGTGGATAGTTGCCCACGCGCTCGCGGAGGCCCGCCATGTTGAGCAATGCACTGACCCCGTTGCGTCCCATCACGTCTTCCAGGGAGACCAGGAAAAGCCGTCCAATCTTGTTGGGGTAAAACCGTTCGGCCTTGTCGTCGGAAGCGTCGGGAGTCTCGGGGTGTAGAACCTGCGCTTCGGTCATCGGCTCCTCCTCAAAGGCATCCGCACACTGCGGTTCCGCGCTAACGGTACCGGCAATTCTGGTGCTATTGTACACGAAATATCCCTTGTCGTCAACACCACCCGGGTTACAGAATTGTCAACGGCCCAACAGCGCCCGCAGGAAGCGGCCGGTGTGGCTGTCGGCGACCGCCGCGACCGCCTCGGGGGGGCCGGCGGCGACGATCGCCCCGCCGCCATCGCCACCCTCGGGGCCCAGGTCGATAACCCAGTCCGCGGCCTTGATCACGTCCAAATTGTGCTCGATGACGATCACCGTGTTGCCGGCATCCACCAGGCGGTTGAGGATCTGCAGCAGCCGCTCGATATCGGCAAAGTGCAGCCCGGTGGTCGGCTCGTCGAGCAGGTAGAGGGTTCGCCCCGTGGACCGGCGGGCCAGCTCGGCGGCCAGCTTGACCCGCTGGGCCTCGCCGCCGGAAAGGGACGGCCCCGGCTGTCCCAGCTTCAGGTAGCCCAGCCCCACGTCGCGCAGCGTCTGCAGCCGGCCGCGGATGGCCGGCACGTTGGCGAAGAAGGCGATGCTCTCTTCCACCGACAGGCCGAGGATCTCGGCGATGTTCAGCCCTTTGTAGCGGATCTCCAGCGTCTCGCGGTTGTAGCGCGAGCCCTGGCAGACCTCGCAGGGGATGTAGACATCGGGCAGGAACTGCATCTCGATCTGCAGCACGCCGGCCCCCTCGCAGGCCTCGCAGCGGCCGCCCTTGACGTTGAAGGAGAAACGGTCCGGCCCGTAGCCGCGCATGCGGGCCTCGGGCACGCGGGCCAAGAGCCCGCGGATAGCCGAGAAGACGCCGGTATAGGTGGCGGCGTTGGAGCGCGGGGTGCGGCCGATGGGCGACTGGTCCACGGCGATGACCTTGTCCAGGTGCTCCAGGCCGTAGAGCCCGTCGTGGCTGCCGGGCCGCTCCTTGGCCCGGTGCAGCACCTGCGCCAGCCGGCGGTAGAGGGTGTCGGTGATCAGGGTGCTCTTGCCCGACCCCGAGACGCCGGTGACACAGATCAGGCTGCCCAGGGGGATGCGCACCTCCAGGTTCTTGAGGTTGTGCTCGCGGGCCCCCAGCAGCACCAACTCCTTGCCGTTGCCGGGGCGCCGCCGCTGCGGCACGGGGATGCTGCGCCGGCCGCTGAGGTACTGCCCGGTGAGCGAGCGCGGCGCGCGTTTGATCTCGTCCGGCGGGCCGGCGGCAACCACCTCGCCGCCCCCTTCACCCGCGCCGGGGCCCATATCGATGACCCAGTCGGCCGCCTCGATCATGGCCGCGTCGTGCTCCACCACCAGCACCGTGTTGCCCTGGTCGCGCAGGCGCGCCAGGGTGCGGATCAGGCGGTCGTTGTCCCGCGGGTGCAGGCCGATGGAGGGCTCGTCGAGGATATAGATGCAGCCCATGAGCGCGGTGCCCAACTGCGTGGCCAGGCGGATGCGCTGGGCCTCCCCGCCGGCCAGCGTCGCCGAGGGGCGGTCCAGTGTCAGGTACTCCAGCCCGACGTCCTCCAGGAAGGCCAGCCGGCTGCGCAGCTCGCGCAGGATGGGCGCGGCGATGGGCCGCTCGCGGGCGCTCAGCGGCGCGTCGGGCGCCTCCAGCTCCTGCACCCAGGCGCGCGCGCCGGCGACCGGCATGGCCGCCACCTCGGCGATGTTGCGGCCGGCGATCCTGACCGCCAATGCCTCCGGGCGCAGCCGCGTCCCGCGGCAGTAGGCGCAGGGCCGCGGACGCATAAAGCGTTCGATCTGCATCTTGACCCGCGCCGAGGAGGTATCCCGGTAGCGCCGCCGCAGCGCCGGGATGACCCCCTCGTAGGAGGACTCCGTCTCCCGCTCCTGGCCCCCGGCGCCGGCATAGCGGAAAGGAACGACCTCGCCGTTGCTGCCGTAGAGGACCACCCCCATAAGGTCGGGAGCCAGCTCGCGCACCGGGACGGCCGTAGAGAAGCCGTAGTGGGCGGCCACGGCGCGCAGCAGGGCGCGATGGTACTCGGCGGCCTGCCGGCCCACCTCCTGCCAGGGGGCGATGGCCCCGCCGTCCAGCGAAAGGGTGCGGTCGGGGACAATGAGGTCGGGATCGAGCTCCAGCACGGTGCCCAGGCCGCCGCATTCGCCGCAGGCGCCGTGGGGGCTGTTGAAGGAAAAGTTGCGCGGCTCCAGCTCGCCAAAGGAGATGCCGCAGTGCATGCAGGCCAGGTGCTCGGAGAAGAGCAGCTCCTCGCCGCCCTCCTGCTGCACCAAGGCCGTGCCGCCGCCCAGGTGCAGGGCCGTCTCTACCGAGTCGGCCAACCGGCCGCGCTCCGGGGAAACAGCCTGGCCGGCCTCGTCCTTGCGCACCACCAGCCGGTCCACCACCACCTCGATCGTGTGGGGGCGGTAACGATCCAGGGCGAGATCCTCCTCCAGGTCGTGGACCTCGCCGTCGACGCGGACGCGGACGAAGCCGGCCTGGCGGACATCCTCGAGCACCTTCTGGTGGGCACCCTTGCGCTCGCGCACCAGGGGGGCCAGGAGGAGGAGGCGGGTGTCGCCGGGCAGGGCCAGGACCTGGTCGACGATCTGGGTGGGGGTCTGGCGGGCGATCTGGCGGCCGCAGCGGGGACAGTGCGGCCGGCCGGCGCGGGCGAAGAGCAGCCGCAGGAAGTCATAGATCTCGGTCACCGTGCCGACCGTGGAGCGGGGGTTGCGGCTGATGCCCTGCTGGTCGATGGCCACGGTGGGCGAGAGGCCCTCGATACTGTCGACGTCGGGGCGGTCCATCTGCCCCAGGAACTGGCGGGCGTAGACGGAGAGGCTCTCCACATAGCGCCGGCGGCCCTCGGCGTAGATGGTGTCAAAGGCCAGCGACGACTTGCCCGAGCCGGACAGCCCGGTGATGACCACCAGGCGGTCGCGGGGGATCTCCACGTCGATGTTCTTCAGGTTGTGCTGGCGGGCCTTGCGGACGATGATCCTGTCTTGGGACAAGGCAACCTCGGCGCAACGCGCGAAAGCGTGACACAGTAAGACGACTGCCGAAGCCAGGTCTCACTTTGGCAGGCCGGGTCCACCTGCCGTGCGTAGCTCAGAATGCCCGTATCATAACATTGTACTATAAGAAGGCCGGGGGCGCAAATCGCCCTCAGAGAGCTACTAAGAGCCTATCCGAAAACCTGTGGTATAATGCCCCCATTACTGGAGGTGCT